>CAVTWC010000069.1:0-142022 GCA_963738105.1 uncultured Alphaproteobacteria bacterium | reverse complement strand
GCCGAACGGGCGGCCGACTATTGCACGCACCACCACCAGATAGGGAATGAGGCTGATGAAGACCCACCCCATGAAAGCGGCTCCATAGGGAAGCCGCGCCAGCAAGGAGGCCACGAACAGAAACGGCGGCGGATAGTGCCAGGCGAAATAGCCGAGAAAATCCTGACCGAGCTGGGCAATCTCGATCGGCCGCTGGATATCCCAATCCCAGGCCTGCGCCGGATGGCCTTCGAGCGCCAGGCGGCCGGCGGCCCAGACGTTGATGAAATCGGTCGGAATGCCCAATCCTTTCGGATCGTAGATCCACCAATGCGAGAAATACGCCGCCGGAAAAAACGAGACGTTGATGACGAACAGCACGAAGCACACGTTGAAGAGCGACGTCGGAATCGCACTGTGGTCAGGCGAAATAGACGGGGCGGAAACGGGCGCGGCCATGCGAGATCCTTTTCGCGCGCGTCGCGGTGTTGGCGGAACGCGCGCCCTCTCCACCAATAGGCCAGACAGGCTTGAGGAAATCTTAAGGTCTGAGGCCGCGGGGAGGCGATTTTCGTGGCGAAATCGCCGGATTTCCACGACAGTCCGCGCGCGAAACCACGCCGCCCGGCACGAGGCGGGACCAGGAGAAAATGATGGTTAGGAATGAGATAAACAGGCCGGTCACCGGCCGCGCGATGACCCGGCGATCGCTGATGACGGGAGCCGCAGCAGCCGCAGGAGCGGCGCTGATCATCCGGCCGACGCGTGCCGCCGAGTACAAATTCTCGCAATATCATAACCAGGCCGCCACCGGTCCGCTGCACAAGAACCTGACCGCGATGTGGGAGGCCGTGCGCAGCGAGACCAATGGCCGGGTCGAAACCACGGTTTATGCCGAAAACAACAAGCTGCCGGGCGGCGATCCGGTGGCGCTGAAGATGCTCATCGCAGGCGAAATTCAGTTCTTCACCTTGATGGGCGGCATCATCGGCACGGTGGTGCCGGTGGCCGAAGCGCAGCAATTGCCGTTCGCATTCAAATCGGCATCCGAAGCCCACGAGGCGATCGACGGCCCGTTCGGAAAATATATCGGGGAGGAGATGGCGGCCAAGGGCATGTATCTGTTTCCGGTCGGCGGCTTCGACAACGGCATGCGGCAGGTCGCCTCGATCTCGCGCGCGGTCGCCAAGCCGGACGACTTCGCCGGCATGAAAATCAGGGTGCCGCCGGGACAGATGATGATCGACACCTTCAGTGCGTTCGGCGCCGAGCCGGTGACGACGCCGGCCAACCAGATTTACGACGCGCTGAAAACCGGCAAGGTCGATTCGCAGGAAAACCCGCTGGCGATCCTCGAGGGCTTCAAGCTCTATGAGCTGGTGAAGTATGTCAGCCTGACCAACCATATGTGGTCGGGCTTCAATGCGATGGCCAACCTTGCGCTGTGGAAGTCGCTGCCCGACGACGTCAGGGACGTGATCGAGCGCAACTACGCCAAATATGTCCGGCTGCAACGCGAGCAACAGGGCGCGTTCAACGCCAGCCTGCGCGATGATTTCGCCAAGCGCGGACTGGTGTTCAACGAGGTCGATCAGGCTGCCTTCCGCGCCCGGCTGCCGAAGGTGTATGCGGCGTGGAAGGAAAAACTCGGCACCAGATGCTGGTCGCTGCTGGAGGCCGAGGTCGGCAAGCTGGGCTGACGCTTCGTCGTTTCGGGGCGCGAGTGACACGCGCCCCGATTTGCTAATCCCCCTTCTGCAGCTCTCCAAACCGCTCCCAGCTCTGGCCGTTGAAGCGCATGAACTGCATCTGGTCGACCGGTACATGATCGGTCGGGCTGGTGTTGATCTTGATTCCCGGCAACAGCATCGGCAATTCCAGATCCTTGATGGCGTAGGCGTGCTTGAGGATGTTGTCGGTCGAGAGGTCGTCGCCGCAGGCCTTCAGCACCGCCTCGAGCGCCATCGCGCTGTTATAGGCGTTGACGTAATTGGTGTCGTGCTGGTCCGCGTCGGGAACATATTTGGTCATGAAATCCCGCCACGCCTTGACGCCTGCATCGTCCTTCCAGGCGGCATCATCGGGGTCCTTGACGTAAGCGGTCGAGAGGATGCCTACGCCGGCTTCCAGCCCCGCCGGCTGCATCACCGTCGAGACCCAGACCGCGACGTTGGACAGGAAGGTCATCGGCTTCCAGCCGATCTCGAACGCCTTGCGGATCGACTGCGCGGCGAATTTCGGCGTCGCCGCGATCACGAACACATCGGCGCCGGACGCCTTCAGCTTGACGATCTGGGAGTTGATGGTCGGGTCGGAGATCTCGTAGGTCGCGCTGGTGACAACCGAATTGTATTTGTCTGCGAGCACGTCCTTCAGTCCAGCGAGATAGTCACGGCCGAAATCGTCGTTCTGCGAAATCACGGCGAATTTGGCGTTCGGGTTTTTCGCCAGCGCATAGCGCGCGTAAAGCCGCGCCTCGTAGCGAAACGGCGCCTGCACGCCGACCGTTGCCTGCGGATACTGGCTGACGTCGGCGAATTTCGAGGCGCCAGAGGCCAGAAACAATTGCGGGATGTTCTTGCTCTGCAGATATTTCGCGATCGCGGTGTTGTGGGCGGTGCCGATCGAGGAAAAGATTAGCGCGACCTCGTCGCTCTCCACCAGCCGCCGCGTCTGCTCCACGGTTTTCGGCGGCGCGTAGCTGTCGTCGAGCGAGATCAGATTGATCTTGCGGCCGTTGATGCCGCCGCGCTCGTTGAGCATCTTGAAGTAGCCGACCTCGCCCTTGCCGAGCGCGCCGAACGCCGACACCGGCCCGCTGTAGGGCATGGTCTGGCCGATCTTGATTTCGGTCGCGGTGACGCCGCGCATCTCGGCTGCATTGGACGCTGCCGGCCATACCAGCGCGGCAAGCGCGCCCACTACGCCAGTCATCGTGACGAAACGCATCGACGCCCCTCCCCTTGTTATTTCGGGGCGCGGTTATGTCCGCGCTCCCGGCATGACGGAACATGCCACGATGCCAACATGGGCGCCAACCGGAATCATGGCGAGCCGTATCGCCGTAAAAAAGCCCGGCTTGAAGCCGGGCTTTTTTACAATGGCTTGCCGGAATAACCGGCCGTACCGAACGAAATTACGCCTGCGGCTGCGGCTCCAGACCGGGATCCGAATCGGGACGCGGGCGCGGTTTGCCGGCCGGAGGCACCGCCGAAGTGCGCGGCGTGCTGGGCTCCAGCACGGATTTGCGATTCGGCTTCTTGCCCTTGAGCAGGTCGGTGATCTCATCGCCGGACAGGGTTTCGAATTCGAGCAGGCCCTTCGCCAGGGCTTCGAGGTCGGCGCGCTTCTCGGTGAGAATACGCGTGGCTTCGTTGTAGCCCTCTTCGACAAAGCGCCGGATCTCGGTATCGATCTTCTGAACCGTGGCTTCCGATGCATTCTGGGTGCGCGACACCGACATGCCTAGGAAAACCTCGTCCTGGTTCTCACCGTACGACACGGTGCCGAGCGCGTCCGAAAGGCCCCAGCGCGTCACCATCATGCGCGCCAACCGGGTCGCCTGCTCGATATCGGAGGAAGCACCCGAGGTGACCTTTTCGCGGCCGAAGATCAGCTCTTCGGCAACGCGGCCGCCCATCATGATGGCCAGACGCGAGGTCATCTGCTCCAGCGACATCGACAGCTTGTCGCGTTCCGGCAGCTGCATCACCATGCCGAGCGCGCGGCCGCGCGGAATGATCGTCGCCTTGTGGATCGGATCGGTTGCGACGACGTTGAGGCCGACGATGGCGTGGCCACCCTCGTGATAGGCCGTCAGCAGCTTCTCTTCCTCGGTCATGACGAGCGACTTGCGCTCCGCGCCCATCATCACCTTGTCCTTGGCCTCTTCGAACTCGGCCTGAGTCACCATCCGCTTGTTGCGGCGGGCGGCGGTCAGGGCGGCTTCGTTGACGAGGTTCATCAGATCGGCGCCCGAGAAACCCGGCGTGCCGCGAGCGATGGTCTTGAGGTTGATATCCGGCGCCAACGGCACCTTGCGAACGTGAACCTTGAGGATCTGCTCGCGGCCGACGACGTCCGGATTCGGCACCACCACCTGGCGGTCGAACCGGCCGGGACGCAGCAGCGCGGGATCGAGCACGTCGGGCCGGTTGGTGGCCGCGATCAGGATCACGCCCTCATTGGCTTCGAAGCCATCCATCTCGACCAGCAACTGGTTCAGCGTCTGCTCGCGCTCGTCATTGCCGCCGCCGAGACCGGCGCCGCGATGACGGCCGACCGCATCGATTTCATCGATAAAGATAATGCAGGGCGCGTTCTTCTTGGCCTGCTCGAACATGTCGCGGACGCGGGAAGCACCAACGCCTACGAACATTTCGACGAAATCAGAACCCGAAATCGTGAAGAAGGGCACGTTGGCTTCGCCGGCGACTGCACGTGCGATCAGCGTCTTGCCGGTGCCGGGAGGTCCGACCAACAGCACGCCGCGCGGAATGCGTCCGCCCAGCCGCTGGAATTTTCCGGGATCGCGCAGGAATTCCACGATCTCCTGCAAATCCTGCTTGGCTTCATCGACGCCGGCGACATCTTCGAAGGTGACGCGGCCATGCGCCTCGGTCAGCATTTTGGCGCGCGACTTGCCGAAGCCCATCGCCTTGCCGGCGCCGCCCTGCATCTGCCGCGACAGGAATATCCACACGCCAATCAGCGCGATGAACGGCAACCATGAGACCAGCAGCGACACGAACCACGGCACGTTGTCGCCGGGCGGCTTCGCGGTGATCGAGACCTTGCCGTCATAGAGACGCTTCACCAGCGTCGGGTCACTCGGCGCGTAGGTCTGGAAGCTCGAGCCGTTGGTAAAGGTGCCGTGGATTTCCGGCCCCTGGATCACGACGTCACGAACGTGGTTGGCGTCGACTTCCGTCAACAGCTGCGAGAACGAGATGTCCTGCGAGGAAGTGCGCTGGCCAGGATTCTGGAAGAGCGTGAACAATGCCAACAGCAGCAGAACAATAATAACCCAGAGGGCGAAATTGCGCAGATTGGCGTTCATCGATCTTCCTTCGTGGTCGCGCGGATCGCGGCCTTTATCCTTGATAGTATCTCGGCAGTATCCTGAAACAGCCACGAGAGAATCCCCGCGCGGCTATCGTACAATCTAGGTGTCACCCCGGTCGCTGCCAAGGGAACCACACAGGACTATTTAGCGCATTGTAGCGCGATTCCCGCTTAAATAATGGCCGCGGAACCGGCCTTTTCAGGGGTGGTTAAGGTCCTGCAAGCATGGGAGTCACGGTCCAGCACCTCACCCGTCAGATTTCAGGGGGCTTTTCGGCCTCTAACGCCGCGTGCGGCGCAATGGCGCGGGCTCGACCCGAATTCGCCCGTCAACCAGGCTAATCAGGGCGCCAGCAAGAGTCTGTTTCAGCTTCTGTTGTTGCCCCCGGGTCTTTTTCGCGCCGGCCTGCTCCAGGGCCGACAGCAGGGCTTCGATCTTGCCAAGCTCCGCCGGTCCCTCATGGCCGAGCCGGTCGATCGCGCGCTGCAGCAGCCGGACCCGGATCTCTTCGGGGATAGCGGCAAAGGCTGCGAAATCGAACATCTTCAGGTTGGAATTTTCGGCGTTTGGCCCGGCATGCATGGTCTCCCGATCCCGCAAGGCGAGATAGCGCTCGGCACCGTCGGCCAACACTTCCACCGCGGCATTGGCCCGCGCGAGCCGTGCCGCCAGCCGTGCCAGATTCCTGGCGTCGCCGCCCTCGGCAGCCAGCACCGGCATCAGCGCGCGCAGCCTCGGCCGGGTAAAATGGACGTCGCGGTTGGTCGGATCGTCGGCGAAGGCGACCTTGGCTTTGGCGAGGGTCGCGATCAGCTGCGCCTTGGACACATTCAGAAGCGGACGCGCCAGCACCACACCGTCGCGCGGGGTTTGCCGGGCCATCGCCGAAAGACCCGCGATGCCGCTGCCGCGCAGCATTCGCATCAACAGCGTCTCAGCCTGATCGTCGCGGGTATGCGCGGTCAGGATATGAGTGGCCCCGTGCTCTTGCGCCGCCTTGGCCAGCAGGCGATATCGCGCCGTACGCGCCGCGGCCGGCAATCCGGTTTTTGGCTTGGCCCCGGTCCAGCGCAAGGTGTGATGCGGCAAATCGAGGCTGCGCGCCAGCCGCTTGACCTCAAGCGCCTCACGGGCGGATTCCGCGCGCAAGCCGTGATCGACGGTGACCGCCACAAGACGCGGACCACGGCTCAGCGCCCGGCGCCAGCGCGCCGCAAGCCACATCAGCGCGACGGAGTCCGGGCCGCCGGAAACCGCCAGCACAACCGCGGGCACGCTCTTCCATTCCGCGAAAAGGTCTTTCGCATCGCTCGCCGAGATCGCGGAATCATCGTCGTGAGGCATGGCATCGCCGGTCAAAGCGCCCTCGAGGCGCCAGCCATTTTATTCCGAGATGCGATCGAGGCCCAGCGCCGCGTGGCGTCCGTGGCGGGGCATTGCTTGCGTCGCGGCGGCGCACATCACCGGGTTCAGAACCTGCAACGTTAGAACTTGGGACCTCAGCACTTGACCCGTTTTTGCTCGCGATCGATCGCGGCTTTGACGCCGCTCGAGGCGCGCGGATATTTTCGCGTCACTTCGCCGAAGGCGGCGCAGGCGGCTTCCTTCTCTTTCAACGCAGCCAGCGATTGTCCGAGCCGCAGCAGAGCATCCGGCGCCTTGGCCGACTTGTCGAATTTGGTGGTCACCGCGAGGAATGCTTCCGCGGCATCGCGGTATTGCTGACGCTGGAAGAAACTCTCGCCGAGCCAGTATTGGGAATCCGCGACCAGGGGATCGCTGGGGTATTTCTGCCCGAAATTGCGCATGGTTTCTTCGGCGAGCGCATAGTCCTTGCGCTGCATGTAACCGATGCCGAGATCGAATTCGTCCTTTGGCGTCGCCGATGGCGGCAGCGTGGTTAGCCTGGTACCGCCAGAACCGGCCGCTGGCGGCGGAGCGCCACCGGAATCGCGCGCGCCGGGATAGCCGAGATTGAGCGGTTCACCCGGACCGCGTCCGCCGGGCGCACCGACCGGGGCATCGTTCGTCATCGGCAATTGACCGCCGCCGAGCGCGCGCGGGGCGCCGGGCGCATTGGGATTCTGGTTGGGATCGAAGGCGTCGCCACGGCGCCGCCCAGGTGCCTGCGCTGGCGCTTCCTCCTGGTAGATCGGCGCTGGCGCAGCGGCCTGCGGCTGTTCGTAACCGGGTTGCGGTGGCGGCTGCCGATAGGCGGGGTTCGGCGGCGGCAGTGCGGCCATAGGCGGAGCAACCGCGGGCGGCTGAGCCGCAACCGGCGGACCGCCGACAGCCGGCTGAGCCCCGCCCTGCAAGCTCCTCAAACGGTCCTGCAGCACCTGGTTCTGGTGCGCCAACTCCTCGTTCTGGCCGGTGAGCTGCCGCAGCTGGTTCTCGAGCTGCTGGATTCGCATTTCCGGATCGCCGTCATCGGACTGCGCGGACGCGTGCGAGGACCCGAGCGCCAGCATCGCGGAGAGCACCACGGCGTGGGTAATTCTATGAAATCTGGATGACATTTTGGCCCAGCGACGAAAGCAGCGTAACTCGAAAGCAAGCTACATTGAGAGAGGGAGTACGCCAGAATTGTGACTGATACAAACGGCGACCCGTGAGCGGCATCGGCAAAACAAAACCGGCGCCCGAAGGCGCCGGTGACCTAAGATTGAAGGCCGCGAAGGCTCAGGAGCTGGCGTTCAGGACGGTAACGGCGCGACGGTTTTGCGACCAGCACGAGATGTCGTTACAGACCGCCACCGGGCGTTCCTTGCCATAAGAAATCGTCCGCATCCGGCTCGGGTCGATGCCTTTCGAGGCGAAGTAGGAGCGAACCGATTGGGCGCGCCGCGCACCAAGTGCGATGTTGTATTCGCGGGTGCCGCGCTCGTCCGCATGGCCTTCGATGGTGAAGGAATAGCGGTTGTAGGTCTGCAGCCACTGGACCTGCTTTTCCAGGGTCGCGATTGCCTGCGGCGACAGATCGGTCTGATCGCTCTCGAAGAACACGCGGTCCCCGACATTGACCACGAAGTCCTGCTGACTGCCCGGGGTCGCCGCGCTGGCCATCGCATCGGAGCCGAGACCATTCTTGTTGGCGCAAGCGCCCATCGACAGCGCCACCGCCAGCACCGCAACCAGTTTCAATCCCTGGAGGATACGCATTTGATGTTTCATTCCGGAGCCTCCAACGCTCACGTTTCCAACTGTTATCCGGTCTACAGGGCGATGGTTAAGCGAACGTTCCGTCAACCTTGACGGGGTGTTGCCAAGGCCGATCAAATGCCCCCGAACGGCGAAAAGCAATCGCAATGGTTAATGGGTTGTAAATGTGGCGTCAGGGTGAAGGCAAGCGCCAGCGCAGCCCGAATGATCCGTTGTGAGGTCTTTTCAGCACAGATTGCGGGCGGGCCGGGCGCGCGGGCGGGACGGCCCTTTCACCGGAACCCGGCCCGGACCTACCCGCTGCCCATTGTCACAAATTTGTAGGAGGCAAATTGCGTCAGGAGTTCTGGGCGACCGCCGCACGTTCGAGCGGCGAAACCGTCGCCTCGGTCACCAACGACAGGCGCTCGGCGCGGCGCTGGAACAGCATCCGTCGCTCAAGAGCGCCGGAGCGCATAATGGGAAACCGGGCCAAGACCCGTTCGTGCCGGGCCCGGTAATCGGACGCCATCAATGCCACCTTCGGCAAAAATCCCGGAAACGAACGCGGTTCGGCGATGACCTCGTGCATAAAGACCCGGCGATAGAACGCCTGGTGCTCGGCACGAACCAGCGCGAGCCCGGTATTTGCGTTGAAATACTCACACGCCATATAGGCGAGCCGCACCGTCAGATAGGGAAGTTCAGGGAACTGGCGCGCTTTTTCCGGGTCTGCAGCAAAACGAAGCGGATCGATAAAGACTTCGCCTTGATCGAGGCGTGGGTGAAGAACATCGCCAAACAAGTCAGCCGACCCGGAAATCCGACAATCCGAGGTCACGACGTTGAGGCGTAGTGAACTGCATAATGCTCCGTCGACATAAATTCCAAAGACCCAGGCGTTGGGCGCGTCATCGTAATGATCGCTGACACGCTGAGACTCGGCCGGCGCGGTTACTCCACCATGCAGATAGGCTTTGTAACGCATCAAATAGATAGAGTCTTTTTCCTCGGGAGATTCCATGAGCCGGTAATCGACTCGATCAGACAGTCCTGATTCCCGCACAAAGAGCGAACTGGCCACTTTGGCAACGGACTTCATCAGATATCCTCTCACACGCCCAATCAACTTCCGCGAGTGAGAAGATTAACGTCTCCTTAACAAAAATGCAAAGCTTTAGCGATGTTAGGGTTAAGGCGCGTGTGTTAAGACCCGCTGAGGCAGGCTTTGGCCAAACACGGGGCCGATCGGGATCAAATCAGGCGATGGACCGCGAGACCACCGCCAGCATCGGCTCGTCGGGCTGATGTCGGCCGTGCGATGCGTTAAGCAGCTGGCGCACACGCGCTGCGGGAACCGGCCGGCTGAACAGGTAGCCCTGCCCCTCGGTCACGGTTCCATCCGCGGTAATCAGTTCGAGCTGCTCGTTGGTCTCGATGCCTTCGACCACGACCTTCATTCCTAGATCGGCGGAAAGCCGCGCCACGCCGCGCAACAAAGTGAGCGGACGGTCGGTGTCGATTCCTTCCAGGAAGGAGCGATCGATCTTCACCTTCTGCAGCGGGAAATTATGCAGATAGCTCAAGCTCGAATAGCCGGTGCCGAAATCGTCCAGCGAGATCCGCACGCCGATCGCGCTCAACTGCGAGAGCACATCGTGGGTCAATTGCGTGTTGCGCAGCAGCGACGATTCCGTGATCTCGATCTCGAGCCGGTGCGCGGGTAGACCGGAAACCTCGAGCGCGTAGCGAACCTCGCTCAGCACATCGCGCTGATGGAATTGTTGCGGCGAGAAATTGACCGCGACGCTGGCGCCTTCCGGCCATTTCATGCATTCCATGCAGGCCTTGCGCAGGATCCAGCGGCCGAGATCGACGATCAGGCCCATGTCCTCGGCGACCGGGATGATATCGATCGGGGAAACCGTGCCGCGCAGCGGATGATTCCAGCGCAGCAGCGCCTCGCAGGTCGAAATCCGGCCCGACTTCAGATTGATCAGCGGCTGATAGAACAGCTCGAATTCCTCGTTGGCCAGCGCCTTGCGCAGGTCGAGTTCCATGTTGCGTCGCGACTCGACGGTTTGCGCCATTTCCTCGCGGAAGAAGCAGAAGGTGCCGCGACCGTCAGCCTTGGCGCGGTAGAGCGCCATGTCCGCGTTCTTAAGCAGCGTGTCCGCGCTGACGCCCGGCTCCGTCATCGCGATGCCGACGCTGGCGCCGATCTCGACCAAATGGTTGTCGATCTTGTATCGCTCACTGAGACGATCGACGATGCGTCGGGCGAGACCGGCCGCGTCCTCGGGTGATTCGATATCCTGCTGGAACACGACAAATTCGTCACCGCCGAAGCGCGCGACAAAATCCTCGGGGCGCAGCATGCCGCGCAGCCGCTCGGCAACCGCGCGCAATAATTCATCGCCGCAGGGGTGACCCAGCGTATCGTTGACCTGCTTGAACTGATCGAGGTCGACAAACAGCAATGCGGACAGCCGCTCGGCATGGCGGGACAGGGCCAGCAGCCGCTCGATTTCATCACGGAAATTGAGCCGATTGGGGAGCGCCGTCAGTTCGTCGTACCGCGCCAGATGGCTGATCCTGGCTTCGGCGTTGCGCCGTTCGGTGATGTCTTCCACCAGCACGACGGAACCGCCACCCGTCATCGGCTGGAAGGTCCACGACAGCGATCGGGCGCGATCCGCGTCGGGATCGGTCGTAATAATGTCCCTGGTCTGGGTGTCCTCGATCTCCGCAAGGATCATGTCGCCGCTGGCCGACGAGATCGATCGGGCGTTGACGCAGGCCGCGATGATATCCGTCGCGTTCGCCCCGCGCTGCATCAGATCTTCCGGCAGCTCCATCATCTCGCTGAAGCGATGGTTCATCACCGCAAGCCGTCCATCGACCGCGAACATGCACAGCCCGTGGGGCATATTGTTCAGCGCGGTGTCGAACTGCCCGGCCAGCGCCGCCTCGCGCTCGCGTGCCACCAGCGCTTGCATAAATATTCTATGCAGATTGGCCGAGATTTGCGTGAGAGCTACCAGAAATACGGCGCTGATGACCGACATCGCGATGTAATAGGGTGTGCCATGCCACGCCAGCGCGATCACGGTGGGGCCGAAGATGAGTACGGCTTGCAGCTGGAATATCCACTGCCGTCCGTAGGCCCTGCCGGCACCTCCCGCCAGGATCCCGGTGGTGACGGACAAACAAATCATGTGGACCACGGCGTCGTCGCTGATCAACAGCGTGGCGGAGCACCATATGCCGATCGCAGCGGCCTGGATCATCGCCCCGATCTGATAACGCATCTTCCACTGCGCGGCTTCACCGGCAGCTACCGTCGATTTGCGCGCCCGGTATCGCTGCAGGTCGACCGCCCGGACAGCGCCGGTCAGGACCAGAAGTCCGACACACACCCAGCTTAGTTTCTCTCCCGTCTTCAACGCGGTCAGGGCCGCGGCGATGGCAACGAAGAGTAGGCCCGCAAACAGCGGAGCGGCAGCTTCGAAAAGCGAATCGATCAACGCCTCGCGTATCGACGGCGATATCTCCCGCTCAGGTACTTCCCGCAGATTGGTAAGCTGCATTTTCGCGCGCACGTCCTTATCGGCGCACACTGTACCTGCCGCAGATGAAGTCTTTCTGAGGGAATATCGTTACCGAGATATTGTTTTTCGTACCGAAATTGAGAATCGGCCCGCTAAATCAACAAGCTAGGCAAGCTTTGCCGGGTGCGGCGTACCGTCACCGAGGCATCATGCGGGCTGGCGGCTTTAGAGCATGATCCGGAAAAGTGGAAACCGGTTTTCCGAAAAGATCATGCTCAAACAACAAATTAGCGCGGGATGACGATTCGAAGATAAGTCATCCCGCTAGGACAACAGCGGCGACCAAGCCGGATCGGACGCGAAGCCCGGCGTGGGCACGCGTTGCTCGAAGCGCCCGGAAATGTCCACCGTAAACAGCGATGCGCCATCATTGCCACCGGGATCGCGGAAGAACATCAGTACACGGCCGTTCGGCGCAAAGGTCGGCCCCTCATTGTGGAAACTGGAGGTGAGGATACGTTCGCCCGAGCCGTCGGGCTTGATGATGCCGATCGAAAACTGTCCGCCGCCCTGCTTGGTGAAGGCGATGTAATCGCCGCGCGGCGACCATACCGGGGTCGAGTAGGTACCGTCGCCAAAGGAGATGCGCTGCGCCGGGCCGCCGGCCGCCGGCATCACATAGATCTGCGGCTTGCCACCGCGGTCGGATTCAAAACACAGCCGCGACCCATCCGGGGCGTAGGACGGCGACGTATCGATCGCCGGCGTATCGGTAAGCCGCGTGGTCGATTTCGAACGCAGGTCCATCACGAACAGGTTCGAATTGCCGCCCTGCTGCAGGCTCATGATGACGCGCTGGCCGTCGGGCGAGAACCGCGGCGAGAACGACATGCCCGGAAAGTTGCCGACGATCTCGCGCTGCCCGGTCTCGATATTGAGCAGGTACACCCGCGGGTCGCCCTGGCCGAATTCCATGTAGGTGATTTCCTGGGTCGACGGCGAGAACCGCGGCGTCAGCACCAGATCGGAGCCCTTGGTCAGATAGCGCACATTGGCGCCGTCCTGATCCATCAGAGCGAGCCGCTTGACCCGGCGTTGCGCCGAGCCGCTTTCGTCGACGAACACGACGCGGCTGTCGAAGTAGCCTTTCTCGCCGGTCAGACGCTCATAGATCTGATCCGAGATGATGTGCGCGATCCGCCGCCAGTACTCCGGCGAGGTGAAATATTGCTGACCGGCCAATTGCTGGCCGGTCGCGACGTCCCAGAGCCGGAACTCGGCCTTCAGGCGGCCGTCGTTCTGACGGGTCATGCGGCCGGTCACCAGTGCCTGCGCGTTGATGGTCTTCCAGTTGGCGAATTGCGGCGCAGTGTCGATATTGGTGACGCGCTCGATATAGGCGGCCTGATCGATCGGGTTGAACAGCCCGCTGCGCTTGAGATTGTTGGTGATGACCTGGGTCACGCCGACGCCGACATCGCCATCCGCCGGCGTTCCAGCCACGAAATTCGGGATCGCGATCGGCAGCGGCGTGAACTCACCCTCCGGCACGATGATGCGTTTCGGCGCCTGACCGAAGGCATCGCGCGCACCCGCGCCCGTCAAAACGCCGAGCGCGGCCATTCCGGAAATAATCTGCCGGCGGTTGGGGCGGAACGCCATCTCACGCAATCCATCTTTGTGGGTCATGTTGTTACGCGCTTCGTTTTCACGTTTCTGGCCGCCGATGGGCGGCCACTCTCACGTTTTGATCAAGTCCTTCGCTCGGTGAACACCGGCGAAAAATATTTCCATTCGTCAAAAAAAGCCGCAGGCAGATTGTACGGCTGGCATTCGATAATCGCGCGTAGCGCGCTCTCCTGGTAGACGCGCAGATACGGCGTCGAGGGCGATCCTTCCGGAATCGGCGCGCCTTCGAGCGTGCCGTCGCGCTTCAATTTGATTTCGAAAACCGCTTCGGGATTTTGGCTCTCGATGCCGCCAAAGGGTTTTTTCCAGCAGCGTTCAACCTGAGACTGGAACATCGTGCCCCAGGTCGCGGAATTATCCGCAGCCTTGCCTTTGGATAATCCAAGCGCGGCGTTCGAATTCAGCGTGTCGCCCGTGATCGCCTGCCGGCTCGGATCGCGCTTGTCGAGCAGCGCCGCGATCTTCGACTGATCGAACGTCCGCTCGGCCTTCGGCTTCGGCGGTTGCGGGGCTGCGGCCTGGGCGACCGGTTTCGGCGGCGGCTTCTTCTCTTCTTTTTTCAAGGCCTCGGCAATCGGATCGACCTTGGGCGGATCCGGCTTCTTCTCGATTGGCTTCGGTTCTTCCTTGGGCTTGGCTTCCGCGACCGGCTTCGGCGGGTCGGGCTTCTTCTCGACCGGCTTCTCAACCTTCGGGGTTGGCGGTGGCGAGGTGTCGGTCACAACCGGCGGCTTGTCGCTGATCTTGCCGACGGCGTCGTCGACCGGCGGCTTGGCTTCGGCGACCTTCTCCACCAGCGGCTTCGGATTTTCCTTCTTGCCGGTCTTCATGCCGGCGGTGACCTTGGCCAGTTGGTCGGAGGAAATGATGTCAACCGGCAGCGATTCTTCCGGAATGGATTCAAAGGCCTTGGACGAGAACGACACCAGTCCCCACCCGATCACGAGGACGTGCAGGGCCACAGACGCAACCAGTGTCTTGTCGACCTTCACATTCACCCGTCAGGACCCCTGATCCACTTCGGTGACCAGCGCCAGCCGCTTGAAGCCGGCACCCGATAATTGGCCCATCACCCTCGCGACGGTGCCGTAATCCGCCTTCTTGTCCGCCCGCATGAAGATGCGTTCATCCATGCCGCCGCGGGCATCGGTGATCGCCTTCAATTTCGGAACCAAGTCAGTCATCGAGACTTCGGTATCGTTGATGAAGATCTTGCCCTTGATGTCGACAGACAGTTGAAGCGGCGTCTTGTCCTGTTCGAGACTCTTGGCCTGGGTCTGCGGCAGATCGAGCGGTACGCCCACCGTCAGTAACGGCGCCGACACCATGAAGATGATCAGCAGCACCAGCATGACGTCCACCATCGGGGTGACGTTGATCTCCGCCATCACGTTGGCGCGACGTCGCCCGCGGCGGCCACCGCCGCCGGCCGAACCTGCCATGTTCATCGCCATGATCTGGTGCCCACCGGTGCGCTCATAATATACCGCTCCTCACGCCCGCTCGTCGATCTGGCGTGACAGGATCGCTGAAAATTCGTCGGCGAACCCCTCCAGTCGCTGGGCCTGCCGGTTCACCTCGGACGTGAATTTATTGTAGAAAATAGTCGCCGGGATGGCAGCGATAAGGCCGATTGCGGTGGCAAACAGCGCCTCCGCGATACCCGGCGCCACCACCGCCAGCGAGGTATTCTTGGAGGCGGCGATCGACTGGAAGCTCGACATGATGCCCCAGACGGTGCCAAACAGGCCGACAAAGGGCCCGGCGGAACCGACGGTGGCCAGCACCAGCAGCCGGCGTTCCAGCCGCTCGATCTCGCGCGAGATCGAGACGTTCATCACCTTCTCGATCCGCATCTGCAGCCCGGCAAAGGAGCGCGCCTGGCTTTCGAACGACCGCTTCCATTCGCGCATTGCCGCGACGAAACACGCCGCCATCGATTGTGTCGGCTTGGCCGACAAGGCGCGATAGAGCTCTTCGATCGACTGGCCGGACCAGAAGGCCTGCTCGAAACGATCCATCGCGCGCTTGGTGCGCGAATAAAGAAAGATCTTGTCGATCGCGATCGCCCACACCCAGACCGAACAGGCTAGCAGCCCCAGCATGACCACTTTCACGATCAGCGCGGCCTGCAGAAACAGTGCGATCAACGATACGTCGCTCGATGCGATCGGCAGGGCTGACTGAGCCACGTCGGCCGGATTCATGATCGGTATCCTCTCAACGTCCCAAAATCCCCCGGGAGCGCCCCGCCGCCGGTTCCATGGCTGCGCGTCGGGCACGCTGGCCAAACGCCAACGTGAAAGCCTTGTTGTGTCGCATGGGAGGCCCGTCCAAAGCCGGGGCCTGCTTCCCCTGTCAACATGTCAAAACGAGGGCTAATCAGCGCGTCCTTACGTCCCTAACCAAACGCTAATCATGGTTAAGGCGGGGTTACCAAGGGCATCCTGCCTTGCGGCAAAAAGACGGCAGGGCCCGATAAACGGGCATTTCCTCGATACCGGATCCAGACGCCCAAAACAAAGCCGCCCGTCTGCTTCTCGCAAACGGGCGGCTGGTGTGCCGTCAGGCTGATGGGGGCATTTCGCCTGAGGCTTGGTCCTTCAGATCAGGCTTCCGTGATCAGCCTTGCGGCTGGCCATCGGAGGGCGGAGTCGGACGCGAGCGATGCTGCGCCATGAACTGGTCGAACTCATCCTTGTCCTTGGCGTGACGCAGCCGCTCGAGGAAATCCTTGAATTCGGTCTGCTCCTCCTCGAGGCGCCGCAGCGTCTCCATGCGGTATTCGTCGAATGCGCGGTTGCCGCTCGAGGGCGGGCCGAAGCCAAAGCCGAAACCGCGACGTTCCATCCGGCCGCGCATCCGGTCCATCTTGTACTGCATCCGCTCCATCTTGTTCTGCCAGTGATCCTGATGGCTCCAGCAACCCATGCTCGTTCTCCTGAGTGTGAAAAAGAGGAAGGCAAGACCAACCGGCCACCAGAACAGGAAGCCAAGAATGGTCGCGATCACCATGCCGGGGTGAATATGCATATGCGGGCGGTAAGGCTCTTCAGTGGGCCCGCGCCATTGATTGACATCTGCGGTGTAGGCCATTTCCCTCTCCGTGACGGCAACACGCCGTTGTGAATGTAAATAACATTTACATACGTAAACCGCGCCGAGTTTTTGTCAAGCCGGGCGCCGGTCGGGTCGTGAAATTTATTTTGGGGTGCCCCAGGGGCCAGACGGGGGACCGGAAGCCCCGGCCGGCGCGGTTGACGCGCCGGAAGGGCTCACGCCCGCCGGCGGAACAGGCGGCGGCCCGGCAGGCTTTTGACTGGGTTGGCCGCTTGGCGCCGCCGGCTTGCGGTCGGTCGGGAAACCAAGACCGCGCAGATAGATCAGCACCTCGGCTTCCAGCAGATCTTCCGCCGACATCGGCAGCTTGCGGCGCGCCGCGTCGCCCCGCGCAAACAGCGAGGCTACGCCGTGCGACATCGACCAGATATGCAACGCCATCATCAACGCAGGCGGGCGCGGCTGGCCCGGCGGCGCCAACGCGGCGAGCCGTTCGGCAGCCGCTCTGATGATAGCGAAGGCGCGCTCGCTCGCCGCAAGCAGCGCCGGGTTGAGGTCAACCGGAAGTCCCGATTCGAACATCGCCGAATAGAACGCCGGCTCCTCGCGGGCGAAAGCGAGATAGGCCTTGCCGACCCTTTCGAACGCGCTGACGGTGTCCGGACGGCCGTCGTCCCACGCCGCCGTCAGCACCTGCTCGAACTGCTCGAAACCGCGTTGCGCAATGCTGGACAGCAATTCGTCGCGATCGCGAAAATGCCGGTACGGCGCCGCCGGGCTGACGCCCGCCAGCCGCGCGGCATCGGCAAAGGTGAACCCGGCGGGGCCCTTCTTTGCGATCAGATCGAGCGCTGCCTGGAGCAACGCCTCTTTCAGATTGCCGTGATGATAGCCGCGCTCCGTGCGGCTCTGTTCCTTGCGCCAGCTCATGTAAATGGCTTTTACATGAGCCGGCAGCAAAGGTCACTAGAAACCGGCGTCAACTACCTTATTGCGCCTAGCCGCCCTGCAGTTCGTTGAAGCCGGCCGCCGCCTCCTGAACATCGGGAGGGAAATCCGACATTTCCTGCACCTGGCGGATTTCGATGATCTCGTTGGCCGATGCCGGACAACGTTTGGCCCAGGCAATCGCCTCCTCGCGGCACGTCACGTCGACCATCCAATAGCCGCCGAGCACCTCCTTGGCCTCGGTAAAGGGACCGTCGGTCACGACGGGCTTGCCGCTGGCAAACGACACCCGCGCGCCCATCGACGGCGGGTGCAGCCCGTCGAGCGTAACCAGCACGCCGGCCTCCTTCAGGGCCTCGTTATATTTCATCATCGCGGCGACGGCCTCGGCGGAAGGCATGGTGCCCGCCGCCGCCGTCTCATACCCCGCCGGTATCATCAGCATCATGAATCGCATGGTCCGTTCCTGTCTCCGAATGGCGTGACGGCTTACTTCTTCTCGATCTCGGCGCGCAGGCGGGCTCCCTGCTCGCGCAGCTCGGGCGTCAAGGCCTCACCGAAGTCTTCCGACGAGAACACCTGCCGGATCTCGATCTCGGCACCGCCATCGAACGGCGCGCGCTTCATCCAGTCGATCGCTTCGTCCAGCGATTTGGTTTGGATGAGCCAGAACCCGGCAACCAGATCGTTGGTCAGATTGAAAGGACCAGGGCTCACCGCGGCCGGACCGCCGGCATATTTCAGCCGCGCACCTTTCGAGGAGGGATGAAGCCCCTCGCCTGCCTGCATCAGGCCGGCTCTCGCCATCTCCTGGTTGAACTTGCCCATCGCGCTGAGCAATTCCGTGCTTGGCATGATGCCGGCTTCGGAATCCTTGCTCGCCTTCACAATCACCATGAACCGCATCGCCACTCTCCGTTTGGATTTGGACATCCGGGCCGGTTGCGAACCGGCGCTCATCAACAGGACGAATGGGGTCTTGCGACACCGACAACGGGCATGGAATTATTTCCGAGGTAATTGCGCGCGCGGTGTGGGTTATAAGATGGCACAGGTATTCGCGAGATCAATCATCCGGCCTCGTTGCCAATATGTTCATCTTCCCCCGACATGACGAACCGGATCGCGTTCCGCCGACATGCCAGGAGTTTTTTTATTCAGGATTTTTATTCGGCAGGTTTCTTATTGCGGCAATTTGGCAAAGACGCCGTGTTGGTAACTTGCGCCGAAATAGACATCGATGCTCCTGATCTTGTCGCCTTCGAAGCGGAAGAACTCGGTATTGCGAAAGCTCTTGCCGTCCGCGGCGAAGCACCGGTAGGTCACAAAGGCTTCGTTGCCCTCGACGACAATTCTCTCGAGTTCGTGCCGCTCGATCCAGTCGCTGCCTCGCCAGCATCGCTCGAAATAGGTCGCCTTGTCGATCGCATCGTCATAGGGACTGGTGAAGCGGAAATCGTCGGTGAGATGATTCTCCACCGCCTTGCGGTCGTTGGCGAGGTAGGCTGCGAACATGGCGCGGATGATGGCGGACTTTTCTGAAGGCATGGTGACGCCTCACTGCGGAAACAGCTTGAAATAGGGTTCGGCCTCCTTCACGACCCGCGCGATCGAGGGGCGTGCGCTCAGGCGTTCGAGATACGCCGTGACGTTGCGATGGGCGTCGCCGAACGGCTCGACCTTGTTGGCGTAGAACAAGGCTGGAAACGCCGAGCAATCGGCGAGGCCGAACGTATCGCCCATCGCCCAGGTATTCCCGGCCATCTGCCGCTCGACCATGTCATAGGTCGTGCGCAGCCGGGCCTTCGCCTCCGCTACGCCGTGCGGATCCTTGCTCGTTTGCGGCCGCAGCCGGTCACCGACGATCTTTTGCACGGCCAGATGCACATGGAGGTCATAGAAGCGGTCGCGCAGCCGGGTCTGCCAGGCGAGCTCCGGATCGGCGGAAACGAACGGCGCCGCACCGGGATAAAAACGGTCGAGATATTCGATGATGATGCTTGATTCCGGGATGGTTTGGTCCCGCGTTTCGTCTCGCAATACCGGAAACTTGCCAATCGGCCACAGCTTCAACAGCGCCGCACGCTCGGCTTCATCGCCGAGATTGACCGAGTTCGGCGTGAACCGCGTGTCGTGCTCGTAAAGTGCGATCAGCGCCTTCCAGCAGAAGGACGATAGCGGATGGAAATACAGCGTGAGCGACATATACCCCCCCTTGGTAACTAATTGCATTTTGAAACTGGTTGTACTCTGGATAAACTGATGCAATATTGCAAGCAGTTTTTTCGTTGCCTATCCAGGCACGGCGCTCCGGGAGTCACATGACCGATATCAAGCGCTCCGGCTGCCCGATCAATCTCACGCTCGAAGTGGTCGGCGACAAATGGAGCCTGCTCGTGATCCGCGACATGATGTTCGGCAACCGCCGGCACTTCCGCGAGTTGCTGACCAAATCCGACGAAGGCATTTCCTCCAACATCCTCGCCGACCGGCTGAAGACGCTGCTCGAGCAAGGCATCATCACCCGCGAGGATGACCCCAGCCACAAGCAGAAGGGAATCTACTCGCTCACCGAACAGGGCATCGAGCTGTTGCCGATCCTCTCCCAGATGTCGGCGTGGGGATACAAATACCTCCCGGTCAGCGAGGAACTCGGCATCCGCGCCAAATTATTGAGCGAGGGTGGCCCGAAGATGTGGGCCGAATTCATGGACGAGTTGCGCGAAACCCATCTCGGCGTGAAGCGGCGCAGGAAAAACGGACCATCGGTCGGCGAACGATTGCAGGCGGCGTATCAGCGTGTGATGGCGCGCAAGTAGCGCGTTCCCGCATCATTATGGATAGCGCATCTCCCCGTCGCACTACGGATAAGAAATTCGCGAACTTCGCACGTCATTCGCTAAGCACGTTTGCGTGCATATCTAGAAAGAGTGGATGCAAGAAGCACATAGACGGCGCACACAGCTTCGTCACGCGTCGAAACGGCGTTGAAATTTCAATCGAGCGATAAATTATCGCGCCGCAAATTTTTACTGTTGCTCAACGGTAATTTGCAACCGTTACGCTAGTTTGATTCGAGAGGTCTTCCCCTCTTGAGGTTCCATTGCGAACCCAGCGCGGAGTTCGGACGTGTTCAACTGGCAAGGCAAGTCAAATCTGCAGAACGCGCTCGCCCAGGCGGCGGCCATCGGCAAATCGCAGGCTGTGATCGAATTCAATCTCGACGGCACCATCATCACCGCGAACCAGAACTTCCTTTCGGCGCTCGGTTACTCGCTCGAGGAAATCAAGGGCAAGCATCATCGCATGTTCGTTGAGCCCGCCGTGCGCGACAGCAACGACTACCGCGAATTCTGGGCCAGGCTTAACCGCGGCGAATTCCAGGCCGCACAATACAAGCGGATCGCCAAGGGCGGCCGTGAAGTATGGATCCAGGCCTCCTACAACCCGATCCTCGATGCCAAGGGCAAGCCGGTCAAGGTAATCAAGTTCGCCACCGACATCACAGCGCAAAAAATTCAGGGCATGGAAGATGCCGGCAAGATCGCAGCGATAAGCCGCGGCCAGGCCGTGATCGAATTCAACATGGACGGCACCATCGTCACCGCGAACGATAATTTCCTCAGCGCGATGGGCTATTCGCTGCCCGAAGTCCAGGGCAAGCATCACAGCATGTTTGTTACCCCCGCCGACCGCGATAGCGCGGCTTATCGTGAATTCTGGGCAACCCTGAACCGTGGCGCTTATCAGGCCGCCGAGTACAAGCGCGTCGGCAAGGGCGGCAAGGAAGTCTGGATCCTCGCGACCTACAATCCGATCGTCAACGAGGCCGGCAAGCCGTTCAAGGTCGTCAAGTTCGCCACCGATGTCACCGCGCAGAAGCTGAAGGCCGCGGATAGCGACGGCCAGATTGCAGCGATCGGCAAGTCGCAGGCCGTGATCGAATTCAACATGGACGGCACCATCCGCAACGCCAACCCGAACTTCCTCAACGCGATGGGTTACACGCTGTCCGAAGTCCAGGGCAAGCATCACAGCATCTTCGTCCAGGCCGACGAGCGCAATTCGCACACCTACAGGGAATTCTGGGAGGCCCTTAATCGCGGCCAGTATCAGGCTGCCGAATATAAACGCATCGCCAAGGGCGGCCGTGAAGTCTGGATCCAGGCCTCTTACAATCCGATCCTCGATCTCAACGGCAAGCCGTTCAAAGTGGTGAAATACGCGACCGACACCACCGCGCAGGCAGTGGCGCGACAGAAGGCGGAGCGGGCAAGGGGCCTGATCGAATCCGTCGCCGCCGGCAGCGAGGAAATGAGCGCCTCGATCCGGGAAATTTCCGAGACGATGACAAAGTCGAAGGAGACCGCGGCGATGGCGACCGCGCGCGTTGAGGCCGCCGACCAGCAGGCCCTGAAGCTCAATGCCGCGGCGCAAGCCATGAGCGGGATCGTCCAACTGATCGGCGATATCACCGGACAGATCAATCTGCTGGCCCTCAACGCCACCATCGAGTCCGCGCGCGCCGGTGAAGCCGGCAGGGGTTTTGCGGTGGTTGCCGCCGAGGTCAAGAGCCTTGCCAATCAGGCCAAGCACGCGACCGACACCATCTCGGGGGAAATCGAGGCGCTGAACAACATCGCAGGCGATGTCGTGAGTTCGCTCGTTGCCATCAAGACGGCGATCGGGAGCGTGAACGAGTTCATTGCGTCAACCGCCGCCGCCGTCGAAGAGCAAAGCATCGTGACCGGCGATATGTCTTCGAACATGCAGCGCGCCTCCGCCGAACTGGCCTGATAGCAAACCAGCAAAACCGGCGCCGCCAGGTCGATGAGACATTCGGCGCAGAACTTGCTGCACCTGCGTCGTGCGCATTTTCATCCGAATCCTTCGCGAATGCAGCATGACTTTTCGGTTCCATCGCGCCTAAGCTCTACTACGCGGCGATGGTCCGGCGTCGTGCACGCTGCAACCGAACACCGGCCCTGGGGAGTATCGCGTCATGTCGGGATTGCTCGTCAATTTGATCATCCAGGTTATCAGTGGCGCCGTCGGCGGAAATGTCATTGCGGGTACCACCAAGAACATCGATCTCGGTACGCTTGGAAACACTATCGCAGGCGCTATCGGCGGCGGCGTGGGGGGACAGATCCTGGGGATGCTGCTCCCGTTGCTTGCCAATACGACATCGACACCGGATATTGGCAGCATCGTCGGCCAGATCGCCGGCGGCGGAGTTGCAGGCGCCGTTCTTACCGCGATCGTCGGCGCCTTCACGAACAAGACGGCTTGATCAATCCGCAATCACCGACCGGTTTCCAGACAGCCAACGGAACCGGATCTGGAGCTGCTGCGAGTCGACGATGCTGCGCATCGCCGAACGACCGGTTTTGACGCGCGAGACACGGTGCGGTGCATCGGTTATAGGAACGCCAAACCGATCATTGGCGGATGGACGCGAAGCATGACTCTCTCCTCGCACAAAGTTGCGCTGGTCACCGGCGCCGCGCGCGGCATCGGGCTTGCGGTGGCGAAACGGTTTCTGGCCGACGGCTGGCGCGTCGCGTTGCTCGACATCGAGCGCGAATTGCTGCACGGCGCCGTCACGGCGCTGGCCGACCCGGATCACACGCTGGCGCTGGCTTGCGACGTCTCCGACGCCGGCGCGGTTACCGGTGCGATAGAGGCCATCAGCCGGCGCTTCGGCAGGCTCGACGCGCTGGTCAATAATGCGGGGGTCGCGGTGTTCGCGCCGCTCCTGGAAACTTCCGACACTGACTGGAACCGGGTGCTGGCGGTCAATCTCACTGGCCCGTTCCTGTGCACCAAGGCGGCGGCACCTCTGATGCGCGAGCATGGCGGCGGCGCGATCGTCAACATCACGTCGATCTCGGCGGTGCGCGCCTCGACGCTGCGCTCGGCATACGGCACCAGCAAGGCCGGGCTTGCGCATCTCACCAAGCAGCTCGCGGTCGAACTGGCGTCACTCGGCATTCGCGTCAACGGCGTCGCGCCCGGCCCGGTAGAGACCGCGATGGCGAAAGCGGTTCACACCCCGGAGATTCGCGCCGACTACCACGACGCGATCCCCCTCAACCGCTATGGCCTGGAAGAAGAACTGGCGGAAGCGGTATTCTTCCTGTGCAGCGATCGCGCAAGCTACATTACCGGGCAGATCCTTGCCGTCGACGGCGGCTTCGATGCCGCCGGCATCGGATTGCCGACGCTGCGCGGCGAACGACGAAACGGGTAGCAGCACGCGCGCACAACGGACAGGTCGCGGACCATGCCAAAGGGTGGCTTGAAGATTTATCTCACAACGGCGCTGCTCTACGCCATCGCCGTGACGCCGGCGGGCGCCGAGGTGCGCATCCTCGGCAGTCCGGGCGGACAGGTGGGCCCATTCCTCGACATGTTCGATGAGGTCCGCGCCTCCGGGGACCGCGTCGTGATCGACGGACCTTGCCTGTCGGCCTGCACGCTGGTGCTGAGCGTGGTTCCGAGCGATCGCATCTGTGTCACGCGCCGCGCGGTACTGGGATTTCACGCCGCGCGATCGATGGACCGGCGCGGCCGGCTATACGCCGAGCCGGAAGCCTCCGAACTGGTGCTGGAAGCCTATCCCACCGCGGTGCGGAACTGGATCCTGCGCCGCGGCGGTTTGTCGTCGCACCTGTTGTTGCTGCGCGGACGCGAGCTGGCGGCGATCTATCCGACGTGCCGATAGATCATGGCACTTCGAGTAGTTTGCAGGGTGGGCACACCGGGTCGCGCGAAATGCGCGCCCGATGGCTTTGCCCACCCTATTCTTAAAGGCCTTCCAGCGGGGAATTGACCATCCAGGGGATGCCGAACTGATCGACGCACATACCAAAGCCCTTGGAGAAGAAGGTCTTGCCGAACGGCATATTGGTGGTGCCACCTTCGCACAGCGCCTTGAATTTGCGCTCGGCTTCCGCAGGATCCTTGACCGTCAATGACACTGCAAATCCCTGCGGCTTGCGGAAGTGGTCAGGCGGCGCGTCCGACGCCATCAGGATCTGCCCATCGATCGACATCCGGGCGTGCATGATATTCTTCTTGCGCTCCGGCGGCGACGGCATGTCGGCCGGCGCTTCCTCGTTTCGCAGCAGCATCTCGATCTTGCCGCCCAGCACCTTCTCGTAGAACTTGAAGGCCGCTTCACAGTTGCTGTCGTAGAACACATAGGGATTGATCTGCATCGCTTGCTCCTTGGTTGGGTAGGTTGAATGTTGGGTAGGTTGAATTGAGACGGAAGTTTATTTTTCTGTGAGCTTCTTCAGATTGGCGAGGCCCACCTCAAAATCCTTGCCGATCATGTGATCCAGATTCATGAATACCTGCATCAGCTTGGACATGAAAGGCGCGGGACCGCGCATCGCCCAAACAAGGTGAGTAGCATCGCCCTGCGGCAGCATCGTGAACTCGGCGGTGTTGTGACCTTCGAAAGGCTTGAAGAAGTCCAGCTTGATCAGGATTTTCGAAGGTATCGACGCCTCCAGGATTTCCATGCGGCCGGACCCGACATTGCTGTTACCCTCCCAGCCATAGACCGCGCCCTTGCCGCTCTCGGCCCCGCTATAGCTGCGCTTCATCGCCGGGTCCTTGTTCTCGTACGGCGACCACGACACCCATTGATGAAAATCATTGATCAGCGGAAATATCCGGTCCGGCGGCGCCTTGACGTCGATCGTACGCTCGACGCTGAACGCATCCGGCTTGGTCGCGGCAAGGATGAGGACGGCCGCGATGGCGATTGCAAGCACGACGGCGATAATGGCAATGACTTCGAACATGTGGGGCTCCGTTTGCGTAAAATATCCGCGATGGGTGTCAGTGAAAAAAAGGGATCAAGCCGCGCAGACCCCGATGACGCAACCACAGCCCGCCCCATAGCATCAACCCCAGATAAAATCCGAACAGGATGTGGCTGCACAGCGGGCTTCCGATCCGCACATGCGACGCCATGGCGCCACCGAGATAACCGGTCAGCAGGATGGCGCCGAGGATGGACGTCGGCGGCACCGCGTAAAGCACCGTGCAGATCAGGGTGATGGCGCCGAGGCTCCGCGCCAGCGTTTCGCTCGAACCATAGCCCATCCTGTCCAGCGTTTCCGTGACGACCGGCCATGGCACAAGCTTGATCGCGCCATCGAACAGCAGAAACAGAATGACGAGACCGCTGAGAACGCGGCCCAGCCAAAGCGCGGGTTTCGAGACCGGTGCGGTGTCGGCCAGCGGCGGCATGACTTGGGAAGACATGGCTTGCTCCATTGGTGATGCTCAATCACTGGACGAACGGGGCAAGCGCGATCCGACAGGTGGACGATTATTTTTTTGAGGTTTTAGTGGCGGGCGATTGGCTGTCGCGCATCAGGCGATCGAGATGCATGCGGATATGGGCGGCTTCCGCCGAGGTATTGGCGAGCGCGATGGCGCGATCGAAGGCGACGCGCGCCTCGTCATTACGGCCGAGTTGCATCAGGAACGCGCCACGCACGCCAAAGAAATGAAAATAATTCGACAGCCGCTCTCCGAGCGGTTCGACCATCTCGAGCGCCGCCTCCGGCCCGCGCACCTTGGATACCGCGACCGCGCGATTAAGCGTCACCACCGGCGACGGCTGCATGACCTCGAGCGCGCCATACAGCAGATCGATCTGGGTCCAGTCGGTATCTTCCGGCCTGGCGGCGCGGGCATGTAACGCCGCGATCGCCGCCTGGATCTGGTAGGGTCCGCTGCGGCGATGGCGCATCGCCTTGTCGATTAGTGCCAGCCCCTCCGCGATCATCTTCTGATTCCACAAGCTGCGATCCTGATCGTCGAGCAGCACGAACGCGCCGGCGGCATCGAAGCGCGCCGGGGCACGGGCATGCTGCAACAACAACAATGCCGTCAGCCCCATGATCTCGGGCTCGCTCTGGAACAGCCGCAGCAACAGCCGCGCCAGCCGGATCGCCTCCTCGCACAGCGGCGCGCGGATCTCGGCGGTGTCGCCGCTGGCGGAATAACCCTCGTTGAAGATCAGATAGATGATGGCAGCAACGGCGGTGACGCGCTCGCTGCGCTCCACCGCGCCCGGCGTCTCGAACGGGACGTTGGCATCGGCCACGCGGGCCTTGGCGCGGGTGATCCGTTGTTCCATCGCGGCGTCGCTGACCAGAAACGCCCGCGCGATCTGCTTCACGGTGAGCCCCGAGACGATCCGCAACGCAAGCGCGATCTGCTGGGTCGGCGGCAGATCGGGATGGCAGCAGATGAACAGCAGCCGCAGGATATCGTCGCGATAATGCGAACCGTCGAGCCGCTCGGCCAGCGCGTCCTCGGCATCACCGAGATCGGAGATGGCGTCATCCTCGGGCAACGGCTCCTGCTTGCGGCCGCGCCTGATATCGTCGATCGCGACATTGCGCCCGACCATGATCAGCCACGCCGCGGGATCGCGCGGCGGGCCGTTCTGCGGCCAGCTTTTCAGCGCGCGCAGGCAAGCGTTCTGGAAGGCTTCCTCGGCGGTGTCGAGATTGCGGAAATAGCGTAAGAGCGCGCCGACCGCCTGGGGACGCGCCGACGTTAACGCGCCATCGATCCAGGCGGCGTCGGTCACGTTGCGATGCTCCCGGGGTTGAGCAGGCCGACCGGGCGAATCTCGTAGGCGCCGCCGGGATTGGCTTCGCCGAGATCACGCGCGACGTCGAGCGCCTCATCGAGGTTCTTGCAGTCGATGATGTAGAAGCCGAGCAGCTGCTCCTTGGTCTCGGCGAACGGACCATCGAGCACCACGGGCGGATTTTCCTTGCGCAGGGTGGTCGCCGCCGTGGTCGGCAGCAGCCGGGCGACCGGGCCAAGCCGGCCCTGTTTGGTCAATTTGTCCTGCACGACCGCGAGTTTTTTCATCACGGCAGCGTCCTGCTCCTTGGTCCAGGAACCGACGGCGTCTTCATCATGGTAACAAAGGATGGCGTAGAGCATGGATCGAGGGTCCTGTTCGATTGGATGACGAACGAGTATGCCCGGACCCGACAGCAATCGGAAATATTTTGCCTCGATGACGCCGCCCGGTATGGTGCGGGAACCTCCGAAGCTCTCAGGTCAAAATCAATGAATAACAATAAAGGCACGCTCGCACTGCTGATCCATGGCGGGACCGAAAACTGGTCGCCCGAGCGTTGGAAACGCCGATTTGAGGATGTTTGCGCGGACCGGCCCGTCGCTCTGCTGCCCAACGCGGCGCTGGATCCCGCCGAGGTCCACTACGCCGCGGTCTGGAAGCCGGTGCCGGGCGAACTGGCGGCGTTTTCCAATCTGCGCGTTATTTTCAACCTTGGCGCCGGTGTCGATGCACTGATGGCCGATGCCAGCCTGCCCGACGTGCCGCTGGTGCGCGTGGCGGTTGCCGATCTCACGGCGCGCATGACCGAGTATGTCGTGCTCCACGTCCTGATGCATCATCGGCAGGAGCTTTATCTGCGGGCCAGCCAGCGCGAAAAACGCTGGGAGCCGAAGTCGCAATGGCCGGCCGGCGCGATCTCGGTCGGCATCATGGGGCTGGGCACGCTCGGCGCGCATGCGGCGCAGGCGCTGGCCCATCTCGGCTTTCGCGTCGCGGGCTGGAGCCGAAGCGAGCGCAGGATCGACGGCGTCGACTGTTTTCACGGCGAAGCCGAACTCGATGCGTTTCTGCGGCGGAGCAATATTCTGGTCTGCCTGTTGCCGCTGACGCCGGACACAAGGCACATCCTCAATCGCAACCTGTTCGCAAAGCTCGATCGGACCAGCCCGATCGGCGCGCCGGTTTTGATCAATGCCGGCCGCGGCGGCCTGCAAAATGAGGCTGATATCCTGCAATGCCTTGATGACGGAACGCTCGGCGCCGCGTCGTTGGACGTCTACGCCACCGAGCCGCTGCCTGCGGACAGCAGGTTCTGGACCCACCCCAAAGTCGTCCTGACGCCGCACAATGCGGCCGACACCGATCCCGACGAAATCTCGAAATATGTCGCACGCCAGATCGAGCGCTTTGAGGCCGGCGGCGCGCTGGATAACGTCGTCGATCGCAAGCGGGGGTATTAACCGACTAAGGCGACCGGCGAACGACGGTGACATGTGTTGCGTTCGTGCCGGGGACGCTTTCGGTGCAAACAAAGCCGAGGGACGGCAAGTCGATTCCCGAGAACAGGTTCTCCCCCTTACCTAGTAGGACCGGAGACACTGCCAGATGAAGTTCGTCGAGCAGCCCTGCCTGCAGATATTGCCGGATGACGGAGACGCCGCCGCCGACGCGAACATCCTTGCCGCCGGCAGCGTCCATCGCCCGCTGTAGCGCCGCCGCGATACCATCGGTCACGAAGTGAAAGACCGTGCCGCCCTCCATCTCGATCGAAGGTCGCGGATGATGCGTCAGGACAAAGACCGGCACGTGATAGGGCGGGTTGTCTCCCCACCAGCCCTTCCAGGAATGGTCAGGCCATTGGCCGCGTATCGGGCCGAACATGTTTCGTCCCATGATCCATGCGCCCATATTTTCCATCGAATTTCGAGCGAAGCGATTGTCGATGTCGGTCGTTCCACCTTCCTGACCAATCATTTCTTGAAACATTCGCGTCTTGAACAGCCAATTGGTCAGCTCCATACCGCCAACACCTAATGGATGTTCGAGGTCCTGATGTGGACCCGCCCCGAATCCATCGAGCGATACCGAAAACGCGGAAGCTCTTACTTTTCCCATGTGTGTCTCTCTCCTTCTGCATCACGTCCGGGGACGAACGGGAAAGCAACGAGCCGACAAATCGCGCTGAAAATATTTTGGCCCGGGCAACGCCGGGCTACTTCGTGCCCACCATCACGTCGATCGCGCCCTTCACGATCGCTTCGAGTTCCTTGCGCGGCACCTGCGCGCGGGCACGAATCGCGATGGTGTGGATGGTCGCCGACGCCAGTTGCGCCAGCACCGTGGCATCGGCCGCGGCCGCCAGCTCGCCGTTTTCCCTGGCCTGCCGAAAACAATTCGCAAACGCCTTGTCCAGTTCGGTAAATCCTTCCAGCACGAGGCTGCGGATTTCCGGATCGGACACCGCTTCGGAGGCTGCCGTCATCACCGTGAAGCAACCGCGCGGGCCCGCTTCGCCGGACAGGTAGATGTCGAGCGCAACCGCATAGATCCGCTGCAGCCGTTGGCGGATCGGCAATTCATCCTTGAAAATATCGATCATCGCCGCCCGCGCGTCGTCGCGATAGCGCTGATAACTCTTGATGTAGAGCTCGCGCTTGTCACCGAAGGCTCCGTAAAGGCTCGGCCGGTTCATGCCGGTGGCCGTGCTGAGATCGTCCAGCGAGGTCGCGGCAAAGCCATCCTTGCGGAACAGGTCGAGCGCTTTACCGAGCGCCACGTCCGGCTGATAGGCGCGCGGACGGCCCCGGCGCTTGGCCGCGGGCGCTGCGGTTTCCAGCGGCAGCGAGGCATCTTTCTTTTTTTGTACCATTTCGTAATAAATTCCTTGACCCAATTTATATTATGCGAGACGGTATAAAAATCAACGCCGGCTTGGCGAAGACCGAGCCGAAAACCAAGGAGGCTGCCGATGGAGCTTTATTTCTCGCCGCTCGCCTGCTCGCTCGCGACCCGGATTGCGCTGTATGAGGCCGGAGAAGAGGCCAGATATCTTGAGGTCGATCCTAGGACCAAGATTGTGCAGAGCGACGGCTCGGATTTTCGTGACGTCAATCCGCTCGGGCTGGTGCCGACACTGCGCACCGACGACGGGATGCTCCTCACCGAAAATGCCGCGATCCTGCAATATGTCGCCGATCGGTTTCCTCAGACGGGCATCGCCACCGGCCCCGGGATGGAACGCAGCCGGTTGCATCAATGGCTATGCTTCATCGGTACCGAATTGCACAAGGGATTGTTCGTGCCAGTGCTCGACAAAAAGGCACCGGCCGAAGTGAAGAGCTATATTCTCGGCAAGGGCCTGTCGCGGCTCGACTTCCTGGAGAACTACCTGAACGGCCGCGAGTTCCTGCTCGACCATTTCAGCGTCGCCGACGCCTATCTCGTCACCGTCATCAACTGGACCATGGCGACGCCGCCGATCGAACTGGCGAAATGGCCTGCCGTGAAAGCGTACTACGAGCGGCTGCGCGCACGCCCGAGCATCGCCAAAGCGATCGCCGAGGAGTTCGAATTGTACAAGGCCGAACTCGCCCGCCACAAAGCAGCGGCGTGAGTGCTGCCTCACCGTGAGTCTCCCGGTCCTGCGCGCAATTGCGTACTGGGCCGGGAGCCATACCGCGGGATCAATCTGTAAGGCACCTTGTGACGTCAGCATCCTCGGCAAATCGAAGGAGTGCGAGTATCGAACAACCCAGCCGCAGGCTTCCCCTTCCCTTTGGGAGAGACCGGCGTCTCAAGAAAGACAGGTATGAAATGTTTCCATTGATCGTGATATTCGATCGGCAAGGTATACGGTTGGCACTCAATGATCGCGCGCAAGGCGCTCTTTTGATAGGCTTGAGAGTAATCTGACGCGGTCGGGCTACTCTCAGACGACACCAAGGGTTGCCCCACCAACATACCCTCTGGTGTCAGGTTGATCTCGAGAACAACCTTCATGTTCGCCGCCTCGTCACCAACGGCAGCAGGTCTCTTCCAACACCTCTCAACTTGAGATCTGAACATCGGACCCCAGACCGAGGCACTGTTCGCGTTACCTTGCGCCGCCGCGGGCGGGAGAGTGATGGAAGCGAGAGCAACCACGATAAAACACGCGAATGCCCAAGACTTGTATCGATCTCTACATTCAACGGACATGGAAGGGGGCCGGCTGATGCGGTGGGTTTGCAATCGCCGAACACGATAAACTGATCTTCATCACCCGCAAACGATTTCAGCAAACCGGCCTCTCACCGCGAATCGTCTCGGCAAAAGCCGAGACGATTGCCGGGAGCTGATCAGAACGGCTCCTCCCCTAATCCTGGCACGTCGGCCGGCCTTGGCCCCGGCGCCGGCCAATGGAAGCGGCGATCTTTTTCGGCAATCATGATGTCGTTGATGCTGGCTTCGCGGCGGCGCATCAGGCCGTGCTCGTCGAACTCCCATTGCTCGTTGCCGTAGGAGCGATGCCACTGGCCGGCATCGTCATGCCATTCGTACTGAAACCGCACCGCAATGCGGTTACCGTCGAAGCCCCAGAGATCCTTGATCAGGCGATATTCGTGTTCCTTGGCCCATTTGCGGGTGAGGAACGCGACAATCGCGGCCCGGCCCTCGAAAAATTCCGAGCGGTTACGCCAACGGCTGTCCTCGGTATAGGCCAGCGACACCCGTTCGGGATCGCGCGAATTCCAGGCATCTTCGGCCATGCGGGCCTTCTGGGCGGCACTCTCTCTGGTGAACGGCGGAAGCGGCGGACGGGACATCGGAACCTCGGGGTTTTTGATATAATCGGGAATGTAATGCCGCGTTCCAAGGAGTCGATAGCGCTTCCCCTATCGGTCGATAGCCGGATCAGATCGGTCCCTCTCTATCAAACCGGCTAAACCACATCGGCCTTCAGTAGCGTCCGCAGCGATTTCGGGATCGGCTGCGCGCGCCCTTCGCTGATGAAGGCCACGCGCACCTGCGCCTTGACCAGGACATGCTCGCCACGCCGGATCTCCTGCCCCAACATAATCGAGGCGCCCTTGACCGCGATCGGCCATGTCACGACGTCAAGCAAATCATCCATCCGCGCGGGCTTGAGAAAATCGAGTTGCATCGAACGCACAACGAAGGCAAAGCCCGGCGTTTCCTGTTCGGCTTCCGCAAACAACGCGTGCTGCTCGGCGCCCATCAGCCGCAGATGGTTGGTGCGTCCGCGCTCCATGAAACGCAGGTAATTGGCGTGATAAACGATGCCGGAAAAGTCGGTGTCTTCGTAATAGACCCGAACCTGCATGTGATGCCGACCGTCGCGCATCGCGCCGTCGAGATGGGGTAAAGTCACTTGCGGCCCTCGATCGCTGCTGGAAAGCCATCGTATTGCGCAAGAAATGCTGGATGCGCAAGCGCAGCAAACCCGAACGCGCTACGAAATGGCCGGCCCCGCCCCGCCCAACGTCACCAGAACGATCTCCGGCGGCACGCCGAGGCGAAGCGGCATCATGCTGCAACCAAGGCCGCCAGAGACAATGACATCGCAGTTCACGCGGATGTGGCCATAGGCCAGCTTTTGTCCTGAAGGCGCCACCGGCGACCACCCGAACAGCCGCACCTGGCCGCCATGGGTATGACCGGAAAGCTGCAGCGCGACCCGCGCCGGCACGCGCCAGGCGACATCGGGTTCGTGCGCCATCAGGATCAACGGCGCATCGTCGGTTACCTTGGCCAGCGTCGCCCCGAGATCATCGACGCCGACGCGCCGCATCGGCCTGAAACGCCGCATCGGAGAATAGGCCAGCTGATCGCCAAGACCGGCCAGCCAGAACGGGCGGCGATCCTTGATGAGCCGCCGGGCGTCGTTTTCGTAGACCGGAATCCCGGCTGCCTCGAGCCCGCGCCGGGCGGCGGTCACCCCCCGCCCGTTGTGTTGCACGGTCTTGTCGTCCCACCAATCATGATTGCCGAGAATGGCGTGCACGCCGAGCGGCGCCTTCAGGCCTGATAATACCGGCGCCCATTCACTGGCGGGAATGAAACGCGTGACATGACGATGTCCCGCAACATAATCGCCGAGCAGCACGATGATGTCAGCACCCAGCGCATTGGTGCGCTCGACGATCGCCTCGATATGATCCAGCGACATCCAGGGGTCGCAGGCATGAATGTCGGCGACCGCAGCGATCTTGAGCTGGAAATCGGATGGCCATTGCGGCGGCGACACGTTGTACCGCGTCACGCCGAGCTGCAGGACCGGCTCGCTGACGCCATACGTCGCGGTTGAAAAACCGGAGGCGCCAACAAAACTCAGGAAATTACGGCGTGAGATCATGAATGGTTAATCGTGATGCATCCTGACGATGCCCGAAGATTGGAGCGGAATTGGGGTGCGGGTGTGCAGATGTTCTGCAGACGCGGGTCTGTCTTCGCTATCGGGTCAATCTTCGCTGTCTTGGTTACCGAACAATCCGAATTGCGCCGGATCGCGGGCAGGCTCGGCAAGGCCGAGATGCCGGAAGGCATGCGAGGTCAGCAGACGCCCGCGCGGCGTACGCTGCAGATAGCCGCATTGAATCAGGAACGGCTCGATGATGTCTTCAATCGCATCGCGCGGCTCCGACAAGGCGGCCGCCATGGTTTCGACACCGACCGGGCCGCCCCCGTAATTCAACGCGATGGTGCTGAGGTAACGCCGGTCCATCGCGTCGAGGCCGGCGGCATCGACCTCCAGCGCGCCAAGCGCGTTATCGGCGATCTTGCGATCGATCGAGGCAGCGTCCGCGGCCGAGGCAAAATCCCGCACCCGCCGCAACAATCGTCCGGCGATGCGCGGTGTGCCACGGGCCCGGCGCGCGATCTCGTTGGCGCCGTCGGGCGTCATGCCGATGTTGAGCACGCGGGCGCCGCGGCTGACGATCTTTTCCAGTTCTTCCACAGTGTAGAAATTCAACCGCACCGGAATGCCGAAACGGTCGCGCAACGGATTGGTCAGCAGGCCGGCGCGCGTGGTTGCCCCGACGAGGGTGAACTTCGCCAGTTCGATCTTGACCGAACGCGCCGCCGGCCCCTCGCCGATGATGAGATCGAGCTGAAAATCCTCCATCGCCGGATACAGCACTTCCTCGACCGCGGGGCTGAGGCGATGGATTTCGTCGATGAAGAGAACATCGCGCTCTTCCAGATTGGTCAGCAGCGCCGCGAGATCGCCGGCCTTGGCGATCACCGGGCCGGAAGTGGCGCGGAAGCCGACGCCGAGTTCACGCGCCACGATCTGCGCCAGCGTGGTCTTGCCAAGGCCTGGGGGACCCACGAACAGCACATGGTCCAGCGCCTCGCCGCGCTTGCGCGCCGCCTCGATGAAGATCGAGAGATTGGCGCGCGCCTGCGCCTGGCCGACGAATTCCGACAGCATCTGCGGGCGTAGCGCGGTATCGCCGACATCGTCGGAACGTCGCTCGGGGGTAACGATGCGGGAGGGCGTGGTCACTTCGCCAATTCCTTAAGTCCCAACCGGATCAGTTGCGCGGTCTCGGCGTTCTCGCCCGCGCTGCGCGAGGCCGAGGCAATCGCGGCCGCCGCTTGTGGCTGACCGTAACCCAGATTGACCAGCGCCGAGATCGCATCCGCGACCGGGCGCGGCGCGCGCTGGTCGTCGATCGCGCCGGACAGATGCACCAGAGCGGGATCGACATTGGCGAAAGCCGGCGCCTTGTCCTTCAGTTCGGTGACGATCCGCTCGGCGACTTTCGGGCCTACGCCCGGCGTGCGCACCACCGCGGCCTTGTCGCGCAGCGCGATCGCGTTGGCGAGATCCGCCGGCGGCAAGGTCGAGAGCACCGCGAGCGCCACCTTGGCACCGACGCCCTGCACGGTCTGCAGCAATCGAAACCATTCGCGCTCGATGTCGGAGCGAAAGCCGAACAGCTTGATCTGGTCCTCACGCACGTAGGTTTCGATCGACAGCACCGCGGCTTCGCCGGGCGAAGGCAGCGCCTGCAAGGTCCGCGAGGAGCAATGCACCTGATAGCCGACGCCGCCGACATCGAGGATCACGTAATCCTCGCCATAGCTGTCGATCAGGCCCTTGAGCTTGCCGATCATGTGGATGCCTTGGAAGCGGCAGGCATTTCTCTCTCGTCATGGCCGGGCTTGTCCCGGCCATCCACGTCTTTGACACCGGCCAGGAAGAGCGTGGATGCCCGGGACAAGCCCGGGCATGACGACCGTGATTTGAGTTTGCCGATCATATCCCGACCACCTTCAGCCGCAGCGCGGTGCTGGCGCGGTGATGCGCGTGGGTGATGGCGATGGCGAGCGCGTCGGCGGCGTCGGCCGATTTCGGTTCCGCCTTCGGCAACAGGATTTTCAGCATCATCAGGATCTGGTTCTTGTCGGCATGGCCGGCGCCGACCACGGTCTTCTTGACCTGGTTCGGGGCATATTCCGCAACCGCAATGCCGAACATCGCCGGAGCCAGCATCGCGACACCGCGCGCCTGTCCAAGCTTCAGCGTGGCGACGCCGTCCTTGTTGACAAAGGTTTGTTCGACTGCGGCTTCCAATGGCTGAAAATTGCCGAGCACCGCGGCAAGCCCCTCATGGATCGCCAGCAGGCGGCTCGCCAGCGGCAGCGTGTCCGGCGGTTCCACCGAGCCGCAGCCGACGAAGGTTAGCCGGTTGCCGTCGATATCGATCACGCCCCAACCGGTGCGGCGCAGGCCCGGATCGATGCCAAGGATACGGACGGGGGGGCGAATCGGCTGCGATGTCATGGCCTAGTGATAACGTCGGAGCCGGGAGAACGAAACACAAACAGAACGTCATCCCCGTCGAAAGCGAGTGGCTACCCGCCCATCTTCGCGACCAGCGCGTCGGAGACCTCGAAATTGGCATAGACGTTCTGAACGTCGTCATGCTCGTTGAGCAGGTCGATCAGCTTCAGCAATTTTTCGCCGGTCTCGTCGTCCACCGCGATCGTGTTCTGCGGTTTCCAGGTCAGCGCCGCCTTGCGGGCTTCGCCGAATTTGGCTTCCAGCGCCTTGGCGACGTCGCGGAACGTCTCCTGCGAGGCATAGATTTCATGACCGTTTTCGCTGGAGACGACGTCGTCGGCGCCGGCCTCGATCGCAGCTTCGAGCATCGCGTCATCGGAGGCGACCTTGGCGTCGTATTCGATGATGCCGGTGTGGTCGAACATGAAGGCGACCGAACCGGTTTCGCCGAGATTTCCGCCGGATTTGGTGAAGTAGGAACGGATGTCGGATGCGGCGCGGTTGCGGTTGTCGGTCAACGCCTCGACGATCACCGCGACGCCGCCCGGCCCATACCCCTCGTAGCGGATCTCGTCGTAATTCTCGCCTTCGCCGCCGCTCGCCTTCTTGATCGCGCGCTCGATCGAGTCCTTCGACATGTTTTCCTGGCGGGCGGAAATGATCGCGGCGCGCAGCCGCGCATTCATCGCCGGGTCAGGCTGGCCAAGCTTGGCCGCGACGGTGATTTCACGCGCCAGCTTGCCGAACAGCTTCGACTTCTGGGCGTCCTGCCGCCCCTTGCGGTGCATGATGTTCTTGAATTGGGAATGGCCGGCCATGCGAGATCTCTTGGATTCGTCAGCGAATATTGGGGGTGCGAAGCGCGGCCTTATAGGCCGCGATCCCGGCAAAATCAAAGATTTACGAGATTTGCGGTATTTTGGTAGTGACCTATCGGCGAAGGAGGCAATTGTTAACCATGATTTCACGCGGGACTGCAAAGATGCCGCCCGCAACGGCGCATCATCATGAGGCCTGAGATCGGCTTATCCGCCCCGCCGCGGCCACCAAGGTGGCTTCCGTCCCGCGTCACAGCGTCGAGCCACATCCACGGTCGAATTCCTGAAGCGTTAGAGACAGCACCGGGAGCGAAGCAGTCATGTCGGTTGTGCAGCCCATCAGACCGGAGAATGCGGTCACGCCTCCCTCGGATAGCGAACGTCTGGTCGATCAACTGTCCAACCGGATCGGCGGCCTTGGCGTCGAACTGGCGGATGTCGCCGGAAATCTGAAGGAAGTCGCCGGCCGCTTTGCCAGCCAGTCCGACCGGTTCGGGCATCTGCAAAAGACCGCCGAGACCATGGTTGCCGCCAATCACGATATCGCCACCGCGTCGCGATCGGTGCAATCGGCGAGTTCAGCCGCGCTCGGCGAGATCACGCAATCGCGCGCCGCGGTCGATATTGCGGTCCAGCATATCGCCGAATTGATCGACGCCGTCGGCCGCATCGAGCGCCGGCTCGGCTCGGTCGGAACGGCGCTGGTGCAGGTGGCCAAGGTCTCCGGCTCGATCGAAGCGATCGCCAAGCAAACCAATTTGCTGGCACTGAACGCAACCATCGAGGCGGCCCGCGCCGGCGCTTCGGGGCGAGGCTTTGCGGTGGTCGCGGCCGAAGTGAAAGGCCTCGCCGAAGCGACGCGCCAGGCGACCCATCTGATCGGCGACACTGTTCGCGATCTTGACGGTCAGGTCAGCAATCTGATCGGCGAGAGCGGCGATGCCTCGGTCCGGGCCAAGAATGCCGGCGAAGGCGCCGCGCAAATCAAGGACATCATCGTTCGGGTGCAGAGCGGGTTTAGCGCGGTCGGCCAGGAAATCGACGGCGTCGCGCGTGCCGCCACATCAAATCTTTCCCACTGCGACAACGTGATCTCCGAACTTGGTGACCTCGCGACCGGCGTCGATCTGTCCTCGACCGACCTGAAACAGGCGGACGACCGCGTTGCGCGGCTGCTGGAGATTTCCGAGAGCCTGATCACGATGATCGCCGACAGCGGCGTGGAGACCGCAGATGCACCGCTGATCCGGACTGCAATCGAAACCGCAAAGCGGATTTCGGTTGCGTTCGAAACCGCCATCGAGCGCGGCGACATCCGCCTCGAACAATTGATGGACGGGAACTATCGTGAAATTCCCGGCACCAATCCGAAGCAATATCTCACGGACTATGTCGCATTCACCGACCGGATCCTGCCGCCAATCCAGGATCCGATACAAAAATCCGACCCGCGGATCGCCTTTTGCGTGGCGTGGGCGAGAAGCGGATATCTTCCGACCCATAATCCGAACTACAGCCTGCCGCAGGGTCCCGACCCCGTCTGGAACAACGCCAATTGCCGTAACCGGCGGCTCTTCACCGACCGCAACGTCACCAAGATCGCGCAAAACACCAAGCCGTTTTTGTTGCAGACCTACCGACGGGATATGGGCGGCGGCAATTTCGTATTGATGAAAGACCTGTCGTCGCCCATCTACGTGCGCGGCCGCCACTGGGGTGCCTTTCGCATCGGCTTCCGCCTGTCCTGAGCACCGGCTCGGATGCCAATGCCATGCTAGATCTGTAGCGCCGTCCGGTCACCTGAACGGCAGAACGCGAAACTCATTCGCGCCGTGATTCGACAGTGAAATGGGGCCGTATTTGATGAACGATCGCATCGCTATTTTTCGGGAACAATGGAGTGACCGCCTTTTGACCGCGCTGACCTTGCTGGTCATCGTGATGCTGTTCGTGATCGCGCCGCTGCAGGCCTCCGGGCTGTTCCTGTTCCAGGCTTTCGAACTGGCCTTTGCGTTGGTGCTGGTCGCCGGTGTCTTCGTGATGTCGGGAAGCCGGATCGCGGTCTTGGCCATGCTCGCTTCGCTGGCGGTGGCAACGATCGGGGGCATTCACCGGATCGCATCGCCGTCCAACCTCGACATCAATCTTTTTGCGGGCTCCTGGCTGCTCATGAGCATCACGCTCGGATGGGCCGTGGCTGGCATCGTGTTTTCGCCCGGGCGCGTCACCTACCACCACGTCATGGGGGCGGTCCTGCTTTACCTCATCATCGCCGTCAGCTTCGTACCGTTGTTTGCATTTGTGGGATCACTGGTCCCGAAGGCGTTTTCCGGGATCGCGATGCATGACGACGCGGCGCTCGCCAGCAATCTGATCTATTTCAGCTTTGCCACGCTGACGACGACGGGCTATGGCGACGTGTTTCCGGTGCATCCGATCGCGCGCAGCCTGTGCAATCTGGAAGCCGTCATCGGCCAGCTCTATCCCGCGACCTTGTTGGCCCGATTAGTCACACTTGAAATGGCGCATCGTAGCTAAGCGTTTTCGAGCGAAGTGGATACCGGTTCGCGTGAAGAAAACGCGTCAAAATAAAAGTCTAGAGCTAGGTTCTGATTCAATCAGAACCTAAGCTCTAATCGCCAAAGCCCACATAGCGAACGAAATCGCTGTTCGGCTGGCGGTCGGACTTCACGGCATTGGCGGGGAATTCTTCGTCGGGATATCCCATCGCGACACAGGTCATGATGACCTGATCCTCGGGGATCTCGGCGACTTCGCGCACGATGTCGGACCGGGTAATGCCCTGACCGTTGATGACGCTGCCGAGGCCGCGATCCCAGGCCGCCAGCACGATGCCGTAGCACAGTGCGCCGAGGTCGAAGTGACACACCGCGCCGGGATCGAGGATGCGGTCGTAGGCCAGCACCAGCGAGACTGGCGCATCGAATTGCCGGAAGCCGCGCAGCACCCAGTCCTGCCGCATCGGCTTGTCATCGCGCGCAATGCCCATGGCGCCGAACAGTTTCTTGGCGATATCGACCTGCCGTCCCCGGTGAACGCCCTGATATTCGCCATGACTGACGATGTCGCGTTTCGGCTTGGCGCCCGCCATCATCTCTTCCATGTTGCGCCGGCGAACCCGCTCCAGCGGCTCGCCGGTCAAGACATGGATATGCCAGGGTTGGGTATTCATCGAAGACGGCGCGCGCTTGGCGACCTCGATGACCTCTTCAATGACGGCTCGCGGCACCGGTTTGGCCTTGAAACCCCGCACGCTCTTGCGCGTATGTACCAGCGTCTCAAAATCCATTCCACACTTCTCCGCTCGCGATCGCTGTTCTTGATTGTGGTTGCTGGCTGCTGGGCTAGCTGGTCCAGAATGCCGGCAGCGCCGGCTCCAGCCGGCCACCGATGCGAACCGGCGCAACGCGCCGTGCGAGCCCGGTGGCGTCGTCGGTCTCGACCGCAACGCCGCTGAGCGTTGCAACGCCATTGGCGGGCTCGAACCGTCCCGACGGAATGCCCGAAGTAAAGCGCCGCAGCGGCTCTTCCTTCTGCATGCCGATCACGAAATCATAATCGCCGGTCATGCCGGCGTCGGTCATATAGGCGGTGCCGCCGGTAAGTATCTGGTGATCGGCCGTCGGCACATGCGTGTGGGTGCCGACCACGAGGCTGGCGCGGCCGTCGCAGAAAAAGCCGATGCCTTGCTTTTCGCTGGAGGCTTCGCCGTGGAAGTCGACCACGATGGCGTCGGCCGCCTCGCGCAGCGGGCAGGATTCCAGTTCGCGGCCGATCGCGGTGAACGGATCGTCGAACGGCGTCATGAAGACGCGGCCGATGGCGTTGATGACCAGCGCGCGCTGGCCGCGCTTGGTGTCGATCAGCGCCGCCCCGCGGCCCGGCGTTCCCTTGGGGAAATTCGCCGGCCGGATCAGCCGTGGCGCGCGCTCGATGAACACCAGCGCCTCACGCTGGTCCCAGGAATGATTGCCGAGCGTCACCGCGTCAGCACCCGCGTCGAGGAATTCCTGGTAGATAACCTCGGTGATACCGAAGCCACCGGCCGCGTTCTCGCCATTGACGACGACGAGATCGAGCGCCCAGTCGCGGATCATGCCGGGCAGGTGCTCCGAGATCGCGGTGCGCCCGGTCCTGCCGACCACGTCGCCAACGAAAAGAATACGCAAGTCATAAGCTCCGGAAATCGAACATTCGTGTTTCCGTTAGCACATAATCCAGCGCCACGTCGTGCGCCAACACCGGGACCGCCTTGATTTTCTGAACGGCAAAGGCGACGCCCACGCCCTTGACGGCCTTTATCTTTCGCAAATGCGCGAAGGTGTAGTCGTAATGACCGGCACCGTAGCCGATGCGGTGACCCAGATTGTCGAACGCCGCCAGCGGCACCAGCATGACGTCGGGGATCACTTCAGGTGCCGCGGGCGAAGGCTCAGGGATACCGAGCGGCCCGAGCATCATCCTGTCGTTGGGCGACCACGATCGGAATGTCAGCGCCTGGCCACGCGCTGTCACCGTGGGCAACGCCAGCCGTGCCCCCTGCGCTGCGATCGCGCGCATCAGCGGCGTCGGATCGATCTCGCTGCGGATCGGCGCGTAACCCGAGACGATCGTCTCGGGCCCAATCGCAAATGGCAGCCCACGCTCGGCGACCGCCTCCGCTGCGGCCGCGCGCTGCTCGGCGCTCAACGCATCACGCGCCGCGAGGGCTGCAGTACGGAGAGTTGCCTTGGATGCGGTCGCGGGCATGAAAACTCGCAGTCATCACCCGCTCAATCGGGCGATCCAGTATTCCAGAGCACCGGTTATTCAATCGCGAAATCACTGCGTACTGGATACTCCGCTTTCGCGGAGTATGACGGCTGAAACGGATGGACCGGCGGCGACGAACGCGTCGACGGCAAAAACAAAAGCGCGAAGCCGCAATGGCCGTTGAAGCACTCGATCCCGGAGCACCTACGAAAGTAGGTGGGCACCATATGACCGGATCCACGGACCCGGCCAGGGACAGTTCCCTGAAGGATCGATAAGGCCCCGGGGATATATGGCTCCTGACGCGCGACGCAGCCTCGCCAGGCCAATGTAACCACTGACAGGGCAAACCGCCAGCGTTAAGCGCCTGATATCGGGGGACTGCTTCTCCTCTTCTTCATGCTTCCGCGAGAGGGAAAGGGTCAAGTCTCAACCGATCGCCACGCCGCCGCCGATGGTGCGGTTCAATATCTGCGTGGTTTTCTCGATGCGCTCGGCCGCGGCGTTGAGCGCGTTGGCGACCGCCGTCTGCGTCAGCCGGGCACGATCTGCTGCCACCACACGAACGTCGCGCAAGACGTGAAGCTCTTCCTCGAGGCGGCGGATCTGATGATTGGCGTCGACCAGTTCGTCGCACACCATCAGCGCGGCCATCACTGTGAGGCGGGCGTCGCCGATTTCGCCGAACTTGCCGCGCAGGCTTGTAATCCGCGACTCGAAGCTTTCGGCGAGATTCAGCAGCCGCGCTTCCTGTCCTTCCTCGCAGGCCATGCGGTATTGTCGGCCATTGATGGTGACGTTGATGTGGCTCATGACCCTTCTCCCGCATCGAGCACGGCGCGGATACTGCCGATCGCCGCATCCAGCCGGTCGGCGATCTCGCGATTGGTGCGCTCCAGCCGGCGCGATTTCACCAGCGAACCGTCGAGTTCGTCGGCGAGCCGTGAGCGATCCGTGCCCAGCGCCTGGATCCTGCTCGCCAGTTCGTTCTCGTCACGATCGGCTTCACGGCGGCGTTCGACCGCACTTTCCAGGGCGTCGAGCGCCGCCATCAACCGCCGCGTGGCGGCGTCGATCTCGACCGATGTGGGCTCGGCGCCCAAGCCGTTGGCGGGACGATCACTCATGCGGTGCGCGCGGACCTCGGTACAACCGCCCGCGGAACAAGAAATTTCGCGGTTCGGCAAGCGTTTAGACCTTGAAATTTACGTGGCAAGCGAGCCCAGCGCAACGTCGCTGCAGAACTATGCACCGCAAAGCAACTTTTCGGCCCCATAGCGCGTTTCCTCGCCTTGGACTCCGGGAATACTGGTGCTATCCAGCGCTGACCTTCCGTGGCCCCTTGCTGCCGTATCCTAATCAAGCATCTCATTTCAGACGGATTTTCAACATGACGCAGGTCGATCACACCCGTATGGCCAATGCGATCCGTGGCCTCGCGATGGACGCGGTCGAGAAGGCCAAATCCGGCCACCCCGGCCTGCCGATGGGCGCCGCCGACATCGCCACCGTGCTGTTCACGCAATTTTTGAAGTACGACGCCGCCGAGCCGAAATGGCCGGATCGCGACCGCTTCATCCTGTCGGCCGGCCATGGCTCGATGCTGCTGTACGCACTGCTGTATCTCACCGGAAATAGCGACATGACGCTCGACCAGCTCAAGCATTTCCGTCAGCTGGGATCGCTGACCCCTGGCCACCCGGAAAACTTCCACACCAAGGGCATCGAGACCACGACGGGGCCGCTCGGCCAGGGCATCGCGACCTCGGTCGGCTTCGCGCTCGCGGAAAAAATGATGGTCGCCGAATTCGGCAAGAAGATCGTCGATCATCACACCTATGTGCTGTGCTCGGACGGAGACCTGATGGAAGGCGTGTCGCAGGAAGCGATCGCACTGGCCGGCCACTGGAAGCTCAACAAGCTGATAGTGCTTTATGACGACAACGGCATTTCGATCGACGGCCCGACCTCGCTGTCGGATTCGGTCGACCAGGTGAAGCGCTTCAAGTCCGCGGGCTGGGCGGCTGAATTGATCGACGGCCAGGACCAGAAGGCCATCGCGGCTGCGATCGCCAAGGCGCAGAAATCCAACAAGCCGACGCTGATCGCCTGCAAGACCACGATCGGCTATGGCGCGCCGACCAAAGCCGGCACCAACAAGGCGCATGGCGAAATGCTCGGCGCCGAAGAACTCAAGGGCGCCAAGGAAAAGCTCGGCATTTCGCTGGAGCCGTTCTCGGTGCCGGATGACGTCCTCAAGGCCTGGCGCGAGGCGGGCAGCCGCGGTGCCGCCGCGCGCAAGGAGTGGGAAGCGCGCATGACGACGCTGTCCGACCGCAAGCGCGCCGAATTCGATCGCCGGCTGCGGCATGAGCGGCCGGCCTCCTTGGCGAAGGCGCTCAAGGCGCACAAGAAGTCGCTGCTGGAGACGCCGCAGAACATCGCCACCCGCAAATCCTCGGAGCTTGCGATCGACGCGATGGCCGCCGCGATGCCGATGGAATTCCTCTCGGGTTCGGCCGATCTCACGGGATCGACCAACAACAAGGCAAAGACCGCCACCAACTTCTCGGCCAAGACGCCGAAGGGCCGCTTCGTCCATTACGGCATCCGCGAACACGGCATGGCGGCGGCGATGAACGGCATCTTCCTGCATGGCGGTTACGCACCGAGTGGTGCGACCTTCCTGTGTTTCACCGATTACGCCCGGCCAGCGATGCGTCTGGCGGCGCTGATGGGAACGGGCGTGGTCTACATCATGACCCACGATTCGATCGGCCTCGGCGAAGACGGACCGACCCATCAGCCAGTCGAACATCTGGCGGCGCTGCGCGCCATTCCCAACATGCGCGTGTTCCGGCCCTGCGATGCCGTCGAAGTGGCGGAATGCTGGGAGCTGGCACTCAACCGCACCGATGGTCCGACGGTGCTGGTGCTGACCCGCCAGAACCTGCCGCAACTGCGCACGTCCACTCCAGCCGATATGCCCTGCAGCTATGGCGGCTATGAACTCGTCGCCGCGCAGGGCGAGGCCAAAGTGTCTCTGTTCGCCACCGGCTCCGAGGTCGAGATCGCCGTGAACGCCCAAAAGCAGCTCGCAGAAAAGGGCATTCCGGCCCGGGTGGTCTCGGTGCCCTCGCTGGAACTGATGCTGTCGCAGCCCGAAGATAAGCTCAAGGCGCTGATCGGCAACGCCCCCGTCAAGATCGCAATCGAGGCCGCGGTACGCTGGGGCTGGGATGCCGTGATCGGCCATGATGGTGAATTCATTGGCATGCACGGCTTTGGGGCCAGCGCCCCGGCCAAGGACCTTTTCAAGCACTTCGGGATTACCGCCGAGGCTGCGGTTAACGCTGCCCTGAAACGCTTGGGCTGACGGTTGAGGTTGATCCCAAAAGGGGTTACCTAGGGTCATCTTATCCGTTTGCGCCCGGCAGAACCGGGCGTTCGCCGCAATAGCCTTCGTGGATGGCTCGTCGCCCTCCGCGGGGATGACAGAGGTCATTGAAGGAGAAAAAAGATGGCAATCCGGGTCGCAATCAACGGGTTTGGTCGCATCGGCCGCAACGTGCTTCGCGCCATCGCCGAATCCGGCCGCAAGGACATCGAAGTGGTCGGGATCAACGACCTCGGCCCGGTCGAGACCAACGCCCATCTTTTGCGTTTCGACTCCGTGCATGGCCGCTTCCCCGGCACCGTCACCGTCGATGGCGACTCGATCAGCCTTGGCAACGGCAAGATCAAGGTTTCGGCCGAGCGCGATCCCTCGAAGCTGCCCTGGAAAGAACTCGGCGTCGACATCGCGCTGGAATGCACCGGCATCTTCACCGCCAAGGACAAGGCTTCCGCCCATCTGACCGCCGGCGCCAAGCGCGTGCTGGTCTCCGCCCCCGCCGACGGCGCCGACGCCACCATCGTCTTCGGCGTCAACCACGATACCCTGACCAAGGATCATCTGGTGGTCTCCAACGGCTCCTGCACCACCAACTGCCTCGCGCCGGTTGCCAAGGTTTTGAACGACACCGTTGGTATCGAGAGCGGCTTCATGACCACGATCCACGCCTATACCGGCGACCAGCCGACGCTCGACACCATGCACAAGGATCTCTATCGCGGCCGCGCCGCCGCGATGTCGATGATCCCGACCTCGACCGGTGCCGCCAAGGCAATCGGCCTGGTGCTGCCGGAACTGAAGGGCAAGCTCGACGGCGTCTCGATCCGGGTGCCGACCCCGAACGTTTCGGTGATCGATCTCAAGATCGTCGCCAAGCGCGCCACCGACCCGAAGGAAATCAACGAGGCGATGAAGCGCGCCAGCGAGCAGCAGCTCAAGGGCATCCTCGGTTTCACGACGGCGCCCAACGTGTCGATGGACTTCAATCACGATCCGCATTCCGCCACGTTCCACATGGACCAGACCAAGGTTCAGAACGGCACGCTGGTGCGGGTGCTGGCCTGGTACGACAATGAATGGGGCTTCTCCAACCGCATGAGCGACACCGCCGTGGCGATGGGAAAGCTGCTGTAAGTCATTTTCGTCATGCCCGGCCTCGTGCCGGGCATCCACGTCTTCTTTCTCTCGGCAAGTAAGACGTGGATGGCCGGGACAAGCCCGGCCATGACGCTGGAAGGCGCCTGCATGAACAAATTCCGCACCCTCGATGACGTCGACGTAAAGGGCAAACGCGTGTTGCTGCGCGTCGACCTCAACGTTCCCATGGAGAACGGCCGCGTCACCGACGCCACCCGGCTCGAGCGCGTCGCTCCCACCATCAGCGAAATTGCAGGCAAGGGCGGCAAGGCCATCCTGCTCGCGCATTTCGGCCGGCCGAAGGGACGCGAGCCTAAGGACTCGCTGAAGCCGGTCGCCGCGGAGCTTGCGCGGATCCTCAACAAGCCGGTCGCCTTCGCCGACGACTGCATCGGCGCAACAGCCGAACAGGCCGTGGCCGCGATGAAGGATGGCGACATCCTTTGCCTGGAAAATACCCGCTTCCACAAAGAGGAAGAAAAGAACGATCCGGCCTTCGTCGCCGCACTGGCAAAACTCGGCGACCTCTGGGTCAACGACGCATTCTCGGCTGCGCATCGCGCGCATGCTTCGACCGAAGGCCTCGGCCACAAATTGCCGGCCTATGCCGGCCGCACCATGCAGGCCGAACTCGACGCGCTCAACAAGGCGCTGGAAGCGCCCACCAAACCGGTGATCGCGATCATCGGCGGCGCCAAGGTTTCCACCAAAATCGATCTCCTCGAAAACCTGGTCAGCAAGGTCGATGCCCTGGTGATCGGCGGCGGCATGGCCAACACCTTCCTGCATGCGCAGGGTGTCGGCATCGGCAAGTCGCTCGCGGAAAAAGACCTCGCCGCGACCGCGCTACGGATCATCGAAAAGGCCGACGCCGCCAATTGCGCGATCATCTTGCCGGTCGATGCCGTGGTGGCGCAACATTTTGCCGCCAACGCGCCGTCGCACGCCTATGGCCTCGATGCGATCCCGACGGACGGCATGATCCTCGACGTCGGCCCGCGCTCGATCGCGCGCATCCGTGCCGCGATCGATGACGCCGCGACCCTGGTCTGGAACGGCCCGCTCGGCGCCTTCGAGATGACGCCGTTCGACCGCGGCACCGTGCAGGCGGCCAAGCACGCCGCCGAACGCACCAAGGCGAAGAAGCTGGTTTCGGTGGCCGGCGGCGGCGACACGGTGGCGGCGCTGAACCAGGCCGGCGTATCCGGCGATTTCAGCTATGTTTCGACGGCGGGCGGCGCGTTCCTCGAATGGATGGAAGGCAAGCCGCTGCCCGGTGTCGAGGTTTTGAAGGCCAAATAATTTATCGGCTAATTTATCGGGCATTGTGCCCCAACGCGGAGAAAAGAATCCATGGCTCGCATCACGTTGCGTCAATTGCTCGACCACGCGGCGGAACACGACTATGGCGTGCCCGCTTTCAACATCAACAATATGGAGCAGGCGCTGGCGATCATGGAGGCCGCTTCCAGCCTCGATGCGCCGGTGATCATCCAGGCCTCGCGCGGCGCCCGCTCCTACGCCAACGACGTTATGCTCAAGCACATGATGGATGCGGTGACCGAAATCTATCCGCAGATTCCGGTCTGCGTGCATCTCGACCACGGCAACGGCCCCGACACCTGCATGACCGCGATCCAGGCCGGCTTCACCTCGGTCATGATGGACGGCTCGCTGAAGGCCGACGGCAAAAGCCCGGCCGACTGGACCTACAATGTCGGCGTCACCAAGACCGTCACCGACATGGCCCATCTCGGCGGCATTTCGGTGGAGGGCGAACTCGGCGTGCTCGGCTCGCTCGAGACCGGCATGGGCGACAAGGAAGACGGCCACGGCGCCGAAGGCAAGCTCTCGCACGACCAGTTGCTGACCAATCCCGACGAAGCCGTCAAATTCGTCAAGGAAACGAAGGTCGACGCGCTGGCGATCGCGATGGGCACTTCGCATGGCGCCTATAAATTCACCCGCAAGCCGGACGGCGACATCCTCGCCATGAACGTGATCGAGGAAATTCATCGCAAGCTGCCGAACACGCATCTGGTGATGCATGGTTCTTCGTCGGTGCCGCAGGATCTACAGGACATCATCAACGCCAATGGCGGCAAGATGAAACCGACCTGGGGCGTGCCGGTCGCCGAAATCCAGCGCGGCATCAAGCACGGCGTCCGCAAGATCAACATCGACACCGACAACCGGATGGCGATGACCGGCCAGATCCGTAAAGTGCTAAAGGACAACCCGGAAGAGTTCGATCCGCGCAAATATCTCAAGCCCGCAATGGAAGCGATGACCAAGCTGTGCAAGCAGCGGCTGCAGGAGTTCAATACCGCAGGGCAAGCCGGCAAGTTCAAGAAGGTGCTGACGCCGGCCGAGATGGCCAAGCGGTACAGCAAGGGCGAACTCGATCCGAAAGTCGCATGAAGTTGTAAGGGGCGAGCCCGACCTCGCCCCTTTTTTGGCCGCAGTCCGGGGGCACTAGCCGACATTATGGCCAACAGCAAACCAGTTCCTCCGCGCCCGGCGCCACGGCTTTATCTCGCGACCCCGCTGGTCGACGATCCGTCTTCGCTGATGGCAAACTTGGCCACTGTGCTGGCCGCAGCCGATGTTGCGGCGGTGCTGCTGCGGCTGAAGCCCACTGACCAGCGCACCATGATCTCCCGCGTCAAGGCGCTCGCCCCCGTGATCCAGGCCGCCGGTGCGGCCGCCTTGCTCGACGGCAATGTCGAACTGGTCGCCCGTGCCGGCGCCGATGGCGCGCATGTCACCGGCATCGAGGCCATGGAAGAGGCGCTGCCGAGCCTGAAACCGGACCGCATCATTGGCGTCGGCGGGCTGACGACGCGACACGATTCGATGGCGGCGGGCGAGGCCGGCACCGATTACGTGCTGTTCGGCGAGCCCGACGCCAAGGGCCAGCGGCCCTCGGTCGAAGCCATTGCCGAACGGCTGGACTGGTGGGCCGAATTGTTCGAGCCGCCTTGCGTTGGCTTTGCTCACTCGCATGAAGAAGCCCGCGAATTCGCCACGGCCGGCGCTGATTTCGTTCTGGTCGGCGAGTTCATCTGGGCCGATCCGCGCGGCCCGGCGGCGGCGCTCGCCGAAGTCGACCAGGCAATCAAGCAGGCCTGGACGGAATCATCCGGAAAAGTCACGGCCGAGCAGGGATAGCGCCGGACATGAAATCCCTGGGTTCGATAGCGAGGCTTCCCGTACTGGCAGCCGCCGTGCTGGTGCTGGCGGGCGGAGCCGCGACAGCACAGATGTCGCTGACTCCAGGCGCCGCAACGCCGACCCCGGCGCCCGCAAAACCTGTCGCGAAGCCGAGCCCAAAACCGCGCGAGACGCCGAAGGAAGCGGCCAAGAAACCCGCGACGCCTAAACCGGAAACGCCGGCGCCGACCCCGACAGTGGTGCCCGCGCCCGCCCCCGACGATCCCAATGCCGATTACGTCTACGCCGCCTACCAGCGCGGACAGTACAAGACCGCGTTCGATCTCGCGACCAAGCGCGTGCAGGAAAAGGGCGATCCGAAGGCGATGACGATGCTCGGCGAACTCTATTCCAACGCGCTCGGGGTCAAACGCGATTACGACAAGGCGATCGATTGGTACCGGCGCGCCTCGGCTGCCGGCGATCGCGAAGGCATGTTCGCGCTGGCGATGCTTCGGCTGGGTGGCCGTGGCGGCCCGAACGGCGGCGAGGAAGCGGCAAAACTGCTGGCCTCCTCCGCCAAGCTCGGCAGTGCGAAGGCCGCCTATAATCTGGCGCTGCTTTATATCGACGGCCAGACGTTGCCGCAGGATATGAGGCGCGCGGCCGAATTGCTTCGCGTCGCCGCCGACGCCGGCAATCCGGAAGCGCAATACGCGCTGGCGACGTTCTACAAGGAAGGCACCGGCGTCCCGAAGGACGTCGAAAAGTCGGTGCGGCTGCTGCAGGCGGCGGCGCTGGCCGACAATGTCGAAGCCGAGGTCGAATACGCCATCGCGCTCTATAACGGCACCGGCACGCCGAAGAACCAGCCAGCCGCGGTGGCGCTGTTGCGCAAGGCGGCCAAGCAAAACAACCCGATCGCGCAAAATCGGCTGGCCTGGGTGCTCTCGAGCGGACAGGTTACCCCGGCCGACAAGATCGAGGGCCTGAAATGGCACATTGTGGCGAAAACCGCTGGCAAGGGCGACCCGATGCTCGACGATGCCTTTGGCGATATGAGCCCGGAGGATCGCGCCAAGGCCGAGGCCGGCGCACGCAGATGGCTGGGCACCAAATAAGGATGGCACCGAATGATCCGCCTTGACGCCCGCACCCTCGCAGGGCACCCAGTTCAGGGCTTGTAGCCCTCGCTTCCCCTCTCCCGTCGGAGAGGCCGCGCCTTTTTCACCTGATGTCAAACAGAAGACCGGGATCATGCTGCAGTCAGCCCTTATGAACGTGATGATCAAAGCCGCGCGCCGCGCCGGCCGCGGCCTCAAGCGCGATCTCGGCGAGATCGAGAACCTTCAGGTGTCGCTGAAGGGGCCCGCCAATTTCGTCAGCCTCGCCGACAAGCGCGCCGAGGAGATGCTGTACGAAGACCTCACCAAGGCGCGCCCGGGTTACGGCTTCATCGGCGAGGAAGGCGGCACCCGCGAAGGCACCGACAAGAGCAACACCTGGATCGTCGATCCGCTCGACGGCACCACGAACTTCCTGCACGGCATCCCGCAATTCGCGATCTCGATCGGACTGCGGCGCGAAGACACCGTGATCGCCGGCCTGATCTACAATCCGGCCAATGACGAGCTCTACATCGCCGAACGCGGCAAGGGCGCCTTCCTCAACGACCAGCGGCTGCGCGTCGCCGGCCGTCGCCAGCTCAATGATTGCGTCGTCGCCTGCGGCCTGCCGCATATCGGGCGCGGCGATCATGACCTGTCGCGCCGCGAGATGACCGAAATCCAGAACCGGGTCGCCGGCCTGCGCCGGTTCGGCGCGGCATCGCTCGACATGGCGTTCGTCGCAGCGGGCCGTCTCGACGGCTATTGGGAGCGCAATCTGCAGGCCTGGGACATGGCTGCCGGCGCAATCCTGATCAAGGAGGCCGGCGGCGTCGTCAGTTGCATCGATGGCAAGAGCGATCCGCTCAAGACCGGCAATTTGATCTGCGGCAATGAATACATCCACGCCGAACTCGTGAAGATCATCCGACCGCTGGGGTAGTAGTGCGTAGATTGTTGCCGTCACCGCGACCGTAAGCGAAGCACACCGTTCCAGGTTCGTCATTCCGGGATGCGCCCCTTGGCGCAGGCCCGGAATCCATAACCTCTGTGACAACGTTTGGGGACAGAACAACACCACAGGGGCTATGGATTCCGGGCTCGCGCAAGAGCGCGCCCCGGAATGACGGTGATAGGTACGATTGAATCGACACACTTACGCGATCTCGCCGCGCGTCACGCGCGAGTCTTGCTGGAACATGTCGCCCTTAAAAAACGAGGGCGCAGGCGCCCCCTCAAGAGAGGGCGCAGGGAAGACCGGGTGCGCGCTGCACCCGCGGTCTCGCGTGCAAAAAGCGAAAGAACACGCACACGAGCATACAGGTTCAGCGGAAGCAGTCCGGCCTTCCCTGCGCAATGGTTTTACGACTTACTTCGTGCTCTCCTTGGCGACCGGCTTTTTGTCACCATCATCTCCAAGAAAGTTCGCTTCTCAGAAACTTGACGCCAGCATCGGGGCGTCGGGACCACACGACTTCGCCGTCCACCTCACGCGCTGTTCGTCAAAAGCGCATCAGTGTCCACCGCATCCCGCACCCAACGTCCGTGACGATCGCGATACGCCCCTGGCGGGACGGGATGCACGCAATGAGCCGGTGATTTGGGTCGGAAGGGAAGCTGAATATTTTTGCTGAGTGGTCTGGACAGTGATTCCGTTGATTTTTTTCCGGCACGGAGAACGATCATGACGGTTCATTCACGGCTTGACCGAACCACGTGCAATCCGCTCTTCCCATTTGCGCTCGATCCATCCGAGCATTCGCGACATGGGTTTCCGCAGCATTGGCACGTCCTGCGCGACCAACAGAAGTCCGAGCGGGAGCATCCAGAGTCCCAGCACCGGCAGAAAACTGAAAAAGCCGCCGGCAATCAACAAAATGGCCAGCGGAATTCGCGCCAACCGCGACGAGGGCTTGCGTAGCCAGGCGATAAAACGGGCCGACTTCGGAGGAAGCTTGCTTTCAAACCAGGCAAAATGCCGGTCGAGTTCCGTTTTGTCATGATCCGTCACAGCGGCCTCCTCGTTCCAACCAAGGTGTTGATCGGCGGCGGCGCCGCAAGGCGTCAGCTTGTCGCGAGCGAGGAGGCTTGAAATCAAGATGGAGACGCTGTGTGGATGGCAGAAGTAGGCAGGATTGATGCCCCACTTCTCGTTATGGCCGGGCTTGTCCCGGCCATCCACGTCTTTTCTTGCCTGGTCCAAGTAAGACGTGGATGCCCGGGACAAGCCCGGGCATGACGATTTATCTTGATCGTGCCGGCGCAGGCGATCCCTGTATCTCGCTCGCCGGCACCGCCGCTTCCCGATCCCGCGCCAGCACGCGTTGCACGCTGACAAAGAACACCGGCACCATCAGCAGTGCGAGCACCACGACCGCGATCATGCCGCCCATGACGCCGGTGCCGAGCGCCTGCTGGCTGGCGCCGCCGGCGCCGTGCGCGACCACCATCGGCAGCACGCCGCAGACGAAAGCAACGCCGGTCATCAGGATCGGGCGGAAACGAAGACTGCAGGCCTCGATCGTCGCCTCGACCAGAGGCTTGCCCTGCGCGCGCAGATCCCTCGCGAATTCGATGATCAGGATGGCGTCCTTGGCGGCCAGACCGATGATCGTGATCAGGCCCACGGTGAAATAGACGTCGTTCGGCAGGCCGCGCAGCGTCGCCGCCACCACCGCGCCCAAAATCCCGAGCGGCACCGTCAGCAGCACCGCCAGCGGAATGGTCCAGCTTTCATAGAGCGCGGCAAGGCAGAGGAACACGACCAGCGCCGACAGCGCCAGCAGGAACGGCGCCTGCGATCCCGACAGTTTTTCCTGCAGCGATTGCCCGGTCCATTCATAGCCGAAGCCGCGCGGCAGCTTGCCGGCGAGCCGTTCCATCTCGGCGATCGCATCGCCTGAAGTATATCCGGGCTTGGCTTCGCCACTGATGCGCACCGCGGGATAATAATTAAAGCCGGCGATTTGCGTCGGCCCCTTAGACCACTCGACCGTGGCAAAGGAGGAAAACGGCACCAGTTGGCCCCTGCTGTTCTTGACGTTGTAATTGAGGATCTCTTCCGCGTTCATGCGGCTGCCGCGATCGGCCTGCACGATCACGCGCTGCATCCGGCCGCGATTGGGAAAATCGTTGACGTAGTTCGAGCCAAGATTGGTCGAGATCGTGTTGTTGATGTCCTCGAAGGTGACACCGAACGCGCCGGCCTTTTCGCGGTCGATCACGAGACTAACCTGCGGCGCCGGCGGCAAGCCTTCGACATAGACCTTCTGCAGGATGTCACCGGCGTTGGCTTCCGCGATCAGCCGGTCGGCCGCGGCCGTCAATGCGGCATAGCCCTTCTGGCCGCGATCCTGCAGCCGGAAACTGAAGCCGGAGGAATTGCCGAGGTTGTCGATCGGCGGCGGCTGCAACGCCGATATCTTGGCGTCGCGGATCGAGGACAGATCCCGGTTGATGTCGGCGACGATCGCTGCAGCGGAATCCTTTTCGGAACGTTCCGACCAGTCCTTCAGCGAAATGAAGGCCTGCGCCGTGTTCATGCCCTGGCCGAGAAAACTGAAACCGGTCAGGAACGTGACGTTTTCGACACCGGCGCGTTGCGCCAGATATTTTTCCACTTTTTCGACCGCCGCCTCGGTACGCGCATACGAGGAGTCCGAAGGGGTCTGCACGTCGGTGGTGATGAAGCCCTGGTCGTCGACCGGCAGGAAGCCACCGGGCAGGCGAACGAACGCCCAGCCCAGGCCAATCAGCAGCGCCGCGTAGATCAGCATCAACCGTCCAGTGTGCTTGAGCGACCAGCCCACTGTTCCAGCGTAGCGCCCCTTGACGTTATCGAGACCGCGGTTGAACCAGCCGAACAGGCCATTGAACCAGCCGCCCTGGCGCGCGTGATCGTGACCTGATGTCACCGGCTTGAGCAGCGTCGCGCACAGCGCCGGCGTCAGCGACATCGCCAGCAGCGCGGAGAATGCGATCGCGGCAACCATCGTCACCGAGAACTGCCGGTAGATGATCCCGACCGATCCCGGAAAGAACGCCATCGGCACGAACACCGCGATCAGCACCAGCGTAATGCCGATGATGGCGCCCGTGATCTGCGACATCGCCTTGCGCGTCGCTTCCTTGGGCGGCAGGCCCTCCTCGGCCATGATGCGCTCGACGTTCTCGACCACGACAATGGCGTCGTCGACGAGGATGCCGACCGCCAGCACCATGCCGAACATCGTCAGCATGTTGATCGAGTAGCCGGCGAGCAGCAGCGTGGCGCAGGTGCCGAGCAGCGCCACCGGCACCACGATGGTCGGAATGATGGTGTAGCGGATGTTCTGCAGGAACAGGAACATCACGATGAACACCAGCACGACCGCTTCGACCAGGGTCGACACCACCTTCTCGATCGAGGCTTTGACGACCGGCGTGATGTTGTAGGGAATCTCGTAGCTGATATTGGCGGGGAAGAACCGCGACAGCTCTTTCATCTTGGCTTCGACTGCGCTGGCGGTGGCCAATGCGTTGCCGGTCGGCGACAGCAGCACCGACAGTCCGGCCGTCGGCTGGCCGTTGAGCCTTGTGTTGAGCTGATAGCTGAGGCCACCGATCTCGATGCGCGCGACGTCGCGCAGCCGCACCGTCGAGCCGTCCGAATTGGCGCGCAGAATGATCGAGCCGAATTCATCCGGCGAACTGAGCTGGCCCTTGACCAGCACCAACGCGGAAATGGTCTGCTCCGGCGTGCTCGGCTCGGCGCCGATGCTGCCGGAGGCAACCTGCGCGTTCTGGGCGCTGATCGCCTTGGTGACGTCATCGGCCGTCAGATCGTATCCGACGAGTTTTTGCGGATCGATCCAGATCCGCAGGCTCCGCTCCGTCGAATACAGCGTGGCGCGGCCAACGCCGGGAATGCGCCTGATCTCGCCGAGCACGTTGCGGATCATGAAATCGCCGAGCCCGACCTCGTCGAGGCTGCCGTCGGTCGAACGCAGCGTGATGATCTGCAGCACCGCGCTGGAGGCTTCCTCGACCAGAATGCCCTGCTGGATCACCGCGCGCGGCAGCCGCGCCTCGACCCGCTTGATGCGGTTCTGCACTTCGACCGACGCCGCGCCGGTGTCGGTGCCCGGGACGAAATTGGCGGTGATTTCGACCTGCCCCAGCGAGTCGCTGGTGGATTCGAAATTCAGGATGCCGGACGCGCCGTTGAGCTCCTCCTCGATCAGCCGGGTGACGCTGTTGTAGAGATTTTCCGGCGACGCGCCGGGATAGCTGGTCGAGATCGAGATCGATGGCGGCGCAATGATCGGATATTGCGCGACCGCGAGCAGCGGAATCGAGATCGCGCCGACCAAACAGATGAACAGCGCGACGACCCAGGCAAAGATCGGCCTGTCGATGAAGAAAGCCGGCATGGATATTACCGCTGCGCTGTCGTGGTCGGCTTGACTTGCGGCGCCGCGTCGGCGGATGCATCCGCTTGGGTCCAGGCCTGCGGCCTGACCTTGTCGCCCGCAACGAATTTTTGAAAGCCTTCGACCACGACCCTGTCGCCGGCTTTCAAGCCATCGGTGACGAACCATTGGCCATCCTGCAGCGATCCGATGCGCACGGCCTGCGCCGCGACATGATTGTCATTCTTGACCAGGAATACTTCGCTGCCACCGCCGCCGTTGCGCTGGATCGCCTGCTGCGGCACCGCGATCGCATCGGTATCGATGCCCTGCTCGATCAGCACGCGGACATACATGCCCGGCAGCAATTCACGCTTCGGGTTCGGGAATTCGCCGCGCAGCGTCACCTGCCCGGTATGAGCGTCCACCTTGGCCTCGGAGAACAGCAGCTTGCCCGATATCGGATAGACCGAGCCGTCATCGAGCACCAAACGCACCTTCAGGGAATCGGGCGCGATGCGGTCGAGGTCGCCGCTTTCAAACGCCTTGCGCAGGCGATTGAGCTCGGTGACCGACTGCGTGAAATCCGCATAGATCGGATCGAGTTGTTGAACCGTGGCAAGGCCTGCCGTTTCGTTCTGCACCACCAGCGCGCCCTCGCTCGCCAGTGCCGCGCCAACCACGCCGCCGATCGGGGCGCGGATCGTCGCGTAGTCGAGATTAAGCCTGGCGCGCGCGACATCCGCCTCGCGTCCCGCGACGTCGGCTTCCGCCTGGCGCTGCGAGGCGATGGCTTTTTCGTTCTCGGCTTCGGGGGCCGTCTTCTGGCTGGTGAGGGTCGCGATGCGGCGGGCGTGTTGCGACGCCTGTTCGAGCACCGCCCTGGCCTTGGCGAGCGCCGCCTCGTTGGACTGCACTTCGACTTCAAACGGTTTTGGGTCAATCTGGTAGAGCGGATCGCCGGCCTTGACCTCGCTGCCCTGGCTAAACATTCGCTTGACGATGATGCCGGAGACACGCGGACGCACCTCGGCGACGCGGGTCGGCGCGATCCGACCCGGCAATTCGCGCACCACGGCGCGGGCCTGCGGATTGACGGTGACAACGCTGACGTCGGGATCCGAAACTTGCACCGCGGCGGTGGCGGATTTCGGTTCGTCACATCCCGCCAGCAGCGGGGCCAAGGCAGCGATAACCAATGCAATGCATGCCGATTGCGCGCGAAATCCTGACATCAAAACGATGGCCCCAAGTTTGTGTGTGTGTTTGCGAATGGCAACATTCGCCGGCGCGAGACATCCGCGCTCTTGACGTGGGGAGGATAAGAATCCCCTGTTGCGACGCAACGCATCGCGCGGGCGGCGCAATGTCACACACGCACCTATCGCACTGAGCCCGCAGCGAGTTTTATCGGCCGGCTATATTGTCGCGGCACACGTTGCCGCGCTGAACGGTCGCAGTTGCGGGAACCCGCGAGCATTAAAGTTCCCGCGCACGCAGCAATGCGCAAGATTGTAAGGCAGGAACGAAAGTGATTCGATCCATGCCGTCGTCATCCGCCCTCGGGTCTCGCCTCGGCTAGTCCGATGGCGGACGGCAGCAACACAGCCTGCGGTCGGCCATAGCGGGCCGACCATCGGTACGAAAGAATCATGGGATCGCCCGCCAAGCGCCGGTGACATCAGCAATTTTTGAAATAGGCTGGAGGCCGAGCCGGGTTTCACGGGCAAGTTCCCTGTTCTCGCCACGAACAATGCGCAACTGGTCTTTTTTCCCGGCACCGCTGTGCCATATTGGTGCCCCGAAGCGCTGCCCTCGCAAAAGGTAATCCTCGCCAATGCCTTCAGGCTCCCCCTCCCGGTCCGCGATGGAAATCGAACTGACCAAGCTGTCGTCGCCCCGGATTTTCCTGGTGCGGATGCTGGTGTTCCTAATGCTGTGCGCGCTGGTCGCGGTCGTGCTCTACAAGCAGATCGTCACCGCATTCTTCGCCAATCCCGGCCTCAACGCGCTGATCGGCCTCGTGCTTTTGATCGGCACCATCCTCGCGTTCCGGCAGGTGATCCGGCTCTATCCGGAAGTGGCCTGGGTCAACAATTTCCGCATCGCCGATCCGGGCCTGGCGATCGATCGGCGCCCGACCTTGCTGGCGCCAATGGCCGCGATCCTTGGCGGCGAGCGCACCGGGCGGATGTCGATCTCGCAGCAGACCATGCGGCATCTCTTGGATTCGATCGCGACCCGGCTCGACGAGGCCCGCGACATTTCCCGCTACATGACCGGGCTTCTGGTGTTCCTCGGCCTGCTCGGCACCTTCTGGGGCCTGATCGAAACCGTTGGCTCGGTCGGCAAGGTGATCGACGGCCTCAAGGTCGGCGGCGATGCCGGCGCGCTGTTCGACACCCTGAAAGAGGGCCTCGCCGCCCCGCTCGGCGGCATGGGCATTTCGTTTTCGTCGTCGCTGTTCGGCCTCGCGGGATCGCTGATCCTGGGCTTTCTGGATTTGCAGTCGAGCCAGGCGCAGAACCGGTTTTATACCGACCTGGAAGACTGGCTCGCCTCCACAGTGCGCGAATATTCCGGCGAGACCGCGGGCGCCGGCATGACGGGTGATCTGCAAAACGCATTGGAGCGGCTGCGTTCGACCATGGAAGAAGGCGGCCCCAATCGCGGTACCACCGCGGCGATGGCCAATCTGGCCGAAGCGATCCAGGGCCTAGTCGCGCATATGCGCACCGAACAGCAGATGATCCGCGAATGGGCTGACGGCCAGGGCGAACAGAACCGCGATATCAAGAAATTGCTCGAGCGGATCGCGCGCCAGCCGGAAAAGAATTAGTCATGCCGATATCATGCGCAAACGCGGCGTTTAGCTTCACCTCTCCCATGGGGAGAGGTCGGATCGCCGCGGCAGCGCTCGCGCTGTCCGAGGCGATCCGGGTGAGGGGTTACGACCTATCGATAGGCCGTATCCCCTCACCCGGCGCTTCGCGCCGACCTCTCCCCATGGGAGAGGTGAAGCTACCCGTGGCGGAGATTTTCTGATGGCCCTTGCCCGCGCGCGCCGCAGCGAATCCGGATTCAACTACTGGCCGGGCTTCGTCGACGCCTTGTCGACGCTGGTGCTGTCGATCGTGTTCCTGCTGTCGGTATTCCTGGTGGTGCAGTTCTTCCTGTCACAGGAGGTCACCGGCAAGGACAAGGCGCTGGAGCAGCTCAACGCCAAGATCGCGCAACTGAACGACCTGTTGTCACTGGAAAAGCTCGGCAAGCTCACGCTCGACGATCAGGTCTCGCAGCTCAAGGCCGGGCTGGCGTCGGCGGAATCCGAGCGCGATCGTGTCAAGGGCCTCTATGACGGCCTCGCGAATGCCGGCAATGACGCCGCCGGCCGCGCCAACGAACTTAACAAGGCGCTGGACTCCGAGAAGTCCGTATCGGCGCGCGCACTGGCGCAGATCGAGGTCCTGAACCAGCAGATCAGCGCGCTGCGCCGCCAGTTGGCCGCGCTTGAAGAAGCGCTCGACGCCTCGGAGAAGCGCGACAAGGAATCGCAAGGGCGGATCGCCGATCTCGGCCAGCGGCTCAACGTCGCCCTGGCGCAGCGGGTGCAGGAATTGTCGCGCTACCGCTCGGAGTTCTTCGGGCGCCTGCGCACCATTCTCGGCAACCGGCCCGATATCAGGATCGTCGGCGACCGCTTCGTATTCCAGTCGGAAGTGTTCTTTGACACCGGACAGGCGCTGCTGTTGCCCGAGGGCCGCGCCGAACTCGACAAGCTGGCCACCGCGCTGATCGATCTCGACAAGCAAATCCCGAGCGAAATCGCCTGGGTGTTGCGGGTCGATGGCCATACCGACATGCGGCCGATCAACAGCCCGGTGTTCAAGTCGAACTGGGATTTGTCATCGGCGCGCGCGATCTCGGTGGTGCAATATCTGGTGTCGCTCGGCGTGCCGCCGCAGCGGCTGGTCGCGGCCGGCTTTGCCGAATTCCAGCCGCTCGACACCGCGCAAACCGAAGATGCCTACAAGCGCAATCGCCGCATCGAGTTGAAGCTGACCGAGCGGTAGGGGCGATGAAGTGAGGGGTATTGTCCCCCTGCAATAGCAACCGTCATACTTCGCGAAAGCGGAGTATCCAGTAATCACCGCCATCAATGAAATTAAGCGTTCTGGAATACTGGGTCATCCGGTCAAGCCGGATGATGACGGCGCGGTGAATGATAACGCTGCGGCACGACGCAAGCGCCTCAAATCCCCTCGAACTGCAGCCGCGCCAGCCGCGCATAGAGTCCGCCTGCGGCGACCAGCGAGGTGTGGGTGCCCTGCTCGACGATGCGGCCATGTTCCATCACCAGGATGCGGTCGCAGGACAACACGGTGGCGAGGCGGTGGGCGATCACCAGCGTGGTGCGGTGGCTCATCAGTTCTTCCAGCGCGGTCTGCACCAGCGTCTCGGATTCCGCATCGAGCGCCGAAGTGGCTTCATCGAGCAGCAACAACGGCGCGTCGCGCAGGATCGCGCGCGCAATCGCGATGCGCTGGCGCTGGCCGCCCGACAGCGTGACACCGCGCTCGCCGAGCTGCGCCTCGAAGCCGCCGGGCAGACGGCGGATGAATTCGGTGGCATGCGCCAGGTCCGAGGCGCGTTCGACCTCGGCGTCGCTGGCTTCCGGCCGGCCGAAGCGGATGTTTTCCCGCGCGGTGGCCGCAAACGCCACCGATTCCTGCGGCACCAGGGCGATGCGCGAACGCACCTCCTGCGGATTGGCGGCGCGGATCGGAACGCCGTCGACCGAGATCACGCCGGAGGCCGGATCGTAGAACCGCAGCAATAGATGAAACAGCGTGCTCTTGCCCGCGCCGGATGGGCCGACGATCGCGACCTTCTCGCCGGCGCTGACCTTGAACGAAATGCCATCGACCGCCGCCGCATCCGGCCGTGTCGGATAGGCGAAGCGAACGTTGTCGAAACTGACATCGCCACGCGGCGGCACCGGCAGCGCGCGCGGCGACGCCGGGGCCGTGATCTGCGATTTGACGCGCAAGATTTCGAACAGCCGCTCGGACGCGCCGGAGGCGGCCGAAACTTCGCCCCAGACCTCGCTGAGCTGGCCGAGGCCGGAGGCGGCGAACGCCGCATACAGGATAAATTGACCGAGCCGGCCCGGCGTGATGGTGCCGGCCAGCACGTCATGCGAGCCGATCCACAGGATGAACACGACGCTGGTGAACACGATGAAGATGATGATCGCAGTCAACACCGCGCGCGCCTGGGTCGAACTGCGCGCTGCTTGATAGGCCTGTTCGACTTCGCCGCCGAACCGCGCATTGGCCAGCCGCTCGCTGGTATAGGCCTGCACGGTCCTGATCGCGCCCAACAGTTCGGAGGCATAGGACGTCGCATCCGCCAGCGTATCCTGGGCGTTGCGTGACAACCGCCTAACCCAGCGGCCGAACGCCACCAGCGGCAGCACGATGACGGGAATCGCGAGCAACACCAGGCCCGACAGCCGCGGGCTGGTGAACACCATCATCGCGGTGGCGCCGAGGAACAGCAGCACATTGCGTAACGCGATCGAGGCCGAGGCGCCGGCCGCGGATTTGATCTGGGTGGTGTCGGCGGTGAGCCGCGAGATCAACTCGCCGCTGCGCGCGGAATCAAAGAACGCCGGCGACAACGACATCAGATGCGCGAACACGTCGCGCCTGAGATCGGCGACGATACGCTCGCCCATGGTCATCACCAGATAATATCGCGACGCGCTGGCGGCAGCGAGCACCGCGACCACCGCGATCATTACGGCGAAATAGCTGTTGATCATCGCGATGCCTTTCGGGGTGAACCCGAAATCGATCATCCGCCGTACCGCGATCGGCACCACCAGCGTGGTGATCGCGGCGACGGTGAGCGAGATCAACGCCAGAATGGCGCGCCAGCGATACCGCGCGATGTACGGCGCCAGCGCCAGCAGCGGCCGCAGCTTGGCGCGACCCTTGGCCGGCGTTTCGGCCAGCACCGCCTCGATCGTGGACACCTCATTGGGCTCGGAATCGGGCAATGGCGGTGTTCCGCCATTCACTTCGTCAAGCCGTTCCACTGCGCTCATGAGATCTGACCTATCGCGTTGCTTGCCCTGAGATAGGCTCCGCGGCCAGCGCTGGCAAATCCGGCGATCCGCGTCCCAGAAAGGGCCGCCAAGCGGGCATTCTTGGCTTGTTCCTGGCTTGTTTTAAGGGGCCCGCTGCGTTATAGAGCGGCCCAAATCCGCCCTTTGAAATCGAAAAGCAGGCGCCGGCGCGCCGAAGGATCTGTCATGAAAGCCGAAATTCACCCGGATTATCATATGATTACGGTCGTGATGACCGACGGCACCGAGTACCAGACCCGCTCGACCTGGGGCAAGGCCGGCGACAAACTGAACCTCGACATCGACTCCAAGTCGCACCCGGCCTGGACCGGCGGTGCCCAGCAGATGCTCGACCGCGGCGGCCGCGTGTCCCGGTTCCAGAAGAAGTTTTCGGGCTTCCTCAAGAAGGATTGAGACGGCTTTTGTCTCTCCTTTGGCGGCGCTCCGTTCGCCAACATACAAAACGCCCCGGTTTTTTCCGGGGCGTTTTTGTTTTTGCGCGCCGTCATTCCGGGGCGATGCGAAGCATCGAACCCGGAATCTCGAGATTCCCCGATGCGCAATTGCGCATCTGAGGTCTGGTGCTTCGCACCATCCCGGAATGACAGACGTTTCAAAACGATGACGAACTCTGGAATTTAACGCTCGAACGCTGCCTTCAGGCGGTTGAGCTGCGGCACCAGCGGATTGCCGATTGCGGCGCGATCGGTCGAGGCCGAATGGATCGTGACATCGAGGCGCCGGACCTTGGCCTGCAGCGCCATCGAGCGCGCGATCAGGTCCTGCAATTGCGGCGGCAATTTCTCGATCATGTCGACAGCACCCGGATCGGCGGCGCTGAGCTTGACCTTGGTCTTTTCGCGATTGGCCTGGGTCAGCGTCATCTCGCCTTCCTTGACCGCGCGGTGCAGCAGCAACCATGACGCGAGCTGCATCAGGCGGGTGGTCAAGCGCATGCTCTCGGTTGCGTAAGTAAGACTGACGGAACGATCGAGCGCCTTGGCCTCGGCCCGGCCGACGCCGTCGAGATAGGCAGCGGTCTCTTCGACGAGATCCATGCCTTCCCGGAACAAGGTGCCGAACGCCGCGGAATTGGTCAGCCGCTCGCTGAATTGCACCAGAGCGGTTTCGCCTTGCGAACGGTCCAACATGGTTAACGCCTCACGCAACTGTCTACCCACCGGCGTTAACGGGTGCCGGCTTATGATGAACAAATCATTGCGCGCTAGCGGCCGAGAGTCCAGCCACAAGAGAATTTATGGTTTCCAGCGTCGTGACAGCAAGGTGACAAAGACGCCCAAAAAAGAGCCGCCGTTTCCGGCGGCTTTTGAAGTTGATAACAGGGAGGCGTCAAACAGAGTGGACAGGAGCCACTCGGTGTCCAAACGAGGACGATCAAAGTTATAATCGAGAAAGCTTAACAGCCCGTAAACGAGCGATTTTCTTCAGGATTTGTTTGCCATGTCGGCCATTGGCCGAGTGTGGGTTGGCTGGCCTCTGGGCTACGCGCGCCTTCCTTCTCCCCTCCCCGCAAGGGGGAGGGGAGCACGCTCTCGATCTATCGCGTCGCGTCTTTACTTACGACTTGAAAAAACTGTTCGCGGCATCCTTGGACGCGCGCTTCTTCGCCATCGCCGCTTGCAGCCGTTCGATCTCCGAATGCATCAGCGCGATGCGCTCGGTCAATTCCTCGACCGACAGCAGCGACAAATCCTGCCCGATCTCGTGGCTGACTTTCTTGCGTGGCTTGTCATCATCCTCACTGGCCATGCGCTCTCCTCCGTGAAGCTCCGTGAAACGGTTGCCAGCACCGGCATGGCTGGCTAAGCAGGAGCCGCCTCAATTTTCCGCGTTTCGTAAGGACAAATCATGGAAAAGCTGCCTGCGCAAATGACCGTCATCGGCATCAGCAAGCCGGGCGGTCCGGAAGTGCTTGTGCCTGAAACCCGCAGCGTGCCGGTACCCGGACCGGACGAGATCCTGGTCAAGGTCGCAGCCGCCGGCGTCAACCGTCCCGACGTGGCGCAGCGCTCCGGCAGCTATCCGCCGCCGCCCGGCGCCAGCGACCTGCCGGGTCTCGAAATCGCCGGCGAAGTGGTCGCGGTCGGCAGCAACGCCAAAAAGCACAAGATCGGCGACAAGGTGATGTCGCTGGTCGCCGGCGGCGGCTACGCCCAATATTGCATCGCGCAGGATGCCCAGGCGATCACGGTGCCGTCGACCCTGTCGATGACCGACGCCGGCGCGGTCGCGGAAACGCTGATGACGGTGTGGCACAATGTGTTCGAGCGCGGCGGACTGAAGGCGGGCGAGACGCTGTTGATCCATGGCGGCTCCTCCGGCATCGGCACCATGGCAATCCAGTTGGCCAAGGCGTTCGGCGCCAAGGTGATCGTCACCGTCGGCTCCAAGGAAAAGGCCGACGCCTGCGTGAAACTCGGCGCCGATCACGCCATCAACTACAAGACCCAGGATTTTGTCGCTGAAGTGAAGGCTGCAACCGGCGGTAAAGGCGTCGAGGTTATTCTCGACATGGTCGGCGGCGATTACGTCGATCGCAACTACGATGCCGCCGCGATGGACGGCCGCATCGTCCAGATCGCCCTGCTCGGCGGCGGCAAGGCCACCATCAATGTCGGCAAGCTGATGGTGAAGCGGCTCAACCACACCGGCTCGACGCTGCGTCCCCGTAGCAATGCGGATAAGGCCGCCATGGTCGCCGCCATCGAGGCCAAGGTGATGCCGTTGTTCCGCGAGGGACGCATCAAACCGCTGATGGACAGCTCATTTCCGCTGGAAAAAGCCGCCGATGCGCATCGGCGAATGGAAACCTCCGAACATATTGGCAAAATTGTGTTGGTCGTCTGACGCATCATCCGGAAGGGCAACCGGAAAGCCTTTGATTCCCTTCGCTTTCATGTCATTTATCGCCGCAACATTGGGCAACTCGTCTGCCCGGGACTGTCGAAAGCGGAGAACTGACTTTGCGTCTGATCAGGTGCCTTGCGCCCCTCGCGCTGGGCCTCATGATTCTTGCCGCCGCAAGCCCGGCGCGTGCGATCGACGCGGTCAGCGTCCGCAGCGACGCGCCTGCGATCGATCTCACTGCGGTGCTCGATCATCAGCGCAGCGATAGCGACCGCATCCAGGTCTCGACCGCGCCCGGCACCGACGGCATCGTTCGGCGCATCGAAGTCCGCGCCCGCGAAGGCGGCCAGAACTGGGTGGTGTTCGCGCTCGCCAACAACACCGACGACCAGCTCGATCGCCTGATCGTGGCGCCGCATTACCGCATTGTGTCGTCGGGCCTGTTGTGGCCCGACCTTGGGCTGTCGCGCATCGCGACCATCACGCCGTCGACCGGCGACCGGCCCGAACGCCAGGAAAGCGCCACCGCCGACATCTTCCGCATTACGCTCGACCCGGGTGCGGTCGTCACCTTCGTCGCGGAATTGCGCACCGACAAGCTGCCGCAGCTCTATCTCTGGGAGCCCGACGCCTACAAGGACAAGGTCAACTCGTTCACGCTGTACCAGGGCATCGTGATCGGCATCTCCGGCCTGCTGGCGCTGGTGCTGACGATCCTGTTCGTGGTCAAGGGCAGCATCATGTTCCCGGCCGCCGCTGCGCTGGCGTGGGCGGTGCTGGTCTATATCGGCGTCGATTTCGGCTTCTGGGGCAAAGTGCTCGACATGTCGAACAACGCCGAGCGGGTCTGGCGCGCGGCAGGCGAAGCGATCCTGGCCGCAACGCTCCTGGTGTTCCTGTTCGCCTATCTCAATCTCAGCCGCTGGCATGTGCGCTACTCCCATATCACGGTCGGCTGGGTCGCCTTCCTCGGCTCGCTGGTGGCGCTGGCGCTGTTCGATCCGGCGGTAGCTTCCGGCATTGCGCGGATGTCGCTGGTCTTGATCGCCTTCGCGGGCTTCGCGCTGATCGTCTATCTCTCGACCCATGGTTTCGACCGCGCGGTATTGTTGATCCCTACCTGGTTCCTGCTGGTGGTCTGGGTGGTCGCGGCCGGCATGACGGTCGCGGGCTCCGTCACCAACGACATCGTCGGACCAGCCTTGCTCGGCGGCCTCGTGCTGATCGTGATGCTGATCGGCTTCACGGTGATGCAGCACGCCTTCGCCGGCGGCGGCGCGACCACCGGCGTGGTCTCCGACGTCGAACGCCGCGCGTTGGCGCTGACCGGTTCCGGTGACCTGATCTGGGATTGGGACGTCTCCGCCGACAAGGTTTTCACCAGCCCCGAGACCGAGAGCCTGCTCGGCCTGAAACGCGGTACGCTGGAGGGCCCTGCCGCGAAATGGCTCGAAGTGCTGCACCCGCTCGACCAGGATCGCTTCCGGGCGGCGCTCGACAGCGTGCTCGACCAGCGCCGCGGCCGGCTGGTGCAGGATTTCCGGCTCCGGACGCCCGACGGCCATTTCATGTGGTTCGCGCTGAAAGCGCGCCCCGTGGTCGGCTCCGACGGCGAAGTTTCGCGGGTGGTCGGCACCCTCACCGATGTCACCGAAGCCAAGAACGCCGAAGAGCGCATGCTGCACGACTCGGTGCATGACAACCTCACCGGCCTGCCGAACCGCAAATTGTTCATCGACCGCCTCGGCGCGGTGGCCAATTTCGCCAAGACCATGCCGAACCTGCGGCCGACCCTGATGGTGATCGATCTCGATCGCTTCAAGCAGGTCAATGATTCAGTCGGCATCGCGGTCGGCGATTCGATCCTGCTGACGCTGGCGCGGCGGCTGACCCGGATCCTGAAACCGCAGGACACGCTGGCAAGGCTCGCCGGCGACCAGTTCGGCCTGATCCTGATGTCAGAACAAGACCCCGCGCGCATCACCGCGTTCGCCGAGACCATCCGCAAGACCATCCGCGCGCCGATCGCCTTCAACGACCGCGAGATTTTCCTGACCGCCTCGATCGGCCTCGCATTGAGCGATCCGCAGACGCAATTGTCCGACGAGATCATCAAGGACGCCGAGCTGGCGATGTATCATTCCAAGCGCATCGGCGGCGACCGCATCGACGTTTACAAACCGGCGATGCGCGCACGCAAGACCGACCGGCTGACCTTGGAATCCGAACTGCGGCGCGCCATCGAGCGCGAGGAAATCACCATCCTGTACCAGCCAATCGTGCGGCTGGAAGATCGTTCGATCGCCGGCTTCGAAGCACTGGCGCGCTGGGACCATCCCAAACTCGGCCGGATGTCGCCGTCGGAATTCATCTCGATCGCCGAAGAGATCGGCCTGATCGTCGATCTCGGGATGTTCGTGATGGACCAGACCGCCAAGCAGCTCGCGATCTGGCAGCGCGCGATGCGCTCGCGCGAGCCGATCTTCGCCAGCGTCAACGTCTCCTCGCGGCAATTGCTGCGCCACGACCTGATTCACGACATCCGCACCGTGCTGTCGCGATCCTCGGTGGCGCGCGGCACGCTGAAGCTCGAACTGACCGAATCGCTTGTCATGGAAAACCCGGAACACGCGGCGCAGATGCTGACGCGAATCCGCGAGCTCGGCACCGGTCTATCGCTGGACGATTTCGGCACCGGGCATTCCTCGCTGGCCTATCTGCAGCGCTTCCCGTTCGACACCATCAAGATCGACCAGTCGTTCGTGCGCACCACCACCCGCGGTACCCGCCCGGTGATCCTGAAATCGATCATCGCGCTGGCGCACGACCTCGGCATGGACGTGGTGGCCGAGGGCGCCGAGACCGACTCGGACGCCGTCGAGCTCTATCAGTTGGGCTGCGAATACGCCCAGGGTTTTGCCTTTGGCGAGCCAATGGATGCGGATGCCGCGATGCGGCTGTTGACCGAAGAGCGGCTGGAAGCGGCGAGCTAGTATTTTGTCGTCCCGGCGAACGCCGGGACCCATACGCCGTGCCCTCTCGTTTCAGCACCGGTGCTGAAAACATCCCGCAACTATCAGCGCCAGGGGCTATGGGTCCCGGCGTTCGCCGGGACGACGATAGTTTGTTACACCCTACCCTCACTTCATCCTTTTGAACCGCACGCTCTTGCCGTCCGCGAGCCTTGTCGCGATGTAGCCGCCAGCGAGGCAGGCTTCGCGTTGCGGCATCTTCTCCTGCGGGCTGCGCAGCGTTTCCCACCACGACGCCCGATGCGCCGCGCGCGGTAGCGCCGCGTCGATGATCTCCTCGATCTGCTCGAAGCTCAGGGTGAATTCGGGGAGTTTTTGCTTCTGCAGATAATCGCGCAGCGCGTCGTAATCGTTCACTTGAATTCCCGGTTGTGCAGTGGCCCGAAGCCGTTGCGCGGCATTCACCCCGCTCCGGCAACGCACCGTTAACTTATTAACGCATCGTTGTCGTCACTTAAGCCTGCCGCAACGATTGGCAGCACATATTCGGGGGGCAGGGAGCAATCGATGGCGTTCGGGCGGCGCAGCGGTGAAGCCAATCAGCCTTGGCGGCTATCCGTCAAGTTGCTGATCGTCTCGTCCGTGGTGACCGTACTCGGCTTTTCCGCCATCTGCGCCAGCGTCCTGCTCGACATGCGCCGGGGCGAGGAACTGCTCGCCCAGCAGACCCTCGAGAACCTCGCCTCGACGATCAATTCCGACATCAGCCGCAACATCGAGCTTTACGACCTGTCGCTGCGTGCCGTCGCCGCCAGCATGGTGATGCCGGAGATCAATGAGGTCAGCAAATCAATCCGGCAGTTGATCCTGTTCGACCATGCCGCGACCGCCAAGCATTTCGGCGCGATCCAGGTGTTCGATGCCGACGGACGGCTGACCATCGACGCCTCGACGCTGGATCCGGCGCCGGAAAACCGCGGCGACGAGGAGTATTTCAAGGTTCACCGCGACGAGCCCGACGCCGGCCTGTTCATCAGCCGGCCGATGCTGCATCACGGCGCCTATGCCATCGTTCTGAGCCGGCGCATTACCGGGGCGGATGGACGCTTTTTAGGGGTCGTCGCGGGCTCGATCCGCTTCAGCTATTTTCACGACCTGTTCGGCCGCCTCAATCTCGGCTCGACCGACACCATCACGGTTCTGCGCCATGATGGCAGCATCATCATGCGGACGCCGTTCGATCTCGACCTGATCGGCAGAAATATCGGCGACGTGCCGGGTATAAAACGCGCGCTCAGCGAACCAAGCGGATGGTATTCAGGGACGAGCGTCATCGACGGCGAGACACGGATGTATGTCTGGCGCGACAGCAGCCGTCCACTGGTTGTTCTGGTTGGAAAACCCTGGAGCAGTATTCTCAGCCTGTGGCGCACGGAGGCGATCCGGATCGGCGCCACCATGATGGCGCTGATCCTGTTCGTCCTCGCTGTAACGCTGTTCCTTGCGCGCGAAATCGGCCGCCGCGCCCAGGCTGAGGACAAGCTCGAGGAGCTCGCGACCACCGACGCACTCACCGGCCTGAGAAACCGGCGAAAATTCGACAGCACGATCGATCTCGAATGGCGACGCGCCATCCGGCAAAAAACGCCGCTGGCGCTGCTGATGATCGATGCCGATCACTTCAAGGCCTACAACGACACCTTCGGGCACCAGGCCGGCGACCAGGTGCTGGTCGGGGTCGCGATCTGCATCTCCGATTCGGTGCAGCGGGCCGGCGACTGCGCCGCACGTTATGGCGGCGAGGAATTTGCCGTGCTGCTGCCGGGGCTGGTACCCGCGGACGCGCTGGCGGTCGCGGAAAAAATCCGGCTGAAGGTCGAGTTATGGTCCGATGAGCCGCAGGGCACCACTGTCAGCATCGGCGTCGCGAGCGTGATGCCGGCCGCGACCGCCGACTGGTGCGATCTCGTCAGCGCCGCCGACAAGGCGCTCTACGTGGCAAAGGCCCAGGGCCGCAATCGCTCCGTGCTGGCCAATGTTCCGAAGCTGACGCTGGTGGCGTGAAACAGAATCGTCATTCCGGGATGGTCCGAAGGACCAGACCCGGAATCTCGAGATTCCGGGTTCGTGCTACGCACGCCCCGGAATGACGACAACGGCGCAAGCGCTTTTTCCAGTCACTTCTCCAGATAGTGCTTCATCTCCGCCCGCAGGCCTTCGCGCAGGTCGGCGCGTGCCATGCCGAAGGCGATGTTGGCGCGAAGGAAGCCGGCTTTCGAACCGCAATCGTGTCGCTCGCCTTCGAATTCCACGCCATAGAAGCTCTGACTTTTGGCGAGCCCGATCATTGCGTCGGTGAGCTGAATCTCACCGCCGGCACCGCGTTCCTGGGTTTCCAGGATCTTGAAGATTTCCGGCTGCAGGATGTAGCGCCCGGTGATCGACAGGTTGGATGGCGCGGTGCCCTGTGGCGGCTTCTCCACCATGCCGTCAACCTCGAACAGGTTGCCCCGGGCGTGGCGCTTGCCGACGCCGCAGATACCATACTGATGGGTGAGATGTGCGGGCACTTCCTCGACCGCGATCAGATTGGATTTCCCGCCGAGCGAGCTTGCAGCCTCGATCATCTGCGCCAGACAGCCCGGCGTGTTCAGCACAAGTTCGTCCGGCAGCACGACCGCAAACGGCTCGTCGCCGACGATGTCGCGGGCGCACCACACCGCGTGGCCGAGGCCGAGCGGCGCCTGCTGTCGGGTGAAACTCATGGCGCCGGCTTCGGGTTGGTCGCGGGCCAGAATTTGCTGCTCGGCCTTCTTGCCCCGCGTGGCAAGCGTGGTGTCGAGTTCGAACATGCGGTCGAAATGATCCTCGATCACGCCCTTGTTACGGCCGGTGACGAAGATGAAATGCTCGATGCCGGCTTCCTTGGCTTCATCGACGACATACTGGATCAACGGCTTGTCGACGATGGTCAGCATTTCCTTTGGCATGGCTTTGGTGGCGGGCAGCACGCGGGTGCCGAGACCGGCAACCGGGAAGACGGCTTTGCGGATTTTCATGGCTGTCGTCGAACCTTCCGGGGGAATACACGGGAAGTAGTTTGATATCGCGTTGGTAACCCGTTTACGACCGCGAACAAAGGCGGATGTGTGATTAAGGTTGCCGCTGGACAGATATCGGCCCGGTGAGGCCAGATAAACTGGCGGGAAAATCAGCAAACTATTCTGCCGGGAACTCTGACAACAAAATCTCGTCTTTGTTAAGCTGTTTGAAACCGTGACAGGGCCTCCTCAAGCCGGGGCTTCTCGGACGCTACGGGTAGGACATGACGCGACGGACAAAATTATCGGCGAACGCTCGAACCGGCGCGATCCTGGTCGCGGCGGCGGCGCTTGTGTGGTCCGGTCAGGCCGCCGCCCAATCGCAAGGCGGCAATGGCGTCTCGAATTTTTTCGGCAACATCTTCTCAGGCTCGAAGTCCAGTACATCGGCACCGCCACAAGCGGCGCTCGGCGGCAGCGGCGGCGCGCCGCCCTGGAGCGGCGAGGACGGCGCTTCGGGCCATCCCTTGATGACCGCGACCGCGATCCGCGAGGCGGCAGCAAATTTCGACAATTGCGTCGCCGCGATGTGGCCAGACGCCGCACGCCGCAACATCTCGCAGGAAAACTTTCAGCGTTTCACCGCAGGACTGACGCCCGATCTGCGGCTGATGGATCTGATGGATTTGCAACCGGAATTCACCAAGTCGGTCTGGGATTACCTCGACGTCCTCGTCAACGATAACCGTCTCGCCAAGGGCCGCGAGATCCTCGCCAAATACAAACCGCAGTTCGACGCCACGGAAAAAGCCTACGGTGTCGATCGCTACACGATCGCGGCGATCTGGGGCATCGAGTTGAATTATTCCACCCAGATGGGGGATCGCAGCGTGGTGCAGTCCACCGCGACACTCGCCTGCGTCGGCCGCCGCCAGGCCTATTTCAAGGATGAATTCCTCACCGCGCTGGAAATTTTGCACCATGGCGATCTGCGCCCGGAACAGATGCGCGGCTCCTGGGCCGGCGCGTTCGGGCCGACCCAATTCATGCCGACCGCGTTCAAGCGCTATGCGGTCGATGCCGATGGTGACGGCCGCCGCGACGTGGTCGACGATCCCGCCGACCTGATCGCCTCCACCGCCAACAACCTCAAGAAGGACGGCTGGCAGACCGGCCAGAGCTGGGGCTACGAGGTCGTGGTACCCGCCGGCTTCAATTACATGCTGGCGGACCGCGCCAAGGTCATGACACTCGCGCAATGGGAACATCTCGGCCTCAAACACGCCGACGGCAAGCCTTTCGCGCACCCGGCCGAGAAGGCCTATCTGCTGGCCCCGGCGGGCGCCGAGGGCCCGGGCTTCCTGATGCTGCAGAATTTCCGGGTGATCATGAAATACAACCCGGCGGAAGCCTATGCGCTGGGAATCGGCCACTTCGCCGACCGGCTGCGCGGCGGCGCGCCGTTCATCCAGCCCTGGCCGCGCCAGGAACGAGAGCTGTCCAAGGCGGAGCGGCTCGAACTGCAGCAGCTTCTGGCCGAGCGCGGCTTCTATCGCGGCACTCCGGACGGCCAGTTTGGAGGCGAGACGAGGAACGCGCTGCGCAGCTTCCAGGCCTCGATCGGCGCGCCGGCGGACGGATTTGCCTCCTCCGACGTGCTGGAAAAGCTCCGGGCGCGCTGATTTGCTTCGTTAATGAGGCTTCCGGGAGCTCAGTTCCGCACTGCGACAATCCGGTTCCGCGCAGCGGTAATCCGGTTCCGCGAAGCGGTAACCTTAGCTGGGACATTTGCGCGGTACCCTTGACGGCGGCCGCTGATGCCCGGCTTATGGTACCAAAATCTGCCCGCTTGCGGCCCGATTCCGCTAATATGGTGGGAGATGGATTTTCATTCCCGATCGACGCGTAATTCCTAGCGATAGCATGGCTAACCAAAAGTCCTTTCTCCGGGTGTTTACCGAAGGCGGCCCGCTGATCGCGGTAAGCGTCGCGGTTACGCTGCTGCTCGGGATCGCAGGGCCGGCTTCCGCGCAGTTTTTCAATTTCGGCTTCGGCCAACCGCAGCAGCGCCCGCAACCGCAGCAGCGCATGGCGCCCGGCGGTGGCTGGTTCGGCGGCGATCTGTTCGCGCCGTTTCAGCAGCAGCAGGCGCCGAGGCAGCAGCGCGTGATCCGCGAGGATTTTTCCCGGGCGCCGCCGCCGGAGAAGCGCGAGACTCAGCCCGATCGCAACATCCTGGTACTTGGCGATGGCATGGCCGATTGGCTCGCTTACGGCCTCGAGGACGCCTATGCCGATCAACCCGACATGGGCGTGATCCGCCGGCACAAGACGGTTTCCGGCCTGATCAAATATCAACCAAAGGGCGATCCGGCCGACTGGGTCGCCGCCGCCAAGGGCATCCTCGCCACCGAGAAGCCCGAAGCCATCGTCGTGATGCTCGGCCTCAACGACCGCATCGCGATCCGCGAGCCGGCGGCCGAGAAGTCCGACACCAAACCGGCAGACAAGAAGACCGACAAGAAAGACGCCAAGGCCAAGCCTGCGGATGGCGCGGATGCCGCCGCCAAACCCGACGACAAGACCGTCGATAGCGAACTGCCGCCGGAAGATGCCGATGCGCCGCCGGCCATCACGCCGGAAAAGAGCACGCGCTCGCCGAACGGCCTTTATGAATTTCGCGAGGAGCGCTGGGTCGAGCTCTATACCAGGAAGATCGAGGAGATGATCGGCGTCCTCAAATCCAAGGGCGTGCCGGTGGTATGGGTCGGGCTGCCCGCGGTGCGCGGTGCCAAGGCGACCTCGGATATGCTGTTCCTGGATGCGCTCTATCGCGATGCCGCGGCCAAGGCCGGCATCACCTATGTCGATGTCTGGGATGGTTTCGTCGACGACGCCGGCCGCTTCCTGCAGCAGGGCCCCGATTTCGAAGGCCAGATCCGTCGGCTGCGTTCCTATGACGGCGTCTATTTCACCCAGGCCGGCGCCCGCAAGCTCGCGCATTATGTCGAACGCGAGATCACCCGCTTGCTCGCGGGACGTTCCGCACCGATCACGCTGCCGACCGAACCGGCGACCCCTGACGCCAACGCCCAGCCCGGACAACCGGCACGCCCGCTGGCCGGACCGATCGTGCCGCTGGTGGCCGCGTCCGTGGGGACCGATCAATTGCTCGGCGGCCCGGGATCGCGACCGGCCCCGGTCGATGCTCTGGCCGCCCGCACGCTGGTGAAGGGCGAACCGCTGGCGCCGCCCGCCGGCCGTGCCGATGATTTTTCCTGGCCACGCCGCGAGATCGGACGCGAACAGGTCAAGGGTGAAACGCCGGTAGCGTCCGCCGCACCGGACGGAACCATCGCGACGGCGCAACCCGCACCGATCGCGCCGCCGCCACCGAAGCCAAAGAAGATCGTCAAGCCGGTGGCCTCGCCGCCGTCGGTGGCGCCGTCGATGACGGATTTCTTTGGATTTGGAAACGCGCAGCGGCCGGCTCAACCCTGGCTGCAGCCGGCACGGCCGCCAGGGCCTCGCGTGCTGCGCCCGCCCGCTCCGGTCGGACGCGCGGCGGAAGCGCCGGGGTTCTTCACGCGCTGAAGTTTAACCCGCGACGAAATTATTAGTGCCGAGCGCACGCACGCGGCGCGAACCGGGAGTTTCACCAGCTTCTAACTTCTGGATTCCGGGTCCATGCGAAGCCGCATGTCCCGGAATGACGGCACCGTCTCAGCCGTAATAGCGCCAGCGCGGTGGCGGTGGCCGGCGCGGAGTGCGCGTCATCAGCAGCGCCAGCGCAAAACCGATACCGCCGGCGATCAACAGCGAGCCAAGCGGATTGTCCTGCACCTTCTGCGCAACGGCCTCCGAACCGCCACGCAACGTTTCGCCGCTGTTCTCGTAAGCATCCTTGGCGTAACTAGTCGCGGCATCGCTGACGCTGCGCGCGGCGTCCTTGGCCTGTCCGTAGAGGTTTTCCACTGTGCCGGTCGCCTCGCGCACGCGGCCGGACGCCTGGGTCCTGGCGTCGCCGGTTGCGTCACCGACCGCGCCCTCGACCTTTCCGGCGATGTCTTTCGCCGAGCCGACAATTCGATCCTTGTCCATCGCGGTCACTCCTTGTTTTCAAGGGGATGTAACCGACGAAGATGGCTCGGGTTCCCGCGACTAAAGGATCAATCCGCCGTCGACGATAAGAGTCTGGCCGAGAATGTAGGACGCCAACGGCGAGGCCAGGAACAGCGCCGCGCCCGCCATGTCCTGAGGTGTTCCAAGCCGCTTCAATGGAATCCGCTCGATCGCGCCTTCGAGCCGTTTCGGATTGGCGGTGGTCACCTTTGTCATTTTGGTATCGACCAGACCCGGCGCGATGCCGTTGACGCGAATGCCGTCTTCGGCCCACGCCTGCCCCAGCGTGCGTGTCAATCCGACCGCGCCGGTCTTGGAAGCATTGTAGGCCGGATTGCCCTTGGTGGAATGATAGGCCGCGGTTGAACTGACGATGACGAGCGAACCTTTCGCGGCGCGAAGCATCGGATGGAATTTGCCGGCGCAGGCCATCAGGCTCATCAGATTGACTTCGAGCACTTTCCGAAAGCCGTCCATTTCGAATTCGCCGCGCCGGTAGATCACCGCACCTTGCGCCAGCACCAGCACGTCGAGCTGCTCGAAGGTGCAGCGAAAATTTTCGATCGCGACCGGATCGCTGACGTCGAGCCTGGAATAATCGAGGCCTTCGAGGTGCGATCCTTCATCAGCCGAATAATCGGCGGCGCTGGCGCGGGTGCCGCAAACCTGCACGCGTGCGCCTTTGGCTCGGAACGCCTGCGCGATGCCGTTGCCGATACCGCTGGAGCCGCCCACCACGAGAACCTGTTTGCCGCTGAAATCGAGTTCGTTCATCGCTGCGGGATCCTTGTTCACATCAGGCTTGCTGCGTCAGGTTTGACCTCTCTGCGGAACGGTGCAAGCCTAGTCACTAAAGTCTTGTCAATAAAGCGTTGCCGATCTTGCAGCGCATCATTTGCAACGCGCCATCTGCAACGAGTGATCTGATGTCGGATTTCAAACAGCTCAGCCGCTCGGTGAAAGGACTGACGGTCCTCGTCACCGGCGCCGCCAGCGGCATGGGCCGCGCCACCGCGCGCGTGTTCGGCATCGAGGGCGCCAATGTCGCGGTCACGGATATGACAGTGGAGGGCACGCAAGCCGTCGCGGCTGCGATCGTCGCCGCTGGTGGCAGCGCAAGAGCGTGGACGCTCGATGTCTCCGACCGCGACAACATCACCACGGTGGTCAACAGCATCGCGGCGCATTTCGGCGGGCTCGATATCGTCATCAACAATGCCGGCATTTCGGTGCGCGTCGCGATCGACGATGACGGTTACGACGAGGCGTGGACCAAGGGTGTTGCCGTGATGCTGACGGCGCATCAGCGAGTCATTCGCGCCGCGCTGCCGTATCTGCGCCGATCGACATCGCCGCGTATCGTCAATATCGCGTCTACCGAGGCGCTCGGCGCTACCGCATTGCACAGCCCCTATTCCGCGGCCAAGGCCGGCGTCACCGGCCTGACGCGTTCGCTTGCGGTGGAACTGGGCCGCGACGGCATCACCGTGAACTGCATCTGCCCCGGCCCGATTACCACCAGCATGACCGCGCGCATCAATGACGAGCACAAGGCGATCTACGCGCGCCGCAGGACCGCACTCGGCCGCTACGGCGATCCGGAGGAAGTCGCGCACATGACGCTGAGCCTGTGCCTGCCGGCGGCATCGTTCCTGACCGGCGCCGTGATCCCGGTGGACGGCGGACTGATGGCGAGAAATGCCTGAGGCGTTCCCCGGATGCTGCGCCACATGCAATGTTGCGCTGCTGATCCGGGGTCCATGGCGGCCATTTGGGTCCCGGCTCAGCGGTGCACCGTCAAGAGACGCTGCACCGCGTCCGGGACACGGAATTAGCGCAATGCCCACGCCTTCGAACTGAAAAGCCTTGCGCGGCGTTGACATCGCACCACCCCGGAGTAATTTTTCACGCAAACGAAGCGGGACAAAACCGCCCGCCGCTTGAGGAGAGACGCGATGACGGTCACGATCCGGCAGCTGGGCAAGCATTTTTTCGGCGAAGTTTCCGGTGTCGATTTGCGCAAGCCGCTGACGGCGCAAGAGGCCGCCGATATCGAAGCCGGCATGGACAAATACGCAGTGCTGCTGTTTCGCGATCAGGACATTACCGATGAGCAGCAACTGATCTTTGCGCGTAATTTCGGCGAGCGCGAAAATTCCCGCGGCGGCACCGTGACGAAGAAGGAGGATTACCGGCTGACCTCCGGGCTGAACGATGTCTCCAACCTCGGCAAGGACGGCAAGCCGCTGCCGAAGGATCATCGGACGCATCTGTTCAACCTCGGCAATTGCCTGTGGCATTCCGATAGTTCGTTCCGGCCGATTCCAGCCAAGTTCTCATTGCTGTCGGCGCGCGTGGTAAACCCCAAGGGCGGCAACACCGAATTCGCCGACATGCGCGCGGCCTATGATGCGCTCGACGACGACACCAAGGCCGAGATCGAAGACATGATCTGCGAGCACTCGCTGATGTATTCGCGGGGATCGCTGGGCTTCCTCGATTACACCGAGGAGGAAAAGCAGATGTTCAAGCCGGTGCTGCAGCGGCTGGTGCGCACCCATCCGGTGCACGGCCGCAAGTCGCTCTATCTGTCGTCGCATGCCGGCGGCATTGTCGGCATGACGGTACCGGAGGCGCGGGTGTTGCTGCGCGATCTCAACGAACACGCCACCCAACCTGAGTTCGTCTACGTCCACGAATGGACGCTCCATGACCTCGTGATGTGGGACAACCGCCAGACCATGCACCGCGTCCGCCGCTACGATCAGTCGCAGCCCCGCGACATGCGCCGCGCCACGGTGGCAGGCACCGTGCCGACGGTGGCGCAGCAGGCGGCGGAGTAGACCGCGCCGTCTCCGATCAAGTCGAAGCGGCCCGGTCTTATGCGTTTTGGCGATCACGCGGGTGTGTCCGCAATCAACCGTTCCCGTAATGCATCGATGAAAGCTCTCACCCGTGCCGGCACGAGCCTGCGAGTCGGGAAAACCGCCCATATATCGAGCTCGCCCGGCTCGGCATCGGCGAGGACGACCCGTCGCAACTCGTCGCGCTCGATCTGCTCACGAACATCCCAGTAGGTCATCATGGCGATGCCGACGCCCGCGAGGCAGGCCGCCCGAACCGCATCGACTGTACTGGCCGACAACGGACCGTCGATGCGGACCCGATCCGGTTCGCCGCTCCGCCGAAAGGGCCAGGTGTCCATTGCGTGGAGCTTGATGCAGGGGTGAGCCGCCAAGTCACCTATGGTCGCCGGTCCCCCAAACCGGGCGATGTAAGCGGGCGAGGCGCAGAGGACATAAGGATTGCGGCATAGCTTGGTGGCGATCAGATCCGAAGGCTTCATCGGCGCCACGCGAATGGCAACATCCAACCCCGCCGACGCGATGTCGATGAAGCCATCGCTCAGGGTGAGATCGACGCGCAGCGCGGGATTGTTCGCGATCAACTCGGCCACAACAGGCACAATAACGGCATGCCCGATGAGGTTCGGCGCCGTTACTTTCAATATCCCTGTGAGGCCAAACCCATACGACGACACCGACTCCAATGCCGAATCGCGCGCTTCGATCAGGGCAATGGCGTGCGGCAAAAAGGCTTCGCCCTCGGCGGTCAGCGACAGGGACCGTGTGGTGCGGTGAAACAGGCGCGCGCCCAGTTCGGCCTCCAGAGCCGCCAGCCTCCGACTGACCAGCATCGGCGTCGTGCCCATTTGCCGCGCCGCAGCCGACAGGCTGCCGACGGAACTAATCGTACGAAACAGAGCGACGTCCGCGAGATCCATTTTATAACGATAATCGATAAAGTGCTTAACGCCTAGTCCAGCTTATACCCGCCCGCGACGGAAGCTAAATCCGTGTCCAACGAACCGAATGTCTCCCTTTTCGAGGAAAAGGCATTCATCTCGGGCTTATGGAGACTGGACAATGGATATTGACACCACCGGCCTTTTCACGCCGATTGATATAAACAGCCGCGTCGTAAAGAACCACCTCGCTGTTGCGCCGATGACGCGCATCACCGCGACGGTGGATGGCCGAGCAACCGAAACCATGACCCGTTACTACGAGCGCTTTGCGCGCGGCGGCTTCGGGACCGTCATTACCGAAGGCATTTACACAGATCGGGCGTTCTCGCAGGGTTACGTCCATCAGCCCGGCTTGACGGACGAAGCGCAGGCCAATGCCTGGAAGCCGGTCGTCAACGGCATCAAGGCGCACGGTGCGCTCGCTATCGCTCAAATGATGCATGCCGGCGCGATCAGCCAAGGCAATCGATTTCGCGACAGCACCGTGGGACCGTCCGCAATACAGCCCAAGGGCCAGCAGATGACATTCTATCACGGCAAGGACCGCTACGTGATGCCAGCCGCGATCACGGAAGAGCAAATCGCCGACGCTATTGCCGGCTTTGCGAGTTCGGCTGCGCGAGCAATCGAGGTCGCCGGGTTCGATGCCATCGAGATTCATGGTGCCAACGGCTACCTGCTTGACCAGTTCTTGACTGACTACGCCAACCAAAGAACCGATCGCTGGGGCGGCACTACTGAGAAACGTGTGCGGCTGATCGTGGAAACCTTCAAGGAAGTACGCGCGAAGGTCGGTGCCAAGGTCCCGGTTGGTGTCCGCATCTCGCAAGGCAAGGTGAACGACTATTTTCACAAGTGGGCGGGTGCGGAGCGCGATGCCGAAATTATCTTCGGCAGCCTCGCCGACGCCGGCGCCAACTTCATCCATGTGACCGAGTTTGAAGCGTGGAAGCCCGCTTTCGCCGGAGCAGCTCCGTCATTGATGCGCCTCGCCAAGCGCTACGCACCCAAAGCAATGATTTTCGCTAACGGCGGCCTGCACAACATCGAGCAGGCGGTGGCCGCGCTCGACGACGGCGCCGATATCGTCACGATGGCTCGGGGAGCGTTGGCAAACCCCGACTTGCCAAAACGTCTGTCCAACGGCGGCACGCTGAACGAGTTCGATCCCGGGATCCTTGGCCCCATCGCCAACATCAAGGAATCCGAATTGGCGATGTGAACGCAACTCGTTTGAGGCGTCTCGGGAGGCAATGTTTCTCAAAGCATGATCCGTGGATAGCGGTTTTCCGAAAAGATCATGCCGATGGAGCGGGAAGACAATTCGAAGAAAAGTCATCCCGCTCTTGCCGCGGAGCTGCCGCGAGGTGCTGGTGAAAGCCTCGCGAAACGAAATTGCTCGCGAGGAGGGACAAAGTCCGTGCGGCGATATGCCGAGGCTAGGCGGGGCGCGCTGCAATCCGGCTTAGGCTTGGCGCGCGCCCGCCCCAGGCGTTCGGCCAAGTATTCGAAAACTAAAACACGGACCACGTTTTCTCCTGTGACCAGCCAGGCCGCATCTTTCACGCCTCCGAAGACCACTTCCGTGGTGCAAGGAAAGATCATGACGGACTCGATTTCCGACGCTTCGGTGGCGTTATCGCTCATGCGGGAAGCGTTGAGCTTGCTTGATGCACCCGAACACTCCAACGCCGCAGCCCATCTTAATGCCATCAACGAGCTGTCCCCCAGAAGCGGCAGGAGTTGTCTCCACTTCGCGGCACAGGAAACTCTAGCAGGTCTTGAGACCGCCTCGCGGTCGCGAGAAACGCCTCCATCGACATCTTGAATCGCGCGACGATCCCACCGCGTCTTCTGCTTCGTAAGCGGAACGGACCGCTTCTGCTGAACCAAAACGTCCGGCATTTTTATAAAAACGCGGGGTTATGGGTCCCGGCGTTCGCGGGGACGACGCGGGAATTGTCTCAGGCGCCAGCGCGAAATTTCGCTATGCGTGCCCGGCGTCCGTGGACAGCATGCCCGGATTGATGCCAATCTTGGCCAGCGCCCGCAGATATTTTTCCTCGACGTCGCCGCCGAAAATCAGATCCGGATCGGCCGCGCAATGCAGCCAGCCATTGTGCTGGATTTCATTCTCGAGCTGCCCTGCCGCCCAGCCGGCATAACCCAAGGCCAGGATCGCGTGCTTCGGTCCGGCGCCTCGCGCAATCGCCTTGAGAATATCGACGGTCGCGGTCAGGCAAATGCCGTCGTCGATCCGCAAGGTCGCGTCCTCGATGAAGAAGTCGCTCGAATGCAGCACGAAGCCACGGCCGGTCTCGACCGGTCCGCCTTTCAGCACCTTCATGCTCTCGGCGTTTTCCGGCAGCTTGATCTGATCGTCTTTCTTGATGATGTCGAGTTGCACCAGCAATCCGGGGAAATCGATGCTGCCCGCCGGGCGATTGACGATGATGCCCATCGCGCCCTCGGAGGAGTGCGCGCAGAGATAAATCACCGAGCGCTCGAAACGCGGATCGTCCATCACGGGCATGGCGATCAGGATCTGCCCGTCGAGATAGCCGCGACCGGCCGAATCATCACCGCTACCGGCGGCTTTACGGCGAATGGTCTTCGGTTTTTTGCCTTCAGGGTCCATCCGCTACGGACTCTCTTGTTCGCTTACATCCTGATATTGGGTGGCCATTCTGTCAATCAAGCCGAAGTCCACCTTTAGGTATACATCACAAGCAATTCAATGGTTTGCGCCCTCGCTTGGCGGTAAAGACGTCGCATGATCACCACAGTTCCCATGCGCGCCGCGCTCGGCTTAGCCACCACCCTGTTTGTGTCATGTTTCGCGGTCGAGGTTCGCGCCCAGGACGCGTCGCCTTGGCAGCGGGACGGACATTCCGCGGTCCGCCTGCTGGCGGGGTCGCGCAGCGGCGCCGTGCTGCTCGGCGGTATTGCCTTCCAGCTTCAGCCGGGATGGAAAACCTACTGGCGGACGCCGGGCGATTCCGGCGTGCCGCCGCGGTTCGATTTCTCCAAATCGGAAAATATCGACGCGGTCACCATTTTATGGCCGGCCCCGACCAAGTTCGACGACGGCGCCGGCGGCCATTCGCTGGGCTATCACGACCAGGTCGTGCTGCCGCTGCGCATTGTCGCGAAGAACGCCGACAAGCCGGTCACGCTGCGCGCCGCCGTCAACTACGCGGTGTGCGCCAAACTCTGCATTCCCGTCGAAGCCGAGGCCGAGTTGCCGTTCACAAGCGTGGCGAGCACCCAGGATAGCGCGCTGTCGGCGGCTCTCGACACCGTGCCGAAGCCCGCCAATATCGGCGACCCCAATCCGCTGACCATCCGCGACGTCAGGCGCGATGGTAAATCGACCGTGCTGATCGATGTCGCCGCCACTCCCGAGGCCGGGGATATCAATCTGTTTGTCGAAGGACCGACGCCGGACTGGGCGCTGCCGGTTCCCAAACTGCTCGAACACAGCCCACCCGGCGTGAAGCGCTTTTCCTTCGAACTCGACGGCATGCCGCCCGGTACCAACCCTGAAGGTGCCGCGCTTAAATTGACACTGGTCGGCGGCGAGCGATCCTACGAGTTCAATACCAATCTGAATTGAGGCAGCTCGGGTCATTCCGGGGCGACGCGCCAGCGTCGAACCTGGAATCTCGAGATTCCCCGATGCGCAATTGCGCATCTGGGGTTCGTGCTTCGCACGCCCCGGAATGACGGCATTTGCATCTCTACATCCGCGACTGCACCCACCCACCCAACCAAATCTTAACGAATCGTTGCTACGCCGGAGATCGCCGCACTTGTGCGATCCCTCTTTGGAATTTTCTCTGGAATTTCCGCCGTGGCCGTGATGGAGACCCAATCCGCGATCGCTCCCCCCGCCGGCGCTATCGCACGGCTGCGTGGAATGCTTCGTGGCATTCTTGGCGGTTCGAACGAAGCATCGGTGACCAAGCGGCTCGCCGGCACCATCTTCATCATCCGGGTCTTCAGCGCAGGTCTCGCTTACCTCTCGCAGATCCTGCTGGCGCGCTGGATGGGCGGCTCGGATTACGGCGTCTATGTCTATGTCTGGACCTGGGTGCTGCTGCTCGGCAGCATGATGGATTTCGGCATCTCCGCCTCGGCGCAGAAAATCATTCCGGAATACCGCACAAGCGGCGAGCACGCGCTGTTGCGCGGCTTCCTCTCCGGCAGCCGCTGGATGACGTGCATCGTGTCAGCCACCGTTTCAGCGTTGCTGGCAGGCCTCGTCAAACTATTATCGCCGTGGATCGGCGCCGGCGAAATCACGCCGCTTTATATCGGCTGCCTGACACTGCCGGCCTTCGTGGTCGCCAACACCCAGGACGGCATTGCGCGTTCGCATGACTGGATGCGGCTCGGCCTGATGCCGCAATTCGTCATCCGGCAGACACTGATCATCGGGCTGACCGGGGGTGCTTTCGCATTAGGCCTAAACCTTGGTGCGACGGTCGCGATGCTGGCCAGCGCCGGCGCGGTGTGGATCGCGATGATCGGGCAGATGATCGTGCTCAATCGACGCCTCGCCGGCCATATCGAGCCGGGCCCGAAGGCCTATGATTTCCGCGGCTGGCTAGCGATCTCGCTGCCGATCCTGCTGGTCGAAAGCTTTTACCTGCTGCTGTCCTATACCGACGTGCTGGTGCTGCAGCAGTTTCGCTCCTCGGAAGAAGTCGGCGTCTATTTCGCTGTCGTGAAGACGCTGGCGCTGGTGTCGTTCATTCACTACGCGATGTCGGCGACCACGGCGCATCGCTTTGCCGAATATCACGCACTTGGCGACAAGCCGCGGCTGTCAGCCTATGTCGCGCATGCGATCAAATGGACGTTCTGGCCATCGCTGGCGGCCACCGTGCTGCTGCTGGCGTTAGGCCGGCCGCTGTTGTGGCTGTTCGGATCGCAATTCGTCACCGGCTACGACATCATGTTCATCGCGGCGATCGGGCTCGTGGTGCGCTCGGCGATCGGCCCGGTCGAGCGGTTGCTCAACATGCTGGGACACCAGCATATCTGCGCGCTGGCCTACGCGCTCGCCTTTGTCATGAACGTGGTGCTCTGCATCGCGCTGGTGCCACGGTTCGGAGGCCATGGTGCCGCGGCCGCGACCTCGATCTCGCTGGTGTTCGAAACCGTGCTGCTGTTCTGGATCGTGCGGCAACGGCTAGGGCTGCACGTGCTCGCATTCGGTAACCGCAGCCAAGCCCGGACCTGAACCAGGTATCCATCGCAACGCGAAGGCTGACGCTGCGCCGCAGCGCAAACGCCGTTCATCGAATCCACCCCTTCCAGTTGCGTCGTAACAGAACTACCATCGCCTCGTTTCGAGGTTCCCCGGAAGTCCCGTTACAAAAGGAACAGGCCATGATCGATCGCCGGTCGTTCGCAGCACTTGTTGCCGGCCTCGTCGCGACGCCTCGCACCGCCTGGAGTCACATGACATCAAGCAAAGCAGTTTTCTACGCCAGCGTCGGGCCGGCGCTGACCCTCTACCAGATCGACGTCGATCGTGCTGGCTTGACCAGACAGGATACGGTGATGTTGCCGGCCAATGTCCAATACATCTGGCGCCATCCGTCCGCCCCGTTCCTCTACGTCGCAACCAGCAATGGCGGCTCTTCTTCGCTCGGCATCAAGGGTGATAGCCACTTCTTGAGCGCGCTGCGCATCGATCCCGGCAGCGGCGCACTCACGGCGCACGGCTCGCCTGCCGCGTTGGCCTCTCGCCCGATCCATATGTCGCTCGATCAAATGGGCGCCTACGCCTTGGTCGCCTACAACAATCCGAGCGGCGTCACGGTGCACCGGATCGCCGCGGACGGCACCGTCGGTGAGGAAGTAAAGCAGGCCTCAGCCCCCGATGGCGGAATCTTCGCGCACCAGATCCGGGTCACCCCCGCCAACGATGCCGCCATTCTGGTAACCCGCGGCAACGATGCGGCCGGTAGCAAGCCGGAGGATCCGGGCGCGCTAAAACTGTTCAGCTTCAAAGACGGCCAGCTCACCAACCGCGGTTCGGTCGCGCCCAATGGCGGCTACGGCTTCGGACCGCGCCACCTCGATTTCCATCCCAGCCTGCCGCTCGTGTACGTGTCGCGCGAGCGCGAGAATAAACTCAATGTCTACCGGCTGCAAAAAGATGGCGTGCTGGATCCGCAGGCGAGCTTCATCAAGGACACGCTGGCCGAGCCCGGCAACATCCGCTCACGCCAGGCCGCGAGCACCGTTCATGTGCACCCGAACGGCCGCTACGTCTATGTCGGCAACCGGGCCAGCGATACCGTCGATTTCGCCGGGAAGAAGGTATTTCCCGGCGGCGAGAACAACATCGCGGTGTTCGCCATCGACCCGTCGACAGGCGAACCGACGCTGATTCAGAACGCGGATGTGCACGGGATCCATCCGCGCACCTTCTCGCTCGACCCGACTGGAAAAATGATGGTTGCCGCCACCATCCAGACCATGCTGGTGCGCGAGGGCGACGGCATCAAGACCGTACCGGCTAACTTGGCGACCTACCACGTCGGCCCCGACGGCAAGCTCGCCTTCGCGCGTAATTATGAGGTCGACACCGGCGACGCCATGCAATTCTGGAGCGGCATGGTGGCGCTGGGATAGCGGCGGCCGCTCCCATTTTGCACTCACCGTCATCACCCGCGAAAGCGGGTGATCCAGTAATCGCAGTCACCAAGATTTAACTTAAACGTCGCGGCGTACTGGATGCCCCGCTTTCGCGGGGCATGACGTGCGCGCTTACTCCGCGGTCCAGCCGCCGTCGATCGAGTAGTTGGAACCGGTGATTTGTGCGGCGTCGTCGCCGCACAGGAACAGGGCCAGCGCCGCGACCTGCTCGGAGGTGACGAACTCCTTGGTCGGCTGCGCGTCGAGCAGCACGTCCTTGATGACCTGCTCCTTGGTCATGTTGCGCGCCTTCATGGTCTCCGGAATCTGGTGTTCGACCAGCGGCGTCCAGACATAACCCGGGCTGATGCAGTTGCAGGTGATCTTGAAGGTCGCAAGCTCCAGCGCCGCGGTCTTGGTGAGGCCGGCGATGCCATGCTTGGCCGAGACATAGGCCGACTTGAATGGCGAGGCCACCAGCGAGTGCGCCGATGCGGTGTTGATGATGCGGCCCCAGCCGCGCTTCTTCATGCCGGGGATGGCGGCGCGCATGGCGTGGAACGCCGACGACAGGTTGATCGCGATGATCGCGTCCCATTTCTCGATCGGGAACTCCTCGATCGGCGACACGAACTGGATACCGGCGTTGTTGACGAGGATATCGACCGAACCAAAAGTCTTTTCGCCCAGCGCGACCATTTCGGCGATCTCCGCCGGCTTGGTCATGTCAGCGGGCGAATGCACGGCCTTGACCTTGAAATCGGTCTCGATCGCCGAGCGTTCCTTTTCGATGTCGGCCGGAGCGCCCATGCCGTTGATCACGATGTTGGCGCCGGCGCCCGCGAAGGCGCGCGCATACGCCAAACCGATGCCGCTGGTCGAGCCGGTCACCACTGCAGTCTTTCCAGTCAATGTACCCATTTCTTTACTCCTGTTTGCCGGCCTGTCTGGCGTCTTGGGTTTCACTACCGTCCCCGGTGAGATCGTAAGTCACCATGGTTTCCCCGGATTGCGGCCGTTCTAGCCATTCTTCGTGACGCATTGACAAATGAACATCGCGCACGCCGGCGCCCCAATGTTCGACCATTCCGACATGCGAAAAGTCGTAATCCTTGGACGAGGATTCGTAGTTCTTGCTGCGATAGATCAGGTGCACCACCGTGACGGTGTTTTCCTTGGCGGCTTCGCGCAGGATCGCCACCGACGGATCGTTTTTCAGGTCCTCGGGCAATTTGCCGATCAGATCGCGCACCGCCTTGCGGGCGTTATGAATCTGCTTGTTCTTGTCGGTATTCATCCGGGTGCGGCTGGAGTAACGGATGTCTTTTTCGCGCTCGGCCGCCTCCAGCAGCGATGTCGGCAACGGGCCGCGCGCGCTGAACAGGTCAACCTGGAAGATCAGCAGATCCCGTCTGGTTTCTTCATCCAGCACGTAATCGAGCGGCGTGTTGGAGGCGATGCCGCCGTCCCAATAATGTTCGCCTTCGATCTCGATGGACGGAAAACCCGGCGGTAGCGCGCCGGACGCCATGACGTGCTCGGGACCGATTTTCTTCCCGCGCTTCTTGAACTCGACATTGTCGAAATAGCAGAAATTGCCCGTCGTCACGCTCACCGCGCCGACACTCAAGCGGGTCTTGGCATCGTTGATGCGATCGAAATCGACCAGGTGCTCCAACGTCTTGCGCAGCGGCGCGGTGTCGTAATAGCTCTGCGATTGCGGGCTGCCCGGCGGCCACAGCGGCGCCGGCGGAATGCGCGGAGTGAAGAAGCCTGGAACCCCGAAGGTCGCAATCAAGGCTGCGCTGGCCTCGTTGAAAACCGTACGCCCGCGATCGCTTTTAACGATCGGATTCCACGGCACCGGCGAGGCGCACTGCTCCCAGAATTCCTTGAGCCGCTCGACGCGTTTTTCCGGATTATTGCCGGCAATGATCGCCGCGTTGATGGCGCCGATCGAGATACCGGCCACCCATTCGGGCTCGAAATCGTGACGGCACAGCGCCTGGTAGGCGCCGGCCTGATAGGAGCCCAGCGCGCCACCGCCTTGTAGAACAAGTACGGGCATCGCCCTGGCGGGCGTCGTTGCTGTGACCGGGTCGGAAATGTCCGTCATGCCACCCAATTAAATACCAGAACCACAATACCGTGGCGATAGATCGCGGCGGCGTCAATCGCCAAGCCGCCTCGGCGGATCACGCCGAGTTCATCGCGCGTCGGTTGATGCAAGAATGAGCGTCCAGAATACCTTGTATTTGGTATCTGGAGCATAACTCGCCGCAATGCCCAATTTTGTGACACCGCTTTTGAGCATATTTTCCCGGTGCGGCGGCGAGTCGCGCCAGCCCGAGAAGGCTTCGGCCAAAGTGTGGTAGCCGGCCGACACATTTTCGACCGCCAAGGTCGCGGGATAGCCGCCGGCATTCAGCCGCTTGGCGAGCGGCGCCTTGACGTCGTGATCGAGCTTGTTTTTGGCGGCCATCGCCTGCGACTGCGATTCCGCCAGCCGCATCAAATCGGGATCGACGGTGAGAGCGCCAAGACTATTGTTTTGGCGGTATTGTGAAATCATCGACGCCGCGGCCTGCGCATCGAGCCTGGCGCCGGGATCGGCCATGTTGACATACATCGCCGGTTGCTCGGTCACGACATTGTCTGCCGCGCAGCCGCCCAGCGCCAAAAATCCGAGTATGGCGATGATCGCCCGCGTCATGGAATTCCCCCAACAGCCCGGAGTTGTTGCATACCAACCATGGCTGAAAGGTGAACGCCGGGGACAATTGAGGTGTCATTCCGGGGCGCGCGTCAGCGCGAACCCGGAATCTCGTTCCAAAAGCCTCTTGATTCCGGGTCTGCGCAAAGTGCGCATCCCGGAATGACTTGTCTTGTTCGAAACGAACCGGCTTAAGCCTTGACCGTATGGATGCCGCATTCGGTCTTCGGCCGGCCGCGCCAACGGCCGGCGCGGGCGTCTTCGTCCGACGAGGTGCGGCTGGTGCAGGGCATGCAGCCGATCGACTGGAAGCCCGACGCCTTGAGCGGATGCGGCGGCAAGTCAGCGCCCGCATAGATATCGGCGATCTGCTCGCGCGAGACATTGGCAAACGGGTTGAACTTCAGCCTGGCGCCATCGGCCTCGACCACCGGCATAGCGGCGCGCGCGCCGCCCTGAAACCGCTTGCGGCCATTGATCCAGGCATCGAATGGCGCCAATGCCCGCTTCAGCGGCTCGACTTTACGGATCCGGCAGCAGGCATCGGGATCGGTGAACCACAATTCGCGATCGGGATCCTCGTGCGACAAGGTCCGTTCCAGCGGCTTGATCGAACGCACGTCGCGCAGACCGAGCTTCGCGATCAGGGTATCGCGATAGGCCAGCGTCTCCTCGAACAGCCATCCGGTATCGAGAAAGATCACGGGAATGGCCGGATCGACATCGGCCATCACCTTGAGCAGCGCCGCCGATTCCGTGCCGAAAGACGAAACCACGGCGAGACGCTCGCGGCCAACCAGCCGCAGTGCGGCGGCGACGATCTCGGCGGGCGATGCATCACGCAGCGCGCGGTCGAATTCTTCCGCCGACGGCAAATCCTGCGGCGACTGAACCGCTAGTGGTTCGTGTACAAGGGCGTTCACTGGCTGGCACTCTCCGAATGCCGCAAGGCCATCCGCTGATGCAGCGCCGTGATGCGGCCATCGCCGGTCGGCTGGTAGAACACCGAATAGCGCTTCGCCGTATTGGTGAACGCTTCCGCGTCACTTTCCTTTTTCACCTCGAACGCATCGAACCCGGCGCGAAGCATGAACACGAACTGGTCGCGCAGCACTTGCCCGGTCGCACGCAACTCGCCATGAAAGCGGTAACGCTCCCGCAGCAACCGCGCCTGGCTGTAGGCGCGGCCGTCGCGGAAACTCGGGAACACCAAGGCGACCATCGCGAGCCCGCCGAGATAGGGCACGAGCTCGTCGAGATCGCGGTTGTTGGGCCAGATCACGCCGGTTTTTCCGGTCCGGCGCGACAGCGTCTCGGGGTCCTCGAGAAAGCGCGCCGCCGAAACCAGGATCGCGCCGTCGCCGGGCAATTCGGCCCCGTCGGGAACATGAACGAATTCGTCCGTGCTGATTTTTCCGTTTTTAACGAGTGGCATAAACCCGCTCCCTGAATGGTTCGACGCCGAGCCGCTTCACCGTATCGACGAACAATTCATCGGGACGGGCGCGCAGCGCCAGATAGGCTTCGACAATGTCCTCGATCACGTCGGCAACTTCGCCGTATTTGACGGCAGGCCCGATCAGAGTGCCGACCTCGGCATTCTCATCGGCGCGGCCGCCGATCGTGATCTGATAGAATTCCTCGCCGTTCTTCTCGACACCGAGAATGCCGATATGACCGACGTGATGATGGCCGCAGGCGTTGATGCAGCCGGAGATGTTGATGTGCAGACGCCCGATCAAATTGGCGGTGTCGTGATTGGCGAAGCGACGCGTCAGCTCCTGCGCGATCGGAATCGAGCGCGCATTGGCCAGCGAGCAATAGTCCAGTCCCGGGCAGGCAATGATGTCGGAGACCAGATTGACGTTCGGGGTGGCGACGCCGATCTTGTCCAGCGCCTTCCACAGCGCCGGCAGATCGCGCCGCGCGACATGCGGCAACGCCAGATTCTGCTCATGGCCGACGCGGATTTCGCCGAACGAATATTGGTCGGCGAGATCGGCGATCGCGTCCATCTGGTCGGCGGTGGCATCGCCGGGCGGTCCACCGACCGGCTTCAGCGACAGCGTGACGATGGCGTAGCCCGGCGCCTTGTGCGGAAACACCGAGTTCTTGCGCCAGCGCTCGAACAGCGGGTCATGCGCGGCCTTCTTCAGCTCGTCCGGCATGTGCGGCAGCTTTTCGTACACCGGATAGCTGAAGCGCGAACGGATCTCCTCGATGACAGCATCATCCAGCGTCAGCGCGTTGTCGCCCATCTGCTGCCATTCTTCCTCGACTTCGCGCGCGAATTTCTCGATGCCAAGTTCGTGCACCAGGATCTTGATGCGCGCCTTGTAGATATTGTCGCGGCGGCCGTACTGATTGTAGACCCGCAGGATCGCCTCGACATAGCTCAGGAGATCGCGGCCGGGCACAAACGGCTTGATGGTCTTGCCGATAAACGGCGTACGGCCGAGCCCGCCGCCCACCAGCACTTCAAAGCCGGTCTCGCCTTCCGCATTCTTGTGCAGGCGCAGGCCGATGTCGTGCACCTTGATCGCCGCGCGATCGTGCTCGGAAGCGGTGATCGCAAACTTGAACTTGCGCGGCAGGAATGAGAATTCCGGATGCAGCGTGGTGTACTGCCGGAGCAATTCCGACCAGATTCGCGGATCCTCGATCTCGCCGGGCGCGACGCCGGCCCATTGGTCCGAGGTGACGTTGCGGGTGTTGTTGCCCGAAGTCTGCATCGCGTGGATGCCGACTTCGGCGAGATCCGCGAGCGCGTCCGGCAATTCAGCCAGCTTGATCCAGTTGAACTGGATGTTCTGCCGGGTGGTGAAATGGCCATAGCCGCGATCGTAACGGCGCGCGACATGCGCCAGCCGCCGCAGCTGCTTCGACGACAGCGTGCCGTACGGGATCGCGACGCGGAACATATAGGCGTGCAGTTGCAGATAGACGCCGTTCTGCAGCCGCAGCATCTTGAATTCGTCTTCGGTCAACTCGCCGGACAGCCGGCGCTTTACCTGATCGCGAAATTCCGAAACACGCTCGTTGATGAGCGTGCGGTCGAGCTCGTCATATGCATACATAGGAATTGCCTTTGGAAAATACGCTTATGCCGGAACCGGAAGGTCGATGGTGAGGCCTTCGGACCGGATGTGTTCACGCAAATTGCCGGGCTTGATCGCGCCGGTGTTCTTGATTTCGACCGGCGCGATATAGGCGCCGATCGCGCCAACATCGTCCGCCACCGATTCCGCCAGCAACGCCCGCGCCTCATCGGAGGTACGCACGATCGCGGCATCCGCAAGCTCCGTCGACCAGCCCTGGTGGGCGGTGCGATAGATCACGGCACCATCCCAGGTGCGGTTGGCGGTCACCATCGACGGCCCGGTAATTTTGATTTTCTTCTGTTCAAGCGGAGAGGTCATTCGGCAGCTTCCAATAGTTTCGAGATCCTGTGAGTGAAATTCTGATCGCGCCAGATCTGATCGTGCCACGGCGCGGAGTGCGCGACCACGTCGCCGATCACGAGAATGGCCGGACCGCGATCGATCCGTGCGACCAGATCGGGCAGTTCGCCGAGGATGCCGACAACGGCTTGCGCGTCGGGCAAGGTCGCCCGGGCAAACACGCCAACCGGCGTCTGCGGCGAGCGGCCCGCGGCCAACAGGCCATTACGGACCGAAATCGCCGCGGTCATGCCCATATAGACGACGACGGTCATCTTCTCGTCTGTCAGCGCCGACCAGTCAACGGATGCAGCGTCGCTGGCCTTGTGAGCCGTCAGGAACGTGATGCGCAGCGCCTCATCGCGGAACGTCAGCGGCACTTCGAATTGCGCGGCCGCGCCAAGCGCAGCCGTAATGCCCGGTACGACCGAATAGGCAATGCCGGCCTGGCGCAGTGCGTCGACTTCCTCACCGCCACGGCCGAACACGAAGGCGTCGCCGCCCTTCAGCCGCACGGCACGCTGGCCCGACTTCGCGGCTTCGATCATCAGCCTGTTGATGGCATCCTGGCCGATCCCGGGTTTGCCGACGCGGCGGCCGACCGGAATGCGCGCCGCATCGCGGCGCACGCGATCGAGAATCTCGGATGAAACCAGTTCGTCGTAAAACACCACATCGGCGTCCTGCAGCGCGCGCAACGCCTTGACCGTCAGCAAATCCGGATCACCCGGACCGGCGCCGACCAGCGTCACCCGGCCCTCGGCCGTATCAGATACAAAAGCGGTGGGATCGACGATATCGGATAATGCCCGCTCGGCCTCACGGTTGCGTCCGGCAAGCACCAGTTCGCCGATCGGACCATCGACCACGCGCTCCCAGAAGCGGCGGCGCAGCGGCATCTCGGTAATGCGGCCGTTGATCGATTTACGGAAGCGCCCGATGAAGGTGGCGAGGTCGCCAATGCGGGCCGGCAACACCGCCTCGATGCGCTCGCGCAAGCGGCGCGCCACCACCGGCGAGGCGCCGCCGGTGCCGATGGCGACCACGACATCGCCGCGATCGACGATCGCGGGAGAAATGAAAGTCGAATGTGTGAGATCGTCCATCACATTGACGGGCAGACCGGCGGCTTTCGCCCGCACCGACATTGCCACGCCGACGTCGCCGGCCCCCGCGCAGAGCACCGCGATGACGCCATGGAGATCGGCGGTCAGCGGATTGCCGGTGGCAAACTCGATCCTGGCTACGCTGTCGGCATCCAGTCCGCCGGCGTCATGATCGCCATCGGTCGCGAACCAACGGATACGCGCGCCGGCTGCTGCGAGCACGCGCAATTTGGCGCGCACCAGCTCACCGCCGCCGACGAGCAGGACGGAACCGGCTTGCAGATCTAGAAATACCGGCAGGAATCGCATGCGATACCCTCTATCCCCACTCTCAGGGTAAGCTGGAATTATTTTCTTTATAATCCCATTTCAATGGCCTCAAAGAGAAAATTATTTCTCTATATTGCAATGGAACTATAGAATTTTTATCTCCCAAGGCCAACGCTGGGGGATACCTGTTCTTGACAACAATCCTGCGACGGACCGGTTGGGCCATACCAGCATAGAGCACGGTTTTCGCGACATGTTTACGAGGCCATCCGGCGGTTCCCGAACGCCGGATCATCGGCGCCAACTTTCCTGTGATTACAACGAGATCGGCTCACAATTCTGTCCGGAACACGGATTCGTCCGGGCAGCTGCCCCCCATGCAAATCCGCGGCCATTGTTTACGCATCCTGTCCTGTCAAAAGCCTTCTCAGGGCCGAGCCTTTGACGCTAAAAGGCGCGCGGACGCCGCCCGCTGTGGCGCTTATTTTGCTTACCCAGAAAACAGCGTGTAACTGCCCGCTTTTCGCGAGAGTCATAATGAATCGTATCGACGCCCACGGACTGAAGATCGCCCCCGTTCTGTTCGACTTTATTGCCAAGGAAGCTACCCCCAGGACCGGGGTTTCGCCCGATGCGTTCTGGGCCGGGCTGGCCGCCATCGTCCGCGATCTGGCTCCGAAAAACCGCGATCTCCTTGCAGTGCGCGACGCGCTCCAGGCGAAAATCGACGGCTGGCATCGTGCCCACAAGGGCAAGCCATTCGACATGAATGGCTATACGGCGTTCCTCAAGGAGATCGGCTATCTGTTGCCGGAACCGGCGACGCAAACGGTCAAGACCGCCAATGTCGATGATGAAATCGGCAAGATCTGCGGGCCGCAGCTCGTGGTGCCGCTCACCAATGCGCGTTACGCCCTGAACGCCGCCAATGCGCGCTGGGGCAGCCTTTATGATGCGCTCTACGGCACCGATGCGATCCCGCACGATCCGAGTGAAGGCGGCAAGGGCTATAACAAGGCCCGTGGCGCCAAGGTGATCGCCAAGGCGAAGGCGTTTCTCGACCAGGCCGTACCGCTGGCGACCGGCAGCCACACCGATGTCACCTCCTACAGCGTCATCGCCGGCCAGCTCGCGGTCAAGCTCAAGAGCGGCAACGCCACCGCGCTGAAGTCCAATGCGCAGTTCGCCGGTTATCAGGGTGAAGCGGCCGCGCCTTCGGCGATCCTGCTGGTCAATAACGGCATGCATGTCGAGGTCAGGATCGATCACAGCCACATCATCGGCAAGGACGATCCGGCTGGGGTCGCCGACATGATCCTAGAATCCGCCGTCAGCACCATTCTCGACATGGAAGACAGCGTCGCCACCGTCGACGCCGAGGACAAGGTGCTGGTCTATCGCAATACGCTGGGCCTGATGGACGGCACTCTGTCGGCCGATTTCGAAAAGGGCGGCAAGACGCTGAAGCGCGCGCTCAATCCCGATCGCGTCTACAAAACGCCGGACGGCAAGCAGCTCACGCTGCATGGCCGCAGCCTGTTGCTGATGCGCAATGTCGGCCATCACATGTTCACCGACGCCGTGCTCGACAGCAAGGGCGAGGAAATTCCGGAAGGCCTGCTCGATGCCGCCGTCGCCGGCCTGCTGGCGATGCATGACCTCAAAGGCAATGGCAAGACCCGCAACAGCCGCACCGGCTCGGTCTACATCGTCAAGCCGAAGATGCACGGTCCCGACGAGGTCGCGCTGACCTGCGAACTGTTCGGCCGGGTCGAGAAGATGCTCGGCTTGCCGGAGAACACCATGAAGGTCGGCATCATGGACGAGGAGCGCCGCACCACGGTCAACCTCAAGGCCTGCATCCAGCAGGCGCTGGAACGGATCTGCTTCATCAACACCGGCTTCCTCGACCGCACCGGCGACGAGATCCATACCTCGATGGAAGCCGGACCGATGATCCGCAAGAACGACATGAAGGCGCAGCCCTGGATCAAGGCCTATGAAGACTGGAACGTCGATATGGGCCTGATCGACGGCCTGCCCGGCCATGCCCAGATCGGCAAGGGCATGTGGGCCGCGCCGGACAAGATGGCGGACATGCTGGCGCAGAAGATCGCGCATCCGCAGGCCGGTGCCACCACTGCCTGGGTGCCGTCGCCGACCGCGGCCACGCTGCATGCGCTGCATTATCATCAGGTCAATGTGCAGGCGCGTCAGCAGGAGCTGAGCAAAGGCGGCCCGCGCGCCAAGCTGTCCGACATCCTCACCATTCCGGTGTCGCAATCGAACTGGGCACCCGACGATGTGAAGCAGGAGATCGACAACAACTGCCAGGGCATTCTCGGCTATGTCGTGCGCTGGATCGACCAGGGTGTCGGCTGCTCCAAGGTGCCCGACATCCACGATGTCGGCCTGATGGAAGACCGCGCCACACTGCGCATCTCGAGCCAGCATCTGGCCAACTGGCTGCATCAGGGCGTGATCACCAAAGAACAGGTGATGGAGTCGCTGAAGCGGATGGCCGTCGTGGTCGACGGCCAGAACAAGGGCGATGCGCTGTACAAGCCGATGGCGCCCGGCTTCAACGGCGTCGCCTTCGAAGCTGCCTGCGATCTGATCTTCAAGGGCCGCGAGCAGCCCAACGGCTACACCGAATACATCCTGACCGCGCGCCGCCGCGAGGCCAAGGCAGCGGGTTGAAGCAGCGCTATCTCGGACATCAAAGCCCCGGCGTCTGCCGGGGCTTTTTTGTCGAAGCCGTTAAAGCCGCCGACGCTAGAATACCGCGATGTATTTCAGCAGCGAGATGATGCCGAGGATGATGACGACGACGCGCGCGATCTGCTTGGCGCGTCCATCGAGCGGCAACAGATTGATCAAATAGAGGATCAGAATAACGACCAAAAACGTGACGAGTGCGCCGACAATCATCGCAATCCCCCTGAGGACAATTAACTGTTATGCGGCGCGTTAACGCATCAGGGGGCTGCCGGGTTCCTCTGAGGGAACCGATAGGAGAGTGAAAAAGGTCAGCGTTTTCAATAGCTCCGTAGTTCTACGGCACGAGCACTGCTTAAATGTTTACCACTTTTGGTCAGACTGCATGAAGCTTTGGGGGCATTCATGCTGAATCGTTTGACCGTATCTTCGCTTTTGAAAATCGTATTGCTGGCCACTTCGCTCTGGGTGGTGATCGGGATTTCGCTCAATGCCTGGGATTCCTGGGGACGCCTGCAGGCCGCCAACCGCATTGCGGTGATCGCGGATGCGTCAGCCTATATGTTCAAGGCAATGCATAATTTGCGCACCGACCGGTCGACCACCGACCGGTTGCTGAATGCCGATACGCCAGTCGACACCGATATCGACAAATATCTGCGCGGCCTTCGGGACGCCGAAATGCCGGCGATGGGCCGCGCACTCGAACTGCTGCCGACCATGCAATTTGCGCAGCAGGCGACGCTGGTGCCGGAGTTCGACCGCCTGTTCAAGACGCTGACTGCGGAACAGAAGGAATTCTGGGACGAAGTCGCCAAGCCCAAGGCGTCGCGCCGTGCCGCACTGCCGAAGGAATATCAGGACACGACGCAGGGCCTGCTCGACACGCTCGATAAATTGTCCGGCGTCCTTGCCGCCGCCGTCAATCATCAGGACGCGACGATCGACCAGCTGCTGGCGATCAAGCAGGCGGCCTGGCTGTTGCGCAACACCGCCGGCGAAGCGTCGCTGATCATCTCAAAAGGCCTCGCCGCCGGACGCATCAGCCCCGAAATTCATACCAACTACATCAAATTCTTCGGCGGCACCGCGATCGCGTGGAACGCACTGGAGTTGGCGACAGGCGGGATGCAATTGCCTCCGGCGCTCTCCGCCGCGATGACCGCCACCAAATCAGGTTACTTCGAACCGCAATATCTCGAACTGCGCGATCGCCTGATCAAGGCACTCGTCGCGGGCGAGAAAGCCGAAATGACGGCAAACCAATGGAGCCCGGTAACGGTCGGGCGCATGGGCACGGCCGTTGGCGTGGCCGAGGCTGCGCTCGACGCCGCCCGCGAATACAGCGCGACGCAACGCTCAAACGCCGAACATTCGCTGATCCTGCAGCTCTCACTGCTCGCGCTAGCCCTCGCTTTGACCTTCGGCGCCATGACCGCGGTGACCCGCCGCGTCATCAAGCCGCTGCACAACATGCGCGACGCCATGCTGAAAGTCGCCGCCGGCGACCTCGCCGTCGACACAGGCTATGTGCAACGGCAGGACGAGATTGGCGCGCTGGCCGGCGCGCTGGAAACCTTCAAGCAGCAAGCCGTCGACAAGCTGCGGATCGAAGCACAGGAGCGCGAGCGCAATGCCGGCGCTGCCAGCCGGCAGCAGGCGATCGAGGCCTATGTCGGCGAATTCGAGAACATGGTGCGCCAGTCGCTGCAGCAACTCGGTGATGCCTCAAGCCAGATGCGCACGACCTCGTCGGGCCTGTCGACGGTTTCGCGCCAGACCAATGAGCGCGTCGAAGTGGCGCAGCGGGCCTCCGGCGAGGCGTCGATGAGCGTCGAAAGTGTCGCCTCCGCGTCGGAGGAATTGAGCGCCTCGATCAACGACATCAGCCAGCAGGCGGCGCATGCCGCCGGGATCGCCAGCCGCGCGGTCGGTCAGGCACGCGAGACCGACAGCACGGTGCAGGGCCTGGCGAAATCCGCGGGCCGGATCGGCGAGGTGGTCGGCCTGATCAACACCATCGCCGCCCAGACCAATTTGCTGGCGCTGAACGCCACCATCGAGGCGGCGCGCGCCGGCGAAGCGGGCCGTGGCTTCGCGGTGGTGGCCTCCGAGGTCAAATCGCTGGCGAGCCAGACCGCGAAGGCGACCGAGGAAATCTCCGAACAGATCGCCGACATCCAGAAGGTGGCCAATGAGGCCATCGACGCCATCAAGGGCATCGGCAGCATCATTGGCGAGGTCAACGAGGTCGCCACCGCGATCGCTGCGGCGGTGCAGGAACAGGGCGCCGCCACGCAGGAAATCTCACGCAGCACGCAACATGCGGCGCAAGGCACCAAGAACGTCTCCGACAACATCACGGGTGTCAAAGCGGACGCCGACGCCTCGGCAGCCGCCGCCGACGATGTCAGCCGCGCCTCGCAGACCCTGGAAACGCAGAGCCAGCAGCTCGGCAGCCAGGTCACGCAATTCCTCGGCAAGATCCGCGCGGCTTGATTGCGAACTTCCAAGGCGTCATGGCCGGGCTTGACCCGGCCATCGACGCCTCGCTTGCTGAAGCCCGGTTAAGACGTGGATGCCCGGCACATCTAGCGCGAAGACGCGCTTCGCGCTTTTGCCCGGGCATGACGAACAAACTCAGCCCCTACTGCGATGCCACCAGCGGGGCGCGCTGGTAGCGCGCACTGATGCGCTGCGGGGCCGGCGAGAAGTTCAGCGCCGCGCCGCGTCTGTCGGCGCCCCGTCCCACGGTCATCAGCCGATCGGTGCTGGCAACGATATCACCCTTGCGAAGGGTCGGATCGTCCTCGATCTTGACCCGGGCAAGGCCGACCGGATCCTTGCCATTGCAGGTACAGCCCGCAACGATCTCGTTGCGATAGCGAAACGCGTTGGGCAATTCGGAATAGGGCTTTCCGGTTTCAGTCGTAGCGCTGTCTATGCTGCTGCCATAGACCAAGCTGGTTTCGCTGGCCGGACAGAAGCTGTTGCAGGACGCCGCGCGGCTTTGATTGTCAGATCCCGCGATCGGGAAATAGCGTCCATCGCAGCTGCGCACGCAGTAGGCCTGGCCGCCGGCGTAGCGCGGACGCGCTTCGCCCTGCTGGCCGTAAGTGCTGGGATTACCCTCACTGGCAAACGGCAACCCGCGCGGCCGGGCGCCGAAGGCGCCGAACAGCGCGGAGAGGAAGTCCTCCGCCTGCGCGGGCGGAGCCAGCGCGGAGGCGCATGCCATCGCCACGGTGCCCAGCGCCAACAGCCTGACGGATCTCCGGATCATATTCGGCTCCCGGATCGGGTTGCTGATCTCAGTAGATTGACGACGCAGAGGCGTTCATCGCCTCGCGGCCCGACGACAGCGCCGTGCGGCGAACAGGTGTCGCCGCTGCGGGAACCGGTAGTGCCCCGCGCGCTTCGATGTGCTGACCGTTCTTCGGCAGCACCACAACCTTGGTGCCGACATCGACGCGGCTGAACAGATCGGCGACATCTTCATTGGTCAGCCGGATACAGCCCGAGGACACGAACTTGCCGATCGTGGTCGGATCGTTGGTGCCGTGGATGCGGTATTCGCTGGAGCCCAGATACATAGCGCGGGCGCCTAGCGGATTACCGGGGCCACCCGCCATGAAACGCGGCAGATAGGGTTGGCGCGCGATCATTTCGGCCGGCGGATGCCAATCCGGCCATTCCGCCTTCCGGGAGATGGTCTGGGTGCCGGCCCAGGTAAAGCCCTCGCGGCCGACGCCGACGCCGTACCTGATCGCGCGGCCCTGGCCGAGCACGTAATAGAGCGCGGTGTTGCCGGTATCGATGATGACGGTGCCTGGCGCCTCGTGAGTGCTGATGTTGACCATGGCGCGGCGCAACCGCTCGGGCAGCACGCTGGTGCTGCCGCCATAGTTCAACGCGGGCTGGTCCGGACTGACCATGACATTGCCGGGTGGAAACGATTGTGGCGTCGAGGCGTACCCCAGCACTTGCGCGTTCGCCGCGCTGGAGAGAAGCGCCGACGCAGCCAAAACCCCGGTGAAGACCAGCGAGTAGGTCGCGCGTCGGCATTGCCGGTGAAAGCCTGGGAGATTCTGTGCCATGTGCTGCCCCGTGGGGTGATGCGCATCGTTGCGATGCCCTGCTCAATCAACACGGTCGAGGCGTTGCGGTTCCCACGCGACTCAAACAGGAAAGTCACTGTCAATCTCGGGGGCCTTCAAGTTTCTGCGATGGAACTTTTTACCGGCAGCGCTCGTTGTTACGCCGATGGAGCCCGGCTCGCACTGCGATCTGGCGTCTCGTGATCCTGCGCCGGGGAGAGCCAGTTGCGTGTCCTTCCCAACGAGCGTGTGCCTGCCACGGATGGTGCCGGCGGCACGCCGATACCTGACAGCAAAGCCGAACAGCCACCGGTGATCCGCCGCGCCGAAGTGGTGGCGTTTGCGCTGGTGGCGCTTCTTGTCATTTGCATTGTCGCGGTGCTTTACGCCGCAAAAGCTTTCTTTCTGCCGATCGTATCGGCGTTCGTGGTTGGCACCATGCTGTCGCCCGCGGCCAGCCTGCTGGAGCGGCACCGGATTCCCCGCGCGGTATCGGCGGTGCTGATCGTGACCTCGGTCGGAGCCGGCGTCGCCTTCATGATCGGATTGATTTCATCGCCCTTGGTAGAATGGAGCACGCGGCTGCCGGAGCTGGGATCCCAGCTCAAGGAGAAATTGCACGTGTTCGACCGGCCGCTGGCCCTTTGGCACGAACTGCAGACCATGGTCGGCGGGACCGATGCGGGCTCCTCCGCCGCGTTTCAGTTGCCGAAATTCGATTGGGTCGAACCCGCCGTCGGATTCCTGTCACCCACGTTCACCGAATTCCTGTTGTTTATCGCGACCTTGATCCTCTTCATCGCGAGCTGGCGCGATCTGCGCCGCGCTTTGGTCTTGACGTTCGCCGATCACGCCGCTCGGCTGCGCACCTTACGGATCCTCAACGAAATCGAAGGTCATCTCGGCGGCTATCTCCTGACCGTGACCATGATCAATTTCGGCGTCGGCATCGCCACCGGGATCATCTGTGCTGTTACCGGCATGCCCAATCCGGCCGGGCTCGGCGCGCTGGCCGCGACCTTGAATTTCTTTCCCATCATCGGCCCGGTCGCCATGTTCGTGATCCTTGCCGTGGTCGGCGTGGTCACAGCGTCCACGATTGGCATCGGCCTGATCGCAGCGTTGCTGTTCGTCGGGGTCACGTTCGTCGAAGGTCATTTTGTCACACCCACCATCATCGGCCGCAGGCTCGAGCTCAACGCGCTAGCGGTCTTCATGGCGCTGGCGTTCTGGACCTGGCTCTGGGGGCCGATGGGCGGCTTTTTGTCCTCGCCGCTGTTGATTGTCGGGCTGGTCATCAAAGAGCATTTGATGCCGGCGGATTTACCGCAATTGCCGCCGGACTGATCGCGATTTGCTTCGGCTTTCCGCGGGGAACTTACGGGAACCGGAGACGTTTGTTTCGAGCAAACTCAGGAGCTTTCGATGTCGAGTACGGATGGCGAAGCCGCAATGAGAAATCTGACAGACAAAGCGACCTATGAACGCCTCGAGAAGGATGTAGCAGCCGTGAAAAACGATATCGCAGCCCTCGCCGACCAGATCACCGACGTCCTCAACAGCTTCGCCGGCACCGCCAGGAAACAGGCGCGGCGCGGCTACAAGCAGGCCCGCGCCAATGTCGACCAGGCGGTTGACGACATGTCGGAGCGCGGCGCGGCGGCGATGGATGCCGCACAGGATGCGGCCTATTCGTTGGAGGAGTCCCTTGAGGACGTAATTACGCAGCGCCCGCTGGCGACCGTTGGCCTCGCGCTCGGCCTGGGCTTCCTGATCGGCGTGGCCTGGCGGCGGTAATGGCCGGCGCCGGGCGGCCGTTGCGCGCCGGAATCCTGTTGATTGTTTGAGCAAGCCGATTGTTTCAGCGATGCGGCGCCGCGGGCGCGCTGTGATTTTATTCATCAGCACTTTTTCGCACCGGGGCCACCATGTTTCAGCGCATGATTGATGATTTGAAAGACTTGATTTCGACCGCGATGCGGTTGACCTCGCTGGCGACGGCGGCCGCGGTCGCGCTGGCGATCGCGATATCGTTTCTGTGCGCGGCTGCCTTTGTCTACGTGCTGCAGAACTACGGCCTGATCCAGGCCTGCCTGACCGGCGCCGGTGTATTCTTTGTCGTGACGTTGATCGCGGCAGGCGCCTACATGGTGCGCAAGAACCGCATCAAGACCCGCGCCAGGGAAACCGCGAAATCAGCAGCTCAAAGCATGTTGGCGGATCCGATGCTGGTTGCGACCGGAATTCAATTGGTCCGGGCGATCGGCATCAAGCGGCTGGTCCCGATCCTGGCGATCGGCGGCCTGGCATTGGGGATCATGGCGAGCCGAGGCGCATCAAACGCATCGGATGATGAGCCGACGGACGCATAGTGCAACCGCGCGTCTTACGCTATTTCCGCTCTGAAACATCAATCGCGAACGTCCAGAGATAAAGCGCCCGGCGGGCGGTCTCTCGGTTGTTGCACGATGCGATCATCGGATATGCCATCGATCCCTGAAAATAATCGTAAAAGAACTCGCAAGTGACGTCGCGCGAATGGATCCACACCTTCTGCACTTCGCGCAGCTTGTTCGCCTGCTCGGGTTCTATCGCGCTCATCACCGATTTATAGGAGTTGTTGATGATCTTGTCCCAGACCAGCCGCTCCCGGTCGAGGCATTCAATCTGCCGGCGGTCGCTGGTCGGATCCGCGACCATACAGGGATCGGCGACCTTCAGTAGGCAGGCCGCTTCATATTTTTCCGGTGCGGAATCGGTCTTCTTGAGCCCTGTAAGGCAGGAATTGATGACCGCGACGTCCTTGGCGTCCGGCGTCTCGGCATGAGCCGACGGCACGCCGGATAGCACCAACGCCGCTGCTAATATCAGCGACGCGCCGACCATCATCAGCGGTTTCATCGTTCATCCCTGCCGGCCGCACTGGATATTTTGTCGCAGGGGAAGCGAGCCGGTTCAATGCAAAACGGCAAACAGGCCGGGAAACCGGCGAGGGAGCAAATGGGCAGCAAGATCGATGACGCCTTAGCTCAGGTCACGCAACGTCCAGGCTCCAGCCGCTTGGCGATCTCGGTCAAGACACTGACCGACGGCTCACAGGCCACGGTGGCATTGCCCGACTTCATCGGTCGCGAGGCGGGCGCCCGGCTGCGGCTGTCGGATACGAGCGGCATGCGGATCAGCACCGAGGTGTTGGCAAGATCGTTAAGCCGCAACGACACCGTCTGGGTTTGGATTGCCGGCCCCGCCGCGCGCACGCCGCGGTCGGTTTTGGCGGCGCGATTGATGGAAGCGATAGACGCGTCAGCCACACTGACCTGGCCGGCGACGCCCTGTTGACCGAGGTCACGGCCTGAGGCGACCGCGCCAAACGTCAGCGATAGCGCAATCGCACCGAACACACCCTTCGAGATACTCTTGGAAGAGATGCGCGAAGAGGCATCCTTGGAAATTCTCTTGGAAATTATCTTGGAGAGCTGTGCCATGTCTGCAAACCCCCTCGCCCCAAGCGATCAGCGAAGTAACGCGAGTTGCACCGTAGAAGTTCTGGAGCACGGTCATCACTTAACCGTGTACTAAAAAATTTTTAGCAGCCGGGAACGATTTTCAGCCCTCGATGTTTTCCCGGCAGCCGGTCATCCCCCCTGCCCCATTGACCGGCGACGTAGGGCGCGGCTGTGGTGATGCCAGTTGCGCCCTACTTTCTTTTTCGTCTTACTTTTTTGTCTTTCCGAAATTGCTTCGGTTCAATCGATACAAAAAAAGTCCGGCACGCCATCGAGCGTACCGGACTTTTTGCTGCGCGATTTCAGCTTCGATCAGGAAGCCGCGGCGCGGGGCGCGCGGTTGCGCGAGTTGCGCTGGAAGAATAGCGCCTGGCTCGCCACTGCCGACACCATCGCGGGCTGGAACGGCTTTGAGATCAGGAACGCCGGTTCGGGCCGCTCGCCAGTCAGGAAGCGTTCCGGATAGGCCGTGATGAAGACCACCGGCACTTCGAACACCTTCAGAAGTTCGTTGACGGCGTCGAGACCGGAACTGCCGTCGGCAAGCTGGATATCCGCCAAAATCAGGCCGGGCTTCTTGTTCTTGGCCAACGCGACCGCGTCGGAATGGGTGCGGGCGACGCCGATGACGTTATGGCCGAGGTTTTTCACCAGGCTTTCCAGATCCATCGCGATGAACGTTTCGTCCTCGATGATCAGCACATCGGTGGCGATCTCCGCCGCCATTTCCCGTCCCGCCATATCGGCCAGGGCGCGGGTCTCGGCGACATCGGTGCCGAGAATGAACGCCACTTCCTCCTCGGAGAAGCCTTCCAGCGACAACAGCAGGAAGGCCTGCCGCGGCAGCGGGGTGATGTTGGACAACCGGCGCTCTGAAGGCATCGGCAGCGTCGCGACGTCGGTATCGTCATTGAGCGAGACTGAATTCCAGATTCGCGTGAACAGCCGGAACAGCCCGGCGCGGGGCCCATGCTGCTCCTCGAGCAGCGAGGGATCCTGCAGCAGGGCCTCGAGCATGGCTCCCACATAGGCGTCACCCGACGCCTGGTTTCCCGTCAGCGCGCGGGCATAGCGCCGCAGTAACGGTAAATGTTCAGCAACGAGCTGTGATCGGGACATCCCCACTCCATCTGATCTCTTGGGTCAAAGTGCCTGACGGGGTGACCCGGGTTCCCCTGATACGCCTGATTACGCCCCACCGCGATAAAAGTTCCACGCGTCAGGAACTTTAAGGGCGAGTTTGCATTAGGCTTTCGTACAGATGCAGCAACAGCTTCAGAATCCAAGGATATTTCTTGATAATTCAAGAACTTAACTCGCGGGGAAGCGTGGATCAGGTCATGAAAGAAGTAAAGTCCAAGAATGCCGCACCCGGCAAGCAGGGCGGGCTAAACGCCGAAATCCAGTCCAGGATCGGCCATCAGCTCCGCGCCATGTACGACGATGTCGTACGCCAGGGGGTGCCCGACCGCTTTGCGGAGCTCATCCGGAAGCTTGATGCGCCCGAGGGCAATCCCCAAATGGAAAATACGGGCGATAAAAATGACGGGAGGGAGTAATGCCTCTCACAGATTCACTTCGCGACGATATCCTGGCGTCGGTCCCCAGTCTGCGCGCCTTCGCAATCTCCCTTAGCGGTAATGGCGATCGCGCCGACGATCTGGTGCAGGAAACGTTGCTCCGCGCGCTGGCCAATATCGACTCATTCCAGCCCGGCTCGAACCTGCCGGCCTGGCTTTTCACGATCCTGCGCAACCTGTTCCGCTCCGACTATCGCAAGCGGCGCCGGGAGGTGGAGGATGCCGATGGCAGCTACGCCAAGACGCTGAAAACGCAGCCGGCGCAAGGCGCGCATCTGGAGTTCGAGGAATTCCGAATGGCGCTCGACAAGCTGCCGCAGGACCAGCGTGAAGCGCTGATCCTGGTCGGTGCCTCCGGCTTCTCCTACGAAGACGCCGCGGCGATCTGCGGCTGCGCGGTCGGCACCATCAAGAGCCGCGTCAACCGGGCGCGATCGAAACTCAGCGCGCTGTTGTATGTGGACGGTGCCGACGATTTCGGTCCCGACGAGACGGTGCGTGCGGTGATCGGCGGCAGCGGCGGTTGATCCTGACAGCATAGTCGAAAGGAAAGCGGTCGCGGATATCGCGGCCGCTTTTTGCGTTGTGAACTTATGACTTGCCTAAAGCATGATCCGGAAAAGTGGGAGCCGGTTTTCCCCGGGACAAACGCGAAGCGTTTGCTCCGAGATCATGCGCAGATAAAAAGATAGAGCGGGATGATAACTCGAAGATAAATCATCCTGCTCTAGCGCGCCTTCTTGAGCGGCGCTGACAATTGCTCGGTGCGATCCCGCTCCGTCATGTCCACGACGGTGACCATCGGTGCGGTGAGTTCATACACGTAACTCACGTCGGTAAAATACCGCTGCGAGGTGCCGCCGAGCGCTTCCGGCGCGACCCGATCGAGCAGGATGACGCCGAAATCAGTGTCCGCGCGGCGGGTCGCGGCGCTGGTGTTGAATTCTTCCCAGCGGAAATGAAAGATCGCGTCCGGCTCCGTGCCGGTCACTTCCCAATGCGCGACAATGTGCGGATGCTTGCCGACGAGCGAAAGCCCCTCATCGGAATGCGACGCCAGTTCGAAGAACAACAGCGACAAGCTCTGCGCGGCGCGGGCGCTGACCGCGATATCGGGACCGCTGATGGCAATGCGATCGGAGTGCGGAATCGCGCGCGCCTCGAACAGCCCCTTCAGCTTGACGCCCTGCCACTGACTTTCGCTCAATAGCGAGACCACATTCGACATTGCATGAATGCGGCCGATCAGGAGTTCGCGGGCGACATCGATATCGGAGCCGTGGCGCAGGGTGCGCGTCACGATCGACTGGATCACCGCCAAGATGTTCTTGACCCGGTGATTGAGCTCGTCGATGACCGCGGTCAGCCGGCGCTCGAAACCGATCCGCACCTCGATTTCACGGCTCAGCCGCAAATTATTGTAGGCGACATATCCGAACAGCCCGCAGATGATTCCGGTCAGCGCGAGACCGATCGCAGCCACGATCGCGGCGGTCTGCTCGGCGCGCTTCACCGCGTTGGTCTTGGCATAATAGCCCAGCGACCAGTCACGGCCGCCGAAGGTCACGATCCGTGTCGCGGATGGCGGCGGCCCGGCCGCATCGGCGATCCGCGACGAAACCACGCCCTGATCGTTGGCGATCAGCTCGCCATTGGGATTGCGCGGGTCCTTCAGCACCACCGAGAACAACGACATATCGTCATTGGTCAGCATCAGCGGCGCCAGCTCGTAGGAAAATGTCACGAAACCCGCGGGCGTGCCGCCGCCGTCCTGCAGGACCGGCGCGGCCAGAACGAGGCCGATCGGCCCGCCCGGCCGCAGCAGCACGATCGGGTCGGAGGCGATGGGCTTTCCGGCGGCCATGGCCTGCGTGAACATCGGTCCCAGGATCGGACTCTGATCGAGCGAGCGGCCGGGAAAGGTCATCGTCTCGTCGTTGCGGGGCTCGACATCCATCACGACGTCGATCGGCTGGGTCAGCCCTTGAGTATCCCGCGGCGAATTGTCGTAGCTGCGAATGGTCGAGTTGGCGAATCCGGCTTTCGCCAATTCCGCGCGCGCCGCATCCAGTTCGTTCGGCTTAAGCCGTGCGATCCAGCTCGCCACCACGAAGTCGGTCTTGAAGGCATAGATCGAGGCGCGCAGCGGCTGCAGCATATCCGCCTTGATCACGGACGGTGCATGGAACAGGCCCGACGCGACGCGGGCGAGCAGTTCGCGCTCGGTCAACCGGTCCTGGACCAGGCTGGCATGCACATCGATCGCCCGCGCCATCGCGATGCCGTCGAGCGTCAATTCCTGATCGTGGACACGATAGGCGGCAAGACCGGAAAGCAAAGCCCCGACAAGCGCGATAAATCCGATGATGAATCCCAGCCGAACCACTCGGTTACTCTGAAATAAGGAGTTGGCGAAGAAATGGACTAGGCATGTGACATTCGTCGGGTCGGCCACAAACTGAATGCAGGCCAACTGTCTGACATATTGAAGGACCGATCATTGGCACGCAACTGCGGAGGGGCGACAAACGTAACTTAGCTCGCCTGCAGGCGTGGGATCGGCGGAGCCAGAGATCACCAATCACGTCAGATCGATTTTGTTCCCTCTGGGCGCAAATAATCTTCAGCGCCTTCGCCCCGGCATGTTGAGGCGTTAACGAATTCGTCAGCTCGCCTTGGCGGCCGCCTCTGGTCAGCTTGACTTGGTTAACTCGCCTTGGTCCGCGCAACCGGGCTGAGCCCGCCCTTGGCCTCGATGAAATTGATAATGCGGTCGAGGCCGTCGCTTTTTTTCAGATTGGTCATGACAAACGGCCGTTCGCCGCGCATCCGCCTGGCGTCGGTGTCCATCTTTTCCAGCGATGCGCCGACGTGCGGCGCAAGATCGATCTTGTTGATCACAAGCAGGTCGGAGCGGGTGATGCCGGGGCCACCCTTGGACGGGATCTTGTCGCCGGCGGCGACATCGATGACATAGATGGTGAGGTCGGCGAGTTCGGGTGAAAAGGTCGCAGCGAGGTTGTCGCCGCCGGATTCGATCAGCACCAGATCAAGATCGGGAAATTTCGCGCGCATGTCGGCGACCGCCGCAAGATTCATCGAGGCGTCCTCGCGGATCGCGGTGTGCGGGCAGCCGCCGGTCTCGACGCCGGCAATGCGATCGGGCGTCAACGATCCCGAACGCACCAGAAATTCCGCATCCCATTTGGTGTAGATGTCGTTGGTGATCGCAGCAATGTCGTAGCGCTCCCGCATCGACTTGCAGAGCAGATCCATCAACGCGGTCTTGCCCGATCCGACGGGTCCACCAATACCGATCCGAAGCGGGCCGTGAGATTTTGTCATTTAAAAAATTCCCCCGATGTCGTCCCGGCGAACGCCGGGACCCATAACCCCTGGCGTAGGTCAGTAAAGAAGGCCTTTGCTCCAGCGGCCAAAATGCGAGAACACGGCGTATGGGTCCCGGCGTTCGCCGGGACGACACGAAGGGAGTGCAGCCCTGCCATCATGACCTGAACAGCCTGGTGTACTGCGTCTCGTGCCGCATGCTGGCGAGGTCGGCGCGAAAGGTCGTGCTGCCGAGATCGTCGAGCGATGCAGCGAGTGCGCGAATGGCGGTTGCGCCGACCACCGGCTCGAGCGCGGCCAGCACGCGCTGGCTGTCGGTCTGGCCCAGCGGAACGAGCCGCGCCCCGGCGGAGACCCAGTTCGAAACCAGCGCATGAAAAAAAGCATGTATCGCCGGCCCCAGCGGGATCGCATGCGCGGCACTGACGATGCCGACCGCGACCGGATAAACGATTGGGCCGCCGCAGCTCGAAATCAGCGCGTCCAGGCCCTCACAGTTCCACGCGGTACGCGCGATGTCGATGAACGCGCGCCCCTGCGCCGATGTTTCGAGATGGCGCTCACGGGACGGCGCGAACGCGGCTGCCAGTTCCGCAAGATCGCGCAAAGCCGCCTGATCGCCCGAAGCCGCGGCCCGGTGCGCCTGCGCCAGAAACACGCCGTCGCAAAATCCCGGGCCATCCGCGAGCATCGCCGCAAGCCACGCCCGCAACGAGGCGGCATCGACGATATCGCCGGCCTCGACCGCCCATTCGATGCCACTGGAATAGGAAAACGCACCAACCGGAAAGGCCGGCGAGAGCCAAGTCATCAGCCGGTACAACGCCGCAGCCTCGGTGCCGTTCATGCTCTCCGAAGCACCGGCCGGGTTCGCAGCCGCTTCCGCGATTATATCCGTTACCGCCGCCGCGCGCCGTCGAGGCTTTGGCGGCGGCTTATTTGTGGTCATGAGCATGGGTGTGGCCGTGGTGATGCTCATGCTCGCAATGCTCATCATGGTGATGATGGCCACCATGATCGTGGTCATGATCATGGTCGTGCGATGTGTGATCATGCCCCGCATGATCATGCGCGCCGTGATGATGCACATGATTGTCGTGAGCCTGTTCGGGAGCGCCGCCGGCATAGGCGCCGCCTTCGGGATCGAACGGCGCTTCGATCTCGATCACCCGCGCGCCCAATCCCTTCACCATCGCTTCGATGACGTGATCGCGCCGGATCCGCAGCCCCTTGCCGACGATCTGGGTCGGCAGATGGCGGTTGCCAAGATGCCAGGCGACCCGGACCAGATGATGCGGATCAGCGACGCGGATCTCGAGCAGCGGTTCCGGCGCCGCGACCACTTCGATCAACCGGCCATCGTCGAGCACCAGCGCATCGCCGCCACGCAACGCGACGGCATTTTCGAGGTCGAGCAGGAATTCCAGCCCCCGCGTCCCAGTCATCGCCATCCGCCGCCGGTGACGATCGTCGAAATCGAGCACGATCGTATCGGCGGGCGGCTGCGTCCAGCGATGCTGCGGACTGATTTGCGTGGCTCGAATCATGTGGACCTTTTATTTTGACGCGTTTTCTTCACGCGAACCGGTTCCCACTTCGCTTGAAAACGCTTTGGTTCAAAACTTCTCGACCTTGCTGTCGCTGATGATCTCGATCACGGTCGGCGACGCCTTCAGCGGCGCAGAATATTCGCGCCAGACTTTCATGTGCGGCGCCTTGCCATGGGCGTTGAGGTCATCGCGGCTTTCCCAGCGTTCGACCACCACGAACAGGTTGGGGTCGTTGATGCTGGTGTGATTTTCATAGGATATGCAGCCCTTTTCCTGGCGGGTGGCCGCGATGCATTCCTTGGCGCCCTTGATGAAGGCGTCGCGTGATTCCGGTTTCACCTGCGTGGTGGCAACGACATAAATCATTGGATTCTCTCCCGTGGTTTTTCTTGATTAGCGGACATCGACCTTTTCGGGCGTAATGACTTCGATCCGCGGCGGCGCCGTCATGCACTTTACGGCGACCCGGCCGAACGTCTTCATGTGCTCGGCGGCGCGGTGCGGCACCAGCGCCTCGGCGTTCTCCCACTGCTCGACGAACACCATCTTGGAGTGATCCGTGACGCTCTCGTGCAGATCATAGGCGATATTGCCGGGCTCCTTGCGGGTTTCCTTGATGCAGGCGGTGGCCGCGGCAATGAATTCGGCGTGGGATTCGGGTTTGATGGTCAGGGTAGCAACGACGTAGATCACAGAAAATCCTCCCGGCTTTTGTTCTGGCTTTGATCGCCGGGAGGACTTTAGAACATGAAATAGCGCTGCGCCATGGGTAGCACCTCGGCCGGCGCGCAGGTCAAGAGCTCGCCATCGGCGCGCACTTCATAGGTCTCGGGGTCGACCTCGATCTTGGGCGTGGCACTGTTGTGAATCATGCTCTTCTTGGAGATGCCGTCACGGGTATTCTGCACCGCATAGAGCTTTTTGCTGATGCCGAGTTTTCGCGCGAGTCCGGAGGCAACCGCCGCCTTCGACGAAAAGACCACCGAGGAGGCCGTCAGCGATTTGCCGAAGGCGGCAAACATCGGCTGGTAGTGCACGGGCTGCGGCGTCGGGATCGACGCGTTCGGATCGCCCATCGGCGCCGCCACGATCGAGCCGCCCTTGATGATGCAGTCCGGTTTGACGCCGAAGAACGCGGGCGACCACAGCACAAGATCTGCGAGTTTGCCCTTTTCCACCGAGCCGATCAGTTTCGACACGCCATGCGCGATCGCGGGATTGAGGGTGTATTTGGCGATGTAGCGCTTAACGCGGAAATTATCGTTGTCCTTGCCTTTGTCCTGCGGCAACGAACCGCGCTGCTTCTTCATCTTGTCGGCGGTCTGCCACGTCCGGATGATGACTTCGCCGAGCCGGCCCATGGCCTGTGAATCCGACGACATCATCGAGAGCGCACCGAGGTCGTGCAGGATATCTTCTGCCGCGATGGTTTCCTTCCGGATGCGGCTTTCGGCAAAGGCCAGGTCTTCCGCGATCGAGGGATCGAGATGGTGGCACACCATCAGCATGTCCAGATGCTCGTCGATGGTGTTGCGGGTGAACGGCCGGGTCGGATTGGTCGAGGACGGCAGCACGTTCTTCAAGCCCGCAATTTTAATGATATCCGGCGCATGGCCGCCGCCGGCGCCTTCGGTATGGAAGGCGTGAATGGTGCGGCCCTTGAACGCCTTGACGGTGTCCTCGACGAAGCCGGATTCGTTCAAGGTGTCGGAATGGATCATCACCTGGATATCGTGATCGTCGGCCACCGACAGGCAATTGTCGATCGCCGCCGGCGTAGTGCCCCAATCCTCATGCAGTTTTAGGGCGCAGGCACCCGCCTTGATCATCTCGACGAGGGACGCCGGACGCGACGCGTTGCCTTTGCCGGAAATACCGAGATTGACCGGAAATGCATCGAACGACTGGATCATCCGCCCCATGTGCCAGGGGCCGGGCGTGCAGGTGGTCGCAAACGTGCCGTGCGACGGCCCGGTGCCGCCGCCCAACATCGAAGTGACGCCCGACATCAGCGCGTGCTCGATCTGCTGCGGGCAGATGAAATGAATGTGGCTGTCGAATCCGCCTGCGGTGAGGATCTTGCCCTCACCCGCAATCACATCGGTGCCGGGACCGATCACGATGGTCACGCCGGGCTGGATGTCCGGATTGCCGGCCTTGCCGATCGCCGAGATCATACCCTCCTTGATCGCGACATCGGCTTTGACGATGCCCCAATGATCGACGATCAGCGCGTTGGTGATGACGGTATCGGCGGCGCCCTGCCTGTTGGTGACCTGCGACTGGCCCATGCCATCGCGGATCACCTTGCCACCGCCGAACTTCACCTCTTCGCCGTAAACCGTAAAATCCTTCTCGACCTCGATGATCAGATCGGTGTCCGCCAGCCGCACCCGGTCGCCGGTGGTGGGCCCGAACATGTCGGCATAGACGGAACGTTTGATTTTTACGGACATCGGTTCGCTCCATCGACAGGCATGTTCTCTCTCCCTTTGCGGGCGAGGGGAATTGCATATGGCGGCGTCGATGTGGCCAAGGCCCGGCACACACTCTCAGCAGGTCGTCCCTGCGAACGCAGGGACCCATAACCCCGGACGTCAAAGGTGAAGAAAGGCCTCTGCCGCAGTACTGAAACGAGAGTCCGCGCCGTATGGGTCCCTGCGTTCGCAGGGACGACTCGTTGAGAGGTCAGAACGCTCACAGCTTCACTCACAGCTTCCCCTGCACTTCACCGCGGAAGCCGTACACGACGCGCTTGCCGGCCAGTGCCACCAGTTGCACGTCGCGGGTCTGGCCCGGCTCGAACCGCACCGCCGTGCCTGCGGCGATGTCGAGCCGCATGCCGCGAGCTTTCTTGCGATCGAACTTCAGCGCCGGATTAGTCTCGAAGAAATGATAGTGCGAGCCAACCTGGATCGGGCGATCGCCTGAATTGGCGACCGTCAGCGTCACCGTCTTGCGGCCGGCATTGAGTTCGATCTCGCCGTCCTTGATGAAGAGTTCACCGGGGATCATGGCTAGCACCTCGCAACTTTTTGCTGCGTCATGGCCGGGCACAGCCGTCTGAAGGACGGCGTCGCTCCCGCTCGCCTATGCCCGGCCATCCACGTCTTGCTTTTTGCCTCAAGAAAATCGTGGATGCCCGGGACAAGCCCGGGCATGACGAATTGAAGGTTTCCCGCTTCCTCATCGGATCGGCTCATGCACGGTGACCAGCTTGGTGCCATCCGGAAACGTCGCCTCGACCTGAATGTCGTGGATCATCTCGGCAATCCCGTCCATGCACTGCGCGCGGGTGACCACCTGCGCGCCCGCCTGCATCAACTCCGCCACGGTGCGGCCGTCGCGCGCGCCCTCGACGATGAAATCGGAAATGATCGCGATGGCTTCCGGGTGGTTGAGCTTGACGCCACGCTCCAGCCGCCGGCGTGCTACGATTGCCGCCATCGAGATCAGAAGCTTGTCCTTTTCGCGGGGAGAGAGGTTCATGCGGGCACTCGAATGATTGGATCAAAGTCAGCCAGAGAGTCTAATTAAGCCAAAGCCTTGGCAACGCCGAACCGCTGGCGCGGCCGAGCACCGCCATCATGTCGGCGCGCAACCGCGCCGCATCTTGGGCACAGAAGCGGGCCATTGCAAATCCATTCCAGGCGGAGATGCCGACCTCGCCGCCGAAGCTTTCGGACAGCGTACGGATATTTTCGACCAGCGCCTCATCGCCCGGCACGATCAAGGCGGTGCCAACAGCCACGCCACCCTTGGCGATGGCCGGATTTGCGAGCTTCGCACCGATGTCACCATCGAGCCGGATGGTTTCCGCGAATACCAGCCGGCCGCCGCGCCGGATCCGCCAGCGATCGACGAACTCGCCCTGTAGCATCCGCTCACCCATCGCAGCGCGGCCGAATACGACGATCTCGCACAGCAGAAGCGAGGCGCTGTCGGCAAGATCGATATCGATTTGCCGCGACACCCGGGCGCGATCGAACAGGATGGTCTCCTGCGGCAGCCATCCGAGATGGGCGCCTGCCGCGGCCTTCAGGGAAATATTGAGTTGCGCGGGACTGCTCTCGGCCCGATAGACCTTTTCAGCCGCCGCCGTTGTCAACGTCAGGCGGGCGCCCTCACCGGCGGCAATGTCGATATCGAAACGATCGCCGCCGGCGACGCCGCCTGCCGTGTTCACGAACACCGCCGACAGGCCTTCCGCCTCGGGCGAAGGAAAGCGAACCCGCAGCGAGCCGGATTCATGCAGCTGTCGGCGGCGGGTGATACCCTCGACAAGGTGAACGTCAAATGTCACCGAGCCCCTGGCCCGGTTGGCCGCGAAGATCGCCGCGGCCGCGCGCGTGGTATCGGTCTGCATCCGGCCTGAAACCCCAAGCGTCTTGAATTAAAGCGCCATCTGGCGGCTGATTTCGGCGGGATCGAGGTTAGCGCGATCGCAGGCATATTTCACCGCACCCCGGTCCATCACGGCGAAACTGTCGCCGAGCTCGCAGGCAAAGTCGAGATATTGTTCGACCAGCACGATCGCCATATTGCCGAGGCTGCGCAGATACGAGACCGCCCGCCCGATATCCTTGATGATCGACGGCTGGATGCCCTCGGTCGGCTCGTCCAGCAGCAGCAGTTTCGGCCGCATCACCAGCGCCCGCCCGATCGCGAGTTGCTGCTGCTGACCGCCCGACAGATCGCCGCCGCGCCGTCCCAGCATCGAGTTCAACACCGGAAACAGCGAGAACACGTCATCGGGAATATTGCGGTCCTCGCGCTTCAACGGACCAAAGCCGGTCTTGAGATTTTCCTCGACCGTCAGCAGCGGAAATATCTCACGGCCCTGCGGCACGAAGCCGATGCCGCTGCGCGCCCGTTCATAGGGCTTCATTCCCGTGATGTCCTTGCCATCGAGGGTGATCGAACCGCTGGCGACCGGATATTGGCCGACCATGGCGCGCAGCAGCGAGGTCTTGCCGACGCCGTTGCGGCCGAGCACGCACACCACCTTGCCGGTTTCGGCCGCGATCGAGACGCCACGCAACGCCTGCGCGGCGCCGTAATAGAGGCTGATGTTATCGACCTTCAACATGGATCACCGCCCCAAATACACTTCGACCACACGGTCGTTGGTCGAAACCTGATCGATGGTGCCCTCTGCCAGCACGGTGCCTTCATGCAGGCACGTCACCTTGACGCCGAGTTCGCGCACGAAGGTCATATCGTGCTCGACCACCATGATGGTCTTTTCCTTGTTGATTTCCTTCAGGAGCTCGGCGGTCTGGTGGGTTTCGACGTCGGTCATCCCGGCGACGGGTTCATCGACCAGCAACAGCTTCGGATCCTGCGCCAGCAGCATGCCGATCTCCAGCCATTGCTTCTGGCCGTGCGACAGGCTTCCCGCCAGGCGATTGCGCGCATCCTTCAAGCGGATGGTCTCGAGCACGCGTTCGATGCGCTCGGATTCCGCCTTGGTTTCACGCCAGAACAGCGTGCCCTTGACGCGGTGGTCGACATTGAGCGCCAGCAGCAGATTATCCTCGATGGTCTGACTCTCGAACACCGTCGGCTTCTGGAATTTACGGCCGATCCCGAGCTCGGCAATTCGCGTCTCATCGAGCCGCGTCAGATCGGTGACACCGTCGAACAGCACGGTGCCCTCGTCCGGCTTGGTCTTGCCGGTGATGATGTCCATCATGGTGGTCTTGCCGGCACCGTTGGGGCCGATAATGGCGCGCATTTCGCCGGGCGCGAGCGCCAGCGACAGATTGTTGATGGCGTGAAAGCCGTCGAACGAGACATGCACGCCGTCGAGGTAGAGCAGCGCCGAGGTCGCCCGCGAATCCATGACGTTCATGCGCTCACTCCGCCATCTTCGGTTCGCTGATGCCGTCTTCGCGCGCCGCGCTCTCGGCATTTTCGATCAGGCGTTTGGCCTTGCGTGGCTCCCACCAGGCGTTGAAGGTGCCGATGATCCCCTTCGGCAGCAGCAGCGTCACGAGGATGAACAGCGCGCCCAGCATGAACAGCCAATACGGCGCCAGCGGCCCCGAGGTGAACACGGTTTTCGCGTAGTTGACGACGATCGCACCGAGCGCGGCCCCGATCAGCGTGCCGCGACCGCCGACCGCGACCCAGATTACCGCCTCGATGGAATTGCCGGGCGCGAATTCACCGGGATTGATGATGCCAACCTGCGGCACATAGAGCGCCCCGGCGACACCGGCCATGCAAGCGGACAGCGTGAACACGAACAGCTTGTAGGATTCGACGCGATAACCCAGAAATCGCGTGCGTGATTCAGCGTCGCGCACCGCGATCAGGACCTTGCCGAGCTTCGAGGTCACCACCGCGCGGCAGATCAGGAAACCGATGATCAGCCCGAGGCAGCTCAGCATGAACAACGCGGCGCGGGTTCCGTCAGCCTGGACGTTGAAGCCAAGGATATCCTTGAAATCGGTCAGGCCATTATTGCCGCCGAAACCGAAATCGTTGCGGAAGAAGGCCAGCAGCAGCGCATAGGTCATCGCCTGCGTGATGATCGACAGGTAGACGCCGGTGACGCGCGAGCGGAACGCCAGCCAGCCGAAGCAGAAGGCAAGCAGACCCGGCGCCAAGATGACCATCAGCGCCGCGAACCAGAACATATCGAAGCCGTGCCAGTACCAGGGCAGTTTCGGGTAATTCAGGAACACCATGAAATCGGGCAGGATCGGATTGCCGTAGACCCCGCGGCTGCCGATCTGGCGCATCAGATACATGCCCATCGCGTAACCGCCGAGCGCGAAGAACGCACCATGGCCGAGCGAAAGAATGCCGCAATAGCCCCAGATCAGGTCGATCGAGAGCGCCAGGATCGCGTAGCAGACATATTTGCCGAACAGCGCCACCAGATAAGTCGGCACCTGAAAAACCGAACCGGCTGGCAGCAGCAGATTCGACAGCGGGATCAGCACACCGCAGGCTGCGACCACGAACAGGAAAACGGTCGCGCTGCGATCCAGCGAGCGCGTCAGCACATGCGACATCATGCTTCCACCGCCCGCCCTTTGAGCGCGAACAGGCCGCGCGGACGCTTCTGGATAAACAAAATGATCAGCACCAGAATGGCGATCTTGCCGAGCACCGCGCCCGCCACCGGCTCCAGGAACTTGTTGGCGATGCCGAGCGTAAAGGCGCCGACCAGCGTGCCCCAGAGATTACCGACCCCGCCGAACACCACCACCATGAAGGAGTCGATGATGTAGCTCTGGCCGAGGTTGGGGCTGACATTGTCGATCTGCGACAGCGCCACGCCCGCAATCCCGGCGATGCCCGAGCCGAGGCCGAATGTCAGCGCATCGACGCGGGAAGTCGCAATCCCCATCGAGGCCGCCATCCGGCGGTTCTGCGTCACCGCGCGCATCTCAAGCCCCAGCGCCGTGTACCGCAGCATCGCCAGCAGGATGACAAACACCGCCATCGTGAAGCAGAGGATCCACAACCGGTTATAGGTGATCGAGATCTGTCCGAGCTGGAACGCACCGCTCATCCAGGAGGGATTGCCGACTTCCTGGTTGGTGGGACCGAACATGGTGCGCACCGCCTGCTGCAATACCAGCGACAGGCCCCAGGTCGCCAACAGGGTCTCCAGCGGGCGGCCGTAGAGGAAGCGGATGATGGTTCGCTCGATCAGGATGCCAATGGCGCCGGCCACGATGAAGGCCAACGGCACGGCGAACACGAGCGAATAATCGAACAGATCGGGATAGCTGGTGCGGATGGTCTGCTGCACCACGAAGGTGACGTAGGCGCCGATCATCACCATCTCACCATGCGCCATGTTGATGACGCCCATCACACCGAAGGTGATGGCAAGCCCGATGGCCGCCAGCAGCAGCACCGAGCCGAGCGACAGGCCGTACCAGGCGTTCTGCACCACGGACCACAGCGCGAGCCGTTGCTGGATCGCTGATACGGCCGCGGTTGCGGCATGCGCGACCGCCGGTGGCGCATCCGACGGCACGTCGGTCAGCATCGCCAGCGCTTCCTGGTCGGCGCGCCCCCTGATCGTCGTGATCGCCTCGAGCTTCTGCTGCTCGGTGGCGTCATCCTTGAACAACAGGATCGCGGCGCGCGCTTCGACAAAGGCCTGCTTGGCCGCCTTGTTGGTCTCCTTCTGCAACGCGCCATCGATCAATGGCAGCATGGTCTCGTCATGGGTCTTGTAGACCGACTGCGCGGCCTGGATACGTTTATCGGGGTCGGGCGACGATAGCGTCAGGCCGCCAAGTGCAGCCTCGACCGCGCGGCGCAGATGATTGTTGAGGCGAACGGCCGCGGCGCTATCGGGAACGCTGGCGACGGGTGCGCCGGTTGCGGCGTCGATCGACTTGCCGTCGGGCTGGGTGACATAGATTTTTTTGCTGTCGGGATCGGCCATCAGGCGGCCGTCCTGCAGCGCGCTGATGATCGGAAAAGCCAGCGGATTGCCCGAGGTCGCGATCGCGCCCACGGCATCCTCGGTGTCGGAAAAATCGTCGTTGGCGAATTTACCGACGGCGTCCTCGAACGGACCGGCGACCACCGGCAGCACCATCGCGAAGATCATCAGGCACGCAAACGGCAGCGCGCGGAATTTCTTGAAGGTTTTTATAAGCACTGGACGACCCCGGCAGAGGCAGCAGGAAGGCGGCGGGTATCGCCGCCCTCCCTTGTTCGTTGTGTTCAGGTTCTCTGGTATTCAGGACTGAATCAGGAACCCTGACCGCCGCACTTGTTGGTCTTGGTGTTGTAGTTGCCGCACTTCTTGCCGACCCAATCGCCGATCAGGTCCTTGGAATCGGGCAACTCCTTCGACCAGGCGTCGCCGGCAACCAGCCCGGGCGTCTTCCACACCACGTCAAACTGGCCGTTGCCTTTGATTTCGCCAATGAACACCGGCTTGGTAATGTGATGGTTCGGAAGCAGCTTGGACACGCCACCGGTGAGGTTGGCGGTCTCGGTGCCGGGAAGCGCATCGATCACCTTGTCGGCGTCAACCGACTTGGCCTTCTCGACCGCCTTCACCCACATGTTGAAGCCGATATAGGTGGCTTCCATCGGGTCGTTGGTCGTGCGCTTCGGATTCTTGGTGTAGGCCTGCCAGTCCTTGATGAACTTCTCGTTCGCCGGCGTCTTGATCGACTCGAAGTAGTTCCAGGCGGCGAGATGGCCGATCAGCGGCTTGGTATCGATGCCGGCGAGTTCTTCTTCACCCACCGAGAACGCGACCACCGGAATATCGGTCGCCTTGATGCCCTGGTTGCCGAGTTCCTTGTAGAAGGGAACGTTGGCGTCGCCATTGATGGTCGACACGACGGCGGTCTTCTTGCCGGCCGAGCCGAACTTCTTGATGTCGGCGACGATCGTCTGCCAATCGGAATGACCGAACGGCGTGTAGTTGATCATGATGTCTTCGTCCTTGACGCCCTTCGACTTCAGATAGGCTTCGAGGATCTTGTTGGTGGTGCGCGGGTAAACGTAGTCGGTGCCGGCCAGTACCCAGCGCTTCACCTTTTCGTCCTTCATCAGGTAGTCGACCGCAGGGATCGCCTGCTGGTTCGGCGCCGCACCCGTGTAGAACACGTTGCGCTCGCTCTCTTCGCCTTCGTACTGCACCGGATAGAACAGGATCGAGTTCAGTTCCTTGAACACCGGCAGCACGGATTTGCGCGACACCGAGGTCCAGCAGCCGAACACCACCGAAACCTTGTCCTTGGTGATCAACTCACGGGCTTTTTCGGCGAACAGCGGCCAGTTCGACGCGGGGTCGACGACCACGGCCTCGAGCTTCTTGCCGAGAACGCCGCCCTTCTTGTTCTGCTCATCGATCATGAACAGCACGGTATCCTTCAGCGTTGTTTCGCTGATCGCCATGGTGCCCGAGAGCGAATGCAGGACGCCAACCTTGATGGTGTCATCCGCCGCCTTGGCCGAGCCAAACGCGGACAAGCCTAAAATCAGTCCGGCGGTCGCCGCCAGCCAGCGACGACGGCTGAGGGGCGTCGCTATATCGTGAGTCAATTGAGTAAGCATGAGGTGTCATCTCCCTGACGCAGACGTTAAAACGCTGCGACGGCCCGCGGCCGCCTGCATTAATGGAATCGCAAGAAGCGTGCCACGCCATGGAATCGGCCTAAGTATATGTAAAATATATAAAAATACCCTCGATGCCTCAAATCGACCGACATTTCTGCCTAATATTTAGACTGAAAAACTGTATGCTCGATTAGCAGTCTGTATAATCTGTGTGCAAATATGAAGGCATGTCTAAATATTCGGCACCTCATTTGACTGACGGTGTCGCTTCAAAGCGCAGATAGCCCGATTTGCCCGGCTTTCTTAACCGCGCCAAGGCGTCACGGCACGATTGACCTTGAAAGCGCCGCGTTCGTGTTCCATATGACGAGTACGACCCAGGGAATCACCGGGTCACCGCGAGCCGCGTGTTCTGAGCCCGTCCAACGGTTTCTGGCTTGCCCCTTCAGCTAACCAAAACCGACGCCCCAAACACGCGGGTGTCTCAGACACCCTCGCGCGCTCCTGGCTGAGATGGCCGGGCGCCTGCCTTTTATAATGGAAAGAACCATCCTTTTGACCTCCTTTCAGGATTTCGGCCTTGCCGAACCCATTTCGCGTGCGCTCAAAGAAGAGAATTACGTCACGCCCACCCCGATCCAGGCCCAAACAATCCCCATCGCATTGACCGGCCGCGACGTCGTCGGCATCGCCCAGACCGGCACCGGCAAGACCGCATCCTTCGCGCTCCCGATCCTGCACCGCATTCTGGAGAACCGCATCAAGCCCCAGCCCAAGGCATGCCGCGTGCTGGTGTTGAGCCCGACCCGTGAATTGTCGGGACAGATTCTCGAGGCCTTCAATGCCTATGGCCGTCACATACGCCTCACGTCGGCGCTGGCGATCGGCGGCGTGCCGATGGGCCGTCAGGTCCGTTCGGTGATGCAAGGCGTCGAAGTCATGGTGGCCACGCCCGGCCGCCTGCTCGACCTCGTGCAGAGCAACGGCCTGAAGCTCGGACAGGTCGAGTTTCTGGTGCTCGACGAAGCCGACCGCATGCTGGACATGGGCTTCATCAATGACATCAGGAAGATCGTCGGCAAGCTGCCGAGCAAGCGGCAGACGCTGTTCTTCTCGGCGACGATGCCGAAAGACATCGCCGAACTCGCCGAAGCGATGCTGCGCGACCCGGCCCGCGTCGCGGTGACCCCGGTCGCCTCGACGGTCGAGCGTATCGCCCAGCGCATCATCCAGGTCGACCACTCCGCCAAGCCGACCTTGCTGGCGCAACTCCTCAAGCAGGAGCCGGTCGATCGCGCGCTGATCTTTACCCGTACCAAGCATGGCGCCGACAAGGTGGTGAAGGGCCTCGCCAAGGCCGGCATCACCGCTGACGCCATTCACGGCAACAAATCGCAGAACCACCGCGAGCGTGTGCTGGCGGCATTCCGCACCGGCCAGATCCGCACCCTGGTCGCCACCGACATTGCCGCCCGCGGCATCGACGTCGATGGCATCAGCCATGTGGTGAATTTCGATCTGCCCAACATCCCCGAGACCTACGTCCACCGCATCGGCCGCACCGCGCGCGCCGGCGCCGAGGGTGTCGCGATCTCGCTGGTCGCCGGGGGCGAGGAACTGGCCTATCTGCGCGACATCGAAAAACTGATCCGCATCACGCTGCCGAAGGAAGACCGCCGCACGCCGGGTCATCGCGAAGCGGCGCCCGCCCCGGCGCAACATCGCGGCGCACGATCCGCCCCGCGCGCCCACCCGGCCCGGACCAATGAAGCGGCACCCGGTTCAAAAGGCCCTCGCCGTCGCCGCCGTCCCGGTGGTAATAATGGGGCTCCGCAAACCAACCGGCACGAGGGCAACCGGCAGGAACCGATGCGTCCGTCGCACAGCGGTGTCAGATCCGAAAGCTCCAGACCTGAAAGCTTCAAGTCTGAAGGTATGAAGGCTGAAGGCATGCAAGGTGTCGCTTTCCTGCACCGGGAGAGCCGCCCGAATACCCGCCCCAATCGCACCCAACGGCCACGCTAACCGCCGATCGATCTGGAGATAACCATGGCTAAAGAAGAGCTGATCCAGTTCGAAGGACTGGTCACCGAAATCCTCCCCGACGCGCGTTATCGCGTCCAACTCGATGCCGGCCACGAGATCGTCGCCTACACTGCCGGCAAGATGAAAAAGAACCGGATCAAGACGCTGGCGGGCGACCGGGTGACGATCGAGATGTCGCCCTACGACCTGGAGAAGGGCCGCCTTATTTTCCGCCACAAGGACGAGCGGCCCGGTGGTGGTGGAGCACCGCGCGGTGCACCGCCGCGCGGCCAGTTCCGGCGCCGGTAAGCGTCCAACAGACACCCCCGACATCGCGCATGACACCGTCGTGTTGGCGCGGGTCGGTGGGCCTGCATATGCAAAAAAGGGCCGATCAAAAAATCGTGCGCCTCAGGATTGTTTTGAAAGCCCTTTTCGCATAAGATATCCCCATCGATTTTCGGCCGGACGACATTAGCTATCCACCGGTACAGCCGGTTTAGACGCTGACGACCCTTCCAAAAATTCGATCTCACCAGCCCATGAAAGTGGGCTTCTATATATTTATCTTGAGAAGGGACTACCCCCGTGAGCATGGGAACCGTGAAGTGGTTTAACGCGACCAAGGGCTTCGGCTTCATTCAGCCGGATGATGGCGGCAACGACGTGTTCGTGCACATCAGCGCCGTTGAACGCGCTGGCCTTGGAACGCTGCGCGAAGGCCAGAAGATCTCCTACGAGATCGTGGCAGATCGCCGCTCTGGCAAGTCTTCGGCGGACAATCTCCGCGCCGCGGGCTAAGCGAATTTCGTTCGGTCCGGTTCGCGCTGCGACAGGGGCCACGGCATTCACTTCGCGCCGGACAAGACCGCATCAAATAAGAAAGGCCGTGCTGTCAGCGCGGCCTTTTGTTTTAGCAATTAATTTGAGCTGCCGTTTTCAGCCATGCGTCGGCTGTGATCGACGACTGAACGTGCTCACAACGTCGGACACGGCGGAAGGGCGCCGCTCGTCGGCGTCGGATAGATTACGCAGACCGTCTGCCGGGGCCGCGTGTAGGAGACGTCCTGCAGTGTAATGCCCGTATCTGGCATCATTCCCCAGCTTACGGCAGGCTTGTACACATAGTTCACCTGACTGAAGATCAGATACTGGCTTGGCACGACCTTGCCCGTTGAATCCTTTACGATGAGATCGGTCGGAATGGTGACCAGAGAGCCCTGCCCGAGGGGTGTCGCCCCTTTGCTCCATTGAACCCGCGCGTTGCCCGTCGCTGGATCGATCCACAATTCCGTAATCGTGCCATTGGTCACATTGTACATCGGGGGCACATACGGCGTCATAATTGCACTGCCCGCGGCGAGAAAATTGGTCACGTCGGAATCCGAGACCGAGATCGACCGCGATGTCAGATCCGAGAGCGTCCGCGCCATCAGCGAGACCTTGCGCTCTGCCGCTATGCCGGAAGAAAACTCGACCGTTCCGAAAAACAGCACCAACATGATCGGAACGATCATCGCGAATTCGATCGCGGCGACACCGCGGCGATCGTTGACGAGGCTGCGCGCGAAATGCGTCGCACGGCGCCACTTCTTCGTAATGGATTTCAACGCCGGGCTCATCAGCAAGATCCGCTACTATATGGTTCGTTCCTGAACGCGGCCGTCGCACTCAGCAGCCGCGTGTTGCCCGACATATTTGCAATATTGTAGCCAAGTCCGGTGACGTACAGCGGCCATTGATAGAACAGCCTCACGACGACGATGGCGCACGCACCGCCCGGATTATACTGCATGTTGTTGATGAAATTGCCGGAAGTGTCGATCTGGTTATTGATGACCACGTTGGTGAACTGCGGATAGCTCTCGACGTCAACGAAGATGCCGTTGGCGCCGTTGCAACTGAACAGCGCCGGAATCTGACCGCAGACGTAATTCTTGAACGTCGCCTGCGTACAGGCCAAGGGCGCGCCAGTTACCGGGTCCGCGCAGGTCCCCACCTGACCGGTTTGCGCCTGGCCGGTCATCAGCACGCGCGCGGAATCCTGGGTAATGGTCTCCAGCACCTGGCTGGCGAAGAACATGAAGGCAGTTTCGATGATCGCAAACAGCAGCGCGAAAAACACCGGCGCCACCAGCGCGAATTCAACCGCCGCCGAAGCACTGCGGTTGCGGCGAAACCGGCGCAGCAAATTGCCGGAGGGAATGGATGGAGCTGCGGGCGATGGCATCGGGGGTTCCTTGCAGCGGCGGTAAAGACTTACGCACAAGGACTAGCTCAAACTGATTGTTGAAGTGTTTCGTCACACCAAGGCAGCGCGGGCCGCGAAATTAACCGTGCCTTAACCATTTTGCGGATCTTCGTTCGCTAGCGCTGATCGATGCGCATGACGGCCGGCTGCCGCCGGCGCGTTCGATCAGTTCGTCGTGTCGATCTTAATTGGACGGCTTGCTTGCCGCCGCGCCGCTCGCCTGGTTTGAGAGCGTACCGGCCTGGTCCATCGCCGCCTTGAAGTAACCGTCGCCGTCGCCGAGCGTGATCCGCTTCTGGCAAACCGGCATGCAGCTGTAGGATTCCCGGTCGACCCCGCGGTAGATCGTGACGACTTTGTCGGTCGGGCCTTCGACCTGAATGACACGGTCTGACAAGACTTCGCCGGCGCGGTCCATTGCGATGAAATTGGTGGCGCCATAGCCTTTGCCGGTTACCACGACGATGCCGCCGCTCTGCAGCGTGACATCGGCAATCAGCGGATTTCCGACGACGATGGTCGCAACGCGGGCAGGAAGTTTAACCAGCTTGGCCTGGTCGACATTGACGTCGATGGCATCGGGAGCCGGATCGGCGAACGCCAGTGCCGGCCACAGCAGCATTCCCGCAGCCAGCGCGCGGAAACCGGAAACCGCGCGAACGCGCGTACGCAAACACTTGAACGACATACTATACCCCGGGGCGTTGACGAGCCGGCTAAAGCAGATACGCAGCGGAGCCGGCGCCCGACGAGGCAAATCTGCCCCTAATTAGTGAATGAACCGCAAACGGCTCCCAGAAACCACAGATCGCGCCGACGCCTATTGCCGAAACGGATAGGCCAGCTGGCCGCCGATCTCGGACGGGACCGCCTGGTCGCCATCGACGCCATACTCGTCGGGCAGCACACCTTCAGGCATCCGGAAGGTTCCAAACAGGATGTCCCAGATAGGAAAGGTTCCAGCGAAGTTGGTGTTGCCGCCCTGCTCCAGCGAGGTGTGATGCCAGCGATGGAACACCGGCGTCGCGAGCACATATTTGAACGGGCCAAGCGACCAGTTCAGATTGGCGTGGACGAAAGCCGAATGGAATGTCGTGAAGGGCCCTACCCAGAGCATGATGTTGGGCGAGATGCCCGCCATCAGCAATATGACGTCGACCGCGATGGTCCCGATCAGCAGGTTGACGGGATGAAAGCGTGCCGCCGAGATCCAGTCCAGATCCTCGGATGAATGGTGAATGGCGTGATATTTCCAGAACCCGCCACCATGGAACATCCGGTGCAGCCAATAGAGCATGAAGTCGGACGCCACCAGGAACAATATCGCCTGGAACCAGAGCGGCAGTTCGGACAGCGGACCGTGACCATTGTCGTAGAAGGCAATCAGGTCGTCGGCGTCATGAATTCCGAATACCGCGCCCGCGCCGATCACCATGAGCCCGATCCTGAGCACCCGCGCAAACAGCGGCACGAAGAACCAGTAACAGGCGTCGGTGATCAGCTCACGCTTGCGCCACCATGGCGTTCCCGGGTTGCAAGCCCAGAAATGCGTGAGCACCGAGAACACCACGGCGAGCCCGATGGTGATTGGAACCACCCTGGCGATCGTCTGGCCAAACATCTCGACGACTTCCAGGGGTAAATTCGACATGAACGCCTCATCTGATCGGGCTTCAAGGGTTACCCTTCCATGTTTAAGGAGCCATGAATAATGGCGCGCTCGCGCCTGCACGCCCCATCAACAGACCGCGAGGGAAATGCATTTCGCATTGTAACAAAGGCCTTAATGCCAAATTTACTCTGCTCAATAACAGCGCGCTGAGGCCGCTTTTACGCAATCGAATTAACTGCGCCGAAATTGTCCGGTCCTAAGGTTAGGCCATGGTCACGGTGCTGAGAACGCCGGCGAGACCAAACGTTAGTTCGACCAGCCACGTGTACACATGGAGTTAGTTATGAAGAACCTGATTGCCCGTTTCGTGAAGGACGAGTCCGGTGCCACCGCGATCGAATACGGCCTGATTGCAGCGGGCATCGCGCTCGCGATCATCGCGACCGTGAACGGCCTCGGCAGCAACCTGAACACCAAGTTCACCTCGATCAACAGCTCGTTGAAGTAATCGACGGTTTCGGACTAACGGCAAAGGCCCCGGACATTCCGGGGCCTTTGTTGTTTCCTACAGTAATGCAGTGGCGTGATGATGCGTAAAACCGATGCCGCAACCCGAGCGGTTCCGACCGGCCGTCGCGGCGATACGCCTGCGGAACTGGTCTGCATGGCGCTGATGCTGGCGCTGGTTGCGCTCGCCTGCCGAATCCTGGCGGTCTGGTGATCGGCCTGCCGTTTTCCGATTGTTCATTTCTGACACCTAAGCTCGGGCGATGCTCCGACTCCGCGTTAACCGCACGGACCACCTCATCCCAGGATCCTTGCCATGACCCTCGACATCGCCCGGCTTCTGCTGTTTCCGGCCCTGATGGCGTTCGCCGCCGCAAGCGACCTCTTCACCATGACGATTTCCAACCGGGTGTCGCTGGCGCTGATCGCGGGTTTCCTGGTTCTCGCTTTGCTGAGCGGCATGGGGCTTTACGACATCCTTTCGCATATCGGGGCCGGCGCCAGCGTGCTGACGGTCGCTTTTGCGTGTTTCGCGATGGGATGGATCGGCGGCGGCGACGCCAAGGTTGCGGCCGCGGCCGCGCTCTGGTTCGGCTTCGGCCACCTGCTGAATTACCTCATCTATGCTTCGCTGTTCGGCGGCGCCCTGACCCTGGTATTGCTCCAGTTCCGGCAATGGCCGCTGCCTTACGCCCTGGTCGGTCAGACCTGGCTGCTCCGCCTGCACGCCAAGGATAGCGGTATTCCTTACGGCATCGCGCTCGCGATCGGCGCGTTGATGATTTATCCGGAGACCGACTGGATCAAGGCGGTCGATCTCGCCCACTTCGCGATCCGCTGAACGCGAGAGTAAACACCAGGTAAACGCCAGAACCACTTCGGTAAACTCGGCGTTAAGTTGATTTAGATACGCCTCATTAACCATGCTTTGACGAATAGCTGGTCAACTCCCATCACGGCGACGGAAGCGTCGCAGCGTAATGTGGAAAGTGAAGCGTAATGAATACCGCACGCATTGTCGTCCTGACCATCGCTGTCGGTGCCGGCGGTATTGCCGCGTATCTTGCGAGCGGATCCGACAATAACAAGCCTATCGCGGCAGAACCGGTTACGCAGCTGCAGACCGTGGACGTTCTCGTCGCGAAATCCGACATCGGCCTTGGCCAAGCGGTCAAGCCGGAGGATATGCAGTGGCAGACCTGGCCCGCAGCGACCGCCAGCAGCACGTTTATTCGCCGCGGTGAACGGCCTGACGCAACCAACCAGCTCGTCGGCTCGATCGCGCGCGCCCCCTTCATCACCGGCGAGCCGATTCGTGAACAGAAGCTGGTGAAGGCCGACGGCTCCGGCTTTATGGCCGCTATCCTGCCGACCGGCATGCGCGCCGTCTCCACCGAGATCTCGCCGGAAACCGGCGCCGGCGGCTTTATCCTGCCCAACGACCGGGTCGACGTCATTCTTTCGAAGCACGAAAAGAATCCGGACAACCGCGGCGGCGGCAGCGACGTCGTCAACTCGGAAATCATCCTGACCAATATTCGCGTTCTGGCGATCGACCAGGCGCCGAAGGAAAAGGACGGCCAGAACGCCGTGGTCGGCAAGACCGTGACGCTGGAGCTGAAGCCTGAGCAGACCGAGACGCTCGCCCGCGCGCGCCAGAGCGGCACGCTGTCGCTGGCGCTGCGCAGCATCGCCGACGTCAACATCGTCGAGAGCCGGGCCGACGACCAGACGCGCAAGCGAGGCGATAGCGTCAACGTGATCCGTTACGGCGTACCAACCCAGACGACGACCCAGAAGTGACCAAAGGACTCGATATGCATTACAGGGGAAATCAGCGGATGATGCGGGCCTTGATGGTCCGCGCCCTGTCGTTTTCGGCCGTCGCCGCGCTGACGCTCAATCCGGCGCTGACCCCGGTCATCGCTGCCGATTATCGTTCCGCCGCACCGGCCGCACCGATGGCGGCCGACGGGCAGATGAATGCGCGCTTCCTGCCGCTCGGTATCGGCAAGTCGGTGGTGATCGACCTGCCTCGCGACATCAAGGATGTGCTGGTCGCCGATCCCAAGATCGCCAACGCCGTCGTGCGCTCCGCGCAACGCGCCTATATCATCGGCGCCGCCGTCGGCCAGACCAATATCGTGTTCTTCGACTCCGCCGGCCAGCAGATTGCCGCCTATGACATCGCGGTCACGCGCGATCTCAACGGTGTGCGCGCCGCGCTGAAGCAAACGATGCCGAATGCCGACATCCGTATCGAGGGTGTCGGCGATGGCGTAATGCTGTCGGGCTCGGTGGCGAGCCCGATCGAAGCGCAGCAGGCTGGTGATATCGCCACGCGGCTCGTCGGTGGCCCCGAAAAGGTGGTCAACTCGATCGTGGTTCGCGGCCGCGATCAGGTGATGTTGAAGGTCACCGTCGCCGAAGTCGCGCGTTCGATCATCAAGCAGATGGGCATCGACCTCAGCGCCAGCCTCAGTTACGGCACCTCCGCCGTAACCTTTAACACTGCCAATGCCTTCACTGCGAACAATACGCTGCCAACCAACACGATGACGGCCGGCACCCCGTCGGTGCAGGCCACGTTGCGGGCCATGGAAAGCGCCGGGGTGGTACGCACCCTGGCCGAACCGAACCTGACGGCGATCTCGGGCGAGTCCGCGAGCTTCATCGCCGGCGGCGAATTTCCCATACCCGCGGGTTACACCTGCCAACCGACGACCAGCGCCGGCGCCGTGCAACAGTGCCAGCTTTCGGTGTCCTACAAGAAATTCGGCGTCTCGCTCAACTTCACGCCGGTCGTGTTGACCGATGGCCGGATCAGCCTGCATGTGATGACCGAAGTATCCGAAATCTCGAACGAGAACTCGGTCAACCTCAGCGGCACCATCATTCCCTCGATCAAGACCCGCCGCGCCGAAACGTCGCTGGAGATTCCGTCCGGTGGCGCGATGGCGATGGCCGGCCTGATCAACCAGCAGACCAAGCAGGCGATCAACGGAATGCCCGGCCTTTCCAGCGTGCCGATTCTGGGCACCCTGTTCCGCAGTCGGGACTACCTCAACAATCAGACCGAGCTGATGGTGATCGTGACGCCCTATATCGTTCGGGCCGTTTCACCGAAGGACCTGTCGCGCCCGGATGACGGATTTGCCAATGCCTCGGACCCGCAGGCGGAGCTGCTCGGCAGCATCAACCGCATCTACGGCGTTCCGGGCCGCACCGAGCCGGCACAGAATTATCGCGGCACCTACGGCTTTATCACGGACTGAGACGGGACAAGGACGAAGACGATGACATCAAGAACGCCCGTCGACCGCAATCGCATCCTCCGCACGGCCGGAGCGCTGATCGGTCTTGCCGTGGTGCTCGGCGCCTGCACGCATACCGGCGACGTAGCGACGACCGCGAGCGTTCCGGAAGACTATCGCCTGCGCCATCCGATCGCGGTGCAGGAAGCCAACCAGTCGGTCGTGATCTTCGTTGGTCGCGCCCGTGGCGGCCTGTCCGCTGACCAGCGCGCCGATGTCATGGGACTGGCGCAAACCTGGCAGCATGAAGCAACCGGCGCGATCATGGCCGACCTGCCGGTCGATACGCCGAACGCGGCAGCCGCGGCGGACGCGCTCCGGGAAGTCCAGTCGTTGCTCGCGGCAGCCGGCGTGCCGCCGCGCGCCATCATCGTCCACCGTTATCATCCGAACGATCCACGCCAGATGGCGGCGCTCCGGCTGAACTATCCGAGAATCTCGGCGACCGCAGGACCCTGCGGCCTGTGGCCTGAGGATCTCGGCCCCTCAATTCACGACAAGACCTATATCGAGAACACGTCCTGGTACAATCTCGGCTGCTCCTATCAGCGCAACATGGCCGCGATGGTCGACAATCCGGCCGACCTTGTGCAGCCGCGGCGTGAAACCCCCGCCTATACCTTACGGCGCGCGGAAGCCTTCGAGAAATATCGTAAGGGCAACACGACAACGACGCTCTATCCGGAAGCCGATAAGGCCAAACTCAGCGATACAGGCAAATGATCAGCTACGCCCGCCAAAATTCCGAAGAACAGCCGGACGTCACAGCGTCGCCCGCGGACGATCACATCGCCCCGGCGCCGCGCGTGTCCGTTCAAGCCTTTTGCGAGACGGTGGAAACCGCCGCCGCCGTGCAATCGGCCGGCGAGGATCGCCGTCTGGGCAAGGCGCATCTCAAGATCCAGATGGGCGGCATGGCCGCCGCCATCGAAGCCTATCGCACCGCGCCAACGCCAAACGTGATCATCCTGGAAACCGAAGGCCGCGGCGATATCCTGACCGGCCTCGACCAGCTCGCCACCGTATGCGATTCCGGTACCCGCGTCGTCGTCATCGGCAAGCTCAACGATGTCACGCTGTACCGCGAACTGGTGCGCCGTGGCGTCAGCGACTACGTGATCGCGCCGGTCGGCGCGATCGACGTTGTTCGCTCGGTCTGTAACCTGTTCTCGGCGCCGGAAGCCAAGGCGGTCGGCCGCATCATCGCTATCGTCGGCGCCAAGGGCGGCGTCGGCGCGTCGACCGTCGCCCACAACGTCGCCTGGGCGATCGCGCGCGATCTGGCGCTGGATTCCGTCGTCGCCGATCTCGACCTCGCCTTCGGCACCGCCGGCCTCGACTACAATCAGGATCCCCCGCAAGGGATCGCCGATGCGGTGTTCTCGCCCGACCGCATCGATACCGCGTTCATCGACCGCCTGCTGTCGAAATGCACCGACCACCTCAGCCTGCTGGCGGCGCCGGCCACGCTCGAGCGCGTCTATGATTTCGGCGCGGACGCCTTCAATTCGATCTTCGACACCTTGCGCTCGACGATGCCGTGCATCGTGCTCGACGTTCCCCATCAATGGTCGGGATGGACGCGGCGCGCGTTGGTTGCTGCCGACGATATCCTGATCGTCGCGGCGCCCGACCTCGCCAACCTCCGCAACACCAAGAACATCTTCGACCTGCTGAAGGCGTCGCGGCCCAACGACCGGATACCGCTGTATTGTCTCAACCAGGTCGGCATACCGAAGCGGCCGGAAATCAATGCCGGCGAATTCGCCAAGGCGATCGAGAGTCCGCCGATCGCTTCCATTCCGTTCGATCCGCAGATGTTCGGCTCGGCGGCCAATAACGGTCAGATGATCGCGGAAATCAACGCCGCCCATCGTACCACCGAGATCTTCCTGCAGATCGCACAGCGGCTGACCGGCCGCGGCGAGACCAAAAAGCCACGGGGTGCCTCGTTCCTGGCCCCCCTCATCGAGAAGCTGCGGGCAAAGTAAGCCACCGCATGGAGTACCGTCGTGTTTGGTAAGCGTAGCGGAACAGAAAATGATCAGCGGGCCATGAAGCCCGCCGCCGGCGCGCTGGAATCACCTTCCGGCGCGACCGCAACCGTTGCACGCGAGGCGCCGGCACCCACCGTTTCCTCACCGCCGATCGCACCAGCCCGGACCGCGCCGCCCGCGCCGACCATCGACGCCCGGCGCTCGGATACCTACTACCAGGTCAAAGCGACGATCTTCGGCGCCTTGATCGAAGCCATCGATCTCGCCCAGCTCGCCAAGCTGGACGGCGAATCGGCGCGCGAGGAAATTCGCGACATCGTCAACGAGATCATCGCGATCAAGAATATCGTGATGTCGATCGCCGAGCAGGAGGAACTGCTCGACGACATCTGCAACGACGTGCTCGGCTACGGTCCGCTGGAGCCATTGCTGTCGCGCGACGACATCTCGGACATCATGGTCAACGGCGCCGGCACGGTATTCATCGAAGTCGCCGGTCGAATTCAGCGCACCGGGATTCGCTTCCGCGACAACCAGCAACTGCTGAACATCTGTCAGCGCATCGTCAGCCAGGTCGGCCGGCGCGTCGACGAATCCTCGCCGATCTGCGACGCCCGCCTCGCCGACGGCTCCCGCGTCAACGCCATCGTTCCGCCGCTGGCGATCGACGGTCCCGCGCTCACGATTCGTAAATTCAAGAAAGACAAGCTGACACTGCCTCAGCTGGTTAAATTCGGAGCGATCACGCCGGAAGGCGCGGAGATCCTGCAGATCATCGGCCGTTGCCGCGCCAACGTGCTGATCTCCGGCGGTACCGGTTCCGGCAAGACCACGCTGCTGAACTGCATGACCAATTATATCGACGACGACGAGCGCGTTATCACCTGCGAGGACGCCGCCGAACTCCAGCTGCAGCAGCCGCATGTGGTGCGACTTGAAACCCGCCCGCCCAATATCGAGGGCGAAGGCCAGGTCACCATGCGCGAACTGGTGCGCAACTGCCTGCGTATGCGTCCTGAACGTATCATCGTCGGCGAAGTCCGCGGACCGGAAGCGTTCGACCTGTTGCAGGCCATGAACACCGGTCACGACGGATCGATGGGAACGCTGCACGCCAACAATCCCCGCGAAGCGCTGTCGCGCTGCGAATCCATGATCACCATGGGTGGATTTTCGCTGCCATCGCGAACTATCCGCGAGATGATCTGCGCCTCGATCGACGTCATTATCCAGGCCGCCCGCTTGCGCGACGGCTCGCGCCGCATCACGCACATCACCGAGGTGATGGGCATGGAAGGCGACACCATCATTACCCAGGACTTATTCGTCTACGACCTGGTCGGCGAAGACGCCAACGGCAACATCGTCGGCCGGCATCGCTCGACCGGCATTGGACGGCCACGCTTCTGGGATCGCGCGCGCTATTACGGCGAAGAAAAACGTCTTGCTGCCGCGCTCGACGCCGCAGAAGTCGCCGCGCCGAACTGAGGGAGCACGAGATGAATATGCAAGCTCTCGCTTTGGCCTTTCTGGCCGCGACCGCCATCGGCGGCCTGGCATGGGTTTTTCTCTATCCGGTTCTGTCGGGACAGAACAAGGCGCAGTCGCGCCGTGAATCGATCGCCAAGTCGGCGCCCGCCGCGCGCCAGGCCGATAAAACCCAGCGCTCGCGCCGCGAACAGGTCGAAGGCACGCTGAGAGACCTCGAAGCCCGACGGCAGAAGGAAAAGAGAATACCGTTAAGCACCCGCCTGACGCAGGCAGGTCTCGACTGGACCACGCAGAAATTCATGATCGCTTCCGGCGTCCTCGGGGTGGTCTGCTTCGTGCTGGCGATGGTGTTCCACGGCGGTCTGTTCGCGGCCGTGGGTCTGGCCTTCGCCGGCGGGTTCGGTGTGCCGCGCTGGGTGTTGAGCTACCTGAAGAAACGCCGGGAAAAGAATTTCCTGAAAGCGCTGCCGGATGCCGTCGACGTGATCGTTCGCGGCATCAAGGCAGGCCTGCCGCTGTTCGAATCGATCAAGGTCGTCGCCGCCGACGCGCCTGAACCGCTGAAGGGCGAGTTCCTGGCCATCATCGAAACCCAGGCGATCGGCATGCCGCTCGGCGAGGCCTGCGCGCGGCTATTTGAACGGATGCCGTTGCCGGAGGCAAACTTCTTCGGCATCGTGATCGCGATCCAGCAAAAATCCGGCGGCAACCTGTCGGAAGCGCTGGGCAATTTGTCCAAGGTGCTGCGCGATCGCAAGAAGATGGCGGAGAAGATCCAGGCGATGTCGATGGAAGCCAAGGCTTCCGCCGGCATCATCGGCTCGCTGCCGCCGATCGTCATGCTGCTCGTCTACCTGTCGACGCCGCAATATATCTCGCTGCTGTGGACCAATCCGACCGGCCAATTGATGCTTTGCGGCTGCGTGATCTGGATGTCCATCGGCATCTTCGTGATGAAGAGAATGATCAACTTCGACTTCTGACGGTGCAGCATGATTGATTTCCTGATCGAAAAAATCCACGACGCGCGCTTCATGGCCATGCTGCTTGCCGCGATCGCCGCGAGCGCAACGGCGTATACCCTGGTCATGCCAATGTTCGCGGGCGAAGGGCTCGCCAAGCGCATGAAGGCGGTCGCGAGCGAGCGCGAGCGAATCCGGCAGCGCGAACGCGAACGCATGACCAAGTCTGAAAAGGTCTCGCTGCGCCAGACCCCGAAGCAACTGGTCTCCAGAGTGGTGGAAGACTTCAACCTCGGCAAATGGCTAGCTCAGGAAGCTGCGCGCGACAAGCTCACCCAGGCCGGCTATCGCGGCCAGGCGCCCTATATCACGTTCCTGTTCTTTCGGCTGGTGACGCCGATCGTGACGTTCATCGCCTCGATCCTGTATGTGTTCCTGATCTCGCATATGACCTATTCGATGCCGATCAAGATCGGCATGTGCGTGCTTGCGGCCTATGGCGGCCTGCAAGCGCCGATGCTGTTCCTGAAGAACGCGATCTCCAAGCGGCAGCTCTCGATCCGGCGCGCCTTTCCCGACGCGCTCGATCTGCTGCTGATCTGTATCGAGTCGGGCATGTCGGTCGAAACCGCCTTCCGCAAGGTCAGTGTCGAGATCGTGACCCAATCGGTCGCACTGTCGGAAGAGTTCACGCTGACCACGGCCGAACTGTCCTATCTGCAGGACCGCAAGGTCGCTTATGAGAATCTGGCCAAGCGCACCGGCCTCGAAGGCGTGAAATCGGTTTGCCTGGCGCTGATGCAGGCGGAGCGTTACGGCACCCCGCTCGGTCACAGCCTGCGCGTCATGGCGCAGGAAAACCGCGACATGCGCATGAACGAAGCCGAGAAGAAGGCCGCGGCGCTACCGCCGAAGCTTACCGTGCCGATGATCCTGTTCTTCCTGCCGGTGCTGTTCGTCGTCATTCTCGGGCCGACCGGCATCAAGATAGCGGCGATGCAGTGAGCCCGGCGACGCAGGCTACGCCGCCACCGCGCCCCGAGGCGATCGGTTAACACCGACGCCCGCGTTCACCCGTTCAACCGGGTGATGAGACACGCTATTTTGTGATTGAAGAAGCGATCAGTCCGCCGTGTTGAGCGACGCCATCGGCACTTTACCGGAGCCCGCGCGCGGATCGTCTTTGCGGTTCAGCATCTGCTTCAGATAGGCGACATTCGTTGCCGCCTGGTCCGGCGGCAGATCGGCCTTCACAATACTTTCGGCTTCCGCAAAGCGGCCCTGCAGGCCGACCACCAGGCCCAGGTTCTGCCGTACCCGCGCATCGGCGCGGCCGCTGGCATAGGCCTTGCGGAGCGTCGCTTCCGCTTTCGGTAAATCCTTCGACAGAACGTAGGACATGCCGAGGTTGGACAGCACCGACGGCTCGTCCGGCACGATCGCGAGCGCGCTGGCGTAATAGCCGCGAGCTTCGTCATGGCGGCCCAATTGGTCGAGCACGGCTCCCTGCACCGAGAGGATTCGCCAGTCGGGATTGTCGGGCGTATGCGCACGGGTCAGCACGTCGAACGCGGCCTGGAAGCTTCCGTTATCGGCAAGCGCCCGGCCGTAAGCTGCCAGCAGCGGCTTGTTGCCGGGATGGGTGATGGTAGCCTGTTCGAGCACGGCGGCAGCCTGCGCCCGCTGTCCGGTGGCGCGGAGCGCCTGGCCATAGGCCAACGCGAGGTTGGCATCCTTCGGATTGGCGCGGAAGCGCTCGCCATAAATTTCGACCGCGCGTCGCGGATCGGCGTCGGCGGTGGCATCGGGTCTTGATGTGATCGAGCCCGTGACGTCGGACATGGTCTGGCAGCCGCCGAGCCCTGCGGCCAACATCGTCGCCACGGCCGCGGAACTGAGAAGCCGCGCAAGGGACCGCGCAGGGCTGGTGTGCTGACGCATGGCACTTTAACTCACGATATCAATCGGATTGATCGAGCCGAATGCCCCCAGCAATAAAGTGTTAACCCTAACGTCCGGTTAATGGCCCATCCCACCCGAGCCCAAGCGGGGCGGATATGCTAGATGTTGCACCTTGCCCTCCGCGATATCGCGCGGTCGCCCGCCCGTTTGAATGAAGACCGAGACCAACATGCATTCACTGTTCGAGACCGCGCCGGCCGCTTCGGCGATCCCCATCGTTTTCGCGACCAAAGCGACATGGGACGCGATCCGCGACGAGCTTCCGGCACCGGCACGGCAGTTTGCCCGCGCCAATGATTTTACGGCCAAGCCCGGAAAATGCCTGATCTTGCCCACCGCCGACGGCCGGATCGCCCAGGTGATTTTCGGCCTCGAGGATGAGGCCAGCAAATCCCGCGACCTGTTCCGGCCTGGATCGTTGCCGGGCCTGCTGCCGCCGGGCACCTATCGCTTCGCCAACGCCCCGCACGACACGCGCCTCGCAACACTCGCCTTCGCGCTCGGAAGTTATCGGTTCAGCCGTTACCGCAACAATGATGCGCCCGGGGTCCAGTTGGTGCCGCCTGATGGCGTCGATATCGCCGATATCACGCGCATGGCGGAAGCAGCCAGCCTCGCCCGCGATCTCATCAATACACCGTCGAACGATATGGGACCGGAGGAGCTGGCGCAGGCCGCCCAGGATCTCGCTGAGCGATTCGGCGCCAGTTTCAGTTGCATCATCGGCGACGATCTTCCGCGGCAGAACTTTCCGCTGATTCATGCAGTCGGCATGGCCTCCTCGCGGGCGCCGCGCCTGATCGATTTCAGCTGGGGCGATCCTTCGCATCCCAAGGTCACGCTGGTCGGCAAGGGCGTCTGCTTCGACACCGGCGGGCTCGACCTGAAACCTTCCAGCGGCATGCTGATCATGAAAAAGGACATGGGCGGTGCTGCCAATGTGCTGGCATTGGCGCTGATGGTGATGGACGCCAGGTTGAAAATACGGCTCCGGGTACTGATCCCCGCGGTCGAGAACGCGGTCGCCGGCAACGCGTTTCGGCCGCTCGACATCTTCACATCGCGCAAGGGCCTGACGGTGGAGATCGGCAACACCGACGCCGAGGGCCGGCTGGTGCTGGCGGATGCGCTGGCGCTGGCGGATGAGGAAAAGCCGGATCTGCTGATCGATCTCGGTACCCTGACGGGGGCGGCGCGTGTCGCGCTCGGGCCTGATTTACCGCCCTTTTACACCAACGATGAGACGCTGGCGCTTGACGTCGCGGCTCACGCGAAACAGGAGAACGATCCGTTGTGGCGATTGCCGCTGTGGCCGGCCTACGATTCCTGGCTCGATTCCAAGGTCGCCAACATCAACAACGCGCCGTCGGGCGGGTTCGCCGGCTCCATCACCTGCGCCTTGTTCCTGCAGCGTTTCGTTGAGGCCGCCAAAAGCTGGCTGCATGTCGATATCTACGGCTGGACCCCGTCGGCCAAACCGGCGCGGCCCGAGGGGGGCGAATGCCAGGCCGCGCGCGCGATCTACAAAACCCTGAGCCAACGCTATGGATGATCCACGCCTGACGCCGGCGCGGCCGGACCTCGCCGCCAAATATCTCGAAGGCAAGGTCAAGGCCGCGCGCTTTGCCATCGGCGAAACGTTCGAGATATCAGACGCGATTGCACCGCTGCGGGAAGAACCATCATCCGACTCCTGGCTCCTGACCCAGGCGCTCAAGGGCGAGCGCGCGACGATTTATGATCGCAATGGCGAGGGCTGGGCCTGGGGGCAACTCAACCGCGATGGCTATGTCGGCTGGCTTCCGGATTCGTCGCTAGCCAAACCAGGCGCCGCACCGACGCACAAGATTACCGCGATCCGGACCTTTGCGTTTCCGGGCGCTTCGATCAAATTGCCGCCGTTGGCGACGCTGGTGATGGATTCATTCCTGACGGTGACGGGCGAGGCCGGCGCTTTCGCCGTCACCCGCGAGGGCTGGTATCTGCCGCGGCAACATCTTGGCAATCTCGATCGCTTTGAGCGCGATTTTGTCGAGGTGGCCGAGCGGTTCGTCGGCACGCCCTATCTATGGGGCGGCAAGAGCAGCCTCGGAATCGATTGTTCCGGCCTGGTCCAGATCGCATTGAACGCCGCCGGCACCGGCTGCCCGCGCGACAGCGACATGCAGCAGGATGGCCTCGGCAGGACGCTGGATTCGGCGGAATCGCAAAAACTGCAGCGTGGCGATTTGATTTTCTGGAAGGGCCATGTCGGGATCGCGCGCGATGCCGACACCATCGTTCACGCCAATGCGCATCACATGGCGACTGTGATCGAGGATACCCGCGACGCCATCGCGCGCATCAAGGCCGCCGGCAGCGAGGTTACGTCGATCAAACGGCTGTAGTTGGCGCCCACGCCAAGCCGCTTCTCCCTCGCCCGGCAACAGCGATCCGACCTCTCCCCGCAAGCGGGGCGAGGTAGAACAATTCGCATCGCGCAAAATCAGTCAACGGAAAACGAACTCAGTCCGCCACCACGCCGCCCGCGGCGGCTTCGAGCCGGAACGCGGCGGCGAACAGCGCGCGGGTGTAGTCGCTCTTTGGATTCTTGAACAATTCCGCCGCCGCGCCCTCCTCCACCACCTTGCCGTGACGCATCACGATCAGATGACTGGCGAGCGAGGCCACCACGCGCAAATCATGCGAGATGAACAAATAGGTCAGGTCGCGCTTGCGCTGCAGCTCGCGCAACAGATCGACCATCTGGGCCTGCAGCAGCATGTCCAGCGCGCTGGTCGGCTCGTCCATCACGATAAAGTCCGGCTCCAGCACCAGCGCCCGCGCGATGCTGATGCGCTGACGCTGACCGCCGGAGAATTCGTGCGGGTAGCGAAACCGGGTTTCCGGCTTGAGATCGACATCCCTGAGTGCCTTGATCACGCGCGTCTCGCGCTCGGCTGCTGACAACCCGCGCTGATGCACGGTCAGTCCTTCGGCAATGATGTCTGCGACCGACATTCGCGGGCTCAACGCGCCGAATGGATCCTGAAATACGATCTGCATGTCGCGGCGGATCGGCCGCATCTCCTTGAAGCGCAGACCCTGGATATCCTTGCCGAGGAATACGATCGGTCCGTTAGACGAGATCAACCGCAGCAACGCCAGGCCGAGCGTGGTCTTGCCGGAGCCGGATTCACCGACGACGCCGAGCGTTTCACCTTTGCGTACCTTGAGGCTGACGCCATCGACCGCCTTGATGTGCCCGACCGTCTTGCGAAGCAGCCCGCGCTTGACCGGAAACCAGACCTTCAGATCATCTGATGATATCACCACCGGAGATCCCGGCCGTGGCGGCGCCGGATCCGGCTTCGGTTCGGCTGCGAGCAGGTCGCGGGTGTAGGGATGCTGCGGCGTGCGGAACACCTGCTCGACCGGTCCCTGCTCGACGATCTTGCCGTTGTTCATGACGCAGACGACGTCAGCGATGCGGCGCACGATGCCGAGATCATGGGTGATGAACAGCAGGCTCATGCCGAGACGGGCGCGGATTTCGGCCAACAGCGTCAGGATTTGAGCCTGCACGGTAACGTCGAGCGCGGTGGTCGGCTCGTCGGCGATCAGCAAATCCGGTTCGTTGGCGAGCGCCATCGCGATCATGACCCGCTGTCGCTGGCCGCCGGATAATTGATGCGGATAGCTCGCCAACCGCGTTTCCGGTTCGGGAATGCCGACCTGGGTCAGCAATTCGAGTGTACGTGCCCGCGCCATCGCGCCGCGGATGCCGCTGTGCAGCTGCAGGATCTCGCCGATCTGGGCCTCGATCGTATGGAGCGGATTGAGCGACGTCATCGGCTCCTGGAAGATGATCGAGATGTCGTTGCCGCGAATGCTGCGGATCTCGTTCTCCGAAAGCGTGAGCAACTCGCGTCCCTTGAAGTGGATGCTGCCGGTCGGATGCGACGCGGTCGGGTATGGCAGCAGCTTCAGAACCGACAACGCGCTGACCGACTTGCCGGAACCGGATTTGCCGACCAGCGCGACGCATTCGCCGCGCTTGATCTCGAAGCTGATGCGATCGACCGCCACCGAGGTGCCGCTCGGCTGGTGAAACGCCACCGACAAGTCGCGGACGTGAAGCAGAGGCTGGTTGATGGCGTCCATGCGCGGTCCTTACCGGAAAGTCTTGCGCGGATCGAAGGCATCACGCGTCGCTTCACCGATGAAGATCAGCAGCGACAGCATGATCGCGACCGAGAAAAAGCCGGTGAAGCCGAGCCACGGCGCCTGCACATTGGCTTTGGCCTGTGACAGCATCTCACCGAGCGAGGGTGAGCCCGGCGGCAGCCCGAAGCCGAGAAAGTCGAGCGCGGTCAGCGTCATCACCGACGAAGAGACGATGAATGGCAGGAAGGTCATGGTTGCCACCATCGCGTTCGGCAGCAAATGCCGGAACATGATCTTGGCGTTGGAGACGCCGAGCGCCCGCGCGGCCTGGATGTATTCGAAGTTCCGGCCGCGCAGGAACTCGGCGCGCACCAGACCTACCAGCGTGGTCCATGAGAACAGCAGCATGATGCCGAGCAGCACGAAGAAGCCGGGCGGCAGCACGGCCGATATGATCAGCAGCAGATACAAATAGGGAATGGCATTCCATATCTCGATGAACCGCTGAAACATCAGGTCGATCCAGCCACCGAAATAACCCTGCACGCCGCCCGCGGCGATACCGATGATCGAAGAAAAGATGCTCAAGATCAGGCCGAACAAGACCGAGACACGAAAGCCATAGATCAGGCGCGCGACCACGTCCCGGCCCTGATCGTCGGTACCGAGCCAGTTATATTCGAGGTCGCGGCAGCTCTTGAGGCCCTTTCTCTGCACTACATCCTTGCACTCCGCTTCCGTCAGCAGCCAGGTCGGTTTCGACGGCGCGGGGGTCGGCAGGTCGAGATTGTGCGTATCGTAGGAATAGCGGATCAGCGGCCAGACGATGGTGCCGCCCTTGGCTGCGATCTGCTTCTGCAGATAGGGATCGCGATAGTCCGCAGCGGTCTGGAAATCCCCACCGAATGTGGTCTCGGGATAGGTGACGAACGCGGGAAAATACAGATGCCCGTCATATTTCACCAAAAACGGCCGATCGTTGGCGATCAGCTCGGCGAACAGCGAAATAAAAAACAGCAGCAGGAAGATCCAGAGCGACCAAAAACCGCGACGGTTCGACTTGAAGTTCTGCCAGCGGCGGCGGTTGAGCGGTGACAAGGTGAAGCGATGCTGCGTGATCGGCACGGCTTCGCCGAGCGGCGTTTGGGTGGAGGTTTCGACCGGCGGCGGGGCGATGAGGGTCATCAGACGTCCCGCACCTCGAAATCGATCCGCGGATCGATCCACATATAGGCCAGATCCGAGATCAAGTTGACCACGAGACCCACCAGCGAGAAAATATAGAGCGTTCCGAACACCACCGGATAGTCGCGGTTGAGCACGCTTTCGAAGCCGAGCAGGCCGAGACCATCCAGCGAGAAAATGGTCTCGATCAGCAGCGAGCCGGAAAAGAAGGCGTGGATAAAGGCACCGGGGAAACCGGCGATCACGATCAGCATGGCGTTGCGGAAGACGTGATTGTAAAGCACCTGGCGCTCGTTGCAGCCCTTGGCGCGCGCGGTCATCACATATTGCTTGCGGATTTCATCGAGGAACGAATTCTTGGTCAGCAGTGTCATGGTGGCGAAGGCGCCCAGGGCCATCGCGATCATCGGCAGCGTGATGTGCCAAAAATAATCCAGGATCTTCCAGTACCACGGGAATTGCGACCAGCCATCCGAGGTCAGGCCTCGCAACGGGAAGATATTGAAGAACGAGCCACCGGCGAACAGGATGATCAGCAGGATCGCGAACAGGAAGCCCGGGATCGCAAATCCGATGATGATGATGGCTGATGTCCAGGTATCGAACTTGGTGCCGTCCTTCACCGCCTTGCGAATGCCGAGCGGGATCGAGATCAGGTAGGTCAGCAGCATCATCCAGAGGCCGAGCGACATCGAGACCGGCAGCTTCTCCTTGATCAACTGCAGCACGCTGACGTCGCGGAAATAGCTCTTGCCGAAATCGAAGCGCGCGAAATTCCATACCATCAGCGCAAAACGTTCCGGCGCCGGCTTGTCGAAGCCGAACTGCTTTTCCAGGCTCTTGATGAACTCGGGGTCAAGCCCCTGCGCGCCGCGGTACTTCGAACTGCCGCCGCCGGAAATGTTGCCGGGCTGGGCACGAGCGCCGAAATCACCGCCGCCGCCCGACACCCGCGATGT
>CAVTWC010000068.1:0-13462 GCA_963738105.1 uncultured Alphaproteobacteria bacterium | reverse complement strand
GGCGCAGAACGGTGTCGACGTCGCGCTCCTGTGCTTCGGCGTCTTCATGTGAGATGTCGCGCACATGGAGGATGATATCGGCCTCCAGCACCTCTTCCAGCGTGGCGCGGACGCCGCGACCAGTTGAATCGGCAATTGGAAATGAATCCGACGGTGTCCGACAGCATCGCCTTGCCGCCATGCGGCAGCGCGAGCGCGCGCAAGGTCGATCCAGCGTTGCGAACAGCATGTCGGCCGCCTGCACGTCGGCGCGGGTCAGTCGATTGAACAGCGTCGATTTGCCGGCATTGGTATAGCCGACCAGCGCCACGACGCGATAAGGCACCCGCTGCCGTCCGGCGCGGTGCAGCCGCCGTGTCGCCTGCACCTTCTTGATCTCGTTCTCCAGCCGCGAGATGCGGTCGCCGATCAGGCGGCGGTCGGCCTCGATCTGGGTTTCGCCGGGGCCACCCATGAAGCCGAAGCCGCCGCGTTGGCGCTCCAGATGGGTCCAGGAACGAACCAGTCGGCTGCGCTGATAGTTCAGATGCGCCAGTTCGACCTGCAGGGTGCCTTCCCTCGTCTTCGCGCGGCGGCCGAAGATTTCGAGAATGAGGCCGGTGCGATCGAGAACCTTGGTGTTCCAGGCCTTCTCGAGATTGCGCTGCTGGATCGGCGACAACGCGCAATCCATCACCACGAGTTCGATGTCGTGCCCGGTGACAAGACCGACGATCTCCTCAACCTTGCCCTTGCCGAGATAGGTCGCGGGACGGATCTGACTGACCGGCGCGATCAACGCCTCCGCGATCACGAGGTCGATCGCGCGTGCAAGGCCGACGGCCTCTTCCAGCCGCGCCTCCGAGTCGCGCACGACATGCGTATCCGTTTGCGCCTCGGGATCACCGCGGCGCATGCGCAAGTAAGGGCCGATGACGATCACCCGCCCGGTCGCTTTACCCCCCGCCGACCGCGGACGGTCGGCATCCCCCTCAAGATTTCGGGGTTCCAATCAGATCACTTTCAAGCCGGAGCATCCTCGCCGCCTTCGAACAACTGGATCGGAGCGCCCGGCATGATGGTCGAGATCGCGTGCTTGTAGACAAGCTGCGAATGACCGTCGCGTCGAAGCAGCAGGCAGAAATTGTCGAACCATGTGACAATCCCCTGCAGTTTTACGCCATTGACCAGAAAAATCGTCAGCGGTGTTTTGGTTTTGCGAACGTGATTTAGGAAGGTGTCTTGTAGATTTTGTGCGCGGTCTGCCGCCATTTGTTTTTGTCCCGCAATATTGATTGCTTGTTTTTATTGAACCGATTGCAGCTCTCTAAGCGGAGCGTCCTCCGGTTGCCGGCTTCCCCTGAGATCCCCCTCCGAGGGAGCGCGGCAGGGTGATTAGAAGGCAGGCGCGGTTTTTAGGCAAGCCGCTTCACACGCCAGTCACACCGGACAGAGGAGCAATTTGCGGGAAAAGTCCGGAAAACCCGGATTTCCCAAGCAAATGCATGAATGCCGGCGTGATCGCCCGGGATTAGCCGACGCCCAGCGCCTTGAGCTTGCGGTGGAGCGCCGACCGCTCCATGCCGACAAATTCCGCTGTGCGAGAGATATTGCCGGAAAAGCGGCTGATCTGGGCGATCAGATAGTCCCGCTCGAATACCTCCCGGGCCTCACGCAGCGGCAGCCCCATGATGTGTTCGCCATTATTGCTGGTGGGCATCGCCGGCACCATGGAGCCGACATCCTGCGGTAGCATATCAGCGGTGATGATTACCTCCGGGCCACCGCCCGCCAGAATCATGACACGCTCGACATTGTTGCGGAGCTGGCGAACGTTTCCGGGCCAGACGTGGGACTGCAATACCGCCATGGCGTCCTGTCCGATCTGGCGCTTCGGCAGACCGGTCGAGACCGAGATCTGGTCCATGAAATAGTCGATCAGTTCCGGAATATCCTCGCGGCGCTCCGACAGCGGCGGTACCCGGATCGGCACCACCGAGAGACGATGGTAGAGGTCCTCGCGGAAGCGGCCCTCGGCGATCTCCTCCTCCAGATTGCGCGCGGTGGAGGAAATGATGCGCACGTCGACATTGACCTTGGTGGTGCCCCCCGAGCGCTGGAAGGTCTGATCGACCAGCACCCTCAGGATCTTGTTCTGGGTTTCGCGCGGCATGTCGCCGATCTCATCGATGAACAGCGTGCCGCCATGAGCTTCTTCCAGCGCGCCTGCCTTGCGCTGATGTTCGCCGTTGGACTGCTCGATGCCGAACAGCTCGACCTCCATGCGCTCAGGCGTAATCGCAGCGGCGTTGATGACGACAAAGGGGCCCTCGGCGCGGCTGGACGCATTGTGTAGCGTACGCGCCGCCAGCTCCTTGCCGGCGCCCGAAGGGCCGACGATCAGGATGCGGCTATTGGCCTTGGCGGCGCGATCGATGGTCTGGCGCAGCTGGTTCATGCAGGCGGAACGCCCGGTCAACACGCTGGCCGCCGGCGCGAGCTGCTTGAGTTCCTTTACCTCGCGCTTGAGCCGCGATGTCTCCAGCGCCCGCGTCGCCACCAGAATGAGCCGATCGGACTTGAACGGCTTCTCAATGAAGTCATAGGCGCCGCGCTTGATTGCCGCGACCGCAGTTTCGATATTGCCGTGGCCCGAGATCATCACGACCGGCACTTCGGCGTGATCGCGCTTGATCTGCTCCAGGAGCTGCAGCCCGTCGAGCTTGCTGCCCTGCAGCCAGATGTCGAGAAACACCAGATGCGGGCGGCGATTGGTGATTTCGGCCAGCGCCGAATCACTATCGCGCGCGGTCCGGGTAGAGAACCCCTCGTCGTCGAGGATGCCTGCGACCAGATCTCGGATATCTGCTTCGTCGTCGACAATGAGAATGTCATTCGCCATGGATCACGCCTGTGTTGTCATTCGCCTGTCGCGGCTTCGATTTTCGTTTCGTTATTGGTCGTATTAACCGGTTCAATGGTTCCGGATTCCCGTGCTTTTGTTGCAATGGCCGGCTCTTTGGTTGTTGCGTCGGCCGGTTCTTTTACCTCGGCTTTGGCTGCCTCTTTGGCCGCCTGCCCCGAGACCGCAAATCGCAACCGCATCCAGGCGCCGCGTTGACCGGGCCGGAAGTCGGAGGCGTCCTTGAGTTCGATTCGGCCGCCATGGTCCTCCAGGACGCGACCGACAATGGCGAGACCAAGGCCGGTGCCTTTCTCGCGCGTCGTGACATAGGGTTCGAGCAAACGGGCACGGCTGACCTTGGGCAGGCCAATACCGTTGTCGATCACGTCGATCAGAATGTCCTCGTTTTCGCGCGCAGCGATGACATCAATACGACCTTTGCCCAATTCCTCCACGGGCACCGCTTCGATCGCCTCGGTCGCGTTCTTGATGATGTTGGTCAGAGCCTGCGAAATCAGCCGCCGGTCGAACTGCGCCCGCATCGGGTCCTGCTTGATTTCGGCTTCGATATCGATGTCGGGATGTCCCACCCGCATCAGGAATACCGCCTGCCGCACGGTGTCGGCGACGTCTTCGCCTTCCATGACCGGCTTCGGCATCCGCGCAAAGCGGGAGAACTCATCGACCATCCGCCTGATATCGTCGACCTGGCGCACGATGGTATCGGTGCATTGCTCGAAGATGGCCTTGTCTTCGGTAATGGCCTTGCCGAATTTGCGGCGAATACGCTCGGCCGAAAGCTGGATCGGCGTCAGCGGGTTCTTGATTTCGTGGGCGATGCGGCGAGCCACGTCGCCCCAGGCGGAGGTCCGCTGCGCCGAGACCAGTTCGGTGATGTCATCGAGCGTAATGATGAAGCTGTCGCGCGACTGGCTGGTCGGCTCGGCGCTGACGCGGACCGAAAGGTTGCGCTCATGCCCTTCGCGGTTGATCGTGATCTGGCCCTGAACCAGCCGCTGGGTGCCCTCTCGCGCGGACTTCATCATGTCGTCAAGTTCGGGCAGCACGTCCGACAACGGATGATCCAGCGTCTCGGATTCGGCGTGCCCGATCAGCTTTTCGGCGGAACGGTTCATGATGCCCACGCTACCGGAGGCATCGACGCCGATGATGCCGGCGCTGGCCGATGACAACACCGCCTCGATGAAGCGGCGGCGGCTATCAATCAGGTCGCTGGCGCTGACCAGCTCGTCTCGCTGACTACGCAACTCCTGCGTCATCTTGTTGAAGGTCTCGCCGAGCTGGGCGAGATCGCCTTCCGATTTGTGCACGGGCACCTGGACATTGAGATTGCCGGTAGAGACCATGCTGGCGGCGCTCATCAGCCGCTTGATCGGCGCCACCAGCCAATTGGAGAAGTTCAAGCCGATCAGCACCGAGGCCATCAGAATGGTCAGCGCGATCACCGCGAAGATCAGCGCGAAGTTCACCTGCAAGCCAAGCCGGCGCGATTCCATCTCGCCATATTCGGCGACGCTGACTTCGGTTTGCCTGAGTTGCGACACCACGCGTGGATCGAGCAAACGCGCGACGTAGAGGAAAGTATTATCGAAGGCACGCAGCCGGATCACCGCCGCGACGTAGTTTTCGGGGAACACCGAGATTTCCGGTTCGGCTTCGGTGACTTTGCCGAGGAAATCGGCGGGCGGCGGCGGAAAGCTCAGTTGAACGTTGGTCTGCGCCTTCTCCAGCAGATTGGCATCCTTGTCGATCAGCATCGCGACCGGCAGATCGCGCGAGGCCGCGCTTGCCGTGAGCAATTCGCGGAAAGTGCCGCGATCCTGGTCGTAGAGTGGCCGGGCATGGGCGATATCGTTGGCCATCCCCAGAATGTCGCCTCGGATGAGCTGGGCGTGTTCGTTGGTATAGGCTCGCGCGATGCTCAGCGAGTTCTGGATGACCTCTTTTGTCGGCCCCGAAAACAGCCGGTCCAGGGCACGATCGATGGTCAGGTTGGCGAAGATCGCGACCAGCACGGCCGGCAACAGCGCAATGACTGAAAACAACCCGACGATCTGGAAATGCAGCCGCGCCGCTGCCCGGCCGCGACGGCGGGCCTGCAGCATCTGCCAGATCTCGCGAATGATAATCCCGATCAGCACCAGGATGGTAGCGCCGTTGATCAGCATGAAGGTGACGGCGACGTCGCGGGTCGGCTCGATCCGGGTCAGACCGGTCAGCACCACGAAGGTCAGGAAGGCCGATAGCAGCGCCAGGCCGACGGCAAACGGCGCCAGCCACCTCCGCAAGGGACCCCTTTTGGATTCGGCAAACGACGGATCGAACGATGGGGCCGAGGAGTTTGCGCTGGTCATTCCGGCAAAGGGGTCGTTGAAGCCTGCCCGTCCGCCGGCGTGATGCTCGGCGGCAGACTGATGCATTCATATCACAATGTTGCCAAATTGCGACAATTCCGCGGCGTGTTTCATCGCGAAAATACGCCGTCCCCAGCGGCTTTCCGTCTCATCGCGCAAGGCGCGCGACCCGGCTAGCCCCCGCTCCGGTACACTTGGATGTCCAGATCGCGGATTTTCTTGCGCAGCGTATTGCGGTTCAGCCCCAATAGATCGGCCGCGCGGATCTGATTGCCGCGGGTCGCTGCCAGCGCCGCGGTCAACAGCGGAACTTCGATCTCCTTGAGGATCCGGTGATAGAGCCCCGGCGGCGGCACGCCGTTGGGGAATCCCGAGAAGTGCGATGACAGATAGGCCTCGACGGCGCCGCCGAGATTATCGACGCCGAGCGAAACATTGTTGCCGGAACTCACCGCAGGCGGCGCCAATTCGCCGTCGATCACCGGGCCGGTGATGACGTCCTGCGGATACAACGCCGCCAGCCGGCGCGCGAGGTTTTCCAGTTCGCGAACGTTGCCGGGCCAGCGGTGCTGCTTCATCCGTTCCAGCGCCAGGGTATCGAGCTTCTTCGGCGGCAGGCCGTCCTTTTCGGCAAGTGCGAAGAAATGCCGGATCAAGTCGGGCAAATCCTCGATCCGCTCGCGCAACGGCGGCAGCCGCAGCGGCACCACGTTGAGGCGGAAGAACAGGTCCTCGCGGAACAGGCCCTGCTGAATCAGGATACGCAGATCCTTGTTGCTGGCCGCCACGATGCGTACGTCGGTCTTGATTGGCGTGCGACCGCCGACGGTCGTGTATTCTCCCTGCTGCAGAACGCGCAGCAGCCGGGTCTGCGCCTCCATCGGCATGTCGCCAATTTCGTCGAGAAACAGCGTGCCGCCTTCGGCCTGTTCGAACCGGCCGGACGCGCGGGTATTGGCGCCGGTGAACGCGCCGCGCTCGTGACCGAACAATTCCGATTCAATCAGGTCGCGCGGGATCGCCGCCATGTTGACGGCGACGAACGGACCGTTGCGGCGCTTGCCGTAATCATGCAGTGCGCGCGCCACCAGTTCCTTGCCGGTGCCGGACTCGCCGGAGATCATCACGGTGAGATCGGTCTGCATCAGACGCGCCAGCACCCGGTAGATTTCCTGCATCGCCGGCGAGCGGCCGACCAGCGGAATGGAGTCGAATTCCGCCTCGTCCGCAGGATTGGCGATCCGTTCCTTGGGCTCGGCCAGCGCGCGGCCGACGATGGCGATCAGTTCCTTGAGATCGAACGGCTTCGGCAGATATTCGTAAGCGCCCCGTTCGGACGCGCGGATCGCGGTCATGAACGTGTTCTGCGCGCTCATCACGATAACCGGTAGATTGGGCCGCATCTTCTTGATCCGCGGCAGCAGATCGAACGCGTTCTCGTCGGGCATCACGACGTCGGTGATCACCAGATCGCCCTCGCCCTGGCTGACCCAACGCCACAACGTCGCGGCGTTCCCCGTCAGTCGTACCTCGTATCCGGCGCGTGACAGCGCCTGATTGAGAACGGTGCGGATGGCTGTGTCGTCATCAGCGACAAGTATGCTACCTGCGGGCATTGTTATTATTCCTCATCTTGAGTCCTGTGAGGCAGGCGACGACGTACCCGGAACGTCCTCGCGGTTGCTTTGATCGAAATGTTGTTTGGCAGTGTTGAACATCGGCAGCAGCACCCGGAAAACGGTTTTCCGTGGCTGGGATTCGCATTCGATGATGCCGCCATGGTCGCCGACGATCTTGGCGACCAGCGCAAGACCGAGGCCGCTGCCGGTCTGTTTGGTCGTGACGAACGGATCGAACAGGTTCGGCAGCAGATCTTCCGGCACGCCCGGCCCGTTGTCCTTGACGCAGAATTCCAGCGGCAACGACACCCGCGATTTCTTGCCCGGCACCGACAGCCGAACCCCCGGGCGAAACGCCGTCGTAAGCTGGATTTCCGCATCGCTGCCGAGATCGGCGACGGCTTCCGCGGCGTTCTTCACCAGATTCAAAAACACCTGAATCAGCTGGTCCTGATTGGCCAGCACCGGCGGCAATGACGGATCGTATTCCTCAACGAAGCGGATATTGCGGGCGAAGCCGGATTGCGCGAGCCGCTTGACGTGATCGAGCACCGAATGAATGTTGACCGGACCGCGCGCCACCGGGCGGTCGTCGCCGAACACTTCCATGCGATCGACCAAGGTGACGATACGGTCGGCCTCATCGCAAATCAGCCGCGTCAGCATGCGGTCTTCGGATGACGCCGCCTGCTCCAGCAATTGTGCCGCGCCGCGGATGCCGGATAGCGGGTTCTTGATTTCATGCGCCAGCATCGCCGCCAGCGCGATCACCGACCGCGCTGCACTTCGATGAGTCAATTGGCGGTCCATCTTGTCGGCGATGGTGCGCTCCTGCAGCATCACGACAATATGGCCCGGCCGCTCGGTCAGCGGTGCGACGTGAAGATCGACCTGGCGATCGCCGCCGATCCGCGGTGTGCCCAAATCGACCTTGTATTCATTGACCGGCGAGCCGCTGGCACGGACCTGATCGATCAAGGCCAGTAACGGGCTGCCGAACGGCACCAGCTCCTTCAGCGACTGGCGCTGCAGGAACTGCGTCGAGATCTCGAAGAACGATTCCGCCGCCATGTTGGCATCGACGATCTTGCCGTCTGGCGCCACCAGCAGCACGGGATTGGGAAGCGCGTTGAGGATGGCCTCGCCATCGGACGGCTTGGGCCGGAGATGTTCTGCGGCTTGCGTCATGCAGCAGCGCTCCATGCAAAGTCGTCGAATGCATCTTGCAACGAGCGATGCACGCCCGCCGGATCATCGGAAGTCAGAATCTGTTGCCGCCAGGTCTTGATCGTGTTGGCCGGCGCCCGGCTATATTGGGCCGCGACGTCGAGCGCCCAGCCGAGATGTTTGCGGGCGTGGCGAAGACCGATGCGCAAGCCGTAATGACTGCAGACTTCGTCATATAGCGCGCGGATGTAGCCGAGTTGTTGCGGCAGCGACGGTGCGGCTTCGACAACTCCGCCGTTGAGACGCCGCCCAATCTGGCCCGGCAACCAGGGCTGGCCCTGCGCGCCGCGGCCGATCATGATCGCATCGGCGCCCGACATTTCGAGCGCGGTCACGGCCTTCTCGAACGAGGTGATATCGCCGTTGACGACCAGCGGAATATGGATCGCGTCCTTGACGGCGCGGACCGCGCCCCAATCTGCCTCGCCCTTGTAGAACTGGCAGCGGGTGCGGCCATGCACCGAAATCATCTGCACGCCGGCCGCCTCCGCACGGCGCGCCAATTCAGGCGCGTTGAGCGAGCGATCGTCCCAGCCGAGCCGCATCTTCAACGTCACGGGAATCTTGACCGCTGATACCGTCGCTTCGATCAAGGTCAAAGCGTGATCGAGATCACGCATCAAGGCTGAACCGGATTGACCGCCGGTCACGTGACGCGCGGGACAGCCCATATTGATATCGATGATATCTGCGCCGGCAGCCTCCGAGATGCGTGCGCCCTCCGCCATCCAGTTCGCCTCGCAGCCGGCAAGCTGAACGACATGGGGGCCGATCCCGGTCGCCTCACAGCGCAGCCGCGACATTGGGCGGCCGTTGATGAGATCGCTACAGGCGGTCATCTCGGACACCACCAGACCGGCGCCGAGACTCGCAGCCAGACGTCGAACCGGAGCATCGGTAACGCCGGACATCGGCGCCAAAAAGACCGGGGTAGATACGGTAATGTCGCCTATCTTCAATGGCTTAAGGCAAGAAGATTCCGAACCGGTCACGGCAGTCTCGTTTTTCTGCCCGCCGCATCATTGCGGAGGGTGAGGCACATTCTGCGCTCAAATCTTGGGCAGTCAAGCGTCATGCCTACACTTTAGACAGTTCTATCAAATGTGCAAGTGCACTGCAGCAAAAACTGCTTTTCCCACAGCTATTGGGAATCGCTCTGTTTTTAGGCCGCCGGCATGATAGAGCCTGTGCGCCGGCCCGACCAAGTGCCCCCCGTTTACAACCCTGAATTGCCTTTCATTGAGTCACGATGTCCAGACCTGACCGCACCGCAGCCATCCTTGTCGCAGCCGGGCGCGGACTTCGCGCCGGCGCGGGAGGTCCCAAACAATATCGAGAGATCGGCGGCCAGACGGTGATCTACCGGGCGATGGAGACATTCTGCAGCCATCCGCAGCTGTTCGCGGTGCAGCCGGTTGTCAATCCCGACGATGCCGCGGTGTTCAATGACGCCGTGCGCGGGCTGCGCCATGCACAGCCGACCAATGGCGGCGCGACGCGCCAGGCCTCGGTGCTCGCCGGACTTGAGGCGCTTGCGAGCGAGAAGCCCGACATCGTTCTGATCCACGACGCCGCGCGCCCTTTCGTCACGGCATCTTTGATTTCGCGTGCGATCGACGCGGCCGGCCGCACCGGTGCTGCCGTGCCCGTGATCCCCGTCACCGACACCATCAAGCAGGTCGGCGAAACCGGCGATGTCGAGGCAACGCCGGAGCGCGCGCGACTGCGGATCGCGCAGACGCCGCAGGCGTTTCGATTCGATGTCATTCTCGATGCGCATCGCCGCGCGGCGCGCGACGGCCGCAGCGATTTCACCGACGACGCCGCGCTGGCGGAATGGGCGGGATTGACGGTGGCGACCTTTGAAGGCGATCCTGCGAACATGAAACTGACGACACCGGAAGATTTTGTCGCGCGAAGAAGCCCGCCTCGCCGCCGCGCTCGGCGATATCAGGACCGGCACCGGCTACGACGTTCACGCCTTTGGCGACGGCGATCATCTGATGCTCTGCGGCGTTCGCGTGCCGCATACCCGCGGCTTTCTCGCCCATTCCGACGGCGATGTCGGACTGCACGCGCTGGTCGACGCCATTCTCGGCGCGCTGGCGGATGGCGATATCGGTTCGCATTTCCCGCCCAGCGACATGAAGTGGAAGGGCGCGGCCTCCGACCGCTTCCTGAAATACGCGGTCGATCGCGTCACCGCGCGCGGCGGCCGCATCGCCAATCTCGAAGTGACGATGATCTGCGAGCGGCCGAAAATCGGCCCGCTGCGCGACACCATGCGCGCGCGCATCGCCGAGATCACCGGCCTCAACATCTCGCGCGTCGCGGTGAAAGCGACCACCAGCGAACGGCTCGGCTTTACCGGCCGCGAGGAAGGCATCGCCGCGACCGCGAGCGCCACCATCCGTCTGCCCTGGGACAAGGGCGGAGCGACTGACATGAGCGGCAGCGACGCCCGCGCCCTCTCCCGCTCGCTGCTCGATCTGTGCCGGATGCGCAAGCTGACGATCGCGACGGCGGAATCCTGCACCGGCGGCCTGGTCGCCGGCGCGCTGACCGACATTCCCGGCTCCTCCGACGTGATCGACCGCGGCTTTGTCACCTATTCCAACGACGCCAAGCGCGCGATGCTCGGCGTCAAGGCCACGACGCTCGCGACCTTCGGCGCGGTCAGCAAGGAAACCGCGACCGCGATGGCGATCGGCGCGCTGGAGAAAGCCGGCGTCGATCTCGCGGTCTCCATCACCGGCATCGCCGGCCCCGGCGGCGCGACGCCGGGCAAGCCGGTCGGCCTCGTGCATTTTGCCGTCGCCGCCCGCGACGGACGCATCCTGCATCGCGAATGCCGTTTCGGCGCGATCGGCCGCACCACCGTGCGCCAGCGCTCGGTGGTGGAAGCGCTGCGCATGCTGATGGAACTGGCGCGCGGACCGCAGGCACCCGCAAAACCGCGCCGCGAAGCCGCCAGCCGGTTGCGCCCGCGCGTCGCCCGCTCGCCGCGCCGCACCGCGGTCAAACGGCGGCGGCCGCCGCGGGCGTAAACCGCTACGACGAACCGATACGCCCGGCTTGCCGTAAACCACATCGGCGCGCTTTTCGAACGCCGCCGCAAAACGCTGGAACGCGGCGTCGAACATCGTGCCCATCAGCATCGCCAGCATCCGGCTCTTGAATTCGTAGGTCAGGAAAAACCCGACATCGCAGTCGGTCTCGGATTTGGCTTCGAAGGTCCAGCGGTTCTCGAGATTGCTGAACGGCCCCTTCAGATACTCGACCAGGATCTTCAGATTGGCGCGGTCCAGCGTCACCCGGCTGGTGAAGGTTTCCCGCACCAGCTTGAACGACACCGTCATGTCGGCGACGACGACCTCGGTGCCGTCGGCCTTCGGCGTGCGCTGACGAATCTTCAGCGACTGGCACAGCGGCACGAATTCCGGATAGCGCTCGACGTCGGCGACCAGATCGAACATCTGGGCCGCGGTGTGATGAACCCGGCGCTTGCTGGAAAATCTCGGCATCAGCAACGCTCAGCGGGACGATCGCAGCCCGCGCCGCCTTGCAGCTTGGCGAAATCATCGCCGGCGTGATGCGACGAGCGGGTCAGCGGGCTCGCCGACACCATCAGGAATCCCTTGGTGTAGGCGACCTTCTCGTAGCCCGCGAATTCATCCGGCGTCACGTAGCGCATCACGGCGTGATGCTTGCGGGTCGGCTGCAGATATTGCCCGATGGTGAGGAAATCGACGTCGGCCGAGCGCAGATCGTCCATCACCTGCAGCACCTCGTGCCGCTCCTCGCCGAGGCCGACCATGATGCCGGACTTGGTGAAGATGGTCGGATCGATTTCCTTGACCCGCTGCAACAGCCGGATCGAATGGAAATAGCGCGCGCCCGGGCGCACGGTCAGATAGCGCGACGGCACGGTTTCCAGATTGTGGTTGAACACATCGGGCTTTGCCGCCACCACGATTTCCAGCGCGCCTTCCTTGCGCAGGAAATCCGGCGTGAGGATTTCGATGGTGGTGGTCGGGCAGCGCGCGCGGATGGCGCGGATGGTTTGCGCGAAATGCTCGGCGCCGCCGTCGGCGAGATCGTCGCGATCGACCGAGGTGATGACGATATGGGCAAGCCCGAGCTTGAAGGTCGCTTCCGCGACATGTTCCGGCTCGGCGCATCGAGCGCGCCGGGCATGCCGGTCTTGACGTTGCAGAACGCGCAGGCCCGGGTGCAGGTGTCACCCATGATCATGAAGGTGGCGTGCTTCTTGTCCCAGCACTCGCCGATATTCGGGCAGCCCGCCTCCTCGCACACCGTGACGAGGCCGTTTTCCTTGACGATGTTGCGGGTGTCGGCATAGCCGCGCGTGTTCGGCGCGCGAACCCGGATCCAGTCCGGCTTCGGCGGCGACAGCGCGTCCGGCCGGTTCACCTTTTCGGGGTGGCGCGGGCGCACCGGCGTGGCGGAAATGGTATCGACGACGACGACCATGGAGTGTCCGTATCTCGAGAGCTTCTAGCTAATCCGCTTGACGCGGGAATCGCAACCGCTCGCCTTGCCGCCCGAGAAGCCCTAGCATATCGGCCTCCGCACCGCAGTTCCGCTTCCTCCCGCCAGCCACTGATCCGCTTTGAATGGCTCAAAACCGCATTTCCGCGACCAAGACTGCAGCCAGCCGCGCCTGCCCCGAAACTCGGCAAGCCGCTGAAGCGCTCGTTCTTTGCGCCGCAGCGTGCATGAGGTCGCGCCCGACCTGATCGGGGCGACGCTGCTGGTCAACGGCGTCGGCGGCATCATTGTCGAGGTCGAGGCCTATCACCACACCGAACCGGCCGCGCATTCGTTCAACGGGCCGACGCCGCGCAACATGGTGATGTTCGGCCCGCCCGGCTTTTCCTACGTCTATCGCTCCTACGGCATCCATTGGTGCGTCAATTTCGTCTGCGAGAAGGAAGGCTCGGCCAGCGCGGTCCTGATCCGCGCGCTGGAGCCGACCCACGGCCTTGCCGCGATGCGCCGCCGCCGCGGCCTGCGACGACGAGCGCGCGCTGTGCTCGGGCCCCGGCAAACTGTGCGAGGCGCTGGCGATCACCATCAAGCACAGCGAACTGCCGCTCGATCGGCCGCCGTTCGCGCTGCATGCGCGCGATCGGCAAACTCGAGGTCGTCGCGGGCGTGCGGATCGGAATCACCAAGGCGGTCGATTTGCCCTGGCGGTACGGGCTGAAGGGATCGAGATTTCTGAGCAAGCCGTTTCCAACTCAGACGCCTGGTTAAGCGAAGCCACTCCGGAAAAGAAAAAGGCCCCTTCGCAGGGGCCGATCTCGTTAACGATGCATGTGGTGGTGATGATG
>CAVTWC010000067.1:0-15921 GCA_963738105.1 uncultured Alphaproteobacteria bacterium | reverse complement strand
CGACGGCGATGCGTATCAGCCGACCGAGCCCGGCCATCACGACCATGAGGGTCACGAGCACGCCGACACGCATGACCATGATCATGCGCATGACGACCACGGCCATGACCACTCGCACGAGGACCACTCGCATGACGGCGAGACGCCAGCCGGCAGCGTTGCAGTCCGAAATGCCTGCACCTTCGGTCGAGGTTTCCGCCCCTGCGGAACGCGCACGACGAGCACGCGGATCACGAGCACTCGCACGACGATCACGCACATGACGACCAGCCGCATGAGCACCACGCGCATGACGAACACGCCGAGCACGCGCATGAAAACGCAGCGCATGCCGACGATGCGGTTCATGCCGACAGCGAAACCGGCGCCTCCGATCACGTCGAACCATCCGCCCTGTCGCATGGCGACGACACGCATGACGATGACGACGATGGCGACGACGACGCCGAGGAGGAAGTCGTCGAATCCGTCGGTGGCGACGACGTCATGGAAGAAGTGCCGGAACGCGCCTTCCGTCCGCGCCGCCAGTACAAGATCCAGGAAGTCATCAAGCGCCGCCAGGTGATGCTGGTTCAGGTCGTCAAGGAAGAGCGCGGCAACAAGGGTGCTGCGCTCACCACCTATCTGTCGCTGGCCGGCCGTTACGCCGTGCTGATGCCCAATACCGCGCGTGGCGGCGGCATCAGCCGCAAGATCACCAGCGCGCAGGACCGCTCGCGGCTGAAGGAAGTGGTGCAGGATCTCGACGTGCCCGAGGGCATGGGGATCATCCTGCGCACCGCCGGCGCCTCCCGCACCAAGCCCGAGATCAAGCGCGACTTCGAGTATCTGATCCGCATGTGGGAAACCGTGCGCGACATGACGCTGAATTCGCAGGCCCCGACCCTCGTCTACGAGGAAGGCTCGCTGATCAAGCGGTCGCTGCGCGATCTCTACAACAAGGAAATCGACGAAATCCAGGTCGCCGGCGAGGCCGGTTATCAGGAAGCGCGCGATTTCATGAAGATGCTGATGCCCTCGAATGTGCGCGCGGTCAGGCAGTACCGCGATGGCCAGCCGCTGTTTTCGCGGATGGGGGTCGAAAGCCAGCTTGACGCAATGTTCTCGCCGACGGTGCAGTTGCGATCCGGCGGCTACATCGTGATCAACCAGACCGAAGCGTTGGTATCGATCGACGTCAACTCGGGACGATCGACCCGCGAACATCATATCGAGGATACCGCGCTCAAGACCAACCTCGAAGCGGCGGAGGAAGTGGCGCGGCAATTGCGCTTGCGCGACCTCGCCGGCCTGATCGTCATCGACTTCATCGACATGGACGAGAAGCGCAATAACCGGTCGGTCGAGCGCAAGCTCTCCGACTGCCTGCGGCAGGACCGCGCGCGGATCCAGGTCGGACGCATCTCGCATTTCGGCCTGCTCGAAATGTCGCGCCAGCGCATCCGCGCCAGCGTGCTGGAGAGTTCGACCGAGCCGTGCCCGCAATGCGGCGGCAGCGGTCATGTCCGTTCGGTGTCTTCGGTTGCGCTGCAATTGTTGCGCGGACTCGAAGAGATCTTGATGAAGGGCGCCACCCACAATCTCGTGGTGCGCACCCGCACCGACGTGGCGCTCTACGTGCTCAACCACAAACGCGGTCATCTGCGCGACCTCGAAAACAGCTTCAAGGTCACGCTGTCCGTGATCGCCGATCCGACCGTGAGCGGCCAGCAATCCTTCATCATCGATCGCGGCGAGCAGGTTCATACGCTGGAGGCAGCCAAGGCGCTGCTGGCGGCCCAGGTCGCGGCGTTCCCGGCGCAGGTCGAGGAAGTCGATGACGAGGACGAGGGCTATGATCTCGAGTCCGAATCCGAGATCGAAACCGACGAGAGCGAAGGGCTCGGCGACGAGGTCGCGGCCGGTGACGGCGCTGCGGGCGAAGGCACCGGTGGTGCTGCCGATGCGGATGGCCCGCGGCGCAAGCGCCGGCGTCGTCGGCGTGGCCGCTCCGGCGAGCCGCGCGAAGGCGGACCGCTGCGCGAGGAACACGACGCACCCCGGATCGCCGCGGATGCGGAGACCGGCGAAGCGGTTGCAACAGCCGATGAAGGCGAATCCGACGAGGACGAGTCCGAGGAAACCCAGGGGTTTGCCCGCAACGATCAGGGCGCGGGTGGCGAACGGCGGCCCCGACGCCGCGGTCGCCGTGGCGGACGCCGCCGGCGTGGCGGCCCCGAGGACGGTCTGTCCGGATCGATCGCGGACGAACTTGGACCGACGTCAACTCCGGAAGCCGCAAGCGCGGTAGCCGATTTTGACGGCGCACCGGCGGAGTCGCGATGGCAGGAACAGCCGCAGCAGGAACAGCCGCGCTACGAACAGCCTCACTATGAACAGCCGCGACACGACCAACCATTGCCGGAGGTTCAACCGGAATCGATCGCGCCGCAGGCTGCGCCCCAATATAGCGAGCCTGCCCCGCAGGAGACCCCGCGTGCCGCAGTGACGGAAGAAACCACGCAGGAAGCCGAGAAGGCTGCCGCGCGGCGGCGCTCGACCGTTCGCGAAAAGGTCAGCTTCCTGGTCGAGGCCCAACCGGCGGCGGCACCGCCTGTCGATCACGTCCAGCCCGAACCGCCGGCAGCGGCCCCTGCCCCGGCGCAGCCCGCGGCCGAGGCCCCCACCGAGGCGCAGCCTCGCAAGGCCGGCTGGTGGTCACGGCGCTTCGGCGGCGGCGAATAAGTCGTCTTAGTCTGTGAAACGAAAAACCGCCCGGCAAAACCGGGCGGTTTTTTTGTTCTGGCATTCCGGAGAACGCGACGCGCGGCCCCTGGATGACGCGATCGACAGCTATCCCGTGGTAACAGCGGTTTCCAGATCCGAGGGATCGATGGTCTGGTTGAGAGCGGCATGCAGCCGCTCGTGATCGAGTTCGCCTTCCCACCACGACACGAACACCGATGCGACGCCGTTGCCGGTGATGTTGGTGAGCGCGCGCACCTCGCTCATGAACTTGTCGACCGAGAACACGATCGCCATGCCCGGCACCAGCGCCGGATTGACCACCGTCAGCGTCGCCGCCAGCGTGATGAAGCCCGCGCCGGTGACGCCGCTGGCGCCCTTCGACGTCAGCATCGCCACCACCAGGATGGTAATCTGCTGCGAGAACGTCAGATCGACGCCGAGCGCCTGGGCGATGAACAGTGTCGCCAGCGTCATGTAGATGTTGGTGCCGTCAAGGTTGAACGAATAGCCGGTCGGCACCACGAGGCCGACCACCGATTTCGAGCAGCCGAGACGCTCCAGCTTCTCCATCAATTGCGGCAGCGCGCTTTCCGACGAACTGGTGCCGAGTACGATCAACAGCTCGTCCTTGATGTAGACGATGAACTTGAAGATGTTGAAGCCGACAACCCGCGCGATCAGGCCGAGTACGATCACCACGAACAATCCGGCCGTGGCATAGAACAACGCGATCAGGCCGACCAGATTGCCCAGCGCGGCGGGTCCGAACTTTCCGATGGTAAAGGCCATCGCGCCGAACGCGCCGAGCGGGGCCGCCTTCATCACGATGGCGATCACGCCGAATACCGCGTGCGACGTATCGTCGATGATGTCGCGCAGCCGGTGACCGCGTTCGCCGAGCGCCATCAGCGCGAAGCCGAACAGGATCGCGAACAACAGCACCTGCAGGATATCGCCGCGCGCGAAGGCGCCGACCACGCTGTCCGGAATGATGTTGAGGACGAAATCGACCGATTTCTGCGCTTCCGCCTGCTTGACGTAAGTCGCAACCGCGGCGGCATCGGTTTTCGCCGCGAGGCCGTGTCCGGCCTGAATCAGATTGCCCATCACGAGGCCGAAGATCAGCGCGAACGACGAGACGACCTCGAAATAGACCAGCGCCTTGACGCCGACGCGGCCGACTTTGCGGGCGTCCTGAATATGCGAGATACCTGATACCACCGTGCAGAAGATGATCGGCGCGATCACCATCTTGATCAGCTTGATGAAGCCGTCGCCGAGCGCCTTGATCCAGTCATTGGTGGCAAAATCGCGAAACAGCGAGCCGACCACGATCCCGAGCAGGATCGCGATCAGCACCTGCACATAAAGGATCTTGTACCAGGGTTTTGCAGCGCGCGCCGGCGCTGCGGTTGCGATCGTTGCCGACATGATGTTTTCACTCCCCCATCAGAGATTGCGGATCGGTTCCGCGGTGTTTGCCGTGCGCGCCATTCCAAAGCATACAGCCAAGATCGATCGGCGCGCCTGAGTCAATGGTGGCTTTCGCCACGGCGCCTGGAAAATGCAGCGTCACCACGAATCCGGACGTCGATCGGACTGACACTAAACTCTCCGGTATCAAACGAGACATCAACGCTGACTATTTGAGCCAGGCAGCAATGCGCGCCACCGCTTCGCGCATCTCTTCCGCCGAACGCGCGTAGGACAAGCGAATGAAGGCGCGGCCATGCACCGGATCGAAGTCGAGGCCGGGGGTAGCGGCGACGCGGGCTTTTTCAAGCATCTCGCTGGCGAACGCAAAACTGTCGGAGGTGAATTTCGAGACATCGGCGTAGAGGTAAAATGCGCCGTCCGCCGGCAGAAAGTCGGTCAGGCCAGCCTTCGGCAGGCCCTCGATCAGGATGCGGCGGTTCTCCTGATAGCCACGCTTGATCGCTTCCATCTCCTCGCGGCCTTCGAACGCGGCCTCAGCCGCGATCTGCGAGATCGTCGGCACCGAGATCGAAAGATTTTGCTGCAGCCGTTCGATCGGCCGTACCAGCGGCTCCGGCACCACCATCCAGCCGACCCGCCATCCGGTCATGCAAAAATATTTCGAGAACGAGTTGATTACGAGCGCGCGCGGCGACAGCTCCGCCGCCGTCACCGCGGGAAACGCGTAGTCGAGCCCGTGATAGATTTCATCGGAAATGAAGCGGATGCCCGCCCCCTCCGCCGCGGCAATCAGACCGGTCAGCGCTTCACGGGACATCATGGTGCCGGTGGGATTGGCCGGGCTTCCGACCAGCACGCCCTGCAGCGGTTTCTCGCGATGCGCCGCAAGCAACGCCTCGCCGGTCAAGGCGTGGCGGGTTTCGCTCGAGGTCTCGATCAGCACCGGCTCGCAGCCAAGCGCGGTCAGGATGTGCCGATACGGCGGATAGCCGGGCACCGTGACCGCGACCCGGTCGCCGGGCTCGAACAGCGCGAGAAAGGCCAGGATGAAAGCGCCCGACGAGCCGGTGGTGACGACAATTTGATCGGCATCGATGCTGCAGCGGTAGGTCTCGCGATAATGCCGGGCGATGCGCGCGCGCAGCGAGGGAATGCCGAGCGCCGAGGTGTAATCGATCCGTCCCCCCTCGATCGCGGCGCGCGCGGCCGCTATCGCGGTCTTCGGCGCTGAAGCTGCCGGCTGACCGACCTCCATATGGATGACGTGGCCGCCGGACGCTTCAATGCGCGCCGCCGCCGCCATCACATCCATCACCATGAAGGGTGGAACATCGCTGCGCCCGGAGGCCGTCAAAAGGCCTCTGGCGCGGTCTCTCAAGGTCGCATCAAGCATCGGAATCTGCTATTTCGGGGGGTGCCCCAGACTAGCCGTATTCGGCGGTTTGGTAGGGCATATATCGTATCCGATCCGCCGCCAACGGTTAAAGACCGCTCGATGCTGCTCCGCCTCGTCACCGGCAGAAAATTGCCCAAGCTGACCGCGGTCGCGACCGCGATCGCGCTGACCCTCACCCCGCTATCGGCCTATGCCGAGGAACAGCAGAAAGGGCCGCCGACGCTTCGGGACGCCGAGACCGAGCAATTGCTGCGCGAATATACCAGGCCGATCCTGCGCGCCGCCGGCCTGGAAAAGCAGAACATCCAGATCGTGATCATCAACGATCCCTCGTTTAACGCCTTCGTCGCCGACGGCCGCCGCATCTTCGTAAATTTCGGCGCGATCCTGCAGTCGCAGACCCCGAACCAGCTGATCGGCGTGCTGGCGCATGAAACCGGCCATCTCGCCGGCGGCCATCTCGCCAAGATGCGCGAGCAAATCTCGCGCGCGCAGACCTCGATGGTGATCGCGATGCTGCTCGGGGCCGGCGCATTGGTGGCCGGCGCGCGAAGCGGCAACAGCAATGGCGGCCTCGCCAATGTCGGCGCCGCGGCGGTTGCGGCCCCGCAGGAACTGATCCGCAGCTCGCTGCTTTCCTACGCGCGCCAGCAGGAGGAAAACGCCGACCGGGCCGGTGTGAAGTTTTTGACCGCGACCAGCCAATCCGCCAAGGGCATGTACGATACCTTCAAGCGCTTTAGCGACGAAAGCCTGTTCGCCGCACATGGCGCCGACCCCTACATGCAGTCGCACCCGATGCCGGTCGACCGCGTGGCGGCGCTGGAGGGACTCGCGCATTCGAGCCCGTATTGGGACAAGAAGGACGATGCCGCGCTGCAGCTGCGCCATGACATGGTGCGCGCCAAGATCTCGGCCTTCATGGAGCGTCAGGACACCGTCTACCGCCGCTATCCGCTGTCGGACACCAGCCTTCCGGGGCGCTACGCCCATGCCATTGCGACCTATCGCCACGGCGATTTGCACAGCGCACTGACCCAGATCGACGCGCTGATCCAGGTTCAGCCCGCCAACCCCTATTTTTACGAGTTGCGCGGCCAGGCGCTGCTGGAAGGCGGCAAGCCGGCGGAGGCAATCGCGCCGCTCCGCAAGGCGGTTCAGCTCTCGGGTAACAATGCGCTCATCGAGATGTTACTTGGGCAAGCACTGGTGGCAACGGATAATACCGCCTACAGCGCGGAAGCGATTGCGATTCTGCGGGCGGCGGTGGCCCGGGAAACCGAAGCGCCGCTGGGTTATACCCAGCTCGCGATGGCCTATGGCCGGAAGGGAGATTACGCCGAAGCCGATCTGGCTTCGGCACAGGCCGCCTACCTGCGCGGCGACAACAAGACCGCACGCGATCTCGCATCGCGCGCCAAGACCCGCTTCGCGGTCGGCACGCCCGGATGGGTCAGGGCCGACGACATCGTCACCTCCAAACCGCCGAAATAGCGAAAGCCCCGCAATAGCGAAGCCGCTGACATCACACCCCGAACAGTGACCAAAAATACATAGCGCCGAATTAAGATGATTTTTAATCTCGGCTTTCACCCAAAGGATTTGCCAATGCCTTCGTTCCGCCTGCTCGCTCCCGCCTTGTTCGCGCTCGCGCTTTGCGCCACCCCGCCGGCCGCCTCGGCGCAGAGTTTCTCCGACACCCAGAAGGGAGACATCGAGGCGATCATCAAGAATTACCTGGTCTCGCATCCCGAGGTGCTGGAAGAGGCCATGGGGGAATTGAGCAAGCGCCAGGCCGCCGACGAAGCCAAGAAGCATGAAGCCAGTGTCAGCGAGAACGCCGCCACGATCTTCAATTCTCCGCGCGGCGTGATGCTCGGCAACAAGGACGGCGACGTCACTTTCGTCGAGTTCTTCGATTACAATTGCGGCTATTGCAAACGTGCGATGGCCGACATGCTCGATCTGATGAAAAGCGATCCGAAGCTGAAAGTCGTGCTGAAGGAATTCCCGGTGCTGAGCCAGGGCTCGGTGGAAGCCGCCCAGGTCGCGGTCGCCATGCGCATGCAGGACCCGAGCGGCAAGAAGTATCTCGACTTCCATCAGAAGCTGCTCGGCGGCCGCGGTCCCGCGGACAAGGCGCACGCCATGGCTGCCGCCAAGGATGCCGGCGCCGACATGGCGCGGCTGGAGAAGGATGTCGCAAGCCCGGAAGTGAAAGCCACCATCGACGAAAACTTCAAGCTCGCGGAAGCGATGGGCATGAACGGTACGCCGAGCTATGTGATCGGCAAGCAGGTCGTGGTCGGCGCGATCGGCCTCGATGGTCTCAAGGAGAAGATCGAACTCGCCCGTTGCGGCAAAGCTTCCTGCTCCTGATGAGCTAAGAATCCGGCGATCTGATTTCGCCGTCGTCAAAACTTAAACACGCACAAGCCAACAAAGCCGGCGGTTCAACCGCCGGCTTTGTTTTTGTGCAGCTCTCACATCGAAAAACGTTCATCGCGCATTCACCTAATAAAACCGGAGGAACCGATAATCGCGCGGAACATCATGCGTGGCCTGCCGTTGTCGGCGTGGGCAATGCATAAACGTGAGGAGAACAATTCAATGATCAATCGTTTGATGATTTCGGTTGCCGCGGCTGCGCTGATCGCGGGAACCGGTTTTGCCAATGCACAGGGCACGGGTATGAGTCGTGAGGCTCCTGCCGCCGCAGCACCTGCGCAGCAAAGCGCACCCTCTTCTGACCGCGGAGCGTCAGATCGCGGAAATTCCACCGGCGAGATGAAACGCGATGCGGCGAAGCCGGAAATGAAGTCGACACAGTCTGAAGAAAAATCGCCGGGCGCCGGCAAGGCTCAGCGCGCTGATGAAGGCATGCAGGGACAAAAGTCGCAGGGTCAGAAATCAACGACGGTGGGCTCGGACGAAAAGGCGGACCAGAAGTCCAAGAGCATGAGCTCCGAGAATGACAACGCCAAGGGCGGCAAGGACATGAAGGCCGAAGGTCGTCAGGACCGCAACGGCAACATGAACGCCGATTCCAAGGGCGGCGCGGAAGGCAAGACGGTTGGTCAGGCTGGCGCCGGTGCCAAGCTCTCGACCGAGCAACGCACCAAGATCACCACTGTGATCAAGCAGCAGCGCGTTGCACCCGTCACCAACGTGAACTTCTCGGTCTCGGTCGGCACCCGCGTTCCGCGCGACGTGTCCTTCCATCCGCTACCGGCGGAAATCGTGACCATCTATCCGGATTGGCGCGGTTATGAGTTCATCCTGGTCCGCGACCAGATCGTCGTGATCGATCCGAGTTCGCTGGAGATCGTCGCTGTCCTCGACGCCTGATCCGGCTTCGACGCAGACGTTCAGGGCGGGCAGCAATGCCCGCCCTTCGCCGTGGGTAAAAACCGCTGGCGGAGCCCCTTTAGCCCCCAGGGTCATCCACAGCTTCCGTCCTTTAACCTTGGTTAACGAATGGTTTCCGTAGGTTCCACAAGGGTTTTTACGAACCGGATGAGGCAGTTGAGGCCTGTGCAAGGCGGCCTAAAGGCTTCCCCTTGGGGCTGTTGTTACCTATAACCGCGCCACCTACCGCCACTTGCCGGGATCTGGATGGCCAACACCTCTGCCGCGACGATTTACGTCCTCAACGGCCCGAACCTCAATCTGTTGGGGACCCGCGAGCCCGAGACATACGGCCACGCCACGCTCGCCGACGTCGAGAAACTGTGCGCGGAAACCGCGGCGCAGTTCGGCCTCAAGGCCGATTGCCGGCAGTCCAATCGCGAAGGCGAACTGGTCGATTTCATCCATGACGCCCACGCCAGGAAAGCGGCCGGGATCATCATCAATGCCGGCGCCTATTCGCACACCTCGATCGCGCTGCATGACGCGCTGATGGCGGTGAAAATCCCGGCGGTCGAAGTCCACATCAGCAACGTCCACGCCCGCGAGAGTTTCCGGCATCACTCCTTCACCGCGAAGGCTGCTTTCGCAACGCTGTCCGGCTTCGGCATCGACGGTTACCGGCTCGCGATATCGGGTCTCGCCGCCAAGCTGGGTGTCAAGGCGAAAGCCTGAGCCCTCCACCCCAACAGAAAGTTCAGGGATCGAGATCATGGCCCGCCAGCCTGACAATACCGCCGCCGCAAAATCCAAGAGCGAGGCCAACAACGATGCCAGGAGCGGCGACAGCGCGCTCATTCGCGAGCTTGCGCTTTTGCTCGACGAAACCAACCTCACCGAAATCGAGATCGAACGCGCCGGCCTGCGCGTGCGGGTCGCCCGCAATATCAGCATTACCGCGGCCATGCCGGCCGGCGTTGCGATGGCGGCTCCGGCCGCAGCGGTCGCCAGCGCCGCTCCGGCTGCTGTCGCCGACGTCGCCAAGCATCCGGGCGTGGTGCCCTCGCCGATGGTCGGCACGGCCTATTGGGCGTCCGAGCCCGGCGCGAAGCCGTTCATCGAAGTCGGCAGCAAGGTGTCGGTGGGACAGACCCTGCTGATCATCGAAGCGATGAAAACAATGAATCAAATTCCGTCGACGCGGGCCGGCACCGTGACGCAAATTCTCGTCGAAGACGGCCAACCCGTCGAATTCGGCGAACCGCTGGTAATTATCGAGTAGAGGCGAATGGCGAGTGCCGAATAGCGATTGGTCCATCTTCTTCCGCCACTCGCTGTTCGCCATTCGCCACGCGCCATTTAGGACGATATGTTCGACAAGATTCTCATAGCCAATCGCGGCGAAATCGCACTGCGCGTGCTGCGCGCGTGCAAGGAACTCGGCATCAGTACCGTTGCCGTGCATTCCACCGCCGACGCCGACGCGATGCATGTGCGGCTTGCCGACGAAAGCGTCTGCATCGGGCCGCCGCCGTCCAAGGACAGCTATCTCAACATCCCGGCACTACTGGCGGCGTGCGAGATCACCGGCGCCGACGCCGTGCACCCGGGCTACGGCTTCCTGTCGGAGAACGCCCGCTTCGCCGAGATCCTCGCCGACCACAATCTGCATTTCATCGGCCCCAAGGCCGCAACACATCCGCCTGATGGGCGACAAGATCGAGGCCAAGAAGACCGCCAAGCGGCTCGGCATCCCCGTGGTGCCCGGCTCCGACGGCGCCGTGGGTCCCGACGACGACGCGATGGCGATCGCCAACGAAATCGGCTTTCCAGTGCTGGTGAAGGCGGCTTCCGGCGGCGGCGGCCGCGGCATGAAGGTGGCGCAGACCGCCGACGACCTGTTGCTGGCACTTTCCACCGCCGCCAATGAAGCCAAATCGGCGTTCGGCGATGCCTCGGTCTATCTGGAAAAATATCTGCAGAAGCCACGCCACATCGAGATCCAGGTGCTCGGCGATGGCCGCGGCGGTGCGATCCATCTCGGCGAACGCGATTGCTCGCTGCAGCGGCGCCATCAGAAGGTCTGGGAAGAAGGCCCCTCGCCGGTGCTGACGGCCGCCGCCCGCGCCAAGATCGGCGCGACCTGCGCCAAGGCGATGCAGGACATGAAATATCTCGGTGTCGGCACCATCGAGTTTCTCTACGAGGACGGCGAGTTCTATTTCATCGAAATGAATACCCGCATCCAGGTCGAACATCCCGTCACCGAGATGATCACCGATATCGACCTCGTGCTGGAGCAGATCCGCATCGCCGCCGGTGGCGAATTGCCGGCGACGCAGCAGGAAATCGCGATCATCGGCCACGCCATCGAATGCCGCGTCAATGCCGAAAATCCGCAGACGTTTCGTCCTTCACCGGGAAAGATCACGCAATATCACCCGCCGGGGGGCCTTGGCGTTCGAATCGATTCGGCCGTCTACCAGGGCTATGTGATCCCGCCTTATTACGACTCGCTGGTGGGCAAGCTGATCGTGCACGGCAAGACCCGCGCGGAGTGCCTGATGCGGCTGCGCCGGGCGCTGGACGAGATGGTGGTCGAGGGCATCGAGACCACGCTGCCGCTGTTCCGGGCGTTGGTGCGTGAACCCGGCATCATCGACGGCGATTACCACATCCACTGGCTGGAACAGTATCTGGCCGGAAAAACCGGCAACTGAGACGCGCCCGTCCATATCGCCGGAACTGCCCGGATTCCCCCGGGAACCTTATGCCGTAATTGATGTTATTGGATTTGCCGGGACCCATCCCAGCGGGGGAGCTTTGAATTTCGCTACGCGAGACACTGGTGACGATTGATGCCACGCGCCGCCGCGCGATTGGTCAGATCCTGCTGCTTTCAGCGGGATTTTTCGTGCTGGTCGCCATCAGCGCGCTATCCGTGGTCCTGGTCACCCAGTCCCGCAAGGACAATCGCTGGGTGGTCCATACCGTCGAGGTGGAAAACCAGGTGAACGCCCTGCTGCTGGATATCCGACGCGCCGAAAGCGCTGTTCGCGGTTACATGCTGTCGTCCGGTCCGCAGTTTCTCGCCGAGCAGGAGACCGCGGTTGCGGCTATCAGGCCCGAGCTCGACCGGCTGACCATACTGACCGCCGACAATCCGGTTCAGGTCGAAAATATTGTAAAATTGCGCCAGGCGATCGAGCAGCGGCTGTCCGATTTCGCCAGCGGCATCGAACGCGTCAAAAACAACGATGTGGCGTCCGCAGCCGCCGTCATGCGCGACGGACAGAGCAACAAGGCGGTGGACGCCATCGCCCAGGCGTCGCAGGCGATGCGGATCGAGGAAGATCGCCTGTTTGCGGAGCGCACCAAGACAGCGGACCGTACCCAGCTACTGGCTTCGATCGTCACCGTCGCAGGCTCTGCGCTGGTGATCGCGCTCGCCGCCATTTCGATCGTCCTGGTGCGGCGCTCCTCGCGCGCCCGAGACAACGCCGAAACCCGGTTGCGCGACAACAACCTCAATCTGGAAGCGACCGTCGACGAGCGCACCGCCGACCTGCGCGAGGCCAACGACGAAATCCAGCGCTTCGCCTATATCGTCAGCCACGATCTGCGCTCACCGCTGGTCAACATCATGGGCTTCACCAGCGAACTCGAGGAATTGCGCGGCGACATTTTCAGGCGCATCGCGACGCTCGCCCGCGCCAGCGATTCCGCACCGCTGGTCCCGGCCAGCGGCGGCGACATCGACGCCGCGCTCGACGGCCAGGATCAGCAGCTTTCGCAGGAGTTCACCGAGGCGCTCGGCTTCATCAAATCGTCGATCGGCAAGATGGATCGCCTGATCACGGCAATCCTCAACCTCACCCGCGAGGGCCGGCGCGAATTCCAGCCGGTGCAGATCGATACCCGCGAACTGATCGAAGGCATCGTTTCGACGGTGGCGCATCAGGCCGCCGAGGCGGAAGCGCAAATCAGGATCGAGCCGCTGCCCGACATCGTCAGCGACCGGCTCGCGATGGAGCAGATCTTCTCCAACCTGATCGACAATGCACTGAAATACCTCAAGCCCGGCGTTCCCGGCGACATCACGATCCGTGGCCGCACCAAGCTCGGCTTTGCGATTTTTGAAGTCACCGACAACGGCCGCGGCATCGACCCCAAGGATCACAAGCGGATTTTCGACCTGTTCCGCCGCGCCGGAACCCAGGACAAGCCGGGGCAAGGCATCGGTCTCGCCCATGTCCGCGCCCTGGTGCGGCGTCTCGGTGGAACCATGTCGGTATCATCGGAACTGAATAACGGAAGCACATTCACGATCACGCTGCCCATTGCATGGGCAAGCAGCAACCGGAACAGAGATAACTAGATAAGAGGTTGGATGAGCAAGCCAGTCACCATCATCATGATCGAGGACGACGAGGGACACGCCCGGCTGATCGAGCGCAATATTCGGCGTTCCGGTGTCAACAATGAGATCGTGCCGTTCACCAACGGTACAGAAGCGGTGAACTATCTGTTTGGCAGCGATGGCACCGGTCTTGCCCACAAGGGCCAGGCGCTGCTGATCCTGCTCGATCTCAACCTGCCCGACATGACCGGCATCGACATCCTGCGCCGGGTCAAGGAAAACAAATATCTGAAATGCGCGCCCGTCGTCGTACTGACGACCACCGACGACGCGCATGAGATCAAGCGCTGCTACGAACTCGGCTGCAACGTCTATATTACCAAGCCGGTCAATTACGAAAGCTTCGCCAACGCCATTCGCCAGCTCGGACTGTTCTTTTCTGTCATTCAGGTACCGCAAGCCACGCCATGACCATGACCGCCGCCAAGCCCACATTGCTGTATATTGACGACGATGCGGCGCTGGCGCGGCTGGTCGAGCGCGGTCTGACGCGATCGGGGTTTGGCGTTGTGCATGCCGCCAGCGGCCAGCAGGGCCTCGATCGGCTGCAGCAAGGTGGCATCGACGTCATCGCGCTGGATCAATACATGCCCGGTCTCGACGGCCTCGAAACGCTGGACCGCATCCTGGAGATCCCGAACGCGCCGCCGGTGGTGTTCGTGACGGCGTCGCAGGATTCCAGCATCGCCGTCACCGCATTGAAGGCGGGTGCGGCCGATTACCTCGTCAAGGACGTCCAGGGCGATTTCATTCCGCTGCTTCATGTCGCCATCAACGGCGCCTTGCGTCAGGCCCAGATCCAGAAGGCCCGCGACGATGCCGAAGCCGAAGTCCACGCCTCGCGCGACCGCTACGCCGCGCTCGCCGCCGAGCGCGAGGTGCTGTTGCGCGAGGTCAACCACCGCGTCGGCAACAGCCTGCAGATCATCGCCTCGCTGTTGCACCTTCAGGCCAGCTCCAGCGCGCAGGACGACGTCAAGGCAGCACTGACCAACGCGATGGGACGGGTCGCCGCGGTGGCCCAGGTGCACCGGCGGCTTTACACCTCGCATGACCTCAAGAGCGTGCTGCTGAACCAGTATCTCGACGCCCTGCTGGAGGATCTCAGGCGTTCGGCCGAAGGCAACCGGATGTCGCGGCTGACCTTGAAGGCGGAGCCGATCGAGATCGATCCCGATCGCGCGGTGGCGATCGGCATCATCGTCAACGAACTGGTGATGAACGCGGTCAAATACGCTTATCCCGACGGCGCCGGCCCGATCCACATTGTGCTCAACTCGCAAGGCGACGATGTCCTGCTGTCGATCGCCGACAACGGCGTCGGCCTCAACGTCAAGGCCGATCCGCGTTCCACCGGGATGGGCCAGCGTATCGTCACCGCGATGGCGACCAAGCTCGACGCCAGTGTCGAACGTGACCCCGCTCATGCCGGTACCCGGATCGTCCTGCGGTTTCGCCGCGTCAATACCCCGGCGGCAAAGCCGGCCGCCGCCGCGGGCTGAGCGCCGCTTAAGCCCGACTGTTTATCCCTAAGCCGCTTCTGCCCAATCCGCTTATGCCAGAGTAGAGAATGTCGGTCCGGGTAAGCCGACCGAGGTCGACCGGGCGGACACCGATGCTGCGGTTCCTTCGGCGCTTATCTGGCCCGTGGCGTAATTGACCAGGAATGTGATCGAGGACGATTGGGCATTCACTGAGCTTGTCGAGGTCGAGCCGGCAGATGAGGATGTCGAAACGCTATTTGCCGTGGCCACATTCCGCGTGACCGTAATCGCCTCCAGCGCTTCGTTGTTGTCCAGCTCCTCGCTGCTGATTGCAACACCGGCACCCGCCCCGGTGCCGCCGCCGGCTTCGTCACTCGGACCGAAATGCTTGTCGTAAACTTGAGTGCCGTTCCCACTCAGCTCAGTTCCATAAAACTGCGTGCTGGCATTGGTCTCGAGCGTCAACGTGAAGCCATCGACGGTGAGGCTGTTCGAAATACTTTTGGTCGGCGTGAAGGACTGGAACGGCGGCGGCTCGTTGGCGCTGGCGAGCGTCTTGATCTGCGCCACGATCACAGCGACCTTCGAACTGCTGGCCGGCTGTGTGCTCGCACCTTGCGTGTCGGCCAGCTGCGAGCCTGAGCCGTTGACGCGATGGGCTGCAACAAAGGCCTGCAATTGGTCGGCGGCGGCCTGATCGGATACAGCCTTTTGGGCCGCTGCTGCTTTCGCTTGTTCCGACAACGTGACGAAGGCCGCCGGTCCGGAATCATCCGTCGAACTCGGAGGGGGCGTGGAACCGGAGTTCGTACTTGTTGCGGCCGGCGTCGGGGCGCCCCCGAAGCCGCCAGAAACCAACTGCGCCAAGGTATCGCCGATCGACGGCACGCTCGCCGAAATCGCTGCCATGGAAGCCCCCCAAAGATTGCGTATTTCAGTAACGGCAACCTGCTTGATCTACGTTAACAATGCCTGAATTCATGGCACTTTCGACGTATGCGCCGCCCGGGTTCGATGACGGCGGCGTGAACTCAAAATCGAGGCCGCTCGTCTTTTTCGCCACGCCTGCTATTCTGCGCGGCATGACCTCGCGCGACTCCACGTCGTCA
>CAVTWC010000066.1:0-54142 GCA_963738105.1 uncultured Alphaproteobacteria bacterium | reverse complement strand
GACCATGGTGCCGACGACATCGCGCAGGCTGGCGTTCTTCTGGAACTGATATTCGCCGGGCTTGAGATCGGCGCGGGCCTTCAGCGCAAACACGGCGCCGATGAACGCCCAGCGGTTATTGTCGATCACGCCCTCGCGCTGCAGGATATCCGCAATGTCGCTCATGCCCGCGCGCGGGGGAATGTTGACGACCTTGTCCTCCTGCAACGGGCCGGCGGCCTCGAGCTTCTGCCGGCCGTAGAAATAGGCCGTGCCGGCGCCGATCATCGCAACCAGCAGGAGGGTAATGATGGCATTGCCGACCACGACGAATGGATTGCGGGCGCGCTCCGACCGCTTCGGCGGCGGCGGCACCTGCTCGGGTTCCAGCGCGGCGCGCGGAGACCTTGGTGAAATGGGCGGCCTTTCACTCATCGATGCAACCTGAAATCCTGTCGGTTCAATCGTGGCCCCCGCGAATGCCGCTTCGGCCGGTAGTCTTCGCCCAAAGCTAGGATTTATCACCGAATGCGGCGAAACGGTGGACTTATCTTTTAATGACGCTTCAGCTGACCACGCGTTGCATGATCACGGATGCATTGGTGCCTCCGAAACCGAACGAATTCGACAACGCAACATTGATCTCGCGTTTGCGCGAGACACGCGGCACCAGATCGATCGCCGTTTCCACCGAGGGATTGTCGAGGTTGATGGTCGGCGGAGCGATATTATCGCGAATTGCGAGAATACTGAAAATCGCCTCGATCGCGCCGGCGGCGCCCAGCAGATGTCCGGTCGATGATTTGGTCGATGACATCGATACCTTCGACGCGGCGTTACCGAGCAGCCGCTCGACCGCGCCGAGTTCGATCTCATCGCCGACCTGCGTCGATGTGCCGTGCGCGTTAATGTAGTCGATGTCGGACGCCACGATCCCGGCGCGCTTCATCGCCGCGCTCATGCTGCGGAAGGCGCCATCGCCATCGGGCGTCGGCGACGTGATGTGATAGGCGTCGCCGGACAGACCGTAACCGGTCACTTCCGCATAAATCCTGGCGCCGCGATTCCTGGCGTGCTCGTATTCCTCGAGCACCACAACGCCGGCGCCCTCGCCCATTACGAATCCGTCGCGATCCTTGTCGTAGGGGCGCGAGGCACGTTCCGGCGTGTCGTTGAATGCCAGTGGACAATGCGCGCGCGGCGCAAAAACCGGCCATCGCCAAACGGCAGATCGGCGATTCGGTTCCGCCCGCCACCATCACGTCGGCATCGCCGAGCGCGATCAACCGGCTGGCGTCGCCGATCGCATGCGCGCCGGTCGAGCAAGCCGTCACGACAGCATGGTTGGGACCCTTGAGGCCGTGCTCGATCGAGACGTAACCCGAAGCCAGGTTGATCAGGCGGCCGGGAATGAAGAACGGCGAAACCTTGCGCGGTCCCCGCTCCTTGAGCAGCAGCGCGGTATCGGCGATGCCGGACAGACCGCCGATGCCGGAGCCGATCATGGTGCCGGTGGCGCAGCGGTCCTCTTCGGTGGAAGGATGCCAATCGGCGTCGTCGAGCGCCTGACGCGCCGCACACATCGCAAAGATGATGAAGTCATCGACCTTGCGCTGATCCTTCGGCTCCATCCACTGGTCGGGATTGAACGTGCCGTTGGTGCCGTCGCCCCGGGGAATCACGCAAGCGATTCGGCTGGTGAGGTCGGAGACGTCGAACGTATCGATCAGCCTGGCGCCGCTCTCGCTGTTGAGGATGCGTTTCCAGGCCGGCTCGATGCCGCAGCCGAGTGGCGAAACCATGCCGAGGCCCGTGACGACAACCCGCCTCATATCGATCACTCCAGTCCCGACATCGCAGCCCACAACAAGAAGCCGGTGGACCGCTTGATCACGGCCCGTCCGGCTTCGTCAGTACCGCGCGGGGACGTCAGCTTTTCGCGTTCTTTTCGAGAAACTTGGTGGCGTCGCCGACGGTCAGGATCGTCTCCGCCGCGTCATCGGGAATTTCGCAACCGAATTCTTCTTCAAACGCCATCACCAGCTCGACCGTATCGAGGCTGTCGGCGCCGAGGTCATCAATGAAGCTCGCGTTGTCGACCACCTTTTCGGGTTCGACACCGAGGTGTTCGACCACGATCTTTTTTACCCGCTCGCCAATCTCACTCATCGTTCAACCTCGTGCTTGTTCCATTGGACCCGTCCCTGAGACGATACGAGCCATCGTGATCGTTAAGTTTTCTTCTGTCACGCATCGACCTGACGCGTATCGACTGGATTTGGCTCCGTCATGGCCGAAAGGCTGGCTCACAACGGCAGGCTCCGCACGGCCAATATACAGGGTTTCGAAATCCTGCAATGGCCTTCTTCGCCCATCCGGTGGTTCGGTTATCATACTTCCCAAGCCTTTACTACAAGCCTCAATCATCCTTCCAAAACAAGGCGTTCGTCCTGTTTCCGGGGCCGCCGACCGGCTCAAATCATGGCCATCCCGCCATTCACGTGAATCGTCTGCCCCGTGACATAGGCGGCTTCGTTCGAGCTGAGATAGACCGCCGCAGCCGCAATATCCTCGGGCGTTCCGAGCCGCGCTGCAGGAACTTTCGACAGAATCGTTTCGCGCTGCTTGTCGTTAAGTACATCCGTCATCGGCGTTGCAATAAATCCGGGTGCGATGCAGTTGGCGGTGACGTTGCGCTTGGCGTATTCGGCGCCCAGCGTCTTGATCATGCCGATCAATCCGGCCTTTGAGGCGGTGTAATTGCCCTGCCCCGGATTGCCGGTGACGCCGACCACCGAGGTGATCGCGATGATGCGGCCGAAGCGTTTGCGCATCATCAATTTGGTCGCGGCGCGGGCTAGGCGGAACGTTGCCGTCAGGTTGACCTTGATGACCTCGTCCCAATCCTCGTCGCGCAATTGCACGAACAGATTGTCCTTGGTGATGCCGGCATTGGCGATCAGGATATCGACCTGCCCCATGGCTTTTTCGGCCGACGGCACCAGCGCCTCGACTTCGGCACTATCGGACAGGTTGCACGGCAGCACATGAACCCGCTCGCCAAGCTTGCCGGCAAGGGCGTCCAGCACCTCGCGCCGCGTCCCCGAAATAGCCACCGTCGCGCCTTGCGCGTGCAGCGCTTGCGCGATCGCGCCGCCGATGCCGCCCGTTGCACCCGTGACAAGCGCCGTCCTGCCCGTCAGATCGAACATCTTATTCTCCTTCAGACCGCCTAGAGCGTTTTCCAGCGAAGTGGATACCGGTTCGCGTGAAGAAAACGCATCAAACTAAGAATCCAGAGCCCAGCTTCTGATTCGATCAGAACCTGCGCTCTAGGCCGAATGCGCTGCCGCGAGCGCGTCTTTTGCCGTGGCGATATCGCCGGGACCGCCGACCGACACGCCAACCGCACCATCGGCGATGCGCTTGACCAGCCCGCTCAACACCTTGCCCGAGCCAATTTCGAAAAACCGGGTCACGCCCTGGCTTGCCATATAAGCCACCGACTCGCGCCAGCGCACGGTTCCCGTCACCTGCTCGATCAACCGACGGCGGATTTCGTCGGGATCGCTGATCGGCGCCGCCAATACGTTGGAGACCAGCGGCGAAGCCGGCTGCTTGATCGCGACATCCGCAAGCGCCCTGGCCATGGCATCGGCCGCCGGCTGCATCAGCCTGCAATGGAATGGCGCCGAAACCGGCAGCAGCATGGCGCGCTTGGCGCCTTTGGTTTTGGCAATATCGAGCGCCCGCTCGACCGCGGTCTTGTCGCCGGACACCACGACCTGGCCGCCGCCATTGTCATTGGCGGCCTGGCAAACCTGTCCCTGCGCGGCTTCTTCCGCAACCGCCACGGCGGCCTCGTAATCAAGGCCAAGCAGTGCGGCCATCGCGCCCACGCCGACCGGGACCGCCTTCTGCATCGCAAGGCCGCGGGTGCGCAGCAGCCGCGCGGTGTCGCCGATGCTGAGGCTGCCGGCCGCGGCCAGCGCGGAATATTCGCCGAGCGAATGGCCGGCCACGAAGGCGGCGTCCCGCCCTACCGAGAAGCCGGCTTCGCCTTCCAGCACCCGCAGCGCCGCCAGCGAGACCGCCATCAGGGCCGGCTGGGCGTTTTCCGTGAGCTGCAGGGTTTCAGCCGGGCCCTCCCAGATGACCGCGGTCAACTTCTCGCCCAGCGCCGAATCAACCTCTTCGAACACCGCACGGGCCGCCGGAAACGCGTCGGCGAGCGCCTTGCCCATACCGATTGCCTGCGAGCCCTGGCCCGGAAAGGTGAATGCTGCCGTCATTTTTGCCCCGAAACTCTATCGAATACCGCCGTAAGACACCGGCTTTCGCCGCGCTGTCAAGCCGGACGGGGGCGCAATCGCACGGGTCTCCGAACCATTCGAGTTTGCTCCGGCGGCACGGGTGACGTCAGCATTGGCCTCGCGTCAGCACCGCGCGACGGGGAGACCGCCGACGAATTGCTGAGCGCGGCCGCCCGCGCGATGCATGACGCCAAGCGCCGCGGCAAGGGGGCTTCGTGGTCCATGGCGTCGTGGTCGATGGCTCCGAGGTGGAAGCCACCAGTTGGTCCCGGCGGCGGATGCCGGCGCCGGCCTGGCCGCTGAGCTGGCTGACACGGCCACCTAACTCTTTTAATCGGGCCGTTTTGGACCATATTTCGCCCGGGACTTAGCCGCTTTCCCTTGCCATCCCGCCCAAAATCCTTATAAACCGCGCCATCCGTGGATCCCGGCCGGGAGCTGAACGGACGGTCTCAGCAATCTCACCTTTTCGGCGATGTTGATGTGGCAGGGCCAGTCGGCCCGTCGTCCCGTGCTTCCGCCTTCTGAGCAATCGAGTCCTTTCCGAAGGGTTCGAAGGGCTTGCCGCCGGGAACCGCGCTAACATTGGAAAGGACACCCATGCCTCTTTATGAGCATGTTTTTCTCGCGCGTCAGGATGCGAGCACCCAACAGGTCGAAGAGTTGACCACCCAGATGACCGGCATCGTCGAGGGACTCGGCGGCAAGGTCGTGAAGATGGAAAACTGGGGCGTACGCTCCCTCACCTACCGCATGAACAAGAATCGCAAGGCGCACTTCGTGCTCCTGAACATCGACGCTCCGTCGGCCGCGATCGCGGAAGTCGAGCGGCAGGAGCGGATCAGCGAAGACGTCATCCGTTATCTCAGTGTTCGCGTCGAAGAGCACGAGGAAGGCCCGTCGGCAATGATGCGCAAGGCCGATCGCGACCGTGATCGCGACGACCGTGGCGGCGGCTTCCGCGGCGACCGCGAAGGCGGCTTCCGTGGCGATCGTGACGGCGGTGGTTACCGCGGCGATCGTGGTCCGCGCCGTCCGCGCGAAGATGCCGAAGTAGCGGTTGAGGAGTAAGAATCATGGCTGAAGCTGGTGCACGCCGTCCGTTTTTCCGCCGCCGCAAGACCTGCCCGTTCACGGGCCCGAATGCGCCGAAGATCGACTACAAGGACTCCAAGCTGTTGATGCGTTACGTCTCCGAGCGCGGCAAGATTGTGCCGAGCCGCATCACCGCCGTCTCCGCCAAGAAGCAGCGTGAACTCGCGCGCGCCATCAAGCGCTCGCGTTTCCTCGGGCTGCTGCCTTACGTGATCCGCTAAACGACTCTGTCGCTCCGCCGCGCCAACGCGGCGGAGCGACTTCTTCATTTTAATTCATAAGGCTTCCGGGTCGTCCGGTCGCCGATGGTTGGGGTTCACGCGAACCTCTAACCGCTCGAAAGGAGCGGGACAGCTGATGATCACGATCGTCCTCATTGCCATTGCGGCCGGCAGCGCGTCGGCGCTGATGTTCGCCTCGATGGTATCGGGCGCGCTGATCTCGGTGCTGTTGCTGTACCTCGCGCCATTGCCGCTGATGGTCGCAGCCCTCGGCTGGGGTCCGCTCTGCGCCACGATCGGCGGCATCGCCGCAGCGATCGGCCTCGGCGCGATGTTCGGCCTTCCTTATTGCATCGCCTTTGCCGTCGCGATCGCGCTGCCGGCCTGGTGGCTCGGACATCTCGCGCTGCTCGGACGTCCGGTGCCGAACGCGGTCGCGTCAGGCAACGGCGCATCGCCCCCGGTACCGGTGTTGGAATGGTATCCTGTCGGCCGCATCCTGCTCTGGACCACCGGCTTTGCCGTACTGACCACGATGGCAGTGCTGCTGACGCTAGGCAGCGATGCCGCGACCATCACCGGCGTGATCCGGCGCGGCGCCGTCCTGATGCTGGGTCCGGATGAAGCTGCCAACGGCGAAGCCAAGCGCGGGATCGATGTGCTCGTCACGATCGCGCCGGCTGCTGCCGCGATCGTTGCCATGATGACGCTAACGCTCAATCTCTGGCTCGCCGCCAGGATCACGGCGACGTCGGGACGATTGCAACGGCCCTGGCCCGATCTCAAAGCCACGGCGCTTGCCGCCGATGATCCTTGCCGTGTTGTCCGCCGCGATCGCGTTCTGCTTTGTCGGCGGGCTGCTCGCGATCCTGGCGCAGACCGTCGCCGCGGCGCTGGTGATGGCTTACGCGCTGGTCGGCTTTGCCGTCCTGCATACCGTGACGCTGACGTTGAAGAATCGCGCGCTCTGGCTGAGCTGCAGTTACGCGATTGTCACCGTGTTCGGCTGGCCGATGCTGGCGATGGCGGCGCTTGGTCTTGCCGATGCCGTGTTCGGCCTCAGGCAACGCTATTTGCAAAGCAGGCCGCCGCCGCTGCCCGCCGCATGAATTCGTCAATCCAACTCACCTCTCAACCCACACTTCATCTGATCTCAAAGGAGAACGAATATGGAAGTCATTTTGCTGGAACGCGTCGCCAAGCTCGGTCACATGGGCGAAGTCGTCCGCGTCAAGGACGGATTTGCCCGCAATTTCCTGTTGAAGCGCGGCAAGGCGTTGCGCGCCACCTCGGATAACCGCGCCAAGTTCGAGGGCATGAAGGCCGAACTCGAAGCCAACAACATCAAGGCCAAGGGCGAAGCCACCAAGGTTGCGGAGAAGATCGACGGCCGCAACGTCGTCGTGCTGCGTCAGGCCTCGGAAACCGGTCAGCTGTTCGGATCGGTCAGCGTTCGCGACATCATCGCGTCGTTTGAGGCCGACGGCGTCACCATTGCCCGCAGCCAGGTCATGCTGGATGCTCCGATCAAGACCATCGGCAAGCACACCATCTCCATCGCCGTGCATCCGGAAGTCGAAGTCAGCGTCAGCGTGACGGTGGCCCGCAGCGCCGACGAAGCCGAACGCATCAACCGCGGCGAAGACATCTCGACCCGCCAGGAAGACCAGGACGCCGCCGCCGAGGCGCTCGCTGCCGCCGGCGAATTCTTCGATCCGGAAGCGCGCCACGACGAGGAGCCGCAGGAAGAAGAAGCCACCGAGAAGTAAGGCTCCTTACTACAGCGACCTCAACAACCAAGCCCGGCCTGTCAGGCCGGGCTTGAAATTTTTGCCGGCGCGCTTTCGAGCATCGCGATCGACGCCAGCGCCGTCGCGGTGTGTTTCTCAATTCCATCGGTCAGGCAAAAAACGTCGGCGGCAACCACCGCAACCTGCCGTCCCGGTTTGATCACGCGCGCCCGGCAGATCAGCCGCTCGCCAGTCGCGGGCGACAACAAATTCAATTTATATTCCGCCGTGAGCGCCGCCTGCCCGCGCGACGTCGCCGCAGCAATCGTCGTCGCATTATCCACCAGGAAGGCTGTGACGCCGCCGTGGAACAGGCCATGCTGCTGCAGCAATTCGGGCCGTCGGCCGACTTCCACCGTACAGGTGCCGCGCGTCAGTTCGGAGAGCTCCGCACCGACAAGGGTCATGAAGCCCTGCTCGCCGACGCTGTTTCGGATGCCCGCGCGATCAGCGCGAAATCCGGGTCGGGATCGGCGGTCATGGCGTCCTCTCGGAGGTGCAGGCGTTCAAGCGCCCTCTGTGGCCCAGAAACGCCTGATGCTATCGCGAGATGGGCGGCGCGGGCGCCCCCGCCGGAGCAGCGGGCGCCGGGGATGGTGCCGGAGCGGCGGCAGGCTCCGAAGCCGCGGAATGGGCCGCCGGAGGCGCCGACGGCTCAGCCGGAGAAGCAGGCTTCGTTGATGGCGTCGATGAAGCGGTCGCAGGCTCGGATGGGGCCGCCGACGCCGCCGGAGGCGCGGTCGGCGCCGGTGCGACCTGCGGCACCGGATCTTCCCGCAAGCTCGGGGTCTGACCAGCGGGCTCTTTCGGAGCGGTTTCTTTCGGGGACTCGACCTTGGCGGTCTCGGGCTTGGCAGTCTCGGGCTTGGCCGTCGCTGACTTGCCTTCGTCCGACTGTTTTACGCTCTCGTCCTTGACGGCTTCGCCGGCAGGCTTGTCTTCCTTTGTCGCCGTAGCAGCAGCGGGCTCTTCCTTACCGCTATCGGTTTTGGCGGCATCGCCCTTGTCGCCCCTTGGCATTTCCTTGGGCATTTCGTCGACCGGCTTGCCGTGCTTACCCAACCGCTGCCTGGTGGAGAGTTTTCGGCCGTCGGGACCGCGTTCGCCAGCCTCGCGGGCAGCAGCTTCACCCTCGGCTGGCTTCGCTCCCTCTTCCGCCGGTCGGGCCAGCCGCCTGCCGTTGCGGCCCTTGCGTCCGGCTTCCTCCCGGGGCGAAATTCCATCGGCATCCGGCTTCGCAGCCTGCTGCGGTTCGGCCTCCGGCTTCGCCGGCTCCCGCGAGGTGTGAATGGGACGCCCCTGACGGTCGAGCTGCTGGGCCGGACCAACGGGCTTGCCGTCAGACTTGGCATCCTTGTCCGGCTTGCCCTGGCCACCGCCATACCGGGTGTCGGTTGCCCCATTGGAAATCAGGAACGAGCTGAGAACCCCGGCCATTTCGGGGCTGGTAGTGTAGTGTTGGCGCAGGAAGCCTGGCAGCGATCCCGCCGGCACGCTCTTCAGCAGGCCACGCGGGCTCTTGTGGCAGGCGGTGCAGGTGCCTGCGAAAATCTGCGAAGGACTTTTGCCGGCCTCGAGATTGGTCGCCTGCGCGTAGGCCGGGGCCGCCGCGAAACAGGCAAACGGAAGCATCACCGTCGCTAAAATGAGCGCTCGGCTCAACATTCTCAATTCTCCAAAATAAGGAAATCGCTTCCAGTGTGCTGATTGCGGCATCGATCGCGGCGGTCACCTTTTAGCCGATTATGCCGCGAATGGAAGCGCGCATATGGCGCGAAAACGTGACCGTCACGTTCTGGAATATCCGCCTTGTGCACAACCACTAGCGAACCAGAAAGTTGAACATTATTATTAAACGGAGGCATCGGGGGGAACTGTCCCGACGACGGACAGGTCACCTCCCACGGGATCGCTCGCTTTGGTGGTTTCGATGGATCGTTTATTGCGTTATTTCCTGGCGCAGTTCATTCGCCGCGGTTCGATGACATTCACGACCGCGAGCGGAGCCAAGTTTACCTGCGGCGATGGGACCGGCGAACCGGTATCCGTCCGGTTCCTGACCACCGAAGCCGAACGGAGGATATTGCTCAACCCCGAGCTGGCGCTGGGCGAGATCTATATGGACGGCACGTTCGTCGTCGAGCAAGGCTCGATCGCCGATGCGCTCGCAATCCTGCTGGACCAGCCCGAGATCTTGCCGCGCTGGGCCAAGTTGCAATGGTGGTTACGTTACCTCGCCCGCCACATCCAGCAGTTCAACCCGCCCGACCGCTCGAAGAACAATGTCGCGCACCATTACGACCTCGACGGCCGGCTCTATTCGCTGTTCCTCGATGACGACAAACAATACAGCTGCGCCTACTTTGAAACGCCTGACGCCAGCCTCGACGAAGCCCAGCTCGCCAAGAAGCGGCACCTTGCCGCCAAGCTTCTGGTAAGGCCGGGCGACCGGATTCTCGACATCGGCTCGGGTTGGGGCGGCCTTGGCCTGTATTTGGCCGAGGCGACCGGGGCGCACGTCACCGGCGTCACGCTCTCGACCGAACAATTGCGGGTCTCGAATGCCCGTGCCGCCGAAAAGAATTTGACGCGATCGGCGCAGTTCCTGCTGCAGGATTATCGGGACATTCCCGGGCCGTTCGACCGCATCGTATCGGTCGGGATGTTCGAGCATGTCGGCGTCGATTTCTACGAAGCCTATTTCCGGCGTTGCGCTGAACTTCTCACCGACGACGGCGTCATGATGCTGCATACGATCGGCCGCTCGGACCCGCCCGACGCCACCAATCCGTGGATCGCGAAATATATCTTCCCCGGCGGCTACATCCCGGCTTTGTCGGAAGTGATCCCGGTGATCGAAAAGGTCGGGCTATTGGTCTGCGACATCGAAATCCTGCGGCTGCATTATGCCGAAACCCTGAAAGCGTGGCGCGACCGTTTCATGGCGCGGCGGGATGAAGCCGTGCGGCTCTATGATGAGCGCTTCGCGCGGATGTGGGAGTTTTATCTGGCGGCCTCAGAAATGTCGTTCCGCAAACAGAACCTGATGAATTTGCAGATCCAGATCACCAAGCGCCAAGGTGTAGTGCCGATGACGCGGGACTATATCGGGCGCGAAGAAGACAAACTGCGCGGCATCGAGCGCGGCAGGCGGCCCCGGCTGCAAATTGCCGGCGGACAGGCAAGTGGATGAACAAGGATTGGCTGGCGTCGCACTCTAATTCCGCAGGCTGAAATCCGATGCCTGCCGCGCGTGCCAAAACGGATAGGGTGCTGCCGGCCGCGCCAATTGCAAGCTAAGCGCGGACAAAATGGCCCGGTCGCAGGGTACCGCGCGCGCAGCGGGACGTGACACCTCTTCCATGGTGTCGATCAGCATCGACAGCCACAGCGCGCTCACCGTCGCCGGATCGCCACGCTTTGGTTTGGTGCGGCCTGACTTGATGACCCATCGCCTGGTTTCCTGTCCGTGCCCTGCCGAGATAACCCCCGGCACCCGCAATCTGTTCCCGTAGACCCTGGCCTCAACAAAAATCCGACGGATGTGATCTGCTTCACAAAGGGATGGGCCCGCCTGCCCTAAACCTTCAAAATGACCCGGAAATCACCCCAACCGTCGCTCGATCCGCACCGCGACATCGGTACCGACTACATATTGATCGCCACCGGCGTCGGGGCCGCCTTGATTGCGCTGATCTATCTCCTGCTGATTTGATCAGACCGGAGATCGCGGCTCGCGCCGCTCGTTGCCCCTTTCGGGTGTGTGTGCCGCTTCCGCCGAAAGGTTCACAACGCACCACAACATTTGCGCCTTGATTTGCACCTGGGGCATGCGACCGGAGGTCGCTGCGAAATCGCCCCCGAAACCCGTCAAGCATCGCGCATCCCGGGCTGGCGATTTATCCACATTTTAATGAACAGTGCATAAGCGGTGAGCTTCTGCTTCCGCTTTGCGCGAGACAGGCGCTTTATCGCCGCCCCGTATCCGACAAGAATCCGAGAATACTCAAGCGCCATGGCCCTGACTGATTCGAACGTCCTGAAACTCGCTCCCGACGCGCCGAGTCCGGCCTATCGCAGCGCACCGCACAATATCGAGGCGGAACAGGGTTTGCTGGGCGCTATCCTGGTCAACAATGACGCATTCTACCGGGTTTCGGATTTTCTCGAGCACAAGCATTTCTTCGAGCCGATCCATCAAACCATCTACGAGACTGCCGGCAGCCTGATCCGGATGGGCAAGGTCGCGACCCCCGTGACGCTGAAGACCTTTCTCCCGGCTGAAACCGACATCGGCGGCATGACGGTTGGCCAATACCTTGCGCGCCTTGCTTCCGAAGCAACTACCATCATCAACGCCCAGGATTACGGCCGGACGGTCTATGACCTGGCGCTGCGCCGCGATTTGATCCGGATCGGCGAGGACATGGTCAATGTCGCGTTCGATGCGCCGGTGGATTTTGCGCCGCGCGCGCAGATCGAGGATGCCGAGCGCAAGCTCTACGAGCTGGCCGAGACCGGCCGCTATGAAGGTGGGTTCCAGCGTTTCGCGCAGGCGATGAAGGTCGCGCTGGACATGGCCGCCAATGCCTACCAGCGCGACGGCAAATTGTCCGGCATCGCAACGGGTCTGCGTGACCTAGATACCAAGATGGGCGGACTGCAACGGTCCGATCTGGTCATCCTCGCCGGCCGCCCGGGCATGGGCAAGACCGCCCTTGCCACCAACATCGCCTTCAATATCGCGAAGGCACATCAAGCCGAGGTTCAGCCGGATGGCACCATGAAGTCCGTCAATGGCGGCATCGTCGGCTTCTTCTCCTGCGAAATGTCCGCCGAGCAGCTCGCAACCCGTATTCTTGCGGAACAGACCAGAATTGCATCCAGCCAAATTCGCCGCGGTGGAATCAACCAGGGCGAATTCGACAAAATCCGGGACTATACGATCCAGCTCGAGCAATTGCCGTTGTACGTCGACGAAACCGGCGGCATTTCGATTTCGCAATTGACGGCGCGCGCGCGCCGCTTGAAACGACAAAAGGGCCTCGACATCCTGGTAATCGACTACATTCAGCTTCTGCAGGGCTCCGGCAAACGATCGGACAACCGCGTGCAGGAGGTCACCGAAATCACCACCAATCTGAAGTCGCTGGCGAAAGAACTCAATATTCCGATCATCGCGCTTTCGCAGCTGTCGCGTCAGGTCGAAAACCGCGACGACAAACGTCCACAACTCGCCGACCTCCGTGAATCGGGTTCGATCGAGCAGGACGCCGACGTCGTGATGTTCGTGTATCGCGAGGAATATTACCTTGCCAACAAGGAGCCGCGCCCCGGCACGCCGGAACATGAGAAGTGGCAACTTGATATGGAGTTGGCGCTCGGCAAGGCCGAAGTCATCATTGGCAAGCAACGCCACGGCCCGACCGGCACCGTCGAATTGCATTTCGAAGGCCAGTTCACGCGGTTCAGCGATCTGGCGCAAGACGGCCATCTGCCTGATAGGACTTATTAGCTCCCGGCTACGAGGGGCACCTCTGCCGGTCCTGTTCTCTGAACGGTTGAACCGGCGGGTCCTGGAGCGTAAAATTCTGGCATGAACATCGCCTCAGACCCGAAACCAATCCCGACAAGCAACCTACTTTCACCGGAGGCCAACCAGGCCGCCGCGCTTGCGACCGCGACCGGAGTGCTCACGGTCGATCTCGACGCCATCATCGCCAACTGGCGCAAGCTGGAAAAAACCGCGGTGCCCGCCGAATGCGCCGGGGTGATCAAGGCCGACGCCTATGGCTGTGGCGCCGAACAGGTCGCGCGCGCGCTCTCAGGTGCCGGCTGCAAGACGTTCTTCGTCGCCACGCTCGATGAGGCCCGCGTGGTCCGCGCCGCCGTGCCGTCGGCCGCACTCTATGTGCTCGATGGCTTCTTCCAGAACAGCGGCGAAGCCTATGCCAAGATCGACGCGCGGCCGGTGATCGGCGATCTCAATGAGTTGGCGGAATGGGACGTGTTTTGCCGGCGCTCCGGCTGGGCGGGCGGCGCCGCCATTCACATCGACACCGGCATGAACCGGCTCGGCCTGACGATCACGGAAGCGCAGGGCATCGTGCCAAGGATCAATGCCGGCGATCACGGTATCACGCTGGTCATGAGCCACCTCGCCTGCGCCGAAACCCTCAACCACCCACTCAACAGCAAGCAGGTCGCGGCCTTCCGCGAGATCGCCAGCCTTTATTCAGGCGTGCCGTCCTCGCTGTCGAATTCGTCGGGCGTGTATTTGGGCCCGCAATTCCAGTTCGACATGGTGCGTCCGGGGGCAGCCCTCTACGGAATTAATCCGACGCCGGAAGCCGACAACCCGATGCAACCGGTTGTCGAACTGAAGGCCCGCATCGTCCAGATCCGCAATGTCGAGCGCGGCGAAGGCGTCGGCTACGGCGGCACCTGGACCGCGCGGCGTCCGACCAGGCTGGCGATCGTCTCCGCCGGTTATGCCGACGGCTATTTCCGCGCCGCCAGCGCCAATGACGGCACCCGCGGCGCCGAGGTCGTGGTCGCCGGCAAGCGCTGCCCGATCGCGGGGCGCGTTTCGATGGATTTGATTGCGGTCGACGTCACGGATTTGCCGAACAACGCTGTGCGGCGCGGCCATATGGTGACGCTGATTGGCGAGGGCATCACAGTGGATGAACTCGCGCATCATTTCGGCACCATCGGCTACGAGGTTCTGACCAGCCTCGGCCGCCGTTATGCGCGGATCTACAAAGGCGGCACGGCGCCGCCACCCGCAACGCAGGCCCCAACCGAGACGCTACCAACCGAGACGGCTGCTACCCAGAATGCTGCGACCCACGGAGCGGCCACCGCCAGTTAAGCGCGCGGCTTATTTCTTCGTGGCGTCGACGACTTTCCGGCAACCCTCGCTGAGCTGCTGCTTGTCCAGGCATGCAATGATCCGGCCGCCGCCGGGCGTGGTGTTCGCACAATATTTCTCATAGTCTGCCTTGCAGGCGGCGCGCTGCTCGGACGTCAGGGCTTGCGCGAAAATCGCATTGGAGAATGCGGCGGTGACGACGAAAACCGCGAAAGCAAGTTTCGACACAGACTGCAACATGGGACCTCCAAGGTTAGGCCATCAGGATCGGCGCGCGCCAGTCTGTACATGAAGATTGCGACATTCAATATCAACAACGTCAACCGGCGCCTGCCCAACCTGCTGCGCTGGCTGCGCGCCGCGAAACCCGATGTGGTGTGCCTGCAGGAGTTGAAATCGACCGACGCCGATTTTCCGGTTGGCACGATCGAGAAGGCGGGCTACGGCGCGGTCTGGCGCGGCCAGAAAACCTGGAACGGCGTCGCCATTCTGGCGCGCAAGGCCGAGCCGGTCCTGATCCGCGCCACGCTGCCGGGCGATCCCGGCGATCACGACGCGCGTTACATCGAAGCCGCCGTCAACGGCATTCTCATCGCGTGCATCTATCTGCCCAACGGCAACCCGCAGCCAGGGCCGAAATTCGACGCCAAGCTGAAATGGTTCAAGCGGCTGCAGCGGCACTCGCAAAAATTTCTCAAGCAGGAAATTCCGGCGGTGCTGGCCGGCGATTACAACGTCGCGCCGACGACATCCGACATCTATCCGACGCGGTCATGGGACAACGACGCATTGATCCAGCCGGAAAGCCGTGCGGCCTTCGCCTCCTTGCTGGCGCAGGGCTGGACCGATGCGATCCGCACCCTTCATCCATCGAAGTCAGATGTTCACGTTCTGGGACTATAAGCGCAACCGCTGGCCGCGCGATGCCGGGCTCAGGCTGGATCATCTGCTGCTGAGCCCTGCCCTGGCGCCGCGCCTGATCAAAGCGGGCGTCGACCGCAAACTACGTGGCGAAGAAGGCGCCAGCGATCACGCGCCGGCGTGGATCGTATTGAAGTAGTAGCCCGCAACGGCAATGACGCGTCGTCACATCACCAAAGATTCTTGCCGTCGATCACAACCACCGGCACCGCGTCGAGATCGAAATCATCGAACAGCCGTGCATTGACGCCGACCTTCATCTTGTCGAAATCCGGCTTGCCGGTCGACCAGTCCGGCGATTCCGAATAGGTGCCGCAGCCGCAGTTGGCGCAGTAATGATGTTTGACGGTGCGGCTGCCCCACCGATAGGTCGCGATATTTTCCGGCGGCGATGTCAGGCGAAATTGCGCGGGCCTGTAGTAGGCCCACAGCGCGCCGCGCTTGACGCACAGCGAACAGGTGCAACGCGTCACGTCGGCCGGCGCCTCACTGACCTCGAACTGCGTGTTGCCGCAATGGCAGCTTCCCTTGATTGGCAAGATCCGCTTCTCCCCGATAATCTATACCAACACCATAGCCGCCACCTGCTGCCAACGTGCTGTCAGCAACAAGTCGCCTGGCCGGTCCCGATGCGGGCCCGCCGCGGCGGCGGTCGCGATTTGCGCTGCCGACGCCCTGTGAAAGTTGCTACGCTTTCCGTTCCCGCCGGACCGAATCAAGGAGGTAACGACTGTTGGGCTTCCTCTTCGTCCTCATCATCGGACTGTTTGCCGGCACCATCAGCGGCATTGTCGGCACCGGCTCCTCGATCATCTTGATGCCGGTTCTGGTCTATCAATACGGGCCAAAGGAAGCGGTTCCGATCATGGCGATCGCGGCGGTGATGGCGAATTTTTCGCGCATCCTCGCCTGGTGGCGCGAGGTCGATTGGCGCGCCTGCGCGGCCTATTCAATTCCGGGCATCCCAGCGGCGGCGCTTGGCGCGCGGACCTTGCTGGCGCTGCCCTCGCATGCGGTCGATATCGCCATCGGCCTGTTTCTGATCGCGATGGTGCCGGCGCGGCATTGGTTGGCGCGGCATGAACTCAAGATATCGCTGTGGCATCTGGCAATTGGCGGCGCCGTGATCGGCTATATCACCGGCATCGTGGTTTCGACCGGGCCGTTGAGCGTGCCGCTGTTTCTGTTCTACGGCCTTTCCAAGGGCGCGTTTCTCGCGACCGAAGCCGCCAGCTCGCTTGGCCTTTATGTCAGCAAATCGGTGACCTTTCAGCGCTTCGGCGCACTGACACCGGATGTCGCGATCAAGGGCCTAATCGCGGGATCGTCGCTGATGGCGGGCGCCTTCATCGCCAAACCCTTTCTGCTCAAACTCAATGCGGATGTGTTTCGACTGGTGATGGATGGCATCATGCTCGCCGCCGGGCTATCTATGTTATGGAACGCGTATTCCTCCTGACCGCAACTCACCCTCCCGATGGCCAAGAACAGCCTCTCCTTTGTCTGCCAGAATTGCGGCGCGGCCTATAACCGCTGGCAGGGTAAGTGCGAGTCCTGCGGCGAGTGGAATACGCTCGCCGAGGAGGACACCACCGGCGCAACCACGATGCCGGTCTCGATCCGCTCCAAGCGCAAGGGCCGGCTGTTTACGCTGGAGACCCTCACCGGCAAGAGCAACGACGCCCCTCGCCTGCCCTCCGGGATGGCCGAACTCGATCGCGTCACCGGCGGCGGCTTTGTCCGCGGCTCGGTGTTTCTGGTCGGCGGGGATCCCGGAATCGGCAAGTCGACGCTGTTGACCCAGGCCACCAGCCTGCTGGCGCGCGCCGGCCACCGCGCGGTCTACATTTCAGGCGAAGAAGCCGTCGCGCAGGTGCGCCTGCGCGCGGAGCGTCTGGGGCTCGCCGACGCGCCGGTGCAGCTCGCGGCCGAAACCTCGGTCGAGGACATCGTCTCGACGCTGTCGGAAGGCGCGGTGCCGCGCCTGATCGTGATCGATTCGATCCAGACGATGTGGACCGATACGGTCGAATCCGCGCCCGGCACGGTCACGCAAGTCCGCGCCTCGGCCCAGGCGCTGATCCGCTTCGCCAAAAAGTCAGGTGCCGCGATCATTCTGGTCGGGCACGTGACAAAAGACGGCCAGATCGCCGGCCCCCGCGTCGTCGAGCACATGGTTGATGCCGTGCTGTCGTTCGAAGGCGAAGGCTCGCAGCATTTCCGTATTTTGCGCGCGATGAAGAACCGTTTCGGCCCTACCGACGAAATCGGCGTGTTCGAGATGACGGGGCTTGGCCTGCGCGAAGTGTCCAACCCGTCCGAGCTGTTCCTGTCGGAACGCGATCTCGGCAGCCCCGGCACAGCGGTATTCGCCGGGATCGAAGGCACCCGTCCGGTACTGGTCGAGTTGCAGGCGCTGGTGGCGCCGACCACGCTCGGCACACCGCGCCGGGCGGTGGTCGGCTGGGACCCCAGTCGGCTCTCAATGGTGCTGGCGGTGCTGGAAGCCCATTGCGGCGTGAAACTGTCCGGCTACGACGTCTATCTGAACGTGGCAGGCGGCCTGCGGATCCAGGAGCCGGCCGCCGATCTGGCGGCCGCTGCTGCTTTGGTGTCGTCACTGGTCAATGCGCCGCTACCGACCGATGCGGTCTATTTCGGCGAGATTTCGCTCTCCGGCGCGGTCCGTCCCGTTGCGCAAACCTCGGCTCGGCTGAAAGAAGCCGCCAAGCTTGGATTTGGCCGCGCCGTGCTGCCCGAATCGGCTCGCGGCGATGTCGGGGGTGACGGCGGGCTCTCGCTCACCACCGTCGGCGGTTTGACCAGTCTGGTGGCGGATATCGCGGCCCGCGGCAGCCCGAAGGGAAACCGGCAGGGAAATCGGGAAGAAAATCGGGCAAATCGGGGCGAAACCGAGGATGAAACCAGCGAAAATAGCCCTGAGAAAAATGCCACACCTGCCAGATTCCGGCGCGAGGGCCGCTAGACAGGCGTGACCTTGTAGACCCTCGCCGCTATACAACCCGCGCAAGGCGTGGAACGCCCATTTGCAGTCTTGCGGGAGGTGCCATATGCCCGTCACTTAGGGCGGCACCGACAAGCCGATTCGCGGTTTTGAATTTACGAGCGGACCTGACCAGCCGATGCCCATAACAATTCTCGATCTCGTCCTGCTCGGAGTGATGCTGATCTCCGGCCTGCTCGCGATGGTTCGCGGCTTCATGCGGGAGATCCTGTCAATCGCGGCCTGGGGCACCGCCGCGCTCGTCACGCTCTACGCGTTCGGAAAGCTGCTGCCGACCGCTAAAACCTATTTCAATAACGATACGGTTGCGAGCGTGGTGGTCGTCGCCGGCGTGTTCATCGGTACCCTGATTGTGGTGTCCATCATCACAGTGCGGATTTCCGACATGATCCTGGATTCCCGGATCGGCGCGCTCGACCGCACGCTCGGCTTCCTGTTCGGGCTGGCGCGCGGCCTTTTGATCGTGGTCGTCGCCTTCATGTTCTTTAGCTGGCTCGTGCCGGACAAGCAGCGGCCGGATTGGGTGACCGGGGCGAAATCCCGGGTTGTGCTGCAGGGAACCGGGGATTGGCTGCTATCGCTCTTGCCGGATGACCCCGAGAACACCATCTTAAAGAGATTCAAGAAGAATAAACCTGAAGACGAGCAAACTGACACCGACCCGGCGGCGCCGGCGACTGGTGATGGCTACAGTAAACCTGCCCGTGACAGCCTTAAAAAGCTGATCGAGAAACCCACGGGTCGTTGATATCTGGCCAAAAGAGAGGCGCGATGGACTGCCAACAGAGCCCTTCCGATGACGCCGACCAACTCGACCCAAATCTCGGGCGAAATCCCGAGCAAAATCTTGGGATCGAATTGCAGGACGATCTCGAAGGCGACACGCTACGCGAAGAATGCGGCGTGTTCGGTATCTTCGGCCACCCGGAAGCCGCCGCCATCACCGCCCTCGGATTGCACGCCTTGCAGCACCGCGGCCAGGAAGCCGCCGGCATCGTCTCCTTCGACGGCACCCGATTTCACAGTGAACGCAGGCTCGGTCTGGTCGGCGATACCTTCTCCCGCCGCGAAGTAATCGAGCGGCTTCCCGGCAGCGCCGCGGTCGGCCATGTCCGCTATTCCACCACAGGCGCAACCATCCTGCGCAATGTGCAACCGCTGTTCGCCGAACTCAATGCCGGCGGTTTCGCGGTCGGCCACAACGGCAATTTAACCAACGGACTGACCTTGCGCCGCGAACTCGTGCGCAACGGCGCCATGATGCAGTCCACCACCGACACCGAAGTGATCCTGCATCTGGTCGCCCAGTCCAAGCGCGCCCGCTTCATCGACCGTTTCATCGAAGCCTTGCGCGCGATCGAAGGCGCTTATTCGCTGGTGTCGCTGACCAACAAAAAGCTCATCGGCGCACGCGACCCGCTCGGCATTCGTCCGCTGGTGTTGGGCGAACTCGATGGCTGCCCGATCCTGGCGTCGGAGACCTGCGCGCTCGACATGATCGGCGCCAAATATATCCGCGACATCGCGCCCGGCGAGATCGTCGTGTTCGACGAGCACGGCGCCCACAGCCATAATCCGTTCCCGCCGAAGCCGGCACGCCCCTGCATCTTCGAATACATTTATTTCGCGCGGCCGGATTCGATCGTCGGCGGACGCTCGGTCTACGAAGTCCGCAAAGCCTTCGGCGCGCAACTCGCGCGCGAAAGCCACACCGAAGTCGATGTGGTGGTGCCGGTGCCGGATTCCGGCGTGCCCGCCGCGGTCGGTTACAGCCAGCATTCCGGCGTGCCGTTCGAACTCGGCATCATCCGCAACCATTACGTCGGCCGCACCTTCATTCAGCCGACCCAGAGCGTGCGCGAACTCGGCGTGCGCATGAAGCATTCGGCCAATCGCGCCGCGATCGAAGGCAAGCGCATTATCCTGATCGACGATTTACTGGTGCGCGGTACCACGTCGAAAAAGATCGTGCGCATGATGCGCGATGCCGGCGCGCGCGAAGTGCATTTCCGCCTCGCCTCGCCGCCGATCCTGTACCCCGATTATTATGGCATCGACCTTCCCGATCGCGGCGGCCTCTTGGCCGCGACCCACTCGCTGGAAGAGATGCGCGAAATCATCGGCGCGGATTCGCTGGCGTTCCTGTCGATCGACGGCATGTACCGCGCGATGGGCGAGCCGGGCCGTGATCCCGCCAATCCGAAATTCTCGGATCATTGCTTCACCGGCGCCTATCCGACCCATCTCACCGACCAGACCCAGGTCGAGCCCCAGCCGCGGCAATTGTCGTTGCTGGCGGAAGCGAGCTGACGCGAAGCGGATATCCAGCCTGATTTTTGGTCATGGCCGGGCTTGTCCCGGCCATCTACGTCTGTAAAACGCACGACATGACAAATCCCCTCGCCTCCCGTATCGCGCTCGTCACCGGTGCTTCCCGTGGCATCGGCTATGCGACGGCCCTCGCGCTCGCCAGGGCCGGCGCGCATGTCGTGGCGGTGGCGCGAACGCAAGGCGGCCTCGAAGAACTCGACGACGATATCCGTAAGGGTGGCGGCAGCGCCACGCTGGTGCCGCTCAACCTGACCGATTTCGAGGGCATCGCGCGGCTCGGCGCGGCGCTGCATGAGCGTCACGGCAAGCTCGACATTCTCGTCGGCAATGCCGGCGTCGGCGGTCCTTCTTCGCCGCTCGGCCATATCGAGATGAAGCCGTGGAACGACGTGATGGCGATCAACGTGTCGGCGAATTTTCAGCTGATTCGCTGCATGGAGCCGCTGCTCAGGCAATCGGACGCCGGCCGCGCCGTGTTCATCACGTCGAGTGCTGCCAACAAGGCGCCCGCCTATCGCGGCCCCTACTCGGCCTCGAAGGCCGCGCTGGAATCGCTGGTGCGGGTGTGGGCTGCTGAAACCGCATCGACGCACGTTCGCGTCAACCTGTTCAGCCCGGGCCCGATCCGGACGAAGATGCGCGCCGCGGTGTTTCCCGGCGAAGACCCGATGACGCTCGACACGCCCGAACAGGCCGCGGAGTTTATCGTTCCGATGTGCGCGCCGTCGTGGAGCGAGACCGGCAAGCTCTATGATTACAAGACCCGCACGCTGCTGAGTTTCCGCGCACCGGCGTAATCATACGTGCGCCTGTCCCGACATTGACTCCCAGGCCTCCCCGCGATTGACTGGCTGTGAAGCGAGAGCAAACTCGCGCGCAAAATCCGGGGAGAACGCCATGAAGCCGATGCACATTCGTGCTCGTTTGACAGCCGAGGCTGCCAATCTCCTCAAAACCCTTTCCGCCGGCATCGCAACCGCTCCTCCTGATCGGTGCGTCGGCGCTTCCACGTTCCGCCGAAGCCAGCGAGATTCCAGCCTTCACGGTCGATGCGTCCTGGCCGAAGCCGCTTCCGAACAACTGGATCCTCGGTCAGGTCGGCGGCATCACGGTCGATTCAGAGGGACATATCTGGATCATTCACCGCCCGCGATCGCTGACCGACGATGAAAAGGGCGCGGCGCTGACGCCGCCACGTTCAAAATGCTGCGTGTCGGCGCCGCCGGTGCTGGAGTTCGACGCCGACGGCAATCTGCTGCGCGCATGGGGCGGCCCCGGCCCGGGCTATGAATGGGTCGGCCGCGAACACGGTATCGAGGTCGACGACAAGGGTTTTGTGTGGATCGGCGGCAATGCCGATAACGATAACGCCATTCTCAAATTCACGCTCGACGGCAAGTTCGTGATGCAGATCGGCAGGATCGCGCCACGCACCGGAAGCAACGACACCACGCAGCTTGGCAAGCCCGCCGAAACCGCCGTCGATAAGGACGCCAACGAAATCTATGTGGCCGACGGCTATGGCAATCGCCGCGTCATCGTGTTCGACGCCACCACCGGCGCCTACAAGCGGATGTGGGGCGCCTATGGCAATCCGCCGAACGACGACAAGCAGGCGGCCTATGACCCGAAGGCGCCGGTGTCGCAGCAATTCGGCAACCCCGTGCATTGCGTCAAGATCGCCAATGACGGCTTGGTGTATGTCTGCGATCGCATCAACGACCGCATCCAGGTGTTCAAAAAGGACGGCACCTTCGTCAAGGAATGGTTCTTCGAAAAGAGCACGCTCGGCAACGGCGCGGTGTGGGACGTCGCGATCTGGCCTGATCCAAAGCAGACCTATCTCCTGAGTGCCGACGGCGAGAACAACGAGATCCGGATTCTCAGGCGTGACGACGGCACCGTTGTCGGCAGCTTCGGACATAACGGCCGCAACGCCGGACAATTTCACTGGGTCCACGCCATCGCGGTCGACGCCAAAGGCAATGTCTATACCGCCGAGGTCGATACCGGAAAGCGCATTCAGAAATTCCAGCTGACTTCGGACGCGTTGCGATAGGCCCGACAAAGGCAGCCGTCCGGCAAACGGGTCTTTCGTCATGCCGAGGTGTGCCGCTCTTTGTGGCGCCGGGTTGTTTCGCGCGCGCCCGCCATGCGGATTCCGTGACTTCCTCAAGTTGTAGCTGCAGTCCGATGTCTCCTATCGGCAACAGAACCGCTCAATCTCCGACGGGTGCCGTCCAGTCCAAGGCCAGTGACGCCCAGTCCAAGCCGTTTTTCCCGAACCCACTAAAACGACGGCTCAGGTTGCAGAGAGGGCCGTCCCATGAAATTCAGTGTCGCGGTTTTGGTTGGATTATTTGGCGCCACGTCCGCCATGGCGGCCGATCTTCCCGCGCGCGTCTACACCAAGGCGCCTGTCTTCGTGGACCCCGGCTACAACTGGTCCGGCTTCTATCTCGGCGGCAATGTCGGCTATAGCTGGGGCAAATCCAACGATACCTCCACCTTCACCAATGGCGCGAGCACCACGCTCTCGACCAGCATCGGCAGCTCCAACCTCGACGGTGTCGTGGGCGGCGGCCAGGCCGGCTACAATTGGCAAGTGCAGAACTGGGTGTGGGGCCTCGAGGGCGATATCCAGGCCACCGGCGAACGCGGCAGCCGCGACATCAGCTGCCCGGCGGGCCTCTGCACTCCCTCAACGGTTCTGCCCGGTTTCCGTGCTCTCGTGATCCTCGTGCCCGGCGCTGCGGTGCCGGCGTCGCTCAATCAGAAGATCGACTGGTTCGGAACGGTGCGCGCGCGCGTCGGCGTCCTGGCGACGCCAAGGGTGCTGTTCTATGCCACCGGTGGCTTGGCGTATGGCGAAGTCAATTCCAGCGAGACGATCGGCGGATCGTCGTTCTCCGCCTCAGACACCCGCGTGGGTTACGCGGTCGGCGGCGGTATCGAAGGCGCGATCGGCGGTAACTGGACCGCGAAGCTCGAATATCTCTATGTCGATCTCGGTCGGACTTCCGGATCGTTTGCAACTGCGATCCCGGCGTTCGGCGCCGGCGTCGTCGCCAACGGGACGCTCACGAGTGCGTATAATTCGCACATCACCGACAATGTGCTGCGGGTCGGCATCAACTATAATTTCCGATAAGACGGTCAGGTGAAATGCGGCGCGAAAGGCCCTGCGTCGTTCCGCTTCTGCCTCCCCAAAGTTGCTTCTCGAAGGCGTTAATTAAATTTGTGTAATTTTCACCCGGCGTGAACCGGGTCACGTAACCATGCGACCAACTGACGCTCGAGGTGATCGGGAGTTCAGGTCGAAGGCATGACGGACGATGAGATGAAGACGCTTCGGGTTTCAACCGGAGCCTTGCTCGGTGACGGCGACCTGGATGCATTTCGCGAAATCTTCGGACGCGAAATTCTCGGGATCGAAATCGATCCACTCGACGGCCATCCGCTTGACATCGACCTGACGCTGCGGTCGCTGCCGGGTTTCGCAATGGCGACGGGGTCGTTGTCGCCGATGCGCAACCGGCACACCCGCGCGTTACTTAACAACGACGATGTCGTCCTCGTGGTGATGCAGAGTGGCGTCGGCGAAGTCAGTCAGTATGGCCGCGTCGCGACCATTAACGAAGGCGAAGCGGTGCTGACGGCAAACGGCGCCGAAGCCACGTTCACCGGGCTAACATTGACCCGGGTCATCAATTTCCGCCTCAGCCGCAATCTTTTGACACCGCACGTCGCCGATATCGACGCCCTGGTGGCGCGGCCAATTCCGAAAGACAACCGCGTCCTGCAGCTAATGATCGGCTACGCCAACATGCTCAACGACCAGGACGAACTGCAACCGCGGAACTACGCCGCATGGTTGCCACCCACATGCATGGCCTCGCCGCGCTGCTGCTCGGCGGCGACGGCGGCCTTGGCCTGCATGAACGGGGCCTGCGCGCCGCGCGGTTGAGGTCGATCAAGGACCATATTCGCGACCGGATCGGAAACCACGACCTGACGCTCGCCGATGTGGCGCGAGGCCTGCAAATCTCGGAAAGCTATGTTCGTCAATTGCTCGCGGAAAACGGCACGACGTTCACCGATTTTGTGCTCGGCGGGCGCCTGACGCGCGCGCATCGTATGCTGGTCGATCCCCGCTATAGCGACCGCAGCATCAGCGCGGTCGCCTATGAAGCAGGTTTCGGCGACCTCTCTTACTTCAATCGCACCTTTCGCCGCCGCTACGGCGGGACGCCGTCGGACATCCGGCACGGCGCGAGGAGCGTGAAAGAAGATCCAAGAATTTAGCCGCTGAGGGAAGTCAGCTTCGCATCGCCGCCGTGGCACGCGCCGCGAGCAGCAGTGCCACCGCCAGCAACGCCGACGCCAGCAGGAACGGCGCGCCAGGCAATTTCAGGGGCGCCTCTGCGCCGATGAAATAGGCGAAGGTCAATGTGAACAGAAACGGCCCCAGCAATTGCGACACGCTCTGCACGCTGGAAGTCGCGCCCTGCAATTGCCCCTGCTGGTCCGGCGCCACCAGCCGCGTCGTCAGCGCCTGAGTTGCCGCGCCCGCAACGCCCCACAAGGCCATCACGGGAATGCCGATCCAGAACAACGGTCCGCTCGGGGCCGCGCCAAAAATCAGGAACCCGATCGCACCCGAAGCAAGCCCGAGCAACAGCGCGCGGCGCTCGCCGAAGCGTTTGACAATCGGACCGATCCCCGCGCCTTGCACTGCCATGGCGCAAATACCGACCATGGCGAGCGTCAGGCCGACGGTCCTCGCATCCCAACCATAGCGATAGGTCGCATACAGCACGAAGGTCGAGGGCAGCACCACATGGGCGAGTTGGGCAATGAAATTCACCACCGACAGCCGCGCCAGAATCGGATTGGAGCGCAGCAGATGCAGCGCGCCCAGCGGATTTGCACTTTTCCAGCGGAACGGCGAGCGACGATCCCGCGGCAGCGATTCCGGCAAGATCAGCAATCCGTAAAGCGCATTGGCAAAGCTCAGCGCGGCCGCGACCCAGAACGGCAGCCGCGGATCGTAGCCGCCCAGCAGACCGCCGATCGCCGGCCCCAGGATAAATCCGGCGCCGAAGGCAGCGCCGATCTTGCCGAACACCGCCGCGCGCCGCTCCGGCGGCGTGATATCGGCGATATAGGCAAACGCCGTCGAGACGCTCGCCGAAGTGATCCCGGAAATCACCCGGCCGACAAACAGCCAGGTCAGCGACGGCGCCAACGCCATCAGGACGTAGTCGAACGCCAGCCCGAAATTCGACAACAGCACCACCGGCCGCCGGCCGAACCGATCCGACAGGCCGCCGAGGATCGGCGAGAAGAAGAACTGCATCAGCGCCCAGGCGGTACCGAACAGACCAAAAATCCGCGCCGCACTCGCGGTGTCGTTGTCGACAAAGCTCTCCACCAGCTTGGGCAGGATCGGCATGATCATGCCCAGCGCGAACATATCCAGCAGAATGGTGACGAAGATGAAAGCCACCGCTCCGCCCCGCGCGACGGGGACTCCGGCCAGGCTCTCGCGTTCGACCGCCTCGTTCACGACGGCCGCTTGCGTTTGTGCGCGAACGGGTTGGCTTTTTCACGCAGCGCGATCCGGATCGGCGTGCCCGGCAAATCAAAGAACTCGCGCAAGGAATTGACGAGATAGCGCAGATAGGATTGCGGCACCGCGTCGGCGCGCGAGCAGAACAGGATAAAACTCGGCGGCCGCGCCTTGGCCTGGGTGATGTAGTTCAGCTTCAGCCGGCGGCCGGATACGGCGGGCGGCGGATTGTTGTCGACGGCCTGCTCGAACCAGCGATTAAGCGCCGCGGTCGGCACGCGCTTGTTCCAGACCGCGTACGCCTGTTCGATCGCGCTCATCAGACGGTCGATGCCCTCGCCCATCAGGCCGGACACGGCGACGACCGGCGCACCCTTGACCTGCGGCAGCAGGTGATCGACATCGGTGCGCAGCCCCGAAATCAGGCTGGATTGCCGCCCCATCAAGTCCCATTTGTTGGCCGCTATCACCAATGCGCGGCCCTCGCGTTCGATCAGGTCGGCGATCCGCAGATCCTGTTCCTCGAACTTGTTCTGCGAGTCCATCATCAGCACCACGACTTCGGCGAAGCGCACCGCGCGCAACGCATCCGCCACCGACAGTTTTTCCAGCTTCTCCTCGATCCGTGAGCGTCGCCGAATGCCTGCGGTATCGAACACCCGAAACTCGCGGCCCTGCCAGGTGATCTCCACCGAAATGGAGTCACGCGTGGTGCCGGCCTCGGCACTGGTCAATAGCCGCTCCTCACCGAGCAGATGATTGATCAGCGTCGACTTGCCGGCGTTCGGGCGGCCGACGATGGCGACGCGAATCGGACGTTTTGCAAGATCCTCATCGGTCTCGATGATGTCGTCGTCGTCGAATTCTTCCTGATCGTCGACCGGCTCCGGCATCAGACCGCGGAGCGCGTCGTAGAGATCGCTCAGACCCTCGCCATGCTCAGCCGAGATCTGGATGGGATCGCCGAGGCCGAGCGCATAGGATTCCATCGCGCCGATTTCGCCGTGCTTGCCTTCGGCCTTGTTGGCGACCAGCACCACCGGCTTGCTGGCGCGGCGTGCGAAATCGGCAAACGCACGGTCGTTCGGCGTCAGGCCGGCGCGCGCATCGATCACGAACATCAAGGCATCGGCCAGCGCAATCGCGGTCTCGGTCTGCTCCTGCATCCGTGCAGTCAGCGAACCCTTGGCGCCTTCATCGAGGCCGGCGGTGTCGATGACGGTGAATTCGAGATCGCCGAGGCGTCCCGCGCCCTCGCGGCGGTCGCGGGTGACGCCGGGTTCGTCGTCGACCAAGGCGAGCTTTTGCCCGACCAGTCGATTGAATAGCGTCGATTTACCGACATTGGGCCGGCCGATAATGGCAATGGTAAAAGACATAAAGGATTCCTGCGCGCTCTGGCGCGTCATTGCGTAAAAGTGTGCTGCGGTTTTGCTCCGCGATCAAGTTGCGCCCAGGTTCACGCCCAAGTTTACGTCTATGGCGCGGATATCAGCGCGCCAATGATTGGACCGGCGCGCGTGTCAACGCGATGAAAAGATCAGCGCTGGAAGTTATTGCTCGGCAGCGGCGCCGGGAACGGGGCGGCAGATTGTTGTTGCGCCGGCGCGGCGGGCTGCGCAGCCTGTTGATCCGGCGGTGGCGCGGTGGTGCGCTTGCGAACGATTTTCTTCGGCTTGGGCGGCGGTGGCGCGGCAGCCGTGGTGTTCTCTCCCTCAGGCGCGGCATTGGGGTCCGGCGCAGCATTGGGATCGGCCGCAGCGGCGGGCTCCGGCGCTGCCGCGGGAGCCGTGCTGGCCGTCGCCGCCGGTTTGCCCTTCTTGCCCTTGGATTTCGCAGCCTGCTTCGGCTCTTCCGGAGGCGGTGCGGCAGCCGCAGCGGCAGCGGCGTTCTGCTGATCGAGCTGCTCCTGGGCAGAGCCTTTGTACAAGTCCTTCGGCACGCCCTGCTCAAGGCCTGGAACGCCCTCGGGGAAAACCGGTTTGCGGTCGCCCGGCAGCTTTTTCTTGGTGTCGAGGAAATCCAGCAAATCGGTCGGATCGAAACTGCTCAAGCCGCCACCGCCGCAGCCGGCCAGCGCGCCGGAAAGCGCGACAAGAACCGTGGCAGCGATCAGACGTTGCGACAGGCGCATGGTCGATTTCTCACTCAAATTTCTTCCGCCGTCAGCTTTTCGCAACCGGGGGCAGCAAGGCCTGCAGCGCTTCGGCGCGCGAGCGAAGGCCCGGCGGCGTCTCACCGTCATTGGCAATCATATCCAGCCATTTACGCGCCGCGGTCGTATCGTTGGCACGCCAGGCCGACAGCGCCAGCAGTTCACGCGCGGTATGGCGAAAAGTCGCGCCGGGCGCAGCCGATGGCTCGAGACGCGACAGCATGTCGGGATAGCTTGATGTTTCCACCAGCAACTGCGCAGCGCGAATCCTGGCAAGTTCCTGCTCCAGCGGGCCGACGCTACGGTCGGCCGCGATATCGTCGTACAGCTTGACCGCCGCCTTCGGATCATGACTGGCGACTTCGCCGGCAGCGCGCAGCCGCGCCAGCAGGCGATATCCGGACGGTGCGGTTGCAGCCAGGCTGTTGAAGGCCGCCTCGGCCTCGGAATGCTTGTTCGCTTCGGAGAGTTCTACCGCCTTGTCGAAGGCAACACCTGCTTCCGCAGCCTTCTTGCCCTCGACATATTGATAGGCACGCCAGCCGCCGACCCCGGCGATGATCAACAGCGCGCAGGCGACGATGTAGATCGAATACTGATCCCACACCTTCTTGAGCTGATCGCGACGGACGTCCTCGTCGACTTCGTCAAATAATTCAGACACTTAAGGTTATCCAATCCCCGATAGGCCAAGCCGAATCTCAATCATCGGCACACCCTTTAGCCTCCGCATGGCGGCGGCGATACCCTAGCGATATGGCGGTGGCAAGGCAAAGCTGCCGGCGCCGGTACGGCAATATTTTCTTCGTTAATTCAAGGCGATGCGAGCCTCGAAAGCACGGCCAAGGCGAATTCCGTGGAGCGGCGCCAGCGATCGCTCCGGCATCAGCGGACTATCGGCGGCGCCTGGAAGCTCCGGAAGAGCAGATCGGCGTCAAACCCCGCCGGGCTGGACGTAGCAAAACACGTAGCCAGCGCGGCTCAGGAAGACGATGCCGTGTCCGGTCGGATTGGATTTATCCCATTTCAGCTTGTTGTTGGGGATTTCGATTTCAGTGCCGACATCGATATGCGGCCGGCGGCGCGGCTCATCCGGCCTGTCGTCGGTGATGACCGCGTAGGTCTTGCCGCCTTTGACGTGAATTTCGTCTGCCCAATAAGCATCCGCCTCGCCACAACATGAGGCGTTCGGTACGTCGGGTTGCATCAGCGCTTGATACCACTCCCTGACCGCGGGATCGACCGTTTCCCACTGCCCGAGGTCACGGGCATTCGCAACACCAATCACGGAACCCAACGCCAGGCCGAGGACTATGCGTTTCATCGCGCACTCCTGAGTTTTCCCAGCGTGTTCAATCAAAGCAATGTTCGTGCCGCGAATCGGATAATTTTATGGACGCTTCCGCGAGCGCACAAAAATGCTGTGCGCCTTGCAGGTCATACGCGCGACTCACAATTGAGCGCGAACGTTATTGCGCGCCCGCTAGCGCATCACGCAATTGCCGCTTCATCACCTTGCCATTGGCGTTGCGCGGCAGCGGCTCCGCAACCAGCGCCATCGTCTCCGGTACCTTGTAGTCGGACAATCGCTCGGCGCACCACGCGCGCAATGCCTCCGCGCTGACATTACCATGACGCGTCACGATCACAGCGTGGACGCGCTCGCCCAACACCGGACATGGCCTGGCGATAATCGCGCTCTCGACCACGTCAGCGTGCCCGGCCAACACGGATTCGACTTCGGCGGAGTAAATCTTCAGGCCGCCCCGGTTGATCATGTCTTTCCGGCGATCGAACACGCGGACGAAATTCTGCGCGTCGACCGAACCGAGATCGCCCGAATGCCAGAACCCGCCGGTGAAATTCTCCGCGGTTGCGTTCGGATTATTCCAGTAGCCCCTGATGACGGAACCGCTGCAAATCCACAGTTCGCCAATCTCACCGCGCGGCATTTCGCGGCCCGCGGCATCGACCACGATGATGTCGGCGCCCGGACACGGCAGCCCGACGCTGTCAATGTGGGCCGCGGTCAATTCACCGGGCATGATGGTCGAGGGTGAGGTGGTTTCGGTCGCGCCGTAGCAATTCATCAGCTTGAGGCCGGGGATCTTGGCGTCGAGCTTCTCGATCGTGGCCACCGGCATCGGCGCGCCGCCGAAGCCGCCGATGCGCCAGCTCGACAGGTCGTAACTGTCGAAATCCGGCTGCAGCAGGCAGAGATTATACATCGCCGGCACCATCACCGTGTAGGTGACGCGCTCGCGCGCCGCGACCTTCAGATACGCCGCGGCCTTGAACTCGGCCATGATGATCAGGGTGCCACCGCAAGCCACCATGGTCATGATGTTGGCGACGACGCCGGTGACATGCGCGAGCGGCACGGCAGCGATCGAGCGATCCGCTTCGGTCAGTTGCAGGCAGGATACGAAGATCATCGAGGAGTGGATGATATTGCAATGCGCGAGCATTGCGCCTTTGGGCCGCCCGGTGGTCCCGGACGTATAGAGGATCATCGCGGTGTCTTCTTCACCGACATCGGCCGGCGGCCGCGGGGTCGCGCGATCAAGCAAGCTGGAAAACTGCGACAGGCGCGCATCATCATCGACGGCAATCCGATGCAACACATCCGGCACCTCGTGCGCGTCGGGCACGCGGTCGGCCAGCTGAGCTTCATGGATCAGGAGTTTGGCGCCGCAATCGGTCAGCACATAGGCGATCTCGGGCTTTTGCTGACGGGTGCCGAGCAACACCGTGACCAGGCCGGCATGCGCGGCGGCAAACAGCGTCAGCACAAACTCGATGCGGTTACCGAGCAGCACGGCCACCCGATCTCCGCTCTGTAAACCCAGCCGATGAAAGCCCGCCGCGATCGCCTCGGATCGTTGCACCACCTCGCGCCAGTTCATCCTGGTATCGCCGCAGACCAGCGCTTCGCGGTCAGGATGGCGCGATGCCGCATCCGAGATCATCGCCCAGACATTATTGGGCCGCTCGCAAAATACCGGCACCACCCGGTCGCCGAACCGCGCCTGAAGCTGCATCGGGGCAATCGAAAAATGCGAACGGTCCATCGTGACGCCTCAGCCTTTGGCCTTCATGCCATAGACATGCTCCGGGCCCGGGAACGCCCTTGCGCGCACGTCGGTGGCGTAGCGTTCGATCGCCGCCTCGATCATCGGACCGAGATCTCCGTAGCGCCGGACAAATTTCGGCGTTCGCGCCGACAACCCCAGCATATCCTCCAGCACCAGCACCTGGCCGTCGCAGGCCGCACTGGCGCCGATGCCGATGGTGGGGATCGCGATGGTTTCGGTAATCTTCCGCGCCAGCGGCTCCGCAACAGCCTCGACCACGACCGAGAACGCGCCGGCTTGCGCCACCGCGACAGCATCGTTTTCGATCGGCTCCCAGCTGCCCTCCTCACGGCCCTGGGCGCGGAACGAGCCGAGCGTGTTGATCGATTGCGGCGTCAGGCCGATATGACCCATCACGGGAACGCCGCGTTCGCTGAGAAACGCGATAGTCTCCGCCATCCGCACGCCGCCCTCGAGTTTCACCGCGCCGCAATGGGTTTCTTTCAGGATCCGTACTGCGGAATGGAACGCCTGCTCCTTCGAGGCTTCATAGGAGCCGAACGGCATGTCCACCACGACCAGCGCATGTTGCGAGCCGCGCATCACGGCATGTCCCTGCAGGATCATCATCTCAAGCGTCACCGGCACGGTGGTCTCGAAACCGTGCATCACATTACCGAGGGAGTCGCCGACCAGGATGACGTCGCAATAACGATCGACCAGGGCCGCGGTGTGGGCGTGGTACGATGTCAGCATCACGATCGGCTCGCCGTTCTTGCGGGCGCGAATATCGGGGGCAGTCTTGCGCTTGATGGATGATTGAATGGACACTTTAAGCTCCGAACACGGGAACGCCGATGACGACGGGGTGGAATACAAAACCAAGGGCGAGATAGGCGACGACCCCGACCGCGATCGCGATCAGGTCGTTGCTACGGCCGCCGACCGGGATCGGCGGCGCGCCGACATCAGTGCGATGCTTGAGCGAGATCCGGTCGAACACCGCCCATCCCAGAAAAGAGCCGAACAGGATGATGGAGCCGAGGTCGCCATTGGCGAGCAGATGCGCCGCCGCCCACAGCTTGACGCCGGCCAGCATCGGATGCTTCAGCGCGGTATAGATCCCGCCGCGGATATAGGACGCGACCACCAGGATCACCGCCGGCAGCATCAGCGCCTCAGTGATGTGCTTGAACGCGGCCGGTGGATGCCAGATGTCGATCATCCCGGCGGAGCGATAGCTGGCAAAACCCCACACGATCAGCACGAGGCCTGCCAACGACGCCAACGCATAGAAGGCCTTGTAACCGCCCTCACCCAACGAAACGATAAACCGCGCGCGCAGATCGCGCTGGGTCGTCAGCGTATGAACGCCGAGGAACAGCGCGAGGCCGAGGATCATCACCGATAGCCCCAAGATCGTCCTCCATGGCAGGCCGGTTGTTCCGGAACCCGGGTATCACCTTTGGGGCTCAAGCCGCAATGCGTCGAGGGGCCAGACGCGCCCATCGACACGGCCTGCGGCAACCGGTTGGGTCCCCGTGATTTTCGGTCGCCTAATTGGCGAAAGCCTTCTCGGCGGCCGACAGGATGTTGTCGTTGGGCTGCTTGGTGCAGTATTGCGACAGTGCTTTGGTCTTTTCGGTAAACCCGGTGGGGTCCAGTACGGGGGAGTTGTTCTTGTGCCCGAAATAGCCGCTCAGCCAGAATAGAAAAGGCCCTCTGTCGCTCGGCGTGGTTTTTTCCCAGAACTGGTCGCAGGTCATGGCCGAAAAGTCGACCGGCGGCAGCGCTGTTTTCTGGGCTTGCGCTTCATGAAGCGAGCACATGAACAGAACCAGGCACAGAGCAACCGCTGATTTCATGACGTTTCCCTTGCGTTTCATTGACGCCCACCGACACGGCTGCACGCCGCCTCAGTGCAGACTTACCCATGCCCAGCCTTTTTACCAGAGACTTTACGCATGGCGCCATTGCCGGCAATATCGCAGCGCGTCACGGCTTTCCCGACTGTTGTTCCAGTTCGCGATTATCGACATAGCGGATCGCAATCGGGCGGCCAGCGAGCGCGCCGCCCAAACTGTCGGTGAACTTCAGCGGCACGCAGGCGTCGAGCGAAGCGCTAATCGCCTTCAGATAGGCCGCGCGGGTATCCGCCGAGACGCCCACCGTCGCAAAAGTCAGGCGCGGGGCCGCAATGATTCCGCCGTCCCGCTTGAAGCTGAAACGGACCGTCATCTGCATCCCCTCTTTCGCGGTGTCGGCGGAGGGCGGCGACCAGCAGGACCTCAATTCAGCAAAGAGATCGCCGATGGTGTCCAGGTCGTGGTCGGGCCGTGCGTATTTCGCCTTGTCGTCCTGCGACGGCACGCTTTCGACGGTGAGCTGCAGATTCTCGCCATAGGGATAATAGATCTCGGGAATGCAGGGGCCGCGATTGAACACGCTGCAGAACGACGGCGTGCACGGGCTCCTGGCCAGCACGCTGCAGGGCGCGTGCGCAAACGGCGTGGCGTCGATCTGGTGCCGACGACGGGCGTCGGCCGTACCCGCGGCCAGCATCAACGCGGTGGCAATGACGAGAAAGAAATAGAAACGTCCGAGCATCACGCCGGTCCTCGAGAAGCAGCATAAGCCAAATTGATGCGTGAGGCGGATGGGATCAAGCCCGGCGCTATTCACATCCGCGCGCGCCCCCTCGTTCCAGCGCCGCCGATCAGATCTCTCTCGCGTAGCGCTTCAGATAATCCGGATTGGGCTCAACCCCGATGCCGGCAACGTCGTTCAACCGGACCGTGCCGCCATGTTCAACCTCGCTCTTGGCCGGATAGAGCGCCGCCTCATCGATGAATTGAGTTCCATTCAGCGCGACCGGGCCATCGATGCCGAAAACGCTGGCAAGCTGGCACGCCGCCATTTTGGTGAGCAGCCCGTCGGTCAGGCCGCTGACCAGCATCGGCAACCCCGCCGCCTGAGCCACCGCGATCTGCTGCAATGACGGCCACAGCCCGCCGCTGCGGGTGACCTTGATGATCAGGTAATCCACCAGCCCCGCGGCCACATGATTGAGGAAATCGCCCGGGCTGACGCTGGCCTCGTCGATCGCCAGCGGAATGCGGGTGGCGCGGCGCAGCTCGCGCATGGCGGTGAACTGATCCGCCGGCAGCGGCTGCTCCAGGATGTCGACGCCGATCTCCTCGAATGCGCGTGCGACATATTTGGCGCCAGTGATATCGAAACCCTGATTGGCGTCCGACCACAGGAAGCCACGCTCCCGATGCTCTGTTTCAACGCTTTCGCGACCGCGATATCGGTCTCGGGCTTCACCGCCGCCTTGAAATTGAAATGCCTGAACCCCTCGCCCTGCCCGCCCAGCATTTGCTGCCGGGCTTCCTCGGCGTCGTGGCCGGTGATGGTGAAACTGATCGAGAGATCGCGCCGCTCGCGTGAACCGCCGAGAAATTCGCGCAATGTCAGCCCGGCACGTTTGGCGACGAGATCGTGAACCGCGAGATCGATCGCCGATTTTGCGATCGGCTGCCCCGTGCTGGTGCCCCGTCCGATCGCCGCGTTCATTCTGGCGTGCAGGCCGGCCCGATCCGCAGCGTCATGGCCGATAATCGCCGGTGCAAGGTAGCGGCGGATCGTACTGACAGCCAATTCCGGCGTCTCGTAAGACCATTGCCGCATCGGCCGGCACTCGCCCCAACCGACGGCGCCGTCGTCGTCGGCAATCCTGACATAGATCAGGATCGCCTCATCACCGGCACCGCCCGCGCTTCCCGAGGCGAAGGTGAAGGTCGACTTGACGCGAACGCCGACAGGAAAGACTTCGACCGATCTGATCCGGTTCATCTACTGGTTCTTTCACATCACGCAGGCTTGCCAGCGGGCGCCGCCAGAGCCGGACTTTCGGCTTCGCCGATGCCGCCCCTGACGAATACCAGCAGGATAATCGCGCCGAGAACAAGCATCGCCCCGGTAAAGGCAAATGCCGCGTCGAACGCTTTCGATGAACTGACGATATAACCGGTCACGATCGGCGCGGTCACCCCGACCACGTTGGCACCCGAGGTGAATAACGCAACCGCCTTGCTGGCATTGCCGGAGTTGCGTACCAGATCGTTGCACAAGACGGTGTTGAGGGAGATGGCGTTGGCGAGGAATGTCACCGCGATGGTGAGGGCCAGTATCACAGCCCAGGTCGATTCCAGCCACGGTGTCGTCGCCATCAGCATCGCCGGAACGAACGACGCAATGACCGCTTTCTTCCTTGCACCGGCTTTCAGGGCCTCCGGCGTAAAGATCTTGTCGGTCGCGCGCGCGAGCAAAATCGCGCCGGCCACCGCGGTGCCATAGATGATCGCGGTGTATAATCCCGATCCGAAGACGGCAATGCCGCGCTGGGTCTGCAGATAATTCGGCAGCCAGCTCAACAGCATGTAATACGCGTAAACAAGACAGCCTTGCGCCAGCGTCAGCGCCCATAATGACGGGCTCTTCAGCAGACTGGCAAATCCGGTCGAACCCTGCGCCGGCGCACTGTCATCGCGCGTCTTCAGGATATAAGCGCGCTCTTCGTCACTGAGCCATTTGGTATCCTTGGGATCGCGGATGGTCATGACCCATACCAGCGCCCAGACCAGGCCGATGGCGCCGGTCACGACGAACGACATCCGCCATCCTCCGGCGAACACCAGCCAGCCGACAAACAGCGCGCCGAAGCCGACGCCGAAGGATTGCCCAAGCGAAATCGCCGAAATGGCAAGGCCGTATTCGGAGCGCGGCGCCCAGGCGCGAACCGTCTTGGTTCCCACAGGCCAAGCCGCCGCCTCCCCGGTACCGAGGCAGATGCGCGCCGCCATCAGGCCGACAATGCCGGTGACGGCTGCAGTCGAGGCAGTCGCGAGCGACCAGAACGCGACGGCGGCGGGCGCCAGCCGCCGCGCGCCGAAACGATCGGCGAGATAGCCTGCCGGGATCAGGATCACGATGTAGGACCACAGGAAGGCGGAGAAGATCCAGCCGAGCTGGATCGGCGTGAGGCCAAGTTCTTTGGCGATGGTGTTGGCCGCCACCGACAGATTGACGCGATCGAGGTAATTGATCGCGGTCATCAGGAACAGCATCGAATAGACAAATGTCCGGCCGGGAATCTTCATGTGCCCCACTCCCCATCGATCGCGCGCATTGATCTGCGCTGCGTTGGCGAGGATTTAACCATTCAGTGAATTAAAACACAAGAAGCCGCGATGGGCGCCAGGCCACACCGACAGCGTTTGAAATGTGGGTAGCGCCGCCGGACAAGCGGTCTGGATTGCCCCCATGATCCTGCGGTGACGTGCCGCCACCGGCGCGAGATCCGCGGCGCGCTTACTTCGCGTCTTTTTTCTTTACGTCCTTGATGCTGGAAAAGACGATCCCCTCGGCCCGCTCCTTGGTGTAACCGAGATAGAATTCGTTCTTGGCCAGGAACACCGGATCGCCATCGACGTCATCGGCGACGCCGGAATTGTTGGCCGCGACGAAGGCATCGAGCTTCTTGCGGTCATCGGACGAAATCCAGCGCGCCAGTTGAAACTCGCTGACTTCGAATTCCACCGGCAACGAATATTCGGCATCGAGCCGTGCCTTGAGCACGTCGAGCTGCAGCGGGCCGACCACGCCGACCAAAGCGGGCGCGCCGTCACGCGGGCGGAACACCTGTACCACGCCCTCCTCCGACATCTGCTGCAGCGCCTCTTTCAGCTTCTTTGCCTTCATCGCATCGGTCAGCCGGACGCGGCGAACGATTTCCGGCGCGAAACTCGGCACGCCGACGAAGGTCAGATCCTCGCCTTCGGTCAGGGTGTCACCGATCCGCAAGGTGCCATGATTGGGAATGCCGACGACGTCGCCGGCAAAAGCCTCGTCCGCCACCGAGCGATCCTGCGCGAAGAAGAACTGCGGACTGGAGAGCGACATGTTCTTGCCGGTACGCACCAGCTTCGCCTTCATGCCGCGGCTGAGTTTTCCCGAGCACAGCCGCGCGAACGCGATGCGGTCGCGGTGGTTCGGATCCATGTTGGCCTGGATCTTGAACACGAAGGCGCTCATGCGCGGCTCCGCGGCCTCGACCCTGCGCAAATTGCTCTCCTGCGCGCGCGGCGGCGGCGCGAATTTGCCGAGGCCTTCCAGGAGATCGCCGACGCCGAAATTGCGCAGCGCGCTGCCGAAATACACTGGCGTCAGATGGCCCTCCCGGAAAGCCGCGAGTTCGAACGGCTGGCAGGCCTCCGACACCAGAGCGAGTTCGTCCTTGATGGCGCCGACATCGAGATTGGCATTGCGGCCGGCGAGATCGGCAATGTCGATCTGTTGCGCCGCGCCGGTCTTGGCGCCACCGCCCTCGAGCAGGCGCACCCCGCCATTGGTGACGTCATAGGTGCCGAGGAAATCGCGGCCGCGGCCGACAGGCCAGGTCATCGGCGTGGTATCGAGCGCCAGCGTCTTCTCGATTTCATCGAGCAGATCGAAGGTATCGCGGCTCTCGCGGTCCATCTTGTTGATGAAGGTGATGATGGGAATGTCCCGCAGACGACACACCTCGAACAGCTTGCGGGTTCGCGCTTCGATGCCCTTGGCGGCGTCGATTACCATCACGGCGGAATCGACCGCGGTCAGGGTGCGATAGGTATCTTCGGAAAAGTCCTCATGGCCCGGCGTGTCCAGCAGGTTGAACACCAGATCATCGAATTCGAAGGTCATCACCGAGGTGACGACGGAGATGCCGCGCTCGCGCTCGATCTTCATCCAGTCGGAACGGGTGTTGCGGCGCTCGCCCTTGGCCTTGACCTGGCCGGCGAGATTGATCGCGCCGCCGAACAGCAGCAATTTCTCGGTTAGCGTGGTCTTGCCGGCGTCGGGATGCGAGATGATCGCAAACGTCCGCCGGCGCGCGACTTCGGTTGCGAGCGGCGAGTGGGAAGGTTTTTCGGCTGATAAGGCTAGGTCGGACATCTGCGAGCCTGTGGCAGGGAAACCCGGCCGGATCAAGGAGGAATGCGTGTTCTTGACCGCCCGATATAGGGATTCCGCCGCCGAACTCCAATTGCCGGACGCGGTCTAGCGCGCAACCAGCGCCACCGCCCAATAGGCCAGCGCGGCCACGACCGCGGACGCCGGGATGGTGATGACCCAGGCATAGACGATCGAACTGGCCACGTTCCAGCGCACCGCCGAGACGCGCCGCGCCGCGCCGACGCCTACAATGGCGCCGGTGATGGTGTGGGTCGTCGATACGGGAACCCCGAGAAAGGTCGCGATGAACAGGGTCGCAGCACCGCCGGTCTCGGCGCAAAAGCCCTGCATCGGCGTCAGCTTGGTGATCCGCAGGCCCATGGTGCGGACGATTCGCCAGCCGCCCATCAGGGTACCCAGCGCCATCGACGCCTGGCACGCCAGCACCACCCAATACGGCACCGAAAATTCCGCGCCGAGATACCCTTGCGAGTAGAGCAGCACCGCGATGATACCCATGGTCTTCTGCGCATCGTTGCCGCCATGGCCCAGGGAGTAGAGCGAGGCGGAGGCAAATTGCAGGATCCGGAAAGCGCGATCGACGGCGAACGGCGTCGAGCGGACCGAGGCCCAGGACACGATTGCGACCAGCACCAGCGCCAGCAGAAATCCGACCAGCGGCGACAGCACGATCGCAAGCATGGCCTTCGACAGGCCGCTCCAGACCGCAGCCGAAATGCCGGCCTTGGCCACGCCACCGCCGACCAGCCCGCCGATCAGCGCATGCGAACTGGACGAGGGAATTCCGAGGCCCCAGGTGATCAGATTCCAGACGATCGCCCCCGTCAGGGCGGCAAAGATCACCCGCGCATCGATCACGCTGGGTTCGATGATCCCGGTGCCGATGGTGTGCGCGACATTGAGGCCGAACACGCCAAAGGCGACGAAGTTAAAAAACGCCGCCCAGAACACCGCATATTGCGGCCGCAGCACACGGGTCGAAACGATCGTCGCGATCGAGTTGGCGGCGTCGTGCAGGCCGTTCAGGAAGTCGAACAGCAGCGCAACCGCGATCAATCCGATCAGGATGGGTAGACCTAGCGTGGCATCCACGGCGCGGCCCTGCCCTATACCTGTTCGATCACGATGCTATTGATCTCGTTGGCGACGTCGTCGAAGCGATCGGCGACTTTCTCAAGATGGTCGTAGATCTCGGCGCCGACGATGAAATCCATCGTATTGGCGTCACGATGCTTGAGGAACAGTTCCTTCAGCCCGATATCGTGGAGATCGTCGACCCGGCCCTCCAGCTTGGTCAGTTCTTCCGTGATCGCGGTCAGCATCGAGACGTTTTCGCCGATCGACTGCATCAGCGGCAGCGCGCGGCCGACCAGATTGGCGCATTCGACCAGCAGCGTGCCGATTTCGCGCATCGGCGGCTCGAAGCTGCGGACCTCGAACAGCATCACCGCCTTGGCGGTCTGCTGCATCTGGTCGATCGCGTCGTCCATCGCTGTGATCAGGTTCTTGATATCGACGCGGTCGAACGGTGTGATGAAGGTCCGGCGCACCGCGGTCAACACCTCGCGGGTGACGTTGTCGGCTTCATTTTCGAACTGGTTGACCCGCTGGCAATGCAGGGCGGTCTCGTCCCCTCCCTTGAGCATATCCTGCAACGCCAAGGCGCCCTGCACCACGGTCTGGGAATGCCGGGCAAACAGAGCGAAAAACCGCTCTTCCCTCGGCAGAAAGGCACGAAACCAGCGCAGCATCTGACATATCCACGGCTCAAGAAATGGCGGCCAAGGCAGCCGTCACATAAGTGTCATAGACGATTTGTCGGGGAAGCGGCACCGGTAAGCCGGTCATCCACCGCTTTGTGCCGGCCGGAAACGCCCGGGAACCGACCCGTTCAGAGCGACCGACGCAACAGATGCGCGATTTCGCCGATGATGCCGCGGCGGAACGCCAGCACACAGGCCACGAAGATCACGCCCTGGATCACCGTCACCCATTGGCCGTATCCCGCCAAATATTGCTGCATGGCCGTGATCACGAACGCACCCACGACGGGACCGAAAATGGTGCCGAGGCCGCCAACCAGCGTCATCAGCACGATCTCGCCGGACATGCTCCAGTGCACGTCGGTCAACGAGGCGTTTTGCGCGACGAATACCTTCAGCGAGCCGGCAAATCCCGCCAGCGTCCCCGACAAGATGTAGGCCAGAAGCTTGTACTGGTCGGTCTTGTAGCCGAGCGAAATGGCGCGCGGTTCATTCTCCCGGATCGCCTTCAGGACCTCGCCGAACGGCGAATTGATGGTGCGGAAGATCAGCAGGAAGCCGAGCAGGAAGCCCGCGAGGACGACGTAATACAGCACTGTCGGATTCGCGAGATTGAGGAATCCGAACATCCGCCCCTGCGGAATGCCCTGGATGCCGTCCTCGCCATGGGTGAACGGAGTCTGCAGATAGATGAAATACAGCAACTGCGACAGCGCCAGCGTGATCATCGCAAAGTAGATGCCCTGGCGGCGGATAGCGACGAGGCCAGTGATGACGCCGAGGGCTGCCGCTCCGGCTGTTCCAACCAGAATGCCTAGCTCCGGCTCAAGACCCCAAACCTTCAGCGCATGCGCCGTGAAATAGCCTGCGGTGCCCAGGAACATCGCATGGCCGAACGACAACAACCCGCCATAGCCGATCAAGAGGTTGAAGGCGCACGCCAGCAGCGCGAAGCACAGCGCCTGCATCACGAAGAACGGATAGACGCCGGTAAACGGCACGATCAGCAACAGCGCCGTCATGATCACAAACGCGATCATCTCGTCGCGGATGGCGTGCGGGGTTGCGGCCAGGGTGTCGTCCGTCAAGGCTGTTGTCATGTCAGTTCGCCCGTCCCGTCAATCCAGAAGGCTTCACCAGCAGCACCAGCACCATCAAGACGAACACGACGGTGTTGGAAGCTTCCGGATAAAAGTATTTGGTCAATCCCTCGATCACACCAAGCGCAAAGCCGGTGATGATCGATCCCATGATCGATCCCATGCCGCCGATCACGACCACCGCGAACACCACGATGATCAGATCGGCCCCCATCAGCGGCCGCACCTGGTTGATCGGCGCCGACAACACGCCGGCCAGCGCGGCAAGGCCGACACCAAGCCCGTAGGTCAGCGTGATCATCCTGGGGACGTTGATGCCGAAGGCGCGCACCAGCGTCGGATTTTCGGTGGCTGCGCGCAGATTGGCGCCAAGCCGCGTCCGCTCGATCAGGTACCAGGTGGCGATGCACACTATGAGCGAGAAGATAACCACCCAGCCACGATAGATCGGCAGATACATGAAGCCGAGATTCATGCCGCCCTTGAGCGCATCCGGGATCGAATACGGCAGACCGGAGGACCCGAAATAGTTCTGAAAGACGCCCTGGATGATCAGCGCCATCCCGAACGTCAGCAACAATCCGTAGAGATGATCGAGGCCGGTCAGCCATTGCAGCAGCGTCCGTTCCAGGATCATGCCGAAAATCCCGACTGCGACCGGCGCCAGGATCAGCGCCGGCCAATAGCCGATATTAAGGAGATTGAGCAGGAAGTACGCACAGAACGCCCCCATCATATAGAGCGCGCCATGGGCGAAGTTGATGATGTTGAGCATGCCGAAGATCACGGCAAGTCCGAGACTGAGCAGCGCGTAAAACGAGCCGTTGATCAGTCCGACCAGGAGTTGGGCATAAAGAGCCTGCATCTATCTTTCTCGCGCTCAATCGATCGAAACTAAACGCTCGGTGGCGTCACGCCGCCGAGCGTCGGGGAATCATTTCTTCAGCAACGGACAGGTGCTCTTGTCCAGCGGGGTAAAGGCTTCGTCCGCGGGAATGGTCGCAACCAGCTTGTAGTAATCCCACGGAGCCTTGGATTCCGAAGGCTTCTTGACCTCAAACAGATAGGCCGGGTGGATCGTGCGGCCATTGGGCTGGATGCTGCCCTTGCCGAACAGCGGATCGTCGGTCGGCATTTCCTTCATCTTGGCGACAACCTTGGCGCCATCATGCGGATTGCCCCCAAGCGCTTCCAGCGCCTTGAAGTAATGCAGCAGGCCCGAATAGACGCCGGCATGTACCATGGTCGGCATATTGTGGTTCTTCATGCGGTCCTGGAAACGCTTGGCGAAAGCGCGATCCTGCTCGTTCAGATCCCAATAGAACGTTTCGGTGAAGTTGAGGCCCTGCGCGGTGTTGAGACCGAGCGAGTGAACGTCGGTAATGAATAGCAGGAGTGCTGCGAGCTTCTGACCGCCCGCGGTCAGGCCGAATTCGGCGGCCTGCTTGATCGAGGTCGTGGTGTCGGCGCCGGCGTTCGCCAGGCCGACGATCTTGGCCTTGGAGGCCTGTGCCTGCAGCAGGAACGACGAGAAATCCGACGTGCTGAGCGGATGCTTGACGCCGCCAAGAACCTTGCCGCCGGCCGCAATCACCGCCGCGGTGGTATCGCGTTCAAGCGCGGCGCCGAACGCATAGTCGGCGGTGAGGAAGAACCAGGTATCGCCGCCGGCCTTCGCCAGTGCCGAACCGGTGCCATGCGCCAGCGTGTAGGTGTCGTAGGTCCAGTGAATGGTGTTCGGCGTGCACTGCGCGTTGGTCAGATCGGAGGTTCCCGCGCCGGAATTGATCAGAACGCCGTTCTTTTCCTTCACGACGTTGCTGACCGCCAGCGCCACGCCCGAGTTCGGAACGTCGACAATGACATCGACCTTGTCGACGTCGAACCACTGCCGCGCGATGTTCACACCGACGTCGGGCTTGTTGAGATGATCGCCGGAGATGATGTCGATCTTCCAGCCTTTGGCGGTCAGACCGGAATCCTCAACCGCCATCTGCGCCGCCAGCGTTGAACCGGGACCGCCGAGATCGGAATAGAGACCTGACTGGTCGCTCAGCGCGCCGATCTTCACCGTTTTGTCTTGCGCGAACGCAAGATTGCCGGCCGACAGCGCCAGCGCCGTTCCCAGCAGCAGCGCCGAAATCTTGTTCTTCATGTTGGTCTCCTCTTTCTGTTCTTTTTCGTTATTTCGGATGCCGGATCTTTGGACGCCCGGTCTCCCGAGCGTCGAATTTTCAGACGCCGAGATAAGTGTGAAGCTTGTCCATGTTGGCCGACAGTTCCGAATTGGCGAAACCGTCGATCACCTTGCCATGCTCGACGATGTAGTAGCGATCGGCGACCGTCGAGGCGAAGCGGAAATTCTGCTCGACCAGCAGGATGGTAAAACCTTCGGATTTGAGCCGCGCGATGGTGTGGCCGATCTGCTGGATGATGACGGGCGCAAGACCTTCGGTCGGCTCGTCCAGCATCAGGAAGCGCGCGCCGGTGCGCAGGATCCGCGCAATCGCCAGCATTTGCTGCTCGCCACCCGACAATTTAGTGCCCTGGCTGTTGAGGCGTTCCTTCAGATTGGGAAAGAGGTCGAAGATCTGCTCCAGCGACAGGCCGCCGCTGCGCACCACCGGCGGCAGCAGCAGATTTTCGCGGACGTCGAGGCTGGCGAAAATACCGCGTTCCTCCGGGCAAAACGCGACGCCCATGCGTGCGATCTTGTCCGACGTCGCCCGGATAATTTCCTTGTCGTCGAAACGAACCGAACCGGTACGCTTGCCGATGATCCCCATCACCGATTTCAAGGTGGTGGTCTTTCCGGCACCGTTGCGGCCCAGCAGCGTGACCACCTCGCCAGCGTTCACGTTGAAGTCGATGCCGTGCAGGATGTGGGACTCGCCATACCACGCTTGCAGATTCTGAACCGTCAATATCGGCTTGCCGGCGCCAGGCGCCGACTTCGCAGTGGAGGCCTCGGCCATTTTCACATCAGCCATGACCGGCCCCCAGGTAAGCTTCCTTGACGCGTTCATCCTTGGTCAGATCGGCATAATTGCCTTCCGCCAGCACGCGGCCGCGCGTCAACACGGTGATGATGTCGGACAGATTGGCGACAACACTCAAATTATGCTCGACCATCAGGATGGTGTATTTCGCCGAGATGCGCTTGATCAAAGCGGCGATCTTGTCGATGTCTTCATGGCCCATGCCGGCCATCGGCTCGTCGAGCAGCATCATTTCGGGATCGAGCGCCAGCGTGGTCGCGATCTCGAGCGCCCGCTTGCGCCCGTAAGGCATCTCGACCGCTGGCGTATTGGCAAACTCGCTCAGGCCGACATCATCGAGCAGCTCGCGGGCACGCCCGTTGAAGCGGTCGAGCACCGTTTTCGAGCGCCAGAAATCGAACGAGTGGCCGTGCTGGCGCTGCAGGGCGACCCGCACATTTTCCAGCGCGGTCAGATGCGGGAACACCGCCGAAATCTGGAACGAACGCACCAGCCCGAGCCGTGCCACGTCGGCCGGCGCCATCGCGGTGATATCCTGTCCCTTGTACAGGATCCGGCCGGCAGAAGGGCTCAGGAACTTGGTCAGCAGGTTGAAGCACGTGGTCTTTCCGGCCCCGTTGGGCCCGATTAACGCATGAATGCTGCCGCGGCGGACCCGAAGATCGACGTCGCGAACGGCAAAGAAACCCGCGAATTCCTTGGTTAATCCGTGGGTTTCGAGAATAAACTCATCGGCCAATAAAATTTCCCCCGTTAGCCATCCTCGCGAGTCCCGTCGCGCGTGGCCAATTTTTTCCTAACCGGCTGGTTCTCCTGAAGACGCCTTGGAAATCCGTCTTCAGGCTGCCGCCTCCGGGCCGGAATATGCCGTCAATGGCGAGGTTTACGCAAGGTCGAAAGCTTGTCATGCGGCGTGCGCCCTGACGCCGCGGCTTCGCCATTAGTCGAATTGTTCAAGCGGTATGATCGGTGCTTTTGCCCGAACTTTCGGCGTACCCGGCCGAACCGGGTGCCAAGCATCCATTAACGGTATTTCCATCCGTTTTCGCCTTTTCATCGAAAATTTGCGTATCCCGCCGATGGTTAGGTGTTTTGCAGCAGGATCGGATTGTAGCCGTCATGGCATCCCCGGATATTGCCCCGCTGGAGATTGCAGCTCCGGATTTCCAGAGTGCGAACCCCACGATCGTCAAATCAATCAAGCAGCGCGATCTGCTCAACACCTGGTTGCGGCTTTATGCCCGCGACCAGCGTCCGCCGCGCATGGACGAGTATCAGCCTGCCCGGCTCGCCGATGAACTTCCCGACCTCGTTTATATGAGCGCCGACACTGCCCAGCAGCCGCCACGTTTGATAATCGACAGCGATGGCACGCGAATGTCGACCGCCTATGGCAACACCGGCAAGGGCCGATATCTCGACGAATATCTCGGGGCCAGGCTCGCGCCGATCGTGATGCCGGTCTATTACACCTGCATCAAGCGCGCGCTGCCGGTCTACACCATCGCCAATATCGATGACATCTACGGCCGAATCGTCGCATACGAGCGGCTACTGCTGCCCTTTTCCGATGGCGGCGATGTCAGCCATATCATCGCATCGCTGAAGACGATCAGTGAAGACGGCAATTTCGAAATTCGGAATTTGATGCGGGGGAACGACACCTTGCCAACGCCGAAGCTCCGCGCCGTTATCGATCACGACCTGTTCCACCGCGCGCCCGGACGCATTCCGGCAGGCGACGTGATCGAATTCAGCTAATTCGAAATGGAATTTGCCAGCGCCAATCTGTCGGTGGTCCGATCCGTCAAGCAACGCGTCCTGCTTAGTGCGTGGTTGCGGGCTCGCGCGACGCCGCGCCAGCGTATCCTGCCCTGCATCCGCGATTATCAGCCCGATCGTGTCGCCGACGAGATGCCGGACATGATGGGATTTGACGTCGCCGGCCGCGACGACGATGCGCGGTTCCTGATAACTCAAGAAGGCGCGCGACTGGCCGTCACCTATGGCAACGAACATATCGACCCCGCCAAGCGGACCAATCGCTATCTCGACGACGCCATCGACCCGACGCGATATGCGTGGGTCCTGTCCTGTTACCGAACTTGCTTGGCACGAAAACGGCCGACCTATTCGGTTTCCATGGTGGAGGATACCGATGGCAAGAAAGTCTCCTTTGAGCGGTTGCTGCTGCCGTTCGGAAACGCCGACGCGGTTGAGCAGATCGTCGGCTCCTACAACGCCATCAGCATCGAGGGCAGCTTCAAGATCAGCAACCTGATGGCCGTCAAGCCAGGCACCCCGCCTGTCAGCATCCTCAAGGCCGTCATCGATCTCGATTTCGTCCGCACGCCTGTGGCACGCGACATCTCCGACGACATCATCGAAATCGACTAGGCTTTCTTCGTTGCGGATCGTGACGATGACGCAACTTCCTTGGCGTAGATCTCCGGCTTGAAGCCGACCAGCAATTTGGAGCCCGCTTCCAGTACCGGCCGCTTGATCATCGAAGGCTGCGCCAGCATCAAGGCGAGCGCCTTACGCTCGTTGAGGCCTTCCTTGTCTCCGTCAGGCAATTTGCGGAACGTCGTGCCTGCGCGATTGAGCAGCGTTTCCCAGCCGACCTCATCGGACCAGCGCTTGAGCTGGTCCTTGGCAACGCCTTCCGTCTTGTAATCGTGAAAGTCGTACGCCACGCCATGGCTGTCGAGCCAGGCGCGGGCCTTCTTCATGGTGTCGCAGTTCTTGATGCCGTAGATGGTGGTGGCCAAGCTGATTTCCCCTCTCTCGCGTCGCTGCCGGGATCATACATCGAACCGCCAGCGCGCAAGATGCGCGGGCCCCCGCAAGCTGTGGATCAGTACAAATTCATTCACGGTCCAGCGGATCGGTTCAACAGGATATTCGTCGATCGCGCGTTCCCCGTACAACAGCGTGACGTGCGGCGTAAAATCCTTGACTGCGCGGCGCCCCATCCCTTTTTCCGCGATCGCCGCGCTGAGCCTATGCCCAAGCGATTTCAGTCGATCCGACGTCTCATCGCCCAAAAGCACCAACGGATGGCTGCCAGACCTGCCGCCAAAACTCGCAGTGCGATCGAACGAAACTTCGAATGGATTGATCTTGACGCCGGCGACAGCCTCGCACGCGTATCGAGCCACCGGTTCGGACCAACGACCAAGAAACAGCAGCGACACGTGCAAGCAGTCCGGCGGGATCAGCTTGCCCCTGAACCGGTGCGCCCGCTGCAGAACTCCCGCGAGCCGATACATTCTCGCCGCGCTGTCAAAATCCGGCACGGCGGCGAAATACAATCGGCCACTATCGCCCAAAACAGGGTCCAAAACGCGCCACTCACCTGAAACACACAGACAGAACAAATCATGAACATAAGGCGATGTAAAGCGATATTGGCGTCCCCCGCGGGGAAGCCTCATGTCGGGGCGACGTGTCAATGCGCAGCGCCAAGCAGTGGCAGGAATGGCGCAGGCGCGCATACCGATCCGTACAAGCATCGCAGCGTCATGCTGTCAGGGCCTTAGGCAGAGCGCGGCCGAATCTGGCATAGACTTGAGACTGGCACAAACTCGCGCCCCACGCGTTGCCGGGATCGACCATGGAATTCACGCTGCTGTTTCTCGCCATCTTCATCGTGATGCTGGTGGCGTGGCGAGGTCCGCGACAGCTCGCGATGGGCCTGTTTGCCGCCGTGTTGATCGCCTGCGTCGCGACCTATCTGCACCACGCCACCGACGTGCTCAAACTGTCGTTCTGAGAGGACGCGCATGACCCAGACACGCGCGATCGCCTCAATGCCCTCAGCCTCTACGCTCTCGCGCTGCTGTTGGCCGCCGCGTTCGCGGCGCAGTTGCTGTTGGGCGAACTGCCCTGCCCGCTGTGCTTGCTGCAACGGATCATGTTTGCCACGCTTGCCGTCGGCCCGATCCTGAACATCCGCTTCGGGCCGCGCCCCAGCCACTACGCGATGTCGCTGCTGGCGGCCGTTGCCGGCGCGGTCGTGTCGACTCGGCAAGTGCTGCTGCACATCATGCCCGGCGATGCCGGTTACGGCTCGGCGCTGCTGGGCTATCATTATTACAGCTGGGCGCTGATCAGCTTTATCGCGGCGATCGTGCTGCTTGCCGCGATCCTGCTGTTCGATCGCCAGTTCGAGGATGACGCCGCAGCATCACCGCTGGCCGGCAATTTGTTCGGCTATGCCGCGGTGTGGCTCGTGATCGGCCTCACCGCGATGAATGTGGTCTCGGCGTTTCTGGAATGCGGGCCCAAGGCCTGCGCCGACAATCCGGTGGTGTACGAACTACTCAAGCACTGAGACAGCCGTCACGGCCGCTTCGGAATATCGAGCCCGCGCTGCACCGCCGGCCGCGCCAGCCCGCGTTCCAGCCACGCCGGCACGTGTTTGAAGCTATCGAACGCCACCAGTTCGCGCGCGCCGTAGAAGCCGATCAGGTTGCGCACCCAGCCCAGCATCGAAATATCGGCGATGGTGTAGTCGTCATCCATGATCCACTGCCTGCCGTCGAGGCGGATCTCGATCACGCCCAGTAAGCGTTTGGACTCGGCGACGTAACGCTCGAGCGGCCGCTTGTCGGCAAACTCCTTGCCGGCGAATTTATGGAAGAAGCCGACCTGGCCGAACATCGGCCCGATCCCGCCCATCTGGAAATGCACCCACTGGATGGTCTGATAGCGCCGCGCCGGATCCGCCGGCAGCAGCTTGCCGGTCTTTTCGGCGAGATATTGCAGGATGGCGCCTAACTCGAACAAGCCGAGCGGTTTGCCGCCGGGTCCGTTGGGATCGAGGATCGCAGGAATTTTGCCGTTCGGATTGAGCGACAGAAACTCCGGCGTCTTCTGATCGTCCTTGTTAAAATCGACGAGGTGCACTTCATACGGCAGCCCGATCTCTTCCAGCATGATCGATACCTTGACGCCATTCGGCGTCGGCAACGAATAAAGCTGCAACCGGTCGGGATACTGCGCCGGCCAGCGTTGGGTGATCGGAAACGTGGAAAGGTCGTACATCGTCATGCCCGTTATCATCGGCGCCCAAGCGGCGCGGTCCAGGCAGCAAGGATAGGAGATCGCATGCACTAGCGAAAGCCGTTTTGCGATCCATTTGCGAAAGTGCAGCGATCAATCGATGTCAGCCGAAATATCTTGCAAGTATGTTTTTATCGACCTTGCAAATATAAGTGTATTTCGGATTGACCACCTGTGTGCAACGCGCTTCCGCGATCTGGCCGAGCAGCATATAACCCTCCGCCGCCGGAATTTTCCATTCGTCTTCGAGCCAATAGACCATTTCCTCGAAGGCGATACGCATGGCATCTTCAAGGGGTCGCGCGCAGCCCAGCGTGCCGATATGGGTCGGCGTCTCGATGCGCGGATGGTTAAGCCGCGCCGGAGCCTTGGTCAGAGATACTTTAACGGTGAGCGTCGCCGCGATCTCGATGGCGCCCATTCCGTTGCATTCGCCGTCTCCCTGTATCGCGTGGCAATCTCCCAGGAAGAGATGCGCGCCATCCTTGTTGACGCGAAGCATCACGGTGTTGCCGGTCGTAATCTCCTGCACATCGAGATTGCCGCCATGCGGACCATTGTCGACGGTGAGCACGGCACCATGTACCGGCGCTACGCCGATCACGCCAATCATCGGCTTCACCGGCAATTTGAGATGTTCGTTCCAGTGCACCAGATCGTTCTTGACCTCGACCACCCTGGTCTGCATGCCGAACTCCTTGCGCCGAACCCAATCGGGGAACATGCCGATGCCGGGCCAAAGCGCGGTGAACCCCATACTGTCGAGTTCCATCTTGACGATCTCGACCTTCAGCATATCGCCGACCTTGGATCCTTTCACCTCGATCGGCCCGGTCGCGCCATTTACGAATGGAAAGGTCACGTCAGCTTCCGTCAATTGCTGCCCGAGGTGGCGAATCGTACCATCATTCGCATTGATCGCGCATTGCACCACGAAGGTCTCGCCGGGATCGACGCTGGCGATGAATTTGTGATCGCCCGAAAGGGCATATTTGATATTGCCGGCTTTAGTAACGCATTGAGACATCTTGATCTCCTGAGATTGGGTTTACTTTCAGAGGATGCGGCGCCACGGCATCAAAAGACGCTCAATCCTGCCGACAACAAATGTCAGCAGCAGCGCCAGTGCGATGGTGGCGACAAGCGCGGCAAAAACCTTCGGGATTACGTAGAGCGAACCCGCCTTGAAGATAGCGTGGCCCAACCCCTCGGACGACGACATGAACTCGCCGACGATCGCACCGATCAACGCGAAGCCAACGGTGAGTTTCAGCCCGGCGAAGATGTCGGTCAATGACGCCGGCACCACCAGCTTGCGAAAGATCTGGAATTTGGACGCGCCGAGCGTCCGCATCAGATTGATCTGATCGGTATCGACTCCCACCGCGCCCTTGTATGACGTGACCAATGCGACGATCACGACCGATAGCGTCGACATCGCGATTTTGGAGACCAGGCCCGTTCCGAACCAGATGATGATGATAGGCGCCAGCGCGATGATGGGAATGGAACCGAGCGCGATCACGAATGGCTCGACCACGCGGGAGACAAACCGCGAGTACCAAAGCGACAACCCGATGACGGTACCAAAGAAATTGCCGACCAGAAAACCAAGCAACGTCTCGAGCCCGGTAACATAGCTGTCGCGCCACAAGCTGCCGTCGCGCGCCATCTGGCCGAGGAATCCGGCGATCGCCGAGGGCGACCCGAACATGAAGGCGGCCTGCTTGTTATTGGCGGTCAGGTGATCCCACACGCCCAGCAACACCACCAGCAGTGCGAGCTGGGTCATTAGAATAGCGGCGGTCGTGCGCAATCGACGCAGCCGCAGGCCCTTCGATAAAGAAGGACCCTGCAGGGAAGACCCGGTGCGGTCCGCGCCGCTGTCCGCGTCGACCGTCACTGCAGCACAACGTCGAGATCGGCCCAGATGCGCCGAACGAACTGGGTGAAATCACGGCTTTCGCGCGCCGCCATCATATCGGTCCGATCCGCGCCCAACGCGATGTCATACACCGCCTTGACCCTGGTCGGCCGCTTCGACAGCACGATCACACGGTCCGCCAGTGAAACTGCTTCCTCGATGTCATGGGTGATGAGCAGAAGTGAACGTCCTCCGGTGCGAACCAGTTTCGCCGTGTCGCTCTCGATCAGCAATTTGTTCTGGAAATCGAGCGAAGCGAACGGCTCATCGAGCAGCAGCACATCAGGTTCATTGACGAGCGTCCGCGCCAGCGCCACCCGCTGCCGCATGCCACCTGAAAGTGTCGAGGGGTAATGATCCGCGAAACCGTGAAGTCCGAGTTGATCGAGCATCGCGCGGCTGCGTTGCTCGGCCTCGCCAGTCGCCACGCCGCGAATTTCCAGGCCGAGCATCGTGTTGCTGAGCGCGGTACGCCACGGCAGCAGCAAATCCTTTTGCAGCATGTAGCCGACATTCTTGGGCTGCCCGGTGATTTCGCGGCCATGCCAGCGAATGCGCCCCGAGTCCGGCGCCAGCAGCCCGCATAACGTATTGAGCAACGTGGTCTTGCCGCACCCGGAAGGGCCGACAATGCTGATGATCTCTCCTTTGCCCAGCGTGAGGCTGAGATCACCGATCACCGGAACGATCCGGCCATCGACCTCATAACTCTTGGCGACGCGCTCGACGAGGAGCGGTGTTTCGGACACACTGCCCGTCATTTGAGACTGGCGACCGCCTTTTCGGCAAAACTGTTGTCGATGATCTGATCGAACGGAACCGAGCCCTTGGCGTTGCCAAGATACACCTGCATATCCATCAGGTTTTTCCACTGGTCCGGCTTGGTCACAACGGACTGTGCCGGGATCAGGTATTTGAGTTCGGCATCGATTGCCTTGTCGACGACGTCGCCCGGCAAATCGGGAAATTCCATCCGCGCGACCTTCTTGGAGAAGTCCGGGTCGGCGTAGGTCTTGCGCGAGGCTTCCTCGAACGAGGTGACCAGCGCCTGCACCATCGCCGGATCTTTCTGGATGGTGGTGGGTAGCACCATGATTCCGGTATTGCAGAACGGGCCGATATAGGTCGAGAAGTCGAATACGACCTTGGCGCCCTGGGCTTCGGCGGCGGCGACGCTGGGCTGATAGGCGATGGCGATATCGGCCTGCCCAGCGAGCATCGCAGCGATTTCGGTACCGGGGTTGACCGGCACGATGGTCGCATCGACGCCGACCTTGAGACCCGCCAATTCCAGCAGGCGCTTGGCAACGCTGTAATTGGTGTTCGGCTCGGGCGAAGTGACGATCTTGAGCCCCTTGAACCCCTTGGGATCGGTAATCGGCTGCAGCGTCTTTGACACGCCGAAATAATGGGCGCGCTGTACCACCGTGCCCACCACCACGCCGGGGCCGCCATTCTCGCGTGAGATCTGCGCCATTGTCGCGTCGCCGATGGCAAAATCCGCCGATCCGCCTAATACCGCCGCGAAGGTCTGCGTGTCGCCGCCGGCGGCGCTGACTTTCATATCCAGCCCGTTCTTTTCGAAAATGCCGGCGTGCATGCCGACATACAGATTGATGTATCCGAGATTGTGGACGGCCTCGCTGAAGTGCACCTCCTTGAGAGGCGCCGCAGCGGCGCGCCGTGCGCCGGCGATCGGCCCGACGGCCATACCAGCCGCGACAGCCGCCGACGTGTTCAGGAAATCGCGACGGCTGATCGAGAAGCGAGCGGCGGTGAGAAATCGGCTGACTGGGTCAGTCATGGCTCTGAACTCCTTTGAGGGGTGCTCGAATGTCGAGGCGATGCTAAGCCGAGGTGCAAACGAGCAGCAAGAACAAAGAACCGACAGCGAATGATCGAACCCGTGCAGCAGCGGTCATTACGTCACTGTTGCGACATTATGGACAGCGCCGTGATCGCTGCTGATAGATGGATTTAGCAAGACCGTGGCCCGTTGACGCCGCTTTCAGGCGTCGCGCCATCATGCCGCTTCTGACATTATGGCCGCCTAAAAAAACAGCGAAACATCCATGGGCTTGCCACTTCGCGCCAAGCCATCCGTCGCCGGCGTTGCGCGCGATCCGGGTTCAGGGATTGACCCGTACCGAGGCAAAGCGGCCGGTCAACGCGCCACCGCATTTTTCCGCCGCTATCCCAGCAGCGCGCCGTTGATCGCGCACTTTGTCACGCGTTGGAAGGATCGCCGGCGCCTCGTTTGGGGTGGTGTTTGCTGTCGGCCCGCGCAACTGCGCGAAGAGATTGCTGACCAATACCCGCAAACGTACATTCTCGACCGCCAGATGCTCCATTTGCTTGACCGCCGGCGCATTGAGACCACCAAACCGCTGACGCCAGCGATAGAAGGTGCGAAGCGACACCCCGGCCGTTGCACAGATCTCAGCGACCGGGACACCGGCGCTTGCCTCATATAGCAAATGAAGAATTTCACTCTCGGTAAATCGCGATCGTCGCATCGGATCGACCTCACAGATTCCTGGGCCCGCGCAGGCTTGGGTTACGATGGGTCCCCCATTTCCCGACGCCGACGACCCCAGCATATCCTCGTGCCGCCAAAAGTCATGTGGAAGCTTGCTGGCCTGTGGCGCGGGCGGCGACTTGTTTCAGGAAAGACCGTCTGATTTGGTTGCCCGTCTCGTCCCGGAGCAACCCATGGCACGCCGTCACGAAATTCCCGCTACCCCAGAAAACATGGTATGGGGGTACCTTGACAGCAACACCCCTCCCGTCCTGTCCGTCAATTCCGGCGACACCATTACGCTCCACAGCTTCCCTGCGGGTGGCAAGGAGACCCTGCCCGACGACCTGACGCGGGTTCCGGCCGACTATCTCCACGCGCTGGAAACGCTTCTGCCCGGG
>CAVTWC010000065.1:0-25814 GCA_963738105.1 uncultured Alphaproteobacteria bacterium | reverse complement strand
ACAAAGGTCGGACCGACCGAGCGGATCGGTTTGTTGCCCGTCGGCGCCGGTCGTGCTCGGCGCGGCGAGTGTTGGCGGAATCGTCGGGCGGCGGTGGCGCGGTTGCGGCGGTTGCCGGAGCGGCTGCGCCCTTCCTGGCCGAAGCGGGCGTCGGTTTGGTGGGGACGCGCGACATCTTCTTCGCGCTCTCCTCGGTGACGATGATGTCGCCCTGCTGTTCGGCGGCGGCCTTGTCGTCGATGTCCTTGCAGGGCATCGGACCAGGTCTGTCCGGCGGCCTTGCAGGCGCAGGACGGATTGAATTCCTGGCGGAAGCGGAATGCATTCGGCAGACGCCGTATAAGGCTGGCCGTTGATCGACACCGCCGAATTGATGTCTTCGCCGGGGTTGCGATAGCTGAACAGCGTGGCTTCGGCCGCCGGGCACAGCGCCTTGCAGGTCTTTTCGTCGTCGGGGAAGCGTCCCGGCACGGTGGCAAAGGAGATTGGAAAATAAGCGCCGTCGCAGGTGCGGACGCAGACCGTGCGATAGGTTCCGGATTGCGGCCCGAGATCGGCGCTCGGTACGCTGGATTGGCCAGCGGGATTGCCGCCGCCGAACAGATTGTTGAAGAAATTCCCCTGGCCTTGTGCGGCCGCGGCGGCATATTGCGGGCCGCAATTATTCTGCGCCAGCGCGGTCAATACCGAACGGCGCTGATTGTCGCGATCTGCACTGCCGCCGGTGCGCAACCGCTCGAGGCTGCTGGTGATCTGATCGAGATTGGCGCGCATCTGCTGAATTGGGTGTTGACCGGGCCGCATTGCGCCGATTGACCCGAGAACAGCGAGAAGAAGCCGGAACTGTCGCAGCCCTGCCGTTTGGCCTGCGACGTCACGCGATCGAGTTCGGATTGCTGCTTGTTCGCGGCATCCTGATAGCGGCGGATCTGGTCGTCCCTGGCCGGGTCGCCGCTGCTGCCGCCGCGATCGATGCTGGCCAATTGCGCTTCCAGCCGCGGGCACATCGGATTGGCCGGTGCCGCCTGTCCGGGTGGCGGGGCATTCGGGTTCATCTGCGCCCAAGCGCCCACACTGGGCGCAACGACGCCCAGCACCACGACGCAAGCCAGAAGCCATTTGGAGAAGGAGATGTTCAACGTTTCAGGCATATCCGGCCAATTAGGACGATTCCGCGCGGACTGGAAACCAGAACAGCCAGCGCGGCCTCACATAGCCGCTTCTCGGGGCAGCGTCACGTCGTTTCCGGGGCGCCGGTGTGGCACGGCAACAGCCCCCGGACGATACCTTGGCCGGATACCGCGGAACGATTCAGCGCTGACAGGTAATCGCGACATATTCGCCACAACCGGCATGGCTGCAGCTGCCGGCGGACTTGGGAACCGACCCCGTGACTTCGTCCGGATCGACGCGGCGATAGGACGAGGCCTGCGCAAAATCCCGCGATTGGCAATAAGATAGCGCGGCATGCGCGCCGCATTTCTCGCCCCTGGCGAGGCACTGATCGACGCCATAGCCGTCGGCCTGGTTTTCAATGATGAAAACCTGGCTATCCGCCGACGCAGCCGAGGCGCCAAGAACAAATACGCACGCCAGAAGCGCCGAGAGGGATCGCATGCTGCACCGATGAATGAGAGGGTAGTCCTCATTCGATAAGCCGAAAAAGTTAAGAATGATTAACCAAGGCGGCAGCGGCTATCGGCGGATCGTGGCCGAAATCGGTCCTTTCGGCCTTGACGCGATCCCCCTGGCTGCCGCATGGTGCCAGAATGAACGGTTTCCTCGCCATTTGCGGCATTTGCCGCGAGATTATGAGCTAGCGATTCGCTGGCTGAGGCCGTCTTTTCTCACATGAGATCACTGGACGCCCGGCCGCAAGGGACGGGTATCCATGGAACTACGCCTTCACGATACGTTGACCAAGGAAAAGCGCGCCTTCGTGCCGCTCGATCCCAACAACGTGCGCATGTATGTCTGCGGACCGACGGTCTATGACTTCGCCCATATCGGCAATGCGCGCCCGGTGATCGTGTTCGACGTGCTGTTCCGGCTGTTGCGGCACATCTACGGCGCCGATCACGTCACCTACGTTCGCAACATCACTGACGTCGATGACAAGATCAACGACCGCGCGGTGCGCGATTTCCCCGGTCTGCCGCTGAACGAGGCGATCCGCAAGGTCACGGAAAAGACCGCGACCCAGTTCCATGCCGACGTCGCCGCACTCGGTTGCCTGCCGCCGACATTCGAACCGCGCGCGACCGATTTCGTGTTGCCGCGCCCTGACGGCAAGGCCGATATGGTGACGCTGATCAAGCAACTGATCGCGCGGGGCCACGCTTATGAAGCCGGCGGCGAAGTGCTGTTCGACACCCAGTCGATGGCGGATTACGGCGCGCTGTCCGGCCGCAAGCTCGACGAGCAGTTGGCCGGTGCGCGCGTGGCCGTCGACGCTCACAAGAAAAATCCCGCCGACTTCGTGCTCTGGAAGCAATCGTCGGAAAACGAACCGGGCTGGGAAAGCCCGTGGGGCAGGGGACGGCCGGGCTGGCATATCGAATGCTCGGCGATGAGTGCCGCCTATCTGGGCGACGTGTTCGACATCCATGGCGGCGGTCTCGACCTGATTTTTCCGCATCATGAGAACGAACTGGCGCAATCGCGCTGCGCGCATGGCACGCCCACGATGGCGAACTACTGGATGCATAACGGCTTCCTGCAGGTCGAAGGCGAGAAGATGTCGAAGAGCCTTGGCAATTTCGTCACCATCAACGAGGTGCTGGCGGATTGGCCGGGCGAGGTGCTGCGCCTCAATATGCTGAAGACGCATTATCGCTCACCGATCGACTGGACGTTGAAGAGCTTGGAAGAGAGCGCCAAGACGCTGGACGATTGGTATTGGGTCGCCGCCGATCTCAGGGGCGAGCGGCCTTCCCACGCCGTGATCGAAGCGCTCTCGGACGATCTGAACACGCCGCAGATGGTCGCGGCACTGCATGGTTTGCGGATCGATGCGGCTTCCGGAAATGAACGCGACCGCGATGCCTTCGCGGCGTCGTTGCGGCTGCTCGGCTTCCTGTCCGAGAGCACTGCGGCGTGGAACGAGCGCAAGCAGAAGGCAAGCGGCATCGATGCCGGGCAGATCGACGCCTTGATCGCGGACCGCACCGCGGCCCGCGCGCGCAAGGATTTTGCGGAAAGCGACCGCATCCGCGACCAACTCGCGACGATGGGGATTGTCATCAAGGATTTCAAGGAAGGCACCACCTGGGAGGTCGCGCGGTGATGGGACAGGCACTGCCCAAACCTGCGTTGCGGCCGTTTCTGGCGGCGGATACGCCTGTGCTGGCGGCGATCTTTGTTGCCGCGATCGAGGAGTTGACGGGCGAGGATTACAGCGAGGCGCAGCAGGAAGCCTGGGCCAGTGCGGCCGACGACGAAGAGCAATTCGGCAAGCGCCTTGCAGGCGAACTCACCTTGATCGCCACGCTGCAGAATTCGCCGGTCGGCTTTGCGTCGTTGAAAGGCGCCGATCACATCGACATGCTGTATGTGCATCCGACTGCAGCCGGGCAGGGCGTCGCCTCGATGCTGTGTGATGCGCTCGAGAAGCTTGCGGGCGCCCGCGGCGCCAAAAACCTCACTGTCGATGCCAGCGACAACGCGCAGGTGTTTTTCGCCAAGCGCGGTTATGTCGGCAAGCAACGCAATACGGTGATCGTCAACGGTGAGTGGCTTGCCAACACCACGATGCAGAAAACATTGGCCGATGCTGCGGCACCCGGAGGCCAATCATGAGCCGCGAACGCCTGTACCTGTTCGACACCACGCTGCGCGACGGCGCTCAAACCAACGGCGTTGATTTCACGCTGCATGACAAGCGGCTGATCGCCGGGATGCTCGACGAACTCGGAATCGATTATGTCGAGGGCGGCTATCCCGGCGCCAATCCCACCGATACCGAATTCTTTGCCGAGAAACCAAAACTCGATCATGCCCGTTTCACCGCCTTCGGCATGACACGGCGGGCGGGCCGCTCGGCATCGAACGATCCGGGTCTCGCGCTGCTGCTGGAAGCCAAAGCCGATGCAATTTGTTTCGTCGCAAAATCCTCGGCCTATCAGGTCCGGGTTGCGCTTGAGACCACCAACGAAGAAAACCTGGCCTCGATCCGCGACAGCGTGAAGGCGGCGAAGGCCGCAGGCCGCGAAGTGATGCTCGACTGCGAGCATTTTTTCGACGGCTACAAGGAAGATCCCGAATTCGCACTCGCCTGCGCCAAGGCGGCTTACGATTCCGGCGCGCGCTGGGTGGTGCTGTGCGACACCAATGGCGGCGCCATGCCGCACGAGGTCGAGACCATGGTCGGCGAAGTGATCAAGCAGATCCCCGGCGATCATGTCGGCATCCACGCGCACAACGATACCGAGCAGGCGGTCGCCAATTCGCTGGCGGCGGTGCGCGCCGGCGTGCGCCAGATCCAGGGCACGCTCAATGGGCTTGGCGAACGCTGCGGCAACGCCAATCTGTGTTCGCTGATTCCGACCTTGCGGTTGAAACGCGAGTTTTCCGACGCCTTTGAGATCGGGGTGTCGCCGGACAAGATGGCCACCCTGATGAAGGTATCGCGGACGCTGGACGACATGCTCAATCGCGCGCCCAACCGGCACGCGCCCTATGTCGGTGAAAGCGCCTTCGTCACCAAGACCGGGATTCATGCCTCCGCGGTCCTGAAGGACCCGCAGACCTATGAACACGTATCGCCGGAGTCCGTCGGCAATCACCGCAAGGTGCTGGTTTCCGATCAGGCCGGCCGCTCCAATGTGATGGCAGAACTTGACCGCGCCGGCATCGCCTACACCAGGGAAGATCCCAAATTGGCGCGGCTGGTCGATGAATTGAAGGAGCGCGAGGCCGCGGGCTACGCCTATGAATCCGCCAATGCGTCATTCGATTTGCTGGCGCGACGGACGCTCGGGCGTGTCCCGGAATATTTCCAGGTCGAACAATTCGACGTCAATGTCGAGCAACGCTACAACGCCAACGGCCAGCGCGTCACGGTAGCGATGGCGGTGGTGAAGGTCGATGTCGCCGGCGAGAAATTGATCTCGGCGGCGGAAGGCAACGGTCCCGTCAACGCGCTCGACGTGGCGCTGCGCAAGGATCTCGGCAAATACCAGAAATATATCGAAGGCCTGAAGCTGATCGACTACCGGGTGCGTATCCTCAATGGCGGCACCGAAGCGGTGACGCGCGTGCTGATCGAGAGTGAGGACGAGGCCGGCGAACGCTGGACCACGATCGGGGTGTCGCCGAACATCATCGACGCCTCGTTTCAGGCGCTGATGGATTCGGTGATCTACAAGCTGGTGAAATCAGGTGCGCCGGCGTGAGGCGAGGGGCCGTCCATGATCGACCACATTTCCGTCGGCGTCCGTGATCTCGAACGCGCCGCGCGCTTTTACGAAGCGACGCTCGCCGCGCTCGGGCTTTCGCGATTGGTGACGCGGCCTGCAACGATCGGTTTCGGCAAGAACTATCCGGAATTCTGGATCAACCTTCGCGCCGGTATGGCGCAGGTTTCGCCGGAGAGCGGCAGCCACATTTGCCTGCGGGCGAAATCGACCGCCGAGGTTGATGGATTTCACGCGGCGGCGCTGAAGGCCGGCGGCTTGTCCGATGGTGCGCCGGGCCTGCGACCACACGACCGCGTGCGTTACTACGCAGCCTTCGTCCTTGATCCCGATGGCAACCGGATCGAAGCGGTGACATTTCCGGAAGCATGATGCATCCGGAAACGTGAGTGGCGCTACGTGTCGGAGCTAAAGCCTGCGCGCGACTTCGGGCGCCAATGCTTCGGTGCCTGCCGGCGCCAGCGCCGCGGCGGCACGCAGCCGCGGCAGGATGTCGGCGACCCGTTCCGCCTTGAGGATATCGATGTTCATGGTGGGGCGGATGAACGCGGTCGAGCGCATATGGGCGAGCAAGGTCAACAGCGGTTCCCAAAACCCGTCGATATTGGCGAGCAGCACCGGTTTGCTGTGACGCCCGAGTTGCTGCCAGGTCAGTTGCTCGACCAACTCCTCCAGCGTGCCGATGCCGCCGGGCAGGGCAACGAATGCATCGGAGCGTTCGAACATCAGCCGCTTGCGTTCGTGCATGTCCGGCGTGACGATCATTTCCTGAACGTGCGCCAGCGCATTTTCCTTGGCCTTGAGAAAATCCGGGATGATGCCGGTGACGGAGCCACCATGATCCAAGGTGGATTTGGCGACCGCGCCCATCAGACCGACCGAACCGCCGCCATAGACCAGGCGGATGCTGCTCTCAGCCAAGGCCTTGCCCAGTTCGACGGCGGCTTCGACGAAACGCGGATTTGTGCCGGGACCGGAGCCGCAATAGACACATACGGTGGTGATCTTGCTCATATCCACCATGTGGCACTGCAGCGTAAACCGCGTCAAGACCGCCGCGCTGTGGAAGAAATCGGAATTTACCCCTAAACGGCGGAAATCGCAGAAACAATAACCACACGAGGGTGTTCCGCGAGCTGGAACGGTCTATATGAGGCCGCATGCGGATAAATGAAAAAATACAGGCCGCGCCGAATGGGCGCGCCGATTGGCCCCGGGCTTTTGCCGATGGCTCATACTGATTCGTCTGGGCGGGCCGCCGAGACGCTGTCCATTGCCGACAAATCCGCCGAACGGGCCACCCTGATCGGCACACTGGCGCATCTGTGGCCCTATATCTGGCCGGGCGACCGCGCCGATCTCAAGATGCGCGTGGTCTGGTCGGTGGTGCTGCTGCTGCTCGCCAAGGTCGCGACGCTGGCGGTACCGTTCACCTTCAAATGGGCGATCGACGCGCTGACCGGAGCAGACAGCGCGCCCGTGCAATCGTCGAACTGGAAACTTTGGCTGATCGCCTCGCCCCTGATCATGACGACGAGTTACGGCGCGCTGCGCATCCTGATGGCGGTGATCACTCAATGGCGTGACGGCATCTTCGCGAAGGTGGCGATGCATGCGGTGCGCAAGCTTGCCTTCATCACCTTTGTGCACATGCACGAACTGTCATTGCGCTTTCATCTGGAGCGCAAGACCGGCGGGCTGACCCGCGTGCTGGAGCGTGGCCGCACCGGCATCGAGACCATCGTCCGGATGGTGATCCTGCAACTGGTCCCAACCATCGTCGAAGTGGCGCTGCTGATGGTGGTGCTGCTGTGGAAATTCGACTGGCGCTATCTGGTCGCGACGCTGATCACCGTCGTGCTGTTCATGTACTACACCTACATTGCGACCGAATGGCGGATCGAGATCCGCCGTAAGATGAACGAATCCGATACCGATGCGAACACCAAGGCGATCGAACTCACTGCTGAATTACGAGACGGTGAAATATTTCGGTGCCGAGGCGCGCGAAGCCGCTCGCTACGACCGCTCGATGGAAGGCTATGAGCGCGCCAGCGTGAAGACCTACACTTCGCTTGCGGTTCTCAATACCGGGCAGGCAGTCATTTTCACCATCGGTTTGACCGCGACGATGCTGATGTGCGCGTTCGGCGTACGCGCGGGCCACAATACCGTGGGCGATTTCGTCATGATCAATGCCATGATGATCCAGCTCTACCAGCCGCTGAATTTCATGGGCATGGTCTATCGCGAGATCAAGCAGGCGATCATCGACATCGAGAAGATGTTCGTGGTTCTGCAAAAGAGCCCCGAGGTCCAGGATATTCCAGGGGCCAAGCCATTGATCGTGACCTCAGGGAATGTGCGCTTCGAGGACGTGCGATTTTCCTACGATCCAGAGCGCCCGATCCTCAAAGGACTGAGCTTCGAGGTTCCGGCCGGCAAGACGGTTGCGATTGTCGGCCCCTCCGGCGCCGGCAAGTCGACGATTTCGCGGCTGCTGTTCCGCCTCTATGACATCTCGAGCGGCAGGATCCTGATCGATGGCCAGGACATCCGCCAGGTGACGCAGGATTCGCTGCGGGCCTCGATCGGCATGGTGCCGCAGGACACCGTGCTGTTCAACGACACCATTCGCTACAACATCCGCTACGGCCGCTGGAACGCGACGGACGCCGAGGTCGAGCAGGCAGCACAATTGGCGCAGATCGACGGTTTTATCCGGATGTCGGCGAAGGGATACGAGACCCAGGTCGGCGAGCGCGGCCTGAAATTATCGGGCGGCGAGAAGCAACGCGTGGCGATCGCGCGCACGGTGCTCAAGGCGCCGCCGATCCTGGTGCTCGACGAAGCGACGTCGGCGCTCGACAGCCATACCGAGCACGAAATTCAGGGGGCGCTGGAGCGGGTGTCGCGCAACCGCACCTCATTGGTGATCGCGCATCGGCTATCGACCATCATCGGCGCCGATGAAATCATCGTGCTGGACCAGGGCCGGATCGCCGAACGCGGGACCCATGGACAGCTTTTGTCGACAGGCGGGCTTTATGCCAGTATGTGGAACCGGCAGCGCGAGGCTGAAGAAGCGCGGGAGAAGCTGGCACGGATCGACGACGAGAACGACGCGCCGAACCGCGTGCCGCCTCCGGTCGATGACGCGCTGACGACCCCGGCCGCGGCTGAATGACTAAAATCTCTCTCTCGCAAGGGGAGAGGGGAAAGATAGTGAAACCTGATGTCCATTGGCAATTCCATCCGCGCGCAAATTCCGCCGATCCATCCTGAAGGCTATCCCTTCATCGGTGGATTCGCGTTGGCGAGCCTCATTCTGTTCTGGCTGTGGACGCCGCTCGGCTGGATCGGAACCGTGCTGACGGTCTGGTGCGCGTTGTTCTTTCGCGATCCGGTGCGGGTCACGCCGGTGCGGGAAGGCATTGTCGTGGCGCCGGCCGATGGCCGCGTCTCGCTGATCGCGCAGGTATTGCCGCCGGCCGAGCTGGGTCTGGGTGATCGGCCGCTGCTGCGCATCTCGATCTTCATGAGCGTGTTCAATTGTCACGTGAACCGCAGTCCGGTGGCGGGGCGGATCGATCGCATCGCCTATCGGCCCGGCACCTTCATCAACGCCGAACTGGACAAAGCGAGCGAAGACAATGAGCGCAATTCGCTGGTGATCTCGATGCCGAATAATGGCCGCATCGGCGTCGTTCAGATCGCCGGACTTGTGGCGCGCCGGATCGTGTCGTTCGTTCGCGAAGGACAGCAGATCGGCGCGGGCGAGCGGTTCGGCTTGATCCGCTTCGGATCGCGCCTCGACGTCTACCTGCCGGAGGGAACAACCGCGCTGGTTTCCGAAGGCCAGACCGCGGTGGCTGGCGAGACCATTTTGGCCGATTTCAGGCTTAGCGACGCCGGGCGCACCTACCGGATCAATTAACCATCGAAACGCCTGAAACACCCGGGTTCCGATGCCAATGGCGAGGGAGCCCAGTATTTGCTATATATGGGCGCATGCATATGCCTGCCGATCCCAGATATCCCGAATTACGCCGCCGCCGGTTTCGTCCGATCCCGGTGCGCATGCTGGTGCCCAACGTCATCACGTTGCTGGCGATCTGCGCGGGACTGACCGCGATCCGCCTGTCGACCGAAGGGCGGATGGAGTTGGCGGTGGCTGCGATCGTATTCGCAGCGGTGCTCGACGGCCTCGACGGCCGTGTGGCGCGCATGATCAAGGGCCAGTCGAAATTCGGCGCCGAACTCGACAGCCTCGCGGATTTCGTCAATTTCGGCGTTGCGCCCGGCTTGATCCTGTATTTCTGGCAATTGCACGAACTCGGCAATGGCGGCTGGATCGCGGCGATGGTGTTCGCGATCTCGGGCGGCTTGCGGCTGGCGCGCTTCAACGCGACCATGGACGATCCGAACAAGCCACCTTTCGCGGCGAATTATTTTACCGGCGTGCCGGCGCCCGCCGGCGCAATCACGGTGCTGCTGCCGATCTATCTCGCCTTCCTCGGGGTACCACACCCGCCGGCGGTGCTGACCGCGCTCTATACGCTGGTGATCGCGTTCCTGATGGTCTCGCGGCTGCCGGTATTTTCCGGCAAGACCGTGCGCATGCGCGTGCCGCCGGAAATGGTGCTGCCGGTTTTTGTTTCCGTGATCTTCTTCATCGCGCTGTTGATCGGCTATCCCTGGTACATCCTCTCGGCGTGCACGGTGGCGTATCTGTTCAGTTTGCCGGCTGGATGGAAATCCTATCGCGACCATGAGCGCCGGGCTGCGGCACAAGCCGCGACGCCCTCTGGTGTTGCGCCGGCAAGTCCCACGGCGCCATTCGCGTCGCCCGCGCCCGGGCCGGAGCCGGACGATCGGCCGACCCGGCTGAATTGAGCCGCCTGCGGCCATCAAAAGCCTTTTCCGTTTTTGCCGATCGCGCGTTTGTCTTGTATAGGCTGTCCTGCACGGCCTTTCAGGAAACGGCCGTCCTTGAAAATCAGGAGAGAACGCCGTGACGACATCCGCATCCGCGCCGCTGCCCGCTTCCTTGCTCGAGGCGTTGGGTCGCTATGACACGCCAACGATCTGCAACGCGATGGAGGTCGTGGCGCCGGAACGGCGGCTGATCGGCTATACCACCAAGCCGCTGGTGTGCCCGTTTCCTGATTTGCCGCCGATGGTCGGCTATGCGCGCACCGTGACGATCCGCTCTGTGCTGAAATCCGACCTCCCGGCCGCCGAACAGTCCAAGCGGCGGATCGAGTATTACGAATATATGGGCACCGGCCAGGGACCGCGGATCACCGTCATTCAGGACATTGATGGTCCCGATGTCGGTTACGGCGCGTTCTGGGGCGAGGTGCAGAGCAACGTTCACAAGGCGCTGGGCTGCCTCGGTGTCATTACCGACGGATCGATCCGCGATATTCCGCAATGGGCGCCGGGCTTTCAGGCACTGGCAGGTTCGATCGGACCCTCGCATGCCTGGGTTCATGCCGAGAATTTCGGTGGCGAAGTCCGCGTTGCCGGCATGACCGTGCGCAATGACGATCTGATTCACGCCGATTGTCACGGCGCCATCGTGATCCCGCATGATATCGCCGCGAAGATTCCCGACGCGGCCGAATTGTGCGGCCGTCGCGAGACGCCGATCCTGGAAATCGCGCGCAGTCCGGACTTCACGCTCGAGAAGCTGAAAGCGGCGCTGAAGAAATCGGCCGAGATTCACTGACGCGGGTCACGGAGCGCGGCGATGAAGATGGATGGCAAGACGGTCCTGATCACAGGATCGACCGATGGCGTCGGCCGTTATGTCGCTGCCAAACTTGCGGCCGCCGGTGCCAACGTCCTGATCCATGGCCGCGATGAAGCACGCGCCAAAAGCCTTGCCGACGACATCCGCCGGCAAGGGCACGCTGTGCCGACCTTCTATCCTGCCGACCTGTCATCGCTATCGGGAGCCCGGCAGCTCGCGGAAGCCGTGCTTGCCGACCACAAGCGGCTCGATCTGTTCATCAGCAATGCCGGGATCGGCTCGCGCACGCTGGGTGCCGAACGCCGCACCAGCGCGGACGGGCACGAGTTGCGGTTTGCGGTGAATTACCTCTCGGGCTTCCTGCTGGCCTATCTGTTATTGCCCGCGATCAAGGCGAGCGCGCCGTCGCGCATCGTCAATGTCGCTTCGATCGGCCAGCACCCGATCGATTTCGATGATGTGATGATCACCAGGGGCTACAATGGCGGTCGGGCTTACGCACAGAGCAAGCTCGCGCAGATCATGTTCACCATCGATCTCGCCGATGAGCTGAAGGGATCCGGCGTCACCGTCAATTCGCTGCACCCGGCGACCTACATGAACACCACGATGGTGCGGGAAGGCGGCATCACGCCGATCTCTACGGTGGAGCAGGGCGGCGAGGCGATCCTGCATCTGGCTGTCGGTGACGACATGGCCGGCAGGAGCGGATTATTTTTTAACGGCATGCACGAAGCGCAAGCCAACCCTCAGGCCTATGACGTAGCCGCGCGCAAACGCTTGCGGGCGTTGAGCCTGGAACTGACGGGATTGGCGACGTAGAGGCAGATACCGCTCGTCATGGCCGGGCATAGCCGTCCGAAGGACGGCGTCGCTTGCGCTCGCCTATGCCCGGCCATCCACGACTTCCTTTTTTGAAACGCTAAAAAGACGTGGATGCCCGGGACAAGCCCGGGCATGACGACCGATCCGTTTGCTTTACTTCACCAGATGAAACCCGCCGTCCTTGACCTCGATCAGGAACGCCGACCGCTCGTCGTAGCCGTTGTGATTGTCCGGCGTCATGTTGGAGAGGCCGTTATTGAGCGCAAGGTCCTTTGTCTTTTCGATCTCGCTGCGCAGTGCGGCACGAAACTCCTCGGTGCCGGGCTTCGCCACCTTCAGCGCGGCCGGAATGGCATGCTCGACCAGGGTCATCGAATCCCAGAGATGGGCGCCGAAGATCGAGGGGATGTTGCCGTTGGCGGCCTTGTAGGCGTCGACGAAAGCGGCGGTGGTTTTGCGGAACGGGCTATCGGCGGGAAGATCGTTCACAACGGTAAACGCTTCGCCGGTGAAGATCGCGCCGTCGACATCCTTGCCGCCGAGCTTGATAAACTCCTCGGTGGCAACGCCATGCGTCTGGAAGATCGGCCCCTTGTAGCCGCGCTCGCGCAACGCCTTCTGCGGCAGCACCGCCGGCGTGCCGGCGGAAGCGACGAATACTGCGTCGGGCTTGCTGGCGATGATCTTCAGTACCTGGCCGGTGACGCTGGCGTCGCTGCGGGCATAGACTTCATGGCCCGTCAGCGTGATGCCGAGCTTCGGTGCTGCTTCGCTCAACACCTTGTAATAGCCTTCACCATAGGCGTCGGACACGCCGATATAGCCCAGCGTCTTGACGCCCGACTTGGCGATATATTTGAGGATCGCGTTGGCCATGATGTCGTCGTTGGGGACGACCTTGAACACCCATTTGCGCTTCTCATCCATCGGGGCCACCAGAACGGCGGCAGCGGCGAGCGAGAGCAGGGGCGTCTTGGCTTCAGCGGCGATATCGATCATGGGCAGGCTCACCGGGGTCAGCGACGAGCCGATCAGGACATCGACCTTTTCTTCGGTGATCAGCTTGCGCGCGTTCTGCGCGCCCTTGGTCGGATCCAACTCGTCGTCGAGCGCGAAGTAAGTAATTTTCTGGCCGGCGATTTCTTTCGGCAATGCCGCGACCGTCTTGGTCTGCGGCTGACCCAGTGCGGCGCCCGGCCCGGAGCCGCTCATGGTGATGCCCACCTTGATTTGCGCGTGCGCGCTGCCAATGCTCAGCGCTACCGTCGCCAGTGCGACCATCCAGCCTTTATTACTCAACATGACGTCTCCCTCCGCTGTTAATCTGGTTTTTCGTTATCCTAATACTCATTGCCGCCGAGGCCGAGATAACTTTCGACCAGTCTGGGATCTCCGGCGATATCAGCCGGCGAGCCCTGCGTCGTTATGACACCGAGCTCCATCACATAGGCATAGTCGGCGACTTCGAGTGCAGCGCGGGCGTTTTGCTCGACCAGCAGGATGGAAACGCCCGATTTGCGCAGGTCGGTCAGGATGTGAAAGACGTCGCGGACGATCCGTGGCGCCAACCCCAGGCTCGGCTCGTCGAGCATTAGCAGCACCGGGCGGGCCATCAGTGCGCGGCCCATCGCCAGCATCTGGCGCTCGCCGCCGGACAGCGTTCCAGCCAGTTGCTGCCGACGCTCTTTCAACCGCGGCAGGCGCGCATAAATTTCGTCTATTGTCTGCTTGCGCTCAGTGCGCGATCGCCGGAAGCCGCCAAGCAACAGATTATCCTCGACCGGCATGTCGGCAAACAATTCGCGCCGTTCCGGCACCAGGCAGAGACCAGACTGCACGCGGCTTTCCAGTGGCACCGCACCGATCTCGGCGTCGCGGAAGCCGATCTGGCCCCTGGCCTTCAATAATCCCATGATGGCGTTGAGCAGCGTGGTCTTGCCGGCGCCGTTGGAGCCGATCACGGTGACGAGCGCACCTTGCGTGACCGCGATCGAGACGTCGTGCACCACCTGCGCACGGCCATAGGAAACGCAGAGATCGCGCACGTCCAAGAGAGGCGCGGTCATGACACGCCTCCGAGATAGGCCTCTAGCACTGCGGGATGCTGCCGGATATCGGCGGGGATTCCCTCGGCGATCTTGGTGCCGAAATCGAGCACCACCAGGCTATCAGCCAGGCTCATGACGAAATCCATGTCATGCTCGACCAGCAGCACGCTGAGGCCTTCGCTGCGGACCTCGCGCAGCAGCCGCGCCAGCGCCTTCTTCTCGCCGACGCGCAAGCCGGCCGCGGGTTCATCGAGCAGCAGCAATACCGGATTAAGACATAGCGCGCGCGCCACTTCGACCAGCCGCAACTGGCCGAGCGCCAGCGTGCCGGCCGGCCTGAAGGCGACCTCGCCGAGGCCGACGCGGTCGAGCTGGCGTTGCGCGTTGGCAAACAGCAACGCCTCCTCGGCGCGATCGAGGCGTAGCATCGCGCGCAGCGCGCCGGCGTGGCCCAGCAGATGCGCGCCGAGTGCGACGTTCTCGATCACGCTCATGTCGGCGACGATCTCGACGTGCTGAAAGGTGCGGCCGAAACCCGAGCGCCGCGGCGCGTTGCGGAGTTTGCGCCCGCAGCGCGTGACCTTCGAACTGGATCTGGCCGGCGCTCAAGCGGAAGCACGCCGGTGATCAGGTTGAACGTGGTGCTCTTGCCGGCGCCGTTGGGGCCGATCAACCCGATGATGCGGCCGCTCTGGACGTCGAAATTGACATCGTTCACCGCGACGAGACCGCCGAATATTTTTCGCGCATCCTGCACCTGCAACAGCGGTGTTCCCGGCGCGGGCAGCGGCCGCGCCGGTGCCGTCTTGTCACCGCGCGGCACCGGCGGCGTCGGCGCGGGCGGCGGTCCGAACAGGATCGGCCAAACCCCGTTCGACGCGGTCTGCAGGATCAGCACCAGGATGGCGCCGAAGGCGATGGTTTCGAAATTGCCGGTATTGCCGATCAGCCAGGGCAGGAAGTTCTGCAACTGGTCGCGCAGGAACGTGATGCCGGCCGCGCCCAGGATCGCGCCGTAAACCCGGCCGGCGCCGCCCAGCACCGCCATCAGCAGATATTCGGTGCCGGTCGTGATGCCGAACGGACCGGGCGAGACCGAGCGCTGGAAATGCGCGTACAGCCAGCCGGCGAGGCCCGCCAGCATCGCGGCATAGACGAACACCATCAGCTTGGCGGCGGCGGTGTTGACGCCGAAGGCTTCCGCGGCACGGGTGCTGCGCCGAAGCGCGCGGATCGCGCGGCCGACGCGGCCGCCGAGCAGGTTTTGCGTCGCGATCACCGCGAGCACGACGGCGATCCAGACCACCACGAAATATTCGCGCGGATTGATCAGCGCGTGGCTGCCGATCCGCAGCGGCGGGATGCCGCCCAGTCCGTCATGGGCGCCGAGCCAACTGATATTTCCGAACAGATAGAAAAACGCGATGCCCCAGGCGATGGTGCCGAGCGGCAGATAGTGACCGGACAGCCGGACCGTGATCGCGCCGATCAGGCCGGCGACGACCATGGTCACGGCCAGCGAAGCGGGCAGCGTCAGCCACGGCGAGATGCCGAACTGCAACGTCAGCACCGCGGTGGTATAGGCGCCGAAGCCGACAAAGGCGGCCTGTCCGAACGACGTCATGCCGCCGACGCCGGTCAGCAGCACGAGCCCGATCGCGACCAGGCTGGAAATGCCGATATAGTTGAACAGCGTGATCCAGTAATCCGGCAACAGCCCGGTGAAGGGCACGATCAGGATCGCCAGCGCGCAAACCACGGGAATGAAGGGTCCGCGTGACAGCTTCATTCGGTTTCCTCGGCATGCGGCGCGTAGACCGAGCGCCAGGCGAGAACCGGAATGATCAGGGTGAACACCAGCACTTCCTTGAAATTGCTGGCCCAGAACGAAAACAGCGCTTCGGCAAATCCGACGCCGAGCGCGGCGAGCACCGTCAGCGGATAGCTGACGAGGCCGCCGAGGATCGCCGCGACAAAGGCCTTCAGGCCGATCAGGAAGCCGCTATCGTAAAACACCGTCATCAACGGGCCGACCAGCACGCCGGAGACCGCGCCGAGCAGGGCGGCCAGCGCGAACGCGATCTGTCCGGCCGCCGAGGTCGGAATGCCCACCAGTCGCGCGCCGATGCGGTTCGACGAGCAGGCGCGCAACGCCTTGCCGAGCAGGGTGCGCCCGAAAAACAGCGCGAACAGCACCAGCAGCAGTGCGGTGACGATCAGCACCGCGATGCTTTGGCCGGTCACCACGAGATTGCCGAGCGAGAATGAGGCCGACGACAGCGGTGTCGTACCCGTGCCTTCGGGCCCGAAAAACAACAGGCCTAATCCGGTCAGTGAAAAATGCACGCCGAATGCGGCCATCAGCAGCACCAGCACGCTGGAATGGGCGATCGGCTCGAAGGCGATGCGATAGATCATCGGGCCCATCGGCGTGATCAGCGCGATCGCAAGCAGGATGTTGGCCGCCTGGCCGAGCTTCATCGGCGCCAGCGTTCGCGTCAGAAGCAGGAGGGCGATCGGCAGCACCAGATCGAACAGCACGATCCTGGCCACACGCCGCAAGCTCAGCTCGCGAAAGTGCCGCACCAGTTCGGAAGTCGCCGCCAGGCATCCGAGCGCCAGCAACAGCCACGGCGTCGACGGAACACGGCCGTTTTCGAGCGCGGCAATGGTCAGTGCGGTAAACGCGACGAACTCGCCCTGCGGCACCAGGATCACCCGCGTCACCGCGAATACCAGCACGGTCGCGATCGCAACCAGCGCATAGACCGCACCGTTGATGATGCCATCCTGCAGCAGAAAAAGGAAAATGGTTGCGTCCACGCGCGTTCGACCCCCGGGAGGCGCTTGTCCGGAGAATTGTGCTGCCCGGTGCGCTGGTATTTTTCGTTCCAGCCAAATTCACCAACCGCCTGCCTAATTCAAGCGGATAGTTCGGCCCACGCCGGGTGGGCGACGATCGAGACGCGCGGACCTTGGGAACTGGTCTGACCGCCATTCATCCGTGCCGCCGCCCAGCCAAACTGCCGGGCCGCCGATCGCAGTGCCCAATATGCAACCAAATACGCGAGAGTGCGCGATTTACCGAGCGAACTGCCTGTTTGCGACGAAAGTGACATTGACAGGGAGACATGTCGTGAAGCGATATGCCGGAGCAACTGCAACGTGCGCCCTTTGAACGAGGCGGCGCGTTACGGTGCATCTCTGACGGTCGACTGTAGTCGGATGCGTCATAATAAAATTTGGGAGGACCGGTAATGAAAAACATAATTGCCGGGACAAGATTCCGGCCTCGTGGTATCCCGTCGCAAGCTGTTGCAGACCGCCGCCGGATTGGCGGGCGGAGCGATGCTTCCCGCGGGGCTGATGCTCCCGGCATACGCCGACGACAAGCCGGCGATCGGGACCTATCCGGCCGGCTCGTCCGGCTCCTCGGTTTTCATCGGTATTTCCGTGCCGCGCACCGGCACCTACGCGGTGCAGGGCGAAGACGAACTCAAGGGCTATGAACTCGCGATCGAGCACATCAACAGCGGCCACGAGCTGATCAAGAAGATCTCGCCCAAGACCACCAAGGGCGTGCTCGGCAAGGAATTGAAGTACGGCGTCGCGGACTCCGCCGCCAAGCCGAACGAAGCGGTGCAGGCGCAGCAGCGCTTCATCAGCGAGAACAAGGCGATGATGATCACCGGCGGCACCTCGAGCGCCGTCGCGGTCGCGCTGAACAAGCTGGCGCAGCGCGAAAAGGTGCTGTTCGTGTGCGGCATCTCCGGCTCCAACGACACCACCGGCAAGGATTGCGTGCGCTACGGTTTCCGCCAGAACTTCTACGGCCAGACCGCGGCGGCCGCGATCAGCCCGACTGTTGGTCAAGACCTTCGGCAAGAACAAGAAGGTCGCCTACCTGACGCCGGACTACACCTACGGTCACACCGTCACCAAGTCGATGCAGGACAACCTCGCGGCTGCCGGATGGACCACCGTTACCAACCAGGTCTCGCCGCTCGGCGCGCCTGACTTCTCGTCCTATCTGCTCAACGTCGCCAATTCGGGCGCCGACGTCCTGATCAACGTCAACTGGGGCCACGACGCCGTGCTGTCGATCCAGCAGGCCAAGCAGTTCGGCGTGCTCGACAAGATGAAGCTGGTCGTGCCCTACCAGGTGCCGTTCCTGGCCCGCGAAACCGGTGGCCTGATGCAGGGCGTCTATTCGGCGACCGACTATTGGTGGACCATCGAGGACAAATATCCGCTCGCCAAGATGTTCAACGAGGCGTTCGAGAAGAAGTACGGCTACAAGCCGGAGTGGGGCGCCGCCAACTCCTACATCAGCTTCGCGCACTGGGCGCGCATGGTCGAAGAGGCCGGCAGCTTCTATCCGCCGGATGTCATCAAGACCTACGAGAAGGAAGAAGTCATTCCCTCGCTGGTCGGCGACGTGCATTACCGCAAGGAAGACCACCAGTGCGTCCGCCCCGTCATCATCGTCAAGGGCAAGATGGAAAAGGACATGAAGGGCAAGGAAGACTACTACGACGTGGTCGAAATCGTGCCCGGCGCGGGATTGATGCAGAAGCCGGACGCGTTCGGCTGCAATCTCGGCGATTACACCTGAGCGACACTCTGAACTTGGCGTCGCAGGGCGACTTCCTGCGACGCCATTTTTAGTTAGCACGCATGATCATCTGCAGGCCCCGCCGCACAACCAGGTTCCTGCGATTGTTTTCATGATTAATTGGCCGAATTTCATTTCGCAGGTATTCAACGGCTTGGCGCTCGGGCGCTCTGCTGGCGCTGATCAGCTCCGGCCTGACCATCATCTATGGCACGCTCGGGGTGCTCAACCTCGCGCATGGCGCGATGTTCATGCTCGGCGGCTACGCCGGCTATGTCGCCTTCCAATATACCGGGTCGTTCACCGTCGCCGTGATCGCCGGCTCGCTGTTCGTCATGCTCGTGGGCGTGGTGATGGAACGGGTCATCATCCGCCATTTCTATCACCGCCCGCATGAGGATCAGCTCCTCGTCACCTTCGGGCTGGGCATCTGTTTCGTCGAGCTTGTCCGCCTGTTCTTTTCCAGCGACTCGAAGCTGGTGCCGCCGCCGCCGTTGTTCCAGGGCATCACGTCGCTCGGCTTCATGTACTATCCGACCTATCGCCTTGCGGTGGTCGGCATCGTCGCGGTTGCGCTGGGCGCGCTTGTTCGTCATTCTTTACCGTACGCGGCTCGGCATGATCGTGCGCGCCGGCATCGAGGATTCGGTGATGGTCGATTCGCTCGGCATCAACGTCTACCGCGTCTTCATGATCGTGTTCGGCATCGGCGCGATGGCGGCCGGTTTTGCCGGCATCGTCAATGCGCCGGTGGTCTCGCTGACGCCGGGTGTCGGCGACGACATCCTGGTCGAAACTTTCGTGGTGGTGGTGATCGGTGGCGTCGGATCGTTTCCAGGCGCCATTCTCGGCGGCCTGATCGCCGGAGAAATCATCAGCGTCACCTCGATGTTCAATCCCGGCTACGCCTACGTCATGCTGTTTGCGGCGATGACGCTGGTGCTTGTGGTGCGGCCGCACGGCCTGCTCGGCACGCAGGGCCGCGAATGAGCGTGGTCAGCTGATGCTCAAGCAACGTCCCTTTCTGATCGAAACGCTGACGGCGATCGGCCTGATCGTTGCGCCGTTCGTGCTGCCTTATCTCGGATTTGCGCCCAATACCGTCAACCGGATCCTGGTCTGGGGCCTGTTCGGCCTCGGCTTCGATATCCTGTTCGGTTTCACCGGGCTGTTGTCGTTCGGCCAGTCGGCCTTTTATGGCACCGGCGGCTTTGTCGCGGCCTATCTTCTGACCCGCGCCGGATTTCCCAATGTCGTCCTGGCGCTGGTGATCGGCATGATCGCCGCCGCCGTGGTCGGTTATCTGGTGGGGCTGATCGCGCTGCGGCGTACCGGCATCTATTTCGCCATGATCACGGTGGCGATCGCGGAAGTGTTCTTTTTCGTCGAGTTCAATCCGCTGGCGGACTGGACCGGCGGCGAGAACGGCTTGCCCGGCGTGCCGACGCCGAGCTTCAATCTCGGCTTCACCAACATTCATTTCACGACCGGCTGGTCGCTCTATCAGTTCCTGGCGCTGTGCTATTTCGTCGGCGTCGTGATCGCGCTGCGCATCGTGCGCTCGCCGGTCGGCGCGATCCTGAGCGCGATCCGCGACAATCCGCTGCGCGCGACCGCGGTCGGCCACAACATCCACGGCTACAAGCTCACGGCCTTCGTGATCGCGGCCGCCTATGCCGGCTTCGCCGGCGGCCTGCTCGGCGTGTTGCAGGCGTTCATGCCGCCCGACGCCTTCACCTTCGACACCTCGGGGCAGCTCGTGATGCAGACCGCGATCGGCGGCAGGGGCACGTTGTTCGGCCCGCTGGTCGGCGCGGCGGTCTGGCTTTTCCTGCAGGATTTCCTGCAGGCCGCGCTTGGGCTCGGCGCGGCCTGGAAGCTCGTGCTCGGCGTCATCTTCGTGCTGCTGGTCTGCTTCCTGCGCCGCGGCATTATCGGCGGCCTCGAGGATCTCTATGGCCGGATCTCCGGCAAGCGCGCAAAGCATGCCGAGCCGGAGGAGCCGGCGCCGATGCCCGGCGTCGCCGCCGCGAAGAGCCAGGAAGCGCCGGCCGCCGAGACGGCAGCAGCCGCGGCCAGCGCGCAAGGCCTGCCGGCCCGATCCTGCAGGCGACCGGCCTGACCAAACGCTATGGCGGCCTCGTCGCCAACAGCGATATCGATTTCACGGTCAACCATGGCGAGCTGCGCGGCATCATCGGACCCAACGGCGCCGGCAAATCGACCTTCTTCAAGATGCTGACCTGCGAAGTCCCGCCGACCTCGGGCAAGATCGTGTTTGAGGGCCGCGATATCACCGGCACCAGCGTCACCGACGTGTGCCAGCTCGGCCTGACCAAGAGCTATCAGGTCAACCAGCTATTCACCGGGCTGACGGTTCGCGAAAATATCGTCATCGCGGCGCTGGCCAAATTGCGCGGAAAGTTCCGTCTCGATCTGTTCCGGAGTCTGGACAGTATCCCGGGATTGAACGAGCAGGTCGAGCGTACGCTCGAACTCGTCAATCTCGCCTCGCGGCCCGACACGCCGGTATCCGAGCTTGCCTATGGCGAGAAGCGCCGCCTGGAAATCGGGCTTGCGCTGGCGACCTCGCCGAGCCTGCTGCTGCTGGATGAGCCGCTTGCCGGCATGAGCCCGCGCGAGCGCGTCGAGACGGTCAAGCTGCTGAAATCGATCAGCCGGGACCGCACCATGATCATCATCGACCATGACATGGATGCGCTGTTCGAACTGGCCGAGCGCGTCACCGTGCTGCAGGAAGGCCGCGTATTGGTCGAAGGCACGCCGGAGGAGATCAAGAAAAGTGCCGCGGTGCAGGAAGCCTATCTTGGCGGCGTGCATGGAGTGCTCGACGCATGAGCCTGCTCGAGGTCAATGGCCTGAACAGCTATTATGGGGATTCCCATATCCTCTTCGACGTCTCGCTGCGGGTCGAGCGCAACGAAGTCGTGGCGTTGCTCGGCCGCAACGGCGCCGGCAAGAGCACGACGCTGAAAAGCCTGATGGGCGTGGTGACGCCGCGCGCGGGCTCGGTGATGTTCGACGGCGTCGATATCGCAGGGCGAAAGAGCCACGCCATCGCGCAGGCCGGCATGCAGCTCGTGCACGAGGATCGCAGGATTTTCGGCAGCCTCAATGTCGAGGAAAACCTTGTGCTCGCCGGGCTGACGGCCTCGAAGCGCTGGCCGCTCGACCGCATCTACGAGATGTTCCCGCGGCTCAAGGAGCGGCGCGGCAACCGCGGCACCGATCTGTCCGGCGGCGAGCAGCAGATGCTGGCGATTGCGCGCGCGCTGGTGCGCGATCCCAAGATCATCCTGCTCGACGAACCGTTCGAAGGACTGGCGCCGATCATCGTGCGCGACCTCATGAAGGCCTGCAGCGATCTCGCCGCGGCCGGCCAGACCATCGTGCTGGTCGAGCAAAACCTGGCGGCGACGCTGGCGCTCGCGCAGCGCATCTACATCGTCAACAACGGGCACATTGTTCACGAAGGCCCGGCGCAGGAAATCAAGGCTCAGCCTGAAGTCCTGCAACGCTATCTCGGCGTATAGAGTCCGGCGCTAACGGAGTGTATTCGGTCGCGACTTAGGAGCAGCTTGCATGAACGAGAGCATCTCGGCGCCATTTATTCGCTACCCGATCGCAACCTCGTTGCTGATGGCGGGTATCCTGTTCGTCGGCCTCGTTTCCTATCCGCTGCTGCCGGTCGCGCCCTTGCCGCAGGTCGATTTTCCGACCATCCAGGTCTCGGCGACATTGCCGGGCGGCAGCCCCGAAACCATGGCTTCTTCGGTGGCGCAGCCGCTGGAACGGCAGCTCGCGCAAATCCCCGGCATTGCGCAGATGACCTCGACGAGTTCGCTCGGCTCGACCGCGGTCACCATCCAGTTCGACCTTAACCGCAACATCGACGGCGCCGCCAATGACATCCAGGCCGCGATCAACGCCGCCAGCGGCCAGTTGCCGAAAAACCTGCCCTCGCCACCGACCTACCGCAAGGTCAACCCGGCGGACTCGCCGATCCTGCTGCTGTCGGCCACCTCCGATACGCTTGCCGCTGACCAAGGTCAGCGACTGCGTCGACGCCCAGCTCGCGCAACAGATCAGCCAGATCTCGGGCGTCGCGCAGGTCTTCATCGGCGGCCAGCAAAAGCCCGCGATCCGGGTCCAGATCGACCCCGCCAAGCTGGTGGCCAAGGGCCTGTCGCTGGAAGACATCCGCAGCCAGATCGCGATTACGACGGCCGACAGTCCGAAGGGCAATATCGACGGCGCCACACGCGCCTATACGATTTATGCCAATGACCAGTTGCTGGATCCGAAGGCCTGGAACGACGTCATCGTCGCCTACCGCAACGGCGGCCCGTTGCGAATCCGCGACATCGGCAAGGCGGTGCCGGGCCCGAAGACATGAAGCAGGCGGCGTGGGCCGACGGCAAGCGCGGCGTGTTCCTGGTTATCTTCAAGCAGCCCGGCGCCAACGTCATCGATACCGTCGACAAGATCAAGGCGCAGTTGCCACGGCTGATTGCCGCCATTCCACCCGCCATCAAGATCAAGATCATCAGCGACCGAACCCTGACCATCCGCGCCGCCGTCGATGATGTGCAATTCACCCTGCTGATCACCATCGTGCTCGTGGTGATGGTGATCTTCATTTTCCTGCGAAGCGCCTGGGCGACGATCATCCCGAGCGTCACGGTGCCGCTGGCATTGCTCGGCGCCTGTTCGCTGATGTGGGTGTTCGGCTATACGCTCGACAATCTGTCGCTGATGGCGCTGACCATAGCGGTCGGCTTCGTGGTCGACGACGCCATCGTGATGCTGGAGAACATCACGCGCTACATCGAGCAGGGCGAGACGCCGCTGGCCGCGGCGTTCAAGGGCGCCAGCGAAATCGGCTTCACCATCATATCGATCAGTATCTCGCTGGTCGCGGTGCTGATACCGCTGCTGCTGATGGGCGGCATCATCGGGCGGCTGTTCCGCGAATTCGCGGTGACGCTGGCGATGGCGATTTTCGTTTCGCTGATCGTGTCGCTGACGCTGACGCCGATGATGGCCTCGCGCTTCCTGCGCGCGCACAAGGAAGTCAGGCACGGCCGCTTCTATCAATGGAGCGAGCGCGCTTTCGAGACGATGCTTCACGGCTACGAGCGCGGGCTCGACCTGGCGCTGCGCTGGAGCCTGACCACGCTGTGTTCTTCTTCGCCACGCTGGCGTTGTCGGTCTATCTGTTCATCATCATTCCCAAGGGTTTTTTCCCGCAGCAGGACAACGGCTTTCTGACCGCGACCTCGGAGGCGGCGCAGGATATTTCCTTTGCCGACATGAAGCGTCATCAGGAGGAACTCGGCGCGATCGTGCAGCGCGATCCCGCAGTCGACAGTATTGCCATGTTCATCGGCGGCGGCGGCAGCGCGCTCAACACGGGCCGCCTTTACATTACGCTGAAGCCGCCGCGACGAGCGCGACGCCGACGCGCAGCACATTATCGCGCGGCTGCGGCCGCAGGTCGAAAAGGTCGGGGGCGCCCGGCTGTTCATGCAGGCGTCGCAGGACGTGCGACTGGGCGGCCGCGCAACGCGCACGCAGTTCGAATACACGCTGCAGGACGCCAATCTGGACGAATTGAACGAATGGGCGCCGAAGATACTGGCCAAGATGCAGACGCTGCCGGAACTGCGCGACGTCGCGACCGACCAGCAGACCCAGGGCACGACGCTGACGTTGACGATCAACCGCGACACGGCGTCGCGCTACGGCATCCAGCCGCAATTGATCGACGACACGCTTTACGACGCGTTTGGCCAGCGTCAGGTCACGCAATATTTCACCCAGCTCAACAGCTACCACGTGATTCTGGAGATCCTGCCGGAGCTGCAGGGCAGTATCGGCACGCTCGACAAGCTCTATATCAAGTCGCCGATCACGGGCGCTGAGGTTCCGTTATCGGAGTTTGCAAATGGACCACGGTGCCGGTTCGTCCGCTCTCGATCAGTCATCAGGGCCAGTTTCCTGCTATCACGATCAGCTTCAACCTCGCTCAGAACATGGCGCTCGGGCAGGCGACGGGTGCGATCCAGAAGGCGGTCGTCGACATGGGCGCGCCTGCGACGCTCAGTTCGAGCTTCCAGGGTACGGCGCAGGCATTTCAGCAATCGCTCGGCACGGTGCCGCTGCTGATCATGGCGGCGCTGGTGGTGGTATATCTCATCCTCGGCATTCTCTATGAGAGCTACATTCATCCGCTCACGATTCTCTCGACGCTTCCGTCGGCCGGCGTCGGTGCGCTCGCGATCCTGATGGCGTTTGGATTCGATTTCAGCCTGATCGCCCTGATCGGCATCATCCTGTTGATCGGCATCGTCAAGAAGAACGGCATCATGATGGTCGACTTTGCGATTTCGGCCGAGCGCGACGAGCATCTGTCGCCGCGAGAATCGATCCGGAAAGCTGCCATCCTGCGATTTCGCCCGATCATGATGACGACGATGGCGGCGATGCTTGGCGGCGTGCCGCTGATGCTCGGCACCGGTACGGGTTCGGAAATCCGTCAGCCGCTCGGATACGCGATGGTCGGTGGCTTGATCGTGAGCCAGGCGCTGACCCTGTTCACGACCCCTGTGATCTATCTCTACCTCGACAACCTCTCGAATGCGCTTTCGCGCTGGAGCCGGACACGTAAATCGGATGCTTCCCCGGAAGGGGCTGAACATGCCCGGCAGAAATACGCGGCCGAATAGTCGTTGAGGCCCTGGAACAATCGGTAGATTGGCCGAATTCAGGCTTTACTGGCCTGTGCGGTCGGGGTGAAATCCGGGAACCATTGCGCCCGCGGATCATCTAATTGAACAATTTTCGTTCGACCGTGGTGCAACGAAGCAGGGAGTGAATATGGCTGAGGAACAGACCCCCGCCGGGCCGGATCTCTCCCAGGGCGTGGCGGCAGGTGCATTCACGGGCGGGACTTTGCTTGGCCATGTCGGAGACCAGGAAGTCTTGCTGGTGCGGTTGGAAGGCGAGATTTTCGCGATCGACGCCCAATGCAGCCATTATCACGGGCCGCTCGCGGAAGGGCTTGTCGTCGGCCACACCGTCCGTTGTCCCTGGCATCATGCCTGTTTTGATCTGCGCACCGGCGAGGCCTC
>CAVTWC010000064.1:0-33970 GCA_963738105.1 uncultured Alphaproteobacteria bacterium | reverse complement strand
ACCTCGTGCAGATGTTCTTCGGCTGGGAAGGCGTCGGTCTTGCGAGCTATCTCTTGATCGGGTTCTGGTACCAGAAGCCGTCGGCCAACGCCGCTGCGATCAAGGCGTTCGTGGTCAACCGGGTTGGCGATTTCGGGTTTGCGCTCGGCATCTTCTCGATCTTCGCGCTGATCGGCTCGACCGACTTCGAGACCATTTTTGCCGGGGCGCCTGGGTTGACCGGCAAGACCATCGACTTCTTTGGCTGGCACCCTGATGCGCTGACGCTCACCTGCCTGCTGTTGTTCATGGGCGCGATGGGTAAATCGGCCCAGTTCCTGCTGCACACCTGGTTGCCGGACGCGATGGAAGGCCCGACACCAGTTTCAGCGCTGATTTATGCGGCGACCATGGTTACCGCCGGCGTCTTCATGGTGGCGCGGCTGTCACCGCTGTTCGAACTGGCGCCAGACGCGCAGGCCGTGGTGATGTTCTTTGGCGCCACCACCGCGTTCTTTGCGGCAACGATCGGCCTCGTGCAGAACGACATCAAGCGCATCGTGGCGTATTCGACTTGTTCGCAGCTGGGCTACATGTTCGTGGCGATGGGGGCGGGGCTTACTCCGTCGGCATGTTCCATCTGTTCACCCACGCGTTCTTCAAGGCGCTCTTGTTCCTCGGTTCGGGCTCGGTGATCTATGCGATGCATCACGAGCAGGACATCCGCAACATGGGCGGGCTCTGGCGCAAGATCCCCTATACGTTTGCGATGATGTGCATCGGAACGCTGGCGCTGACGGGCTTTCCGTTCTTTGCCGGTTACTTCTCAAAGGATGCGATCATCGAATCCGCGTACGCCTCGCATAATCCGCTGGCGTTCTACGGCTTCCTGATGACTGTGATCGCGGCGGGGCTGACCGCGTTCTATTCCTGGCGGCTGGTGTTCAAGACCTTCTTCGGCGAGCCGCACGACCAGGAGCATTACGAGGCCGCGCATGAGGCGCCGCTGTGGATGCTGGTCCCGATCGGCGTCCTTGCCGCAGGCTCGATCTTCGCGGGCTTCCCGTTCAAGGAAGTGTTTGCAGGCTCCGGCGTAGAGGAATTCTTCCGCGAGTTGGTCAAGATGCATCCTGGCATCATCGAGGACATGGAAAAGATTCCGGAGTGGATCAAGCTGATGCCGACCGTGATGATGGTGATCGGCACCTATGTCTCCTACGTCTTCTATATTCGCAGGCCCTACCTTCCCGTCGAACTCGCCCGCCAGCACCAGATGCTCTATCAGTTCCTGCTCAACAAATGGTACTTCGACGAGCTCTACGATTTCATCTTCGTTCGTCCGGCGAAGCGGATCGGGCGCTTCCTGTGGAAGGTGGGCGACGGCTACATCATCGACGGTTTCGGGCCCGACGGCGTCTCGTCGCGGGTGCTTGACATCACCCGCAATGTAGTGCGGCTGCAGACCGGCTATCTCTACCATTACGCCTTCGCGATGCTGATCGGCGTCGCGGGATTGATCACCTGGTTCATGTTCGGCGTGGGAGGCCAGTGATGACAACCTGGCCCGTTCTTTCCGTCGTCACGTTCCTGCCGGCGTTTGGCGCGCTGCTGATCTATCTCAGCCGCGGCGATGATGAAGCGGCGGAGCGCAATTCGCGCTGGATCGCGTTGTGGACCACGCTGATCACTTTCGCAGTTTCGCTGGTGCTGGTGATGCGCTTCGACCCGGCGCAGGCGGACTTCCAGTTCGTCGAAAAGGCGCCATGGCTCGCCAACGCGATCACCTACCATATGGGCGTCGACGGCATCTCGCTGCCGTTCGTGATCCTGACCACCGCCTTGCTGCCGTTCTGCATCATCGCGAGCTGGAGATCGGTGAAGGTGCGGGTGCGCGAATACATGATGGCGTTCCTGGTGCTGGAAACGCTGATGGTCGGCACCTTCTGCTCGCTCGACCTCGTGCTGTTCTATCTGTTCTTCGAAGGCGGCCTGATCCCGATGTTCCTGATCATCGGGGTGTGGGGCGGCCCGCGCCGGGTCTATGCCAGCTTCAAGTTCTTCCTCTACACGCTGCTCGGCTCGGTGCTGATGCTGCTGGCGATCATGGCGCTGTACTGGAATGCGGGCACCACCGACATTCCGACGCTGATGCACACGGCAGTTCCGCGCAGTCTGCAGACCTGGGCGTGGCTGGCGTTCTTCGCGTCGTTCGCGGTGAAAATGCCGATGTGGCCGGTTCACACCTGGCTGCCGGACGCGCACGTCGAGGCGCCGACCGCAGGCTCGGTGATCCTGGCCGCTATTCTGCTGAAGATGGGCGGTTACGGTTTCCTGCGGTTCTCGCTGCCGATGTTCCCGCTGGCTTCGCATGATTTCGCGCCGCTGATCTTCACGCTCTCGACCATCGCGATCATCTACACCTCGCTGGTGGCGATGATGCAGGAGGACATGAAGAAGCTGATCGCCTACTCGTCGGTCGCCCATATGGGCTTCGTGACGATGGGCATTTTCGCGGGCACCATGCAGGGCGTCGCCGGTGGCGTGTTCCAGATGATCTCGCACGGCATCGTATCAGGGGCGCTGTTCCTCTGCGTCGGCGTGGTCTACGACCGCATGCATACCCGCGAGATCGCCGCCTATGGCGGGCTGGTCAACCGCATGCCGCTCTACGCACTGGTGTTCATGATCTTCACCATGGCCAATGTCGGTCTGCCCGGCACCTCCGGTTTCATCGGTGAGTTCATGACACTGCTTGGCACCTTCAAGGTCTCGCTGCCGACGACGTTCTTGGCCACCACCGGCCTGATCCTGTCGGCGTGCTATGCGCTGTGGCTCTATCGCAAGGTGGTGTTCGGGGCGCTGGTGAAGCCTTCGCTGGCGAGCATGAAGGATCTCACGGCTCGTGAGTGCCTGACGCTGCTGCCGCTGGTGGCGCTGACCATCCTGTTCGGCGTCTATCCGAAGCCGGTGCTCGACATGTCGGCGGCGTCGGTGCAGCAACTCGTTACCAATTACAGCCACGCGCTGACGACCCAGGCCGCGGCGCTGTTGCAATGAGAATATCGGTTAGGACGACGCCATGAGCTTTTCGACTGCAGGTTATCAGTTGCTGCCCGTGCTGCCGGAGCTGGTGTTGGCCGGCGGCGCCATGGTGCTGCTGATGCTCGGAGCGTATCGGGGGCAGCAGACCACCGGCCTCGTCACGGGCCTGGCGGTTTGCCTGCTGGTCGTGGTCGGCGTGCTGGAATTGACGCTGCCGGCCGGGAAACTCACGACCTTCGGCGGCAGTTTCATTGTCGATGATTTCGCCCGGTTCCTGAAAATCCTGGCGCTGATCGGTTCGGGCGCGACGCTGATTTTGTCCACAGAGTTCCTCTCAGACCCGTCACGGCGCATCTTCGAGTTTTCGATTCTGGTATTGCTCTCGACGCTCGGCATGATGGTGCTGATCTCTGCGGGCGATCTGATCATGCTTTATCTCGGGCTCGAATTGATGTCGTTGGCGCTTTACGTGGTCGCCGCCAGCAACCGCGACAACGTGAAATCGACCGAAGCCGGCCTGAAGTATTTCGTTTTGGGTGCGCTGTCCTCGGGCATGCTGCTGTATGGCGCCTCGCTGATCTACGGCTTCACGGGCACCGTCAGTTTTGCTGGCATCGCCGCGGCCGTGAAGACCGGCAGCCTCGGCATCGTGTTCGGGCTGGTGTTCCTGCTTGCCGGGCTGTGCTTCAAGGTTTCCGCGGTACCGTTCCACATGTGGACGCCCGACGTCTATGAAGGCGCGCCGACGCCGGTGACGGCGTTCTTTGCTTCCGCGCCGAAGGTCGCCGCGCTTGCGGTGTTCACTCGCGTAGCGCTCACCGCATTCCCGGGCATCGTGCCGGAGTGGCAACAGATCGTGGTGTTCGTTTCGATCGCCTCGATGGCGCTCGGATCGTTTGCCGCGATCGGCCAGAAGAACATCAAGCGGCTGATGGCCTATTCCTCGATCGGCCATATGGGCTTTGCCCTGGTCGGTCTTGCGGCCGGAACGGCCGAGGGCGCGCAGGGTGTGCTGGTTTATATCTCAATCTATGTCGCGATGACGCTCGGCACCTTCGCCGTGATCCTGACCATGAAGCGCAATGGCCAGCACGTCGAGAACATCAGCGATTTCGCAGGCCTGTCGCGGACCAATCCGCTGCTGGCTTTCTTCTTTGCCATGCTGCTGTTCTCGCTGGCGGGCATTCCGCCGCTCGCGGGCTTCTTCGCGAAATTCTATGTCTTTATCGCCGCGATCAAGGCCGGGCTGTTTACGCTCGCCGTGATCGGCGTGCTCACCAGCGTCGTGGGCGCGTTTTACTATCTCACCATTATCAAGGTGATGTATTTCGATGAGCCGCTGACCAAACTCGATCCGATGCGCTTGGAACTGCGCACGGTGCTGGCGGTCGCGGGCCTCTTCAATATCTTCTTCTTCGTCTATCCGGGGCCGCTGGTCAGCATCGCCACGGTCGCGGCGAAGTCACTCTTCTAGATGGCATTCGCGCTCGGTCCACGAGCTATATCGGCGGGCTATCGGCTCGCGGCTTTCGACAACATTGGCTCGACCAACGCGGAAGCAATGCTGCGCGCACGCGACGGCGAGGCCGGACCGATGTGGTTCGTGACGACGGAGCAGACCGCTGGGCGCGGGCGGCGGCATCGCCCCTGGATCGCGCCGCGCGGTAATCTCGCCAGCAGCATTCTGGAAGTCATCGACGTACCGCCATCGGTCGCAGCAACCCTGGGGTTCGCGGCCGGACTAGCACTCGAAACGGCGCTGCAAAAAATAAGCGTTGAGGCATCGCTGAGGTCGGCGGGATCGGATCATATGAAGTTTTCGCTGAAATGGCCCAACGATGTGCTGGCGGGGCGGCAGAAGCTCGCCGGCATCCTGCTGGAGGCAGAAGCTGCGGCCGGCAATCGGCTCGCCGTGGTGGTCGGGATCGGCACCAATGTCGTTGCCGCCCCTGAAGGCACGCCGACACCGGCGACATCGCTGGCAGCGCTCGGCATCCAGATTGGCGCCGAGGAATTGTTCACGGCGCTGTCGGACGCCTGGACCGAATTCCGCGGCATCTGGGACGATGGCCGTGGTTTTGGCGAGATCCGCAAGCTCTGGCTCGAGCGCGCGGCGGGACTTGGCGAGCGGGTCGCGATCCAGACCGGCAGCGCGACGCTCGAGGGGATCTTCGAGACCCTGGATGAGACCGGCTGCATGATCGTCAGGACGGCCGAGGGCAGGCCACTGCCCATTGCGGCCGGCGACGTCTATTTCGGCTCGGCGGCCTCGGCGGGAGCAGCATGATGGCGCGGCCGGATGAATTGACGTTTGCACCGCTCGGCGGCGTCGGCGAGATCGGCATGAACCTGTCGGTCTATGGCTTCGGCAACCGCCATCAGGGCTCGTATCTTGCGGTCGATCTCGGCGTGTCGTTTGGCGATGAGGAGCATCTGCCGGGCATCGATCTGATCATGCCCGACATCAGCTTCCTGCAAAAAGAGCGCAAGAACCTGGTCGGCCTGGTGCTGACCCACGCCCACGAAGACCATTTCGGCGCGATCATCGACCTCTGGCCGAAGCTCAAATGCCCGATCTACGCCACCAAATTCAGCGCCGCCCTGTTCGAGGCCAAATGCGCTTCCGAGCGCAATCCGCCCAAGATCCCGGTCACGGTGGTGCCCTCAGGCGGCCGCGTCCAACTCGGTCCGTTTTCGGTCGAGTTCATTCCGGTCGCGCATTCGATTCCGGAATCGCATGCGCTTGCAATCCACACCTCGGCCGGCACCGTGCTGCACACCGGCGACTGGAAGATCGACCCGACCCCGATCATCGGTCCGCCGACCGACGAGCGGCGCTTGCGCGAACTCGGCGATGCCGGCGTGTTGGCGTTGGTCGGCGATTCCACTAATGCAGTGCGGGACGGGCGCTCGCCGTCCGAGACCGAGGTCGCCAAAACCATTGCCGAACTGGTCAAGGCCGCCAAAGGCCGTGTCGCCGTCACCACATTTGCTTCCAACGTCGCGCGATTGCGCGCAGTCGCCGATGCGGCACGGCTTGCCGGCCGCGAAGTGGTAGTGGTCGGCCGCGCCATGGAGCGCGTGGTGCAGGTGGCGCGCGAAACCGGCCATCTCGATGGCGTGCAGAATTTCCGCGGCGCCGACCTCTACGGTCACTTCCCGCCCGACAAGGTGCTGGCGCTGTGCACGGGAAGCCAGGGCGAACCGCGCGCGGCATTGGCGCGTATCGCCAATGACGATCATCCGCAGGTGACCCTCAACAAGGGCGACTGCGTGATCTTTTCCTCCCGCACCATCCCCGGCAATGAGAAGGCGGTCGGCGGCATCATCAATGGCCTGGTGACGCAGGGTATCGAAGTCATCACCGATCGCACCCATCTCGTGCACGTCTCCGGCCATCCGCGCCGCGACGAACTGCGCGATATGATCTCCTGGGTCCGTCCGCAATTGCTGATCCCGGTGCATGGCGAGGCGTTGCATCTGTTCGAGCACGCCAAGCTGGCGCGGGCGGCCGGTGTGCCGAAGGTCCTGACCTGCCGCAACGGCGACCTGGTCAAGCTCGGTCCCGGCGATCCCGCAATTATCGATCAATTGCCTTCCGGGCGGCTCTACAAGGACGGCGCGATCCTGGAAGATTCCAAGTCGCGCGCGGTGGTCGAGCGGCGGAAGATGGCGTTCGCCGGCTGTGCCTTCGTGGCGATCGCGGTGACCGACAAAGGCGAACTGGCTGATGATCCCGAGGTTGATCTGGTCGGTGTGCCGGAGAAGAATAGCGCCGGCGAAATCATCGACGAGATCGTGTTCGATGCCGTGGTCTCGACCGTGGAAGGCCTGCCGCGGGCGCGGCGCCGCGATCCCGACGCGATAGCGGAATTGGTGCGCCGAGCGGTACGCGCCACGGTGAACGAGCAATGGGGCAAGAAGCCGCTCTGCTACGTCCACGTTTTGACGGTCTGAACGGCGCGCCTTGCGAAAAATGGCCGCCGGGTTTGCGGCCGGAATGGGCGCCAACGACAGGGAGGAGATACGCATGCTGGGTCGACTCAATCACGTGGCGATCGCGGTCAGGGATGCCGAGAAGGCCGCCAAAATCTATGGCGCCGCGTTCGGCGCCGATATCTCCGCGGCGGAGCCGTTGCCCGAGCATGGCGTCATTACCGTCTTCGTGACGCTGCCCAACACCAAAATCGAATTCATCCAGCCGCTCGGCGACAACTCGCCGATCGCGAAGTTCGTCGAACGCAACGCCGATGGCGGCATCCACCACATTTGCTATGACGTGCCCGATATCATCGCGACGCGCGACAGGCTGATCAAGGATGGCGCGCGCGTGCTCGGTGACGGCACGCCGAAGATCGGCGCCCACGGCAAGCCGGTGCTGTTCTTCCATCCGAAGGATTTTTCCGGCGCGCTCGTCGAAATCGAACAGGCCTGAGCCGATGGTCTATACAATCTCGACCGGGTTTGCGATCTACTTCGTCATCTGGTGGATCGCGCTGTTCCTGACGCTACCGTTCGGCGTGCGCAGCCAGCACGAGGACGGCGAGGGGACGGATGGCACCGATCCCGGCGCGCCGGTCATCACGCGAATGGGCGCCAAATTGATCTGGACGACGGTGATCTCGGCGGTCATTTTCGGCGCGGGCGTGTTCGCCTATAATGCAGGTTATCTCAATGTCGAGCGGCTTTCGCGGTTGATGGGGATGCCGTTCTGACCGCCGGATTTTGCTGGTTTCGGGGATTTAGGAAATGACTTTTCAAAGAGCCGTCATCGGATTGCTGATCCTGATTATCGCGGGCCTCGGCGGTGCCTTTTATATCGAGTGGAGGATGGCGGTTCAGCTTCGGACAGTGAAGGCCTTCGTCGAGGGCCATGTGTTTGCCGAAGCGGTTGCCGCCTGTGAAAAGGCGCCGAGCTCCACGCCGTTCAAATGGAATGATGGTTCCCGGACGTCCGTCATCGGATTGAATTCGGTCAAGCTCGACAAATACAACGTGAGCGCGAGCTACACGCTGGTCGCCGACGGCGTCTATTGCGACTATGACCCGATCAAGAAGAAGGCCGATATCGGTTCGAATTTCCTCGAGCGGGAGTGAAATCGCAAGTCCCGCTAAAGCACCGGACGCAGTGAATGAGTTCACAGCAGCGATCATTGGGCGACGCAGCGCCGGATCAATACCGAATTCTGCGGGACACGGACCTGCGGGACTACTTTGCAGCGCTTCCTGAGGTCGCCGCCCTTCTCGGTGGATCGCCCGGAGATTGGTCGATCGGCGAGATTGGGGACGGCAACCTCAACCTCGTATTCATTGTAAGAGGAGCCAAAGGCGGAATTGCCGTCAAGCAGGCGCTTCCCTATGTCCGTCTGGTCGGCGAGAGCTGGCCGCTACCGCTGTCGCGGTCGCACTACGAGCACCTGGCCCTTATGCGTCAGGCCCAGTTGGCGCCCGGTCTGATACCGGCAGTGCTTCACCACAATGAAGCTCTCGCTCTGATCGCCATGGAGCTGCTTGAACCCCACATCATCATGCGCAAGGGGCTGGTCGCCGGGACCTGTTATCCGCACTTTGTCGATCACATCACGACCTTTCTGGCGCGCACGTTGTTCTTCAGTTCCGACCTGGCAGTTCCGGCCGCGCAGAAAAAGCAAGATATCGCGGCGTTCTCAGGTAACCATGCGCTGTGCAAGATCACCGAGGATCTGATCTTCACGGATCCCTATTTCCAGGCCGAGCAGAACCGGTGGACTTCGCCCTGGCTCGATTCGACCGCGGCCCGCTTCCGCGAAGATCTCGACCTGCATGTCGCGGTCTCACGGCTCAAGCTCAAATTCATGGCTTCTCCCGAAGCGCTTGTTCATGGCGACCTCCACACCGGATCGATCATGGTGACGGAAAGCGAGACGCGGGTGATCGATCCTGAGTTTGCATTCTACGGGCCGATGGGATTTGATCTCGGCGCCGTTATCGGCAATCTCATTATGAGCTATATGGCGTCAGCAGGCCACGAGCGCGCGCCCGGCGAACGGCGCGCGTTCGAGGCATGGGTGTTGGAAACGATTGAAAACGTGTGGGCGGGGTTTTCTCGTAAATTCGTTGAGCTTTGGCGTAACGAGGCCAACGGCGACGCATATCCCGCGACGCTTTTTTCCGGCGCGGCCGGCGCGGCGCGGCTGGAAGCCGAACGACGGGCCTACATGGAAACACTGTTCCAGGATACGGTAGGGTTTTCGGCCGCGAAGATCATCCGTCGCATTCTCGGCCTCGCGCACAATATTGATTTCGAGTGGATCGAAAATCCACGGCTGCGCGCGGTCTGCGAGGCGCGGAGCCTGCGTCTCGCCCGTGCGATGATGGTGGACACGCCGTCCTTTCGGACCATGGGCGCGGTGACGAAGGCGGCGCGCGAGTTGCGCGATTGGCAACCGGACCTCGCCGGGTGAGGGGGGCGCGAATATTCGCCAGGCTTATTCAACCGCCCTCTATTCAATCGCCCTGGCCCGAAACCTCTGCGCATAGACGTTGATGACCAGCGCCGCGAGCAGGATGAGGCCGCGGATCAATATCTTCAGAAAGCTATCGATGTTGACGTGATCGAGGCCGTTGTTGAGGACGCCGAGTACGAACAGGCCGACAATCGTATTGCCGATGCCTCCACGCCCGCCGAAAAGGCTGGTGCCGCCGACGACCACGGCGGCGATCGAATCCAGCAGGTAGGTGTCGAACTCGTTCTGCTGCGCGCTGCCGAAATGGGCAACACCCAGCATGCCGCCGATACCCGAGCATACCGCCGAGATCACCATCACGCTGCCGAAGATCAGCTTGACGTTGAGCCCGGAATATTCCGCCGCCTCACGATTACCGCCGACCATGTAAACGTAGCGGCCGAAGCGGGTATAGGTGAGTACCAGATGGCCGCCGAGCAGCATCAGGGCGGCCACGATGACGATCCAGGGAACTCCGCCGATCGACGAGGATCCGAGCGTCGCCACGATATCCGGCACCTTGTAGGCGATCTGACCGCGTACCAGCAGCGCTGAGACGCCGGCGGCGATCTGCATCATCGCCAGCGTCATGATGAAGGACGGGATGCCGATCACCGTAAGGCCGAAGGCGTTGACGAGACCAAGCACCGCGCACAGCGCGAGTGCCAGCAGGATCGCAGCCCAGCCCGGCATCGGGACGTTGGCGATGTTCACATAGGATTCCTGCAGGGTAAAATAGGCAACCGCGATGCCGGTGACGTTGGCGATGGCGGCGATCGACAGGTCGATTTCCGCGCACAGGATCACAAAGGTGAGCCCAACGGCAATGATGCCGGTCACTGAAACCTGGGTCAGGATATTGCCGAGATTGTCCAGCGTTGCAAAGGAGGGGCTGGCAGCGGCAAAGAAGCCGCTGAGGAAGATGAGCGTCAGGAATGGCGCAATGTTGCGCATCTGCGAACGCAGGAATACGCCGAGGCTGTTCGGTCGTTTGCGATCCGCCGCAGGGGCTGTCACGCTTTCACCAGTAGCCATGATATTCTCCATCGGAGCGTTTTCGAGCGAGGTGGACACCGGTTCGCGTGAAGAAAACGCGTCAAAACATGAATTTAAGCCGCTTCCAGCAGGCGGTCTTTGCTGACCACCTCGCCGGCAAATTCGCGCACCAACGCACCGCGCTTGAGGACGAGGATGCGATCGGCAAGCGACAGCACCGTCTCCGGTTCGGTCGACAGCACGATGATGGCCAGTCCCTTCGCGCGGAGGTCGCGGATAATGTTGATGACGTCGTTCTTGGCGCCGACATCCATGCCGCGTGTCGGCTCGCACAGCACCAGCAAGCGCGGCGGATAGGTCAGCCATTTCGCCAGCGCCACCTTCTGCTGATTGCCGCCGGACAGCATGCCGAGATCGAGACCGACAACCGGCGGCCTGATCTGCAATTGCTCGACTTGCCGGGCTGCGATCGATCGCTCGCGCGCCGGCTTGAGCCACAGCGTGGAAATGCGATCGAGGATGCTGATTGAGATGTTCTTGTAGACCGGCTCCTGATGAAACAGCATGGTACGCCGGCTCTCCGGAACGAAGGCGATCCCGGCGCGTCGCGCAGCCGCCGTGCTGTCGAAGTTTCTCTGATCGCCACCCACGACAAGTGTGCCGCGGTCGGGCTTGATCTTGCCGAACAGAATCCGCGCCAACTCCAGTTGCCCGCATCCCATGAAGCCGTAGATGCCGAGCACTTCGCCGGCGCGCGCCTCGAACGAGATGTCTTGCAGGCTGCGGGCCAGCGAGAGCTTGTCGGCCTTCAGGACCGCCGGACGATCGCCCGGTGGCGGTAGCGCGATGTCGTGCGAATAGGTCTCCTCCAACGCCTCGTGGCCCTTGCCGACCATCGCTTCGATCAGGGCGGCCTTGCTGGTCGCGGCGGCTTCCGTCTCGGCTACCTTTCGGCCGTTGCGAAACACCGTCACGGTGTCGGAGACGCGCAGAATGTCCTCGATGAAATGAGAGATGAAGACGATGCCGGTGCCTTCGTCGCGCAGGCGCCGCAAGGTCGTGAACAGGCGCTCCACTTCTGGCGGAGAGAGGGCGGAGGTCGGCTCGTCGAGGATGACGATGCGGGCGCCCGAGAACAGCACGCGGGCGATCTCGATGAGTTGTTGCAGGCCGATCGGCAGGTCGCCGAGCCGCGACATCGGATCGACGTCGATGCCGAACCGTGCAAGTTGCTCACCGGCTTCGCGCGCCATGCGCCGCCATTGCACCAGGCCGAGGCGGTTAGTCGGCTGCGTGCCGAAAAAGACGTTCTCGGCGACCGTCAGGTCGGGTGCGACGCTGAGCTCCTGATGCACCATGGCGATGCCGGCGGCATGGGCGTCGCGTGTCGATCTGAAGCGGGTCTCTCGCCCGTCCAGCGTGAAGCGGCCAGAGAATTCCGGATGCACGCCGGCGATGATCTTCATCAGCGTGCTTTTTCCCGCGCCGTTTTCGCCGACGAGACCATGTATCTCGCCGGCAGATAACGCGAAGTCGACCCCTCGAAGCGCCTCAACACCGCCGAAGGACTTGGTGATCTGGTTCAGCTCGAGGATGGGTGAGGGTGAGCCTGCCTGCGGCATCAGCGCTCACTCAGATCAGGAAATGGTCCTCCATCCACTGCATGCCCGGCGCGTTGGCTTTGGTCACGACCGGACCATCCGTCACGACGCTCTTCGGGATACCCTGTCCGCTCTTTTCACCCGCGGTCACGGCCGCGACGCCCGCGATGATGGCGCCTCCGTGGATGCGGCAAGACGGATTGCGGACGGTTGCAAACATGCGGCCTTCGCTCACCGCCTGGATCGCCGGCGGCATGGCGTCGACCCCGCCGATCAGGATGTTGGTGCGGTTGTGCGCTTTCATGATGTTGGCAGCGGCCAGCGCCATGTCGTCATTGTGGAAGAAGGCCGCATCGATCTGCGGGTACTTGGTGAGATAGGTCTCCCATAGCCGGGCGGTCTTCGAGACGTCCCAATCGGCCGGCTGGGTATCGAGCACCTCGATGTTTGGATACTGTTTGATAACGGAGTTGAAGCCTTTGGCGCGGCCTTGTGCCCCGGTGTGGCCGAGCGCGCCCTGCGTCATGATCACCTTGCCTTTGCCGCCGATCGCGTTGCAAAGGGCCTGCGTCACCGAAGCGCCCATGAATTCGTTGTCGGGCGCCAGGAACGAGTGCACGTTGATCTGATCGAGCGGCGCGATCAGCGTGTCCATGTCGATAACGGGAACGCCGGCATCGATCATCTTCTGCACCGGCTGTGTCAGCGTACCGATGCCGAACGCCTGGATGGCGACGAAATCCCATTTCTGCGAAGCCATGTTGTCGATGGCGGCGCGCTGCTTGACGGCATCGAGTTGGCCGTCGAACCAGGTGACCTCGACGTTGAACAGCTTACCCCACCATTCGGCCGCCTGCTTGCCTTGCGCGCACCAGGTGGCCTGCAGGCCGGCGTTGGAAAACGCTGCCTTCAGCGGTTTCTCGGAACGGCCCATTTCCGCTGCCAACACTGGGCTCACGCCCAAGCCGCCAAACAAGGTGGCTGCCGCGCCTGCGGTTGCCGCGGCCTGAAGAAGATCGCGCCTTGTCGTTGAGGATTTTTCGGTCCCGGACATCGCTCGCTCCCATGTTTTAATATTTTCGTCGACGGCGTCATTGCACGCGCCGCGAACGAAGTGTCTCACAATCCGGACGCTCGCGCCACCTGCGCTAGCGTCTCAGGCGGATTTGGCAGCCGCCCGTCATTGCAATGCAAAACGATCCTGTTCAGGCTTCGCTTCTGGCGACGATAGCTTCGATCTCCTGAAGCAGTTTGTGCCAGCCGTTCTCGATCTCGGCCGACCAGTCGGTTCCCAAAATCTCGCGCAGCGTATCGGCGATGATGCCGAAGAACGCGAAGAACAATTGGCGCGGCGTGCCATAGGCGTCGTGTGAGATGACTTCGCATTCGATCATGCGAAAATGGCCGGTGCGATCGCCGGCAAAATCCAGGATCGCATCGATGGTCAGCGCCAGCATCGAGCCTTTGACGAGGTCGCTGCCCTGGGTCCGGAACATCGCTCTCGCTTCCGGATGCGTATCGAACAGACGCCGGTAGACCAACGGCGTCAGATCCTCACAGCGGCCGGCGGCAAGTTCGAAGCTGCGCTCGATCGGATTGGTCGATGCCATGATGTCCGTTTCGTTCGTCATTGCGAGCGACAGCGAAGCAATCCAGGGCCACAACCAAGAGCTGGATTGCTTCGTCGCAAGAGCTCCTCGCAATGACGGCTGAACAAGTTCGCACACCATCGCGGGCCGACACCATCTCGAAAAAAAAGAGCAGGGCGCAAGCCCTGCTCTAAAAATTGTGTCGACCCTATTTCCCCGAAAATTTAGATTTGATCTTGGTTTGACGGGGCGACGCTGCTTGTGCGCGCCAGGGCTCCTCCCGAGACTTGGACCACCAGACTTTAGCCTTACGGCCAGCCTGAGCCCGTAGTCGTAGACCATCTTTTTTGACTTGTCATCAATTTCAGCAACGATTGTTCAAAATTCGTGCATTTTGCGAAATGATTGGGATTTTGCCATCTGAAGTGGCGTTTTCGCGCAGGCAATCGGGCTTTCCGGGGCCCGCGGCGAGCGGGCATACTGGGGTGGAAGCCATCGCGGCGGTGACACCTGAAATGTCCGGTTATTTCCGGGAAGGATGCAAGATATAGCCCGCAGGCCGGTCTCGACTTCCGGCTTTCCCGGTGATTAAGCTAGCGCCGTCGAGAAGGTGGGTTAATCAATGCATCGGCGGTTACGGAAGTTTCTTCCGATCGTCATGATCGCGCTGCTGGTGCAGATTTTGGCACCAATCGCGGCCTGCTGGGCGGCGGGCATCGCGATTTCCGACCCGCTCGCGGCGGCCGTCATCTGCCACGACAATTCGGCCCAGACCAATGGCGGCAGCGACCAAACCGGCGGCCATCAGGCGCACGATGGTTCGTGCTCTCTGTGTTGTGCCGCACATGCGGCCGCATCCGCTGATACGCCGCGGACCACAGTTGCGGCGCCTTACCGGTCCGCCCTGCGCGTGCTCTGGCACGATGCCGCCGTGACGCTGCCGGGCTCCCGGGCCGGCTCCCACGCCCAGGCCCGCGCGCCACCCTCCATTTCCTGACCCCAAAGACCTCACGATCGGTGCGGCCCAAGGCTGTGCCGACAACGCCGTTGAGCAGGCTGGCCGTCGTGCCAGCGTCAGGAATACAGGATGTTTCGTTTTCATGCCCGTGGTGGCGTGAGCATCGTCGCTCTTCAGGTGGCGCTGACCGCGCCCATGACGGTGGCGAACGCTCAAGATGGCGCCCAGGCGCTTCCGCCGGTCGCGGTCGATGCACCCAAGGTCGTGGTCAAACGCGTCGCGCGAAAGCCTGCGGTGCGGAGCCCGCTACCGCGCCGGCCGACCGAGGTGGCGAGTACCGCGCGGGAGCAGAACAGGCCGGTCGTTGTCGTCACCTCCGATGGCGGAACCAACGCCTCGCTGGCGACGCCGCCGATCAAGCAACGATTTGCGCTGCCGCAGGAATCCTTCAGCATCGCCGCCAAACAGATCGACGAGACCATCAATCTCAAGGACCCCGAAGACGCCGTCAAATACATGCCGAGCCTGTTCGTCCGCAAGCGCAACGACGGCGACAATCAGGCGGTGCTGGCGACGCGGACCTGGGGCCTCAGTTCGAGCGCGCGGACGCTGATCTATTACGACGACCTGCTGGTCTCGGCGCTGATCGGCAACAACAATTCCGGCGCCTCGCCGCATTGGAATCTGATTTCGCCCGAGGCGATTGCGCGGGTCGATTTCCTCAACGGCCCGTTCTCGGCCGCCTATCCCGGCAATTCCATCGGCGGGGTATTGCTGATCACGTCGAAGATGCCGGACAAGCCGTTTGCGGTCGCCAAGGAGACGGTGTCGGTCATGCCGTGGAATCAATACGGCACCAAGGATACCTATGTGACCAGCCAGACCAGTGCGGCGGCAGGCAATCGCGACGGTAAGCTGTCCTGGCTGCTCACGGCCAACTATCTCGACAGCTACCAGCAGCCGCTGACTTACACGACCTTTGGCACCGTTTTTGGTGTTGGTCCGGCGAATACGACAGGGACCATTGGCGCGCTGAGCAGGACTGGAGGGATCGCTAACGTTATCGGCACCGGTACGTTGGCCCATTCCCAGCAGACCTCCGAGAACGTGCGGCTCGCCTATGATGTCTCGCCGCTGGTGCAGGCGACGTATTCGTTCGGCATCTGGAACAATCACCAAACCTCAAATCCGCAGACCTATCTGACCTCGACGGCGACAGGCACGCCAACATTCGGTGGCCAGGCTGGATTTGCCAGCAACAAGTACATCTGGGATCAAACCCAGATGAGCAATGCGATCTCGCTCAAGAGCGACACCAAGGGCGTCTACGATTTCGATCTGTCCGCATCGAGCTACAATTATCTGCAGGACATCATGTTCAATCCGTTCACGGTGGCGCCGACGGGCGTAGGCTACTCACAGAACGGCAAGATCACACGCAATGACGGCACCAACTGGCAGAACGCCGACGCCAAGGGAATCTGGCGTCCCTACGGCTATGATGGTCCGCAGGAGATCAGCTTCGGTCTCCATGGCGACCGTTATGAGCTCAACAATCCGGTGTACTTGTCCTCAGTCTGGTACGCGACATCTTCGACCGGCACCGGTCAAATTGCCTCCGAAGGAATCGGCGAAACGCGAACCGGCGCATTATGGTTGCAGGACGCCTGGAAGATAATTCCCAATTTGAAGCTAACGCTGGGTGGCCGGCTGGAGACCTGGCGGGCACAGGATGGCTTCAACATCAATTCCGTTCCGGCGCCCGGTACCGGCGTCCCAGGCTCGCCGATACCGGTATTCGTTGCGGTTCCCAAGAATCAACCGACCCTCGAGTTCAACCAATTTCTCCCCAAAAGTGTCGCTCTCCTACGATCCGAACAAGGAGTGGAACGTCACGGCCAATTTTGGCGAGGCCTACCGCTATCCGACCGTCACGGAGCTCTATCAGAACATTACGGTCGCGGGAGTCGCGACCTTCGCCAATCCCAATTTGACGCCAGAACAGGATCTCAGCGGAGAACTAAATGTTGAGCGGCACTGGAATGATGGCCGGGTGCGGCTGACCCTGTTCAAGGAACACGTCAACAACGCGATCATCTCGCAAACCACGAACATAACAAACTCGACCGGCGGCCAGACTCCCACCACGACGATCGGCAATGTCGACGCGATCGGGATGCAGGGCGTCGAGCTCTCGGGAGAGAAAGACAATGTGACGATCAAAGGGTTGAAACTATTCGGCAGCGTGACCTACGTCGATTCCCGTATTCTTTCAGACCCGACTTTCGCTAATGCGGCGGGTCAGCCGACGAACGTGGTAGGCAAGCGGGTTCCCAACGTTCCGGAGTGGCGGTCAACGTTCGGGCTTACCTATCGGCCTAATGAAAGTTGGGCCTATACGGTCGCGGCCCGCTATACCGGCAAGCAATACGCGACGCTCGATAACACCGACGTTATCCAGCACGTCTATCAGGCCTTCGACCCGTTCCTGGTGGTCGATATGAAGATACACTACACCGCGACGAAGAATTTCGCGTTCGATTTCGGCATCGATAACATCTTCAACGCGCAGTACTTCCTGTTCCATCCATTCCCCGGCCGCACCTTCGTGCTCGCGGGAAAATACACGTTCTGAATCTGACCAAGGCCGATGAAGGAATATCCCATGAGACCAGTCGCACGAATGCTCGTTTCCGCCGTCTTGTTTGCAGGCCTGATCACCGCGCCAGCGGGCGCCGCGGAGGTCAAGGCCGGCGATCTCGTGATCACGCAGGCCTGGAGCCGCGCCACGCCGAACGGTGCAAAGATCGGCAGCGGTTACTTCACCATTGAGAACAAGGGGACCTCAGCCGATCGGCTGATCGGTGTGTCCGCCGACATCGCCGGCAAGGTGGAGGTGCACGAAATGGCGACAAAGGACGGCGTGATGACCATGCGCCCGCTCGACAAGGGGCTGACCATCGATCCCGGCAAGACGGTAAAACTCGCGCCGGGCGGCAATCATCTGATGATGTTCGATCTGAAGGCGCCGCTCAAACAGGGCGACGCACTGCCCGTGACGCTCGAATTCGAAAAAGCCGGCAAGGTGAAGATTTCACTCGACGTGCAGGGCATCGGCGCACAAGGACCCGCCGGCGCGGCCCCCGGCGGCATGGAGATGAAGAAGATGCCCGATGGCATGAAGATGTGAGGCGGGACATGTCCGATATCAGACTTTCCTGTTGCCTCGCCGTCGTCGCAGCCATCGGTCTCACGGCGTCGCCGGCCTCTGCCCACATCACGCTCAAAGCCAAGGAGGCAACGGTCGGCACGTCTTATGACGCGGTATTCGTCGTGCCGCACGGCTGTTCCGGATCGGCCACCACCAGGATCCGTGTGCAAATTCCCGAAGGCGTGATCGTCATAAAACCGATGCCGACAGCGGGCTGGAATGTCGAGGCTGTCGCGGGAAAATACGCATCGGCCTATGACTATCAGGGCTCGAGCGTTTCCGAAGGCGCCAAGGAAGTGGTGTGGAGCGGGGGCAACTTACCCGATCATACGCGCGAGGAGTTTGTCATCAGCACCTTCCTCACCGGCGGACTGAAACCCGACACCGTGCTGTATTTTCCGACGGTGCAGGAATGCGAGCAGGGCGTCAGCCGCTGGATCGATATTCCTGCTGATCCCGCCCACCCCCATGACAGCAAATGGCCCGCCCCGGGCGTGAAGCTGCTGCCGAAACCCTGACAGGCATCCATACGATGCGCCTGATCGCCGGCCTGGTAACGCTACTGTTTGTCGTTTGCTTCGCCTCCGGCGCGTCGGCGCATGCCTCGCTGGTATCGGCAGAGCCGGCCGACGGCAGCGTGCTGGCGACGGCGCCCAAAACGGTGCAATTGCAGTTCAACGAACCCGTTACCCCGGCGGTGATCAGCCTGATCGATGCATCCGGCAAAACCCGCAGCGATGTCGTGGTCCATGCCATCGGCCAGACCATCACCATGATGCTGCCGGACAACCTGCCGCGAGGTACCCAGGTCGTCAGCTATCGTATCGTTTCGGCGGATGGCCACCCGGTCGGCGGTGCGCTGGTGTTTTCGATCGGCGAAATGACGGCATCGCCAGTCACGGCGGCGCCGACAAGTTCGGTACTGGTCTCCGGCCTGATTTGGCTGGCGCGGGTCGGCGTCTATCTCGGGCTGTTCGTCGGCGTCGGGGGCGCGTTTTTCGCGGCGTGGATCGGGCAGGGCGCTGACGGCCGGAAGGCGATCATCGCCGCGCTCCGGATCGGTATTGTCAGCGCGGTGGTCTCGCTCGGCCTGCAGGGCATCGATCTCCAGAACCTGCCGCTGATGGATATCGTGACCGTGGCGCCGTGGACGAGTGCTCTCGCCACCAGCCTCGGACCGTCGCTGCTGATTGCGGTCGCTGCGATGGCGATCGCCTATTTCGCGCTGTGGAGCTCGTCGATCGCGATTAGTTGGGTACTGACCTCGGCGGCCATGCTGGCCGTCGGGCTGTCACTGGTGAGCAGCGGACACGCCGCGACGGCGCCCCCGTCGTGGCTGACCCGGCCGTCATTGTTCCTGCATGGGGTCGGCGTCGCGTATTGGATCGGTGCGCTGGCGCCGCTGATGGCGATGGCGTGGCGACGGTCGGCCTCGCTGCCGCGCGCACTGAAGGACTTTTCGGGCCTCGCTGTCCCTGTTGTCGGCGTGCTGGTGCTGACCGGACTTGGGCTCGCGGTGGTCCAGCTTGAGAGTTTTGGCGCGTTGATCGCGACCGGATACGGCATCATACTGCTGGTCAAGCTGACGCTCGTCGTGCTGCTGCTCGGGCTCGCCGCGTTGAACCGGTTTTATCTGACGGCGATGGTCGTGGCTGATTACCGCAATACCCGTCCGCTGCTGCGATCGGTCGTGTTCGAAGGTGTGCTGGTGGTCGGCATTCTCGCTGTCGTCGCCGGCTGGCGCTTTACGCCGCCGCCGCGGACATTGGTGGCCGAAGTCGACGCGCCGCTCGCGGTCCACATCCACACCGATGCGGCGATGTTTCAGGTGCTGGTTTCGCCCGGCAAGGTCGGCAGCGACAATTTTGTTCTGCAGTTGATGAACGGCGATGCCGCCCCGCTTCAGGCGAAGGAGGCCACGTTGATCCTCAGCCTGCCGGAGCGCGGTATCGAGCCGCTGGAGCGTGCCGCCACGCTGGGCGCCGATGGTTATTGGCACGTTCAAGGGGTGCCGCTGCCTTATCCGGGCCGTTGGCACATGCGGATCGAGGCTCTGGTGACCGATTTCGAGAAGGTTACACTGGAAGATGAACTGGATATCCCTTTGTATTAGGAGCTTCCGTTAAGCTTTTCTTCTTAAAGCCGGTTTGTGACGTATTCGCGCCTTGATCGCGCGCTCAATAGACCGCCAAGGCGGTGATCAGTCCGTTGTCATGATTGGTTGCCTGAAGCGGCTTTCGCAGCCCCAACCCTTGTGTTTTCCCACCCGATCCGGTTTCACTGCGGGCCTTCCGTGTTCCACCGATTCTTTGAGTGTCCCCATGCGACTGTCGCGGTTTTTTCTGCCCATCCTTAAGGAAAACCCGAAGGAGGCCGAGATCGTGTCGCATCGCCTGATGCTGCGCGCGGGTATGATGCGGCAGGAGGCGGCGGGCATCTATGCCTGGCTGCCGCTCGGCTTGCGGGTGTTGAAAAAGATCGAGCAGATCGTGCGCGAGGAGCAGAACCGCGCCGGCGCGCTCGAGTTATTGATGCCGACCCTTCAACTGGCCGACCTCTGGCGCGAGAGCGGACGCTATGATGCGTACGGTCCGGAGATGTTGCGCATCACCGACCGGCACAAGCGCGAATTGCTGTACGGGCCGACCAACGAGGAAATGATCACCGAGATTTTCCGATCGTATGTGAAGTCCTACAAGAGCCTGCCGCTCAATCTCTACCACATCCAGTGGAAGTTCCGTGACGAGCAGCGCCCGCGCTTTGGCGTGATGCGTGGCCGTGAATTCCTGATGAAGGATGCCTATTCGTTCGACATCGACGAGGCCGCGGCCCGGCGCTCCTACAACCGGATGTTCGTGGCTTACCTGCGAACCTTCGCGCGGATGGGATTGAAGGCGATCCCGATGCGCGCCGAAACCGGCCCGATCGGCGGCGATCTCAGCCATGAATTCATCGTGCTCGCGGAGACCGGCGAATCCGGCGTGTATTGCGACAGCGATGTACTCAATCTGCCGGTACCCGGCGACGATATCGACTATGACGGCGATCTGACTGACATCATCAAGCAGTGGACCTCGGTCTATGCCGCGACCGAAGACGTGCACGACGCCGCGCGCTTCGATCGTGAGGTGCCGGCCGACAAGAAGGTCCACACCAGGGGCATCGAGGTCGGGCAGATCTTCTATTTCGGCACCAAATATTCCGACACCATGAAGGCAATGGTCGCAGGGCCCGACGGCGCCGACGTTCCGATCCATGGCGGCTCCTACGGCGTCGGCGTCTCGCGGCTGGTCGGTGCGATCATCGAGGCCTGTCACGACGATGCCGGCATCAAATGGCCGGAAGCCGTGGCGCCGTTCAGGGTCGCGATCCTCAATCTCAAGCAGGGCTCCGAGGACACCGATACGGCCTGCGAGAAGCTGTATCGTGAGTTCACCGCCAAGGGAGTCGACGTGCTCTATGACGACACCGACCAGCGCGCCGGCGCCAAGTTCGCCGCCGCCGACCTGATCGGTATTCCCTGGCAGATACTGGTCGGTCCGAAAGGGCTCGCCGAAGGCAAGGTCGAGATCAAGCGCCGCAGCGACGGCACGCGCGAGAATCTAAGCCCGGCGGACGTGCTCGCAAAGTTGACCGCGTGAATAATTATCCACCGGTGCTGACGGCGTCTCAGCGACGACGGCCACAATCAGCCCGAAATCGTGTGAAAATCGACCTATGGATGAAACCATGACCGAGCCAGTCCGGACCGCACCTTTCGCACCCTTCGAATGGCTGTTGTCGGGACGCTATTTGCGGGCGCGCCGCAAGGAAGGCTTCATTTCCGTCATCGCCGGCTTCTCGTTCCTCGGCATCATGCTCGGCGTCGCCACGCTGATCATCGTGATGGCCGTCATGAACGGCTTCCGCAAGGAACTGCTCGACAAGATCCTTGGCCTCAACGGGCACCTCCTGGTGCAGCCGCTGAAATCGCCGCTGACAGACTGGAAAGACGTCGCCGACCGGATCAGCCAGGTTCAGGGCATCCGCCTTGCCGCACCCGTGGTGGATGGCCAGGGGCTCGGATCATCGCCGTTCAACGCGGCCGGCGTGTTCATTCGCGGCATTCGCGCCGATGACCTCAACAACCTCACCTCGATCGCCAAGAACATCAAGCAGGGCTCGCTGGAAGGCTTCGACGACGGGCAGGGGGTCGCGATCGGCCGCCGACTCGCCGATCAATTGTCGCTGCATGCCGGCGACAGCATTACGCTGGTCTCGCCCAAGGGGGCGGTGACCCCGATGGGCACGACGCCGCGCATCAAACCCTACAAGATCAGCGCGGTGTTCGAGATCGGCATGTCCGAATATGATTCGAGCTTCGTGTTCATGCCGCTGTCGGAGGCGCAGGCCTATTTCAATCGCAACAGTGACGTCACCGCGATCGAGGTATTCACCGACAATCCCGACAACATCACCGCATTTCGGAAATCCGTGACCGAAGCCGCGGGACGGCCGGTTTTTCTGGTGGATTGGCGGCAGCGCAATTCGACGTTCTTCAATGCGCTGCAGGTCGAGCGCAACGTCATGTTCCTGATCCTCACCATGATCGTGCTGGTAGCGGCGCTCAATATCGTCTCGGGCCTGATCATGCTGGTAAAGGACAAGGGCCAGGATATCGCGATCCTGCGCACCATGGGCGCTTCGCAGGGCTCGATCATGCGGATATTCCTGATTACCGGCGCCTCGATCGGCGTGGTCGGCACCATGACCGGCTTCCTCGTCGGCCTGCTGGTCTGCCTGAACATCGAATCGATCCGCCAGTTTCTGTCCTGGCTGACCAACACCGAATTGTTCTCGCCGGAGCTGTATTTTCTCTCCAAGCTGCCGGCCGAGATCGATTTCGGTGAGACCAGCGCGGTGGTGATCATGGCGCTGACGCTGTCCTTCCTCGCCACGCTCTATCCGTCGTGGCGTGCCGCACGCCTCGATCCCGTCGACGCGCTGCGGTACGAGTGAGGGGCAGATGGCGGAAGCGGCGGAAGATGTACCGGTCGTTTATCTCCACGAGATAAAACGCCAGTACAAGCAAGGCGAGACCACGCTGACGATACTCGACGGCGCCAAGCTGGCGCTGTGGGCAGGGCAGTCGGTGGCGCTGGTGGCGCCATCGGGTTCGGGCAAATCGACGCTGCTGCACATCGCGGGCCTGCTTGAAAGCCCCGATGACGGCGAAGTCTATGTTGGGGGGACTGCGACCTCGGGCCTGTCGGACGTCGACCGAACCCAGATCCGGCGAACCGATATCGGTTTCGTCTACCAATCGCACCGGCTGCTGCCGGAATTCACCGCGCTCGAAAACGTCATGCTGCCGCAGATGATCCGGGGCCTGAAGCGCTCCGAGACCGTCAAGCGCGCCACCGAGATCCTGGCCTATCTCGGCCTCGGCGATCGCATCAAACATCGGCCGGCCGAACTGTCGGGCGGCGAACAGCAGCGGGTCGCGATAGCTCGCGCCGTTGCCAATGCGCCGCGGGTTCTGTTTGCCGACGAGCCGACCGGAAATCTCGATCCGGTTACCGCCGATCATGTGTTCCGGGCACTGATGCAGCTCGTCAAGGCAACCCGCGTATCGATGCTGATCGCGACCCACAACATGGAATTGGCCGGCCGCATGGATCGGCGGGTGTCGCTCGAGGGCGGCAGGGTCATAGAACTCGAATAGGCGGCCTTCGACCGTACCCGTCGCTTAATAAACGTGCCGATAACGCCGGTGATGGCGTACCGGGGCGTCCAGATAGGCGTTCCCGGCATAATAGGGATTAATGACGCATTGCGCCGCGCGGGCTGATGCTGACATCGCGCACTGCGGCAGGGACCAATAGCCACATTCGTAATAATTGATCGGGCCGTAGACGTGCAGGCAAACCGGAAAGTTCGGATCATAAGTTTGAGCCTGAACCGGGCCGGCCGCCGCCATTGTTCCGATCGCCAGAATTACCAATCTTGCCAGATCGGTAGCGCGCATCAGAATCTCCGTCGTGAGTAGTTGCCCCGAGCCGGCGGCATTTCGGCGTTGTTGTAATAAGGATTGCTATAGCAACTGGCGGTTTGCCCGGCGGCCGTCGCCTGGCACTGTGCATAGCTCGTAAAGCTGCAATCACCAACACCGCCGCCGCCGCCGTAGTCGCACCCCCTGATGCAAAACGGGAAATTTCCCGCGGGCGCGGCGATTGCCGGCGCCGTGTCAAGTGCCGCCAACGCGCCGACTGCCATCAGAGCCGATAAAGACCACCGCATTGTGTCCTCCTTGCTGAAAGGGTTCGACCGATGCCGCAAGTTGCAAGCAGAGCGTTCTGCCTGGCTTGCGTCAATTCACGTTCGCGCGTCGGCCACAGCCATAATCCCGCGCTGCGATATCGCCGTTTAGTGATTGCTCTACGGGGCAACCCCGGCTGCGCGGTCATATTCCCGCCAACGCGCGGGCTTAGCAGTTGACGGGTCGCTGGGTTGTCACAGCCGTCCACTATGCAAGACAGACAACGGCTCGATCGCGTGTTCGCCTCATGAAAAAATCCGATATCATTTGTTTGAATTGCGGTGCTGGTTATCGGCGCGTCGAACTTGCGAGCGGCGCACGGACCACCGGCGAGTTCCGCTGTCTGTTGTGCGATCACGTGCTGGAGGTGTTCGACGGTACGACCGAGGTCGCGATCCGCCTCACGGTACAGCCGGAGAGGACCTTTCAGGGCATCAGCCACTGAGATCGTTCTTCGCAATGCAGGCGCGCTACGGCTCGCTGGAAGGAACGTTTGCCTGCGTCGTCCATTGGTTCACCAGAACTCTGGAGGCGCGAGACGATGGGCGAACTGCTGGACGCGCTGAACGCGTTGGATGACGAACCGCCGCTCAAACCTGTCAACCCTCTTGATCAGGTTGCGCAGGCCTTCCGAACGGCCGGCCAACGGGTGAATGAGACCATAGAGGCGCTTCAAGAACCCGGCATGCCTCTCGACAAGGTCGCTCGTCTCACGCGGCAGGCTCCGTTGCAGGCATTGGCGGCAGCGTTCTTGATGGGCGTGCTCTTCACCCGTCGGCGCTAATTTCGCGCGGCAAATAGCCGCCGCTACCGGCGCTATCCGGAGCCTCCGGAATTTCACGGGCGCGGAGATTAACAAAGTCTTAGCCGAGTTGTGTGGATCATCTACCCCCTGGTAAATTCGGAGGGAGAGATCCCGTGCTCAAGGACGGCACCTATGCGGCGTGGTTCAAGACCCCGGTAAGTCAAGGCACCGGCATCGTCCATGTCGCAGATGGCAAAATCTGGGGGCGCGACAACGTTATGACATATGACGGCGCATGCGAGGTCGATGGCGACCGGTTTTCCGCGGTCGTCAAGACAAAAAAGCATACCGAAGGGCTGCCAACAGTGTTTGGCGATGATTCCGAACTCGAGCTTGAACTCAGCGGAACATGCATTGGCAAGATAGCTACTTACATTGGGGCCGCGAAACAGTTCCCCGGAATGCTCCTTGAGGGAACGCTGATTTTCCATGAACAACAGCTCCCCGCCCCGAGCGCCAGCGAGCCCATGCGAATGTTCAACCCGGACAAGCTGCCGAAATTACCGAAGCGCAGTCGCTGATTGATCAAGTCACAAATCTGCAGATTGTCGCGACAGACAGGCTAGCCGAAGCACATTCGAGTTCCGGAGAGGCCGAGTGCCCATCAGTTTGATTGTGGCAGGATGGCTGGCTTGAATCCGGAGGCCATAGGCGCATATTCGAGCGATGTCCGAGCAGCGACCAACTTTCGTGGCGAGGAAAAACCCCGGGTTTGGTTGGGGTGTCGATATGCTGTGGCCCGATGGCGAAACGGAAGCAATCAAGGGCTTTGTCACCGAACATGACGCGGCCAAGTGGATTGCTGAGCACTCCAGGGCCTGGCAGGAAAATACCAACGACCAGTCACCCCAAAACGCCCTAGGGGCCCCAACGAGCTCGCCAAGTCGATCATAGACATTGCGACGGGGGAGAAGCCTGACCGCGCTCCCAAGCCCGTGCACATTCGCTTGGAAAATTGGCGCGCGGACGCAGCCAGGCCAAATGCAGCGGAGAAGCACGCACTCCGCCGCGATCGCGCCTCAAACGATGTGCTGCAATTTTGTCCGCATACAACGGCGTTGGGACGATCAACGGTCTCGACAGGCGCTCGTTGATGCAAAACCTGAGCGCGAATCTTCAACTCGGCCACGGCCCTAATTAACCAAGCGGAAAATTCGGGGGCATTTGCCCAAACTGACCCGCCGGCGTCGCTTGACTCTAAGAACAAAAAAGGAACAATGTTCCCATTATGTTCTTATCCAGGGAGGCGGGTATGTTGAAGGTATTCGTTGAGGAGGCTGCGGCACTGGCGTCAATCGTGCTGTTTGTCGGGATGATCGCGGTATGGGCTCAGCTGATTCCGCAGCTCTAAGGCCCGTTCGGCGTGCGGCCGGACTCTGCGGGCGGACTCGGACGTGGGCCTGGCTATTCCGGCAGTGAGTTGCAATGGGCCATGTACTCGTTTGGTGCGTTCGACTGGCGCTGGTGGCCATCCTGATCGGCACTGCATCGCTGCTGGCGGCTATATTGCTGCTGGTCTGTGACATCGCCGGCGAACTGCGCCGCGCCCTTGGCACCGTCGCACTTGGTGCTTTCTCGTCGCTGGCCGTGCTCGTTTCGGCGATGTTCATTTTCAGCGTTGGCCGTCACTTCTCGCGGCGAATTCGAAACGAAATGAGCCGCCGCAGGATTTGACCAACACAATAAAAGGCGATTCCTGGCTGATCGGTCGGACCGGCCGGGCTCCTTGGGGAAAAGCAGGACGGCGGGATCAAATCTCGCGTTCTGCGTGGACAGCTTGGGCCCCAGGCTTCACCATTGGGAGGCGAGTTGTTTCTTGCGCCCGGCTTGCGCTCCCTCAGCCCAACTCAAGACCGAGAAGCCTGTCGCGACCATGCCCAATGCCGGATTTGTCCATCTTCACGTCCATTCCGCCTATTCGCTGCTGAAGGGCTCGATCAAGATCGCCAAGCTCGCGGAACTCGCCAAGGCGGACCGCCAGCCGGCGCTGGCGCTGACTGACACCGACAACATGTTCGGGGCGCTGGAGTTCTCCGACAAGCTGGCCGGTTATGGCATCCAGCCGATCGTCGGCTGCGAACTCGCGGTCGATTTCGGTGATCAGGATCCGAACGCGCGCAATGCGCTGGCCGCTGCCCCGGCGCGGATCGTGTTGCTGGCGTCGCGCGAGCGTGGCTATCGCAGCCTGATGCGGCTGAACTCGCGGGCGTTCCTGGAAACGCCGGTCAACCAGACCCCGCACATCAAGCTCGAATGGTTGCAGGACGACGCCGAAGACGTGATCGCGCTGACCGGCGGGCCCGAGGGGCCGATTTCGCTGGCGCTCGCAGCCGACCAGGCCGCGTTGGCGGCGACCCGCTGCGAACGGCTGGCAAGCCTGTTCGGCGACCGGCTCTACATCGAATTGCAGCGCCACGGCATCGACAAGGAGCGCCGCGTCGAAGCCGGCCTGATCGATCTGGCTTACGCCAAGGGCATCCCTTTGGTGGCGACCAACGAGCCGTATTTTGCGGCCGCCGACGATTACGAGGCCCACGACGCGCTGTTGTGCATCGCGGGCGGCCGGCTGATCGCAGAGACCGATCGCGAGCAACTCACCCCGGATCACCGCTTCAAGACGCGGGCCGAAATGGCGGTGCTGTTTGCCGACATTCCGGAGGCGCTGGCGTCGACGGTCGAGATCGCCGAGCGCTGCTCGTTCCGGCCGCGGACGCGCAAGCCGATTCTGCCGCGATTCACGGTCGGGGCCGGCGTCAACGCGGTCGACGCGCAGAGCGAAGAAACCGAGGAATTGCGCCGTCAGGCCGAGCAGGGGCTCGCCAATCGGCTCAAGGTCCACGGCCTGTCGCAAGGCACCTCCGAGGAAGACTATCGCGCACGATTGGCGTTCGAGATCGACGTCATCACCCGGATGAATTATTCGGGTTACTTCCTGATCGTGGCCGACTTCATCAAATGGGCGAAGTCGCAAGGCATTCCGGTTGGCCCGGGCCGCGGTTCCGGCGCCGGCTCGCTGGTCGCCTACGCGCTGACCATCACCGATCTCGATCCGATCCGCTTTGGCCTGCTGTTCGAGCGTTTCCTCAATCCGGAACGCGTGTCGATGCCTGACTTCGACATCGACTTCTGCCAGGACCGCCGCGGCGAGGTGATCGACTACGTGCAGCAGCGCTACGGCCGCGATCAGGTGGCGCAGATCATCACCTTCGGAACGCTGCAGGCGCGCGGCGTGCTGCGCGACGTCGGTCGCGTGCTGCAGATGCCCTATGGCCAGGTCGACAAGCTGACCAAACTGGTGCCGCAAAATCCGGCGGCGCCAGTGACGCTGGCGGCGGCAATCGAGAGCGAGCCGAAGCTGCAGGCGTTTCGCGACGAGGATCCGGTGGTGGCGCGCGCCTTCGACGTCGCGCAACGCCTTGAAGGCTTGACCCGGCACGCCTCGACTCACGCCGCCGGTATCGTGATCGGCGACCGGCCCTTGAGCGAACTGGTGCCGCTCTATCGCGATCCCAAATCGGACATGCCGGTCACCCAGTTCAACATGAAATGGGTTGAGCCCGCTGGCCTGGTCAAATTCGACTTCCTCGGCCTGAAAACGCTGACCGTGCTCGATGTCGCGGTTAAATTGCTCAAGCAGCGCGATGTCCATGTCGATCTTCCGACCTTGGCGATCGATGACGCCAAAAGCTACCAGATGCTGGCCAAGGGCGACGTGGTCGGCGTGTTCCAGGTTGAAAGCCAGGGCATGCGCCGCGCGCTGGTCGATATGCGGCCTGACCGTTTCGAGGACATCATCGCGCTGGTGGCGCTGTATCGTCCCGGTCCGATGGCGAACATTCCGACCTATTGCGCCCGCAAGCATGGCGACGAGGAGCCGGAATATCTGCACCCGATGCTTGAGCCGATCCTGAAGGAAACCTTTGGCGTCATCATCTACCAGGAACAGGTGATGCAGATCGCACAGGTGATGGCCGGCTATTCGCTCGGCGACGCCGACCTGTTGCGGCGTGCGATGGGCAAGAAGATCCGCGCCGAGATGGAAAAGCAGCGCGCGATCTTCGTCGCTGGCTCGGTCAAGAACGGCGTGCCGAAAGGGCAGGCGGATACGATCTTCGAATTGCTGGCCAAGTTCGCCGACTACGGCTTCAACAAGAGTCACGCCGCAGCTTATGCGCTGGTGTCGTATCATACCGCCTATATGAAGGCGCATTATCCGGTGGAGTTTTTGGCGGCGTCGATGACGCTCGAACTCAACAATACGGACAAGCTGTCGGAATTCCGCGCCGAGGCGCAGCGGCTCGGCATCAAGGTCGAAGCGCCCAATATCAATCGTTCGGGGACGACCTTCGAGGTCGGCGCTGGCACCATCTACTATGCGCTGGCGGCGTTAAAGGGTGTCGGACCACAGGCGGTCGAGTTGATTGTCGAAGCCCGAAAGGATGGGGCGTTCACCTCGCTGGCGGATTTTGCCTCGCGGGTGAATCCGCGCGCGATCAACAAGCGCGTGATCGAGAGCCTTGCCGCCGCCGGCGCGTTCGATTCGCTCGATTCCAATCGCGCGCGGGTGTTTGGCGGCGCCGAGGCGATCCTGGCGGCGTGCCAGCGCAGCCACGAGGCCGCGACCATGGGCCAGAACGACATGTTCGGCGGCGCCGCCGACGCGCCGACCATCATGCTGCCGCAGATCGAACCCTGGCTGGCCGCCGAACGGCTGCGGCGCGAATATGACGCGATCGGATTTTTCCTGTCGGGCCATCCGCTCGACGATTACGCCACCGTGCTGAAGCGCCTGCGGGTGCAGTCATGGGCGGAGTTTTCGCGCGCCGTCAAAACCGGCGCGACCGCGGGCAAGGTGGCCGCGACCGTGGTGTCGCGGATGGAGCGGCGCACCAAGACCGGCAACAAGATGGGCATCATGGGGCTGTCGGATCCGACCGGCCATTTCGAAGCCGTGCTGTTTTCCGAAGGGCTTGCGCAATATCGCGAGGTGCTGGAGCCTGGCGCGGCGGTGCTGCTGCAACTCGGCGCCGAGCTGCAGGGCGAGGACGTGCGCGCCCGGGTGCTGCACGCCGAACCGCTGGACGCGGCTGCTGCAAAAACCCAGAAGGGGCTGCGAATCTTCGTTCGCGACACCAAGCCGCTGGAGTTGATTGCCAAACGCCTGCAGATGCCCGAGGCAGCAAGCGGGCCTGCGGTTCCGGCAGCCGCCAATGGCGACGTCTCGCTGGTCATGATGCTCGACCTCGAAACCGAAGTAGAAATGAAGCTTCCGGGCCGCTTCAGGGTGTCCCCACAGATCGCCGGCGCGATCAAGGCGGTCTCGGGCGTCGTCGATGTGCAGACGCTGTAGCAGCGGGTGGGGGACTTCTTGACCGTCTCAGTTGTTGTCGTCGCGCGCGCGCTTCGCCTCCTGCTTGCGATCGCGGCGATCGGTTGCGGCACCGCGCGGGCGGTGGAGCTTCCGTCTTCGGCAGCGGAAGCGATTTATGCGGCGGCGCCGCCGCGGCTGCTGCAAATCCGCACCGTCGTTGCCGGCGCAGGGCGGCAGATATCGCTCGGTTCGGGATTTCTTGTTTCGGCCGATGGGCTGGCGATCACCAACTATCACGTCGTTTCCCAGGTCGCGCTCGCGCCGAAGACGTATCGCCTCGAATATATCGCCGCGGATGGCAGTCGCGGTGATGTCAGCTTGCTGGGAATAGACCTGCCGAACGATCTGGCGGTCGTTCGGCTCGACAAGCACGATGCGCCGTTCTTCACCTTCGACAAAACCGCCATGCAGGGCGGCTTGCCCAAAGGCGAACGCCTTTATTCGATGGGCAATCCACTCGACCTCGGCTTCACAATCATCGAGGGCACCTACAACGGGCTGGTCGAGCACAGCTATAACGAGCGTATCCACTTCGCCGGGGCGCTCAACCCCGGCATGAGCGGAGGCCCGGCGGTCACCGCCGAAGGCCTCGTCGTCGGCATCAACGTCGCCACCCGCCGGGGCAGCCAGCTCGTGAGCTTTCTGGTGCCGGCACGTTTTGCCGCGGCATTGCTTGCGCGCGTCCGCGAGCATGAAGCCCCGCCCGATCTGCGCCCCGAGGTTGAGCGGCAGCTCGTCGCGTGGCGATCGGCGCTCTACAAATCGTTTGGCCAAGAGGGGTTTCGCTCGACCACGCTCGGTCCCTATGGGGCGCCTGAGGCGGCGGCGCCATGGTTCGATTGCTGGGCCTACACCAACGCCGAGGTGACGCCGAAACCCCGTGCCAATATCAATTCGACGAGCTGCTCGAGCGACACCAGCGTGTTCGTGGCGTCCGATCTGAACACCGGCGCCATCGAGATCAACCAGTCCTACGTCAAAACCGTGGACCTCAATCAGTTTCAATTTGCGGCATTTCTGACGAGGCTCAGTCAGCCGCGTCTCGTCGGCGGTGGTCCATTCCGGAAATGGTACACTCCGGAACGTTGTCATGAGGATTTTGTGAGCGTGACCCCGGCGCCCGCGCATCCGCCACTCCGCGTGATCTGGTGCGCACAGGCCTATCGCGAATTCGAGGGACTCTACGACGTGGCCTTGATCGCCGTAACCCAGGATCACGACAGCCAGGCGCTGGTTTCGCGGTTGAGTCTCCAGGCGGTCGGTTATGACGACGCGATGGCGCTTGGCAAACGCTTTCTCGAATCTGTGCAGACAGCCAAATGATGTGGGTCGAGATATTGTCGCGCCAGCGCGACGTCGTCAGCCGTTTTCGGATTGACGGGCCGGAGGCGCGGATCGGCCGCGGCTATGACAGCGACGTCGTGGTCGACGATCCCTATGTCGCGGCGCAGCACCTGCGCATCTTTCGCGACGAGACCGGGCAGCTCGTTGCCGAAGACATGGGGAGCGTTAACGGTACCTTCCTCGATGGTGGCAACAGCCGCCTCGCGCGCATCGTGGTCGACGGCCGCAATCCGATCCGGATCGGCCGCACCTATCTGCGCATTCGCGAGATCGGTCATGCGGTCGAGCGCGAACGCATCGCGGGACCGGAGCGGCGAAGGTTGCCGATCGTTCTGACCATGGCGCTCGGCGTTGCGATATTGGGAATCCTGGTGCTCGATATCTGGCTCGGTCAAACCGTCGAGGCGCGCGCTTCGAGCTATGTGACGCCGCTACTGACCGTCACTGCCATCCTGCTCGGATGGGTCACGATCTGGGCGTTGATGTCCCGCATCTTCTCCGGCCGCTCCCGCTTTGTTGGCAATCTGATGATCGCGCTGGCGGGCGCCGTCGCTTTTGCGCTCTACGCGGACTTTGCCCGGGTCGCGGCCTTCGCCTGGGCCTTGTCCGGTGTCATCACCTACCAATACGTGGCGGCCTGGTTGATCCTGGGCGTGATGTGCTTTCTGCATCTGCGCGAGGTCGGCCGGGTCCGGCTGTGGCTGAAGGCCGGCCTCGTGACGGCGCTGGTCGTCACCGCGATTGGGGTACAGACGCTGCAACGATCCGAGGCCTTCTCGGATTCGGGGCGGCAGGTGGCGACCTGGCAGCTGATGCCACCGTCGTTCCGCGCGGTATCCTTCCACGACCAGAGCGCGTTTTTTGGCGAAATCGCCAACCTCAGGGCAGGGCTGGACAGGGATCGCAGCCAGCCCAGGCCCGACGCCGCGGGCCAATAAATCCGGAAAAGCGGGTCAAAAAGACCATAAAACCGGCCGTATTTCCTTGCTTCCAGCAGGAATCCCGCTATATAGCGGCCCATCTCACACGGAAACATGGCTCAAAAGGCCGTCCGGTGGCAACCGGGCCATAAGGCTCGTTTGCTCACACGTTTCCGGAGGAACCAACCGGAGAATTGAACTATGGCGCTACCCGATTTTTCTATGCGTCAGCTGCTTGAAGCTGGCGTGCACTTTGGTCACCAATCGCACCGCTGGAATCCGAAAATGGCGGATTACATTTTCGGTGCGCGCAACAACATCCACATCATCGATCTCGCCCAGACCGTGCCGTTGCTGCATCGCGCGCTTCAGGCGGTCAGCGATACCGTCGCCAAGGGCGGCCGTATTCTGTTCGTCGGCACCAAGCGGCAGGCGCAGGACGGCGTCGCCGAGGCGGCCAAGCGTTCGGCGCAGTATTTCGTCAATTCACGCTGGCTCGGCGGCACGCTGACCAACTGGAAGACGGTGTCCGGCTCGATCAAGCGCCTGCGCCAGCTCGAAGAGATGCTGAGCACCGGCGAGGGCGCGCAATACACCAAGAAAGAGCGCCTGACCTTGCAGCGCGAGCGCGACAAGCTCGACCGCTCGCTGGGCGGCATCAAGGACATGGGCGGTCTTCCCGACATGATCTTCGTGATCGACACCAACAAGGAAGACATCGCGATCCAGGAAGCGCAGCGGCTCAACATTCCCGTCGCCGCCATCGTCGATACCAATTCCGATCCCAAGGGCATCACCTATGTCGTGCCCGGCAATGACGACGCCGGCCGCGCCATCTCGATGTATTGCGACCTGATCGCACGCGCGGCCATCGATGGCATCTCGCGGGCGCAGGGCGATTCCGGCATGGATATCGGAGCCTCCGCTCACCCGGTTCGTGAAGCGATCCCGGCGGCGCCGCAGCCCGTCGGCTTCCAGGGGCTTGCCGGTCCGCGCGGTGCGGCCGACGATCTCAAGAAGCTCACCGGCGTGTCGGGTGCGATCGAGAAGAAGTTCAACGACCTCGGCATCTTCCATTACTGGCAGCTGGCCGAGCTCGATCACGACACCGCGCACAAGATCGGTGAAGAGGTTGGACTTCCGAGCCGCGCCGATGGCTGGGTTGCCCAGGCCAAGGCGATGACCGCCGAAGCCGAGTAACGATGAGCAGGTTGACCGGAACGCTCCGGTCACCACTTCTCCATTGACCTAATTCCTGATGGTGGAAGGCGGCGAGGCGTAAAGCCGCGCCGCGACCGCCCTGACAGGCAAAAAGGATATTCAACGATGACGACGATCACAGCTGCGATGGTCAAGGAACTGCGCGAGTCG
>CAVTWC010000063.1:0-94737 GCA_963738105.1 uncultured Alphaproteobacteria bacterium | reverse complement strand
AGGCCCGCGTAGCGATAGAACACCGACAACGCGATAAACGCCCGGCCCTGATGGCCGATCGAACCGAAATTTCCGTTGATGATGAGATTGAGCGTCTGCTCGCCGCGGTAGTCGGGATGCACGCGCCATCCGATGTCCGACAGCAGGCAGGCGGCGTGGCGCATGCGGCGGTCTTCATCGGTTTCCCGCAGCTTCGCGACCCTGATCAGACGATCGGTCCAGCCGATCAGTTCCTGGGCATGGCGCGCGGAGCGCGACAGCAACTGGTTCAGATCCTGCGCGGCGCAGATCAATCCGTCCTTGGCGTGTTCGCTCTGCGGCAGCATTTCGTAGAGCAGACCCTCGCGCACACCGAAGGTCGAAAACACGATGGTTTTCGGCTTGGCGACGCGAATGATGTATTCGAGCACGAGCGCCGCATAGGTCAGTAGCGGCCGCCGCGCATCGGCGATGATCTCGATATTGGCGAGCATGTTGGCGGAGGCGAGCCGGCGCAGGCGCTGCGCGAAATCGAGCGCGTCCGCGGCCGGGATCGAATAGCCGTGCATCACCCGGAGCGGATAGCCGCTCTGGACGATGTGGATGCGCGCCAGCGCACGCCAGGTGCCGCCGACCGCATAGAACGTGCGGCCGCGGCCGGCCTTGAGTTGCATCACCCCGGTCAGATCGGTGCGCACGATGCGCTCGGCACGCTTGAGCGATTTATGCGACGCAGTCCAGCAAGGCGAGGCTTCCGAGCGGCAGCGTCACGCCGCTGCGCACGCGATTGCCGTGAACGTCGATCAGTTCCAGCGAGCCGCCGCCGAGATCGCCGACAATGCCGTCAGGATTGTGGATGCCGGAGACGACGCCGAGCGCCGACAATTTGGCTTCGCGCGGTCCCGACAGGATTTCGATCGGCACGCCGCAGATGCGTTCGGCCTTGGCGATGAAGTCAGGGCCGTTGGTGGCGTCGCGGCAGGCGGCGGTGGCGATCGCGTAAACGCGGCCGACCTTCTGCACCTTGCACAAGGCGCGAAACCGCCGCAGCGACGTCAGCGCTTTCGCCACGGCGTCCGGCGCCAACAGGCCGGTGCTCTGGACTTCGCGGCCGAGCCCGCACAGGGCCTTCTCGTTGAAGATGGTCACGAGGCTGCGGGACATCGATGCGTAGACGACGAGACGCACCGAGTTCGAACCGATGTCGATGACCGCGACGCTGGAGGCGCGTTTGCGCGGCCGCTTCACCTGCGAAATCCCTTATGACGATTGCTGACGTTCGTTGCGGCGCGTGAGACGCCGTGGCGAAGATTCCTTGAGCGACTTTCCACGGCCAGACAAACTCGGATTCGTCATGAAATAGTTGTGCAGATTGAACGGCTCTTCGCCTTTCGCGGCCTTCATACGCGTTGAGGACCCGTCCGGCAACAATTGCCAGCTTTGCTCGGTATCCTTCAGGTTTGCGACCATGATTTGTTCGAGAACCTGCTGATGCACCGTGGGATTTTGCAGCGGGCAGAGCACTTCGACGCGGCGGTCGAGGTTGCGCGGCATCATGTCGGCGGACGAGATATACACAGCAGCTTTTGCCCCGGGCAGGCCCTGACCCATGCCGAAACAGTAGATTCGGCCGTGTTCCAGGAAGCGGCCGATGATCGATTTGACGCGGATATTCTCCGAAAGTCCGGGAATGCCGGGCCGCAGGCAGCAGATGCCGCGCACCACCAGGTCGATCGCAACGCCGGCTTGCGATGCCTCATACAGCGCGTCGATGATGTCGGGGTCGACCAGCGAGTTCATCTTCATCCAGATCGCCGCCGGCTTGCCGTGACGCGCATAATTGGTCTCGCCGCGAATATGTTCGAGCATGCGCTTGCGCAGCGTCAGCGGCGATACCGCCATTTTTTCGATGTCGCTCGGCTCGGCGTAACCGGTGATGTAGTTGAAGACGCGCGCGGCATCGCGTCCGATGATCGGGTCCGACGTGAAGTAGGACAGGTCGGTATAGATGCGCGCGGTGACCGGATGATAATTGCCGGTGCCGGTGTGAACGTAAGTGGTGAGGCTGCCGCCCTCGCGGCGCACGATCAACGACAGCTTGGCGTGGGTTTTCAGCTCGATGAATCCGTACACCACCTGCACGCCGGCGCGTTCGAGATCGCGCGCCCAGCGGATGTTGGCTTCTTCGTCGAACCGCGCCTTGAGTTCGATCAGCGCAGTGACCGATTTGCCGGCCTCGGCGGCTTCCGCCAGCGCGCGCACGATCGGCGAGTTGTTCGAGGTGCGATAGAGCGTCTGCTTGATGGCGACGACATCGGGATCGCGCGCCGCCTGTTGCAGGAACTGCACCACGACGTCGAACGATTCATAGGGGTGATGGACGATCAAATCCTTCTGCCGGATCGCGGCAAAGATATCGCCACCATGATCGCGCACGCGCTCGGGATGGCGCGGCACATAGGGCACGAATTCAAGATCGGGACGATCGAGCCTTGTCAGTTGCGACAATTCGTTCATCGCCAGCACGCCATCGACCAGCAGAACCTCGTCAGGGGCGGTCGACAGCGCGTGCTGCACGAAGGCGCGCAGTTCTTCCGGCATCTTGGCTTCGATTTCGAGCCGGATCACCGAACCGCGCCGCCGCCGCTTCAGTGCGGTTTCGAACAGGCGGACCAGATCTTCGGCTTCTTCTTCGATTTCCAGTTCGGAATCCCGGATGATGCGGAATGCGCCCTGGCCCTTGACGGTATAGCCGGGGAACAGCCGGCCGATGAACAGGCCGGTGGCTTCCTCCAGCGTGATCAGCCGCACCGCGCCATCCTTGCTGGCGGGCAAGCGGATGAAGCGATCGATCTTGCCGGGCATGCGGATCAGCGCGTTCATCGGCTTGCCGTCGGAAACACGCGCCAGATGCAGCGCGACGGTAAAGCCGAGGCTCGGGATGAACGGGAAGGGGTGCGCCGGGTCGATCGCGAGCGGCGTCAGCAGCGGGAAAATATTGTGGAGGAAATGATCCTCGATCCAGGCCCGCTCGGTCTTGGTGACATCGCGGCCATCAATCAGAACGATACCGACGCCGGACAGGATTGCGCGCAGGTCGCGCCAGATCGCCTGCTGGTCGTTGGCAAGCTTGGAGACGGCCTCGTTGATCAGCACCAACTGCTCCGAGGGGGTCAGGCCGTCGGGGCTGCGCTCGGTAATGCCTTCGCGCACCTGGGCCTTGATGCCGGCGACCCGGACCATGAAGAACTCATCAAGGTTGTTGGCGGAAATCGACAGGAACCTGACCCGCTCCAGGGCGGGATGGCCGGAATTGACGGATTCCTCGAGCACCCGGCGATTGAAATGCAGCCAGGAGAGTTCGCGATTGATGAAGCGTTCGGGGCTGCTGGCGATCGCCGGTGCAGCATGTGCAATCTCTTCTTTTTCTTTAATTACAATGACTTGTTCGGATTCCATCAGAATTCGATCCATCTTGAGGCAACAGACGGCCCAGCTTGCGGCAAACGCCCGCAAACCATGTGTTACTGCGATGACGTTTCGATGACATTGATGTTCCGACAGCCGGCGCCGTCAAGGCGCGAACCGGGTCGGGATCCGGCCGGGACGGCGGGGGTGTCAGCCCTGGCCATCAGGCATTGCGCAGCAATTCGGCGGCCAGCGCCCGGGTCACCGGCCGGCCGAGCCGCAGCGCCTCGGTATCCAGCAGCTCCACGGCCTGCCGGGCCGCGGCAAAAGACCGCTCGATCCGGGTTGCGAGAAAGCTCACCACGGCCTCGTCGACGATCAACTGGCGGTCGGCGCAGAACTTGATGATCAGCGCCCGGAGCAATTGATCGTCGGGCGGCAACAGCGCGATGGTCGGTATCGCGCGCAGCCGCGACCGCAGGTCGCGCAGTTCGATCTCAAGCGAAGCGGCCGGGATACGCGCGGTGATCAGAACCGAGGCGGCGTCTTCCCGCGCCAGATTCAAAAGATGGAACAGCGCACGTTCGTCGAATTCGGCCGATTTCAAATCCTCGACCACAAGCGCGCCGGTCGCCAGTGCGCCGGGAACCTCGGCTGCGGTCAGCGCATGCGCGCTGGTCAGGCGGGCGCCGGCTTGCTCGGCCCAGATCGCAGCGAGATGGCTCTTGCCGGAACCTTCGGGGCCCACCAGCAGCATGACCCGGTTGGGCCAGTCGGGCCAGGCCTCGACCAGCGCGAGACCGGCGGCATTGGCCGGCCCTTCGAGAAAATTATCGCGGGAGAGGCTCTCGGCGTGCGGCAACGCGAATGCGAGCTGACGAGGTTGAACGCGGCCTGCCACGCAGTCACTCCATGCCGGGTTCACCCGGCTTGCTATTGGCTGGCGTTTGACGCTCGAAAGCTAGCTGCCTTCGATCGTGCTCATGTGCCGCGCCCATTCCACGAGATAGAAGGATACCGAAAGCAATGTAAAGATCGTTACAAAGCCCATCAGGATCAGATCATACGGCGTTGAATTGAAGCCGAAACCGAGCGAAGCCAGCACCAATGCCGCAAACGCCACCTGCGCGGCCGTATTGAGCTTCGACACCATCAGCGGCTTCATCGGGATCGGCTTGCCGAACAACCATGACACAATCACGGCGCCGACGATCATGATGTCGCGCGAGACCACCAGGATCACGATCCAGCGCGGGATCGCGCCCCAAATTCCGAGCGCCATATAGATCGAGACCAACAGCGCCTTGTCGGCCACCGGATCGAGCAGGGCGCCCAGTTCGCTCGACATGTTGAAGCGCTTGGCGAGGAAGCCATCGACGGCATCGCTGACGCCGGCGACGATGAAAATCGCAAACGCGATCTCGAGCTGGTTCGATGCAATCGCCCAGACGATAAACGGGACCAGCAGGATGCGGCCCAGCGTAATAATATTCGGAATGCTCAACGCAGCGCTTCCCGGCTAACGGCCTGATTTCACGATAGATCCGGCCCTTTGCGGAGCGAGCCGGTTCCTGCCTACATAGTACACAGGAGACCCCGCTTGCGAGCCATTGCACGAGAGCGGATTCCGACGTAACCAGCCGCCATCATCTGGAATCACGCATGATCGACCGTAAAAACGGCCTCACTTACGCAGATTCGGGCGTCGACATCGATGCCGGCAACCGGCTGGTCGATATGATCAAGCCGATGGTTCGCGCCACCGCGCGCGCCGGCGCCGATGCCGAAATCGGCGGCTTCGGCGGCTTGTTCGACCTCAAGGCCGCGGGCTTTACCGACCCGATCCTGGTCGCCGCCACCGATGGTGTCGGCACCAAGCTCAAGATCGCGATCGAGACCGGCCTGCATGGCGGCATCGGCATCGATCTGGTGGCGATGTCGGTCAACGATCTCGTGGTCCAGGGCGCCGAGCCGCTGTTCTTTCTGGATTATTTCGCCTGCGGCAAGCTCGATCCGGAGGCCACCGCGGCGATCGTGGCCGGCATCGCGGAAGGCTGCCGGGAATCCGGTTGCGCGCTGATCGGTGGCGAGACCGCCGAAATGCCCGGCCTCTACAAGGATGGCGATTACGACCTCGGCGGATTTGCGGTCGGTGCGGCCGAGCGCGGCACGCTGCTGCCGCTGCCCGATATCGCCGTCGGCGATGCGGTGATCGGGCTGGCGTCCTCCGGGCGTCCATTCCAACGGGTTTTCGCTGGTTCGCAAGATCGTCGAACAATCCGGCCTCGGCTTCGGTGCGCCGGCGCCGTTCTCGCCGGTCATGACGCTCGGCGGCGCGCTGCTGACGCCGACCCGGCTCTATGTCAAATCGTGCCTGCGTGCGATCCGCGAGACCGGCGCGGTCAAGGGCCTTGCCCACATCACCGGCGGCGGTTTCACCGACAACATCCCGCGCGTGCTGCCGAAACATCTCGGCGTCGGCATCGACCTCGCGCGGCTGCCGGTGCTGCCGGTGTTCAAATGGCTGGCGGAGCAGGGCGGCATCGCCGAACTCGAACTGCTGCGCACCTTCAATTGCGGCATCGGCATGATCGCCATCATCAAGCCGGATGCGATCGAACAGGTGACCGATATTCTCACGCAGAGCGGGGAAAGCGTCGCACTTCTGGGCGAAGTGATCGCGGCCGAGGGTGAGCATCGCGTAGTCTATAACGGTCATCTCGATTTGGCGCAGTGAAGCGATGAAACGCCGCGTCGCCATCCTGATCTCCGGACGCGGTTCGAACATGGCCGCGCTGATCGATGCGGCCAAGGCTCCCGGCTTTCCCGCCGAAATCGTGGTCGTGATTTCCAACCGCAGCGATGCCGGCGGCCTTGCGACGGCCAGCGCCAGCGGCGTCCCGACGCTGACTATCGAGAGCAAGCGCTTCGGCAAGGACCGCGCGGCATTCGAGGCGGAACTGCAGGCCGCGCTCGATCAGCACAAGGTCGAACTGATTTGCCTGGGCGGCTTCATGCGGCTGCTGACGGCCGAATTTGTGCAACGCTGGTACGGCCGGATGCTCAACATTCATCCCTCGCTGCTGCCGTCGTTTCCGGGCCTTGAACCGCAGGCCCAGGCGCTGCGTGCCGGCGTCAAGATTTCCGGCGCCACCGTTCATTTCGTGATTCCGGAAACCGATGCCGGCCCGATTGTGATGCAGGGCGCGGTCGCGGTTCACGACGACGATACCGCGGATACGCTGGCGGCGCGGATCCTCACCGTCGAGCACCGCATCTATCCCGACGCGCTCAGGCTGCTGGCGGATGGCGCCGTGCGGCTGGAGGGCGATATCTGCAGGACGAAAGGCCGTCCGTCGCGCGACGACGCGCTGATTTCACCCGCGCCGGACGCCTGAAAAATATCCCCCGGCGGTGAAGCCGGGGAGTGGATCATGATCGCTTGCGCTGATCGTGAGGAAGTTCAGGAAACCCTGAGGTTTTCCGCGGAGGTCTTGCCGCGATTTTCCACAAGGTCATATTCCACGACTTGGTTTTCGTTCAGGGTGTTGAGCCCAGCGCGCTCGACCGCCGAGATGTGGACGAAGACGTCCTTGTCGCCGACGGCCGGCTTGATGAAGCCATACCCTTTGGTCGGGTTGAACCACTTGACGGTGCCTTTCTGCATCGCCCTGTCTCCACGTTTGAAGATAAGTCCAGACATAAAAAAGACGCGCCACGCTTTTTTGCGTGCCACGCCACAAGCGGGCTTTCAGATTGTCTGCTAAATTTCCTAGTTACGAAACGCACAGTCGAACGGCCTGAATCCGATTGTGCCTGATATTGCAACACGAAATTTGCATCTTAGCAAGTTGCCGGGGCGCGCGAGTCGGCCTTTTGCCGCTTGTTGCGGCCTGTGGCGGCGGAACAACAATGCTCAGCAATCGGTTCCCGCCGTGGACCATGACCAATTGACGCTCCCTGAGAACTGGGCGCAAATCGGCCGTGGCCGATTGAGATTTGAGTATTTTTTGCCGAGCTGCGCTGCTTGTGGGAATGATAATAATGCGCGGCTCTTCGAGGCCTTCGCGAACAGGGAAACCGGCTGCGGGTAGCTGGGGCGCGATAATAGTTGCGATGGCTTTCGCGTTGGCGCTCGCGTCGACGTCGGCACAGGCCCAGTTGGCGCCGCCAGTGGGCGTGCCTCCGCCGGTCGTCGCGCCTCCGCCGACCATCGTTGCTGCTCCAACGCCTTCACGATCATCCGACAACACCGGCGTGGCCGCGGGTGCGACGATCGCGAATCTCGGCAGCACTTTTCTGGAGCGCCTCGGCGACCAGTCCAGCCGTGGCCTCAGTGGCGCGCTGCGCCATAATCCGGGCGGCGGTGGCGCTTCCGAGACGACGGATGGGACGAACGGCTTTCGGTTCCGCACCTGGGGCGAGGCGTACGGTATCTCGACCACGAACGCAGCCCAGGCTGATTTCGTCGGCGATCACCGCCAAACCTATGGCGGCGTCGCCGGGCTGGGCGTGAATATCGCGCCCGGCGTCAATGTCGGTCTGTCGGTCGACCAAAGCCGCACCGCGATCGACGTGCCGTTGGCGCTGCAGTCGGCAACGCTCGACCTGACCCAGTTCGGCTTCAATGCCTCGATCGACAAGGGGCCCTGGACCTGGGCCGTCGCGCTGGTCCACGGCATTGGACAAATCGGCTCCAGCCGGGATACCGGAGCCGGTATCGCCAACGCCGGCTACACCGGCCAGATCGACGGCGCGCTGACCGAGATCAGCTATTACTGGAGTATCGATCAGAGCCGCATCGTGCCGAAGGCCGCGTTCGAATATGTGCGCGCCGCGACCGGCGCGTTTACGGAAGTGGGCGGTCTCGATCCGGTGATGGCGAGCGGCGCGACGGTGGAGCGTTCGCGCATCCTGCTCGGCGCCGAAATTGGACATTACTGGATCTTTGATCAGAAGATTCTGGATCTCTCCGCCTACGGCAAATTCGTCGACAATTTTTCGCAGAATTTCAGTGCGATCACGGTCAGCCTCGACACCCAGAGCATCACCTTGCAGGGCATCGGTGAAAGCCAATACGGCGCCGATGTCGGCGCCGCCGCGTCTCTGAGCCTGACCGATCAGACGCGTCTCTACCTGAATTACGACGGCAAATTCCGTACCGCGATGCAATCCCATCAGGGCACGCTCGGCATCGAGTATAGATGGTAGCGGCGGCTTCGCCGCGTCTCGAACGATTGCCGATAGTCCGTGTTTTGCGCCCATCCTTCGAGACGCATCGCTTGCGCGATGCTCCTTGAGGGCCTCTGGTTGTCGCTCGGCCTCATGGTGAGGAGGCGCTCTTGCGCCGTCTCGAACCATGACTGCTCTGCTCAGACCTGGAGTATGATCCGGAAAAGTGGGAACAGGACGAGGTCGGAGGCCGACAAGCTCAGGTGCGATCGACCCTGATCACCCGGCCTTTTTCCATCGCCAGCGCCAGCCGGCCATGCTTCAGCGACAGCGCGGCTTCGCCGAACAATTCGCGGCGCCAGCCGTGCAGCGCGCCGACATCGGCGTTGTCGTCGGATGCGATCTGCTCCAGATCGTCCACGGTCGCGATCACCTTGCTGGCGACGGCGTGGCGCTCGGACGTCATCCGCAACAGCACCTTCAACAGCTCGACGGTGGCGGCGCCGTTGGAGTTGCCGCGCGGCTTTTCGATTTTCGGCAAGGTCGCGGGGTCGCGGGCGAGGCCACGCTGCACGGCGGCGACGATATCGGTGCCCCATTTCGAGCGGTCAAAACCCTTCGGCAGCGAGCGCAAATTGGCCAGTCGTTCGAGAGTGGTCGGAGCGTGGGTGGCGATGTCGCCGACCGCATCGTCCTTGAGCACCCGGCTGCGCGGAACGTCGCGGCTCTGCGCTTCCTGCTCGCGCCAGGCGGCGACTTCCATCAGCACCGCAAGCTCCTTTGGCTTGCGCACGCGCGTCTTCAGCCGTTCCCAGGCGCGTTCGGGATGAAAATCATAAGTCTTGGGCGAGGTGAGGACTTCCATCTCCTCGCTCACCCAATCGCTGCGGCCGCGCTTCTTGAGGTCGGCGTCGAGGGCCGCGAACACGTCGCGCAAATGGGTGACATCGGAGACCGCATAATGCATCTGCTCGGCGGTCAGCGGCCGGCGCGACCAGTCGGTGAAACGATGGGTCTTGTCGGGCCGGTGGCCGGTGATGCGTTCGACCAGCTGGTCGTAGGCAATGCTGTCGCCATAGCCGAGCACCATCGCCGCGACCTGGGTGTCGAAGATCGGGTGCGGCACGATCCCGGCCCGATGCCAGACGATTTCGATGTCCTGGCGGGCGGCGTGGAAAACCTTCAGCACGTTCTCGTCGGCCATCAGGTCGAAGAACGGCTTGAGGTCGATGCCCTCGGCCAGCGTATCGATCACGACAGCCTCTTCCGCGCTGGCCATCTGCACCACGCAGAGCAGCGGATAGTAGGTCGTCTCCCGCAGGAATTCCGTATCGACGGTGATAAGCGGGTGCTTGGCGAGCCGACCGCAAACAGCGGCGAGTTCCGAGGTAGTGGTAATCAGATCCATGAACGGTCCATAACGCTTCTCAGACCGCGTTCTGCCGAAAGCGCTGATATGTCAAGGGTCTTGGAGCGAATTCAAGCCTTGCATTTCCGCTGGACAGCAGGATTTTCGCCGGACTCCGTCCGCAGGCCGCAGCGGGCCCGGGCTTCGATCGTGGACGATCGCCTGGCCGAAAGGCCGGTCAGAAGTCGTTCAGGCGCCGGGACGCGCGTCGCCCGGGTGGAACCGCCAGCACGATGACGCACAGCCCGACCATCGCCAAGCCCATGAATTCAAACACCAACGCGTCCACGGCAATTCCCCCGGAAATAAAACGATACAATTGTCGGGCACGCGTTGAGCGTTTGTTAATTTATGGAGCCCCGGGCGAGCGCCGTCGGCGAATGGTGCATGGGGGCTTAAGAAGCTGGGGTTAACGGGAACGTCGACACAGGGGCCACGGGTGCAACGGGCACCCGCCATTCCCCGCGCCCTCACTTGAGGGGCGCCGCGCCCACCGATTACAGGGCGGAACGATTGGCAAAACTCGGACGCAGTGACTCGCGAGAAGGCCGCGCCGTGTTCGTAGCCCGCATGAGCGCAGCGACATGCGGGGACGTATCCCGATCGCGATCAGTCCCCGCATGATCGCTGCGCTCATGCGGGCTACAAATTTCGCTATCGCTCGCAATGACGATGTTTACACACCGCACCGACTACCCATCACGTTCCGCAAAACGTCTGCAGCACGCGCTGTTCCGGCTTTGGCGGCTCGGCATAGTCGGCGAATTCGGGCTGATCCGCGTACGGCCTCGACAGCACCTGCAACAGTTCTTCGAACGGTGCGTAGTCGTCGCGGTTCACGGCGGCGTCGATGATCGCCTCGATCCGGTGGTTCCTTGGTATGAACGCGGGATTGACCGCGCGCATCGCCGCCGATCGTTCGTCCGCCGATTGCGGCTCGTCGCCGATGCGTTTCCGCCAATGCGCCGCCCATTCGTCGAAGGCCGCAGGCTCGGCGAACAATTGCCGGACCTCGCGATCGGCTTCGGGATCGCGCGCGGCGTCGCCAAGGCGCCGGAAGGTGAGGGTAAAATCGGCATGACTCTGCGCCATCGCGTCCAGCAGATCCTGCACCAACGCCTCGTCGCCGTCGCGGGTCGTGAACAGGCCGATCTTCCGGCGCAGGCCCGATTGATAGGCGGCAGTGAATTTCTCCGCGAAATCGCCGAGCAGGGCCTGCGCCTCGGCGATGGCCTTTTCCTGCTCGTCGGAGAACAGCGGCAGCAGGCATTCCGCCAGCCGTGTCAGGTTCCACAGCGCGATCCGCGGCTGGTTGGCGTAGGCGTAGCGGCCTTGCTCGTCGATCGAAGAGAACACCATCGCCGGGTCGTAATGGTCCATGAACGCGCACGGACCGTAATCGATGGTCTCGCCCGATATCGAGGTGTTGTCGGTATTCATCACGCCATGAATGAACCCGATCAGCAGCCAGCGCGCGACCAGTTCGGCCTGGCGGGCGATCACGCCGGCCAGCAACGCATGATAGGGGCGATCGGCCTTGGCGGCGTCGGGATAGTGCCGGGCGATGACGTGATCGGCCAACCGCCGCACGCCATCGGTATCGCCGCGGGCGGCGAAGAACTGGAAGGTGCCGACGCGGATGTGGCTCGCCGCGACGCGCGTCAGCACGGCGCCCGGCAGCATGGTCTCGCGCATCACGCTCTCGCCGGTCACGACCGCAGCGAGCGATCGCGTGGTCGGAACGCCAAGCGCGGCCATCGCCTCGCTGACGACGTATTCGCGCAGCACCGGACCGAGCGCGGCGCGGCCATCGCCGCGGCGCGAAAATGGCGTCGGGCCGCTTCCCTTGAGCTGGATGTCGCGGCGGACGCCGTCCGCGTCGATGACTTCGCCGAGCAGGATGGCGCGGCCATCGCCGAGCTGCGGCACGAAATGTCCGAACTGGTGGCCGGCATAGGCCATCGCGATCGGATCGGCGCCATCGGGGACGCGCTTGCCGGCGAGAATTTCGGCGCCCTCCGGGCTCGCCAGCAGCTCCGGATCGAGGCCGAGATGCACGGCGAGGGGCCGGTTCAGCTTGACCAGCCGCGGGGCCGCAACAGGAGTAGGGGCGACGCGTGCGAAAAAGTTCGCCGGCAGCGCCGCATAGGTATTTTGGAAGGGGAAATGGACCGTCATGACCCAAAGATAGGCAGCTCCCGCCAATAGGCAAACACTTCAGGCCGGCGGTGCCCGAAAAGTGCGTTTTGGGGCGCAAAACGGCGCATTGCCTTGGTTGCCGCCCCTCGCGGCCTCGGGTAAACCCTCCGGCAATCCGGGCAGGCCTTGTTACAGAGTCCTGGGGCCGCCCAATTCGATCCTCCGACATCTGTTTTTTGGAAATTCCATGCACCGTTACCGCTCCCATACCTGCGGCGCTCTCCGGGAGAGCCATATCGACCAGACCGCCCGTTTGTCCGGCTGGTGTCATCGCATCCGCGACCATGGTGGCGTGCTGTTCATCGACTTGCGCGACCATTACGGCCTGACGCAATGCGTCGCCGATCCGGATTCGCCGGCGTTCAAGGATGCCGAAAAGCTGCGCTCGGAATGGGTGGTGCGGATTGACGGCAAGGTGCGGCGGCGCCCCGCCGGTACCGACAATCCGGAATTGCCGACCGGCATGGTCGAATTGTACGTCAGCGAGATCGAAGTGCTGGGTCCGGCCGGCGAGTTGCCGATGCCGGTGTTCGGTGATCAGGAATATCCTGAGGACATAAGGCTTAAGTACCGTTTCCTCGACCTTCGCCGCGAGAGGCTGCATCAGAACATCATGACCCGCGGCGCCATCGTAGATTCGATGCGCAAGCGGATGAAGGAGCAGGGTTTTTTCGAATTCCAGACCCCGATCCTGACGGCCTCGTCGCCGGAAGGCGCGCGCGACTTCCTGGTGCCGTCACGGATTCATCCGGGCCAGTTCTATGCGTTGCCGCAGGCGCCGCAGCAGTACAAGCAGCTCTTGATGATGTCGGGGTTCGATCGCTATTTCCAGATCGCGCCCTGTTTCCGCGACGAGGACCCGCGCGCCGACCGACTGCCCGGCGAGTTCTATCAGCTCGACCTCGAGATGAGCTTCGTCGAGCAGGACGACGTCTTTGCCGCTGTCGAGCCGGTCATCACCGGCGTGTTCGAGGAGTTCGCCAAGGGCAAGCCGGTGACCAAAGGCTGGCCGCGGATTCCGTTCGCGGAAGCCTTGCGCAAATATGGCAGCGACAAGCCGGACCTGCGCAATCCGATCCTGATGCAGGACGTCTCCGAGCATTTCCGCGGCTCCGGCTTCAAGGTGTTCGCGCGGATGCTGGAAGACCCGAAAAACCAGGTCTGGGCGATCCCCGGCACCGGTGGCGGCAGCCGCGCGTTCTGCGACCGGATGAACTCGTGGGCGCAGGGTGAGGGCCAGCCGGGCCTCGGCTACATCATGTGGCGCGAGGGCGGCGAGGGCGCCGGTCCCTTGGCCAACAACATCGGTCCCGAGCGCACCGCGGCCATTCGCACCCAACTCGGCCTCAAGGAGGGCGATGCCGCGTTCTTCGTCGCTGGCGATCCCGACAAGTTCTGGAAGTTTTCGGGGCTCGCGCGGACAAAACTCGGCGAGGAGTTGAACCTGATCGACAAGGACCGGTTCGAGCTGGCCTGGATCGTCGATTTCCCGATGTACGAATACAATGAGGACGACAAGAAGGTCGATTTTTCGCACAACCCGTTCTCGATGCCGCAGGGCGGCCTCGATGCGCTCAACGGGCAGGACCCGCTGACCATCAAGGCGTTCCAGTACGACATCACCTGCAACGGCTACGAAATCGCGTCAGGCGGTATCCGCAACCATCGTCCCGAGGCGATGGTGAAGGCGTTCGAGATCGCCGGCTATGGCGAAAAGGACGTGGTCGAGCGCTTCGGCGGCATGTACCGCGCGTTCCAGTATGGCGCGCCACCGCATGGCGGTATGGCGGCGGGCGTCGATCGCATCGTGATGCTTCTGTGCGGCACCACCAATTTGCGCGAGATATCGCTGTTCCCGATGAACCAGCAGGCGGTCGACCTGTTGATGGGAGCGCCGTCGGAAGTCACGACGAAGCAGTTGCGGGAGCTTCACATCCGGCTGAACCTGCCGGACAAGGGATAGGCTCACAATCCGGTCGAGGCCTCGATCTTAAATTGTGCCAGCGCAGCAAACGGGTCGGTCTGCAACGATTGCACAAGTTGCAGCGCGGGTACTTTGCCGAGCGGCGTAAGCTTGATGGTCAGCGTTTGCCCCGGCGTTTCGACAAAGCGGGCCAGCGCCTCCACGGCAGCCGCGGTTTCGGGATTGGCCGCCGCGGCGTTTTCACCGCTGGCCCTGATGCTGTCGACAAGAGTGCTCCGGGCGGCTTCGCGGCTGACGTTTTGCGAGCGAGCGTATTGTGCGACCGCAATGTCGCCGCCGCCCATGTCGCGCAACGTCAATTCCAGCGTGCCGGCCTCGATTTGCGCCGCCATCACCGCCGCTTGCGCCGTACTGATCGAGAATACGCCGCGCGGTACGTTGGCAAGCGAGACGCGCGCCGATGCTTTCAGGAGGCCGCCAAGATTCAGTGCGACGGGCTCCAGAACGATTGTGCCGGAGGTTTCCGTCCATGCCGTGCCGAAATCGAGATCGATCGCCGCACTGTCGAGGCCGGCCGCAACAAGCATCTTTTGTCCGATGTCGCTGGTATCGAGCGGCGCGGACATCTTCGCCGACAAGCGTACCTTGCTCGGGATCGGGCCGACGAACTGGCCCCAATTCAGGTTGAGGGTGTCGACGTTGATCCGCTTGTTGGTGTTCTTGTAGGGCGCGGCGAAGTCCTTGACTTCGACACCTTCGATCAAGGGCAACAGCATCAGCGCCTGGTCGGGCGAGGGCTTCTGCCCGGCGAATTGCGCCGCCATGTGCATGAGGCCGGAGATGTCGAGGGCCTTCAGCGCGAAGCGTTCGAGCTTGACGGGCCCCTTCGGCGCATGCGCATCGAGACCTTCGAATGCAAGCTCGCCGATCTTGCCGCCTTCGAAGTTGAACCGCATCGTCGACAGCTTGATCGGGCCCTGCGGCGTCTGCATCGAGAGGCCCCGCATCTCGGCGTTGCCGACGCGAACACCTTCATAGAGCCCGGCCACCTTCTCCATCATGTCGCGCGCCTGCGCCTGGGTCGGCGGGGTAGCTCCCGCGGGTGGCATCATCGCCAGCAGCGCAGGCACCTGCATTCGGGATGGCTTGATCCCGACGTCATCGATGGTCACGCCATCGATCCGCATATTCACGCCTTGCCCAGATCCTTGCCCGGACGTGAGAATATAGGGACCGGCCGAAATCTGCCGATAAGCGCGGTAGTAGCGGTCGTCGTTGGCCCTCTGCGGATCAAAGATGGCAGCCATGGCGCCGACATCGATGTCGTAGGAGGCGATATCTGCGACGTTGACGGTGAGCTTCTCCGCCTTGCCCAACTGTGGCGAATTGGTCGTAAAAACGAGGTTGTCGGTTTTGACGGAGGCGATCTTGCCGTCCTTGATGCCCTCGATGGCAAGGCCGGAATAGCCGAAGTCGGCGCTGCCGCCGCCATCGCCCGGCATTGCGGCGCTGAACTTGATCGTCCCTGTCAGGTCGGGTGCTGTAACCGAAGCGGCGGTGATGTTGGCCAGTTGTTCGAAACCGAACCGGTACAGTTCGATAAAGGACGCCGAAGTCGGAAGCCGCTGGGCGCTGACGGGACCGGAATAATCCTTCACCGTCATTCGCGGCAACTTGTAGACCACGCGCGAGATCGTTTCGGCTGGCATCGCTGCGCCGATCTCGACGTCAGAGACCTCGATGTTATCGGCGGAGAATCGCGTTGCGTCGGGCTGACCGACGCCCGAAGCCGTCAGGCTGGCGATCTTGATGCTGACGGGAGGTTGTGCGGCCGATTCACCGACGATGTCCGCGATTGTGACGGTGCGGCTCTTCAGGTCGAACGACACCGGGCCGTGACTAGCCCTGCCGCCGGAGGCCCGGATCTGCTCGAAGGCGGAGTTGATCTCGCTCGCAATCCGATGCTGCGTGTAGAACTGGAAGCCAAAGAAACCGACCATCGCGACGACGATCACGGCAACCAAGCCCGTCAGGATTCTTACCATTCGGTCTACTCCGGTTGCGGATTGTGCAGGGGGGAAATTGTCATATTGTCCGGTGGGTCTGGATTAACGGCACGCGAGGTTACGGATTCGATGATTTATTGCGATAAACCCCTGTTGATGGGGGCGCAGGCGGATGTTGCATCCCGACGGTTGCACGTGCATCACATCCGGCCCAATCTGCTGGAAAATCGACCCCTTTGGATAAACCGCAGAAACAAAATCCGGGGTTGGAAACGCGGGAGTACGCATGTCGTCTAATTCTGAGGATCTTCGTTCCGCGGCACTGGCCTACCATCGTCTGCCGCGGCCGGGCAAGCTTGAGATCCAGGCGACCAAGCCGCTGGCTAACCAGCGTGATCTCGCGCTCGCCTACACGCCGGGCGTTGCGGCGGCCTGCACAGAAATCGCCAACAATCCGGCGGAGGCGGCAACGCTGACCGCCCGCTCCAATCTTGTCGCGGTGGTCTCCAACGGCACCGCGGTGCTGGGGCTCGGCAATATCGGCCCGCTGGCGTCGAAGCCGGTCATGGAGGGCAAGGCGGTCCTGTTCAAGAAATTCGCCGGGATCGACGTCTTCGACATCGAAATCGCGGCCGACACCATCGAACGCGTGGTGGAGACCGTGGCCGCGCTGGAGCCGACCTTCGGGGGCATCAACCTCGAGGATATCAAGGGGCCGGAATGCTTCGAGATCGAGGCGCAGCTCAAGGCGCGCATGAAGATCCCGGTCTTCCATGACGACCAGCACGGTACCGCCATCATCGTCGGCGCCGCCATCACCAACGCGCTGATGCTGAACGGTAAGAAGCTCGCCGATTGCAAGATCGTCACCTCGGGCGCGGGGGCGGCTGCGATCGCCTGCCTCAATCTTCTGGTGTCGCTCGGTGCGCAACGCAAGAACATCTGGGTCTGCGATATCGACGGTGTGGTGCATGAAGGCCGCAACACGCTGATGGATCGCTGGAAGGCGGTCTACGCACAGAAGACCGACAAGCGCGTGATGGCCGAGGTGATCGGCGGCGCCGATATTTTCCTCGGATTGTCGGCGCCCAAGGTCCTGACGCCCGAGATGGTCAAGCAGATGGCGGACAAGCCGCTGGTGATGGCGCTGGCCAATCCAGATCCGGAAATCATGCCGGATGAAGCCCGCAAGGCGCGCCCCGACGCGATGATCTGCACCGGGCGCTCGGACTTCCCCAACCAGGTCAACAACGTTCTGTGCTTTCCGTTTATCTTCCGCGGCGCGCTCGACGTCGGCGCCACCGCGATCAACGAGGATATGAAGCACGCCGCGGTCGAGGCGATTGCGCTGTTGGCGCGGGATCCGCCGTCGGATGCGATCGCGCCGGGTTTCGATAGCGGGGAAACCCAGGGGTTTGGCCCGGGCTCGCTGATCCCGAGTCCGTTCGATCCGCGGCTGATCCTGCGCATCGCGCCTGCGGTGGCGAAAGCGGCGATGAAGTCCGGCGTTGCGTCGCGCCCCATTGCGAATTTCGAGGACTATGCCGCGCAGCTGGAACGCTTCGCGTTCCGCTCCGGTCTGGTCATGAAGCCGGTGTTCGCCAAGGCGAAAACCCAACCGGTCCGCGTCATCTATGCCGAAGGCGAGGACGAGCGCGTCCTGCACGCCACCCAGGTGGTGCTGGAGGAGAAGCTGGCGCGTCCGATCCTGGTCGGCCGCCCCTCGGTGGTCGAAGCGCGCATCAAACGCTATGGCCTTTCGATCAAGGTCGGCCAGGATTTCGACCTGATCAATCCCGAGGACGATCCGCGCTATCGGTCCTACGTCCAATCCTACATCGACGTTGCCGGCCGCCACGGCGTGACGCCCGACGCCGCGCGCACCGTGGTGCGCACCAACGCCACGGTGATCGCAGCGCTGGCGGTGATGCGCGGCGAAGCCGATGCGATGATCTGCGGCGTCGAAGGCCGCTATATGAGCCATCTGCGCCATGTCCGCGAGATCGTCGGATTCCTGCCGGGGGTGACCGACTTCGCCGCATTGTCGCTGATGATCACCAGCAAGGGGGCGTATTTCATTGCCGATACCCAGGTGCGGCCGAATCCGAGCGCGGAGGAGCTTGCGGAGGTAGCGGCGTTGGCGGCGATCCACGTCCAGCGCTTCAATCTCAAGCCAAAGATCGCCTTCGTGTCACATTCCGATTTCGGCAGTTATGATACGGATTCCTCCCGGAAGATGCGCCGTGCCACCGCCTTGTTGAAACAGAACCATCCGGAGATCGAGGCGGACGGCGAGATGCAGGGCGATACCGCATTGTCGGAAGCGGCGCGGGCATTGATCCTGCCGCATTCGAAGCTGGAGGGCGTTGCCAATATCCTGATCATGCCGAATCTCGACACCGCCAACGTCGCCTATCAGATGATCAAGTCGCTGGCCGATGCGCTTCCGGTCGGGCCAATCCTGATCGGCCCCTCGCGTCCGGCGCATATTCTGACGCCGTCGGTGACCGCGCGCGGCGTTCTCAACATGACCGCGGTGGCCGCGGTCGAAGCTCAGGAGCGTGCCGGGCGGGCGCAGCCCAGCCTGTTTGGCTAGATCATGAAAATTTTGGCCAGATCATGAAAATTCTTCCGGGGGTGGCCGACGCCGTTGCATCGATTTGACTGTTTGAAAAGCCGGACGGAGCGCCCATAATCGCTCCGTTGTCGCGCGATTTTGCATTTGCAGCATCCAATGAGGCCGACCATGCCAGCCTTCGTTACTTTCGGAAGAGTGTTGTTCGCCGTGCTGTTTCTCTACTCGGGGGCGACCAAGCTGTTGGGCATCACGGCCACCGCTGATTTCATTGCAGCCAAGGTGACCATACCCGCGTTGCTGCTGCCCTATACGACCCAGCTTGAAACGTTCACGGGGATGCCGACGCCGCAAATGCTCGCCATTGCGGTCGGTTCTTTCGAGATCATCAGCGGCCTGATGATCGCGCTCAACTTCGGCGCGCGGTTTTTCGCCATTCTGCTGATCTTCTTCGTGGCCGCGGCAACCTTCTACTTCCACGATTTCTGGAATCAGTCGCCGCCTGACAATGCCAGGTCGCTGATGGATGCGTTGAAGAACCTGTCGATCATCGGCGCGCTGTTCATCATCGCGGGATATGGCCGGTCGGCGCGGACGGCAATCGAACCCGCTTACGGCGATGTCTAATTCGCCGATGCGCGACGCAGCCAGGGCGTGACGCTGACATCATTGGCGGCATCGAGGATTTGGGCGTTGCCGCCCTTGAGGCCGTGCGCTGCCAGGATTTGCTGCGGGGATTGCGCGGGCACGCCGGGGAAACAGCCCTCACCGTCGGGGATTCGCACCCGCGGCGCCTGCGACAGCCAGAACGTATCGTAGCGGTCCAGGAACATGCCGAACACGCCGGGCCCACCGATGATCGCGATAGTGCCGCCACCGACGCCCGCGCGTTCGCAGGCCGCCTCGAACGAAGCGCCAGCCGGATTCCACAGGGTTGCTTTGGGATTGGATGGATCGGGCGCCAGCGCGTCGATTTTCCCGGTCAGGATAATTCGCTTTCGAAGCGGTGAATTGGGCTGATCCTCGAACGAACGGCGGCCATGCACGATCAGGTCGGCGCGGTCGAGGGCAGCATTGAAGAACTGCTTGTCGCCCTCGAATTTCAATTCATCCGGCATCACATGATGCGCGTTCGCCAGCATGCCGTCCGCCGACACGATGACATAGCCTTCGATACGCAGCGTGGGCATCGGAATTATCGCGCGCGGTGCGCGATCATTCCGAAATCGTCTGCACGACGCTGGACACCGGGCGGTCGCTGACTGTCGGCAGCTTGGCGTCCTTCAGCAGTTCTTCGTCGTACTGCGGTAGCGTTTGTACCGGCGCCTTCGGGATCATGCGCACGACCTTGTAGCCGCCGGCCTTCAGCTTGAGCAGCAGAGCGGGCAGGGCCTCGGCGGTGTGCTTGTGGAAGTCGTGCATCAGGATGATGCCTTTGCCGAGCTTGTCGAGCTTCTTCATCGTGACGTCGATCACCTGCTGGGCGTTGCGTGCCTTGAAGTCGAAGGAGTTGAGATCGCAGGAGAACATCGCGATGTTTCTGGTGCCGAGATAGGTCACCATTTCCGGCGGATGCTGCAGCGCCGGGAAACGGAAGAACGGCGCGGGCGACACGCCGCCCAGCGCCCACTTCACGGCACTGAAGCCCTTTTCGATTTCGTCCTTCTTCTGATCGTCGGTCAGCTTCTTGTTGGTCAGCGTGGCATGCGACCAGGTGTGGCTGCCGATGGTGTGGCCGGCCGCCATCACCTCTTTGAGGATTTCAGGATAATAGGTCGCGTGTTTGCCGATCGAGAAGAAAATGCCGGTGGTGCATTCGGCCGCCAACGCCTTCAGCACGGCTGGCGTGTTGACGAGCCATGGGCCGTCATCGAACGTCAGCACTACTTCATGGTCGCGCAGGAAATCGAGCTGCTTGAAATGCTCGAAGCCGAAACCGGGACCGCCGGTGGTATCGATTTCAACCGTGCGTGCGATGCCAAGCGCGTCGGGATTGGTGCATGCGGCCTTGGACAACGGCGCCGGCGCCGCGTTGGAGGCCGCGGCAGGAGCTGCCGGAGCCTTGGCCGCGGGGGCCGGGGCGGGAGCGGCCTGGGGCGCGGTCGCCTGAGGGGCCGCGGCGGCCTTGGGGGCCGCGGTCTGTGACCATGCATTACCCGACACGCACAGCGAAATCGCGCTGGCAAAGATCAAACCTGCCGCAAAACGCATCTTAATCCCCTTACAATGATCCCGCGTCCGGCCGTGGCTTTTCAAGCCTTCGTCCGCGCCATTCCTGCCCCTGATCACAATAGCTTAGTTGGAGGCCTGCCGCCACGGCAACGGCTTTCTCGGCCACGGCTGGCCGGTCGGCGAACAGGTTAATTTCAGCGCCGGAGCGCGCCCTCAGGATGAAGCCAATGACCGCGCGATGGCGGTTTTGATGCGGGTATCCGTTGGCTCGACGGTCTCCGGGAACACGTCGCTGATGCCGCCATCGCGGCCGATCAAATATTTGTGGAAATTCCAGCGCGGAACATCCTTTGGCCGCTGCTCGGCAGCCCATCTGTAGAATGGATGCGCGTTCGGTCCCTTCACCACGGCTTTGGCCGCGATCGGAAAGGTAACACCATATTGATGCTGCGCAGTCTCCGCGATCTCAGTGGCGCCGCCTGGTTCCTGGCTACCGAAATCATTGGAGGGAACGCCCACGATCATCAGGCCGCGATCATGAAACTCGGTCCACAACTGCTGCAGTCCGGCATATTGCGGCGTGAAGCCGCATAATGATGCGGTGTTGACGATCATCAGCGGACGCCCCGCATAATCGCCGAGCCTGATATCGCCGCCGGCCAGCGCCTGAAACGAAAACGCATAAGCCGTGATCCGGCTCATGGCGGTTTGCGCAAAAGCGCCCCGGCTCAGAAGCGGGCTCGCAATCGCAGCCAGAGCTGCCGTGAGGATGGCCCTGCGATCGGTAGTCATGCTGGCTCCCTGGCGTGAGCCCAGCATTCTTAGTCCGATCCTCGGGGAGTGCCTAGATACTGATCCGACAAGATACCGGATCGTGATCTAGCGCAGCGAAACGATGAAGTCTGTTCCTTCGCCGGTCTCGCCCGCGGCGATGCCCTGATCAGAAACAATGATCGAACCGCCGGTCGAGAGCGCCTCGTTGATGCGCGCCATCGCGTCGGCCGGGATCGTCAAGCGATCCAGCGCCTCCGCCGGGCTGTCAGCCACGGGGACCGGCTTGGCGATTTCGGCCGCGCCTGCGATTTTGCGGTGGCGAGATGCGCGCTCGTCGTCGTCACGCCGCTCCGCATTTCGGCTCGGCAAGGTGACCACCGACCAGTGCAGGATGTTGGAATCATTCTTGTCGGCTTCCGCGGTGAAAATGTGGGTTCCAAGCGGCCGGTCGCTCGGCGCGATGCTCACGGGAACGTCGAACAGCGGCGCGAAATTCTGCCGTACATACAGTTTACCGTCCTTGCGGCTGACGAACACCGAAATCGGCCCGGTGCCCTTTGCCATTGCCAAAGCCGGCTTGGCGGGCGCCGCCTTGTCGCTATCGGACGGGCGAGCCTGATCTTTGTTGGCGTCGGCTGCCGGCTCATTGATCGTTGCCGCGACACTTTCGTCTGGCTTCGGGACGGCCTTGGTAGCAGCAGGAGGCGTCTGCGCTGTGATGTCGTCCTTCGCTTCGGTTTTCGCGCCGTCGACGCTGGCCGGCGCTTGATCGTTCTTCTTGTCAGCATGGTCCGCTGCGACGATTTCGGTCGCTTTGATTTCAGGCGCGGCCGCCTCCGGCGGCTTGGCCTCGACCGACTTGTTCTCACTCTCGCTGCCGTTGGCGGCTAGCAGCTCCGCGACCGATTTCGCTGCCCCTGATTTTGGCTCCGGGGTCGCGCCGGTTGCCTGGTCGGACACGGCATCTTCAGCCGCCGGCGCTGCGCTAGCGCTTAGTGCGGCGTTGCGTGACTCTGGCGACGCGGATGGTGCGGCATCGGACATCGTGACCGACGTCGTGATAGCCGGCGACGAACTGGCGTCAGCGGTGCGGGTCGGCTCCGTCAAAGGCTTCGGCGCGTCCATAGCCGCCGGCATGCGGCTGTCATGACCAATGCTCAATCGCAAGTCGAGGCTTGCAACTGACGTCTCGGATTTGCTGGCAGGCTCCGTAGCGGCCGACTTGTCGCCTTTCGCTGTGGCGTCAGCTCTGGGCATATCAGCGGCAACTGGCTGCGGAACGACCTTTTGCGTCGCGAGCAGCGGGTGCGAGAAGCTGGCCGGCGTCAACTCGCCCGGTGTCACGACGACGCGCGCGCCCATCTTGGTCCAGCCATACATCTTCACCGCGAAGGCCATCGGCATACGGATACAGCCATGCGACGCCGGATAGCCCGGCAGCACGCCGGCATGCATCGCGATACCTGACCAGGTGATCCGCTGCATGAACGGCATCGGTGCGCCGCTATAGATATTGGAATGATGCAGCTTCTGCTTCTGGATCACGCTGAAGGCGCCCATCGGCGTCGGATGGCCGGCCATGCCGGTCGAAATAGGCGTTTCCGCGAAGAAGCCGTTGGCGTCGTAGATCCTGAGATTTTGCCGGCTGATCGAGATCGAGATGATCAGCGGTCCCTGCGGCTTGGCGGCTTCCTTGATCGGGGTCTGGAGCTGTTTTGCAGCGCGGTGGCGGGTGCGCTGCACGCGCTGCGGCGCCACCTGCACCGGCCGCGAATATCCGGCGTCATCGTCTGACCACAGCAGCGCAGCGTCGGCCTGCGCCATGAAGCCAATCGTTCCGGCCACCGTCAAAGCGGCAATCTGCCAAAATCGATGTGCTGAAATCACGGAAATCTGGTGCGTTGATACAGCTGGTTCCAGCTGTCCGATGGCACCAGAAACCTGGTGCCCGCCCGCGCGCTTCATTCTTTGAATCCCAATTCCATCAGTTGACATTTAGTGTTGCAGAGAGGGTCCGGGTTCACCAGCGTAAGGCCCGCAATTCCTGCGATTTTCGCCACGAGCGTAGCAAAAAAGCCTCACATTCGGTTAAAGGCCGTGACCCGTGGCACCCGGAGCCTTATTCCGTGACATCCCCGCACTACATAGGCGCAAGCGCATCGACGGAGACCACCATGACACGGCCGGCCTTAACCCAGTATGACACGCGATGGAGGCGCTGGATGTTGACGGCATTCGTGCTGCTGCTGGGGGCGGCGTCGCCGGCATCGGCGGCCGACGAGCCGGACTTGATCTTCCGCCGCTCGACCGTGTTCAACCTGCTCAGCCCGAACGACAAGCTCGCGACCTACGGTGTCGATGACCCCGAGGTGGAAGGCGTGGCCTGTCATTTCACGGTGCCCGAAAAGGGCGGCATCAAGGGGTGGCTGGGGCTTGCCGAGCAGGTCTCGGATATTTCGCTGGCCTGCCGCCAGATTGGTCCTATCCACTTCAAGGACAAAATGGAGCAGGGCGGCGATATGTTCCGTCAGCGCCGCTCGCTGTTCTTCAAGAAAATGCAGATCGTCCGTGGCTGCGACGCCAAGCGGAACGTGTTGGTTTATATGGTCTATTCCGACAGGCTGATTGAGGGGTCGCCGAAGAATTCAACCTCTTCGGTGCCGGTCATGCCATGGGGCACCGGCGAGGCCGCCATCGAGAAATGCGGCGACTTCGTCCAGTGATTGAAGAAAGCGCAAACCGGCAAATATTGATCTAGCGTTTCGCCGGTATTGGGCGTTGCGCCAGTTCGGGCGGGGCCTTCTGTTCACGGCAGCCGACCAGATGAAGCAATTTCTGTGGGGCCGATTGATTGCCCCAGCCACTGTCGCCACTCTGAAGGGTCATCGCGCCGCAGACTTTCCGGCGTTCTGCCTGCGGCGAAATAGATTGGTCGATCCGCAGCTCGGGTAGGCCGTTACTCCCAGACAAACGTTGGATGCTCGGCTTGCCGGTTTTGCGGGTCGGGTTTTTAGTGCCAACGTCGTTGTTGCCATTGCCCACGACCGATATCCTCTGTTGGAGGTCAGCGACAACGCACACATGCCTGGAAAGGTTGCATGTCGTCCGGAGTGAGTCGGTCGTACCGATCCTTCGGTTCAGCGCCGCCGACTTCGCTGACGGCTGTCTCCAGCAGAGAAAAGTTAAAAAATTAGCGTCGGCTCGAACCATCAGGTCCCGGCAGGCGTCTTATCTCCGGATGGATACTGGAGACATCAGATGCGCCCCTTCAGCTATGTGCTAGCGCTGGTCCTGCTCTTGAGCGGCCCTTCTTTGGCGGGCTTGGCCGATCACGACCTACCGGGCATTGGGACCTTTAGCTACAACGGATCGCCGGTCGCTAGCCCGGCACCGAGCGTGATGGCTGCGATCGACTTCGGTCAGTGAGGGAGGTGCGATTTTGCGAGCCTCTATTCATTGCCTTGAATTGCTGGATTCTCTCGCGATTGTTTCGTCAGGCGGGCGCGACGAAACAATTCTCCCCTGCGACGAAACCATTTCTCGTTTGAGTGCAGACATCCGGAAACGACGAATGGTTATCAAGCTGCAACGAAACGGCGGAGAGCGCCGGCAGCCAGACCCGGAGACAGTCAAATGAAGACCCTCAGCTTCGTTCTCGCCTGCGCCTTCCTGTTGGTCGGCCCCTCGATGGCCGGCTCGTCGGAAAAAGGCCTGCCGGGCGTCGGCACCTTCGCCTACAATGGCTCGCCGATCGTCGCTTCGGTGCCCCGTTCGATCATGATTGCCGCTCGCTAACGTCGCCGGACTTCAATAAGAAAAGCCAGGGTAAAGGGAATTATGTTTCTTCGTGTCAGTGCAGTTGCGGCCGTCATATCGGTCATTCTGGCCGGGGCGGCGCACGCTCAAGTGCACTCGCTGACGAAATTTTCAGATCCGCGCGATGAGTTTGTACGCCAGTGCCTGCCGCATATGCAGGGGCGTTGGGCCCATCCCGAATCCGTTTGCGGCTGCTTGCATGACTATGCGGCGGCCAGCGTCGAAGACAGCGATCTGCGCCAGGCGCTGCTGCGCGGTATTAGCGAGACCGGCGTGCCGAACATCGAGACCGACTGGGTGCCGCCGTCGAAGCGATCGGAGATCAGCGCGACCTTCACCAAGATCGCCAAGCCGACGTTGCAATGCATGTTCGAGCCGAAGTCCTAAGCGCTCTGCCAGCGATATCCGCTCCCAGGCGCGTCTATTTGGTCGGGCTGGTCTTGGCTCCCAACCGCGGAACGCATTTCGCCGTCCGCACGATCCCCGTCGCCGCCATCTTCGAGCCCGAGATTTCCTTGACCTGTCCGGGGGGACAGGTCCCGTCGTCGACCTTGATGCGTTGACCCAATCGCAAATTGACGATGTCCTGTTCGCGCGACACCTGTTGCGCCATGGCGAAACGCCCGCAGGCGACCACAGCGAGTGCGCTCAGCAGCAGAATCGAAAGACGCGTGGTGCCCGAGATATTCAGCATTGGCCGCGTCCCTCACTTGTTCTGAATCTTCAGCCCGTTCGGGCCGACATTGATTTGCAATCCAACGCGCCGATGACGAGAAACAGGATATTGCGATTGCCGGGCATCCGGTGTCTCCGTAAATCGTGAGCGCGCACCGGTCACTGTATGGGCGCGCTTGCGATTCTCAAAGCTATCCAAAGGCCCTGTAAAACCGTGCAAAGTATGATTTGATTGCCGCTGCACGATCTTCGCGATGCGCTGACAGGGAACCAGGCGATGAATGCTACCGATACGAAGCAAAAAATCCTCGACGCGGTCGATGCCGGTTTCGATGCGCAACTGGCGACGACAAGGGATTTTGTCGCGATTCCCTCGACCCGCGGCGCGGAGGGGCCGTGCCAGGACATGATCGGCGATCTCCTGCGCGAGCGCGGTTACGAAGTAGATGACTGGCATATCGATGTCGATGATCTCAGGGATCTGCGCGGTTTCGGTCCGATCGAGCATGATTTTTCCAGGGCGCGCACGGTGGTCGGGACCTATCGTCCTGCGATCAACGCCGGGAAATCGCTGATCCTGCAGGGGCATTGCGACGTGGTGCCGACCGGACCGCTCGACATGTGGGAGACGCCGCCGTTTTCGCCCGCCGTAAAGGACGGCAAGATGTATGGCCGCGGCGCCTGTGACATGAAGTCCGGCACCATCGGCGCGCTCTATGCGCTTGACGCGATCAAGGCCGCGGGTCTCAAGCCGACCGCGCGGATTCACTTTCAGTCCGTGATCGAGGAGGAGAGTACCGGCGTCGGCGCGCTCTCGACCTTGCAGCGGGGCTATCGCGCCGACGCCTGCTTCATTCCCGAGCCGACAAACGGCAAGATGATACGCTCTCAGGTGGGCGTGATCTGGTTTCGCCTGAAGGTGCGTGGCTTCCCCGTGCATGTGTTCGAGGCCGGCGCCGGCTCCAACGCGATCGTGGCGGCCTATCACCTCATTCACGCGCTGGAAAAACTCGAAGCTCGAATGGAACGAGCGCGCCAAAAGCGACACCCATTTCAAGGCGGTGACGCATCCGATCAATTTCAATCCCGGCATCATCAAGGGTGGCGACTGGGCCTCCAGCGTGCCGGCGTGGTGCGATGTCGATTGCCGGATTGCGATCCTGCCGGGCTGGTCGGTTGCCGATTGCCAGGCTGAAATTCTCGCCTGTGTCTCGGCCGCGGCGCGCGACCATCGATTCCTCTCCAATAATCCGCCAAGTGTGGAGTGGTCCGGTTTCCTGTCGGAAGGCTATGAACTGAAGGATTCCGCCGCGCCGGAAGCCGCTTTCAGCAAGGCGTTCAGCGCGGTCTATGGCGGCGGCACGGTCCCGGAGCAGGCGTTCACCGCGCTGACCGACACCCGATTCTACGGGCTGAACTACAACATCCCGAGCCTGTGCTTTGGCGCCAGCGGTGCGGCGATGCACGGCTTCAACGAATATGTCGATCTGGAGTCGTTGCGCAAATCCACCAAGGCGACCGCGTTGTTCATCGCGGAGTGGTGCGGGGTGGAGAAGGCGTAGATCGTTGCAATGACGTTGGCTGGTTCAAGGCTTCATCGGCGGCCATAACGCCGCGATAATCGCGTCCAATCCATCGGTCAGCGCGGCGGGGCCGGGCTGCAAAATCAGCGGCGATTTGATCTCGACGATGCGGTTGTTGCGCACCGCCGGAATTTCGTTCCAGCCCGGACGCTGCCGGATCTTGTCGATGACGACTTTCTTGCCGCACCACGATGCCAGGATCACATCGGGCGCGGCAGTGCGGACGACATCGGGCACGATGATCCGGTCTTTTGCGGCTTTCTGTGACCGCAGCCCCGGAAGAATGTCTTCGCCGCCGGCAATCTCGATCAGCTCCGACACCCAGCCGATGCCGCTGATCAATGGATCGTCCCATTCCTCGAAATAGACTTTTGGCTTGGGCGAGGGCCGGGCGGTCGACGCCACACTAGCGAGGCGCTTCTCGTAACTAGCCGCGAGTTGATCGGCGGTATCAGCTGCACCGACCAGCGCACCGAGCGTGCGGATCATCGCCAGGATGCCGGCGATGTCACGCTGGTTGAAGACGTGGATGGCGACGCCGGCACGGATCAGATCGGCGGCGATATCGGCCTGCAGATCGGAAAAGGCCAGAACCAGATCCGGCTCGAGCGCCAGAATTTTCGGGATATCCGCCGAGACGAAGGCCGATACCCTGGGCTTCTCGCGCCGGACCTGCGGCGGCCGCACCGCATAACCGGAGACGCCGACGATACGGTCCTGCTCGCCGAGCAGGTACAGCGTCTCCACCGTCTCTTCGGTGAGGCAGACAATCCGGCGGGGTGGGAATTGGCGCATCGGCAGAATAATCGCTCCAGGGTCAGTTCGGCCATTACCACAAACGTCATTGCCGAGTTCAATTCGGCAATCCATCATTCAAAAAAGCTCCGATATCCGGGTCAAGCCCGCCTATCAGGCCAGCCGTAACCGGGAGGACGATCACGCATGACGCCGCTTGAAAAGATACAGTCGATGAAGATGCCGTTTGCCGAGCTGAAGGGCGTGACCTTTGTCGAGGCCGACATGGATCGCGTGGTGGCGCGGATGCTGGTGCGGCCCGACCTCTGCACGTTGCGCCAGACCATTCACGGCGGCGCGGTGATGGCGTTCGCGGATTCGGTCGGCGCCGCCGCGACCGTGATCAATTTGCCCGCGGACGCCAAAGGCACCACGACGATCGAGAGCAAGACCAATTTTGTCGGCGGCGCCAAAGAAGGGACGACGGTGATTGCCACCGCGACGCCGGTGCATCGGGGACGGCGTACCCAGGTCTGGCAGACCCGGCTGGAGACCGAAGACGGCAAGCTCGTCGCCGTGGTGACCCAGACGCAGCTGGTACTCTGATGGTTACGCGCGGCCCGCGCGAGGTAACCAACAATTCGTGATAATCAGGCGATAAATAGCGTCGCGACCTTGTAATTCATGCTGCAATGCACAATATTTGAGGTCTAGGGATTCGACGCCTCCTCGAGGGCTTTCTGAGAGGAGTTGAGACATGCGCCACGACGATATCGCCGGTTCGACGCTCGCCAAGGGCAGCGTCCGGACGCTGCGCCAGCAGGAAGAATTGCCGCTGCTGCGCGACCATCTCTTGAGGCTTGATCGCGCCAGCCGCCACGATCGCTTCCATGGCTTCATGGATGACAGCTTTATCGAGCGTTATGCCGAAAAGTGCGCGAACGATGGCACCGTCATCATCGCCTATATCGAGGACGGCGTGGTGCGCGGCGCAGCGGAGCTGCATCCGCCGGAGCAATCGCCGGATGCTCAGCCCGAGATCGCCTTCAGCGTGGAGGCGTCGGTGCGACGGCTAGGCGTCGGTAGCATCCTGTTTCGGAAGCTGATCGCGGAAGCGCGCGCCAAAGGATATCACAGCCTGCGGATTACCACCGGCGCGCAGAACGAGGCGATGCGGGCTTTGGCGCAAAAGTTCGGCGCACATCTGATATTCCGTCATGGCGAATCCACCGGCAGCATCGATCTGGCGCCGCAGCGCGCGCCTGAGCCCGCTGCGCCCGCGATGGTGAGCGCCATCGATGCCGCGCGCGCGATGACGAATGTCAATCGTGCGTATTGGCGGATGTGGTTGCGGATGTCTGGTTGGGGCCGGGCGGCCTGACCGACGATTCGGCTGAAGCCGTCGGTCGAAGTGGCGTGAAGCCACCGGTGCAGGGTGGGGTGGTGACTTAAGTGCCGGTACGCTTGTCGTTGCCGAACTTCCGGACAACCCGGCGTTCCACCACGATCGAGCGCTGCGCGCCTTGCTCACCCGCGATCACTCGGGTTGCGGAGCGCGACGACGACCGCGCGATCTTCTTGACTTCCAACAGCACGGCTTCGAGCGGCATCCCCATCAAGGACGCCGCGATCTCCGCCTGCGCTTCCAGGTCGTCGGTGATGCCGATCGCCGCGAAAATGGCCTCATCCAGCGTCGGCGGGTCGCGCCGCACGCGTCGGGGTCCGTACTTGGTATTCCAATCTTCGCTCATCGGGGCCTCATCATTGATACGGCACTACCTAGGAGCCCACATGTTGCATTGCAATATGAATTTCGCATGGCAAACCAGCTATGCGCTATAATTTCTCAAGTTTGGCCGCGTCGTAGAGCTCCAGCGTCGCAGTCGCCGCGGCTAAGGGCTGCAGGGCGCGCACGAATTCCCGCGACGCCGGCACCGCGAAATGCGCCAGCAGCGCGGCTCGATCGGCCCATTGCTCGATAAACACCAGCCGCAGGGGGTTCTCGCAATCGACATGTACCGCGTGCGAAATGCAGCCGGGCTCCGTGCGCGAACGATGCACGTGCTCGAGGCTCAGTTTGCGGATCTCGGCGAATGAATCGTCCCGCGCGGTGACGCTGCCGGTCACGACGATCATGTCTATTCCCCCATGTTTTCCGCGGCCATCATCAAATGGAATCGCCTGTGGCGGTAAAGTCGATCGGCTGTTGCGGCCAGCGTTTCAGCGCGGCGCGTCCGGCCTCGGTCAGCACGTAGATGCCGCGCTCGGCGCGATCGAACCAGCCGTAGACATTGTGCAGCAGGATCTTTGGCGCGTCCGGAATATCGGGCTTCAGGTCGCGCACCCGCCGTGGGCCCTGCGACAGCGCCGCGGCACAGGCCAGCGCCTGCTGGCGATAAGCCGTCATGATCGGTGCGCGCGTGCTGCCGCCCAACACCGGGTCGCCCTTGCGACGTCGGTGCTCGGCAACCAGCCGCGAGCGCTTCTTCGGATTGCGGCGCGGGGCCGTGGTCGGCGGCTTGACGATGACCTCGACGTCGCCGGTGTTGGTGACCGCGAGCATGCCAAAGCCGAGCCGGCGGCACAGGTTGCGATAGCGGGCGTCGCTCTCGCGTCCCTTGCCGCGTGCGGACATCTTGGCGGCGAGCCAGACTTCGTCGGCGGCCGCGGCACGATCGACCGCCTGCAGGATTAGTTCGAGATTGAAGGATAATTTCAATTCGCCGATCACCACGACAGGCGGATCGCCGTCGCTCAACGCCACCAGATCGCAACCGCCGACTTCACCCTTGACGGTGAAGCCGAGATTTTCGAGGAAGCGTTTGACGGGCAAATAAAGTGCGGTTTCCAACGGGAACTCCAGTGTCGCATCTCGCGACTCAATGTCGAAGTCTAACCCGAATCACCGCATTGGATTTGAGCTGAAAATTACACCCGTCCGCGTGACCGGCAGCAGCGCGCCGGTGACGGCGCTGGCGGCGTCGCTGGCCAGGAACAGGATCACGTCGGCCAATTCCTTCGGGCTCACCCATTTGGCGAAATCCGCTTTCGGCATGCTGGCGCGATTGGCCGCGGTGTCGATCGTCGATGGCAACACGGCGTTGACCGTGATCTTGCCCTTCCACTCGGCGGCGAGGGCTTCGGTGAGACGGTGCACGCCGGCCTTGGACGCGGCGTAAGGCCCCATGCCGGCGCCGGCCTGCTGGGCGCCCATGGCGCCGACATTGACGATGCGACCGGCGCCAGACTGGGCCAGATGCGGAAGCGCCGATTGCGACGCGTTCAGCGCCGTCAGCACGTTCATCGCATACATGCGCTGCCAGGTTTTTGCTTCGCCCTCGGCGACAGCTTCGAACGCAAATCCGCCGGCGATATTCACCAACGCATCCAGCCTGCCGAAATGCGATGCGACCGCATTGATCGCCTTGCGGGCTTGAGCGGCATCGGTCAGATCGACGCCGCCAAGCTCCATCCGGGTTGGCGTTGCCGGGACTTGCGTTGGGGCATGATCGACCGCCGCGACGCGCGCGCCCCGCGCCAGCGCTTCCGCCGCAACGACCGTGCCAAGCGCGCCAAGGGCGCCGGTCACGACAATCACTTTTCCATCCATGAAAGGTCTCCAGGCGCGAGGGATAGGGGGCCGGACACTAGCGCCAGGACAATTTCATTTGCAATGCGGCGGAATTCCGCCTCCACTGCCGGCAACGATCAGTCATTCTCGCAGAGGATGTTGATATGCCCGACGCGACAAGGCCTTGCGATCTGCACCTCGATATCGTGCGGTTCCAGTACGGGCTTCGGCATCTGACCCGCGCGCTGAATGAGCAGCGCAAGATCAAGATCGTGGCGATCGGGTCGTCATCGACTGCGGGCGAGGGCGATGTCATCCCTTTTCCGCACCGGCTGGAGCTGGCGCTGAGAAAGCGATTTCCGGGCCGGATGATCGACGTCCTCAACCGGGGCATTGGCGGCCAGGAGGCACCGGAGGAATTGTCGCGCTTTGAGTCCGACGTACTTGCCGAAGTGCCGACCTTGGTGATCTGGCAGGTCGGAACCAACGCGATCTATCACAGGGACCTCTACGATCCGCCGAGCGTCGCCTCCACCATCGCGACCGGCGTTAGCTGGCTCAAGCGTCTTGAGACCGACGTCATCCTGATGGACCTGCAATACGCGCCGACGCTGCTGGAAAAACAGGAGCACGATACCCGGTTGATGGTCTCGCTGATATCTTCGGTCGCCAGGACGATGGAGGTGAATCTGTTTCCCCGGTTTGCGCTGATGAAGCAGTGGGAAGACGACGGGATCGCGCCGGACGCGATGTTTGGTTCGGACGGGGTGCATCAGACCGACTTCTCGACCAATTGCGTTGCCCGGTCGCTCGACCTTGCGATCGGCGCTGCCACCGGACCGATTCCCGCCGCTCCGGCGGCCTGAACTGTCGCAAAACCGACCGCCCGGCACCGATCGCTAAAATTTGCCGGAGTTTTGTAAAGGGATATCAGAGGTCGCCGGGCTATAGCTGGATGCTGTTCAATCCAACGGCTGGGGACATCATGATGCGATATCTGCCCGATCACGGTTTGCCGCTCGTTCAGCTGAAGGAGCAACGGCGCGATCTGATCGTCGCGCTGCAAAACCGCAATGGTCCGGTCAATGGCTGGGAGTTGATGCAGATTGCCACGATTCAGCAGGCGATCTCGGCATTCGAGGAGGTGATCGCCGATCTCGATGCCGAAATGGAAGCCGCGGCATAGGCCGGGCTCTACCTGCCGCGCCGGAGCGCGCGGGACATCATCAGGCCTCCAGGTAATGCGCCTGGAGCCGGGCGCGCTCGGCGCTGCCAAGGCCCAATCCGTCCGTAAAATAGTTCTGCAGATCGCCATACTCGGCGCGGATGGCGTCGAAGGCGGCGGCGAGGAACGAGGCGTCCACCGATCCCAACACCTGCCGGACATCCTCGGGCAAATCGTTGCTGGAGGAGGGATCGCGTCGGTAGTAGCGGTTGGTCAGCAGATAATCTTCCGTGATCACATCCTCCCGGACCCCGAGCGCGTGCAGGATCAGCGCACAGGCGAAGCCGGTGCGGTCCTTGCCGGCGGTGCAGTGAATAACCAGCGGCGCGGGAGCCTCCAGCAGGTGCGCGAACAGGCTGCGGAAGCGCGGCGTGTTCTGCTGCACGTAGTTGCGGTACGATTCCCGCATCACCTCCAGCCCGTCGGCCGGCGACAGCGATTTGCTCGTGGCGAGGCGCGCACGCAACGCTGCGACCACGGTCGGCTCGATCGGCAGCGAATGGACCGCAATCTCCGCGATGGCGCAGGCCGCGGCGACGCGCTCCTCCGTGCCCCGGAAATCGAAGGCGCGCTTTAAACCAAGGCCGCGCAGCACGCCGACATCGGCGTCGGTTAGATGTCCCAGATGATTGGAGCGGAATATCTGTCGCCAGCGGACCTTTCGGCCGTCCTGGCCCGGATAGCCGCCGAGGTCGCGAAAATTGCTGGCGCCGACGAGATCGAAGTGGCGGAGGGGAGAATCGGACATCTGATGATCCTGGATCATCTTCCGCGGTGGAAGACGACGGGGAGGCGTGTTGCGCGGTGTCGCCTCTATACTCGCTTCCCGATATTGGTTAGGAGCATTTTATTGCGGTGGGCCGAATTCTGCGCTGCCGAAAACGATGTTGGGAGGCAATGATGGAACGGCGCCAGGGCCAGGTTGTTTTCAGCGCGGTATTTTTCGCAGGCTTCGCTGCGATGGGCGCGACCCCGGCCGCGGCGCAGACATTCCAGGGCTATCACTGTGCCGACGGCACCAAGTTCATCGCCGCGTTCTACCAATATGATTCACGCGCCTACCTGCAGATCGATGGCCGTGCGGTGACATTGCCCAAGCGGCTGAACTGGTCCGGTTCGCGTTATTCCGGGGAGGGCATTACGCTGACCATCACCAAGGCGGGCGTAGCGGTCAAACACGCCAGACGGCCGACCACGGCCTGTGAGGTCGATGTCAAGCAGCCATGAAAAAGGGCCGAAACGCTTTCGTTTCGACCCTTTTTTAGTTCTCGCTATCTACTGAACCGGGGCGACAGCGGCCCGGTGAACATGCGCTTGGCATCAACGCTCCCACGCGGGCTTGGACTCGTCGATCGCTGCCTGATGATACCAGCTGCCACTGCAGTCGGCTTCGTTGACATGCGACGGTGCCAGATCGCTGGCGGCTTTGGACTCATCGTAACGGCGTCCGCCGAGAGCCGACCGGCCCCCGGCCGGGAATTGGTAGATCTTGGCAGACCCCTGATTTAAACTCGTATTCATCATCTTCTCCGTGGTCGAAGTACTCAGCCCCGAAGCACCGGCTTCAAGGATTTCTGGCTTCATGGTGCGCCCGACTCGTTCGCGAGTGGTTACCGCTTTCGATATCGTTCTTGCCCGCCACCGATGCAACCTGACCAAAATAAAATCACGAGATGTGCATTTTGTAGGCAGTTTTGGATTTGCTACGTGCGAGGCAATGAGCAGATGATCAACGCTTAAGCCAACACGAAGGTTGCCGATCGGAGCCGGTGTCGTTGACAAATGTTGCCGACGATTGACGCAGCTTTAATCGTCCCCATCAGCTGGCGTCGGAGTGCTGCAGAATCGGGCGTGAATCCGGGCCGAATTACATCGTTTTGTCATGTTCGGCGCTGACCACCCGTGCGCCTTTGCCGCACCTTCTGAGGTGTGGATGGCGGACCGGCCAATGGATTTATCAGGGGCTCTGCCGATCGCGATCTGCTCTACCGCAGTGCGGCGGATTGGCACATTAAATGCTTGGTAGGAACCGGCCGATGGTGGCCGGGTACGTGTGTGGCGGCCAGTGGCTTCGGTTCCACACCTTTCGCATCGACAATATGAGAGGCTCAATGACCAAATATAAGCTCGAGTACATTTGGCTCGACGGATACACGCCGGTACCGAACCTGCGTGGCAAAACCCAGATTAAGGAATTCAGTTCATTCCCGACCCTCGAACAGCTTCCGCTGTGGGGCTTCGACGGTAGCTCGACCATGCAGGCCGAAGGCCACAGCTCGGATTGCGTGCTGAAGCCGGTCGCCGTTTACCCGGACGCCGCCCGCGAAAACGGCGCGCTGGTGATGTGCGAAGTCATGATGCCCGATGGCAAGACCCCGCACGCCACCAACAAGCGCGCCACCATCCTCGACGACGCCGGCGCCTGGTTCGGCTTCGAGCAGGAATACTTCTTCTACAAGGACGGCCGTCCGCTCGGCTTCCCCACCGCTGGTTATCCGGCGCCGCAGGGCCCGTATTACACCGGCGTCGGCTTTTCGAACGTCGGCGCGGTCGCGCGTGAGATCGTTGAGAAGCATCTCAACCTCTGCCTCGCTGCCGGCATCAACCACGAAGGCATCAACGCCGAAGTGGCGAAGGGCCAGTGGGAATTCCAGATCTTCGGCAAAGGCTCCAAGAGGGCCGCTGACGAAATGTGGATGGCTCGCTATCTGATGCTGCGTCTCACCGAGAGCTACGGCATCGACATCGAATTCCACTGCAAACCGCTTGGCGACACCGACTGGAACGGCTCCGGCATGCACGCCAACTTCTCGACCGAGTACATGCGTACGGTCGGCGGCAAGGAGTACTTCGAGGCACTGATGGCTGCCTTCGACAAGAATCTCATGGACCACATCGCGGTCTACGGCCCGGACAACGACAAGCGTCTGACCGGCAAGCATGAGACCGCACCCTGGAACAAGTTCAGCTACGGCATTGCCGACCGCGGTGCTTCGATCCGCGTTCCGCACTCCTTCATCAACAATGGATACAAGGGCTATCTGGAAGATCGCCGCCCGAATTCGCAAGGCGACCCCTACCAGATCGCTTCGCAGATCCTGAAGACGATCGCATCGGTTCCGACCAGCGCCAAGGCGGTGGCCTAACCGTTACAACGAATACGGCCTGGATTCCTTGAGGCGTCCAGGCCGTTGCTCCTGCTCTCGAGCGGGTAATTTGGGCCTCTCCTCCAGCGAACCCTTGACCAGCCGGCGGTGGCTTTAGCCCCGTTCAGGCTGGTCTTTTTTTGCCGCCGCTATCGACGAGAAGCATACGTCGCATGCTTCAAATGGTCCCGTCTCAACGCCATTTTCTGCTACTGGGATCCGCGCTAGTACGATGGGAATCGCTTGAGGGGACGTGATTTTTGCTGGAGGGGTTTTACAAGGTTCGTTATCAGGTCGACGACGCGGTCGGCCGGAGCGTGATGTACGCTCATGCAGGCAGCATGCTCGGTGGCAACTCTGCGTTCGCCCATTACGGCACTTTCGAGGAGGTTGATGGCGTCGTCACCTCCGAGATCACCAGCCATCGTCACAATGAAGATCCCAATTACCAATCGCTGTTAGGGTCCGATATCGCGACCATTGACGTTAAGGGCAGCGCGGAAGGCGACGTCTACAGCTTCGTCGGCGCGTCGCCGCAGATGCCTGGCGCGGTGTTTCGCTCGGTGATGACACCGATCGAAGACGAAATCATGCCCGCCGTGCATGCGGTCGGTGAGGGCGGCATCGTCAACGGGCTCTATTCAGTCCACATCCGGCTGCTCGACGGCGTTGACGGCGGCCTCACCGGTGTCATGCTGATCCATGACGGCCGCATCCTTGGCGGCGATGCGTTCTTCTATTATCTCGGAACCTACACCTCGGCGAACGGCCGCTGGAAAGGCCAGATCCTCAATCAGGAACATACGCCCGCCAAGGGCGAGCATCCGATTTTCGGCGGCTATGAAGTCGGGATCGGCTTTTCCGGCACCTGCGATGAGCGCGGCGCGCTGCTGGAAGCAACCGCACTGGCCGGCAAGCGGAGCCTGCGCTTGACCGCCGTGCTGAAGCTGATGCGACGGGCCTAGCGTTATCAGGCTTCGCTCGAAACGCTATGGCACAAGCCGAGGTCCAGCGCTAAAACGCCACGCGCGGACTGGCGGCGGAAAAGGTTATCGATGGAAAATGTGGTTCGGGTGCTTTCAACACTGGCCTTGAAGGGCGCCATCGGCCATCTCGCCGGTCGCTTTGAGGCCGACACGCAACTGAGCATCGATGCCGATTTCGCGCCGACCATCGGCCTGCTGGAGCGGCTGCGCGGCGGCGAGGGCGCTGATGTCCTCATCCTGACCAAGGAGGCGCTCGAGGATCTCGCGGCCAAGGGCACCGTGGTGCCGGAGAGCTGCGCCGATCTGGCGCGTTCCTATGTCGGCGTCGCCGTCAAGGCCGGTGCTCCTCATCCCGATATCTCGACCGAACCGGCATTGCGCATGACGCTACTTGGCGCGCGCTGCGTGGCTTATTCCCGCATCGGCGCCAGCGGCATTTTCTTTGCGCAATTGATCGAGCAGATGGGGATTGCCGCCGAGATCAACGCCCGCGCTATGATCACCGCTGGCTTTATCGCCGAAAAGCTCGTCAGTGACGAAGCCGATATCGCGATACAGCAGCTCAGCGAGCTGAAGCTGGTGCCGGGGATCGAGCTGGTCGGGCCGCTGCCGCTGCATCTGCAAAGCAACCCCGCGGTATTTTCCGCCGGGCGTCTGGCGGCGTCGCAACGCGCCAGGCAATCCGACACCCTGTTGAAATACCTTGCGTCGCCCGAAGTGGCGCCGATGCTGCGCGAATCCGGGCTCGAGCCTTGAATCCGCCCGAACATCGACGCTACCCTCTGCCGGCCATGACAAAACGATTTCGCCCGCTATCATCAGCTGCATTCTGCATTACCGTGTCGGTGACGACGATCGGCGTAATGTGGGCTGATCCATCTCCGGTCAAGGCCCAATCGGCCGACCTCGTGCTGTGCGATCGGCTCACTGCCGATCCCGCCGATCCGGACAAGCCGGCGGACGTCAAGGGCACGTCGGATGTCGCGCCCGCCGATATCGCCACCGCGATCAAATATTGCAAAACCGCGGGTAATTCATCACGGCGTGCGATGTACGAACTCGGGCGCGCCTATGCCGCCAACAAGCAGATGCCGGAGGCAATGGCGGCGTGGCGCAAGGCCGCCGACAAAGGCTCGACCTCGGCGATGGTCGAGCTCGGCGTGCTCTATGGCACCGGCGCGGGCGTGCCTAAGGACGAGGACCAGGCGCGCAAACTGTTCGAGCGCGCAGCACAGGCCGGCAATCCGCGCGGCGTCACCAATCTGGCGGCGCTCTCGGGTGGCGGCGCCGCGCCCACAGATCCCGCCAGGGCGCGCGAGCTGTTGGGGAAGGCGGCCGAGACCAATCCCGAAGCGCAATATCAGCTCGGCCTGATGCTGGCCAACGGCACCGGCGGCACCCAGGACGATGCCGGCGCGCGAAGCCTGTTCGAGAAGGCAGCCGCGCAAAATCATCCGGGCGCGCTGGAGGAGATGGGCGAGTTCGCGGAAGAGGGCCGCGGCGGCCCCAAAGATAAAAGCGCGGCGAAAGCCTATTATGAGCGTGCTGCCGCGCTCGGCGACGAGAATGCCAAAAAGGCATTGAAGCGCATGGAGTGTCCCTATGCGATCAAGGACAAGCGCGGCAACCTGGTGACCAATCTCTGCTTCTAGTGACCACTCCGTCCCGGGGCGGATGAGGTTGGAGCCAGGAGGCGTCGCTCGCAATTATCGAAGCGAGGTTCGTTCGAGCGAGGCCCCGTCATGATCCGTAAATTACAATCCGGCGAATACAGGCTTTATTCCCGCAAGATCGATCCGAAGACCGGCAAGCGCCGCAATCTTGGTACCTTCAAGTCACGCGCGGCGGCAGAGAAACACGAACGTGACGTGCAATATTTCAAGCGGCATTAGCGTTAGCGTTAGCGGAAGCCGACAAGCGGCTCCAGCCGTACGTTACGGCCAGGGTGAGCACCAGCATCGCTCAGGGAACCGGGGACGAAGGCTTTATTCCCGATTTCCCGAGCGACGCTTTGGTGTCTGCCTTCGATTCTAGAATCCGGTTGGGCCTACGGCGCCGATCCAGCGCTTGACCTTGGTCGGATCCTTTTCGTCCATGTAGAAGAAATGCGCCATCGTCGGCCGCACCGGCTGCACGTTGGGATCGTCGAACTTCATCGCGACCTTGCCATGGAAGATCTTGAGCAGGGGGCTATCCCAATATTCCACGACGTCGTGCAGCGCGGTAAAGCCTTTGTCGATGAACTGGCGCAGATTGTTGCGGATCGCCTCGCGGCCATGCCAGTCGGCGACGCCGAGATTGCAGATCGCGTCGTCGGCGAAGCAGTCAAAACCTTTGCCGAAGGTTTTGTCGTCGATTTCCTTCCACATCGCGAGCAGCCATGGCGGCGGGGCGGTTTTGGTGAAGGTCATGGTGATCATTTTACTCTCCTGCAGTTATCGGTGATGATGCGTGATGGGTTGGCTGGGGCGCCATATAGGCCTCGGTTTCCGCCAAACCGTCTCATGGTCAATTTGCCGCCATCGCAGAGGCTGTAATGCCAAGCCGCGCTGCCACGCGTTGCGCGGTTGCTTCGCGTTGTGCCGTGATGCCTGCCACCGATTGCCGGGTTTGCCGCAGGATGTCGGCAGGCGCGGTCTCCGGCGTGCCGCTGTCGAATGGCGGCTCCGGCGCATACACCATGTAAAGCTGGATCGCGCGCGCGGCGTCGTCGCCGCGCAATTCGGCGGCCAGCCGCAACGCACCGTCGATCCCGGCGGTAACGCCGGCGGCAAACACCCAATTGCCGTCCAGCACCACGCGCTCGTTGACGGGGATGGCGCCGAACAGCGGCAGCAGATGGAACGACGCCCAATGTGTCGTCGCGCGGCGCCCCTTCAGCAAGCCAGCCGCGCCACAGATCAGGGCTCCCGTACAGACCGAGAAGATGCTGCGCGCGCCGGCCGCCTGCTGCGCGATCCAGCCGAGCACTTCCTGATCCTCCATCAGCGCTTCCTGGCCGAAGCCGCCGGGAATATGCAGCACGTCGAGCTGCGGTGCGTCTGACAACGCCGCATCCGGTGTCAGTCGCAACCCCTTGATGTCGCGCACCGGCTCGGCGGTCTTGCCATAGATGCGGTAGGTCGAATTCGGGATGCGTGACAGCACCTCGAACGGTCCGGTGAGGTCGATCTGGTCGACGCCCTCGAACAGCAGGGAGCCGATTTCCAAATGGGTGTCATGCGGGATCATGGGAATCTCCGAGGGGTTAGGGCTGGACAGACCGAACCTAAGCGAGCAAGCTCTGGCGCAAATGCCAAAGTCCCCTCGTTCTCCGCCAAATCCTGTTCGGGCCGTTCCCGCGTCGCGAACGGTCGAAGTGCTGGCTTACCCGTCGGTGCAATTGCTCGACGTGACCGGGCCGCTTCAGGTGTTCGCCACGGCCAATGATCACATCGTGCAGGCGGGAGGTGCGGCGCCTTATGTTCTGCGCGTGATCGCCAAAGGCGGCCAGGCTGTAACGGCGTCGGCGGGACTTGCGATCGCGGCGGGCCCGCTGCCGCGTGCCGGCTCGGCCGTCGATACGCTGCTGGTGGCGGGTGGGCCGGGTGTCGAAGCCGCGGCCGCCGATCCGGCGCTGGTCGATTGGGTGCGCCAACATGCGGCCAAGGCGCGCCGTGTCGCCTCGGTCTGCACCGGTGCGTACCTGCTGGCGGCTTCCGGCGTCCTGGACGGACGCCGGGCGGCGACGCATTGGTCGGTCTGCAAGGAGTTTGCCCGGCGCTATCCTGCCGTGCAGGTCGAGCCGGATCCGATCTTCGTGCGCGATGGTTCGGTCTGGACCTCGGCCGGCGTGACCGCCGGCATCGATCTGGCGCTGGCGCTGGTCGAGCAGGATCTCGGACGCACCGTGGCGTTGGCGGTGGCGCGCTATCTCGTGGTCTTTCTCAAGCGGCCGGGCGGACAGGCGCAGTTCAGCGCGGCGTTGTCGCTGCAATCGGCCGAAGATCAATTCGGCGTGCTGCACGACTGGATCAACAGGCATCTCGCCGACGATATTTCACTGCCGAGGCTCGCCGATCAGGCCGGCATGAGCGAGCGCAGTTTCAGCCGGCATTATGCGGAGGCGACCGGATTGACGCCGGCCCGCGCGGTCGAACGGCTGCGGGTGGAGGCGGCGCGGCGACTATTGTCGGAGTCGCGGCTGCCGGTGAAACGCATCTCGCAGCGCTGCGGTTTCGGCTCGGAAGAGACCATGCGACGCAGCTTTCTGCGCGTGCTTTCCGCCACGCCGCAGGATTACCGCGCCCGCTTCAGTTCCTGAGTGTCACCGGGCGGTCATTCGGCGCGTATTCGTGCGTTCCTGGCGGCTGATCCACCGCCTTTTTAGGCTTCCGTGCGCGCGCCACATAGCCTAGAGACCGCCACAACAATCCTTTCCCGAATTCAGGTTTCCATGATCCGTCTCGATAATGTCAGCAAGCAAGTCGGCCACCAGATTCTCTTCATCGAAGCCTCCGCGGCGCTCCTGAAAGGCGAGAAAATCGGCCTTGTCGGCCCCAATGGCGCCGGCAAGACCACGCTGTTCCGGATGATCGCCGGACAGGAGCTGCCCGACGAGGGCCAGGTCTCCACCGATCGCGGCATTTCGATCGGCTATTTCAGCCAGGACGTCGGCGAGATGTCGGGCCGCAGCGCGGTGGCCGAGGTGATGGATGGCGCCGGTCCGGTCAGCGTCGTCGCCAGCGAGCTCAAGGAGCTCGAGACCGCCATGGCCGATCCGGATCAGGCGGACAACATGGACGAGATCATCGCCCGCTATGGCGAGGTCCAGGGCCGCTTCGAGGAGCTCGACGGCTACGCGCTGGACGGCCGCGCGCGCGAGGCGCTGTCAGGATTGGGCTTCAGCCAGGAAATGATGGATGGCGACGTCGGCGCGCTGTCGGGCGGCTGGAAGATGCGGGTGGCGCTGGCGCGCATTCTTCTGATGCGCCCCGATGTCATGCTGCTCGACGAACCGAGCAACCATCTCGATCTCGAAAGCCTGATCTGGCTGGAGCAATTTCTCAAAGGATACGACGGCGCGCTGCTGATGACGTCGCATGACCGTGAGTTCATGAATCGCATCGTCAACAAGATCGTCGAGATCGACGGTGGTACGCTGACGACGTTCTCCGGCAATTACGAATTCTACGAGGCACAGCGCGCGCTGAACGAGAAGCAACAGCAGGCCCAGTTCGAGCGCCAGCAGGCGATGCTGGCGAAAGAGATCAAGTTCATCGAGCGCTTCAAGGCGCGCGCCTCGCACGCGGCGCAGGTGCAGAGCCGGGTCAAGAAGCTGGAGAAGATCGAACGCGTCGAGCCGCCGAGGCGGCGCCAGACCGTGGCGTTCGAATTCCTGCCGGCGCCGCGCTCGGGCGAGGATGTCGTCAGCCTGAAGAACGTCCACAAGGGCTATGGCTCCCGCAGCATTTACGAGGGGTTGAATTTCCAGGTGCGGCGCCGCGAGCGTTGGTGCGTGATGGGCGTCAACGGCGCCGGCAAGTCGACCTTGCTGAAACTGGTGGCGGGTTCGACCGAGCCCGACGAGGGTTCGGTCGCACTCGGGGGCAGCGTCAAGATGGGCTACTTCGCGCAGCACGCGATGGATTTGCTCGACGGCGAACAGACCGTGTTCGAGTCGCTGGAGGATTCATTTCCGCAGGCGGGGCAGGGCTCGCTGCGGGCGCTTGCCGGCTGCTTCGGATTCTCCGGCGACGATGTCGAAAAGAAGTGCCGGGTGCTGTCGGGTGGCGAGAAGGCGCGCTTTGTGATGGCGAAGATGCTGTTCGATCCGCCGAATTTTCTGGTGCTGGACGAGCCGACCAACCATCTGGATATCGCGACCAAGGAGATGTTGATCACGGCGCTGTCGGAATATGAGGGCACCATGCTGTTCGTGTCGCATGACCGCCACTTCCTCGCCGCGCTCTCCAACCGGCTGCTCGAACTGACGCCCGACGGCATCCATCAATATGGTGGCGGCTATACCGAATATGTCGCGCGCACCGGCCAGGAGGCGCCGGGGCTGCGGAGCTGAGCGCGTCATCAGTTCCTGGCTGACGCCGCGGACAACGCCAGCGGACTTGGCTCGCCGGCCGGTTTCGGAGCATCGGGCGCTACGGCCGCCGGCGTCACTTCGTTGTCGGTCTCATCGAGGAACTTGTCGAGCATACCCGCGATCTTCGACTTGACCTCATCGGGGCCGCGATCGCTCATGTCGGTGTGCTGGTAGCCGGTTTTGACCACGGTGATGCCGGCCTTGGCGCAGATATCGTCATCGGGCACGACGCCGGGATCGGCTTTGAACACCGGGTCCTCGGAACGGAACGACAGGATCTTGAACTTGCCGTCGGTCACGAACGGGACGCGCAGATTGTCCAGCGTCACCACCTTCTTGATCATGTCGGGATAGCGCTTGGCGAAATACATCGAGATATCGCCGCCGTTGGAATGCCCGATCATGGTCAGGTGCTTGTAGTCGGCGTTGGGCTGGATCTTCTTCAGCTCATCGATCGCGAACATGATGTTGGCGATGCCGCGGTTGTACTGCATGCGGCGGCCGACATATTCCTCACCGGCCTTCGTCACCATCGGCTCGTCGCTGTCGAGATCGTGCTGGATGCTGACGACCATGTAGCCGCGCGCGGCCATGATGTTGGCCAGGAACGAATACTCGGTGAACTTGACCGTGTTGCCGTGGTTGAGGATCGCCACCGGCAGGGTAATCATGTCGGCTATCGCCTGCCATTCGCGATCGCGGCGGACGGCGATGTCGACCGCGACGGTGCGGTCGCTGCGCAGCAAATCGTAAAACACCAGCGTGGTATGATGGATCGCCCATTTGCTGGCGGTGAAGTATCCGGCCACAAGCACCGCGCAGACCGAAACCGCGATCATGAGGGCGCGCTTCATCGTTACGCCGCCCGGTCCTGGACCCGCTCGCCTCCGAGCTTCTTGAACGCCGAGGATTTCAGTCGCTCGAGATCGCGCTCTCCAGCGGCCGCTTGCGCCAGAATATGTTCGGCGATTTCAAGCGCGGAGGCTGAGCGGCTACGGTGGAAGCGAGCGTCGAGCAGCACTTCGTCCAAGGCCCGGCGCAACACAGCGATCGTTGTGGGGTCATAGCTCATGCGCGGTGCTATATCCGGCCCAGTTAACAGCCACATGACCGACCCGGCATCCGCGTGCCGGAAGGTATGATGGCACGCCCAAAGCCCGGCTCGGCGGGTGGATTCAGTGGATATCTGTCTGTCAATTTACGGGTTGTTCACCTCCGTCAGCGGGAAGACCACACCGGGACGGTAGAGTTGCACCGGGCGGATCTCATAGATCGCGCTGCGGTTGACGCGGCGCAGGCCGCGCGCGGCCGTGATCGCGGCATCGCGATTCTCGCAGTCGATCACGTAGAAGCCGAGCAACTGCTCCTTGGATTCGGTGAAGGGGCCGTCGGTCACGGTGCCGGCGCCCGGACCACGCAACACGCAGGCGCCTTTGGTGGCGCCGAGTCTTGCTGCAGGTCCGAGGCGTTTTTCCGCGGTCAGGCGGTCGTGAACCTTGTTGAGGTCGAGCATCAGCGCGGCGTCTTGGTCCGCACTCCAGGACGTGACTTCGTCTTCGCTGTGATAGGCCAGAATGGCGTAGAGCATGGTTTCCTCTCTGTTGTTTGCGCGGATAGCCCAAGGACGTTTCGCGACCTCCAACTCCGACATCTGGACGCGGTTTATTCCACGTCGCTTCCGGAATGGGAGCCGGGCAAAAACGCGCAGGACAGGGCGGCGCGCAGCGGGGAATCCTGTGCTAGACAACCCCTCAAGCATGGCACAGGAAACGCTTGAGACGGCCCACCCGCAGCCGGAATCCACCACGGGAGGGATGATCCGGATCGTCCCGTTCGTGTTCGTGCTGTTGTGGAGTTCCTCCTTCATTACCGCCAAGGTCGGCCTGCGGCATCTGTCGCCGCTGTTGTTCGTCGCGATCCGGCTGGTCGGCTGCGCTGTCGTGCTGACGATCGCGATGCTGGTATTGCGCCGGTCGTGGCGGGTGCTTGGAAATGGGCGCTGGCTTCATTGCGCGGTGGCCGGCGCGTTGCTCAATGGCGTCGGGCTGATGGCGCCGCATATCGCGCTGGTCGCAACGCCGGCCGCGCAGATTGCGCTGGTGCAATCCCTAACGCCGCTGCTGACGGCCGCGTTCGGCGTGCTGTTGCTCAGCGAGCGGCTGCGCGGGGCGCAATGGCTGGGTTTGGTGCTGGGCCTGCTGGGCGTCGGCCTCGTGGTCGGCGAGGCCGCGCTGGAAAGTGCGGCGCGGCTGCAGGGCCTCATCCTCGCATTCATTGGCGTGACAGGGCTGGTCGCCGGCACGCTGTATTTCGGCCGTTTCTGCCGTGGCGTGCCGCTGCTGGAGGGCGCCACCGTCCAGTTCATCGCGGCGGCGATCGTCTCGTCGCTCGGCGTCGTCTTTCTGGAAACGCCGCACCTGGAATTGACCGACGCCACCATCGTCGCGGTGATCTGGAACACGCTGATGGTGTCGCTCGGCGGCATGGTGCTTTACTCCGTGATGCTGGTGCGCGGCTCGGTCGCCCGCGCCAGCGCCAATTTTTATCTCGTCCCCGTCACCGTCGCGCTGCTGGCCTGGGCGATGCTCGGCGAGCAACCGGGCCTGCATGTCATTGTCGGATTAGTGATGGCGTCGGCTGGTTGCTGGCTGGTGAATGCGGCGGCATCGCCGGTGCTGGGCGATGAGGTCAGCCAGTAGAGATTTGGCGCAAGAGATTGTTTCTTCGCGTTCTGTGCCAAGTGGCGCATCGCGGAATGACGGGCTACCGTGTAGGGATCCATTCCGTTCGCTGCACACATCATTCGGAGACCCGCGGCCATGAGCCTGTTCGACACTCCCTTCGATCCCGCGCATGACGCGGCACTTGTCACCGGTGCGGGCAATGGCATTGGGCGCGCGATCGCGCAGGCGCTGGTCGGCGAGGGCGTGCGCACGGTGTTTGCCGATCTGCGCGAGGATACCGTCAAGGCAGCGGTGGCGGCGTCGTCGCGGCCGGATCTTGCGGTGCCCTGGGTCGGCGATCTCGGCCAGCGTGACGCGTGCGATGCGTTGCTGGCCGATGCGCGCAAAGCGGTCGGGCAGGTGACGCATTTCGTACACAGCGCATCGCCGCCGCGGCGCGAGGCCGATCATGCGTTGGCGGTGAGCCAGGAGACCTGGCGGCAGATGCATGCGGTCAATCTTGACGCCGGGTTTCATCTGTCGCGGGAACTGGCGCGCCAGCTCATCGCGGCCAAGGCGCCTGGTTCATTCCTGCTGCTGACCTCGCTGCACGCGGGCACGCCGCGCAATCTGCCGCATTACTCGACGGCGAAAGCAGGCATGGCGATGCTGGTGCGGGAACTGGCAAAAACCTACGGCCGCTTCGGCATCCGCGTCAACGCGCTGGTGCCCGGCGCCGTCGCCGCGGGCGGTTTCGTCGCCGATCCGTCGCTGGCAAAACACATTCCGCTCGGACGCATCGGCCGCAGCGAAGACCTCGCTCCGATGGCGCTCGCTGTGCTGTCGAACCGGGTGTCGGCCTATGTCACGGGCGCTGCGATCGTGGTCGATGGCGGGCTGTCGCTGACGAACTGGTTCGAGCCGCCGGAACTGGGCGAGATGTGAAAGGCGAGGTGCTGGCGACACGCCCCAACTGCGGCACTAAATCGTCATGGTCCGGGCACACTGCGGCCCGAGCCCCTTGCGAAAACGCCTGAAGTAGTGGCGTAGGCAGAGGGGATAGTAGCGTGGCTTACAGGATGGTCGCAGAACGCGACGGTTCGACGGTGAGTGTTGAAAGAGAAAGTCTGCTGATCATGGTCGCGAAAGCGCGGATCTGGGCGAGTGAGGGATGGCAGGTCATCATCACCGATGCGGACGGAAAGTCTTACGAGGCGGCAGACTTTGAGAGTCTTTTGGCGGCGTGATGCGCACTGCCGCTAATTCTCGTCATTCCGAGGCGTGAGCGAAGCGAACGAGCCCGGAATCCATAGCCCCTGTATCGGTGTTCAGTGCTGAACGCTGTCGCAAGGGTTATGGATTCCTGTATCTGACTGATGGTCACTGTCATAGTGGCTGTGGCGGAGATAGCTCGTTGGATTCCGGGGTCGCGCAAGAGCGCGCCCCGGAATGACGCGTGGATGCGTTGGTGCATGCAGCGTTAAAGCGTACAAACCTTACCTTACCGGCATCGGCGGCCGCACTACCGGATCGCCGTCGGCCTGATCGACCGCTTGCGCGCGCGGCTCATACTGCATCGGCGGGGGCGCGGGTTGCGGCGGCGGCATCGGCGGCGCTGTGATCGCTGACGGCAACGCGGCGGAGGCTTGCGGCGCGTATGCCGGCCGTGGCTTGCGCGGCGGCGGCGCGGCTGATCGCGGCGAAAACGCGGCGGTGACCTTGGCGCGTAGGCTCTGCTCCAGGGAAGCGGGTGGTGCAGGTTTCGCCTGCGATGTTCTGGAGACGGGAGTCCTGGCCACGTCAGTCTTGGCGACGTCGCGCGAGATCTGCTGCGCCATTTGGTCCTGGCTGGCTTTGAGCTGCTCGATACTCGCCTTGAGTGCTGCGATCTGTTGTCCCATCGAGGCAACGTCCTGTGCCATCGATTGCAGCGACTGCGCCTGGTCCGGTGCGGCGGCGGTTGATGCAGTAGTAACGGTCGAGGCTGTAGCTTGTGAGGCCGTGCCTTGTGGAGCCGGATCTTGTGATGCCGAACCTTGCGATGTTGTGTCTTGCGCGGGCTGCGTCGCAGGCGCCGGCTGCGCAGAGGCCTGCGATGCTGTGTCTTGCGCAGGCTGTGCCGCTGGCGCCGGTTGTGCCGTTGGCGCCGGCTGTGCAGATGTCTGATCCGCCGCGGCGACGGGTACGGTCGGTTGCGCAGCGGTGCTGGTTGCTGCCGTCCGCTGAGCCGCCAGCGTGAACGGCGTCCAGTTCGCGACAACGGCCCTGACCGTATCCCCGGCCGTATCACCGTAATGATTCCAGCCCTCGGCAGCAGCCGCGCTACCGAGCGCGAACAGGAAACCGATGGTGACGCGGCCCGCCCATTTACCCCGCGGTGGCCGTTGGCCCGCGACGTGGATGTCGCGCGGGATCTGGATATCGTTGTTGGCCGGCGCGCGAGACGCCGTATCGACTGGCGGCAACGGCGGCGGTACCGGCGGCGGAGGGATGCCGGTCGTGCGGCGAGCTCAGGTGCCGGTCGTGCAGCGAGCCCAGGCGCCGGTCGTGCAGCGAGCTCGGGCGCGGGATGGATCGGCGGCGTCAGCAGCGAGCTGATCGGGTCCGGTGGCGCGTGATCGGCGCGTGCGGCCAGAACCACGTCGGGCTCGACCATGAAGGCGTCGTGCGGATCGGATTCTCTTGAAATCAGCGTGGATTGCATTGGCGGTCCCTCACTCCAATGTCACCCGCATCAGGGCGGCGGCAGAAATTTACGCAACGTTAATCCTCGGCCCACGCCCCACACGCCTGTCAGGTTTGACGAAAGCAAGGCGATGGGATGGAGAGGTTGCGGCCAGTTGTGGCGGTGGTAGGGAACCGGCACCCGTCATTCCCGGGCGCGACGAAGTCGCGAGCTATGATGCGGGACCGCGCATTTGAGAATCCATAGCCCCTGTGTTGTTGTTTGGCGCTGAACTCGGCCACGGGGGCTACGGATTCCGGGCTGCGCCAAGCGGCGCATCCGGGACGAGGCAGTTGCCTCGGGCGTGAAGCGGGGATATCGCTCGCATCCGCACATGATGGGAATCCCGATGACGCTATCGCTGCCCAAAACCAAAATCCGCGTCCTGCTGCTGGAGGGCGTGAACAATTCGGCGGTCCGGATGTTCGAGGCCAATGGCTATACCGAGCTGCAGCGGCTGCCCAAGGCTTTGGGCCCACAGGAACTCAAGCAGGCGCTGTCGGGCATCCATATGCTCGGGATCCGTTCGCGAACGCAGTTGACGGCCGAGATCATGGAAGCCGCCGACCGGCTGCTGGTGGTCGGCTGCTTTTCGGTCGGCACTAACCAGGTCGATCTCGACGCCGCGCGTCGCCTTGGGATTCCCGTGTTCAACGCACCGTATTCCAACACCCGCAGCGTAGCCGAGCTGACTATCGCCGAAGTGGTGATGTTGTTTCGCCGGGTGTTTCCGCGGTCGGTCTCCGCCCATGCCGGCGGCTGGGACAAATCCGCCGAAGGCAGCCGCGAGGCGCGCGGCAAGACCTTGGGCATCGTCGGTTACGGCAACATCGGCTCGCAACTGTCGAACCTCGCGGAAGCCATGGGCATGCGCGTGATCTATTTCGACCAGACCGACAAACTGCGTCACGGCAATACTGAACCGGTCGAGACGCTGGACGATCTGCTCGCCGCCAGTGACGTCGTCTCGCTGCATGTGCCGGAAACGCCGGCGACTGCCAACATGATCGGCGAAGCCCAGCTTCGGCTGATGAAGCCGGAGGCGTATCTGATCAACAACTCGCGCGGCACCGTGGTCGATCTCGATGCGCTGGCGAGTGCCTTGCGCGAGGGCCGGCTGGCGGGTGCTGCGGTCGACGTGTTTCCGGTCGAACCGGCCTCCAATGCGGACCGCTTCGTCTCGCCGCTGCAGGGCCTGCCCAACGTGATCCTGACCCCGCATGTCGGCGGATCGACGGAAGAAGCCCAGGACCGTATCGGCGGCGAGGTTGCGCGCAAGCTGATCGATTATTCCGATGTCGGCTCCACCTTCGGCGCGGTGAATTTCCCACAAGTGCAATTGCCGGCGCGGCCGACCGGCACCCGCTTCATCCACGTTCACCGCAACGTCCCCGGCGTGATGCGCCAGGTCAACGACGCGGTGTCCCGTCACGGCATCAACATCCTCGCGCAATACCTGCAGACCGATCCGGAAGTCGGCTACGTCGTGCTCGAGACCGACGTCGTCGGCGGCGAGGGCGAAGAATTGCTGGCCGACCTCAGGGACGTGCCTGGCACCATCCGCGTGCGGGTGTTGTACGACCAGAGCCGGCCGCAGGGGTGATGAGGGCGCGGAGCGCGTAGCGACGCTTTCATATCCGGCGCGATCCGGTTGCCATGATTTCAGCATTATTTCGGCGACAACTGGTGCAACGTAAACGCTCTGGAGGGCAGGGTGGTGCCGAGATCCGGATTTGCGTTGGTGCTGATGGGCTCGCTGGCGCTCGGCGGCTGCATGCAGACGACGCTCGCGCCGACGTCGGATGCGAGCATGACGGTAAGGGACCGACAGTTGCTGGCCCATCCGCCTTATGCGCAGGCCAGCATTCCCGAGCAGTATCTCCGGCACATCGTCGACTATCCGCGCAGGGAGCAGCCGGGTACGATCCTGGTCGATAGCGATGCGCGCTATCTCTATTACGTGCTGCCGGGGGGCAAAGCGATCCGCTACGGCGTGGCGGTCGGAGAGGAAGCGCTGGCCTTTTCGGGTGTCGCCACGGTGGGCCGCACGGCTGAATGGCCGGACTGGATTCCGACGCCGGAGATTCAGGCGCGGCTCGGCCCGTATCCTTCGCGCGTTCCCGGAGGCCCGGCCAATCCGTTGGGCGCACGGGCGCTCTACCTCTACCAGGGCAACAAGGACACGCTCTACCGCATTCACGGCACCAACCAGCCCGAATATATCGGCCGGGCGATCTCGTCCGGCTGCATCCGCATGACCAATGCCGACGTCATCGATCTGTTTGATCGGGTGAGGCCCGGCGCGACCGTCGTCGTGCTGCCGCCGGGCCAGAGCGTATAGAGGTGTAGGGGCGTAGCCCGGATGAGCGAAGCGACATTCGGGACCACACGGGCACCACCCCGGATATCGCTTCGCTCATCCGGGCTTCTGTAACGGGCCTGGTTAGTCAATCCCTTTTTTGCTTCATCCTCTCGCCGGGAACTTGCTTCTGTACGGGATCGGCGCGGGGGCCGTCGCCTGATGGGGTTCTAGAGAGGAGCAGGTCGGCCAATCTACGGAAAGCGTGATCGCATCGTTTGGAAGCGTCGACAACCCGGATGTCGGCCTGACCTGGTCCATCGTCCCGGCGAAGGGACTTCGCTTCGGGAAGGCTGGTGTTGCGACCTGCCCGAAAACCTATTGCTCCTGTTTTTAGGACGCTGCGGCGGCTGCCCTAGCCGCCGGATCGAAGGGCATGTTGTCCTTGAGCATGCGAAGCATGATCACCGCGAGCTTGCGCGCCAGCGCCACCTTAGCCTTGTTCATGCCGGCGCGTCGGGCGATCCGCATGGCCCAGCTCTTGAGCGCCGAGCAACGCTTGATCGGCTTCGTCAATATGATGTGGGCGGCTTCATATAGCGCCTCGCGCACGGAAGCGTCACCGAGCTTGCTGATCCGGCCGGAGTAGTCGGTCTCGCCAGACTGATGCTTCTTCGGCGTCAACCCGAACAGCGGTCCCGCTCGCTTTGATGAGGTAAAACGGGAGGGATCATCGATGGCGCTGGCATAGGTCAGCGAGATGATCGGCCCCACAGCCGGGGTCGACATCAACAGCCTGGCCTTGGCATCCAAGAGCGACATCACCCGCACCCGCTTCTCAAGGCTGTTGAACTCGCGCAGCAGCACCATGTGAACCGCGAGCATCGCTGCGGCGATCGTCTCAAGGACCGGATGGCCGACCACCAGCTCGCTGATCCGCGACGCAAAGCTGCGCTTCGTCGTCTTGCCGACCTTCAGTCCGAAGCCACGCAAGGTCCCGCGCAAGCTGTTCTCGATGTCCTGCAACTTGCTCTGGATCAGCTTCCGCGTCGTCAACGTCGCGCGGATCTCCTGTGCATTTATCGACTTGCAGTGCACCGGCCGGAACCAGCCGAGCCGCATCAGTTGAGCGATGTTGCGGGCGTCGTTGCGGTCTGACTTCACCGGCATCGCCTTGAATGCATCGCTCACGTGCCGCGTCTCGAGAAGTTCGACCGCAAGGCCGGCCTGCTTCATTGCCGCGTAGAGCCACTGCGATAGCGGCCCTGCCTCAAGTCCGATCCTGGTCAGATCGAACCCGAGCGAACGGAACCAGCCGATCAGCGCCGCCGGTTCGCTCGCCACCTTGATCTCCCGAACGATCTTGCCGTTCGTATCGACTACACACACGCTCGAGTATTCCAATGACACGTCAATTCCGGCATAATGGTCCATGGTCGTCTCTCCTCGATGCTTGGAGCGAGGCCTGACCTCAACTCCGCTACACCATCAATGTGAGGGACGACCGCCTCCCTTCCAAGCAAGCCGCGCGACGCGCGCCTCCAATAGCGCCGTAGCTAGCGCCACTTGCTTGGAAGGGAGGCCAGGGCCCGTTACCCCATCTACTACTTAATGGCGATGGCATCGAACCGGCGCTTCGGGTGGACCAGTTGCTCCGCGCTCTCGACGATGCGCATTTCCTCGGTGCCACGAACTGCGGTGCGCTCCAGCACGGCGAAGACGGCGGAAGCGGCGTGGCTCAACGCTTCCGGCGTATCCGAGCCGCCAATACGTGCGGACACCAACAGCGAGGCAAACAGATCGCCGGTCCCGGACGGGCTGATGAGTAGTTTCGGCGTGCGCACGCGCCAAGCTCTTAAACCCTGCTCCTTCAACCCATCTTTGGTCTGCTCGATGGCAAGGGTTTCGATCTCGTCGTCCGGGGTATCCCTGAGTTCGGCTGACGTGACGACGATGGTCGATGGACCGCGCGCCAGCAGCGTTTGCGCTTGCGCGATCATTTGATCTGATGTCGTAGCCTTGGTCCCGCACAGCCACTCGAACTCGAAATGATTGGGCGTGATGATATCGGCCAGCGGGCACAGAAGGTCACGCACCAGCGGCGGGATGTCGGCGTGGACGAACAGGCCGCGGTCGCGATCGCCGAGCACGGGATCGCAGCAATAAATGAGTTTCGGGTTGCGGTTCCTGGCGCGCGCGACGAAGTCGGCGACCACAGCGGCGATCTCGGCCGAGCCGAGATAGCCCGACAGGATTAGCTGGCACGCCTCGACCGCGCCGCGCTCCTCGACCCCGAGCAGGAGGTCGGCGACCAGTTGTGCATCGAGCACCCGGCCGCGGAGGGTCGGGTAACCCGGCCGGTTGCTCAGCAGGGTGGTCGGCACCGCAGTTACGTCGATGCCGTGCATCTGCATGGGAAACACCGCGGCGCTGTTGCCGACGTGGCCCCAAGCCACCTGCGACTGAATTGAAATCACGCTCATGCAGTGGGCCGGATCATCCGAACAGCGCGGCATAGATAACGTAGAGCCAACCCAGGATGCCGTGAATGATCGCCCACAGGATCGAGTGGTTGTTGGTATAGGAGATCGCGATAGCGAGTGCCGAGCCGAAGCCCACGCCGTATTTCGCGCCCTCGAGCCGAACCCCGTAATATCGATTTCCGTTCATCGCGATCCCCCAGGTTGAAGGCCAGTCATCTGTCCGAGGCGTGAGCCTACTCCTTGAGGAGACCTATCGGGAAGAGCGGACAACGCGGCGAAGAAGACGGCAGGAGAGGTATTGCTTCGCTCCGTCATTCCGGGGCACGCATAGCGCGAGCTGTGATGCGCAATTGCGCAACCCGCAACAAGCGCTTCGTCCAGCGCGCCTTCGCGCCTGACGCCGTTGCAGCCATCGCATCCCGCACCCGACGTTCGTGACGATCGCGATACGCTCCTCTCTCGGGTGGGACGGCGCGCATAAGCCGGTGATTTGGGTCTGATGGAGGCGGAGTAACGGTCCGAATAGACGACAGAGCCGGTGCAATTAATGGTTGCATTTGCTTCGCGCGGGTGTCATGCGCTCGATGTGGAAGCGATGGAATATGGATTTCGAACGATGTCATACATGTCGGCGAGTAGGGGATTGTCAGGTAGCCTCTCGGTCGTTTGCGTAGCCCTCATCATCGGTGCAGCCAATGGCCAGACGGAGCCGCCGTCCGCACGACGGGCGAAGCTGCAGGCTTCCGCCGTCCCAAAGGCAACGCGTGCCAGCATCGCACCCGCAACCGCCGCCTCGCCGGCGGCTGGTGTCGCGTCCGGCAATCTCAGGCAAGCGATAGCACAAGCGCTCGAGCCCACTCTTGCCTATCGGACCTTCCTGGATGGAGGAGCGCCCAAGCTGATCGAGCCGCGATTCGCGGGTCCCCTGCAAAGGAAGACCTTTTTCTTCGGATCGCCCAAGACAATTTATTGCGTGTCGGCCAAACTCGACATTTTTCCATTTCCCGTGCAACGGGTCGCGCTCGTGACCTTCGAGTCCGATCCGAATGGAAAGTCGATCATCAAAAGCACGGTCGGCCTGAACAATGTTCCATACGGCTGCATGATCGGGCGATATGAACCCTTCCCCGAACTGGCCGCCTTACGGCACAAACGACGGCAGGCACTCGGCAAGCCGGATTGATTTTTGCGAACAGATAAATCGTTGTCCCGGCTCTCCCTGCGCAATGGGTTTACGGGTTACCTCGCGCTCGCCGGCGATCGGGCTTGGTTGTCGCCGTCGCCGCGCGATACCTCTGCCTGCTCCGGAGCCTCAGGGCCACGCGACTTCGCCGTCCTCAACAAGCGTTTCGTCCGGCGCCTTCGCGCCTGACGCCGTTGCGGCCATCGCATCCCATACCCAACGCCCGTGACGATCGCGATACGCCTCTCTCATGGGGGAGGCGGGACGGCGGTGAATAAGCCGGTGATTTGGGTCAAAAGAAAACAGGAATATTTTTCGCGTGAGGGCTGGACACGATGTGAGTGATTTGCCCGTTCGGGTTGTTTTGCCGCATGCGGCGCAGTTAAAATTGCCTTGCGCGCGAAGCGAAGCGCGCTGCGCACACGACGTCGGGATGGCTTCCCTTGGAATTTCGCGAGGCCGACTATCTGTATTCAGTCCCGTATTTGCGGGCGATCTCGTTGATCTGCTCCCGGGTCAGTTGCTTTGGTGGTACCCCGGGCGGACGACAGGTGTTGCGGAAAAAGCCGTCCAAGCCGGGAGGCGCCATAATCCAGAGCAGGAGCAGTTCGTGATCGGGATTCGCGAACTCATGCCAGGCATTTCTGGGAATGAATATCGTTCCGCCTTTGCCAAAAGGGTGTTGCACCTCGTTCAGGGTAACAATTCCACTGCCTTCCAGAACGTAGAAGGCTTCGTCCATCTGAAAGTGTCGGTGCATCGGAATGCCCGCACCGACCGGCACCTGCTGGGTCCCCAGGGCGAGATTATCGGAGCCGGTGGCGGGGCCGATCTTGATGAAGATGTTGCCGGCGTCGCGCCAATGAACGAGATGCTCGCCTCCGGGTGCGCCAAGCACATATCCCTGCGGTGCGGCGGTCTGAGCCTGGGTCAATGCTGATCCCCCAATACGATCATCGATACTAAACCGGCGCCGCAGTCAGGCGCCAATGAGGTCCGCCGTGGCCCTGATCGCGGCGTAATAGCGAACCTCACCGCAGGGGACGTCGGCAGCATCTCGCCGCACGGGGTCGGTGTAGAGGGTTACATGCGGCCTGACCGCCAGGTTGCCGGTTCGCAGGGAGGATTATTGTACGGACCTCCGGCAAACTGGCCGACGTCTGGAGCCCGGACGCAGTGAACGATGCGGGAGGAAGCGACGACTGCGCCGTTTCTGTCGTACCACGCCGCCCTGGGGCCTGAGCGCCAGGTTGCCGGCTCGCAGGGAGGATTATTCCACGCACCTCCGGCAAACTGGCCAACGTCCGGAGCCCTTATGCAGTGAACGACGCGAGAGGGATGGACGGCTGTACCGTTTCTGTCGTACCACGCCGCCATGGCCGGACTAGCGAACATGGCCGCGGCGATCAGTCCTAGCGAGACAAGCTTACTCATTTGCGCGCCTCCATATAATATTAGTGGTTGAACGACTGACTTTCCTTTCCTGCTGCAGCTTATTTCTAGCGAAGAGACTGCGAGCATCATTGTTACAAGATCGACGGTGCACCTTATGAAGTGTTGATCTATATCAACCTAGTTCCCGAATAGGGCCGCTGATGACCGCTCTGGGCCACGAGCAGTAATACTCTAACTGATCGTAAGATTTCCGCTTGGCCGCCAGAAACTATTTGGCTTTACCTGTGGATCGAAGGATTGGTGTTGCTCCAGGTCGGGACTGCGTTTGTCACGCCGACCGAAGGCCAGTTATACGATCCCACTGACGGAGCGGTGACCGTTCCAACAGTAGAACCGGATGTCCCGTAAATTCCGGATCGCGTTTGCGGTATTCCCGACACGCCATAATTACCGGATTGCGTGGTCGAGATGTTGTGCCTGATGTGCCTGTGCTTCTTCGCTTGCGCAGCAAAGGGCGCAGCCGCTAACCCCACAGCCACGAGCGTGGCGATCGCCAGTCTGGTCGTCATCATGATTAGTCCTCTCTCATCGTGGATAGGGGACGACGTCCTCTTTTGCTGTAGATAGGGTACGACACGCGGTTTGCACGCCTCGACATTCTCAAATCTTATTGAGGCGTCCGGAGTGCCCTGGATGTCGCGGAGCTAATCGCTGCCATCGGCGGCGAGGCGCAGGAATTGCCGCTTCATCGCGTTGACCCTAGAGACATAGGCCGCGACGAGATGATCGCCGCAGCGTTCGCCTGATATCATCTGAAAGTGACGGCGCGCGTAAGCGGTGGCCGGACCGGCGCCGCAGAGATGGATGAAGGCAGCCAGATCCTGCTTCTGCTGCGGGGTTGGCTTCGCATCGCCCGCCAGTGTGAGAACCGCCGCGACGTGGCGGTCGAGATACACCGATGCAAGTTCGATGGCATGGCTGGGGAAGGCGCGGATGTAGGGGCTGAACCCGCAGCCGGTATCGGTGACGGCATTGTCGCGGATACAGAACCGCGCGGCCTCGGCGTAGGCGCCATCGGTCGTCTGGAACAGGCCGACGGCGCTGGAGGCGGGCTGGTAGACCGCGAACGGATTGAAGCTCCATCGCCAGCGCCAGTAGGTGCGGTCCACCGGATTGCCCGAACTCTCGACCTGCGCCAGCGCGGCCAATAGCTCGGGCGGGATCGAATGGGTCGAATAGGTGCGGAACAGCGCACCGTATTGCCGCCACGTCTCGGCTGGCTCCTTGTCGAGCCGATGGCCGACGAAGAAGAACAGCTCGGTCGGCTTGTGGATCACGTGATAAACGAGGTTGGTCAGCGCCAGCGTCGCAAGCAGGATCGCGACGGCGCCTGCGATCCGAATGATCCGCGGTGTTTGCGCAAGCCTCCGTCGCGCCCACCGCGCGCTCTGCCGCCAGCGGCGAAGGCGAACAACGAATCTCTTGCTTTTTCTTGACATGCGTTGTGTGGGAGTACGTAGGGTGCAATAACTTATTGCAACAATGATCTCGGTGGCGGATTGGCTGCTAATTGGCCCTATGCCTATGTGCAGGCTGGCTCGCCAAGGAAATGATCGATCAGTCTTACTGCCATAAAGTTATCGGGAGGTGGAATATCTGAAAGAACGGACGAGTCTTTTTAGGTGAGGATAGGGAGCTTGAACATGAATAGAATGACCGTGTTGTTGTCGGCAGCTTTCATTGTGCTCGTATCACCCGGGGCCAATGCCAACACAGTTTTCGTTGCGAAAGTGCGTAGCGTTCCAATTTCGCCTAACGGTGCTGCCATTATGACGTTTCGCCACAATGACAATCCAGGCCGCGCGTGGGTTTCGGTATCGCTTTGTGGCAGGTTTATCGCCGGCGATCCCGAAAGCTCCGATTGCGGGGTATACAACCAATACGACTTCCACGTTCCAGGCCTCATCTACGATAGGTCTTCAGGTGCGATTCGCCTTGGCTCGCGCGTTTGCGCATGGGTCGAGCCCGGGCTTCTGCGTCCGGTCGATCGGGAAACTGGCCAGTGCCAACTCAACATCCATACGGTTCGTCAAGACGTCGACACCGGATTTGGAGGAAGCTGGCGCTGGATGGACGTGATCAACATCGAACTGAGATGATCACCCGGTTTTGTGGGACTGCGTGGGGCACAATAACGGAACCTGAGCGCCGTTAATCATCTTTCGGTGCGGCGTCCTGAGTTAACACATTGGTTATTCTCTTGCGGGCATTTTCGCACTTCCATTAATCAGGGAGACACCATGTCCGACGTCACCATTCCCGGCGGTAAAATTCGCGCGTTCGTCGAACGGATCGAAAATCTGGACAGCGAGATCGGGGAGTTGAACGAGCAAAAGAAGGAAGTATTTGCGGAGGCCAAGGGCGACGGGTTTGACGTCAAGATCCTCAAAGAGATCGTCAAACTCCGCAAGCAGGACGAGGAAGAGCGCGACGAGCGCGAGAGCATGCTCGATCTCTACATGCGCGCCATGGAGCAGGCCGCGCCGGAAAAAGTCGCCAAGGCAGCGTGACCAAGGCTGCGTGATCAAGCAGGGCGGGTTGGCCGGTGCTGACCCGCCCTACGAGTTCATCACGTCGGGAGGCAAACGGGTCTGTCCTGATTCAGATTTCAAACAGCCACTCAGAGCAAGCCTCCGCATTCTCGCGACGCGTTGCGCCCGAGCTGTGCTTGAACGTTTGGCGCCCCTCAGAGAAGGCGCAGGGAAAGCCGGGTGCCCGCTGCACCATAGCCCCGTGTGCAAAAGGTAGTAAGCACACGGTGGTCGACTACAGGTTCACCGGGACACCCGGCTCTCCCTGCGCAATGGCTTTACGGCTTACTTCGAGCTCCCCGGTGACCGGGCTTTGTTGTCACCGTCACCGGTGTGATGCGAAGCATCATCACCAGCTTGACGCCAGCGTCGGGGCGTCAGGACCACACGACTTCGCCGTCCGCAACAAGCGTTTCGCCCGGCGCTTTCGCGCCTGACGCCGTTACGGCCATCGCATCCCACACCCAACGTCCGTGACGATCGCGATACGGCCCTTGCGTCCCCAAAACCTGCCAGAATGAGCGAACGGGCGGTTCTCGCAAAACCGCCCGTTGCTGGAACTGAGCCCGTTACGCCCCAAAGGCGGTAGAGCCTGGTGATCAGAGCGAGGGACAGCTCCGGCGTCTTCCTCAACCCGAACAGTTGAAAGGGCTTCGAGCCCGAACCGAGCAAGGAAGGGAGTGGATGATGGCACAAGATGATCTCGTTGTCGTCGGTATTGATGTGGCCAAGGACAAGGTGGATGCCTGCATTCGCCGGTTCAAATTGCGGCAGACTTTCCCGAGCACCCTCCAAGGGCGCCGCAAGCTGACTGTCTGGCTTCGCAAATACCAAGTGGGCAAGGCGGTGATGGAGGCAAGTGGCGGTTACGAGCGTGAATGGCGCAACGTGCTGCACAGCGCCGGCATCGAGGTGCGGATTGTCGATCCCAGGCGGGTCCGCAACTTTGCGCTGTCGGCCGGACGTTTGGCGAAGAACGATCCGATCGACGCGGAGATGATCGCTTGGTTCGCCGAGACGTTTAGCCAGGCGCCGGGCCAGGTTCCTGATGCCGCGCGTGAGGAGCTGGCGGCGCTGGCGAAAGCGCGCAAGGCCCTGGTTGACGTCAAGATCCGACTGCAAGCTCAAAACGAGCATGCGGCACCAGAACCGGCTCGGAAGGCCCATGCGCGCATCTTGAAGAGCCTCGCCGCCGAGATCGACAAGCTTGAGGCCGCAATCTCCGCCAAGGTCAAGGCCACACCGGAGTTCGCCGAGCGTGCCGAGATCATCCAGAGTGTTCCGGGCCTCGCGCAAACGACGTCCGCAATCCTCATCGCAGGGATGCCTGAGCTCGGACAGGTCAGCGACGAGGTCGCCGCGGCCTTGATCGGGCTCGCCCCCTATGACGACGATAGCGGCAAGCAGCGCGGTGAACGCCACATCAAGGGCGGCCGCCGCTGGGTGAGAAACGCCATCTATATGCCCTGTCTCGGCGCTGCGACGCAGAACAACCCGGTGCTCAAGGCCTTCTACCAGCGTCTGATTGCCAAAGGAAAGGAGCCGAAGGTTGCGCTCGTCGCCTGCATGCGCAAGCTGATCATCGTCCTCAACACCATGCTCGCACGCCGCCAGAAATGGAATCCTCGCTGCCATGCTGTGGCCTGACCGCGTCAGCGCAATCAGCTGCGCTCGGTACCGACCGAGCGCATGGTCGTCCTCAAGTCCGGTGAGCGGCCGGGGTCAAGGCCGTCAGCCGCCGAAGGCGGGGGCGCGGCAGCGCCAGCCTTGAGGCCGGCTGATCGCCGGTCTAACTCTCAGCACAGTTGCTCTCATGGGGTGCGGGACGGCGAGAATAAGCCGGTGATTTGGGTCAAAAGGAAACAGGAATATTTTTCGCGCGAGGGCTGGACACGATGTCGAGTGATTTGCCCGTCGGGTTACTTTGCCGCATGTGGCGCAGTCAGATTTGATTTGCAGGCGAAGCGATGCAGTGCGCGATACGTGTCGTCAATAGATCGGCTCGCCGATCGCGACGTCACTGCGGGGACCCAGGACGATCACGTTTCCCTGGGCGTCGTTTGCCCCGAGGATCAGCAGCTCGGATGTGAAGCCCGCAATGTTTTTGGGCTCGAGATTGCAGACGCACACGACCTGCGTGCCGATCAGTGCCGCGGGCTCATAGCTCGTGATCTGGGCGCTCGTCCACATGATCCGATCGGCTCCAATGTCGACGCCAACCTTGTAAGACGGATTGCGCGCGCGGGGAAACGGCTCGACCTCAACGACCTTTCCAATCCGGAGGTCGAGACGGGCGAAATCGTCGTAGGCAATTTGGGGTTTTAGGGGAGGCATGGCGCAGACCGAATACGTCCGATGATCCGTAACCCTCGCGAAGTTTGTTCGATCGGGAAGTCTCCGATGGCATTCAGCGCGTTATAGTTTCAGGATAGCTGTTCCAAGAAAAGTGTGTCGAACTATCGACTATCAGGTTCGATGAGAAACCCGTCAAATAGAATTGATTGTTATCGCGGAGTTTGGCGGTACGCGTAGAGCACCGTCAAAGGCGGAAGTTATTGCGCCAGATCGTCATGGCAAACTATGCTGTGGTAATCCGCGCTGCGCGCTTGGCTATCTGGGAGCAAGAAGCATGAAGTTATCTGGTAAGGTCGCCGTGATTACGGGCGCGGCGCGCGGAATCGGCAAGGCTTGTGCGGAGCGATTTCTCAGCGACGGCGTGAAGGTCGTCATTTCGGACATCGATCCTAAGGTTCTTGCCGAGACGGCGGCAGAGCTCGGACGGCCCGATGATCTGCGTGCGGTCCCGGCCGATGTGGCAAAGCGAGCCGACGTCGATGCTCTCGTCGTCACCGCCGTCAAGGAGTTCGGCAAGCTCGACATCATGGTCAATAATGCCGGCGTCGCCCGCAATCAGGATTTTCTGGAGATATCCGAGCAGGATTTTGACGACGTCATCGCGATCAACCTGAAAGGCGCTTTCTTCGGCGTGCAGGCCGCAGCCAGGCAGATGATCTCGCAAGGGGGCGGCGGAGTCATCATCAACATGTCGTCGGTGAACGCGCTGCTGGCCATTCCTTCACTGGCGACCTATGCCATCTCCAAGGGTGGGATGAAGCAACTGACCTCGGTTGCCGCCGTAGCGCTTGCGCCGCATAAAATCCGGGTCGTCGCCGTGGGACCGGGAACGATTTTGACCGATATGGTGGCCTCGGCGATCTTCTCGTCCGAGGATGCACGCCGCAGCGTATTGTCGCGAACGCCGATAGGACGCGGCGGCGAACCCGGCGAAGTCGCCTCGGTCGTCGCATTCCTCGCCAGCGACGATGCGTCCTATATCACAGGACAGACCATCTACCCGGACGGTGGCCGCCTTGTCCTGAACTACACAGTCCCTGTGAACGAACCCGCAGCGCGCTGACTGGCGCGTTCGTGTCGTCCGCAGGGAGGGTTGAGCCTTTCGCGAAGCCGATCACATCGGGCACGGGAATTGTTTCGCGCCAGTCATCCTGCTTCACGGATGGGCGGTGGGGCCGATAACCCGATTTAGAAAACTTTAAGGTTTTTCGTTCATTCACGTGAGCGATGGTGCTATCGGCGCGGCGGGTGCCCGGTACCATCTGGATGCTTGCTCATCCAATGCTCTCGAATAGAGCCCCCTGACTAAACCAGCGCGACTAAATTGAAGACCTTCAGAAGCATGCTTCGTGGGGCAAAGACGCGCGTCAGCTTACCAGCTTGTCATTCGCAAATGGCGGCGTTGGCCTCATTCTCATTCGATCGACGATAGGGCGGTTACCGCCCCGCGACACATTGAGTTTCTTTTACGAATTACAGGACAAGCGCCCCAAACTCCTGAAATCCCAACCGAGAGGGCGCAACAAGTGGGAAATCATCAACAACTGGTTGCTGGCTTGTGGCCAGCGTGGGGACGGAAAAATGCCCGCAGTCCTAGACCCGGAAGAGATTGTTGTTTTAACGAACCACGGACCGATGAAACTGCGCTCTGCCGTCGCGAGAGCGATGGCGTTACTGCCGGAAGATCGCGATGGGGCGATCATAGTCCGAAAAGGGGCGCTGTCGCAGTCGATCCTCGGTTTCGAGCAGATCAAGCAGCTTGCGGAGCAGTGGGAGCATTTGGAGCACCCGTTGGCGTCACCGGCCGGTGAGGTTGTGATCGCCTTCGGACCGGGATACTTGCGCCCGCGAACAACCGGGCCCTGACGCTAATCCGCCCGGCGCGCTGAAGAGCGCTCAAGCTCAATCATCGGGGGGATTGGCGTGCCTTGATCCGTTGCGAAAGGAGCGGCGACGTCGGCTCGCTCCCGGCACTCTCGGGCGTACTTCATCAGAGCTTCACACGCTAACGTATCGAGGACGCCCCTGGCCAGCCTTTCAGCTCTTTCGGCTTGTTCGTGCAGATATCGGACGGTCATCGTTGCACCTCTAGGGCACAAGTTGAGGCAAATGCTTTGGTTTCAAGTGTCCTCCTCGCAAGCTTAACGGTCTGTGAAATAAGTCACTATGCGGACGCGGCGATTTGGCGCCCCAGGCGGGACACCGTCCTCTCTGTAAAGAGGAGCGGTGAGAGCGGGTAATTCAGTAGCTTTCCGCGAATTTGATGGTTGAGACAGGCCACTTCCCGTCGTGGCCTTTGATCGAGATTCGCAGGCCGTGCCCTTCGTCAAGCCAAACGCGCTCGACCGTACCGGCCTTGCCATCGGTGAGGACCACGGCCTTGCCGACGAGCTCAGTCTGGGCTCGTTCGAACTCGCTGAGGATGATGGACGCACGCACTTTCGCGGTGGGCATGGGTGACCCTCCCGGAAATCATGGTTTGAGCAAATAGATATTTGCATTTGAAGGTTGCGCAAGTCAGGGCCCTTCGCGCGCGGCTTAGTTGCAGACATGCTCCCTTCGCGTGATCCTGCGGCCGTCACCCCGTTTAATCGCGGTAGTCTCCATGCGGCAGCGCTGTCGTGGGCCGATGGTGACACCGCCTGGACCGACGCCAACTGTGGCGTTGGAGTCATACCGGCGACGGTTCCTGTTGTCGGGGTCGTCGAGGTGCAGCCCTGTCTGCATATCGACTTGGGCCATCTTGACGCCCTGGGCCTTGGCCAGAGTGACGAGCGGGACAATCGTCAGCACCGCTGCCGCCACGACAAAAGCGATTTTGATCATGGGGAGTCCTCCCTCGAATGTTTGAAACCACGACAGCGAACATGACGAACTTCGAATGGCGAGCCACCACGTACCGGTACCGATTATATGCTTCGTTTTGCGATCTCGTCTGCTTGACGACCGCGTTCGGCGGCGGTCAGAAATCCCATACACATTGTTCGGCCACGAGTTGAACTCCGGCCTTCTACGGTGATTTCGGCGACGCCAAAAGTGATCAAGAAATTCGGCGACGTGCCGGATGGGTGTTCCCGTCCGGGTGCGCCCGCATCCTATCGGCGCCAGGATCCTGATGCTAGACTGGCTTGCGGCAGGAGCATCCTGCGTCCTGCCCAAAGGGAGGACGACATGAGCGAGAGCGTCTACAAGGTCATCGAGCTGATCGGGACCAGCGAGGAATCCTGGGAAAAGGCCGCCCAGGCAGCGGTCGACAGGGCTGGAAAATCCCTTCGCGATCTTCGCGTCGCCGAGATCGTCAAGCTCGATCTGCAACTGGACGCCAAGGGCAGGATCGAGGCCTACCGCGCCAAGCTAAATGTTTCGTTCAAATTCGAGGATTAGCAAGCGGACGAAAGCAGGAGCGTAGGGCGGGTTAGCGAAGCGTAACCCGCCGATCTTCGCTGCAGGAGTGGCAGACTACGCTTCGCTAATCCGCCTTGCGCGCTCTGACGAAGGCTCGATAGATCTTATCCATCGGTATCCGCGATAGCGTAATGGGGCGGCCCTTCGGCCGCCCTTTTTATAAATCGTGGATGCTGCGGGGCAAATCCAGACAGCGCGTAGGCGGATCGGCCGTAGGTGCAATCCGGAATGGGGTTGTCCTGATTCAGATTTCAAACAGCCACTCAGAGCAAGCGTCCGCATTCTCGCGGCGCGAAGCGCCCGAGCTGTGCTTGAACGTTTGGCGACCCTCAAGAGAGGGACGCAGGGAAAGCCGGGTGCCCGCTGCACCCATAGCCCCGTGTGCAAAAGGTAGTAAGCACACGGTGGTCGACCACAGGTTCACCGGGACACCCGGCTCTCCCTGCGCAATGGCTTTACGGCTTACTTCGAGCTCTTGTGTCTGGCGGATGTGCCAGAATGTGCGGACGGGCGGTTCTGACCAACCGCCCGTCGCTGGATCTGAGCCCGTTCGTGCTCGAAGGCCAAGAGCCTGCCGGGGAGCGTGGGACAGGTCCGGTGTCTTCCTCAACCCGAACAGTTGCATGGGCTTCGAGCCCGGACCGAGCAAGGAAGGGAGCTGGATGATGGCACAAGATGATCTGGTTGTCGCGGGGATCGACGTCGCAAAAGACAAGGTGGATGTTTGCATTCGATCGCTGTCATTGAGGTGCGCGTTCGCGAGCACATCGAAAAGTCGGCGAGAGCTGGCTTCCTGGCTGCGCCGGCGGAAAGTTGGCAAGGCCGTGATGGAAGCTTCCGGCGGGTACGAGCGCGAGTGGGCCAAGGCGCTCCGTGCCGCGAGGATCGAAGTGCGGATCGTCGATCCGAAGCGGGTTCGCAGCTTCGCTCGATCGGCTGGACGACTTGCCAAGAACGATGCGATCGATGCCGAGATGATTGCCTGGTTCGCCGAGACCTTCGGCGAGGCCTCTCACCAAATCCATGATGCGGAACGCGAAAGGTTGGTGCAAATCGTGAATGCGCGGCAGGCTCTCCTTGAGCTGCAGACCGGGTTGCAAAACAGGAGCGAGCATTCGCCGCCGGATATCGTGCAGAAGGTACAGGAGCGGCTTTTGAAGAAGATAGCCGCCGAGCTTGCCACGCTCGAGGTAGCGATCACAGCCACGATTAAGGCCACGCCGCAATTTGCCGAACGCGCCGAGATCATCGAAAGCGTGCCGGGACTTGCCCGGATCACCTCCGCTGGCTTGATCGCGGCGATGCCGGAACTGGGCCAGGTAAGCAACAAGGTCGCCGCCGCTCTGTTGGGCGTGGCCCCATACGATGACGACAGCGGCAAACGGCGAGGTGAGCGCCAGATCAGAGACGGACGCCGCAAGATACGCAACATCTTCTACATGGCCTGCCTGGGAGCTGCGACCCGACACAATCCTGTGCTCAAGGCCTTCTACCGGCGCCTGGTCGCTAAAGGCAAAGAGAGGAAGGTCGCACTGGTAGCCTGCATGCGCAAACTCATCGTGATCCTCAACATCATGATCGCTCGCGGGCAGAAGTGGAATCCGGACCTTCACGCAATGGGCTGACTGAGCGGCGCCCAGCCGCGCTCGGTTCTCGACCGAGCGCTTGCAAAGCCACACAGACCGGTGAGCGGGCGGGGTCAAGGCCGTCCGCCGCCGAAGGCGGTGGCGCGCCAGCGCCAGCCTTGAGGCCGACCGATGACCGGTCTACGTCAACACAGTTGCTCCCCGGTGACCGGGCTTTATTGTCACCGTCACCGGTGTGATGCGAAGCATCATCACCAGCTTGACGCCAGCGTCGGGGCGTCAGGACCACACGACTTCGCCGTCCGCAACAAGCGTTTCGCCCGGCGCTTTCGCGCCTGACGCCGTTACGGCCATCGCATCCCACACCCAACGTCCGTGACGATCGCGATACGCCCCTCTCATGGGGTGCGGGACGGCGAGAATAAGCCGGTGATTTGGGTCAAAAGGAAACAGGAATATTTTTCGCGCGAGGGCTGGACACGATGTCGAGTGATTTGCCCGTCGGGTTACTTTGCCGCATGTAGCGCAGTAGATTTGATTTGCAGAGGAAGCGAAGCAGCACCGCGCTACGAGTTCTAAAAGGTGGCATCGAGGAACACGATGAACGTCCTGTTCGTTTGCAGCGCCAATCGCCTGCGCAGCCCTACCGCCGAGCAGGTCTTCTCGACCTGGCCGGGAGTCGAGACGGATTCGGCCGGCATCTCGTCCATCCCACGAGCTGCGCTCATCCGCGTCCCAAGAGTTGCGAGCCACCGCGGCCCCTCAATATTGAGGGCGGAGCGTGCTCAGATAGTCCGACAGATTGGTGGGATCGCCGCGCGTGCTCTGTCGCAACGGCTGGTTGCTCAACAACACGCCGGCCTCGGTCTTGTAATCGGGAGCCGGGTTGTCCGTCGGCTTTAGCGGCTGGTTGATGAACTTGAGGTACCTGTCATAGGCTTGTTGGGTGCCGACGAAGATGCAGACGCAATGCTGCGGTTCGGCATAGGAATAGCGTGCGGCTTCGCCAGTCCCGTTCAGCACGAAGCGGTGTGCCGGGAGCGCGCGCAGCGCCTTTTGCCCGGCCGGATCGTTGGCGAACTGGACACGAAAGCCGGCGGACGTCAGATAAAAGCTGTTCTTTTCCAGGGACGGCTGGCTTGGCGTCTCCGCAGCGGCCAATCCAAAGGAGCAAAGCAACAGCACGGCCGCTGGAAACAAGCGCAAGGCCCTGAGGCGATGGACCCGAAAGAGATGTCGGTGGCTCGCTGCGACCGGCCCGATGATCGATGCTGGCATTGCAAAACATTCCGTGCTCTGACCCTGGCTGCCTTTGCACTGCGTACAATGCCGCGAGCAGTGTGCCAAGATTGTGTTGATGCATCGGGAATGTATTTGGATCGGTTTCCGCGATCAACAATCCGAGTGCGTAGGGCGGATGGGTTACCCGAAGGCGTAATCCGCCGTCTTGATCAGCCGTCTTGGCTGAAGCGGATAACGGCGGATTACGCTGAGTTTATCATCGGGCGCGCATTCGCGCGACCCGGTGGCCAATCCGCCCTACACTTGCTGCGGGATGCAGACGTCTTGACGTCATCAAATAGCTGTTGCAATCACGCGGACCGCGACGATCGCTTGGCTTAATCGGGAACTTTCCAAAATTGACATCACTGCAGGAACTGGGGCGCGCCTTGGTCGCTCTTGGCATCATCGCCGTGCTGACCGGCACAGCGGCAACCGCACAGAATCTCGATCAGGGCAAATCGGCCCCCAAGCTGTTTGCCGACGGTTGCGCGACGTGTCATCGCAGCCCCCGCGGTCTCGCCAAGGGGCGCTTCAAACTCACGCTCTACCTTTTCCTGAAAGAGCATTACGCGAGCGGTCCGGACTCGGCCTCGGCGCTGGCGTCCTATCTCGAGTTCGTCGATAGCAATCAACGCGGCCCGTCGCGCGGCGCCGCAAAGCCGTCGCGTTCTGCGACCGGCACATCACGCTCCTCCTTGCAGTCGCCCAAGCCGGTGCCGGGACGTTAGGAAGTAGGACCGTAGGGCGGATTAGCCGAAGGCGTAATCCGCCATCCTGGTTGAATTGGGGCGCGGCGGATTACGCTGCGCTAATCCGCGCCGGATAGGCCGATTTGCAGATTTAGAAGTCGGCCTTTAGGCCGCGCTGGATACGCCAAATACGGTATTCATCGATATCCTTTGCGTGCTTTTCTTGATTGCAGGGCATACAAGCCAAAGCAAAATTCTCGAGGGAATGCTTTCCTCCCTTGGCAATCGGAACCTTATGGTCGATGTGAAAGTCTGCCCTCAGGGGATCTTGCACTAGAAGCAAATGTAACCGCCATCGCGCTTAGCCAGCCGAATTCCGCACAGGCGACGCTCGGCTTGTGTGAGGGTAGTGCCGCGCCGCATTTCTGTGCGTTCATAGGCTCGTGTACTGTTGAGCGCATTGTACTGTCGGACATACCCGCGCACGCAGGCGCGGCATTTCCACCGGAATCCTCCTTGAGGATTATGCCCAAAGTTAGTTTTGTTCAATTCGTAAGTACGGGCACAGTATCGACAGGTCCGTGGCATGATCCTTCCCGTTTATTTATGCTTTAGGTTGCCGGTATGGGGGGGAGGGCACTTTGTGAAGACAATCTAAGCGTCTTTAACTAGCCGCTGACCGGGACCCAGTGGGATGATCCAACCTCCGGCTCGATCGAACCGACCGACGTCGTCCTTGCTGGCGACGTCGGTCAGTCGTTTACGAACTGTCGCTGCGTCGCCCTCAACTGCGGATGTGATCAGATCGCGTTCAACGCCAACGAAGACGGGTCGGAGATTCAATTTTGCCAAGGTGTCTTGATCGGTTTCGGCAACCGCAGCGTCCGCGAGAGGGCCTGCTCGGGTAACGATTCCACCAACGAGGCCGTCTATGTGAGCGCCGCCGACCATCTCCTTAACAGAGGTAGTATCCAAGATCTGTCTTGCACTGACGAGATCACGCTGGATTGCGTTCGGAAAGCGGCCAATTGAGAGCCGTCGGAGGATACCGGCTAACTCGTTGTGGCCCAAAGGAGCGATCAAATTGGCTACGTGACGCCGAAGAAGACCAATGTATAAGGCGTCTGTTTCTTCTGGCGCGATCAATTCGCCTTCGTCTTGAGGGTCGCGAACCGAGAGATGCGCGGTCGACGGACCAGCGCTTGCTGCTCCCCACCGCGTTGCGATCGCGATCCGTTTAACCGTGACGCGTTTGCAATTCGCCGTCACATCGATTCTATTTGCCTGACCCCACGCCCTGGCGAGCGCTTTGGCCGGCCCTCCCGGATCGTGGCATCCTTTGGCTTCCGCCACCGTTAGGGAGGAAAGGTCAGAGGCGCATGCGACCCAATCCGGCAGGTCGCCACGACTCAGCCTAACGATCTCGATTCGCATCTGACCGTCGAGCAGCAACGAGGAGCGACCAAGATGACTGAAAATAGACATACCGAAATATCTTTCCAGGTACGCCCGGGCGACGAAACGCCCGAACAGTCCCGAAAGCGCAACCTTTACTTCACGCGCTTGGCCAAGGGGCTCACGGAAAAGGAAAGGAGTTCCAGGTCCGGTCGCGGCGAGTAAAGTATCCAGAATAGACCAAGCGCCGTAAGCCGCGCCCGGTGTTTGCAGGACTTCGCGAATACCGGCATCTTCGATCTCGGAAACATCGAGCTCGATGGTCCTTCCCGCAACTGGACTAGAACTAGCCGGATCAAAGCTATGGATGAATGTTCTCGTCACGGCGCGTCCGTTCAATATTATAAACCTGCGCTCGCTATCCGCGATCGCTCAAATAGCAATTTCGCGTGGCGTAGCCGGCGGTGAGCTAGTTAGGGTAGCTCTCCGTAGCGTGGATTGGCTGGGAAGCGATCTGAAATGAAATGGCGTAATTTAACCAGCCGAACGGCGTCCTGCCCGAACCGGAGCTTGTTCGACTTCCTCAAGAAATCGGAACGGATGCGGAATCGACTTTTCTGGCTCTTTCATAGCGTTTCGAAGGTAGTCAGAAATACTTTTGCGAAGACGAGGCGCCCATTCGGGTTCGCGGATGTCATAGATGATGACGCGCAAATGCCGCAGGTCAAATGGCACGTCATCAACTAGCGCGGATGTGAATACGACGGGTTTCTTGGCGGCATGCGCCAGTCCGAGTTCGTAAAACACGTTTGCATTCTTTCCCGATAGGTCAGCCAGCAAAACTTTGGCTTTCTTAATCTGCTCCCAGATCTGCTCGACGACGCTCCCCGTTGTAAATAATTCATCCGCCCGAATAGGCTCGAAGCCCGCTTCCTTTATCGCAGGTGCATAAATGTCTTGGTAATATCGATCGAACCAAGCGCCAAACGGCATCATCACAAAGCACGTATCGAGAAATTCTCTGATCCGCGGCTCTCTTGGAGCCGCGGATGTTGGAATTTTGTCTGGCGGTGTCGTCCCGGGAAGCGCTTCATCCGGAAGCGCTTGCGCTTCGGAAATGCCACCGGGCGTGAAGGCCCGCAGAAATTTTAGATTATCGACGAATATCTTCGCGAAGGTGTCGACGCGGTCACGCGGTATGTTGAACTCGCGCGTCAGCGTGTTGAGGAAGAACTCGTCTTCGGGAATACGCTTACCGCCGTAAAATTTCTCAACCGCTTCGAAGTCCTTGACCGATCTGAACGCGGTCAATAGGGCTTCAGACCTTTGACTAGGCGAACTTGGCGCGACAACGTCTTGGCCCAACTTCGTAAGGCTCACATTCCCGCCGGTGCGTTCAACTAAGCCATATTGATCGGCCGACCTCAGAAGATCCTGAAATCTCCAATCGTTGGGTAGCCGGAAGCCAACCGCAACTGCTAGATCTGGCGCGGGCATGGGGTTTCCGGCGTTCTTTTCCTCAATTTCCTTTGGGATACGTATGGCATCTTCCAAAGCGTTCTTAGGGAAGGTCCAAGGCTTTCCCTTGGCGCTAGAGACATCTTTGGCGGCTTTCTTCGCTTTTGCCGTCGTTTTGACGCGTTTCTTCGCAGCGTTTGTTCTCTTAGTTGCCTTCGGCGCAATTTCTGCTTCGTCGCTCATGCTGGCTCCCCGATACCCGTTTAGATTGTAGACCATTCGGGGGCGGCGCAATAGCTATTGGGGCTTTATACGTCGCAAATCAGATATATTTGTGCGATTGCTCAGAGCAGTGCCGAGCGCAAATTTGCTTTCATTCGCAAAGCCCAAAACAAAAGGCGGCCTCTCGGCCGCCCTTGTCGTAGATGCCCGGGACAAGCCCGGGCGGCATGACGATCAGCAGCTAAATCTCAGCTGCACCCCGTCGTAGAGCCGCACGTATCACACTTCATGCAGGTGCCATTCCGCACCAGCGTGAAATTCCCGCACTCCGAGCACATCTCGCCTTCGTAGCCTTTAGCCTTGGCTTCGGCGCGGCGTTCGGCCTTGCTGGGGGCTACCTGGGCGGCGCTGCCGGCCTTGCTCCATTGCATGGCTTCGAGCTTTTCGGTCGGCGACAGGTCGTGCTGGGCTTCCTGCTTCAGCGCGACGGCGCCTTCGACGGTGTCGGCGTTGCGGGCGGTGGCGCCGTGAGAGGCCATCGCGGTGACATTGCTGGTGGAGCGCGCTTCGGGTTCGGGCGTCGGGACGCCGCGCATGACGACGAGGTTGTCGGTGCGCGAACGGGTCAGGCCCTTCGACAGATATTTGTTGCTCGGATGCTCCGGCTGCTTGCCTTCCTCGACACCCTTGCCCATCGCGTCGAAGTTGGACTCGGAAGGGTCGACATGGGCGAGGTCGAAGCGCGACATGTAGCTGACCGCGAGTTCGCGGAACACATAGTCGAGGATCGAGGTCGCGTACTTGATGGAGTTGTTGCCCTGCACCGGGCCCGCAGGTTCGAAGCGGGTGAAGGTGAAGGCGTCGACATATTCTTCCAGCGGCACGCCGTATTGCAGGCCGAGCGACACCGCAATCGCGAAGTTGTTGATGAAGGAGCGCAGCGCCGCGCCTTCCTTGTGCATGTCGATGAAGATCTCGCCGAGGCGGCCATCGTCATATTCGCCGGTGCGCAAGTACACCTTGTGGCCACCGACCACCGCCTTCTGGGTGTAGCCCTTGCGGCGATCCGGCATCTTCTCGCGCTCGCGCATCACGACGATACGCTCGACCAGCTTCTCGACGATCTTTTCCGCGACCTGGGTGGTGCGGGCCGCCATCGGCTTCTCGTAGAGCGCCTCGACCGCATCTTCCTCCTCGTCCTCATCGGCGATGAGCTGCGAGTTGAGCGGCTGCGACAGCTTTGAGCCGTCGCGGTAGAGCGCGTTGGCCTTCAGCGCCAGCTTCCAGGAGAGGAGGTAGGCGGATTTGCAATCCTCCACCGTGGCGTCGTTCGGCATGTTGATGGTTTTGGAAATCGCACCCGAGATGAACGGCTGCGAGGCCGCCATCATCCGGATGTGGCTTTCCACCGAGAGATAGCGCTTGCCGATCTTGCCGCAGGGGTTGGCGCAGTCGAACACATTGTAGTGCTCGGCCTTCAGATGCGGCGCGCCTTCCACCGTCATCGCGCCGCAGATGTGCACGTTGGCGGCTTCGATCTCGCGTTTTGTAAATCCAACCGCGGCGAGCAGGTCGAAATTCGGCGCGGCAATGGCCTCGGAGCCGATGCCGAGGGTGTCGCGGATAAAGTCCTCGCCAAAGGTCCATTTGTTGAAGGCGAACTTGATGTCGAACGCGGTCGGCAGCGCCTTCTCGACTTTGGCAATCGCTTCGTCGGTGAAGCCTTTTGCCTTGAGGGTCGAGACGTTGATGCCGGGGGCGTTGGAGAGCGAGCCGTGGCCGACGGCGTAGGCTTCGATCTCGGCGATGTCGCTTTCGCGGTAGCCCAGCGCGCGCAGCGCCTCGGGCACGGCGCGGTTGATGATCTTCCAATAGCCGCCGCCGGCGAGCTTCTTGAATTTCACCAGCGCGAAGTCAGGCTCGATGCCGGTGGTGTCGCAATCCATCACGAGGCCAATGGTGCCGGTCGGCGCCACCACGGTGGTCTGCGCGTTGCGGAAGCCGTTGACTTCGCCGAGTTCGAGCGCCTGGTCCCAGACCGCCTTGGCGCGCTCGACGATGTTGGTTTGCGTGACGCTGGCGTGGTCGAGCGGCACCGGGTTGACGGCGAGCGCTTCATAGCCACGGCTTTCGCCATGCGCGGCGCGGCGATGATTGCGGATCACCCGCAGCATGTGCGCGGCGTTCTTCTTGTAGCCGGGGAAGGGGCCAAGCTCCTTGGCCATCTCGGCCGAGGTCGCGTAGCTGGTGCCGGTCATCACGGCGGTCAGCGCGCCGCACAGCGCGCGGCCTTCCTTAAAGTCGTACGACAGACCCATGGTCATCAAGAGGCCGCCGATGTTGGCAAAGCCGAGGCCCAGCGTGCGGAACTCGTAGGACAGTTCGGCGATCGCCTTCGACGGGAACTGGGCCATCATCACGGAGATTTCGAGCACCACGGTCCACAGACGGCAGAGATGCTCGTACGACTCGACGTCGAACAGCTTTGTCGAGGTGTTGTAGAAGGTGATGAGGTTGGCCGACGCCAGATTGCAGGCGGTGTCGTCCAGGAACATGTATTCCGAGCACGGATTGGAGGCGCGGATGTCGCCGGACGACTTGCAGGTGTGCCAGTCGTTCATGGTGGTGTTGAAGTGCAGGCCGGGATCGGCCGACGCCCAGGCGGCGTGACCGATTTTCTCCCAGAGGTCGCGCGCCTTCAGGGTCTTCGTCACCTTCTTGTTGGTGCGGCCGATCAGATTCCAGTCGCCGTCGGTTTCCACCGCGCGCAGGAAGTCGTCCTTGAGCGACACCGAGTTGTTGGAGTTCTGGCCGGCGACGGTCAGATACGCTTCCGAATCCCAGTCGGTGTCGTAGATCGGGAAGTCGATGTCCTTGTAGCCTTGGCGGGCGAACTGGATGACGCGCTTGATCATGCCGTCGGCCACCATCGCGCGGCGCGCGAGCTTGATCTCACGGCGCAGGGCAGGGTTCTTCTCGGGATCGAAGCAGTCGTCGCCACTGCCTTCGCAATTGACGCAGGCTTTCAGCACGGCCTTGAGGTGGCGCTGGTTCAGCTTGGAGCCGGTCACGAGCGCGGCTACCTTCTGCTCCTCCTTCACCTTCCAGTCGATATAGGTCTCGATATCAGGATGATCGACGTCGACCACGACCATCTTGGCCGCGCGGCGCGTGGTGCCGCCGGACTTGATCGCGCCCGCAGCGCGGTCGCCGATCTTGAGGAAGCTCATCAGGCCGGAGGAGCGGCCGCCGCCGGAGAGCTTTTCGCCTTCGCCGCGCAGCCGCGAGAAGTTGGAGCCGGTGCCGGAGCCGTATTTGAACAGGCGCGCTTCGCGCACCCAGAGGTCCATGATGCCGCCCTCGTTGACGAGGTCGTCATTGACGCCCTGGATGAAGCAGGCATGCGGCTGCGGATGCTCGTAGGACGATTTTGATTTGGTCAGTTTGCCGGTGAAGGGGTCGACGTAATAATGGCCCTGGCCGGGACCGTCGACGCCGTAGGCCCAATGCAGGCCGGTGTTGAACCATTGCGGCGAGTTCGGCGCGACCATCTGCTTGGCCAGCATGAAGCGCAGCTCGTCATAGAACGCCTGCGCGTCTTCTTCCGACGAGAAGTAGTTGCCCTTCCAGCCCCAATAGGTCCAGCAGCCGGCGAGGCGGTCGAACACCTGCTTGGAGGAGAGTTCGCTGACAAAGCGCTCGTTCTCGGGCAGGAGGCTCAGCGCCTCGGTGTCGGGCACCGAGCGCCACAGCCACGACGGCACGGTCTCTTCCTCGACCTTCTTCAGGCGCGCGGCGACGCCGGCCTTGCGAAAATACTTCTGGGCCAGCACGTCGGAGGCGACCTGCGACCAGAACTGCGGCACCTCGACATTTTCCAGCCGGAACACCACCGAGCCGTCAGGATTGCGAATCTCAGATGTCGTTAATCTGAAATCAATCCCTGCGTAGGGTGACTGGCCTGCCGTGGTATTGCGCCGTTCGATTCGCATGGTCGTGCCCCGTGTCTTTCTCGACCGGTCCGCTGTTTCAGCGGTTGCCGGATGTTATTCCGAGCGAACGACGTGTCACGGTTGCTCCGTGATCCCGATCGTCCGCAGTTCAACCGGGTGACCCGGCCTGTTTCACTTCACGTCGGTGCCGCTATGCCCCGCGTGAAGCGCCCCTATCTCAACGCCCCAAACTCAACTTATCGGCCCCGGTTTCGGGTCCATTTTGGCGCCCGGAGAAGGCTCAGAATCCGAGGCAAACAGCCCCGTTACCTCTGCCTTGTCCGGCAGTCGGAATGCTCATTCTGGAACCCTGTCAGGGAGTTCGGCGGGACTGAAAACCACCCGGCACCGAACGATCCAAAACTAGGCCGACTCCGTTGCGCCCGTCAAGGATTAGTACGGGTTCCTGAATCAAATACTAAATATGGTGGAAAAGCTGGGAAACCAAGGGGCGAGAGTGCGCCTTGATTGGGGCCAAGTATCAGTGAGTCCTCAGGGATTCCCAAGGGAAAAAAATTGTACCGGGCCTGTGAATTCAAGCTTCCGCCCGCTGTTCACAGGGCAACTATTTATTGTGTCATATGGTCGCCTCGGCATTGCACTTCGAAGACTCACGTAGGGCTACGGAGATGTTCCGGCTGGCATGCCGGTGCGGCGATGGTCTCAGCCCCCGATAAGCGGCAAGGTGACGCCGATTCCCGCCCCCTGACGCCGGCTCCATGACAGAATCACATCTCACGAACGCGCGTGCGCGGCTCGCGCCCGCCGGGCTGATATTCCTCGCGATCACCTCGGTCGGCTGGGGCTTCAACTGGCCGGTCAGCAAATATCTGCTCACGACCTTGCCGCCGCTGACGGTGCGCGGCTGCACCGGCGTGATCGGCGGGCTCTGCCTGGCCGTGCTGGCGCTGACCCAGGGCCAAAGCCTGAAGGTCTGCCGCGAGCTGTGGCCGCGGCTGCTGCTGGCGGCGGTGCTCAATGTGTCCGGATGGATGGTGCTGATCGGGCTGGCGCTGCTGTGGTTGCCGGCCAGCGAAACCGCGCTGATCGCCTACACGATGCCGGTCTGGGCGGCGATCATCGCCTGGCCGGTGCTCGGCGAGCGGCCGACCCTGTTGCGGGTGATCGCGCTTGTTCTGGCATTCGGCGGCCTGGCGGTGATCATGGGCGGCAACGGTTTCACCGCGAGCGCGGCGAAACTGCCGGGCATCCTGATGGCGCTCACGGGCGCGATCGGATTTGCGCTCGGCACCGTGCTCGCCAAGAAGTTTCCATTGCAACTGCCGCCGATTTCGGCTGCCGCCTGGCAGGTCGGGCTCGGCTGTTTTCCGGTCGCGGTCGCAGGCCTTCTGATCGAGACCACGCATCCAGCAGCGCTGACCCCGTTCGCGTGGCTGCTGCTGTTCTATTCGGTCGCGATCGCGTTTTGTGTTTGCTACATCACCTGGTTCGCAGCGCTAGCGCGTCTGCCGGCCTCGGTGGCGGCGATCGGCACCACCGCCGTGCCGGTGATCGGCGTGATCGTGTCGGCGCTGACGCTGCACGAGCCGTTCGGCGTCAGCCAGATCGCGGCACTGGCCCTGACGCTGGGCGGTGTCGCGCTGGCGGCGCGATCGTAATCAATCGACAGGAGAGCCGCGCCTAGGCGGTATCGCCGCTCAACGCGCGGCGGACCATCTGGGCCAGCTGGTTCTTGCGATAGGGTTTTGTCAAAAGCAGCACGCCTTCGTCGAGCCGGCCGTGATGCACGATCGCATTATCGGTATAGCCTGAGGTGTAGAGCACCTTCATGCCGGGCCGGCGTTTTGCAATCGTGTCGGCCAACTGGCGGCCGGTCATGCCGCCGGGCATGATGACATCGGTAAACAGCAGGTCGAACGGCACGCCGTTCTCGACATGGACCATCGCGGCGCGGCTGTCGGCGGCATCGATTGTCTTGTAGCCAAGCCCATTCAGCTGCGTGACCACGAAACCCCGCACCAGTGCATCGTCCTCGACCACCATGATGGTCTCGTGGCCGCCCGCGACCGATGCGACCACCGGCGTTGCCGCATCGGCGTCGCCACGGGCCGGTGGCAGATAGACCCGGATCGTGGTGCCGTGGCCTTGCTCGCTGTAGATCTTGATGTGGCCGCCGGATTGCTTGACGAAACCGTAGACCATGCTGAGCCCGAGGCCCGAGCCCTTGCCGACATCCTTGGTGGTAAAGAACGGCTCGAACGCCTTGTCGCGTACCTCGGCCGGCATGCCGGTGCCGGAATCGCTGACCGCGAGCATCACATAGGGACCGGCGCGGACATCGACATTGGCCTGGGCGTAGGCCTCGTCGAGCACGACGTTGCGGGTCTCCAGCAACAATTTGCCGCCGCCCGGCATCGCGTCGCGGGCATTGATCGCCATGTTGAGTACGGAATTGGCCAATTGCGACGGGTCGATATGCGACGTCGGGGTCCCGCGCTCCAAAATGGTCTCGATCTCGATCTGCTCGCCCAGCGTCGGGCGCAGCAGCTTGGCGATATCGAGCACGGCGCCGTTGATGTCGACATTGCGCGGTTGCAGCGGCTGCCGGCGGGCAAAGGCGAGCAGATGCCGGATCAGTTCGCCGCAGCGTTCGGCTGCATCGTCGATCAGCTTGGCGACGCTCTGCAGCTCCGGCTGACGGGCAAGCTCCGCCACCAGCGTCTCGGTGGTGCCGGTGATGACCGTGAGCATGTTGTTGAAATCGTGCGCGACGCCGCCGGTGAGTTTTCCGATCGCGTCGAGCTTCTGGGCCTGCTGCAGCTTGCGCTCGGTGTCCCGGGCCTCGGTGATGTCATAATAGATCAGGGCCGCGCCACTGATCGCGCCGCCGGCGTCATGCAACGGCGCACCGGAGACAACGAGATGCACCGGGTCGGCGCCGCGCACCGGGCGGGCGATGATTTCCTTGCCGTCGAATTGCTCGCCGCGCAGCGCGCGCGCCGCCGGCATGTCCTCCGGCGCGATCGGCGTCGTCCCGTCGGCATGATAGACGACGCTCTTCTGCCGCAACTGATCGAGGGTCATGCCCGGCTGATAGCGCAGCATCCGCTGGGCCGCGGCGTTCGACAGCATGACCTTGCCCGACGTGTCGATCACCAGCACCGCTTCCGCCATGCTGTTGAAGGTGCCTTGCAGCACCGATGCCGAACGGCGGAGTTCTTCATGCGCCGCCAGCAAATGTTCGGTACGCTCGGCGACCGCGGCTTCCAGGGTTTCGTTGGCGGCCTTGCTGGCGCTGAGCGAAGTCTCAAGGGTTTGGTTCGAGCGCCTGGCGTTGCGGACCAGGATCGCGGCGAGCAGCAGGATCAACAGCGCGCCGGCGAGATCGATCCCGAGCAGGATGAAACGGGTTTGCCGCGAATCCGACGTACGAATTGCAAGCAGCCGCTGTTCCTCCGATGTGACCTTGTCGAAGTCGGCGCTGATCGTGCTCATCACCGTGCGGCCCTCGGCCTTGGCATTCATCGCCGCGATGCCGGCAGTATCGCCCGCGGCCTGCAGCCGCAAAAGCTCGGCGCTGACGGCGAGCCGGCGTGCAATCAGTTCACGGCTATTTTCCAGTAATTGGGTTTGGACTCGATTATCCCTGGTGGTCTCGATCAGGTCAGCGAGCGCGGGGCCGATCCGGCCGCGGGTTTCGCTGAATTCCTTGACGAAGGTCGGGTCGTTGGTGAGCACATAGGCGCGTGCCGCGCTCTCGGCGCGGCTGAGCAACAGCCGCATGTCCAAAAGCTTCTGCAGCACCTCGAGTGTATGGTCGACCCAGGCTGCGTCCGATCGCGACTTGACGTCGAGACCGATCGAGGCGGCGCTGATGACCAGCAATATGGCGAGGCCTATTCCGAGAACAGCACGTTGCGACGCCATCTTCGGCACTTGTTTGCCCGCAGGTCCAGTTGCAGGTTCATTTAGCGAGGTGAGCGTTTGCAATCGGTTTTGCCAGACATTCGTTGACTGCCGCGAGCAGCGCGTTCGGCGTGAACGGCTTGCGCAGGCAGAGCGTTGCGCCAAGTTCGAGGGTCATTCCGAGAAAGTCGGGCGAGGGGTTGTCGAAGCTCGCAAAGGCGTAGCCGGACATCGCGATCAGCGGAATCTCGGGCGCACGTTCGTGAAACACCCGGATCGATTCAAAGCCGCGCATATGCGGCATGAAGATATCGATGAGCATGACGTCGAATGTCGATCCTTCCAACGCGCGAACCCCTGCCTCACCGCCGTCGGCGACGGTTACTTCAAAGCCCTGACGCTGAAGACAAACCTCAATGGCCATGCACACCATTGGATCGTCATCGACCACGAGAACACGCGGCACTTACCAACATCCCCCATTCACCAAGAGAGCGGGAATTCCGATGCAACCGAATCAAACGTCTCTCAGCAATTTGGGCTGAAATGCGTCAACGCGTCTGCACGATAGAATGCATAGGAGCCGCGCGTGGTTCAATGCTGCGCTTACGAATTGTCGATTGGGCGAAGTTAAAATTAGCGGCATCGGCGTAACCATGGCCTCGCCAATATGACAGCGCCGTGATGACGACGTCATGAGGGAAAGGACGGCGCACCAGGCGCGCCGTCCTCTGGTCTCGCTTCAGGAAGATATGAAAATATAAAGCGGTTACGGGCAGGGGTGCCGGTAGCCGTCATTGCCCATGTAGGTGCCCGACCGCGGATCGTAGGAGCGGTAGGTTTGCATGCAATACGCCACGTCGTCGCCGCCGCCCGGCGCCGGCGCAACTGCGACTGCGCCGTCATCATATCCCTCGTCATAATAACCGGGACCGGGTGCTGCGTAATAGCCGGGGCCGTAACCCTGTGACGCGATGGCGCCGCCGATGATGGCACCGGCAGCCAATCCTGGAATAAAGGCGCCGCCGCCACCGCCGCGATAATAGCCGCCACCGCCGTGGTAGCCGCCACCGCTAAAGCGCGGTCCACCGCCGCCTTGCCGGAAGCCGCCGCCCGGACGCATGCCGCCACCCGGATGGGCGTTACCGGCGCCGCGCTGCGCGCCGGACCGGTGCTCTTGCTGGGCGAAACTCGCCGACGGCAGCACGATGGGCAAAACCAGAGCCATTGCGGCTGCGGTACTCAAAACTTTCAGACTGATCATTATTGGCTCCAATGGCGGGACACCTCCAACCCGCTCGACGGGCGGACGTTCCCGAGCCCCGCACCCTATCGTGCGCTGGCGTGAGACTGTCAGGGCGGAACTGTACGCCATGTGAATGGATTCCGCGGATTTCGCCGCAATTCGTCACCAAAGGCCCGTGGGGGCGCGCATCGCGTGGAAAGCAGGGTTGCCGGACTTCATCTGGACATTTCAGCCCGCCAATGGCATCAGAACCGCACGTCTCACTCGAACCGGCCTTGCCTGATGAAGCAGTTTTTCCTGAAGATGTTCACATGGTGGAACGGCCAGACGTTCGGCACCCAATTGTGGACATGGCGGTTCGGTGAGCTGGTCGGCGAGGACGAGCAGGGCAACCGTTATTTCCGTACCAAGGGCGGCACGATCGATCCGACGCTTGGTTTCCAGCGGCGGTGGGTGATCTACAACGGTTACGCCGAAGCGACCCGCATTCCGCCGGCCTGGCACGGCTGGCTGCATCACACCGTCGATGTCGCGCCGACCGAAGAAACCTACACACCGCGTGAATGGGAAAAAGCGCATATCCCGAACATGACGGGGACACCGGCTGCCTACCGCCCATCCGGCTCGACCTTGGCGAGCGGTCGCCGTCCCAAGGCCACCGGCGACTACCAGCCGTGGACTCCCAGTCACTGAACTTCAATCCCTGACATTCTTTAAGCTTTGTCATTCCGGGAGGCGCCGCAGACCTCAGGTGCGCGATTGCGATTTGGCGTTCGTACTTGGTGCGCCCCGGAACGACAGCGACGAGCCTGTGAACAGCGGGAACAGCGGGGACATCCGTGCCCGCATCCCCGGCGTGTGCTTGCGCTTTCCACGTGATCGCGGCCTAATGAAATCATCTTACGGAGATGGGAGACCATCGCATCGGTTCGGGCAACAGTTCGCGACTGTCCCGATTTGCAGCGGCGCCCGAGTAGGACGCGGCCAGGAGATAGGCCTCTGGTGCAGCGGTCCTGAAATCGCCCGCTAATGTGGCGCCACCGTAGGACAGGAAAGGCCGTCCGGGAAACCGGGCGGCCTTTCTCATTCACGTACGTTCATTGGGATACGCGATTAATGCCATCCAGCACATAGAGCCCGCGAAGCCGTCGCTCCGCGGCCTGGATCCGGTGGGCGCAATCCGGATATTCGCGGCGCAACTTGCTGCTGATCACCGCTGACCACTGTTCCTTTTCAATGGGCACGATCGCAACCGGCACGGTCGGTGGGCAGTCGCCGATGGTCTTCAGCATTTATTGAAATTTGTAGGTGAGGTCGGCGTTCGAAATCAAAGTTCTGGACACCCGTGAACTCCATGGGTCCTCGCAACCGCTGCATGGCAATGCCAATCCCGGGAATGCGCTTTCTGACGCCATCGAGCGATCATGGATGAGAGTGTGGTGCCTTAGGTCCTTCGGACCGCGCAACAGGTGTATCCCTTCGAGCAAGGCCGGACTGCAGACCGGAAAAAACGCGTCGCGCAGCAGGAAGGTAGACTTGAGGTCCGGCCGGCGGCCATCACCGTAACGAATGCCGACATCCATCCTCTCGGCCGCGAGTTCAACGAGCCGGCCGCTGGTATCTCCATCTGAAGCACGCCGCCGGGCTCACGCATGCGATGATGCGAACTTCTGTATCAGATCACTAGCGCGGGACATCACAGGGCGCCGTCAAAGCGGACGCGTGCGGCATGGATATCGGAATAACGACGGTCGGCCCAATCGATGAGGCTCGCCATCGGGTCCAGCAGGGATTGGCCTAGCGGGGAAAGGCAATATTCGACGCTCGGCGGCTTGGTCGGAAAGACATGGCGGGTGATAAGTCCGTCGCGCTCCAGGTCGCGCAGCGTCTGGGTGAGCATGCGCTTGGAGATGTCGCGGATGGCTCGATGAAGCTCGCTGAAGCGCTGCGGTCGCGTCGCGAGGGTCATGATCATGAGTATGCTCCATTTGTCGCCGATGCGGTCGAGCACGTCGCGCACCGGGCAATGTACGGGTTCTGCTGACTGAGCGTCGTCCGATTGATATCGGCTGAATCGCTCGATCGCGCTCAATGCGTCGCTCATACGGGTTTCCTTTTTCTCTCCTGGTTACAAAAAACTGCCTCCTTACGGTGCAGGTCTAAGGTCTTTATATGAGACCTACCCTAAAATGTAGACCATTTAGCACTCGGAGGATACGCATGTTCCTAGTTGTGGGAATTACGGGAAGAGTAGGCGGCGCAACGGCCAGGCATCTGTTGGCGCGAGGTAAGAAAGTACGCGCGCTGGTTCGCGACCGCGCGAAGGCGGCAAGCTGGACGGACCAGGGCGTCGAACTGGTCGACGGCGACTGGAACAATGCGACCGCTATCGAGCGGGCACTCAAGGGCGTCGATGGTGCGTTTGTAATGTTGCCGGCCGTCTGGGCCCCTTCGCCGGACTTCAAGGAAGCCAAGGGCGTTATCGCGAACTATGTCGAAGCGCTGACCAAGGTCGCACCGCCGCGGGTCGTCGGGCTCTCGTCGATGGGGGCGAACAGAACCAGCGGGCTTGGGATGATCACGGCCCTGTCGTTGCTGGAGCAAGGGCTTCGCAAACTGACATCGCCGACCGCCTTCGTGCGCGCCGGCGGGTTTTTCGAAAACTTCCTTTACGGCCTGCACGTCGCCCAGGGCGGCACGCTCCCCGTCTACTACAACCCGACCAACCGGAAATCGACCATGGTCGCGACGAACGACATCGGCGCCGAGGTGGCTACGCTGCTGACCGGGCCGGCGTGGTCGGGGCATCGCGTCATCGAACTTGGTTCGATGGTCAGCGCGGATGAAGTCGCAGCGCAACTGGGCGATGTCATGCAGCGCGAAGTCAAGGCCTTCGCTGTCCCGCGGGCTGAGTGGCCGGCAGCGTTCGAGCAGTTCGGCATCCCGAAGGGCCAGACCGGACCGGCTGAAGCGATGTTCGACGCCGTCAACGCGGGCTGGATGGACCTCGGCGTAGCGGGCACGGAGCACGTCGCCAGCACAGCGCTTCCCCGCGATGTCTTCGCGGCGGCCCGGAAGGCCGCCACGGCGTAGGTCCGCGGATCAGCGATGAGATGCGACTTTCGGATCCGTTCCGGAAATTCGCATCTCCTTCGGAATGAATGCGTCACGGCCGGCCGTCTCTCGGCGCGACCACACAGGTCCTCCGCGGCGCCTCATCGGAAAAGGTCGAACAAATGTCAAAAATTTCCTGGCGCCAAGTCTCGGCCTTGGCACTTGCAGCTTTCTTCGTCGTGGGATCACTCAGCAACATCTTCACCCCCGGGTCTATCTACGAGGAATATCTGCGGTGGGGATACCCGCACTGGTTCCATTTCGTGACCGGATCGCTGGAACTCACGACCGCCGTTCTGCTGGCGCAGGCACGGACGCGGCCGTGGGGCTCGGCGCTCGGCTGCACCGTGATGTTGGCGGCGCTCGCGACCGTCACCTTCCACGGCGAATACGGGCACGGGGTGCCGCCGCTTATCGTGGCGACACTATCAATAGTCGTCGGCTGGATCGCTTGGCAGAACCGGCTCCCCAGCTCGGCATGACTGTCGCCAATCGATGGGCCGGTCGAGAGGTGGGCTAACGACCAAAATACACGCTTGCGTCGATACCAACAGAATGCCGGTCCGCGCGATGTTGCTTGCTGATCGAGGATACGGCGCGGACTGGATCGGAGTTTTCGCCGGTGAACACCGCGGGCTAGATGATCTGGGTAGCTTCGAGTGGCGTCTTGACGGCGTCCGACAAGACCTGAAGCGCCTGGCCCAACTCGGCCCGGTTGCGCGCCGCCCCGAGCGAGACACGCAGCCCGCGGGGCGCGAGTTCGCCGACTGCAAACGCGTCCTCGCCGACGACCGCAAGCCCGTTTCGCATCAGGTGCGATGCCAGCTCCTTGCTGTCCAACTGGTTCGGCAGCGGCAACCACAAATGATGACTTGCCGGACGCGCGGCGAATGAAATCCCCTTCAGGAAGCGCGCCGCAAGTTGCTGGCGCGCAGCCGCCTCGTTGCGGATCGCGAGGATGATCTCGCCGGCGACGCCGGACCGTAGCCAGTGCGTGAGCAATGCGACCATCAGCGACGGCGGCGTTTGCATGGTGGCCTGCAAACCACCGCGCATCTTCTGTTCCGCGGCCAGATCGGGTGCGAGCAGATAGGCGACGCGCAACGCAGGTGCGATGCACTTCGAAAAACTGGCGGCGTAATAGGTTCGTTCCGGGATGAGATTGGCGATCGGCGAGATCGACGGCTCGATCGGACCGTAGACGTCGTCCTCGATCAGCAAGGTGTCGTTCTTCCGGATGATGTCGGCGATCGCCTTGCGCCGGTTGGCTCCCATCGTCGAGGTCGTGGGATTCTGCTGCGTCGGAATCAAATAGACCGCTTTCGGCTTGTGCTTCCGGCACGCCGCTTCCAGCGCATCGGGCCTGATACCTTCGCCGTCCATCGCGACGCCGATCAGCCGGACGCCAAGCTTGGCCGCCGCCGCTTTCATGCCGGGGAATGTCAATTGTTCGGTGACGACCACGTCGCCCGGCACGGTGAGGGCGAGCAGCGCATTGAAGATGATGGCCTGCGACCCCGGAAAGATCACGATGCGCTCGGGCGTTGCTTGCGCCACGCGCGCCTGCAACCAGCTTGCTGCGACTTCGCGCTCGTCGGCGCTGCCGCCCGGTCGCGAATAGCTCAGAAAGGCGCTGAACCCGGCATCGGCGCGAATGGCGGCGAGCCCTTGGGCGATGCGCAAATCAAGATTGGCTTCGACCGGTTGCGGCGGAATGTTCATCGATAGATCAATGCTGACCGGCGCCGGCAGATCAGCGGCCGCGCGCGCCGTGGTCTCCGAAACAAACGTGCCCTGGCCGACCCTTGCTTCCAGCAATCCGCGGCGTCGCGCCTCGCCATAGGCGCGGGTGACGGTGGTCAGATCGATCTTGAGCGCGGCGGCCAGCGCCCGGTGGGTTGGAAGGCGCTGGCCGCGGCTCAGCCTTCCGCTGCCGATGTCAGCCGCCAGGGCATCGACGATCCGGTGGAACGTCGGTCCTTGCCATTCCGAAAGCGTAGGGATCCAATCCATACAATTTGCTTGTTTGTCTTTGATTGCATGCTTATGTGGGCATATTGTATGGATCAGTCAATGAGGTCAAGGTCCAGAGCAAGGTCAAGGAGTTACGGCCATGAAACAATCAATCTCGCTACCCCAGGCGATGTTGCGCGGTTTTGCGATGAGGTGCCCGAATTGCGGAAAGGGACATCTGTTCGGTCGTTTCCTTAAAGTAGCCGATCACTGCGAGCTTTGCTGCGAGGACTTCACACCGCAACGCGCCGACGACTTTCCAGCCTATCTGGTCATCGTGGTGGTCGGGCACGTGGTGGTACCGGCGCTTCTCGCCGTTGAGATGGCTTATGCGCCGCCCGCGTGGCTTCAGCTTCTGATCTGGTTGCCGGTGACGCTGTTCGGTGCGTTGGGACTGCTGCAGCCAACCAAAGGCGCGATCGTCGGCCTGCAATGGCAGACGCGCATGCATGGCTTCGACGAATCCAGAAGCCGGCGGGATTCCCGAAAGGACGGCGCGCCTCCGATCGTCGAACGCGTCGCCACCGGGCCCTGCGGCGCATCGGTTGCTTGATGGAGGCGGCGGTTTCAGCCGACCGCCAGCCGATCCGCCGCGCGATGGACGGCTTCGCTGCGTTGCGGCTGGTTGATGGCTACCTTTTGCTGCGCCAGCGCGAGAACTTCCGGCGGCGCGACATCGGGTGACCCGGCGTTGAAGGGCGGCGCCGGATTATATTCGATCCCGAGCTGGATTGCTTCGGCAGTCTTGCGGTCGACGAGGATCGACACCACGGTCAGCGCAAAATCGATCCCCGCGGTGACGCCACCGCCACTGATGCGATTACGATCGACGCAGACACGGGTTTTGATCGGCGTTGCGCCGAACGCGCTGAGAAATTCCATCGCGCTCCAGTGCGTTGCCGCGCGGTATCCCCTGAGCAGCCCGGCCGCACCCAGCACCAGCGATCCCGTGCAAACCGACGTGACGTATTGGGCGGCGGTTGCCTGCCGGCGCAGGAAATCCAGCATCTCCTCGTCGTTGACCATGTCGTTGACGCCTGCGCCACCGGGAACGCAGATCACGTCGAGCTGCGGGCAATCCGCAAACGTCATGGTGGGCGTAAGCGTGAGCACGGTGTCGGTCGGCACCGGTTCGATGCGCTTCCAGATCAAATGAACCTTGGCGCCGGGCACGCCGGAAAACACCTGCAGCGGCCCGGTCATGTCGAGCTGGGTCACCTTCGGAAAAATCACGAGACCGATCTGAAGTGGCGATGACGCGGTCGATGACATGTCGGCCTCCGAGGTTTTTGGTGGGGCGAGGTTTTGCTTGACCTGTTCATCCTGACATGATGGGCTCTTGTCTGAAATGCCGTATTTCCCTCATTTCGTGCCATGGGGCTGCGAGACATGGGGCTGCGAGAATTGAGCTGCGAGACCTGACCATGATCGGCGTGCTGATTTTTCCGGATTTCCAGTTGCTCGATGCGGCCGGGCCGATCTCGGTGTTCGATATCGCGATGCGTCTGGCCGGCGCCGAGCGGGCGATCAAGACCATCGCGGTGACGCCGGGGCCGGTGCGCAGTTCGTCCGGTGTCGAGATGCTGGCGCGCGGCTTGAGGCCGAGTGCGGCGATCACCACGCTGATCGTCGCCGGTGGCGGCGGCGTGAACGCCGCCTCGACATGCGACAAGACGCTTTCCTTCGTGCGCGCGATGGCGAAACGCGGCGTCCGTATCGCCAGCGTGTGCTCCGGCGCGTTCATCCTGGCCGAAGCTGGATTGCTCGACGGCCGCCGCGCCACCACGCATTGGCAGCGCACGCGACAGTTCCTCAGCCAGTATCCCAAGGTGAAGCTGGAGCCAGATCATATCTTCGTCCGCGACGGCGATATCTGGAGTTCGGCCGGGATTACCGCGGGCATCGATCTGGCGCTGGCGATGGTGACGGAGGACTTTGGCGAGGAAATCGCCAAGCAGACCGCGCGCCAGCTCGTGCTCTATCACCGCCGCAGCGGCGGACAGTCGCAATTCTCCTCGCTGCTGGAACTGAAGGCGCCCTCGGGACGCTTTGGGCCGCTACTGAGCTGGGCGCGCGAGCATCTCGATGCGCCGCTGACGGTGGAAGCGCTGGCCGAGCAGGCCGGCATGAGCACACGGCACTTCGCGCGCGCCTTCATCGCGGAGACCGGCACCACGCCGTCCAAGGCGGTGGAGCGGCTGCGGATCGAAGAGGCGCGGCAGCGCGTGCAATCCTCCAGCGAGGCGATCGAGCGCGTCGCCGAGACCACCGGCTTTCGCGATCCCGAGCGGATGCGCCGCGCCTTCATCCGCGCCTTCGGCCAGCCGCCGCAATCGCTGCGCCGCGCGGCCAGGGCTTCTTAGCCGGGGCACAAAAAAGCCCCCCGCAGAAGCGGGAGGCAAGACGTCGAGCGAGCGGGCCATTGAATAGCCCTAACCACGTTTCGCCGCGCCGGAATGGCGCAACCGTTCACCTCACATCAGCGATGATTACCAGATACGGCCATAGCCGAAATATCACTGCGGCAATGTCCCGGCCGCGATCTTCTTCTTAAGTGTTTCGCAGGTGTCCCGAACCTCTGTTGTCATCAACGAGACGGCCTCGATCTGCAGGAAGTAACGCTTGCCCTGGTCGCGATAACCTGCAGCGAGCTCCTTGATTTCGGCGACCACGTTATGGACCCCTGCCACCATCGCCTCGCATTTCTTGGCGGCTTCCTGCAGCTCTGCTCCAAGGGCCTCGATCTCCTTCACCGCCGCTTCGTATTCGCGCACCACGGCCTCGGCCGACAGCTTCCCAACCTCGTTGACGCCGTTGCGGTGCTCGACGTAGTCCGGCATCGGTGAGAGCGGCTGGACGGTGCCGCGCGGCAGAGGTGGACCCACCATGTTGTTGAGTTCGCGCTCCAACTGGTCCAACTCAAATGGGGCACGGGTGAGGACTTCTGCACTAACACTCATACGAACGCTCCATAAGTGGTTACGATGAATGGAGTTTAGCAACGTCAATGGATTTGTCTCGGTTTTCAACAATTTTGAACAAAGCCATTGTGCACTGCACCAAAGCAGCCAAGCCGCTCAAATAGGGCAATCGCGTCGGTTTGGCTTGGACCAATCAAGTGCGCCCGGACTTTAATCCGTCTCCAGCAATCCAAGCTTTCGCCCCAACCATTCGGTCGTCGGCGCCTGGATCAGGATCGTCATCAAAATCGCGATGAAGGTGACGGACGCGATCAGCGGCGCGCCGGGCGCTTTCATGCCCGACAATAGACCGGCCAGGGCGGCGGGAATGACGCCAGTCTCGCGGGTCCAGCACATGAACAGCATCTCGCGAAAACTCCAGCGCGCGCGGCGGTCCGGCAGCGCGCACAGGAACACCGTCGCCGGACGCGCGACCAGCATCAGCACCGTGACCACGACGATGCCGCCGAGCCAATATTGACCGATCAGACTGAAATCGACCTGCGCGCCGAGCAGGATGAAAATGAACAGGCGCATGATAAACGAGGTGGTCAGCACGTACTCCTCGAGCTTTTGCGCTTCGCCCGGCTCCATCCGAAAGCCGAAGCTTTTCTTGTTACCGAGCACGATGCCGAACACGAACACCGCCATGAAGCCGCTGGCGTCGAGGCCATCGGCCGTGAAGTAAGCCGCGATCACGGCGGCCAGCGTCACCACCGGCGCGTATTCGGCGAGGAACGCCCATTTTTCATGAGCGATCAACAGCGCCGCGAGATAGCCGAGCATGACACCGGCCACGATGCCGATGACGGCCTGCCTGAGCAGATCGAAAATCGAATTGGTCAGCGAGAATTCGCCGCTTCCCATCGCCATCGCGAGCACGCTGAAGGTCAGGATCGCGGCCATCGCGTCATTGAACGCGGACTCGCTCATGACGGTTTGCGCCACCCGGTCGCGGATCCGAACCTGCCGGAAAATCGGCACCAGCGTGGCCGGATCGGTCGAGGCCAGCGTCGCGCCTAGCAGCATGGCGACGATAAAGGGAATGCCGAAAATGGCGTAGGCGGCAACGCTGACGATGGCAGCCGTAATCAAGACGCCGATGGTGGCGATCACGATGATGGTGATCCAGACCTGTTTCAGCACATTGAAGCGCAGCGATGCGCCGCCATCGAACAGGATGTAGCTCGCGCCAAACAACAGGATGATCTCGTTCAGCGCGGAGTCCGCCTTGATATCGATCAGCCCCAGCATCTCCGGCCCGAGCACGATCCCCGCGACCAGAAACACCGCGACATCGGGAATTCTGATCCTTTGCGCCAGCAGGCCGCCGAGGGTGCCGATCGCCAGGATCAGGCCGCAGGACAGCAAGATATGCCTGGCGATGTCGATGGAGGCGGAAGTTTGCAATGCGAGGCCTAAAAAGTTGCTGCGGATGTCATCTCGACAGACGATAGTCCGCTGACAACAACGCTGCCCGACACGCCGCGAATTGGCAAGCGCGCCGCCGCGCGACAACAGGCAGCCTCAAGAGGGGGGACGCCATGAATGTCTCGTGTCGGGGCAGACGAGTAGCTTGCGCGATGGCGCTTGCGTTCGCCGTTGCGGGTTTCGGTTTGTTCGGCTTCCTGGCGGATGCCCAAGCGCAGATCGTGGCATTCGGCGCCAGCAATGTTGCGGGGAAGGGCGTCGGCTCCTCGGAAGCGTTTCCGGCGCAGCTGGAGCGGTTGCTGGCCGCCAAAGGCTACAACGTCCACGTCAGCAATGCCGGCATATCCGGCGATACCAACGCGGCGATGCTGGCGCGGCTGGATCAGGCCATTCCCGAGGGCACCAAAATCGTGCTGCTGGGCACGCTCGGTGGCAGCTACAACGCGCGCCGGTTGGGGCAGGGCGATCAGAAGGCGGAGTATGCCGCGATCGTCGCGCGGCTACGCAGTCGCGGCATCAAGATCATTCCAGTGGGCGCTGCCGGCGTGACACAAGGCGATATTCAGGCCGATCGGACGCATTTGAACGGCGACGGCCACGCCAGGCTCGCGGCGCGGCTGCTGCCGGCCGTGATCCGCGCGCTCGGGCATTGAGCGGAGTTGTTGTCAGTTCAACGCCTTCAACCAGATGCCGATGTCGCTGGCGGCGACGTTGGCCTGTTGCAACAGCTTGCCCATGGTGAAGAAGCCGTGGAATTGACCCGGATATGTCCTGAAGGTTACGGCAACGCCGGCTTGCTTCAGGCGCTCGGCATATTCGTCGCCTTCGTCGCGCAGCGGGTCGGCGCCGGCGGTCATGACATAGGCGGGAGGCAGCCCCGCCAGCGTGTCGGCGCGGGCGGGCGAGGCGCGCCAGTCCCGGCCCTCGGCAAGGTTGTTGAGATAATGATCGCGGAACCATCTGATCACGGTGTGGGTCAAGAGGATGCTGGTCTCGGGCTCACGGTGCGAAGGATGCGTCATCGCAAAGTCGGTGGCGGGATAGATCAGCACCTGGCCGGCGATCGCGGGGCCGTTGCCGTCGCGCGCCGACAGTGACACCACGGCGGCCAGATTGCCGCCGGCGCTGTCGCCGCCAACCATCAGCCGTGACGCGTCGATGCCGAGCTGCCTGGCGTTGGCGGCGATCCATGTGGTCGCGGTGATGGCGTCATCGACCGCGGCCGGAAATTTGTGCTCGGGCGCGAGGCGATAATCGACCGAGATCACGATCAACTCGCCTTCATGCGCGAGCTTGCGGCACACCACGTCATGGGAGTTGAGATCGCCGATCACCCAGCCGCCGCCATGAAAGAACACCAGGCATGGCGCGAGGCCGTTGGTCTGTCGCAGTTTGATCGGCGTGTAGATCCGCGCCGGGATCGCGCCTGACGGCGACGGGATCGAGAGCGGCGCCACCGATTTCAGCTCGGGCGGTTCGGGATTGGTGACGGCGCGGGCCTGCAAATAGAATTCGCGCGCCTCTGACGGCGTCAACGTTTCATAGGCCGGCCGTCCGGCCTCCTGGAATGCTTTGTAGACGGCGGCGGAATCCGGATCGAGCGTGACGGGCATCGTTGCGAACCTCTGGTGGTTGAAGGAGAAGCGTCAGGCGGCGGTGCGGCCGCCGTCCACGGTGTAGGCGGAGCCGGTGACATAGCTCGCCTCATCGGAGGCCAGGAACGCCACGATCGAGGCGACTTCGGCAGCGTGGCCGAGCCGCCGCGCCGGAATCCGCTCGACGATCTTTTCAGGCGGCGGCGGGGCGTTGCCGGGACTGCGGCCGTCGATAATCGCGCTCAGCATCCGGCTATCGATCAGGCCCGGGCAGACGCAATTGACGCGCACATTGGTGCCGGTGCATTCCCACGCCGCCGTCTTGGTGAGCCCGATCACGGCGTGCTTGCTGGCGCTGTAGACAGCGATCTGCGGCGATCCGACCAGGCCGGCGATCGAGGCGGTGTTGATGATGCTGCCCTTGTTCTTTTTGAGCATCACCGGCAGCACGTGCTTCATCCCGAGGAACACGCCGACCACGTTGACGTCGAGCACGCGGCGAAAGGATTCCAGCGAATACTCCGTGATCGGCTTGATGTCGCCTTCGATACCGGCGTTGTTGTAGAACGCGTCGATGGTGCCGAACCGGTCGACGCTGGCGCGGACGTAGTCGGCGACCTCGTCTTCCTGGGTCACGTCAGCGGTGATGGCCAACGCCTCGGCCGAGGCGGGCAAATCCTTGATGGCGGTCTGCAGTTCGTCCGGCTTGCGGTCGACTGCGACAATTCGCGCGCCGCGTTCGGCCAGCAGGCGCATGGTCGCGGTGCCGATGATGCCGGCTGCCCCGGTGACGACGGCAACCCTGCCGTCCAGGCGAATTCGATCGGGCATATCCAACGTTTCCCCTATTGGTTCCGGTTGTTCCGGATTGTCGTGGCCGGCGCGTACGCGTCGGTATTCGCAAAATGGATTATTCCATGCGGTGCCGATGCTTACCAGCGGCGCTCACCAGTAGGCCTGAACCGTGGGGTGGGAGGGAGGGGCGGTCGCCCTTTCCCCGCCGTATTCGGCGTGTTAACCGATGGCCGTGTGGGCGGCTCATAAAATGTACAATGGCGTCAGCCCGATTTGCCTTTTAAAGCCGCGCGAGATGTTTCGAACCATTGCCCTGACTGGTTTTGCGGCTTTCGTAGCCGCCACATCGATCACGCTTGCGCCGCCCGCGCGCGCGCAGATCGGCAATATTTTCTCTGATCCCAGTCCGCGCCCGCCCGGCAATATTCCGCGTGGCAGCCGGCAGGACGCCCCCGACGACGAGGAAGAGGTGCCCGAACTGCCGCAAGGCGGCAGGCTGCTGCCGACCCCGCCGAACCGGCTGCCCCCGGCGCAAGGTGTTCCGCCGCCGGGCTCGGTGCAATCGCAGCCTTTGGCGCCGCCTCCGGGTACCACCGTCGTTCCGCAGAACGCGCCATCCGGTGTCGCGGTCGCGCCGCCGCAGCCGGGACAGGGCGTGGCGACCGCACCGCCCAACGCCAATCCGCCGCCGGGATCGCCCCCCGGACAGCGCCAGTCCAAGGGCGTGCCGCAAGCGCCGGCCACGCTGCAGCCCGGCGACGAAGTCGTCACCGAGCCGCCGGCGCAGAAGATCACCAACAAGAAGGCGAGCTTCTCCGGCCTGGACAAGATCACCGGACGCATCATCAATTTCGACGAGGATATCGGCGAGACCGTTCAGTTCGGCGCGTTGCGGGTCAAAACCGACGCCTGCTACACGCGCCCGGCCACCGAGTCCGCCAACACCGACGCCTTTGTCGAGGTCGATGAGATCACCCTGCAGGGTGAGGTGAAGCGGATCTTTTCCGGCTGGATGTTTGCCGCGAGCCCCGGCCTGCACGGCGTCGAGCACCCGATCTACGATATCTGGCTGACCGATTGCAAAGGCCCCGACCAGACCATCGTCAGCGCGCAGCCCGATACGCCGAAGCCGGCAGCCGCACCGCCGCCGCCCGCGCAGAAGCGCGCGGCGCAGAAGCAGGCCCCGCGTCCGCCGCCGCCACCGCAATTCCAGCAGCAGCCGCAGCAGGCACCGCCGCCGCCACCCCGCCGCAGCAGGGCGGGTTGTTCGGGATTTTCCGGCAGTAGGGCGTTGCGGCCTCTTCTGGGGATCTGAAGGTTCAGCGTCAAAGGCCGGCGCGTTCAAGCGCGTCGGTCGTGCGATCGATGACAATCTGCCCCGTTCGGGGTTGGATCGGGATTGCCGATGCTCAATCCTGCTGTCGGCAGAGGCTCTGGCTATATCTACCGCGGCTACGGGCGCTGCTTCTATGCCGTACCGGCGCTGCTGTTCTGGCCGCTCTGTTGCCTCGCCGCCGGCAAGGCGCCGTCCGTTACACCTTCCAGCATGGCGCGCATCGGCACGGTCGATGAGCGCTTCCAATCCTACAACATCGAAATGGTCGAAATCACCGGTGGGAGATTTTGGAAGCCGTATCGATCAACTCCGGATGATGCGCCTGCGCATTCCGCAGCGGACACGCCGAAGGGCATGGATGCAGCGCTGTTTCGATATCGGCCGCCGATCGATCTGACCGGCGCGCGGTTGCGGATGCTCGCCGCAGCCCTTGGACCTGCCTATGTTCGGGTCAGCGGCACCTGGGCCAACACCACTTTTTTTGCCGATCAGGATGACGCGCCGCGCTTGCGCCTGCGGGATTTGGCGGCGTCCTGACCCGTCCGCAATGGCGCAACGTGGTTGACTTCGCACAGGCTGTGGACGCCGGGATCGTAACCTCGTTCGCCATCAGTCCCGGCACCCGCGATGCACGGGGAATTTGGACACCGGATCAGGCGCAGCACCTGCTCGCTTTTACCAGCGCGATCGGGGGAAAGATCGTTGCCGCTGAATTCATGAACGAACCGGATCTCGCGACCATGGGCGGTGCCCCCGCAGGCTACGATGCCGCGGCTTATGGACGGGACTTCAAGCTATTCCGTTCGGTTATCAAGCGCGCGACGCCGGACACCATGATCCTCGGTCTTGGCGCCGTCGGCGTGTCCGCAACTGTATCGCGCCTGCTCGCCGCATCCGGCCCGGGCCTCGACGCGTTTTCCTATCACTATTATGGCGCGCTCTCGGCGCGATGCGGCGGCAAGAGCACGCCGGAAGCCGCGCTGTCGGAGCAATGGCTCTCGGGCACCGATCGGGTGCTGGCCTCAAATCAAAAGCTTCGCGACCGGCTCGCCCCCGGCAAGCCGATCTGGCTCACGGAGACCGCCGATGCCGCCTGCGGCGGCAATCCGTGGGCCTCGACCTTCCTGGACACTTTCCGCTATCTCGATCAACTCGGACGGCTTCCGAGCGGGCGTGCAGGTCGTCATGCACAACACGCTGGATGCCAGCGACTACGGCTTGC
>CAVTWC010000062.1:0-28346 GCA_963738105.1 uncultured Alphaproteobacteria bacterium | reverse complement strand
GCGGCGCAGCGCGCTTGCGGTGCGCCGCAGAGCCGGGTTCATTTCCGGGTTCCGGACACGGCGTCGAACTACGCCTCCTTCTTCGGCACCACGCGGAACGTCGCATTGGCGCGCGCGATGACGACGTCGTCGGCTTTGATCAGGCTCTGCGCGAAGCAGATCGTGCTGCCGGTCTTGATCACTTCGGTCTCCACGGTGAACCACTGCCCGACCTTGGCGCTGCCGATGAAATCGACCGCCAGGCCGACCGTCACCAGCGAAGGACGCCACGCATCCTGTGTGCACAGCTATATCCCATCGCTTTATCGGCCAGCGCGGCGATGACCGCCATGGACGAAGCCGCGCGCGTTGGTGTGCGGCCTGGCCAGCCGCAGCCCCAGGATGATCGCGGCGGGCGTTTGTCTTGGTATAGATCAGTCCCACGGCTCGGTCAGCGGGCTGCGCTGGGGGTGGCTTCGAAACCTTCGGGGATAGCGGTGGATATAATGGCGGGGCTCGCAATGTTGGCGATCCGTTGCCTCAGTGAACGCGAAGCCGGCGCGGAATGCACCGCCTACAAAGTTTAAACGGAATTTCGTGTCCGTTTGAAACGGAATAACGTTCTTTTGACCGTCATTGCGAATGCGAAGCGAAAAAGCATATCCAGAGACTAGCAAGCAATAGACTCTGGAATTTGCTTACGATACGTTTACGCTCCTCGCTAATGAGGCCTGGTCTGTTCGACGATGCAACCGCCTAAAACGGCAGCCCGACGTAATTCTCCGACAATGATGTCGTCGCCGCCTTCGAGCTGACGAGATAATCCAGTTCGGCGATCTGGATTCGCGCGCCGAACTCGCCCTGGTCGGGGAATTTGTGCAGCATCGAGGTCATCCACCACGAGAAGCGCACCGCCTTCCAGACCCGCGCCAGCGCCGTGCCGAATAGCCGTCGATGCCGGCGGAAGATTTCTCGTCGTAATATTCGCGGAACGCGCGCGAGAGATAATGCACGTCGCTGGCGGCGAGGTTGAGCCCCTTGGCGCCGGTCGGCGGCACGATATGCGCGGCATCGCCGGCGAGGAACATCCGCCCGAACCGCATCGGCTCGGCGACGAAACTGCGCAGCGGCGCGATGCTCTTTTCGATCGACGGTCCCGGTGACGAGTTCGTCGACCGCCTTCTGGTCCAGCCTCCGCTTCAGTTCATCCCAGAACCGCTCATCCGGCCATTGGTCGATGTGATCGTCGAGCGGGCATTGCACGTAATAGCGGCTGCGATGGGTCGAGCGCATCGTGCAAAGCGCAAATCCGCGCGCATGGTTGGAGTAGATCAGTTCGTGGCTGACCGGCGGCGTCTCCGACAGGATGCCGAGCCAGCCGAACGGATAGACCCGCTCGAAGGTGGTGATCGCCGACGGATTGACGCTGGCGCGGCTGACGCCATGAAAGCCGTCGCAGCCGGCGATGAAGTCGCAGTCGATTTCATGCGTGACGCCGTCCTTCACATAGGTGACGCGGGGATGGTCGGTATCGAAATCATGCGGCTTGACGTCGGCGGCTTCGTAGACCGTGGTGAGACCGGCCGCCTTGCGCGCGTTCATCAGGTCGAGCGTCACTTCGGTCTGGCCGTAGATCATCACGGTCTTGCCGGTGGCCGCATGCATGTCGATGCGGTGACGCGCGCCGCCGAACGCCAGTTCGACGCCATGGTGAACCAGCCCCTCGCGATGCGCGCGCGCGCCGGCGCCGACTTCATCGAGCAGCGCAACCGTGCCTTCTTCCAGTAGCCCGGCGCGGATGCGGCCCAGCACATAGTCCGGCGTCTGGCGTTCCAGGATGACGTTGTCGATCCCGTAAGCTATGCAGCAATTGCCCCAGCAATAATCCCGCCGGTCCCGCACCGATGATGGCTACTTTGGTCCGCAAACCACGCTCTCCCTGGCTGTCCCTGAAGTCCGCACGCCGGCCGTTGCCGCGCGTCTTGCAATGATAATTATATCATATAACAATGTCCGCAAAGGCCCTTGAAGCCGATGATAGGAGGGGAGACGTTGCCGATGAGAAGAGCATTTTTGGCGTTGCTGTTGGCCGCCAGTGTGACGCCCGCCGTGACGCCGGCTTCGGCGCAGGACAAGATCGTCAACCTGAAAGTGTCGCTGTGGGTGCCGCCGGCGCATCCGCTGGTGCCGGCCACGCAGGCCTGGGCCGCCGACATCGAGAAGGCCTCGGGCGGCAGCATCAAGGTCACGGTATTTCCCTCCGAACAGCTCGGCAAGGCGTTCGACCATTACGACATGGCGCGCGACGGCATCGCCGACGTCACCTATGTCAATCCCGGCTATCAGCCGGGCCGCTTCCCGATCGCCGCCGCCGGTCAGCTCCCGTTCGTGTTCTCCGACGGCAAGAAAGGCACGCTGGCGCTGAACGAGTGGTACCACAAATACGCGACCGACCGAGATGAAGGACACCAAGCTCTGCTTCGCCTTCATTCACGATCCCGGCGCGCTGCACGGCAAGAAGAAAGTTCTCGTGCCTGAGGACCTCAAGGGCATGAAGGTGCGCCCGGCGCAGAGCACCATTGGCGAAATGGTGAAAATGTTCGGCGGCACCAACGTCCAGACTTCGGCGGCCGAAGCGCGCGACGCGATCGAGCGCGGCATCGCCGACGAAATCACCTTCCCCTGGGGCTCGGTCTTCCTGTTCGGCATCGACAAGGCCGTGAAGTATCACATGGACGTGCCGCTGTACTCGACGGTGTTCACCTACAACATGAACCTTGCCAAATATAATTCGATGTCGGACGCGCAGAAGAAGGTGATCGACGACCACTGCACGCCGGAATGGGCTTCGAAAGTCACCGACCCCTGGACCGAATTCGAGGCCAACGGCCGCGTCAAGATGAAGGCGCTGGAAGGCCATGAGGTGTATCCGCTGACGCCGGAACAGCTCGCCGAATGGAAGAAGGCGGTAAAGCCGTTGCACGACAGCTGGGCCGAAGCCGTCAAGAAAGCCGGCGGCGATCCCGCCGCCATCGATGCCGATCTGCAGGCGACGCTGAAGAAGTATGAGGCAGGGATTTAGGGCTAGGTTGCCGGGGTACAAAAGTCGTCATGCCCGGGCTTGTCCCGGGCATCCACGTCTTTAGTGCTCTGACAGAGTAAGACGTGGATGGCCGGGACAAGCCCGGCCATGACGAGACTGGATCAAGTACGGGCCGCCCATGACCGCCAACTCCGAAATCACCCGCGAAGGCGTTATCACCGGCCCGCCCGCGCCGGTGCGCAAGAATGTCATGGACCGCTTCATCGACTCCATCGAATGGATCGCGGCGTTCTTTGTCGGCATTGTCGCGCTCAACACCTTCACTGCGGTGTTCATGCGCAAATTCTTCGCGGTGACGATCCCCGATTATTACAATTTCGGTCAGTTCCTGCTCGGCATCCTGATCTTCTGGGGCATCGCCGCCACCAGCTATCGCGGCACCCACATCACCGTCGATCTGGTCTGGGCCAATGCGACACCGAAATATCAGCGCTGGATCGATGTGTTCGCAACGCTGGTGCTGCTGTTCGTGGTCTCGGTGCAGACCTACACGCTGTTCGACAAGGTGGTGGATACCCGCGCCAGCCATCTCGTCACCATGGATCTTCAGGTGCCGGTCTGGCCGTTCTTCCTGGTATCGTGGATCGGCGACGTCTCGGCGGTGCTCCTGATCGCGATCCGCACCTACAGGCTGATCTTTCATCCCGAAGACATTCATGACGCCAAGATCAAGACGGCGGAGTAGGGCGGCATGAGCAACGAGGCCGTCGCGCTGATCGGCTTTGTCAGCCTGTTCGTGCTGATGCTGTTGCGCGTGCCCGTCGGCATGGCGATGGGCCTCGTCGGCATCACCGGTTTCGGCTACCTCACCGGTTTTGCGCCGGCGCTGAAGCTGATCGGCCAGACCACCATGCGCACGGTGACGGACTATTCCTTCGGCGTGATCCCGATGTTCCTGTTGATGGGCGCATTCGTCTCGGTGTCCGGCATCAGCCGCGAACTGTTCCGCGCTGCCAACACCTTTGTCGGCCACTGGAAGGGCGGCCTCGGCATCGCCACCATCGCCGCCTGCGGCGGCTTTGCGGCGATCTCCGGTTCGTCGGTCGCGACCGCGGCGACATTCTCCGCGGTGGCCTATCCGGAAATGCGCCGCTTCGGCTATCCGCAATCCTTTGCCACCGGCGTGATCGCGGTCGGCGGCACGCTCGGCGCGATGCTGCCGCCGTCGACGGTGCTGGCTGTGTACGGCATCATCACCCAGCAGGACATCGGCAAGCTGTTCATCGCCGGCATCGTGCCGGGACTACTGGCCATCGCGATGCACATGATCACCATCGGCATCATCGGCGTGGCGCGGCCCGGCTTTCTTCCCGCCGGCCCGCCGGCTTCGTGGCGTGAACGGGTGCTGGCGCTGCGCGACGTCTGGTCGCCATTGCTGCTGTTTCTGTTCGTGATCGGCGGGCTCTATGGCGGCTTCTTCATCCCGACGGAGGCCGGCGCGGTCGGTGCCGTCGGCGCCTTCATCATCGGCATCCTGCGCGGCAAGCTGACTCGCGACGGCATTCTGCAATCGCTGCTGCAGGCGACGCGCACGGCTGCCGCCGTGTTCACCGTGCTGATCGGCGCGTTGTGCTTCGGCTATTTCCTCACCATCACCCAGACGCCGCAGCACGTCACGGAATTCCTCACCGGCCTCGGCATCGGTCCCTATGGCGTGCTGAGCCTGATCCTGCTGATGTATCTGGTGCTGGGCTGCCTGATGGATGCGATGGCGATGGTGATCCTCACCGTGCCGATCGTATTTCCCGTGGTCACGGCGCTAGGCTTCGACCCGATCTGGTTCGGAATCGTCATCGTCATGACGGTCGAACTCGGCCTGATTCATCCGCCGGTCGGCATGAACGTGTTCGTCATCAAGAGCGTGATCAAGGACGTCAACATGTCGACAATCTTTGTCGGCGTGCTGCCGTTCGTGGTGACCGACCTGATCCGGCTGGTGATCCTCGTTCTATTCCCGCTGCTGGCGACCTGGCTGCCGCAGCACATGATTGGGTAATTTCATGGCTCCTGTCCTTGAAACAAAATACGTCTTCACCATCACCGCCAATATCGGACCCGTGACCTCGGCCGGCGAGATCGGCAGCGGCGCCCGCCGCATCATCCCGATCACCGGCGGCGAGGTGAAAGGCGAGGGCATTAACGGCAAGGTCTGCCCGTTCGGCGCCGACTTCCAGATCATCCGGCCCAACGAGCTGATCGAGCTCGAAGCCAGATATGCCTTCGAGACCGACGACGGCGCGGTGGTCTATGTCGAGAACAAGGGGCTTCGCTTCGGCCCGATCGATCTGTTGCAAAAGCTCAAGCGCGGCGAGCCGGTCGATCCCACGCTGATCTACTTCCGCACCGTGCCGAAATTCGAAACCGGCGCGGCGAAATACCGCTGGCTGATGGAAAATCTGTTCATCGGCAGCGCTGCCCGCCACGCCGACCGCGTCGTGATCGATGTGCATCAGGTGTTGTGAGTTTTTCCGTTGGCGGATGCGGGATCAGGCTCCTGCGCGTGAGCGCCGCAGCCATTCCTCCAACCCGATGCGGCCGAGGCGCGCTTCACCCAACGGCACCAGCGAACGCTCCTCGACCCGGCTGCCGAAATAGCGAGCCTCGGGGTCACGCACCACCTCGCGCGGGTCGCCGATCACGTTCAGATAGCGGGCGACAATTTCGTTGAACGGGGCGCGTTCCGGCCCGGCGATCTCGACGATACCGTTTCGCGGCGCCTGGAGCGCTACCTCGGCGACGAAAGGAGCAACGTCGTCCGCTGCGATTGGCTGGAACAGGCCGGGCGAAATCCTGACCACGTTTCCATCCGCACCTGAAGCGGCGATGCCCCCGAGGAATTCCATGAACTGGGTCGCGCGGACGATGGTGTAGGGGACGCCGGAGGCCACGATCAGTTTCTCCTGGGCGACCTTGGCGCGGAAATAGCCATTGTCGGGCGACCGGTCGGTTCCGACGATGGATAGCGCGACATGGTGCCGGACCCCGGCCGCGGTCTCCGCCGCGAGCAGGTTGCGGCCGGAAGTTTCGAAGAACTCCAGCACTGCCTTGTCTTCGAAGGAGGGTGAATTGGCGAGGTCGATCACCACCTGCGTGCCGGCCATGGCCTCTTTGAGGCCCTCGCCGGTGATGCTGTTGACGCCGCTCTTGGGCGAGGCGGCGACGACATCGTGGCCGCCCTGGCGCAGAATGGCGACACACTTCGAACCGATCAGGCCGGTGCCGCCGATCACGACGATCTTCATGGTGGACTCTCCCTTGTCGATGACTGGAGCTGCTTAAGCGGGTTCGGATGCTGATGGGACAGGATATCCCGGCATCCATGCGCGCACCACAGTCTCAGATGTTGACGGTCGATTGGTCAGCAATACTGATTGATTATGGAAGGCCTGCGGCATGCTGTTGCGCTTCGCCAAGCCCCCGCCGCTTTACTCGCAAGGCAGATCGGGACAAACTAACGATGCGGCAAAATGGGGTGACTGGCGGTGCAAAGCCAGCGGCTTCTGCTCCGTCGCTCTCGAACCGGGAGCGTCAGTTTGTCAGATTGGCCGAGCGAAAAGCGCCGACCCGATCGCGGCACCAGGACCACCCGCAAGTCCCTGGCGAGGCGAGACATTCGGACCGAGCAGAAACAGGTGGAACATACTGCGACTGCGCCGACCAAAGTCAGGTCACGCGCTCTTGCAGCCGTTGGCGCTGCCATCGCTATTGGCATCTTCATTCTTGACACAACGACGCCAAGAGAGATTGCGCTCCCTGTGCTGTACGTCGGCGTTGTGCTGCTATCCGCGAGGCTTTTGCGGAAGCGTGGTGTTGTGCTCGTGTCGTTGGGATTGATGGCGCTGACGGGGCTAAGCTATTCGCTGTCGGAGCTTGATGGATCGCCAGATATTGCCTTTTTAAACTGCCTTCTCAGCCTGGCGGCGATCGGCGTTACGGCTTTTCTCGCCGTGCAAAGCCAATCGAGAGAAATGGTGCTGAGCGAGCAGGCCGGACTCCTCGACCTCACTCACGACACGGTCTTTGTGCGCGACATGAACGACGTCATCACCTACTGGAATCGCGGCGCCGACGAGCTGTATGGATGGAAAAAGGACGAAGCCGTCGGCAAGATTACTCACCAACTCATGCAGACGATCTTTCCCGTGCCGCTCGAAGAGATCACGGCAGAGCTCTTCCGTACCGGCCACTGGGAAGGGGAACTCATCCATACGAAGAAAGATGGCACCCGGGCGGTCGTGGCCAGCCGATGGTCGGTGCAACGGGACACACAGGGCCATCCCGTTGCGATCCTGGAGACCAATAACGACGTCACGGAGCGCAAGCAGGCCGAGGATGCCTTGCGGCGAAGCGATGCCTATTTGGCGGAAGCGCAGAAACTAAGTCTTACGGGTAGTTTCGGTTGGAAAGTCTCCAGCGGAGAGATCTTCTGGTCGGAGGAGAGCTTCAGGATTTTCGGATACGACCGAACAACAACCAGGCCTTCGCTGGAACTGATCATCCAAAGAACTCATCCGATGGACACTGTCCGGGTTCGGCGACTGATCGAGCAGGCATCACGCAACAAAAAGGACTGGGAGTTCGAACACCGGCTCCTGATGCCTGATGGCTCGGTTAAATTCGTCAACGTTGTGGCTCGCGCCGTAAGCGATAAATCGGGCAGTGTCGAGTTCCTTGGAGCGATCATGGACGTCTCCGCCGCCAGGCAAGCGGCACAGGAGTTGCGCGAGGCACAGGCAGAACTCGCTCACATCACGCGCGTCACGACCTTGGGCGAACTGACGGCCTCAATCGCCCACGAAGTCAACCAGCCCATTGCCGCGGTGGTCACCAACGCCGCGGCGGGCTTGGGCTGGCTCAAAGCCGAACCGCCCAATCTGGACGAGGTCCGCGCGACACTCGGCTATATCGCCAAGGACGCCCAGCGTGCCGGCGATGTCATGCACCGAATCCGCGCCCTCGCCAGGAAGGCGCCGCTACGCATGGCGCGGTTCGACGTCAATGAGGCCGTCCTCGACGTTATCGCGCTGACCCGGAACGAATTGGCGAGGCATGGTGTCTCGCTGCAGACGGAGTTCGCGACGGGCTTGCCGCTGATCGAAGGTGATCGCATCCAGCTGCAACAGGTCATCCTCAACCTGATCCTCAATGCAGTCGAAGCCATGAGCGGCCTCGACAATGGGACCCGGGAAGCGCGGATCAGCACTGAGAGAAAGGCCTCGAACGCCATGCTCGTCACCGTGCGGGATTTCGGTCCGGGGCTGGACCCGCAGAGTGTGGACCGCCTGTTCAAGGCCTTCTACACCACCAAGCCTGACGGTCTGGGCATGGGCCTGGCAATCTGCCGCTCGATCATCCAGGCTCACGGAGGGCGGCTGTGGGCCACCGCGAATGAACCTCAGGGTGCGGTCTTTCAGTTCACCCTCCCGCTGGAACGGGGTGAGACCGTTCCAGCGGAGCACGCCGGCCCAATGCCGGCGGTGTGATCGACGTGCATCGGAGCCGGGGCAGGCCATCACTCTCAGGCATAGCTTATCGAACGCGCGCGGTTGTTTGCAACGATGGACATTTGGGACAGGAAAAAGAAACGCAGTCTGCTATTGATCGAATGAGCTTACTTGTTCAGCCGGCAAAAAAGTCTGCGCCGACACATGCGTCGGCTATCTCAGGGCAATTTAACTCGTCCTGCGGCCTTGCCGAGAATTATTCCTCCAGAGTGAATCCGACCCGCAACGTGACTTGGTAATGGCGAACAGATCCACCTTCGATATGGCCTCTCGTTTGCACGACTTCGAACCATTTCATATCGCGAATGGTCTTTGATGCGCGGGTTATGGCCTTCTGAATGGCGTCTTCGATACTTTTTTCAGAAGATCCGACGAGTTCCAGGATCTTGTAAACATGGTCTTTCAGTTCGGTCTTATCTGGCATGACAAACCTCCGTTGTAATATCTGGGGGCAATCCAGCGTCTATCTCCTTCTCTGCGAAGTTTTAATCCGGTCGTGAGCCAAGTCCATGCTCTCTTTCTCGAGTTCCGACGACCTTATAGGTGGGCGGTTGCGTATCTTTGCGATCGAAGCCCGGGCTTCAAACGAGGGCGCACCCGAAAAAACGCGTCTGCCTCTCTCGCGAGGCGAATTATTTTCTTGCTTAATTCGATAATGCTTTCAACCAGGGAAAGCCGGACGATCCGGTTGAACTCGTGGTCCTACCCCGTGCTTCTTGTTGCACGGGGTGCAATCGGCACCCGGCTTTCCCTGCTCCCCTCTTGGGGTAGCACTGCGCCCTCTAATTGCGAGAGGGGCAAACTAACCAAAAGCTCGGACGCATCGCGCCGCGAGAGCGTTGGAGTGTGTCGGTGTCAATCGCACCATCTCCGTCATTCCGGGGCGTGCGTAGCACGAGCCCGGAATCCATACTCCCTGTGGCGGCGTTTCATGCCGAACTCCAACACAGGGGTTGATGGTGTGGACGGCCCCCTACGGCATCGCGTTGTGCCAGAATGAGGTTGTTGAGATCTCAGACAAGGGAGCCGTCCGTGGACCAGATTATCCGCATTGGAATGGATACGTCGAAGCATTTTTTTCAGTTGCACGGGGTCGATGCCGCCGAGCGGCCGGTGCTGCGCCGGAAGCTGCGGCGCAATGACGTGCTGGCGTTTTTCGCCAAGCTACCGCCGACGATGATCGGGATGGAGGCCTGCGGCGCTTCGCATTTCTGGGCGCGGGAACTGCGCAAGCAGGGCCATGAGGTGAAGCTGATAGCGCCGCAGCACGTCAAGGCCTACGTCAAGCGCAACAAGAACGATGGCCGCGATGCCGAGGCGCTGTGCGAGGCGATGAGCCGGCCGACGATGCAGTTCGTGGCGGTCAAGAGCGAGGAACAGCAGGCGGCGCTGATGCTGCTCGGGCTGCGCGCGCAGTTGATCGCCCGGCGCACCCAGCTGAGCAACGCTATCCGCGGCTATGCGGCGGAGTTCGGCCTGACTACGGCCAGGGGACTGGACAAGATCGAGCCGCTGCTGTCACGGATCGCGCAGGATGAGACCGTCCCGGCGCTGGCGCGCGAGCTGTTCGTGCTGCAGGGCAAGGAATATGTGCGACTGCAGGAGGAACTGAAGGCGATCGACGCCAAGCTGCTGGTCTGGCACCGCGCCGACGCCTGCAGCCGCCGGCTGGCGCAGATTCCGGGTGTCGGGCCGATCGGCGCCACCGCGCTGGTGATGAAGGCGCCGGACCCGCGCGCGTTTGCCTCCGGCCGGGATTTTGCGGCCTGGCTCGGGCTGACCCCGAAAGACCACTCCACCGCCGGTAAAACCCGGCTCGGCAAGATCACCCGTGCTGGCGACGAGGCGTTGCGCAGCATTCTGGTGGCGGGGGCGACCGCGGTGATCCAGCAGGCGCGGCGCGGGCGCGGCAGTTCGTCGTCATGGCTGACCGCGCTGCTCGCACGCAAGCCGCCGAAACTTGCGGCAGTGGCGCTCGCCAACAAGACCGCCCGGATCGCCTGGAAGCTGATGGTGAGCGGTGACAGTTACAACGGCGCGCGGATGCCTGCGACATCGGCGAGCGCCGCTTAAGAGATCGGCCGGCGGGCGAACATCGCCCGGTGGCCGGGCCGGAGCTGCAAAAGGGAGACAGATGGTGGGATCGATCGATCCGAGGTGCGAGACACTCCGTGGAATCCATTGGCCGAAACAGGTCGCGGGATTGTTTGGAATTCGCGTCGCGGAAACCATCTTGGCCAGTGGTCCAGCGCGACCGCATCAAAAGGCCGGACATATGGATGCAAGCGATCCGATCAGACCATCAAGAACTCTTGCAGCTCGGGGGCCGTCCACATATGGATTCCGGGCCCACGCAAGATGCGTGTCCCGGAATGACGATCCACCCTTCTTGACTCCCCCATCAATAGTTATAAAATATAACTATTCTGCACGGGAAGTAATAAAACACATGGGAAACGCCGCCTCCGCCGCCTCCGCCGCAACCGCTGCGCAGTCCGAATTGCTCAAGGTCGAACAAACCGGCGCGGTGCTGACCGTGGGTCTCAACCGGCCGGCCAAGCGCAATGCGTTGAACGACGGCATTATCCTCGCGATCGCTGATTGCTTCGCCAACCTTCCTGACGACATCGGCGCGGTCGTGATCCACGGGATCGGCGACCATTTCTCCTCCGGGCTCGATCTCTCGGAGCTGACCGAACAGGATGCCACCGATGGCCTGCGGCATTCGCAGATGTGGCATCGGGTGTTCGACCGCATTCAATACAGCCGCGTTCCGGTGATCGCCGCGCTGAAGGGCGCGGTGATCGGCGGCGGGCTGGAACTGGCCTGCGCGGCGCATATTCGCGTCGCCGAGCCCAGCGCCTATTTCGCGCTGCCCGAGGGCCAGCGCGGCATTTTCGTCGGCGGAGGCGGATCGGTGCGGTTGCCGCGGCTGATCGGCGTCGCCCGGATGACTGATATGATGCTGACGGGCAGGGTCTATTCGGCCACCGAAGGCGCGTCCTATGGCTTCTCGCAGTACCTCACCGAGGAAGGCAACGCCTTGACCAAGGCGATGGAGCTGGCCGCAAAGGTGGCCAGCAATGCACCGCTGACCAATTTCGCGGTGCTGCAGGCGTTGCCGATGATCGCGGAAGCCAACCCGCAAACCGGTCTGCTGATGGAATCCTTGATGGCGACGGTGGCGCAGAGCGACAAGGAGGCCAAGTTGCGGATTCGCGCCTTCCTCGATCGCAAGACCGCCAAGGTGAAGCCGACCTGATGAGCGCCAAATCCGACATCGCCGTTACATCCGGTCCGCTCCGCGCGATCTCGTTCGGCAATCCCGATGTATCGGTCGAGCGTCGCGCCGACGGCACTATTTATCTCAGGCCCAAAAAGCCGCTTGGCGATTATCCCGTGCGCCTGACCGACCGGCTGCACCATTGGGCCAGGTCGGAGCCCAATCGCATCTTCATGGCCGAGCGCCGTGCCGACGGCGGCTGGCGCCAGATCACCTATGCGCAATTGCTGACCGCGACCCGGCAATTGGCCTCGGCGCTGCTGGCGCGTGATCTCTCGGCCGAGAAGCCGATCGTGATCCTGTCAGGTAATTCGATCGATCACGCGCTGATCGCCTTCGGCGCGCTGTATGCAGGCATTCCGTTCTGTCCGGTGTCGCCGGCCTATTCGCTGATATCGAAGGACTACGGCAAGCTTTCTTATCTGATGAAGTTGCTGACGCCCGGCCTGGTGTTCGCCGACGACGCCGGAAAATTCGCCGGCGCGCTGTCAGCCAATGTTTCCGCCGCGACCGAGATCGCCGCATCACGCGGTACTGTGGCCGGCCGCGAGGTGACGATGCTGGCGGATCTTCTGGCTACATTAGAAAATCCCGACCTCGACCGTACCCATGACGCGATCGGTCCCGATACGGTTGCAAAGTTCCTGCTCACCTCGGGTTCGACCGGCAATCCCAAGGCTGTCATCAACACCCAGCGCATGCTCTGCGCCAACCAGGTGATGCTGCGCGAGACGCTGGCCTTCCTGAAGGATGAGCCGCCTGTGATCGTCGACTGGCTGCCGTGGAATCATACGTTTGGCGGCAACCACAATGTCGGGCTGACGCTGTTCAACGGCGGCTCGATGTATCTCGACGAGGGCAAGCCGATGCCCGGCGGTATCGAGGAGACCGTGCGTAATCTCCGCGAGATTTCGCCGACGGTCTATTTCAACGTTCCGAAAGGCTACGAGTCGCTGCTGCCATATCTGCGCGACGACAGGGCGCTGCGCGCCAAATTCTTTCATCGCCTGCATGCGATGTTCTTCTCGGGTGCTGCGCTGTCGCCCTTTGTCTGGAACAGCTTTGACGAACTGGCGATGCAGGAAAAAGGCTACCGCGTGCCGGTGCTGACAGGTCTCGGCGCCACCGAAACCGCGCCGTTCTTCATGTCGGTGCGGCCGGATACCAGCCGTTCGGGCCATGTCGGGCTCCCCGTGCTCGGCAACGATGCCAAGCTGGTTCCCAACAACGGCAAAATGGAAGTTCGCGCCAGGGGACCGAACGTGACGCCGGGCTATTGGCGTCAGCCGGAATTGACCGCGAAAGCGTTCGACGACGAAGGATATTATAAGTTCGGCGATGCGCTGAAGCCGGCAGTGACCGACGATTTCGACGCCGGCTTTGATTTCGACGGCCGGATCGCCGAGGACTTTAAATTGGCCAGCGGCACCTGGGTCAGTGTCGGTCCATTACGCGCGCGGTTTGTCGCCACTTGCGCGCCGCTGGTGCGCGATGTCGTGATCGCGGGCATCAACCGTGATGAAATCTCGGCGCTGGTGGTGCTCGATCTCGATGGTTGCCGCCTGATCAATCCGGCGCTGCCGTCGGGCGATATCGCTGCGGCCGCCGCTGATCCGAAGATCCGCGATGCCTTTCGCGAGCGGTTCAGGAAATTCCTCGCGACCTCGACCGGTTCGTCGACGAGAGTTACCCGCGCGATGCTGTTCGATATGCCGCTGTCGATCGATCGCGGCGAGGTTACCGACAAGGGGTCGATCAATCAGCGCGCAGTGCTGGAGCATCGCGCCGCCTTGATCGATGAACTTTACGCACCGGCGCCGCCGGCGCATGTGATCACGCTTTAACACGCTTCAAGAACTCGTATCGTCAAGGGAGAGAACCATGCAGCTCAGAGATCAAGCAGCCATCGTCACTGGCGGTGCATCGGGATTGGGTGCGGCGACCGCACGCCAACTCGCAGCGCAGGGCGCCAAGGTCGCGGTGTGCGACCTCAATGCCAAGCTCGCCGAAACCGTTGCCGCCGAGATCGGTGGCGTCGCGGTGGTCGCCGATGTCTCGGACGCGGCCTCCGCGGAGGCTGCTGTCGCGGCGGCGTCGAAGGCGCATGGCCCGGCGCGGGTGCTGGTGAATTGCGCCGGCATCGGCGTCGCCAAGCGGGTGATCGGCAAGGACGGCCCGATGCCGCTCGCCGATTTCGAGAAGGTGATCAAGATCAATCTGATCGGCTCCTTCAACATGCTGCGGCTCGCGACGGCGGAAATGTCCAAGCTGGAGCCGCTGTCGACAGGCGAGCGCGGCGTCGTGATCTGCACCGCGTCGGTTGCGGCCTATGACGGCCAGATCGGACAATCGGCCTATTCGGCGTCGAAGGGCGGCATCGTCGGCATGACGTTGCCGATCGCGCGTGAACTGGCGCAGTTCGGCATCCGCGTGCTGACGATCGCGCCGGGCCTGTTCCTGACGCCGCTGTTGGCCGGTCTGCCGCAGGAAGCGCAGGACAGCCTCGCCGCCGCGATCCCGTTCCCGCGCCGGCTCGGCCAGCCCGAGGAATTCGCCTCGCTGGCGATGCACATGATCGACAATCCCTACATGAACGGCGAAGTGGTGCGGCTCGACGCCTCGCTGCGCATGGCGCCGCGATAGGTTCGTGCCTGTGAATTTCGCTCAGGCTGCGAGTTCCTTCTTACCTCTCCCCGCGCGCGGGGAGAGGTCGGATCGTTCTTGCGATCCGGGTGAGGGGGCCTCTCAGCGAGTCAGAACTTGGAGAGACGCCCCCTCACCCCTAACCCTCTCCCCGCGCGCGGGGAGAGGGAGTCCGCTGCCGTTGTTTCGCGGCCGTAGCTAAAGTTGAGGCACTAGAAGCAGAGGCAACCATGTTCGTCCATCGGCGTGACGTGCAGATTCAGTGGGGCGATTGCGACCCGGCGAACATCGTCTATTACCCGCGCTACTTCGCGATGTTCGACGATTCGACCTCGATCCTGTTCGAGGCCGCCGGCTTCTCCAAGCAGGACATCGTCAGGAAGTATGGTCTGGTCGGCATTCCCATGGTGGATACAAGGGCGAAATTTCATATCGCCTCCACCCATGGCGACTGGATCAGGATCGAAAGCCGGGTCGAGAGTTTCAAGCGCTCGAGCTTCGAGGTCACCCACAAGGTGTTCAAGGGCGAGGCGCTGGCGATCGAGGCGTTCGAGACCCGGGTGCTGGTCGGCCGTCACCCGGATGATCCGGCCCGGCTGAAATCCGCGCCGATGCCACCGGAGATCATCGAGCGATTCAGGCGCGGTTGACGACGGTCATGGGCTGACTTGCCTCACCTCATGACCTAAAGAAGGGGCTGAATTGACACTATAACTTTGCTTTAGACTGTAAAAAGATACTTCCAGGGAGGAATGAATGAATAAGGCTTTTCTGTCCGCAGCGGCACTCGTGGCGGTGCTCGCGCTGCCGGCTTTACCCGCGCGCGCGCAAACCAGCGACATCACTATCGGCATCTCGATCTCGACCACCGGCCCTGCCGCGGCGCTCGGCATCCCCGAACGCAATGCGCTTGAATTTGTGCCCAAGGAGATCGCCGGCGTACCGCTCAAGGTCATCGTGCTCGACGATGGCGGCGATCCGACCACCGCCACCACCAATGCGCGCCGCTTCGTCACGGAATCCAAGGCCGACGTCATCATGGGGTCGTCGATCACACCACCTACGATCGCCGTTTCCAACGTCGCCAATGAAGCGGGCATTCCCCATATCGGCCTAGCGCCATTTCCGATCACGCCAGAGCGTGCCAAATGGTCGGTCGATATGCCGCAGCCGGTCCCGATCATGGGCAAGGTGCTCTACGAGCACATGAAGGCGCACAACATCAAGACCGTCGGCTATATCGGTTACTCCGATTCCTACGGCGATCTCTGGTTCAACGATTTGAAGAAGCAGGGCGAACCGATGGGCCTGCAGGTCGTCGACGACGAGCGCTTCGCGCGGCCCGATACATCGGTCGCGGGTCAGGTGTTGAAGCTGGTCGCGGCCAATCCCGACGCGATCCTGGTCGGCGCGTCCGGCACCGCGGCCGGCCTGCCGCAGGCCGCCTTGCGCGAGCGCGGCTACAAGGGGCTGATCTACCAGACCCACGGCGCCGCCAGCATGGACTTCATCCGCATCTCCGGCGCTGCGGCCGAAGGCGTGATCATGGCCTCGGGTCCGGTGATGGATCCCGAGGACCAGCCCGACAGCGCGCTGACCAAGAAGCCGGGTTTAGCGCTGAACACCGCCTATGAAGCCAAATACGGCGCCAACAGCCGCAGCCAGTTTGCCGGGCACTCTTACGACGCCTTCCAGGTGCTGCTGCGCGTGATCCCGGTGGCGCTGAAGACCGCCAAGCCCGGCACGCCGGAATTCCGCGAAGCCATTCGTCAGGCCTTCCTGAGCGAACACGAAATCGCGGCGACCCAGGGTGTCTATAACTTTACCGAAAAAGACCGTTACGGCCTCGACGATCGCTCGCGCATCCTCCTGACCGTGAAAGACGGGAAGTACGTTCTGGCGAAGTGAGATCGATTGCCTCTCCTCTCCCCGCAAGGGGAGGGGAGCTACGTTACGCAACACTAGGCAGGCTGCCTGGCGGAGGCTTCGAGAGGCGAGGGCGTTGCCTTCGGTTGCGACAGCGATCGGCCAAGATGTTTCAGCATCGCGCCCGCCTGCTCGACGGTATGGTTGAGCAACCATCGTTGGAACGCGTCGGGCGACAGCGCGGCGGAGAATAGAAATCCCTGCAGCACGTCGCAGCCAAGTTCCTTCAGCACGCCACGCTGTGCCGCGGTTTCGACGCCCTCGGCGACGACGGTCATCTTCAGGATCTGGCCAACGCGGATCACCGCGGTGGCGACCGCCAGCGCACTGGCGTCGTGTTCAATATCGCGCATAAAGCTGCGGTCGATCTTCAATTCCCGGATCGGCAGATGCACCAGTCGGCTCAGGCTCGAATAGCCGGTCCCGAAATCGTCCAGCGACAAGCCGACGCCGAGCTTGCGGATGGCATTCATAGTATCGATCGCGACCAGGCGTTCGTGCATCAGGACACCCTCGGTCACCTCCAGCATCAGCGCTTCCGGCGGCAGGCCGTAGTTGGCAATGATCTCGGCGACCGACACGGCGAGGTTCGTGTTCTGAAAATTGAGCGGCGACAGATTGACCGACACGCAGGGAATATCCAGCCCGGCCCGGCGCCACGCGGCCATCTGCCGGCAGGCTTCCCGGATCGACCACAGGCCGATCTGCTCGATCAGGCCGGATTCCTCGGCCAACGGAATGAATTTCTGCGGCGATACTTCGCCGAGTACCGGATCATGCCAGCGCGCCAGCGCTTCGACACCATAGAGCGTGCCGTCGATCGTCCGGATCTGCGGTTGATAATGCAGCTTCAGCCCATCGCTGGCGATGGCGTGACGCAGTGCCGCGCTGTAGATCAGCCGCTGTTCGGCAAGGCTATTCATATCGGCGCTGAAGAAACGATGGGTCGAGCGTCCCGCCTGTTTGGCCTGGTACATCGCCGCGTCGGCTTGCTGTATCAGCGTATCGATGTCGGTCGCGTTGTCGGGATAGATGCTGATACCCATGCTTGCGGAGATCGGCACCTGCCGGTCACCGAGCTGCAGCGGCGACGCCAGCGCTTCCGTGATGCCGGAGGCAATCCGCGAAGCTCCCTCCGCATCGCAGTCCGACAACAGGATCACGAACTCATCACCGCCCAAACGGCCGATGACATCGCCCGACCGGATTTTCCCGCGCAGGCGTTGCGTCAGCTCGATCAGCAACTCGTCGCCGGCCCCGTGCCCGAGCGTATCGTTGATGTCCTTGAAATGATCGAGATCGACGAACACCAGCGCCGCGCGCTGCCCCGCCGGACAGCCTTCGATCGCCTGGTTGATCAGTTGAAGCAACCGGGCGCGGTTCGGCAGGCCGGTCAACATATCGTGGTAGGCAAGCCGGGCGATCTGGGCCCGCGCCTCCTTGCGCTCGATCGCCAGCGCACTGAGATGGACGCAGGCGTCGACGATACGCTGATGCCAGCGGCTCGGCGCGCGGCATTCCTTGAAATAGAACGCAAAGGTGCCGATCACGCGGCCATCCTTGGCCTTGATCGGCGTCGACCAGCAGGCACGCAAGCCAATCTCGAGTGGCCGGGCCTTGAACGGCTGCCAGCGCGGATCGGTGTCGATGTCCCTGGCCAGAACTGGCACCCCGAGATAGGCCGCGGATCCGCACGAGCCGAGGTTGGGCCCAATGGGAGCCCCCTCCAGCGAGCTGGAAAAATCCTCAGGAAGACTGGGGCTGCCCAGCGGATGAATCAATCCATCGGCGTCAACATGCAATAGGGAGGAAACGACATCCGGCGCGATGATCTCGACCCGACGGCACAACTGGTCGGCAATTTGTGTGATCGGGAGTTCATCGGCCAGCGCGCCCATGATCAGCTGCTGCAACGATCTCAGCTGCTTGGACTCGCTGATGTCGGTCAGCAGCGCGAAGAAGTATTTGACCCCGCCATGCTTGTTGCGGAAGGCATTGACGCTCGCCGAAACCCAGCTTTCGTCACCGTTCTTGTCATAGAGCAGGATTTCCTCGTCGCCGCCATTTTCGTCGCTGATCCGGCGCTGCAACCGGGCCAGTATTCTGCGGTCGGTAGCGCGGCCGGCCAGCAATCGATGGGCATGCTGTCCCACCGCCTGCTCGAGCGAATATCCGAACCTTCCTTCGAATGCGGCGTTGACATAGACGATCTTCAAATCGGGGTCGGTGATGACGACCGCACGGTCGGTCTTGTCGGCCACCAGCGACAGCAATGTGAACCGCTCCCGCCGCAGGAACTCGGCGGTGATGTCGCGGGCGAATACCATGGTGTTATTTTGGCCGTCGGCTTCGACGCGCAACACCGACAGCGCCACCCTGACACGGCTGCCATCGTGGCGCCGTATCGTCATCTCGACGCCGGGCCCAGCGGTAACGTGGCCGTCGTGCGCGGGATCGGATGCCGTAATCGGACGCGGTTGCAGATCACGGAGCCCGAGCGTACCGGCCTCGCGACCGAGGAGCTGTGCGCGCGGAGTCGCCCAGATCAGCTCAGCCGCTGCGTTGCAATTGATAACGCGGAGGTTTCCGTCGAGGACAATCACGGCATCACTTGCCTGCTCGAGCGCGGCGAGCAGGAATTCAGGACTTTCGGCCGCAGAGCAATTGCAGGCGAGCATCGTTCAACCCGGAGTATGGCAAAGGCATTGATCGCAACGCGAGCATATCGGCCCGACAATGTTGAGAATGTTGGTGCGATCCGCAACCGGCGGGCGGAGTTAATAATATGCTTAAGATTTCATTAGCGACGCCGATGCGGGAAGAGCTAGATCGCGCTGGTGCCTTCGTGCTGGAAGCCGAGATAGCTCGCGGCGACGCGCTGGTTGGAGGCGATATCTTTCGCCGCACCGTTGAGGATGAATTCGCCGAGTTCCATCACATAGGCGCGGTCGGCGATCTGAAGTGCTGCTTGCGCGTTCTGCTCGACCAGCAGCACCGAGACGCCGCTGATGCGCAACTCGCCGATGGTGCGGAAAATATCTGCGACGATGATCGGCGCCAATCCGAGGCTCGGCTCGTCCAGCATCAACAGTTTGGGCGCCCCCATCAAGGCGCGGCCCATCGCCAGCATCTGCTGTTCGCCGCCCGAGAGCGTGCCGGCCAATTGCTTGCGGCGCTCCTTCAGCCGCGGAAACAGCGTGTAGACCCGTTCGAACGCGATGGTCGTGGCGGCCTTTGCGATCCGGAAGGCGCCGAGCTGCAGATTGTCTTCGACATTCATGGTCGCGAACAATTCGCGATGCTCCGGCACCAGGCTGAGGCCCGCGGCGACGCGGTCCTCAATCTCCAGCCGCGCCATGTCCTGCCCGGCAAAGCGCGCGCTGCCCTTCAGCGGCAGGATGCCCATGATGGCGTTCAACAGCGTGGTCTTGCCGGCACCATTGGCGCCGATGATGGTGACGATCTCGTTGTCGGCGACGTCGAGCGACACCGCGCGGACGGCCTCGACTTTGCCGTAGGCGACATGGACATCGGAAACGCTCAACAGCGGGGTCATACCGGGATTCATGCCACCGCTCCCAGATAGGCCTTGATCACGTCGGGATTGGTCTTGATCGCCGCCGGCGTGCCCTCGGCGATCTTGGTGCCGAAATCGAGCACCACGATGCGGTCGGCCAGATCCATCACGAAGCCCATGTCGTGTTCGACCAGCAGCACCGACATGCCGCCGTCGCGCAGCTGGCGCAGCAGGCCCGCGAGCTGCTGCTTTTCCATGTGCCGCAATCCCGCGGCGGGTTCGTCGAGCAGCAGCAGCATCGGGTCGACGCAGAGCGCGCGCGCGATCTCGACGATGCGCTGCTGGCCGAGCGAGAGGCTGCCCGCGAGCTGGTTGATCTGGTCGCCCAGCCCGACGCGCTCGATCTGGCGGGTAGCCTCCGCCAGCAATCGCGCTTCATCGGCGCGATCGAGCCGGAACATGCTGGCGATGGCGCCGCTATGCCCGCGCAGATGCGCGCCGATCGCGACATTCTCCAGCACGGTCATGTCGGGCACTAGCTTGACATGCTGGAAGGTTCTGCTGATGCCGAGTTCGACGATTTCCTGCGGCGGAGCGCGGTCGATGCTTTTGCCGAGTGCTGAAATTTTGCCGCTGGAGGCGGTCAACACGCCGGTGATGAGATTGAAGGTCGTGCTCTTGCCGGCGCCGTTGGGGCCGATCAGCGCCACGATCTCTCGGGCCTGAACGTCGAACGAAACGTCGTTGACCGCGATCACGCCGCCGAATTGCTTGCGCGCATTTTCGATCTGCAGCAGCACCGAGGGCATCGACGCCGCGCGCGGGCGCGCCGGCAAGGTCAGCGAAGTGTCGGGGCGCTTGCGGCCGGGCTTGAACGGCAGCCGGGCCATCAGCCACGGCCAGACGCCGGTCGGCGCCAGCTGCAGCAGCGCCACCAGCAGGATTCCGAACACGATGGTTTCGAGTTGGCCGGAGCCGCCAAAGACGAGTGGCAGATAGCTCTGCAAAACTTCCTTGAGGATCACGACGATGGCGGCGCCCAGCACGCCGCCCCAGACATAGCCGGCGCCGCCGACCACGGCGATGAACAGATATTCGATGCCGGCCTGCGCGCCGAACGGCGTCGGATTGGCGGCACGGACGAAATGCGCATAGAGCCAGCCGGACAGTCCGGCCAGCACCGCGGCATAGATGAACACCAGGAGTTTCGCGCGCGGGGTGTGGACGCCAAACGCTTCGGCCGCGATATGGCCGCGCCGCAGCGCGCGGATCGCGCGGCCGGTGCGGGAGTCCAGCAGGTTCATCGTCAACAGCGCGCTGATCAGCACTGCGATCCAGATCGCGAAATAGATCGTGCCGGGATCGATCATCTTGAAGGAGCCGATCGACAATGGCGGGATCGCGGAAATCCCGTCATTACGGCCGAGGAATTCGAGCTTGCTGAACAGATAAAACAGACCGATGCCCCAGGCGATGGTGCCAAGCGGCAGGTAATGGCCCGACAGCCGCACCGTGACGAGGCCGAGCACCACCGCGGCGACGCCGCTGACCAACAGCGACAGCGGCAATGTCAGCCACGGCGACAGGCCATAGGCCGTCGTCAGTACCGCCGTGGTGTAGGCGCCAAAGCCGCAGAACGCGGCCTGACCGAAGGACGTCAGGCCGCCGACGCCGGTCAGTAGCACCAGACCCATCGCCACCAGCGCGGACAGGCCGATATTGTCCAGCAGCACGATCCAGAACGGCGGTATGCCCGGGATGAACGGGATCGCCGCCATTACCAGCGCGAACAGGAGGATGGGTAATCGCTGCGGCATCGCGATCAATCCTTCTCTTCCTCGACCGCGGGCACGGCAAGCGACCGCAGCACGAGCACGGGAAGGATCAGCGTGAACACGATGACCTCCTTGAAGTCGCTGGCATAAAATGACGAGAAGGCTTCCACCGTGCCGACGACGAGCGCTGCAATCGCGGTCAGGGGATAGCTCACGAGGCCGCCGATGATCGCGGCAACAAAGCCTTTCAGGCCGATCAGAAATCCGGTGTCGTAATACAGCGTCGTGATCGGCACGATCAGGATGCCCGACACCGCGCCGATCGTTGCGGCCATCAGGAAGGCGAGCTGTCCCGCCAGCGTGGTCCGGATTCCGACCAGGCGCGCACCGAGGCGGTTGATCGCGGTGGCGCGCAGCGCCTTGCCGGTCAGGGTGAAACCGAAAAACAGCCATAGCCCGATGATGAACGCGATGGTGATGACATAGACCGCGATGCTCTGGCCGGTGAAGCGCAGCGGGCCGACGGTGAAGGCCGCATTCGACAGCGTCGGGCCGCGCTGGCCCTCGGCACCGAAGAACACCAGCCCGAAGCCCTGCATTGCGAGATGGCAGCCGACCGAGGCGATCAGCAGCACCAGCACCGAAGTGTGCGCGATCGGCTGGAACGCGATGCGATAGAGAAACAGCCCGATCATCGCCACGATGATCAGCGACAGCGCGATGCTGACGGCGACGCCGTTGGGGTGGCCGGCGAGCGCATAGGTCAGCGCGAACACGATCGCGGGCAGGGCGATATTGACCGCGAGCGCGCGCCCGACCAGCCGCCGGTGCAGCGCCTTGCGGCCGACATAGAGGTCGAAACAAAACGCTACGATTCCCATCGCCAGCGCCAGCCGTGCGGTGCCCGGGAACTGGCCCGCCGACAGCGAGGCATAGGTCAGCGCGCCATAGGTGACGAACTCGCCCTGCGGAATCAGGATCACCCGCGTGACCGCGAACACCAGCACCAGCGCCAGGCCGAGCAGCGCATAGATCGCGCCGTTGGTAATGCCGTCCTGTACCAGGAACAGCATGATCGTCGTGTTCAAGACCGGACGCTCCCCCTCAAGACGGCCCACCCCAGATACGCCTGGCCGACCGCGCCCTGTGGAGGCCGCTTGATCGCCCGATAACAGCAGTTGAACAAGCCCGCCGATATTTGATATGATGGATAACAATTATCAAATATAATCTCAAGGCCCGGGCTGTCATTGCATGGGCTTTCGACTGATCCAATCTACAGAGATTGCGAGCCTCGAGCGATGACTGTTTCCAAGACTGCGGTCGACCCGGCCCGGGCGCCACGTTCCGCCCGGAAGGAGCGGACCGAAGGTGCGGCCGAAGCTACCGAATTGCAGATGGGCGAATTGTCCGAACTGCTCGGCTATTCGCTCAAGCGCGCGCAGCTAAAAGTGTTCGAGGACTTCCTGCGCACCGTCTCGACGCTGCAGCTGACGCCGGCGCAATTCTCGGTGCTGCTGCTGCTCGACAGGAATCCGGGGCGCAACCAGACCGAAATCGCCAATACGCTCGGCATCCTCAGGCCGAATTTCGTGGCGATGCTCGACGGACTGGAGAGCCGCGATCTGTGCGCACGGATCCGCTCGACCAACGATCGCCGTTCGCACATCCTGGTGCTGACCGACAAGGGCCGCGCGGTACTGGCGCGCGCCAAAAAACTCGTCGCCAGCAAGCACGAGGCGCGGCTCAACGAGTTGCTGGGCCCGGTCAACCGCGCCGCGCTGCTGGAGATGCTGGCGACGATCGCCAGAGAGTTTTAGAAGAGTTCGTCATTCCGGGGCGTCGCGCAGCGACGAACCCGGAATCTAGAGATGAACAGCTCCGAGATTCCGGGTTCGCGCTAACGCGCGCCCCGGAATGACGCTCGTTTTTCAATCCACCAAAATCACCCTGACGTCGTTGACGTTGGTCAGCGTCGGCCCGGTCAGCAGCAAATCGCCGGTGGCCTCGAAAAACGCGGAAGCGTCGTTGTTGGCGAGATAGGCCTGGGGGTCGAGGCCGAGCGATTTCATTTTGGCAAAGGTCGCCTGATCGATCATCGCGCCGGCCGGGTCGGTGGCGCTGCCGGCGCCGCCGTCGGCGCCGTCGGTGTCGGCGGCGAGGGCGGAAATGTCAGGCGTGTCCTTGAGCAGGCTCGCCAGCGCCAGCGCGTATTCCTGATTGGGGCCGCCGCGACCGTTGCCGCGCACGGTGACGGTCAGTTCGCCGCCGGACAGGATCGCGACGCGCTTGCCGTCCTTGCGCGCCTGCAGCGCGAGTTTGGCGTGATCGGCTGCGACGTCGCGCGCCTCGCCTTCGAGATCGGCGCCGAGATCGATGATGGCGTAGCCGGCATCTTTCGCCAGCTTGATCGCGGCATCGAGCGAGGCACGCGGTTTTGCGATCAGTTCGAATTGAGCGTGCGCGAACGCCGGCATCGCCGGGCTTGCAGCTCTCGTTCTTCGCGTCCTCGAGCGCATGGCGCACGGCATCGTCGATGGTCAGATCATATTTCGCGACGATGGCGCGGGCGTCCGCCAGGGTGGTCGGATCCGGCACCGTCGGCCCCGAAGCGATCGCGGACGGATCGTCGCGCGGAACGTCCGAGATCGCCAAGGTCACGATCTCGGCGCGCTGGCCGGCGCGCGCCAGCCGGCCGCCCTTGATCCGCGACAGATGCTTGCGCACGGTGTTGATCTCGCCGATCGGCGCCCCCGAGCGCAGCAGCGCCCGCGTCACCTGTTGCTTCTGCGCAAACGAAATGCCTTCTACCGGCGCGATCCAGTTCGCCGAGCCGCCGCCCGATAGCAGCACCAGCAAGAGATCGCCGGCCTCGGCGCTGGCGGCCAGCTCCAGGCTATCCGCCGCGCCCTTGAGCCCGGCCTCGTCGGGAACCGGATGGCCGGCCTCGACCACCCTGATCCGCCGCGTCGGCACGCCATGGCCGTGGCGGGTGGTCGCGATCCCGGACAGCCGCGATGGCTCAAGCCCGAGCTCGTCGAGATAATAGCGCTCCGCGGCGGCGGCCATCGCGCCGGCACCCTTGCCGGCGGCGAGGCAGATCACCCGGCCCTTCGGTACCGGGCGCAGATGCGCCGACAGCACGACATCGGGATGCGCGGCGGCTACGGCGGCATCGAAGATGGCGCGCAGGAGAGGGCGTCGGTCTGTCATCGCTTCACAGGCTCTGGGATCGAAATTCGGGATGGCGGTTATCCATCCGATTTCGGCAAAAGAAAACCCCCGCACCGCCGTGCGGGGGCCTCCATCAGGCCGTCAGGCCTGTGTTGTCGGGGCTGGGCCTCAGCCACCGACATCCGCGCTGATGACGTCGCCGAACAGCTCCCACCGCTCGCCCTTGAACTTCATCAGTTGAAGCGAGGAAATCGGCGCGAAATCGGTCGGGCTGGTGTTGATCTTGATGCCGGGCAGCAGCACTTCGGTCCGGAAGTCCTTCAGGTTCGCGGCCTGCTTCATGATGTTTTCGCGGGTGAGGTTGTCGCCGCACTGCTTCAGCACCTGAACCATGGTCTGAGCGACGCCATAACCGACGACAGTACCCTGGTCGAGCTTGTCGCCTTCCGGAAAATCCTTGGCCATGAAGGCATAGAATTCCTTCATGCCGGGATCGTTATTCCACTGCGGATCGGACGCGTCCTTCAGATAGGCGGCGGAAATGATGTCCTGCGCATTTTGGAAACCCGCGGGCTTGATCACGCTGCCCACCGAAGCCGAGACGTTGTTGAGGAAATGCAGTGGCTTCCACTCGATCTCGGCGACTTTCTTGATCGCCTGCGCGGCGAATTTCGGCGTCGCGATGTCGACGAACACGTCGGCGCCGCTCGATTTGAGCTTGACGATGTGGCTGTCGATGGTGGGTTCGGTGGTCTCGAAGCTTTCCTCGGCGATGATCATCGACGCGCCTTGGCGCCGAGGCCGTCCTTGAGGCCTTTCAGATAGTCCTTGCCGTAATCATCGTTCTGATAAAGCACCGCGATCTTGGCATCGGGTTTGTTCTTCAGGAGGTACTTGGCGTAGATCTGAGTTTCGCTCTGGTAGCTCGGCTGCCATCCCATGGTCCACGGGAAATTCTTCGGGTCGTTCCATTTGGTGGCGCCGGTCGCGACGAACAGTTGCGGCACCTTCTTCGAGTTCATGTATTTCTGGATCGCCGAATTCGACGGCGTTCCCAGCGAATTGAAGATCAGCAGGACCTCGTCGCTCTCCACCAGCTTGCGCGCCTGTTCGACGGCTTTCGGCGGGCTATAGGCGTCGTCATAGCTGATGAAATTGATCTTGCGGCCGTTGATGCCGCCGGCATCGTTGATCTTCTTGAAATAGGCGGCCTCGGTCCTGCCGATCACGCCATAGGCGGACGCGGGCCCGCTGTAGGGCATGATGTTGCCGATCTTGATTTCGGTGTCGGTGGCGCCGGCGTCGTATTTCTTCTGCGCAAGCGCGCCGCTGCTGGAAGCAGCAAGTATCGCGAGGGCGGCCGAAAGCGCGCCCATTCGCAACGGGAATGCGAGCATCATGATCTCCTTGGGATCTCGGGTGAGCGTGTCATTTTTTGATTGGGAGCACTTTGCGGCTCCTGACCGCATTCAATACCCTTGCGAGAACCCCAGCAATAAAAACGCCCCCTGCGATGAGGTCGCAGGGGGCGTCATTTAGTCGAGGATTAGGTCGCAGTTGCTGACCTAATTCGGCTTAGCCGCCGATTTCGCCGCTGATGACCGGCCCGAACAGGTCCCACTTCTGGTCCTTGAACTGCATCATCTGGAGCTGTTCGATCGGATAGAAATCGGTTGCGCTGGTGTTGATCTTGACGCCGGGCAGCAAGGTGTCCGGCGCAAAATCCTTCAGGCTCGCGGCCTGCTTCATGATGTTCTCGCGGGTCAGATTGTCGCCGGCCTGCTTCAAGACCTGAACCACGGTCTGGGCCTGGCCGTAACCGAACACGACGGAACCGTCGGCCTTGTTGGCCTCGGGCGCGTATTTGGCGAGGAAGGCATAGAACTTCTTCATGCCCTCATCATTGTCCCACTGCGCGTCGGCGCCGTCCTTGGCGTAAGCCGCGGACAGAATGCCCTGCGCGTTTTCGAAACCGGCCGGCTGCAGCACCGAGCCCACGGAAGCGCCGACATTGCTCTGGAAGTACATCGGCTTCCAGCCGAGTTCGGCAACCTTCTTGATGCTCTGGGCGGAGAATTTCGGCGTGGTCATGCTGAAATAGACGTCGGCGCCGGAGGACTTCAGCTTGACGATATGGAAGTCGATGGTCGGCTCGGAAACCTCGTAGCTCTCCTTGGCCACGATCATCGACGCGGCCTTGTCGCCGAGGCCGTCCTCAAGACCCTTCAGCAGATCCTTACCGAAATCGTCGTTCTGGTACATGATCGCGATCTTGGCGTCCGGCTTCTCCTTCAGGAGATACTTCGCGTAGATGCGGCCTTCGCTCTGGTAGGCCGGCTGCCAGCCCATGGTCCAGGGGAAGTCCTTGTAGTCGCCGAATTTGGTGGCGCCGGTCGCAACGAACAGCTGCGGGATCTTCTTGGAGTTGGCGTATTTCTGGATCGCCGAGTTCGAAGGTGTTCCGAGCGGACCGAACAGGAACAGGACTTCATCGCTTTCCACCAGCTTGCGCGCCTGCTCGACGGCCTTCGGCGGGCTGTAGCTGTCGTCATAGCTGATGAAGTTGATCTTGCGGCCGTTGATGCCGCCCTGCTCGTTGATCATCTTGAAGTAGGCGTCTTCGATCTTGCCGATCACGCCGTAAGCCGAAGCCGGACCGCTATAGGGCATGATGTTGCCGAGTTTGATCTCGGTATCGGTGGCGCCGGTGTCGTATTTCTTCTGGGCGAGGGCGCTGCCGTTGGTGAAGGCGAAAGCGATGACCGCCGTCGAGAACGCGGCGATACGTAATTTTTGTCTAGAAAGCATCGTGTTTCCTCAGAATAGGTTTCGGAAGTTCTCTTCGTCGTGTTCTTGTTGCGGGTCCGTGAAGAGAACGCCTGATCCGGACCCACGCTGGAATCCCTGATACCGATGTCCCCCGGGATCGGAAATTAGCCAAAGGGATCGCTGCGGGGTTTGGTAAACCCCGGCTTTGCAATGCTAGCTTTTCTTGAGCTTGCCGATCAGGCTCTGGGCAACCACCGCGACCTGCCGGGCGCCGTGCGGAACCAGGAAAATGACCAGGAACAGCAGGACGCCGAACACGGCGCCTGACAGGCCCTTGGAGATTCCTTCCGCGATGTTCGGCACGAAGATGATGAAAGCCGAGCCCACGATCGATCCGGGCAGCCAGCCCACGCCGCCGACAACCATGCCGAGAAACAGCGAGATCGCGAGCGTGATGGTGTAGCTGTCGGGCGCGACAAACTGTACCGCGATGGCGCCGAGCGCGCCTGCGACGCCGGTGATGCCGGCGCTGACGCCGAACGCCAACGTCTTGTAAAGCGCCACGTCGACGCCCATCGCGGAGGCTGCGATCTCATTGTCGCGGATCGCCATGAAGGCGCGGCCGGAGCGCGATCTCAGCAGGTTGACGGAGAAGATGTAGATCGCAATCGAG
>CAVTWC010000061.1:0-96016 GCA_963738105.1 uncultured Alphaproteobacteria bacterium | reverse complement strand
ATGCGCTTCACGCCCGAATTTCTCGAAGAACTGCGCGCCCGGCTTCCGGTTTCGGAAGTCGTGGGCCGGCGCGTGAAATTGAAGAAGGCGGGGCGCGAATATAAGGGGCTGTCGCCGTTCCAGCAGGAAAAGACGCCCTCGTTCACGGTCAACGACCAGAAGCAGTTTTATCACGACTTCTCCACCGGCAAGCACGGCAACATCTTCGACTTCGTGATGGAGACCGAAGGCTGCTCGTTCCCCGAGGCCGTCGAGCGGCTGGCCTCGCAGGCCGGCATGGCGCTGCCCGCGGTGACGCCCGATGCGGCGCGGCACGAGCAGCGCCGCAAGACGCTCTATGACGTGATGGAACTCGCCGCCAAATTCTTCGCCGACACGCTGGCGTCGCGGGGCGGCGCCAAGGCGCGCGGCTATCTCGGCGACCGCGCGATCCTGCCGCAAACCCAACTCCAGTTCCGGATCGGCTACGCGCCCGGCGAACGTTTTGCGCTGAAGGAATATTTGGGCGCCCAGGGCATCCCGGTCGACGACATGGTCGAGACTGGCCTGCTGATCGGCGGCGACGACATTCCGGTGCCGTATGACCGCTTCCGCGATCGCGTGATGTTTCCGATCACAGACGTCCGCGGCCGCGTCATCGCGTTCGGCGGCCGCGCGCTGGAGAAAGACGTTCCCGCCAAATACCTGAATTCGCCGGAAACCCCGCTGTTTCACAAGGGCGACAATCTCTACAACCTCGCCACCGCGCGGCAGGCCGCCCATAACGGCGCGCCGCTCGTGGTGGTCGAAGGCTATGTCGACGTCATCGCGATGGTGACGGCGGGCTTTGCCGGCAGCGTCGCGCCGCTCGGTACGGCGCTTGACCGAAAACCAGCTCGCGCTGTTGTGGAAGATGGCGGACGAGCCGATCCTCTGTTTCGACGGCGACAAGGCCGGCCAGAAGGCGGCGTGGCGCGCGGCCGATCTGGCGATGCCGCATCTCAAACCCGGCAAGAGCCTTCGTTTCGCGCTGCTGCCCGAAGGACAGGACCCCGACGATCTCGCGCGCTCCGGCGGCCGCGCCGCAATCGAGGAAGTGATCGCGGCGGCGCGCAGCCTTTCGGATGTGATCTGGTCGCGCGAAATCGAGGGCGGCTCCTATGCGACGCCGGAACGGCGCGCGGCGCTGGAAGCCAAAATCGGCGAACTCACCAACGGCATCCGCGATGAAGTGGTGCGGCGCTATTATCGCCAGGATCTGGCCGAGCGCCTGCAACGCACCTTTGCGCCGGACGGCGGCCGCGGCGGCTACGGCCAAGGGGGCTATAACAAAGGTAACTATGGCGGCGGGCAGCGGGCGGCTTCGGCGGCAGCGAATCAGGCCGGCGCTTCACCCCCCGCAGCCCCGGCGGCGGCCGATTCGCCGCCCCCGGCCGGGGGCAAAGCCCCGGCGGTGCCCCGGTGTTGGCCCCCGGACCCTACCAGGCCGCCAGCCCCCATCTGGCGACCAGCCAGATCATGCGCGGCCAGCGCAGCGCGGTCTCCCGCCGCGAGGCCTTGATCCTGCAATCCCTGATCAACCACCCCTGGCTCCTGAACGACCACCTCGAAGCGGTGGCCGCACTGGAACTGGCCCATCCCGAGGCGCATAAATTGCGCGCCGGGATCATCGCCGCCTACGCGCATTATTCGCACCATGACGATCCGGCCGAGGAAACCGCCAAACTCGTGGCGTCCCTGGAGAAATCCGGATATCTCAAGCAAATTCAAATGGTTGAGCGGACGCTGACGACCAAGGCCGTGTGGGCCGCCCAGCCCGGCGCCGCCCATGAGGATGTTCTTTCCACCTGGCAGCAGCTCGTTGCCTTGCATCACAAGGCGCACGCCTTACTTAGAGAGAAGAAAGATGCCGAGCTGGCTTTGGGCGACGATGCCAGCGAGGCCAATTTCGCGTGGTTGCGCGACGTGCAGGCCAGGATGGCCGAAATGGACGGAACCGAGGCGCTGATCGAGGGTTTTGGCGAATCATCCGGCCGGTTCCAGCGCAGCGTCTAGGGCACTGGTTGAAAAAATGATGCGGACGGCGGGGCGCCGGACCGCGAAATGACTCGCCAAACCCATGGTTTGGCTGCAAAAACAGGGTTAATCGACGCTTAAGTGCCCGTGGGCTATGAGGTCGTAACCGGTTAGATGAATTCGGGGGTGGCGATGTTCGGCGCCGCCCTTTGTGCGTCATACGTGACGTTTCGATTAAAGCGGATGCTGTTCGCATCCTGCATGAGCGCGTTTTAGGAGCACTGAATGGCCACCAAGGCAAAGACGCTGCAGGTCAAGGACAAGGAAAAAGATACCGCGGCAGCCGATGCGCCCGAGAAGGATTCGCCCGACGCGCCGTCGCCGTTGCTCGACCTGTCCGACGCTGCCGTCAAGAAGATGATCAAGCAGGCCAAGAAGCGCGGCTTCGTGACCTTCGATCAGCTCAATGAAGTCCTGCCCTCCGACACCACCTCGCCGGAGCAGATCGAGGACATCATGTCGATGCTCTCCGACATGGGCATCAACGTCTCCGAGGCCGAAGACTCCGACAGCGAAGAAGACAGCAAGGAAGAGGCCGACGACGAGACCGACAACGAGTTGGTCGAGGTCACGCAAAAGGCCGTCACCGAAGTCAAGAAATCCGAGCCCGGCGAGCGCACCGACGATCCCGTCCGCATGTACCTGCGCGAGATGGGCACCGTCGAGCTGTTGTCGCGCGAAGGCGAAATCGCGATTGCCAAGCGCATCGAGGCCGGCCGCGAGGCGATGATCGCGGGCCTCTGCGAAAGCCCGCTGACCTTCCAGGCCATCATCATCTGGCGCGATGAACTCAACGAAGGAAAGATCTTCCTTCGCGACATCATCGATCTCGAAGCGACTTACGCCGGCCCCGACGCCAAGAACAACATGAACCCGGCGCTGTTGCCCGCACCCGTCGGTGCCGACGGCCAGCCGATCCCGGCCGAGGCCAACGGCAATGGCGCGGCTCCCGCCCATGTCGCACCGCCCGCCGCCCCGCCGGCGCCGACCCCGTTCCGCGCCGCGCCTGCGGCTGCCCCCGAAGGCGAGAGCACTTCGTCGGAAGGTGGCGGCGAAGGCGACATGGATGACGACGAGTTCGAAAACCAGATGTCGCTCGCCGCGATCGAGGCCGAGCTGAAGCCGAAGGTTGTCGAAACCTTCGACAAGATTGCCGACAACTACAAGAAGCTGCGCCGCCTGCAGGAGCAGGACATTGCCAACCAGCTGCAGAGCGAGACGCTGTCGCCCTCGCAGGAGCGCAAGTACAAGAAGCTCAAGGACGAAATCATCGTCGAGGTGAAGTCGCTGCGGCTCAACCAGGCCCGTATCGATTTGCTGGTCGAGCAGCTCTACGACATCAACAAGAAGCTGGTGTCGTTCGAAGGCCGCCTGCTGCGCCTCGGCGACAGCCACGGCGTCGCGCGCGAAGACTTCCTGCGCAACTACCAGGGCTCGGAGCTCGATCCGCGCTGGCTCAACCGTGTCTCGAAACTGTCCGCCAAGGGCTGGAAGAATTTCGTTCATCACGAAAAGGACCGCATCAAGGAACTGCGCGGCGAGATCCAGCAGCTCGCGGCACTGACCGGGCTCGAGATCGGCGAATTCCGCAAGATCGTGCACGGCGTGCAGAAGGGCGAGCGCGAGGCGCGCCAGGCCAAGAAGGAAATGGTCGAGGCCAACCTTCGTCTGGTGATCTCGATCGCCAAGAAATACACCAACCGCGGCCTGCAATTCCTCGACCTGATCCAGGAAGGCAATATCGGCCTGATGAAGGCGGTCGATAAGTTCGAATACCGCCGCGGCTACAAGTTCTCGACCTATGCGACCTGGTGGATCCGGCAGGCGATCACGCGTTCGATCGCCGACCAGGCCCGTACCATCCGCATTCCCGTGCACATGATCGAGACCATCAACAAGATCGTGCGCACCTCGCGCCAGATGCTCAACGAAATCGGCCGCGAACCGACCCCGGAAGAACTCGCCGAAAAGCTCGGCATGCCCCTGGAGAAGGTCCGCAAGGTCCTGAAGATCGCGAAAGAGCCGCTGTCGCTCGAAACGCCTGTTGGCGACGAGGAAGATTCGCACCTCGGCGATTTCATCGAGGACAAGAACGCGATCCTGCCCATCGATGCCGCGATCCAGAGCAATCTGCGCGAAACCACCACCCGCGTGCTGGCCTCGCTGACGCCTCGCGAAGAACGCGTGCTGCGCATGCGCTTCGGCATCGGCATGAACACCGACCACACGCTGGAAGAAGTCGGCCAGCAGTTCTCGGTGACCAGAGAGCGTATTCGTCAGATTGAGGCGAAGGCGCTGCGGAAGCTGAAGCATCCGTCGAGGAGCCGGAAGCTCAGGTCGTTCCTGGATAACTAATTCAGATCGTCGTGCCCCCGGGGGCCTATCCCCGACTTGATCGGGGATGACCCGGGCATCTATCGAGACAAGAGCGGCGGGCGGGCGAAAGCCCGCCGTTTTTTGACTTTTATTTGACGAGCTAACCCCGCCCTTCCAGATCGCCGTGATGGCTCCGAAAGCGGGCGGTTTAGGGTGCTTCGGCCTCGTTTGGTCGCTAAAACGATGAAATAAATAGGAAATCAGACGTCAGCTCTGAATTGTGTTAACTGGAACAAATAGAGAACAAAATGGTTATTTAACCTTTCGGCTCGAAAGTGGGGATGGAGGGCGCTATGGCAGGTTTCTCGAAAATCGAGTGGACGGACTCTACGTTCAATCCTTGGGTCGGATGTACGAAAATAAAACGTCCGGGAAAGAAACCCTCAGCCTGTGATTTTTGCTATGCCGAGAAGTGGGCTAAGCGAAGCGGACAAGTCTTGTGGGGTAGCCATCCGCGCCGGCGGACGACAGAGTCGTATTGGCGCGCTCCACTGAATTGGAATGCACAGGCGTCGGAATTTAATAAGAAATTTGGTCGGCGACGACGCGTATTCTGCGCTTCGTTAGCGGACGTTTTCGATAATCAAGTAGACGCCGAATGGCGAGCTGACTTGTTTGATCTAATCCGTCGATGTGATCAGATCGATTGGCAACTTTTGACAAAAAGACCGCAAAACATCAGAAAAATGCTGCCCCGTGACTGGGATGACGGCTATCCAAACGTTTGGCTGGGGACAACTGCCGAAGATGCCGAATCCTATCAGCAGAGGGTAACTCATCTGCTAGGTTTACCTGCGGTTGTAAAATTCGTGAGTTATGAGCCGGCTCTTGGTCCACTCGGAACGATCAAGGTTGGGCATGATGCTCCCGACTGGATCATTATCGGCGGCGAAAGTGGTGTGCGCGCTGACCTTGCCAGACCGATGCAGCCGCAGTGGGCACGAGATGTAATTGCCGAATGCGACCGGCACGACGTCGCGACCTTCTTGAAGCAGTGGGGATCCTATTCGAACAACCCCTTAGTCGTCGAGCAAGGCCAGACGATCAAGGATGCTATGGGAATAGACCCGCCCGAGAATGGTAAGGGCGGAGGAAAACTAGACGACAAAATTTGGCGTGAGTTTCCGCGCGCTCGTAAGGTGATTGGCGCGAAGAGGGGATCGGCGAGTTCACAAAATGCCATCGAAAGGGGAGAGCTACTTCCAAGATGAAAGTGGTCTCTGGATCGAGAAAGTCGGTCCATGGGCGAAAGAAAAGCAGAAAATAATCACAGACTACGTTCAAATCGCTAGCGCAACGCGACGAAAATATCCGCATTGCAGTTTTATCGACGTTTTCAGCGGGCCCGGAAAGTCTCAAATCCGAGAAGAGGGTCAGTTGATTGATGGAAGTCCTGTCGCCGCCTACAAACAGGGCCGCGCCGGCCATCCATTTTCAAGTATTCACATATCTGACGCAGATTTAGATTTGCTTTCGTCAGCGAGACTCGGTTGCGTGACTTAGGGGCGCCTGTCGTAGCAACAAAAGGACCGGCGAGTATTGCTCTACCCAAAATTGTGAACCAACTCAGCAACTCGGGACTTCACCTCGCCCTGTTAGACCCGCACAATCTGGGTACCCTCTCGTTTGATCTATTTGAGTGCTTGTCAAAACTACAGCGCATTGACGTCATCGTTCATGTCAGCCTGAGTGACCTGCAGAGGAACGTCGACCGTTACACATCGAAGGCTCACGAGCAATTTGACAAATTTGCACCCGGCTGGCGCGATCATATCAAGATAGAGATGAATCAAGGCGCCCTCTATCTGGATGTGGTTCTTTGCGGCGGCAAGAACTCATGAAACATCTGACCACTTTCGCGAGGATCTGTTGGTAGCCATCGAAGGGGCTTTGCACGCGGATCAGGTGCGTCAATGCTTGAGCGGAAGCTCGTAAGTCGCGTCAACAATGGGTTTTGCGCATTTTTCAGCGGGCTGACGAACGAGCCTCAGCGGCCCTACTTCTTCTTCGCACCCACGCGGCTGATGCTCTTGATCGCCAGTGCGGGGCGGCCGGCTTTTTCGGAGATCTCGCGGTCCTGCTCCATGATGAAGCCGCGCGCGGGTTCGTCGCCGTCGAGGCCGCCGAGCAGCTCGGCGGGCACGCGCCGGTTGGAGCGCTGGGAGTCGTCTTCATAGACGACGTTGAAGAAGGCGAATTCGCCTTTGGGATTGGTTCCGGGTTTCTTGGCCATGAGGCGGCTTTTCCTCGATTGGTGCGCGCCTGTCAAAGAAAATAGCTGATATTTGGCGTCTGGCTGCCTTGCGATGAACGAGCGTTTTGGCGTCGGCCTCGACGGCTGGCCGGCCAGTATGCGGCAGCATGAAACAAGGCATTTTCAGACGAAAAATGCCATGAGAGGTGGTACCATCACGGGGCTATCACCAAGACCCAAGCGATTGCCAAACAACTGCCAAGGAATTGCCAAGCGTCCGCCAATGGACTGTTGAGGGATTTTTCGATGACCACACGCATAAAATTGACCACGGCCGCTTTTCTCAGCCTCGCGATGTGCGCGGGCCTCGGCTCGCGGGCCGACGCGGCGCAATGCGGCAACGGCCCAGGCGGGTTCGAGGCCTGGAAGAGCCAGTTCGCCCAGGAGGCGAGGGCCAAGGGCGTCGGCGCCGCGGGCGTCTCGGCGCTGATGTCGACGAACTACGCCAGCGCCACCATCAACGCCGACCGTTCCTTGCACAGTTTCAAGCTGTCGCTCGATCAGTTCCTCGCCAAACGAGGCGCGCCTGCCATCGTCGCGCGCGGGCGCTCGTTGAAGCGGTCGCAGGCCGCGTTGTTTGCCTCCATCCAGGCGCGCTACGGCGTGCCGCCGGGGCCGCTGATCGCGATCTGGGGCATGGAGAGCGGGTTCGGCAGCCAGCGCGGCAACCAGAACATGCTCTCCTCGATCGCCACGCTGGCGTATGACTGCCGGCGGCCGGAATATTTCACCGACCAGCTCTATTCGGCGCTGCAATTGATCGATCGCGGTACGATCTCCGCGTCCCAGCGCGGCTCGATGCACGGCGAAGTCGGCCAGACGCAATTCCTGCCCAAGAACATCGCGGCCTATGGCGTCGGCAATCTCGAGTCCGCCTCCGGCGCCTTGTCCTCGACCGCGAATTTCCTCAAAGCCCACGGTTGGCGCGCCGGCGCCGGCTACCAGCCCGGCGAGCCGAATTTTGCGGCGATCGAGGCCTGGAATGCCGCGGTGGTCTATCAAAAGGCGATCGCGCTGATGGGGCGGCAGATTGATGGGGGAGAGTAGGGGGGCGTAGACGCCGCGTGCGGTGCGCCGTTAGTTACACAAGCCTCTCAACGTCGTCCCTGCGAACGCAGGGACCCCAGCGTGAGCGCAATTGCGCTCATCGCGGCGCCGAGGAATCTCGTTTTCAGCGATGTGGCAGAGGCCTTTTTCACTTTTGATGCCAGGGGTTATGGGTCCCTGCGTTCGCAGGGACGACCCGTTGAAGTTCATGCCTCTCAACTCGTCATGCCCGGGCTTGTCCCGGGCATCCACGTCTTTCTTTTTGGCCGCGAGCAAGACGTGGATGGCCGGGACAAGCCCGGCCATGACGAACGTTGAAATGTTGCGCGCTTGACGGCTCGCCCGCTACTTCGTCTGCTCCAGCGCGGCGGTCTGCTTGGCGAGCTGTTTGTCGAAATCCTGCTCCAGCCCTGCCACATAGGTTTGCAGTTCGCCCGGCTTGACGAACGGGTTCGGCGCACCGTCCTTCATCTGCGCGCGCTTTGCCTGCATGCCGTAGACTTCCGGGTGCGGCCCGAGCAGCACATCGACCTTCATCGCCTTGGCCTTGGCGAAGGTCGATCGGTAGTCGTCGACGATGCCGGGATGGGTGGGGTGGCCGACCAGTTTGTTCAAGGCGACCGTTCCGCTGCAGAAGAACAGCACGTCGCGGTCCTGGCCGGCGTCCTTGACGGTCATTTCCCAGCTCGTGCAGCCCGGTGAGTGCCCGGGCATCGAATGCGCGATCAACGTCGTCTCGCCGAGCGTGACCTTGTCACCCTCCTTGACGGCGCGATCGACCTTCACGGGAGGAAAGGCGAGATCGGCGTTCTTCTCGTCTCCCGGATAATACCCGCCTTCGAGCAGCGGCTTGTCGCGCTCGCCGGCAACGAGTTGTGCGCCGGTGTCCTTTTTGATCTCGGCAAGGCCGCCGGTGTGATCGAAATGCGCGTGCGAATTCAGGATGATCTTGATGTCGGCGAGCTTGAACCCGAGCTTGGCGATGTTGGCCTTGATCATGCCGGTCGACTCCGGAAGCGCCGTATCCAGCAGGATCAGCCCTTGCGAGGTCTTGATGATGTAGGCCGCAATGCCGTCGGTGCCGACGTAATAGATGTTATCGATCAGCTGGAACGGTTCGAATGGCGCCGTCCACTCCTGGGTCACCGCCGCCAGAAAATCCTTGACGGTCTGCGCCTGCACGCCGGTGACGACCAGCGCAAGCGCGCATAGCGCGGTGGCGGTAAGTTTCCTCATGGGTGTTTCCTTCTTGAGTGCGTTTCTTGTTCGAATGAACGTCGCGTGTTTTCGCGCGCCGCGGCAAGCTACGTTGCGATCGGTGCCGCTGCAACGGGGGTGGCGCGGGAATATTTCGCATCGCGGGTGGAATAGCCGGTGGTGGATTCGTGGCAAGGCAACGGAGCCTTCAATCCGTCATGGCCGGGCTTGTCCCGGCCATCCACGTCTTGCTTCGCGGCCAAAAGGAAGTCGTGGATGCCCGGGACAAGCCCGGGCATGACGAGCTTTGAAACATGGCCCGGGACATCGGTGCAAGGCATCTGCCCTCCGCAGTTTTCCCATGGCATGATCGGAAAAATACTCAGCAAGGGATTCGCATGCGCAAATTTTGTCTGGCCCTTTTGTTCGGCCTCATCGCCGCAACCCCCGCCTTCGCCGCCCGCTGCGGCGGCGACTTCAACAGCTTCGTCGCCGCGATGTCACAGGAGGCGGCAGCCGCCGGCGTGTCGCAAGCCGTGATCTCGCAGGCCTTCGCCGGCATCACGGTCGATCAGTCGGTGCTGAATTTCGACCGCCGCCAGCGCTACACCTTTAATAAGACCTTCGAGCAGTATGTCTCGACCCGGGTCGGTGCGGGCCGCATCAATGGCGGGCGGGCGATGTTGCAGCGGAACGCGGCGCTGCTGTCGCAGATCGAGGCCAAGTTCGGCGTGCCGCGGCAGATATTGGTGGCGATCTGGGGGCTGGAAACCGATTTCGGCAAGGGCGACATGGGCAAATTGCCCGTGATCCGCACGCTGACCACGCTGGCGCATGATTGCCGCCGCACCGAATTGTTCCAGGGCGAATTGCTGGCGGCGCTCAAGATCGTGCAGCGCGGCGATCTGCCCTTGCGTGACCTGATCGGCGCCTTCGCCGGCGAAATCGGCCAGACGCAATTTCTGCCGTCGTCCTACATCAAATACGGCGTCGATTTCGACGGCGACGGCCGCGTCGACCTCCGCCACGACGTCGCCGACGTGCTCGCCTCCACCGCCAACCTCCTGCACACCAACGGCTTCAAGATGGGCGCCCCCTACGGCGAAGGCAGCGCCAACTTCGAAGCCATGCACGAGTGGAATCACGCGCTGATTTATCGCAAGACCATCGCGTATTTCGCGGATCAGTTGGTGGGGCGGTAGGGGATTAACAACACACACCGTCATGGCCGGGCTCGTCCCGGCCATCCACGTCTTTGTTGGGGCAGCTCAGTAAAGACGTGGATACCCGGCACAAGGCCGGGCATGAGGATGTTGTAATTTGTCAACTCAACATAACCGCGGTCGTCCCTGCGAACGCAGGGACCCATACGCCGAGGACTTGCGTTTTCCGCACTGTGGCGAATGCCTTCTTTCGCAGGCGAGGCCAGGGGTTATGGGTCCCTGCGTTCGCAGGGACGACGGCCGGGTATGGAGCGGCGCGAATGACGTAAACCCCCACGCGACGCCGCTAACCCTCCGCCTTCCCAACCTTCGTCCGCTTGTCGAAAACCTTCGCCAGCAGCTTCCAATACGTCCCGGGACGAAGCCGTTGCACCAGATCGAGCAGCTTCGCATCGAAGCCGATCAGGATGCGCGGCTGGTTTTTTTCGATGCCGGCGATGATGCGCCGGGCGGCCGCGGCGGGCGTGGTGCGGGCGGCGTTTTCGAAGCGCTCGATCGATTCGGCGCGGCGGGCATTGTCGGTAACGCCGCTGCCGGAGCGGGAGTTGCGGGCGATGTTGGTGGCGACGCCGCCGGGATGCACCACCGACAGCCGGACCGGGCTTTCGGCGGTCTGCAGCTCGTGCCGCAGGCTTTCGGAAAAGCCGCGCACCGCGAATTTCGCCGCCGCATAGGCGGTTTGTCCCGGTGGCGCGACGATGCCGAAGATCGAGGAGAGGTTGACGATGTGGGCTTCGCGCCGTTGCGCCAGATGCGGCAGGAACGCGCGCGTCGCATGCACCACGCCCCAGAAATTGATGTTCATCAGCCAGTCCATCTGCGCCTGGTCGATCTCGGAGAAAGTGCCCATCAGGGCGACGCCGGCATTGTTGATCAGGATGTTGAGCCCGGGATGCGCCGCCACAGCGGCTTGCGCGAACTCGGCGATCTGGCCCGGCTCCGAGACGTCGACCCGATGCGTCGTGACTTTAACCCCGCCCGGTTTGGCGAGTTCGGCGGCGAGCGTCTGCAGCCCGCCCTCGTCGCGGTCGGCCAGCGCGAGGTCGCAGCCACGGCTTGCGAGTTCGAGCGCGAGCGCCCGGCCAATGCCACTGGCCGCGCCGGTCAATGCGGCGGCGGCGCCACGGATTGCAGTCATCGAAATCTCCAGATCGGGAAAACAAAAATGGCGGGAAGAAACAGACAGACAAAAATCGGCAACAGACAAAGGCGGGCGGGCGGCGCTCGACCGAGGCGATGCCCGACTTAGTTAGGTCTTGCTTAGCTCATGCCCGCCGAAAACCGCTTTGGCAACTGGCGAACGCCCGTGGCACGGCGGTCTTCCGCGGAATCACGCTGCGTGATATGGACCGATCATGTCGTTGCTCGCGGCCTTGAGGTGGTTGATCGCGCTCGCGCTATCGGCGGTGGCACCCGCCGCGATGGGGCAGGAGACGGTGCATTTTACCTCGCTCGACGGCACCACCAACGTGACCGCGTATCTCAGCCGCCCGCAAAGCAATCTCCAGAGCGATACGCCGCGCCCGGCGCTGGTGCTGCTGCATGGCTGCTCGGGCCTCGTCAACCGCACCGGCCGCGTCATGCCGCTCTATCGGCCCTGGATCCGCACCCTGCTGGCGAAAGGCTATATCGTGCTGGCGGTCGACAGCGCGACCTCGCGCGGCTACGGCCAGACCTGCTCGCCAAGCGCGGACCGCACCATCATGTGGCGCGACCGGCCCAAGGACGCCTATGCGGCTTTGCAATATCTGCAGGCGCAGCCGTTCGTGAAGGCCGATCGTGTCGGCCTGATCGGCTGGTCGCAGGGCGGCGGCGTGGTGCTGCTCACGATCAACGACAAGAGCATCGGCCGCCCGGAGGGACTGGCGCAGGACTTCAAGGCCGCGGTGGCGTTCTATCCCGGCGCCTGCAGCGAGGCCGCGCAATCGAAACCATACACATCGGTCGAGCCGGGAAGCTGGGCCACGTCGGTGCCGCTGTTGCTGCTGATGGGCGAGGCCGACACCTGGACGCCGTTCAAGCCGTGCGCGACGTTTCTCGAAGCCGCCAAAAGCCGGGGCTCGCCGGTCGAGATCAAGAGCTATCCGTTGGCCGTGCATGCGTTCGACTCGCCGGATCTCGAGCGCCGCGAATTGCCGGCCTACCGCAACGGCGACGGCCCGATCCCGCTGATCGCCACCGACGATGAAGCCCGCGCCGACGCCGTGTTGCGCGTGCTGGCGTTTCTGAAGGCGCGGCTGGATTAGGGTTGACCGGAATTGCCGATGACGCTGCGGATGGCGCGGTCGATGATGCGCGGGCCGCAAAATCAAAAGGCGGGCCCGAGGCCCGCCATTTTGATCGAACTCCCGACCCGAAGGTGGGTGCCCGGGCAGAGCGAGGCTCCACCCGGGCTAAAATCACTTCTTGGACTTCTTGGCCTTCTTTGCCTTCTTCGCCTTCTTAGCCTTCTTCGCTTTCTTAGCCATAGCATCCTCATCTGGGTTTAATGGATGGAAACGCGACACGAGGCATGCTCGGCGGAGGGCCAACCTCGCAACATCCTCGACACTGATCCCAGCAGATTCGGAGGCTGCTGCCCCGTGCTGTCACGTCGCTGTCATTACGTTATCCACAGATGTTGCACGATTTGACGCGATTTCGACCGAAATTTAGCAAGCGCGCACCTCTCCGCCGACCTCGCGTGTCGCGAATGTGCGTTGCTTCACGCAGGCGCGACAGGGTTAACGAGACGCCAAGAGCGGCCGCGCGTCTGCCCCGCATCGGTACAGGCAAGGCTGCCGCGATCGGTTCTTCTTCATGGATTCAAAACCAAGGTTCCGTTTGCCGTGGGCAGTAGAGAGTCCGTTAAGCGGCGCGGCTGCATCTTGTCCGTAAGACCACGGGGGTGGTCTGACGGCAAATTCGAGCTGGGTTATTGGGGTTAGCGCCATGTGCGTTCCGGGGTTGCAATGCTGAACGTTCCGACGATGTGGACGATATTCGTCGCCAATTTTCTGTCGCTGGCCCTGATCTGGGCCTACGTGATGCGCTGCTACCCGAAATTCGAGGCCGCCCCGTTCTGGACTGGCTCGGCGTTCTTCGCCGCCGCCGGCGCGGCGATGGCGATGGTCCGCTTCGTTTCGGATTCGCTGTTTACGCTGATCATCGGCGGCTCCGTGATCGTTTTCGCCGCCTGCCTGGCCGCGATGGGGATCAAGCGATTTTACGGCCAGACGGTAACCTGGCGCGGCACCGCGCTGATCACCGGGCTGACCGCCGCGGGGCTGACGTTCTTCACCTTTGGCCATGACAGCATGGCGATGCGGATCACGATCTATTCGGTGGGATCGATGCTGCCGCTGACGCTGACGCTGACGCTGTTGCTGCGCGAGCAGGATGGCCGCAAGAACCCCGGCGCGCGGCTGGCCGCCATCGTCGCCATCCTGATCATCGCGATCTATGCCTTCCGGGTGGTCGGCTTCCTGTTTCATCTCGGCGGCGATTTCTCGGCCGTCAGTTCCAATCTGGTGCAGTCGGCGCTGATGGTGGCGCTGACGTTTCTGTCGATGGCGCTGAATTTCGGTTTTCTGCTGATGGCGATCGACCGGCTGCGCAACGAGGTCGCCGATCTCGCGCTGCTCGACGATCTCACCGGTGTCGGCAACCGGCGGCATCTGCTGCAGCGGTTGACCGAGGAATGCGCGCGCTCCGAGCGCAGCAACGAGGCGTTTGCGCTGCTGGTAATCGATCTCGACGGGTTTAAGGGCATCAACGACACCCACGGCCACGCCGCCGGCGATGCCTGCCTGCAGCATTTCACCCTGATGGCGCAGACCCGGTTGCGGACCGGCGATATGCTGGCGCGCACCGGAGGCGACGAGTTCTGTGTCGTGCTGCCGGCATCGACCTTGCGCGAAGGCGCGATGATCGCGCGGCGTATCCTGGACGTGTGCCGCGCCGATGCAGAGCAATGCGTTGGCGCCGACATCCCGGTTTCGGTCTCGATCGGGGTGGCGCAATGGACCCGCGAGATGGGCGCGTTCCCGGACCGGCTGATCGCCGCCGCCGACCACGCGCTGTACGACGCCAAGAAGAACGGCCGCAATTGCCACGCAGTATATGATCCGGCGCCGCCGCCACCGGCGCCCGATTATGAGACCATCCTGGAGCAGGCGCTGCAGGAGCAGGCGCTGCGCAAAACCGCCTGAGCGTGCTAGTCAGCGCGTGGTTTTATCGAATGCGTGCTGACGGGACCACCGAACCATGATGTTACGCCTGCTCGCGATGGCGTTTTGCGCCATCACGCTCTCAGCACCGGCCTCAGCGCAGACGCTCGACCTCGCCACCCTCGCGCACGCGACCGGCACGCCCGACATCCCCGGCCTCAAGATGGTCTGGCTGGCGCCGTGGGGTGAGATTGCAAAAGCCCATCCCTGGCGCAACATCATCGTGCATCAGACCGAAGGGCCGGCCGGTTCGGCGCGCGGCGGCGCGCAGGAGCAGTCCAGGAACCCGACCCGTCGCGGCGTCATGGTCTGGGTCGAGACCGACGGCACGGTGTACTGGGCGGTGGCGGAAAATCTCGTCCCCACCCATACCGACGGAGCCGACCGCAACGACAACAAATATATCGACAACAGCAAGACCTATCATCAGGTCAACAAGGACAGCTCGATCGGCGTCGAGTTCGCCGGCAATTACCCTGATGTGACGCGTGGAGCCACCGAGGCGCAGATCGCGGCGTGGCGGATCCTGGTCAGGGTGCTGCGGGCGCGCTACGGCATTCCGCTCGATCACGTCTATGCCCACAACTGGATCGACTTCAAGGACGCGCGCTATTGCGAAGGCTGTGCGCTGGCGACGATGGCGCGGCAATGGGGCGAGTAGGAAGGATCTAGATCGGCTGCGCCATCCAGCGGAACAGGCGCGTGATCAACCCTGGTCGCGGCGGGCGTTGCGCGAGCGGGATGTTGTCGTCCTCGGCGATGCAGCGCTGATAGAAATATTCGTAGAATTTGAGATCGTTCGGCTCGGTGACGTTGAAACTCTCGTCACCGAAAAACACCGTGTAGCTATAGAAAAACGGCCCGATCCACGGCGCCTCCGGCGAGGCGCGATCCTTTGAGATCACGAATTCCGACGGCTCCAGCCCGTGCGCGACCATGGCCTGCTCGAGCTGCGGCAGCCTGCGCATGAACTCGGGCGAAAACCCGCCGACGGTGGATTGCAACGTGATCGCCATGACGACGGCCGGAATGTCCTGTGCAGGAAAGCCAGATATTTCCTGTTGGTCGGCCGATCCCGTTTCGAGGTTCAAGGCCTCCCGCGCTGCCTTGGCGAGGTGCCTGCGACGTTATAGCCTCCGCCATCCGCAGGCGTGCACGCCGTTCGCAAAGGTTTTTGATGATGTCAGTTTCGACGATCCAGCCATTTCCGTCCGGCGACAGGCGGGCGTTTCCTGGTCCGTTTTTCCGCAGATTTGGCGTCCGGGTCTTCGGCGTGTTGCCGGCCTTGGCGCTACTGCTCGCCGCGTCGCTGCTGGTCGCGCTGGAGACGCCGAGCAAGCCGTTCCTCGACAAGAACAGTTTTGATCTGACGTCGGCCGGTTTTCGCGTGCAAGTCGCCAATGACGAGGCCGGCCGCAGGGCGATGCAGGCGCTGCCGCCGCATCGCTTCGTGATGCATAAAAACGGCGGCGACGTCCGTTATCTTTATGCCGAGCCGATCCACTGCGTCTGCATCTTCATCGGCACCCCGGCGAACTATCAGGATTATCGCGATATTGTCGGCCGCGGATTGCCGCAGGCCGACGACGTGTCGCCCGACTACAAGACCCAGGCCAGCGCGTTGTTGTACGGCGATGTCTACGATTGGGATAATCTCAACCAGCCCAACAGCGTCGCGGAATATTTGCGGACGTATTATTGAACGCCGCCTTGATCGCTTGCCGGGGATGACGGCATAAAACAAAAAAGCCGGCGTTGCCGCCGGCTTCGATGTACTGTCTCGGTGTCGCGCGGATTAGTGCGCGGCTTCCAGCGCGGCCTGTTCCTGCCGGGCGATGGTGCCCTTCACGGCAGACTGCACTTTTTCAAACGCGCGGACTTCGATCTGCCGCACGCGTTCGCGCGACACGCCGAATTCGGCGGCGAGGTCTTCCAGCGTCATCGGATCCTCCGCCAGACGCCGCGCCTCGAAGATGCGGCGTTCCCGGGGATTGAGCACGCCGATCGCGCCGTTCAGCGCGCTGCGGCGATGATCGAACTCCTCGTGCTCGGCCATGACGGCTTCCTGGTTGGGCGAATTATCGACCAGCCAGTCCTGCCATTCACCAGCCTCGCCATCGTCGCGGATCGGCGCGTTGAGCGATGCATCGCCGCCGAGACGGCGGTTCATGTCGATCACGTCCTGGTCCGTGACGCCGAGGCGCTTGGCAATGATCTTCACCTGATCGGGACGAAGATCGCCCTCGTCCAGCGCGGAGATCTTGCTCTTCGCCTTGCGCAGGTTGAAGAACAGCTTCTTCTGGTTCGCGGTGGTGCCCATCTTCACGAGCGACCACGAACGCAGGATATACTCTTGTATTGACGCCTTGATCCACCACATGGCGTAGGTGGCGAGACGGAAGCCCTTTTCGGGCTCGAACCGCTTCACCGCCTGCATCAGGCCGACATTGCCTTCCGATACGACCTCGGAGATCGGCAAGCCGTAGCCGCGATAGCCCATGGCAATCTTGGCCACGAGCCGGAGATGGCTGGTGACGAGGTGGTGTGCCGCGTCGCGATCGTCATGCTCGCGCCAACGCTTGGCGAACATGTATTCCTGCTGGGGCTCCAGCATCGGGAATTTGCGGATCTCGGCGAGGTAACGGGAAAGACCAGATTCTCCGTTGAGAACCGGCAAGGTAGCTGTACGGGCCATTATAGCGCCCTCCAGTGGTTCAGGCCCCCGATAGCGGCGGGCCAGGCAGTCGGCCGCTGTGTTAAAGCCAGTCGCTCTGCGATGTTCCGCGTTGGATATTCAACGCAGGTGCAACATACACTAAAACGGAGGGCATTTGGAAGGATGGTCCCCGTCACGTCCCCGTGTGGCTGCCATAACCTGTTGGCATAGCAAGACTTTCTTAAGTAGCCTGCGTCATAGCGCCGCTCGTAGCTTGTCCCTCAGGTCGGCCAGATCAGCCGGCAAATCCGAAATCCACTGCAGAATCTCCCCGGTTTTGGGGTGCTCCAGGACCAAAAGGTATGCGTGTAGCGCTTGGCGATCGAGGGCGGTCAGGGCCGCCTGGCTGGCCAGCCCGAGCCGGCTGGCCTTGGTCTTGAAGTGCGGGCCATAGACGCCGTCGCCCATCAGGGGATGGCCGATATGGGATAGGTGGACCCGGATCTGATGGGTGCGTCCGGTCTCGAGTTGGCAGGCGAGCAGCGCCGCGACCGGTTTGCCGTCGCGGCCGTTGAAGGTTTCCTGCAGCTCCCAATGGGTGATGGCTTCGCGGCCGCCCTCGCGCACCGCCATTTTTTCCCGCGCATGCGGGTGCCGGTCGATCGGAGCATCAACCGTGCCGCGCTGCCGGTTCGGCAGGTCCCAGGCGAACGCCATGTAGCCGCGCCGCATCGCGCCGGTGCGGCCATGGTCGGCGAATTGCTCGGTCAGCGATTTGTGTGCGCGGTCGTTCTTGGCCGCGACCATCAGGCCGGTGGTGTCCTTGTCGAGCCGGTGCACGATGCCCGGACGCTTGACGCCGCCGATCCCGGACAGGCTGGCGCCGCAATGGGCGATCAGGGCGTTAACCAGCGTACCGGTTTCGTGGCCCGCGGCGGGATGCACCACGAGCCCGCTGGGCTTGTTGATGACGATGATGTCGTCGTCCTCATAGACGATATCGAGCGCGATATCCTCACCGGCGGGCTCCGGCGCGATGGCCTCCGGGACGTCGATTGTGATCGTATCGCCGGAAGCGACATGATAAGCGGGGTCGCGGACGGGGGCGCCTCCGAGGCTGACGGAACCAGCCAGGATCAGCGCCTTCAGCCGCGAGCGCGACAGCTCAGGGCTGCGCACCGCCAGCACGCGGTCGAGCCGGATCGATCCCTCGTCGCCTACGACGGTGACGACAAGCTTTTGACCGCTATTCGACGCCAGATTGTGTTCCAAAGAAGTGCCTTATGACGATGACCGAAACTGTTGTGCCCGAACCGACTCCGGAGCAGGCCGCGCTGTTCGCGCGGGTGCGGCGGATGATGCTGATCGCGGGCCTGACCACGGCGCTCGCGGTGGCCGCCGTCCTCATCGCCATCGGCTACCGCCTTTTCCGCAGCGAGGGAAGCACCGTCGTCGCCACCGACGTCACCGCAACGCTGCCGAAGGGGGCCCATATCGTCGCCACCGGCGTTTCCGGCGACCGGCTGCTGCTGACGCTGGATATAGGGGGCACGACCGAAATCCGCAGCTTCGACGCCCACAGCCTTAAACCGCTCGGTAAGCTCAAATTCGTTACCGAGCCCTGAGCGGGTGGGTTATTTTTCGTCATGGCCGGGCTCGTCCCGGCCATCCACGTCTTTCTTGCTTCCTTTCCGGCCGAGAACACGCCTGCCGCGTCTTGCGGCGAGCCGATTTCGAGGCTATTCCCTCCGCCACACGCTCCCTTCGTCTAGCGGTTAGGACGCGGCCCTCTCAAGGCTGAAACAGGGGTTCAATTCCCCTAGGGAGCGCCAAATCCATCATCTAGAATATAAAGGCGGATTTGCCGTTCCGGGCTTAACCCGACGCGGCGATGCAGCGCTCTTACGCCGCCTCGTACGACACAATCTTCTTGATCTGTGACGCCAGCAGGTCCTCCGCCGTTTCGAGATCGAAGCGCGCCTGCATGTTCATCCAGAACGCAGCGCCGGTTTTGAAGAACTTGCCGAGCCGCAGCGCGGTGTCGGCCGTAACGGGCTTTTCCTCGCGCGCGATGCGTTCGATCCGGGTGCGTGGCACGTTCAGCGCGGCCGCAACCGCGTAAGGTGTCAGTTTAAGCGGAACGAGAAATTCCTCCCGCAGGATTTCGCCGGGATGAACCGGCGGAAGTTTCTTCGCCATGCGCGATCTCCTATTCGGCGGCCACATTCGGCCAGTCTGGCTAGTGATAGTCGATTATCTCCACGTCTTCGGGACCCACATTGGTCCATTTGAACACGACCCGCCATTGATCATTGATGCGGATCGAGTGCTTACCCGCCAAATCGCCCTTCAGAGCTTCAAGACGATTGCCGGGAGGTGAGTTCAAGCCGTCAAGAAAGGCGGCAGAATCCACCATGATCAATTTTCGGCGCGCTACCTTGGCGAGATTTGCCGGGAAACCCTTCGGGACCACGCGGCCCTCAAGGATCTGCTCGGCGAATTTCCCCTTGAAGCTTCTGATCATGAGCAATACGTATCTCATCGAGATACGCATTGCAATGCTTTCGTATCTCAGTGAGATACTATTGGCGAGTGCCACGATTTGCCGCGGTTACGGTGACAGTACTGGACTGCACCCCTTAGGTGAGACACGATAATTCCGGTGACAGGTTCATTTTGAGGATGACCTGTGGCAACAAAGGCGAAGAGCCGTCAGTATCCGACGGCGTACAAGGTGAAGGCGATCAAGCGTGTTGAGCGGGGCGAAGGCGTCCTGCCCGTAGCTCGTGAGCTTGGGATATCGCGCAAGCTTCTGCACGACTGGATTAAGGCGTGGAAGGCCCATGGACTTGAGGGATTGAACCGTAAACCCGGACCCAAGCCCGGTCCTCGAAAGCTCAAGCCGGTCCCGACGTACGACGATAAGCGGTCCGCGCTCGCGCAGGCGAAGGCCCGCATTGTCGAGCTCGAACGGCTGGTGGGCCGTCAGCAGATGGACATCGATTTTTTTCGGAAAGCCTTGCGCGCATTGGGGCGGCCGGTCGTGCAAGGCAAGAACGTATCCGCATCGTCGAAATCATCAAAGCCATGACAGCGGAGGCAACCGATTCTCATGCCGACGTACAACGGCTGTGCCGCCTCGCGGGCCTGCCGCGGGCGACCTATTATCGGCACCTCACCAGGCGCGACAGCAAGGCGGTCGAGTGCGAGCTGCGTGACCTGATCCAGCGCATTTGCCTCAAACATATTTTCTATGGCTATCGACGCGTGACAGCGACCCTCAGGCGCCAAGGTATGATCGTAAACGCCAAGAAGGTTCAAAGGCTTATGCGTGAGGATAATCTGCTCGCGCAGCGCAAAACGCCGTTCCTGAAGCCGCCTTCGGAGCGGCCATCGGGCTTTCTTGTCGTCCCCAACCTCACACGCGGGCTGGTGCCATCCGCGCCCGATCAGATCTGGGTCGCCGACATCACCTATGTCCATCTCGCCAAGGCCTTCGCCTATCTCGCCGTCGTCCTCGATGCGTTCTCGCGCAGGGCCGTCGGCTGGGCGTTCGATGACACGCTCGATGCTTCGCTTGCCATTGCCGCACTGGAGAAGGCTATCGCCGCGCGGGGGCCGGCGCGTGGCAGTCTAATCCATCACTCCGATCGCGGCGTGCAATACGCCTCCATCGCTTACCGCCAGCGGCTTGCCGATCGCGACATCGCCGTCAGCATGAGCCGGCCGGGAAACCCCTTCGACAACGCCAAGGCTGAAAGCTTCATGAAGACGCTCAAGGCCGAACAGGTCAACGGCAAGGCATTTACCGACATCGGCGACGCTCGTCGCCAGATCGATAGGTTCATCGCCGAAGTCTACAACAAGGAGCGGCTGCACTCCGCGCTCGGATACCAATCGCCCCTTGAGTTCGAAACCGCGTTCGCGCAAAACAAGCTACGGTAACGCATCGTGGCAAACCCACTGTCACCGGAATTATCGTGTCAAGGCGCCTTTTCGAAGGCCGGCGGCCGCCAGGCTACTTTGCGTGGGGTTGTTTTCGAGGATTGCGGTGACAGTGTACTTAGTGGGACCACCTGACCAGCAAAGCGGTCTTGCCGCCGAGCCAGGTCGTCAGGGCGACGCCGCGTGGCGGCGAGCCTGGTAAGGCGCCCGCGCTTCAGCCGCGCAACGTCCCGCCGATTTTGGCAAACCCGGCTACCGAGGAGCGGATCCTCGTCGAAGACGGGTGTGTGCTGTTGCCTGATTAAGTCCCGCCGTGATGATGGCGCTTGTTCCTCCCAGCCCAACACACAGTGTCGCCCAGACCAAGTAAATGCCGGCCGGTGTTTTGTACCCTTCGCATGCGGTGCGTCGAGAGACGGCCCGGAAACCTGTTTTGCGAGAGAAGGTACTTTGCAGGAGAACGGGGAAGCCCTCCGGTTTTCGACCGACGATCTGCCCGAACGCGATCGGCTTCCGATCTGGCGTGAAGCCTTTGGTCGCACCATCGTCAAGATGGATATGGAGCCGATCGGTGACGGTCCGTTTCGCAGTCGGGCCGATATCCAGATGCTGCCAAATCTGTCGGTCGCCGCTGTGTCCAGTTCGCCAAACCGGGTGACGCGAACGCCGGCGCTGATTGCTGACGGCAGCGATGACCTGGTCTTCGGCATTCTGCTCGGTGGAGAAGCCATCGCTCACCAAGGCAACAGTGAAACCGTATTTCGTGCGGGCGAGGCCTTGCTGTGGTCGAACGATGAGCCTGGTGGATGCCTTTACAATTCCTCGATCGAGTTCCTGGCGCTCGCCATACCGCGGGTCGCGTTGACGCAGGCGATCGCCAGCATCGACGACGTCCTGATGCAGCTCGTTCCGCGCAACAATGACGCGGTGCGGCTGTTGACCGGCTACGTCAAGCTTCTGCAGGGCGACATCGGTCAGATGTCGCCCGAACTGAAAGCCGCGAGTGCGACCCACATCCAGGACCTCGTGGCGCTGGCGCTCGGCGCCACCGGCGACGCGACGCATGTAGCCCGCGGGCGAGGCCTTCGCGTCGCGCGGCTACGCGCGATCAAGGCGCATATTCTCGCCAACCTCACCCGGCGAGAGCTGTCGGTCGAGACCGTGGCGCGCCGGCACGGCATTTCACCGCGCTACATCAGGACATTGTTCGAGGGCGATCAAACCACGTTTACCGACTTCGTGCTGAATCAGCGGCTTGCGCGCGCCCATCGTTGTCTGGTCGATCCGCGTTTTGCGGGTCACATGATCAGCACGATCGCTTTTGAGTCCGGCTTCGGTGATCTTTCCTACTTCAATCATGTGTTTCGGCGCCGTTACGGCGCCACGCCCTCGAACATCCGTGCCGCGGCGCGGAGCGACGACAAGATGGTTTGACATTCACCCGAGCGCCACTTGGTCCGCGCGGAAGGATACTTGGTGTAAACGGCACTCTTTCGTTCATTTTTCCAAATCTGATCGTTTTGCCTCCATTGTAGGCTGGGAACGCGCGCTCCCGGCAGGTACGATCGCACTGGCGATTTAGACGTGACCTCCCGCGGGAGAAGGGCTTGACGAGCGGCGATACAACCAGTTTTCGGATTTCGACCTCGGCTTTTTCGAACCGGGACAGGACCGAAGGGTTTCGCGAGACGTGGGGTCGCACGATGCTCCAGCTCGAGATCGAACCCATGGTGAAGGGAGAGCAGATCGACGCCGATATGGCCATGAGCGTATTTCCCTCGATACGCATTGGCGACGGGCAGGTGTCCCGGATGCGCTGTCAGCATCTGGCGAGATTGGCCGACAACGACGATCTTATCTTCACGCTGGTCCGAAGCGGCGCGGTGCGGTGGTCACGGGGCGATCGTGAGGTGGACGCCAGTAGCGGAGAAGCGGTTCTCACGGCCAGCGGCGAGACGGCAACCTATGTCGGCCACACCTCGGCCAGGCTGCTCAACTTTCGGTTCAACCGGCAAAAGCTGGCGGCTCGGCTTTCGCATGCGGAGGATGCGCTCATCCGCGCGGTCCCGAAGGATAACCCGGCCCTTCGATTGCTTAAGGACTACGTTGGCGTGCTGCATGACGAGCAGGAGCTTGTGACGCCACGCCTTCGGCTTGCCGTTGACGATCACCTGCACGACCTGATCGGGCTGGCGATCGGCGCGAACCGTGACGCCAGCGAACTCGCCAAAGGGCGCGGCGTTCGATTTGCCCGCCTTCGCGCCATCCAGACCGATATCAGCCGCCATCTTACGCGGCGCGATCTCTCGGTGAATACCGTCGCCGCCCGCCACGGCATATCGCCCCGATACATTCGTGCGCTGTTCATGGATACCGGCACGACGTTTACCGATTTCGTGCTGGAGCAACGGCTGGCGCGCGCGCATAGCCTGCTGAGCGATCCGCGTACCGAAGCGCTTGCGATCAGTGTCATCGCCTATGATTTGGGCTTTGGCGATCTGTCCCATTTCAACCATGCGTTTCGACGCCGTTATGGGAGCACTCCCTCCGATATCCGGGCCGCCGCGCGCCGGAATTGGGCTTGAGGGATTTGCGTCCGGCAGGGTCAACACCATCCCGATCATGGCGGCGCATGGCGAAGCGGCCTCCGAAGGAAATCGCTGAGCATTTCGCTCAGTTCAAACCCTTGAACAGCCTCGCGATTCGCACTCAACCGCTCCCCTAAATCGTTGCCAGGCTGCAACACGCGATCGCCGTCTGGTCGTTTTGCCGCCCAGCCCAAGTCTCGCGTCAGCCAGCCCAAGCGCTCTTCGGCGGATTCCCGCTAGCTATCAGGAACTTGTCGCCGCGACCCAACCGGGCGTCCTCGGCAAATTCGTTTTGAAAGCGTTCTGATGATGGAGCCGTCCGTGAAACCCCGCCGCCGCCAGCTGTCGTGTTCGACAAGCGTTGCGGCGCTGCTGGCCGGTGCCGTCATCATCGGCGGAATTGTGCCGGCTGAGGCAGGCACCCCGAATTGGATCGGCGCGCCTTCCGGCGATTGGTTTTCCGGCACAAACTGGGACACGAATGCGGCGCCGGGCGCGGCCGATACCGTGTTTGTCGATACGACAACACCGAACAAGACGACTTTGGATGGCGGTGTGGGCACCGGAACGGCCTCCATCACTAGCATCAACGTGGGTTTCAGCCACACCGGCGATCTGACCATCACCAACGGTGGTTCGCTCGGCGGCACGGACGGCGCCATTGGTTACCTCGCGGGATCGCAGGGCACAGTGACCGTCACCGGCATAAACTCGCGGTGGAATTCCACCGGCTTCCTTTCCGTCGGCCGCATTGGTGACGGAACGCTGGTGATTTCAAACGGGGCGTCCGCCAGCGACGACAACGCCTTTATCGGCGAAATGGCCAATTCCACCGGCCATGTCACGGTCGATGGCAGCGGGTCGTCGTGGAACACGGCAACCCAGGTCTCTGTCGGCTATGACGGCACGGGTACGTTGACGATTAGCAACGGCGGTCAGGTCACGTTTCTAAATATGCTGCTAGGCGCCGATTCGGCAGCCGGCGTTGGAACCGTATCGGTGATCGGCCCAGGCTCGATCCTTGCTGGAGGATCCACCGGCGGATTGACGGTAGGCGGGGGTGGTACCGGGACGCTGAATATCCTGGCTGGCGGACGGGCCAATGACGCTGCCGGGATCGTGGGAGCCGTTGCCGGTTCGGTCGGCACCGTGGTCGTCGACGGCAGCGGGTCGACCTGGCTCAATACGGGCAGTGGCGGCAATTCCAATGGCCTCACGATTGGCGGCGCCGGCAGCGGCACCCTGACCATCAGCAACGGCGCCATTGTGCAATCGCTGAGCAGCGGCTCCACCATGATCGCCGATCAGGCCGGCTCGACCGGCGTGCTCAATATCGGCGCGGCGCCGGGAACGGCAGCGGTAGCGCCTGGCACACTGTTTTCGTCCGCCTCCGTGCAGTTCGGTGCCGGTACCGGCACGATCAACTTCAACCATACTGGTGTCGGTTACGTCTTCTCGGCATCGATCGAGGGGCCGGGCACGGTCAATCAGATCGCGGGCGAAACCATTCTGACCGCGAGTTCAGGCTTCACGGGCCCGACCAACGTGACCGGCGGCCGCCTTGCGGTGGATGGCGAGATCTATGCTTCGACCGCCACGGTGTCCGGTGGCGGCATTCTCGGCGGTATCGGCAACGTCGGCTCCATCGTCGCGAACGCGGGCGGCATCGTCGCGCCGGGCGATGGCATCGGCACGCTGAATGTCGCCAATAACGTCACCTTTGCGCCGGGTTCGATCTTTTGGGTCGAGGTCAACGCCGCCGGGCAGGGCGACAGGCTGGTAGCTGGCGGAATCGCGACGCTGAGTGGCGGCACGGTGCAAGTGCTTGCGGGTGCCGGCAACTATTCCCAGAGCACCAACTATACCATTCTCTCCGCAGCCGGTGGCGTCAACGGCACCTTCGCCGGCGTCACTTCGAATCTGGCGTTCTACACGCCATCGCTGCTTTACCAGGGCAATGACGTGGATCTGGTGCTGACTCGCAACAGCACGACCTTCATGGCGGTTGGCGTCACACCGAACCAGATCGCAGCGGCGAGTGGTGTTGCAAGCCTCGGTTCGGGCAATGCCGTCAACAACGCGGTGCTGAATTTGTCGGCGCTGCAAGCGCAACAGGCCTTCGACCGGCTTTCCGGCGAGGTTTACGCCTCGACCAAGGGTGTGCTGATCGACGACAGCCGCTTTGTGCGGGACGCGGCGATCAATCGTATACGTTCCGCCTTCGGTGCGGTGGGTGCCTCCTCCGGGCCGTTTCCCGCCTATGCCGCTGATGGCACGCCGGTGGCCGCTACGACGGACAGTTTGGCGTTCTGGGGACAGGGCTTCGGCTCCTGGGGATCGACCGATGCCAATGGCAATGCCGCTGCGCTCACCCGATCGACCGGCGGTTTCCTCGCCGGCGGCGACGCATTCGCGTTCGATGGCGTCCGGATCGGCGCTTTGGGCGGCTATAGCCGCACCAACTTCAATGTGGGTGATCGCGGCTCATCGGGGTCCAGCGATAATTATCATCTTGGTGTCTATGGCGGCTCGCAATGGGGAGCGCTCGGCTTGCGCACCGGCGCCGCCTATACCTGGCACCAGATCGACACCTCCCGCTCGGTTTCCTTTCCCGGTCTGGCAGAGCAGATGTCGTCCCACTACGACGCCGCGACGTCGCAGGTGTTCGGAGATCTCGGTTATCGCCTCAATGTCGGTCGAACCGTTGTTGGTACGCTGGCATTCGAGCCGTTCGCCAACCTTGCTTATGTGAATCTATGGACGGGCGGGTTCGGCGAGACCGGTGGGGCGGCAGCGCTGATCGGCCGCAGCGGTTCGACCGACGTCACTTACTCGACACTCGGCCTGCGCGGCTCGAGCGACTTCAGCCTCAACGGTATGGCAGCAACGGCGCGTGGCAGCGTCGGCTGGCGCCATGCCGCCGGCGATATGACGCCCGCCTCCCTGCTAGCGTTCGCCAGCGGCGGCACTTCGTTCAACATCCTGGGGGTTCCAATTGCCGAGGACAGTGCCGTGGTCGAAGCGGGTTTGGACGTGCTCGTGTCCCGCAGCGTCAGCGTCAGCCTGTCTTACGTCGGGCAGGCCGCGTCTCATGCCCAGGACAACGACTTCAAGGCCAATATGACCTGGAAGTTCTGACGGGGCCGCAGGCCGTGGAAATCGTTAGCTGACCTGCCCCAGCAACGAGACCACGGCCTGCGGCAGGGTTCTTCGAGCTACGTCATCGCGGCACGGGGCCGGGAGGTAGTATCGGCTGCTTTTGGAGGTAAAACTGACGGGTATTTGAACAAGCCGCATTGTGGATCTCACTTCCTGCCGGAACCGGGTATTGAAAAGCCGGTTGGCTTCGGCTGTCCAACCACGTACCGTGGTGACTGCCGGTTCTGGAATGTGGGGAGACATGGAAAGACGCCTCGCGGCCATCGTCTGTGCTGATGTCGCCGGCTACTCGCGAATGATGGGTGCGGACGAGGCGGGTACGCACGCCACGTTCAAGGCCCATCGGACCGCGATCTATCCGATCATCCTTAACCATGGCGGCCGTCTGGTGAAAAACACCGGCGATGGATTTCTGCTCGAGTTCCCCAGTGTGGTCGGCGCCGTCGAGGCGGCGATCGCGATGCAGGCGATGATGGCGGAACGCAACCATCACCTTCCCGCCGATCGCGTCATGCAATTCCGCCTCGGCATCCACATGGGCGATGTGATCGCCGATGAAGACGAGGTATTCGGGGATGGCGTGAACATCGCCGTCCGCCTCGAGGCGGTGGCCGCCCCCGGCGGTATCGCGGTCTCGGCCAAGGCCTACCATGAGGCCGGCAAGCATCTCAGCGTCGCCCTGGTCGATGCCGGCCCGCATCGGTTCAAGAACATCGAAGAGCCGGTTTATGTCTGGACCTGGGAGCCGGCCGGGGCTGACGCCAGCGGCCGGGAGCCGAAAGAGGCGTCCAGCCTGGCGTCGCAATACCGGACGGCGATCGTGGGCGTGCTTCCGTTTGCCAATCTCAGTGACGGCGCCGACGAATATTTCTCGGATGGCCTGACGGAAGATTTGATCCACGCGCTCTCGCTACAATCATTTTATCGGGTGCTCAGCCGCAACTCGACGTTCACGTTCAAGGGCAAAAACGCCAGCACACGCCTGATCGCGCGCGAGATCGACGCGACCTATTTGATCCAGGGCTCGGTGCGGCGCGCCGGAAACAAGATCCGCGTCACCGCCGAACTGATCGCGCCGGAGAATGGCGAGCAATTATGGACCGGTCGATATGACCGCGACATCGGCGAACTGTTCGCGATGCAGGATGAGATCACCACCAGCCTGTCCGCGGCGATCGCCGCCGAGATCTACCGCGCGGAAGCTTCCGCGCCGGCGCGGTCGCCGTCGAACGACTTCACCGCGTGGGACCGATTCCTGAAAGGCCTTTCGCACTATTATCTGCAGACCAAAGCCGATTTCGAAACCGCGATCGGTCTGTTTACCGAGGCCATTGCGCTCGATCCGACGCTGTCGATCGCGCGAGCCTATCTCGCGATCATCCAGATCCAGGGCGTGCAGTTTGGCTGGATCAAGAGCACGCGCGAATTATGGGCCTCGGCGATGAGCCAGGCGGAAAGCAGTGTCCGGCTCGATCCGCGTTCGTCGTTTGCCTATTCGCTGCTGTCCTATATGCACGCGATGGAAGGACAGTACGAGGCGGCGATGGATGCCTCGCAACGTGCGGTCAAGCTGAACCCCTACGACATGGGTGCGCGCGGCGTTCTCGGGATCTGTCATCTCGTGATCGGTGAGCACCGGCGGGCCATTGAGCTGTTTTCAGTGGCAGCGCAGCAAGGCAATTCCGATCCCCGATATCGCTGGGCGGCGTTGAACGCGTTCAGCCACTACCTGCTGGGCCAGTATGACGCGTCATTATCCTGGTCCCGTGAAGCGCTGTATGTAAATCCGAGTCATCTTCAGGTGCTCGCGGTGCGGGCGGCGGCGCTGGCGCAATCGGGTCGATCAGAGGAAGCGGCAAAGGCGACCGAGGCCTTGCTCGGCCATTTCCCGAATTTCACTGTTGAACGGCATCTGCGTAATTTCCGCTGGAAGCTGCCCGAGGACACCGCGCATTATCGCAACGGCCTGTTGAAAGCCGGCGTGCCGCTGGGCCAGATGGCTTCCGGCCCCGAGGCGGCTGGCTCGAATGTACTCCACCTTCGTCCGGCGGCCGGGACACGGCCGGCATAGGACTTAAGAGCGTGGCCGGTCGCGCCGCCGTCACTTGCAGCATATGCATTGAAGTTACGGAGCCGGGCCGCGCCGCATGAGTTTGACCTACGTCATTCCCGATATTCACGGCAGGGTCGATCTGCTCCGCGACGGTTTTGCGGGTATCCTCGCACATGCCGGCAGCAGTTTCGGCGCGATCGTGGTGCTCGGCGATTACGTTGACAAGGGGCCGGACAGCAAGGCAGTCGTCGATTTCGTGCGCGCAGGGCCCCCGCCGGGATGGTCGTTCATTCCGCTCAAGGGCAACCACGACGCCATGATGGTCGAGGCGCTGCGCGATCCCGCACGGATGCAATGGTGGCTGCATCGGGGCGGCGATGATGCGATCAGATCCTACGGTGGCGACCTTGCGAATGTGCCGCCTGATGATATCGAATGGCTCGATCGACTGGCACTGATGCATATCGACCGGCAGCGGATTTACGTGCATGCCGGCCTCGATCTGGATCTGCCGCTCGATCAACAGATCGAAAAGACACTGCTGTGGAAGCGCTATCCGGAAGGCGACACGCTCGATTTCGGAGGCCGCCACATCGTCCACGGCCACGATTCCTTTGTCGATGGTCCGAAGCTGTACGAGGGACGCAGTAATCTCGATACCCGCGCCTGGCGCACCGGGCGGCTGGTGATTGGGGTGTTCGATGACGACAGACCCGGCGGTCCCGTCGACTTTGTGACGGTGCAGGGTAATCCGGCCCCGGCCAAGCCGAGCTAGAGCGGTTTCCACTTGATATGGGTCACTACTCGTATCCGGCATGTCGAAAGTAGTTCGCGCATTGCTCGGGTGCAAATGTCTTGATGAGCTTGCCGATCAGCTTCATCAGCGTTGTCACGGTGCGAGCGGCACCCTTGCGAAGCGCCGTCTTCAGCTTCGAGAATGCCATTTCGATCGGATTGAGATCCGGCGAGTAGGCCGGCAAATAGCGCACTTTGGCGCCGACCGCTTCGACCGCATGGCGAACGCCATCGATCTTGTGGGTGCGCAGGTTATCCATGAAGACGATATCGCCTTTGCGCAGCGTCGGCGCGAGGATCTGCTCAACATAAGCGAGGAACGATGGCCCATCCATGGCGCCGTCAATGGCATAAGGCGCTGTCAGGCCATTAATGCGTAGCGCGGCAACGAGCGTCAGCGTCTTCCAGTGGCCGTGCGGCACGCTCGCAACGAGACGCTCACCACGTGGTGAGCGGCCGCGGTGCCGGACCATCTTGGTCGTAACCGCCGTCTCGTCGATGAAGACGAGGCGCGGCGCGTCAAGCCTGGATTGCTCGAGCTTCAGTTCGGCACGCGCTGCAGCGACATCAGGACGATCCTGTTCGGCGGCGTGCAGAGTTTTTTTTGAACGTGATGTCATGGCGTTCGTAGAAACGCCAGACCGAGGTCGTACCGGTTTTCAGCCGCCTCTCGGACTTGAGCCGAGCGCGAATCTCTTCGAGCGTCAAATCCGGCTCCGCTGCGACCAGATCAAGCAGCCACTGGCGATGCGCCTCGAGCGGCGAGCGACTGTGGCCCGTGCCGGGCAATGCCGCTACACTGCCCGTTGTCGCCCAGCGCTCGATCCAGCGGATTGCGGTCGAGGCGCCGAGACCGAGCACCCGCGCCGCCTCCCGTCTGCTCTCGCCGTCTTCGACAAGTGCGACCGCCCGCGCCCTGAGGTCCTTCGAGTATCCCTTCGCCATCGCGCGACCTCGCTGTTGCTGTCAAAGCAACCCGAATCTGATTTGCGCGCTTTTGGGAACCCCCTTACTGTTCCGATTCACATCAACCGAAAACCGCTCTAGCGGTATCTCTACCGCCACATGCCGCGCATCCGCGCGCCGACGTCGATCCGCGGTGGCCCCGCATGGCGCGCGGCCTGGTTCGCCGCAAAGGCTGGCCACCCGGCGCGCTCGAACAGGGTCAACAACCGCTCGGGAATGAAGCGGGTCCGCGAGGCATAGACGTGGCGGTCGCCTTGCGCATGCTGGCCGTGGGTGAAGAAGCGCTGCGGCACGATCAAGTGCAGTTCATCCTTGGCGCGCGTCATCGCCACATATAACAGCCGCCGTTCTTCCTCGAGTTCGGCCGAAGTGCCTGCGCCGAGATCGGAGGGCATACAGCCATCGACCACATTCAGCACATAGACCGATTTCCATTCCTGCCCTTTGGCGGAATGAATGGTGGACAGGATCAGATAATCCTCGTCGAGCAGAGGTACGCCGGCTTGATCGCTGGTCGCATCCGGCGGATCGAGCGTCAACTCGGTGAGAAAGCGCTCGCGGGACGGATAGCCGCTCGCGATCTGCTCCAGTTGAATAAGGTCCGCCTTGCGGGTCTCGGCTTCTTCGTGGATACGATCGAGATGCGGTTCGTACCAGAGCCGCGCCCGTTCGAGATCCGCGGGCCATTCCGAATAGCGCAAATCCGCGGCGGTCTGGGTGAAGGATTTCCAATCGGCGCTGGCGCGCGGCGGCGAGGGCAGGTTGCACAGTGCATGAATTGGATCGGAAGCTTCCGCCATCTGGTCGAGGATGCGCTGCGCTGATGCCGGGCCGATGCCCGGCAAGAGGTGCAGTACCCTGAAGCCCGCAACCCGGTCGCGCGGATTTTCGATGAAGCGCAACAACGCCAGCACGTCCTTGACATGCGCGGCGTCGAGAAATTTCAGGCCGCCGAATTTGACGAACGGGATGTTGCGGCGGGTCAGTTCGACTTCCAGCGGGCCGCTATGCGATGAGGCGCGAAACAGCACGGCCTGCTGCTTGAGCAGCGATCCGCTTTCGCGACTTTCCAATACACGCTCGACGATGTAGCGGGCCTGGTCGGCTTCATCGCGCACGGCGACCAGGCGCGGTTTCTCCGATGATGCGCGTTCGGTCCAGAGGTTCTTGGTAAAACGCTCCCTGGCCAGATCGATCACGCCATTGGCCGCCGACAGGATCGGCTGCGTCGAGCGGTAGTTGCGGTCCAGCGTAATGATTTCGGCGCGCGGCGTGAACTGATCCGGAAAATCCAGAATGTTGCGCACGGTCGCGGCGCGAAACGAGTAGATCGACTGGGCGTCGTCGCCGACCACGGTCAGTCCGCGGCCGCCGGGCCGCAGCGCCAGCAGGATCGATGATTGCAGGCGGTTGGTGTCCTGATATTCGTCGACCAGCACGTGATCGAAGCGGCCGCCGATGTCGTCGGCAATCGATGCGTCCGACATCATCTGCGCCCAGTACAGCAGCAGGTCGTCGTAATCGAGCACGTTCTGCTGTTGCTTGGCCTCGACATAGGCGGCGAATAATTGCTTGAGCTCGCCGCTCCAGCCCGAACACCACGGAAAGAACTGCCCGAGCACCTGTTCGATCGGCGCCTCGGTATTCACGCAGCGCGAATAGATCGAGAGGCAGGTGCCCTTGGTCGGGAACCGGCTTTCGGTTCTGGACAGGCCGAGTTCGTGGCGCGCCAGATTCATGAGATCGGCGGAATCCTCGCGATCATGGATTGTGAATGAGGGATCGATCCCGATCTGCTCCGCATATTCCCGCAGCAGCCGGGCGCCGATCCCGTGAAACGTGCCGGCCCAGCTCAGCGCATCGGTCATGATGCCGGCCTTGTCGCCCATCACCTTGCGCGCGATGCGTTCGATCCGGCGTGACATTTCGGACGCCGCCCGCCGCGAAAACGTCATCAGCAGAATGCGGCGCGGATCGGCCTTGTTGACGATCAGATGCGCCACGCGATGCGCCAGCGTGTTGGTCTTGCCGGATCCGGCACCGGCGATCACCAACAGCGGCGTGCCGACATGGCCATCGGCGGTGACGCCGTGCTCAACCGCACGACGTTGTTCCGGATTGAGCGTATCCAGATATGGAGCGGCCAACGCAGTCAGCACGAATCGTCCCCCTTGCTTGCAGGACGCTCGGCGATTCGATCCGTCACCGCAACGAGATCATCATTCCTCGTACAACTCATCGAAGGCTTGTCGTGGAAGGCTTGCGCGTCTAACGCGATTCTTTCATTGAAAAATGAACAAATCAAGAACATGATGGGCGTTTCTGAAATCGCGTGGAGGAATTCGGTGCACGTTCTTCGTCCGATGTTTGCCTGGGATCGCGACGGCGCGCTCGCGTTTGCAGCGTCGCGCGGATTTGGCGCATTCGTTGCGAGCGGCGCCTCCGGGCCGATCAGTTCACATGTGCCGTTCCGCATTCAACGAAACGCCGATGCCGTGACGGTGCAGTTCCATTTGACGGCGCGGAACAAGCTCGCCGAATTGGCCGACGGAGAAAATCCGTTCCTGCTGATCGTGTGGGGACCGGACGCCTACGTTTCAAACGATTGGTATGCGACACCGGATCATGTCTCCACCTGGCTTTATGAGGCCGTGCATCTTTCCGGCCCAGTGCGCCGGTTGAAGGCGGAAAGCAATCGCGAACATGGCGACACGCTGCTCGCGACCTTTGAAGAGCGGTTGAAGCCGAAGCAACCGTGGTCGCTGGCCACCATGGAAGCGGAAAAGCGCGAGACGATGTTGCAATCGATCGTCGTGCTTGAAATGGACGTTCAGCGGGTGGAGGGACAGCGCAAACTGAATCAGCACAAATCCGACGAGGACTACGCCTCGATCACCAGGCATTTGTCGAAGTCGGATGACGCCGACGCGCGGGAGATCGCCGGAAAATTGAGAGAGCTTCGCCCGCAGCTCAAATATTAGAGCGGGTCCCTGGGCAGCATCGCTGTATCGGGCGTTAGGCCTGGGCCCGCGTCAGGTTATATTGCCGCACGATTTGGAATCCGGAACTGGGATCGCTCTGCTTGAACAACGCAAGGCGGTCGACCGCGATCGAATTGATGTCGAGCGCGGCAAAGCGCTGCCGAAGCATCGCCAGTACCGCCTCGCGGCGCTCCGCCGGAAGGCGTCCGGTCAGCGTCATATGGAAGCGAAACTCTTCCATCACGTAAGGATAACCCCAGCGTTCCAAATACTCGCGCTGCCTTGGCGGTAGCCGGTCCGGATTGCGCCGGGCGCGATCACTGGCGGTCAACGGCGCACGGAAGCCGTCGAAGTGTCTGACTGCTTCGGCGGCCAATGCCTGCAGCTCGGCCGAGGGCCGCGAAGGCACGATCGCAATGAAATCGTCGATCGCGTTGATGACAGGCGCGATCGCCGGAATCGGCCGCGACGTTTGGGCAAAGGTTTCGCAAGCGGCCAGAAGCTCGGCTTCGCTCTTGCCGTCCGCCAATGCCATTGGAGCTTTCAGCGTGGCGTGAAAACCGTATTTGCGTGGGTCCTGCGTCAGCTCGCCCCAATCCGGCAAGGCCTGCTCGATATTGACGGGAAACCGCAAGGTCTTGCGGCTGAAGGCGTCATAACCGAGCAGATGCGCGCCGAAGCGACCGAGTTCACTTCGGGGTGCGGGGGCATAATAGAGCGCATAGCGGGGCGTGTCGGTCATGATTGTCACAATAGAGTGGGATCACGCCGCTGCAACGGCCTTGCGCGGCAGCACCGACGGTTTCAACAGACGGTTGGCGTCGGTGAGATGAACCAGTCGCCCGGCCGAGATGACGGCCATGATGCGCGGTCGCAGCGGCTGTTCGTCGTCGACCAGGATGATATCGGCGCGTTGACCGGGATCGAGCGTTCCGCGATCGGCAAGACCGGCGGCACGCGCGGGCGCGGAGGCAATCAAATTCCACGCAGCCGGTAACGGCAGCACGCCGTCGGCGACCAGCCGAAACGCTGCCAGCAATTGCGCCGGGTAATAGTAATCGGACGCCAGAATCGAACACAGGCCTTTGGCGATCATGTCGCTGGCCTTGGTCCATCCGGTATGGCTGCCACCGCGCACCACGTTCGGGGCGCCGAACACGATGAAGTCGCCGTTATCAGCGGCGTCACGCGCGGTTTCCTCGTTGACCGGGAATTCGGCGATCGCGATGCCTTGCGCGCGAAACGCTTGCCGCACCGCGGGCGTATCGTCGTCATGCGAGAGCATCCGGATGCCGGCATCGCGCGCTGCCTTGGAGAGGCGCGCGATCGAACCGGGAACGTGGTCCGCGCGATCAACGACGCGCTCGACCAGTGCATCGAACTCTCGGTCCGAGAGGCCGGTTCGCTCCACCATGCGGCTGCGCTTCTGTGGCTTGGCGAGATTGCCGACCGTCGAATCCATGTGGTCGTTGAAGGCGAACAGATCGATCCGCCGCGCCGACAGCCAGTCGATGATTTCGGCCTCGGCGTCGAGATTGTAGGTCTCATGGCGCAGGTGGAAGCGGGTGTCCGCTGCGAGTTGCGGCCGCAGGCGTTCGATGGTCTCCAAGAGCTGCCCGGCATTGTCGCGACTGCGAAGGCCCGGCTCCCACGACCAGGTCGTGCCGTGGAACACCGTGGTGATGCCGTTGGCGATCGCCTGCCGATCGCTGTCGATCAGCGCAACATCGATGGGAAAATCGACGCCGGGACGCGGCATCATCTGCCGCTCGAACGCATCGCCGTGCAAATCGACGATGCCCGGAAGTACCAGAAGTCCATCGGCATCGATATTGAGCGCGCCGCGCGCAGGCACATGATCGACAGCGCCGATCTTACCGTCGGTAATCTCGAGTGAAGCGTCGCAGATTTCCTCGCCGAGCAACGCCCGGCCACCTTCGATAAAAATGTTCATTACGACGCGGCCTTTTGTCGCTGCGCGAGCGCGTGCTGTGCGTTCGCCGCTTCATATTTCTCGAGAAATTGTTCGATCGGCAGTTTTCGGAAATCGGGCAATGCGAGACGCAGGGCCTCGTGCTCCCAGTCCCACCATTTGAGTTCGGCGAGCCGGCCCGCGATGGTTTCCGGAAACCGCCGCTTGATCGCACGCGCCGGATTGCCGGCTACAATGGTGTAGGCCGGCACGTCCTTGGTCACGATCGCGCCCGCCGCGATCACGGCGCCGGTGCCGATATTGCGGCCCGGCAGCACGATGGCGCCGTGCCCGATCCAGACGTCATGGCCGATATGGATGTGATGCGCGCGGCGCCAGGCAAAGAACTCGGCGTCGTCGGCTTCGCCCTCGAAATAGGCGCTGGCGCGGTAGGTGAAGTGCGCCTGCGTGGCCCGGTGCATCGGATGGTTGCCGGGATTGATCCGGGTCATCGCCGCGATCGAGCAGAACTTTCCGATCGTGGTGTAGGTGATCTGACCGTCGTTCACGATGTAGGAGTAATCGTCCATCGTCACTTCCTGCAAAATCGTGCGCGCCCCGACCTCGGTGTAAGCACCGAGCTTGACGTCTTTCAGCTTCGCGGAAGGGTCGATCGTCGGTTCGACGGAGAGTTTTTTGCCGGCCATACGGGCTTCCATAGATGCAGGTTGATCCAGTCGTCGCCCGTCATCGGCGGGCTCGATGACGATAACATGACGACTGGATGACGGTCATGCGCGTGTGGACGGCACCCGCGCCGCCGCACGACTGTCACATAACTGTAGAATCCGGGCGCTAGCGATAGAGCCAGATAGCCGTCGGCAAAGGCCGCGTCCGGCTTGCTGGAGCAATACATGCTGGTGGTCGAAGGTTTGACGTGCCGATTTGGTACCAAGGCCGCTGTAGATAATGCCTCGTTCTCGATTGCGCCCGGCAGCTTTGTCGGCGTGATCGGCAGGTCCGGCGCCGGCAAGTCGACGATGCTGCGGATGATCAACCGCCTCGCCGATCCGACCTCGGGACGGATTTTGTTCGATGGCCTGGATGTGACCGCGTTGCGCGGCAGAGAGCTGCGGCAATGGCGCGCCCGTTCGGCGATGATCTTTCAACAGTTTAATCTTGTCGGCCGGCTCGACGTCCTGACCAATGTGCTGATGGGACGGCTGGCCGAAATCCCGGCCTGGCGTTCGCTGGCGCAACTCTGGCCCGATCACGACCGGGCGTTGGCTATGTCCGCGCTGGAGCAATTTGATATTGCCTCGTTGGCCGCGCAGCGCGCCGACCAACTCTCGGGCGGCCAGCAGCAGCGCGTCGCGATTGCGCGTGCGCTGGTGCAGCAGCCGGATATCATTCTCGCCGACGAGCCGATCGCCTCGCTCGACCCGCGCAATACCAGGGTCGTGATGGATGCGCTGCTGCGTATCAACAAGCATTTCGGCATCACGGTACTCTGCAACCTGCATTCGCTCGATCTGGCGCGCAATTATTGCGATCGGCTGATCGGCATGGCGGCCGGCCGCGTCGTGTTCGACGACGTCCCCGCGATGCTGACCGATCAGATCGCGCGCGAACTCTACGATCTCGAAGCCAATGACGTCATGGGCGGAGCGCCGGTCCACGCGCCCGCTGACGTAACCGATCGGGCGTTGGGCACTGCTGCGGCGGCCTGAAGTAACGCGACTGTCAAACGCGGCCGCTACAAGCCTGTAGCGGATCGTCAGCGTATCACTGCAACAGGGGAATTCATCATGATCAATCGTCGTATCGTTCTGGCCGGCGCCGCGTCGCTCGCCTTCGTCCGTACCGCCAGCTCTGCGGAAGACTGGAAGGCGAAATATCCGGAGATCACCTTCGCGGTGATTCCGGCCGAGAACGGTTCGGGTGTCACCGAACGCTTCACGCCGTTCGTGAACTATCTGTCGAAGCAACTTGGCATCAAGGTGACGCTGCGCGTTGCCAACGACTACGCCGCGGTGATCGAGGGCCAGCGCGCCGGCAACATCCATATCGGCTATTACGGCCCGGCGTCGTTCGCACGCGCCCGCGTCACCAACGTCAAGACCGACGCCTTCGTGATCGACGTCAATTCCGACGGTTCCAAGGGCTATTATTCGGTGTTCTACGTGCTCGCCAAGAGCCCGTACCAGAAACTGGAAGACCTCAAGGGCAAGAACCTCGGCCTGGTCGATCCCAACTCGACCTCCGGCAACAACATGCCGCGCTTCAAGATGAACCAGATGGGGATCGATCCCGATACCTATTTCTCGCAGGTCGTGTTCACCGGCAGCCACGAAAACGCCGTGCTGGCGCTGGCTCAGGGCACGGTCGACGTGTGCGCCAATTGGTGGAACGCGGAAGACGACAGCAACCTGACCCGCATGCTCTCCAAGAACATGGTCAAGTCGAGCGACGGCACGCCGTTGAAGAAGGAAGACTTCCGCATCATCGTGAAGTCCGACCTCATCATCAACTCGCCCTATGCCTATCTCAGCGATCTGCCCGAGGACATGAAGGCCGCGATCAAGAAGGCCTTCCTGGAGGCGGCGGACAAGGACAAGGACGCGTTCAAGAAACTCTCCGACGGCAAGAACCTACCCTGGCAGTCGGTGACCAACGACGACTATAACAAGACCATCGAGCTGATTAAGTTCGTCGACAGCCTGCGCAAGAAGGCCTCCTGATCGCCGAAGCTGACGCAAGAGCCGGGTCCATCGACCCGGCTCTTTTGTTTTTGACGGCCTGCAGATAACGGCACCATGACCCTCGCAGTCACCATACTCCCGGATCAGCAGCTCGCGGTGCTGAACGAGGTCTACCGCAAGGCGGTCGCGCGCAAGCGGCTGCGCGTCACGCTGGGGGCCGCGGTCTTCTTTGCCGCGCTGGTGATCGCTTCGGTCGGTGCCGAGGTGAACCTGAAGACGCTGTTCACGTATTTTGGTCACTTCGTCAGCTATTTCGATCGTCTCCTTACATTGGACGACGGCAGACGAGTCTGGACTAATATTCCGGAGTGGCTCTGGGGCTGGAAGAAATGGTCGCTGTTATTGGGCGAAACCATCCTGATCAGCTATGTTGGCACCCTGTTCGGCGCGGTGCTGGGCTTTGGCCTTAATTTTCTCGCGGCTGAAAATACCTCGCCTGGCCCGTGGCTGCGCTTTATCATCAAGCGCTTGATGGAATTCTGCCGAACGGTGCCTGACATCGTGTTCGCGCTGATCTTTGTCATCGCTTTCGGCCTCGGTCCGATGGCCGGCGTTCTCGCGATCACGATCCACTCGATCGGTGCGCTGGGCAAGCAATATGCCGAGATGGTCGAGAACATCGACATGAAGCCGGTCGAGGGGCTGCGTTCCACCGGGGCCAGCTGGATCGCCTGCATGCGGTTCGCCGTGCTGCCGCAGGTCGTGGCCGGCTTCGCCAGCTACACGTTGCTGCGCTTTGAAATCAATGTACGCAGCGCCTCCGTGATGGGCTTCGTCGGCGCCGGCGGCATCGGCGTGGAGCTGATCACCGCGATCCGGAAGTTCTATTACTCCGATGTCAGCGCGATCCTGCTACTGATTATCCTGACGGTCTTTGTCATCGATATCGGCACCGGCTGGATTCGCGGGAAATTGTTCGGCACGGAGCGGCGCGGATGACCAAACGCTCGATGCTGGAGATCGATGGCCTGCGCACCCGGTATCCGGAGGTTTTCAACCGGCCGGCCTCGTCGCGGCTGGCGTGGCCCTTGATGCTGTTCGTGGCGCTCGCGATCTTTGTGCTCGGCCTGATCCATCTCGGCTTCTCGCCGATCCGCATGCTGAACGGCCTGCATCAGCTCGGCTGGATCTCGCTGATGATGTTGCCGCCCAATCCCGGCACGTCGCTGCCGCTGTATCTCAATGCGCTCGGCGAAACCTTGTCGATCGCACTGCTCGGCACCACACTGGCCGCGGTGTTTGCGTTCCCGGTCAGCCTGCTGGCGGCGAAGAACATCGTGCCGTCGAATATCCTCCGGTTTCCGATCCGGCGTTTTCTCGACACTATCAGGGGCGTCGACACACTGATCTGGGCGCTGGTCTGGATCAACGTCGTCGGCCTCGGCCCGTTCGCCGGCGTGCTCGCCATCGCGCTGTCGGATTTCGGCGCACTCGGCAAGCTGTTCTCGGAAGCGATTGAAGGCGCCGACAAGAAGCAGGTCGAGGGTATTCGCGCCTCCGGCGGCAATGCGTTGCACGAGATCCGCTTCGGCCTGATGCCGCAGGTATTCCCTGTTATCGCCGGACAGATGCTTTATTTCTTCGAATCCAACACCCGTTCGGCGACCATCATCGGCATCGTCGGTGCCGGTGGCATCGGCCTGCAACTGGCCGAACAGATCCGCGTGCTGGAATGGCAGAAGGTGTCGTTCCTGATCCTGATGATCCTGATCGCGGTCGCCGTGATCGACTGGATCTCCAGCAAGCTGCGCTTTGCGATCATCGGCCCACGCGCCGTGGCTTGATACGCTGATTGCTTTTCCTCCCACTCTCCTTGGGAGAGCGGGATTGCGCCGCTTTCTCGCGGTATTGACCTCAATTATCGAGATAAACTAAGGGACGCCAGAAGATGGATGGCTGGGCGCTTTAGCCAAAGGGAAACGGCCCGACAAATGAGCATTCGTATTGGCATTGACCTGGGTGGTACGAAGATCGAGGGCCGCGCCTTTGATGCGCGGGGCAAGGAAATCGACCGTCTCCGTATTGCGACGCCGCGTGAAGACTATCATGGCACCGTCCAGGCTATTGTGGACGTAGCCAGGTCGCTGGAAACCCGCATCGGCGATAGCGGCACCGTGGGCGTCGGCATTCCCGGATCGGTGGTGCGCTCCACTGGCCTGGTAAAGAATGCGAATTCGACCTGGCTCATCGGGCGTCCGCTTGAAGCTGATCTCAAGCGCGCCATGGGTCGCGAGGTACGTTGCGCCAACGATGCCAATTGCCTGGCTGTCTCCGAGGCGGTCGATGGTGCGGCCGCGGGTTATCGGGTTGTCTTCGGTGTGATCCTCGGTACAGGCTGTGGCGGCGGCATCGCCATCAACGGCAAGGTGCACGCTGGGCCAAACGGTGTCGGCGGCGAGTGGGGACACACAACGCTACCCCTGATGCGTGCCGACGAATTCCCAGGCCCGAACTGTTACTGTGGTATGAAGGGCTGCATGGAGACCTGGGTTTCCGGCCGTGGTCTCGAAGACGATTATTTGCGCTCTACCGGCACGGCGCTGAGTGGATCGAACATTGTGCAGTTCAGCGAGCAGGGCAACGAGCAGGCTGAAGCCGCGCTGCTTCGCTGGGAAGATCGACTCGCCCGCGGTCTATCGAACATCATCAACACGCTCGATCCGGACTGCTTCGTCTTCGGCGGTGGATTGTCGAAGGTCGATCGCATCTACAGGAACCTGCCGGCCAAGATCGCGACCTATACCTTCGGTCGGGGGTGTGAGACACCGCTGCTCAAGGCGATCCACGGCGACGCCAGCGGCGCGCGCGGTGCGGCGTGGCTCTGGTCCCAGGGCGAGTGAATCTCGCTCGCCGCCTCAAGCAAGTGGAGAAAGACTTGGCATCCCCGATGTCAATTGTTCTCCACCACGAACTCGATCCGCTCGGCGGCAAAACGCGAGCGCTTGGTCACGAGCGGCTTGCCGTCGGTGTCGATATCGGTGCTGTCCACCACGAGCACGGGACGGCCTAGCGCGAGGTCGAGACGCGCCGCGTCGGTGGCGTCGGCAACTGCCGCGGTGATCCTAGTGGTGCCCCGACGATAATCGCGGATGCCGTAATGCCCGAGCAGTTTGGTCATCGAGCGGGTACTGGCAAAGACACGCCCGGCATCCGGAAATCGCGCTGCGGATAGCCAGGTAGTACTGACGCAGATCGGCGTGCGGTCGGCCGATCGCAGCGCTTCGATCCGGATCAGCGGCGCGCCGGTCTTCAACCCGAGTTCGCGCGCCAACTCTCGCGTTGCGACATCTTCCGAGGCATCGATCAACTGGCCTCGCGGCTCCTGGCCGCCGGCGCCGACAATCTCGGAAAACCGCGTGCGTGAGCGCAGCGGATAAGCAATCCGCGGCGCCTCGACATAGGTGCCGCTGCCGCGTTCGGCGCGCACCAGGCCGCGCTCGGCCAGCGTCGCCAAGGCGCGGCGCACGGTATGGCGGTTGACGCGATAGGTTTCGGCGATTTCCATTTCACCCGGCAGCTTTTCGCCGGCGACGAACCGGCCATCGGCGATTCCACGCTCAATTCCGTCGGCCACCTGCCGCCACAGCGCCACGCCCGATGGGGGGTCCTGCAAGGTCATGGCCTGGAGCCGCCGGGGAAGGGCATCGGGAAAATCATCATCTTGTCACGAAACAGTCATGGCGTCCGGTTATCAAGTTGTCTAGTATCATAGACAACTTGATTCAGGCAAGACTGTTCGAGTTTTGGATGTCGAGGCGGCCTTGATGTTGACGACCGAAGAGCACGGCCAGCAGGCCAGGCGAAAAGCGGCGATGGCGGTGCTGGCCCATGCCGACGCCGCTGCTATTGCCGCTCGGCTCGATACGATCGCGGTTCCGGCGCACGAAAATCTGCGCGAGCCGGAGAATGGCCTTGTGATGGTGCGCGGCCGCATCGGCGGCGACGGCGCGCCGTTCAATCTGGGTGAAGCCACGATTTCGCGCGCGGCGGTACGGTTGGCGACCGGCGAAGTCGGTTTTGGCTACCTGCTTGGCCGCGACGGGCAAAAGGCGCGGCTGATCGCGTTATGCGACGCGCTGATCCAGACCTCGGATCATGCCGGTTCGATCGAGACGGACGTGCTGGCGCCGCTCCGCGCGGTGATCGCCTCCGAGCGAAACCGCAAGGCTGCCGAGACCGCGGCGACGCGGGTCGACTTCTACACGATGGTGCGTGGCGAGGGTTAAGCGATGATAACATTTGCCGAACTGCCAGCAGGGTTCGCCGACAAGGTGTTGTCGGCGCAGACGACCTTCCGCTCCGTGATGGATGCGATGGCGCGGCCGGGCAGCGTGCATTGCATCACCTCGGCCGCCGGTACGCCGCCCGGAATGATGCGCGGCACCGCCGCGATCGCGCTCACGCTGTTTGATCATGACACGCCGATCTGGCTCGACTCGCGAATGTCTGAAGCCTTGGAAGTTACAAAATGGCTCAAATTCCATACCAGTGCGCCGGTTGTCTCGGATCCCTCGATCTGCAGCTTTGCGTTGATCGGCAATGCCGCTGAACTCCCCGCGCTGGATCGCTTTTCGTTCGGCACCAATGAATATCCGGATCGTTCAACCACGCTGATCCTGCAGGTCGAGAGCTTGAGGGAAGGGCTGGCGTTCGAGCTGCGCGGGCCGGGTATTGACGGCACGGCGATGCTGCAGGCCAGGATCGAGCCGCTGGATCTGTTCGCGCGCCTCGCCGTCAACGCCACGCTGTTTCCGCGCGGCATCGATGTCGTGCTGGTCGCCGATGACGCCATTGTCGCGATCCCGCGTACTACGCGGCTTGTCGCCGAGGGAGATTGATCATGTATGTCGCCGTCAAGGGAGGCGAGCGCGCCATCGAGAACGCCCATCGGCTGCTGGCGCATGAGCGCCGCGGCGATCGCGATGTTCCGGAAGTGTCGCTCGCCCAGATATCCGAACAGCTCAGCCTCGGCGTCGATCGCGTCATGACCGAGGGCTCGCTGTATGACCGCGAACTAGCAGCGCTGGCTATCAAGCAGGCACGTGGCGACATGATCGAGGCGATCTTCCTGGTGCGGGCGTTTCGCGCCACGCTGCCGCGGTTCGGCGCCACCGAGCCGGTCGATACCGGGAAGATGGAAGTGCGGCGGCGGATTTCCTCGACCTTCAAGGATATTCCTGGTGGTCAGATTCTCGGGCCGACCTTCGATTACACCCATCGGCTGCTTGATCCGCGACTAACTGAGAATTCGACGCCTGAACTGCCTGCGACTTCCGAAGTGCCGTCCACCGCGATGCCGCGCGTCACCGATATCCTCGGCCGCGACGGCCTGATTGAACCTGCGCCGCGCGTCGATGCCGATACGCCGGTGGGTGATCTGACGCGCGAGCCGCTGAGCTTTCCGGCCGATCGTGATCTGCGGCTGCAAAATCTGGCGCGCGCCGATGAAGGTTTCCTGCTGGCACTGGGCTATTCATCGCAGCGTGGCTACGGGCGCAACCACCCGTTCGCGGGCGAAATCCGGCTCGGCGAAGTCGAGGTGGAATTTTTGGCCGAGGACGTGGGTTTTGCGGTGCCGCTGGGCCCGATCACACTGACCGAGTGCCAGATGGTCAACCAGTTCAAGGGCTCGGCGACCGAAGCGCCATGCTTTACCCGCGGCTATGGTCTCGCCTTCGGCCACAGCGAGCGCAAGACCATGTCGATGGCGCTGGTGGACCGCACCTTGCGCGCGCGCGAACTCGGCGAGGAGGTTCTGGCGCCGGCCCAGGACGAGGAATTCGTGATGTCGCATTCCGACAATGTGCAGGCGACCGGTTTTGTCGAGCATCTCAAGCTGCCGCATTATGTCGACTTCCAGTCCGAGCTCGGCCTGCTGCGCAAATTGCGCAAGGAGTTCGGGGACAACGCGCAAACCGCGCCGTCGATGCAGGAGGCCGCGGAATGAACGCGCCGACCTACAATTTCGCCTATCTCGACGAGCAGACCAAGCGGATGATCCGGCGCGCAATCCTGAAGGCGATTGCGATCCCCGGCTATCAGGTGCCGTTCGCCAGCCGCGAGATGCCGATGCCCTATGGCTGGGGCACCGGCGGCGTGCAGGTGACCGCTGCGATCCTCGGCCGTGATGATGTTCTGAAAGTCATCGACCAGGGCTCCGACGACACCACCAACGCGATCTCGATCCGCAAATTTTTTGGCAAGACCGCGGGCGTGGCGACCACCACCAGCACGGCCGATGCGACCGTGATCCAGACCCGACACCGGATTCCCAAATCGGCGCTGCATGCCGGGCAGGTTCTGGTCTATCAGGTGCCGATTCCCGAACCGTTGCGCTTTCTCGAGCCGCGCGAGACCGAGACCCGGCGCATGCATGCGCTCGGCGAGTACGGCTTGATGCATGTCAAGCTGTATGAGGACATTGCGCGCTTCGGCCACATCGCAACGTCCTATGCCTATCCGGTGAAGGTCAATGCGCGCTATGTGATGGATCCGTCGCCAACGCCGAAATTCGACAATCCGAAGATGGACAATTGCGCGGCGCTGCAATTGTTCGGCGCCGGTCGCGAAAAGCGGATCTATGCGATCCCGCCGCATACTTCGGTAGTGTCGCTCGATTTCGAGGATCACCCGTTCACCCGCTACCGCTTCGATGCGCCTTGCGCGCTATGCGGTGCCGACGATTCCTATCTCGATGAGATCGTCACCGACGACAAGGGCAGCCGGATGTTCGTCTGTTCCGATACCGATTATTGCGAGACCCGCCAGAGCGAGGGCCACCGCGGCAGCGAAAGCGCGGCGCCACACAAGGAGCGGGCGCATGGTTGATAACGAAGATAACGATCAGCCGCTGCTGACCGCCGAAGGTCTCGGAAAATCCTACGGTCATCTGAAGGCCTGCCGCGACGTGTCGTTTGCGTTGTATCCGGGAGAGGTGCTGGCGATCGTCGGCAAATCCGGTTCGGGCAAGTCCACGCTGCTGCAATTGCTGTCGGCGCAACTGGCGCCGAGCGCAGGAAGCGTGTCGTACCGGATGCGCGATGGCGTGATGCGCGACCTCGCAAGCCTTGGCGAAGCCGAGCGGCGGTTTCTGTTCCGTACCGATTGGGGTTATGTGCACCAGGATCCGGCGATGGGCCTGCGGATGGCGGTCTCGGCCGGCGCCAATGTCGGCGAGCGCTTGATGGCGGTCGGCTGGAATCATTATGGCCGCATCCGCGATACCGCATCCTCCTGGCTGGAGCGGGTCGAGATCGATACCGGCCGCATCGATGATGCACCGCGGACCTATTCCGGCGGCATGCGGCAGCGGCTGCAGATCGCGCGCAACCTCGTCACCGAGCCGCGTCTGGTATTCATGGACGAGCCGACCGGCGGTCTCGACGTGTCGGTGCAGGCGCGCCTGCTCGATCTGATGCGTAATCTCGTCAGCGAACTTGGTCTCGCGGCGATCGTGGTCACCCATGATCTCGCGGTGGCACGGCTGTTGTCGCATCGCGTCATGGTGATGAAGGGCGGCCGGGTGATCGAAACCGGGTTGACCGATCAGGTACTCGACGATCCCCGCGAACCCTATACGCAATTGCTTGTCTCCTCGATTTTGCCAGCATGAGTCCTCAATGACTGCGATGATCGACATCACCAACGCCCAGAAGAGTTTCGTGATGCATCTGCAGGGCGGCATCGAGCTGCCCGTGGTGCGGGGCGTTTCGTTCCAGGTCAATCCAGGCGAATGCGTCGTGCTGTCGGGGCCGTCAGGGGCGGGAAAATCCTCGATACTCAAAATGATTTTCGGCAATTATCGCTGCGACAGTGGCCGGATCGGCATCCGGCATCAGGGCACAGAGATCGATCTCGCCAAAGCCGAACCGCGGCAGGTCCTGAGCGTGCGCCGCTCCACCATCGGCTATGTCAGCCAGTTCCTGCGCGCGGTGCCTCGCGTTGCCACCGTCGACGTGGTGGCTGAACCTCTGATCGCGAACGGCATCACGCGTGCCGAGGCGCGCGAAAAAGCCGGCGCATTGCTGCACGGTCTCAATATTCCGGAGCGTCTGTGGGCGCTGCCGCCTTCGACCTTCTCGGGCGGTGAGCAGCAGCGCGTCAATATTGCACGGGGCTTCATCTCCGAGTTGCCGATCCTGCTGCTGGATGAGCCGACCGCCTCGCTCGACGCGGCCAATCGCGCGGTGGTGGTCGAACTGATTGATCAAAAGAAACGTCAGGGCGTTGCGATGGTGGCGATCGTGCATGACGACGAGATACGCCAGGAGATCGCCGACCGGATCGTCGACGTGACCTCATTTGCTGCTGCGGCTTGAAGAGAGAAGCCTTGCGATGAACCCGAAGTCCGAAACCATCATTGGCAATGCCAGGCTCGTTCTGGCCGATCGCGTGATCGAGCACGGCTGGGTCGCCTTTGCCGATGGCAAGGTCGCCGAGATCGGCGAAGGCAAGGCGCCTGCCGGCAGCGAGGATGCCGGCGGTGATCTGATGATGCCGGGACTGATCGAGCTGCACACCGATCACCTCGAGGCGCATTACGTGCCGCGCCCTAAAGTGTACTGGAATCCGATCGCGGCCGTGGTCTCGTATGACGGGCAGCTTGCGACGTCGGGCATTACCACGGTGCTGGATTCGCTGCGGGTCTGGCGCGAGGATGGCGCCGAGGACGTCGACGGGCGAGCCGGCGTTTTGGCCGAGGCGATCACCTCGGCGCGGGATGCCAACCTGCTGCGCGCCGATCACTTCCTGCATCTGCGTTGCGAAATCCCGATGCCCGATGTGGTCGAGGAGGCCAGGGAATTGGTTGGGCGGCCGGACGTCCGCCTGATGTCGCTGATGGATCACACTCCGGGGCAGCGGCAGTTTCGCGATGAAGCCAAGTTGCGGGTCTATTACCGCGGCAAGGGCGCCGGCATGACCGACGCAGAGCTCGACGTGCTGTTCGAGCGACGCTTCAGGTATCAAAAGACGTACGCGGAGACGAATCTCCGCGCCATCGTGGCACTGGCGCAGGCGCACGACATTCCGCTGGCGAGCCATGACGACACCACGGAAGAAAATGTCACCGATGCGATCCGCAATCGGGTAGCAGTCGCGGAATTCCCGACCACGATGGAAGCGGCGCGCGGCCTGCATCAGGCCGGCATCGGCATCCTGATGGGCGCGCCCAACGTGGTGCGCGGTGGCTCGCATTCTGGCAACATCGCTGCGGTCGATCTCGCGCGCGAAGGGCTGCTGGACATTCTGTCGTCCGATTACATCCCCTCCAGCCTGTTGATGGGCGCGTTGCAATTGCCGCAACACGTTGCCGCCATCGATCTGGCTGCGGCGGTGCGCACGGTTACCAAGGCGCCCGCGGAAGCTGTCGGCCTGCATGACCGCGGCGAGATTGCGGTCGGCAAGCGCGCCGATGTGATCCGGGTTCATCTCGCGCGCGATATTCCGGTGGTTCGTGAGGTCTGGCGCGAAGGGCAGCGGGTGGCATGAGCGAAGCCCTGACCATACCTGAAGCAATCGGGCCGGGCCGGCTGGTTCTGGTGGTCGGGCCGAGCGGGGCCGGCAAGGACACGCTGCTCGGGCTGGCGAAAGCGGCCTGCGCTGACGATGCCAACATCGTGTTTCTGCGCCGTATCGTCACCCGCGAAGCCTCCGAATTCGAGGACAACGAACAGGTCAGCCTCGAAGCGTTCAGGCAAGCGCTCGCAGCAGATGCCTACGCCATGCATTGGGAAGCGCATGGACATTGCTATGCCCTGCCGCGCGCGATCGATGACGATATTCGTGCCGGCCGCATTGTGATCGCCAACGTCTCCCGCACCGTGATTTCGGCGATGCGCCTCGTCTACGCCGATGTCGTCGTGATCTCGATTACGGCGCCGCCGGACATCCTGGCGCAACGTGTGGCGGCGCGCAGACGCGCCAGCGATGGCAACATCAGCCAGCGGCTCGGACGCTCGGTCGACGATCGTGCGGCGGCGCCAGATGTCACCATCATGAATGTCTGCAGCGCTGAATATCACGCTCGCCAATTGGTCCGGGCCATCAGGGGTGATCGCTGGGACGAATAGCTCGAGGAGAACTGTCCATGTCGATCATCGCGACGGCTGAGCAACTGGAAGCGATCTACGGTGTTCCGGGCGCTGCATCCACGGTGAAAGTCGCCGATCGCGTCACGCCGCTCTATCGCGTTTTGATCGAGAAGTCGCCATTCGCGGCGCTGGCAACGTCGGGGCCGGAGGGGCTGGATTGCTCGCCGCGCGGTGACCTGCCCGGTTTCGTCCGCATCCACGATGAGACCACGCTGATGATGCCGGACCGCCGCGGTAACAACCGGATCAACTCGTTGCGCAATATCGTGCGCGATCCCCGGATTGCACTGTTGTTCCTGATTCCGGGCTCCGGAAGCACGCTGCGCATCAACGGCAACGCGCATGTATCCGACGATCCCGAATTGCTGGCGTCGTTCAGGATCGAAGGCAAGGCGCCGCGCACCGTGATCGTGATGACCGTCAGCGAGATCTATTTTCAATGCGCCCGCGCCATCGTGCGTTCCGACCTGTGGAATCCGGACAAGCGCCTCGATCCCAAGAGCCTGCCGACGCCGGGGGAGATCCTGGCCTCGATGAGCGAAAATACCGTCGGCGGCGAGAGTTATGATCGTGAATGGCCGGAACGCGCCAGGAATTCCATGTGGTGAGCGGCGAGACTGCCCACAAGAAAAGTGGGGGAACCTCATCCTGAGGAGCGGCCTCTTGGCCGCGTCTCGAAGGAGCACATGCCATTCATGGTTCGAGACGCGCGCCAGACAGCGCACGCGCTGCTGGGAAGACGCGCTCCTCACCATGAGGCCGTCACTTCCAGGCGATCAGTAATCCCGTTCGCGATGGACGTCGTGCACGAGGATGCCCATGCCGTCTTCCGGCAGCGCCAGCCAATCGCGCCGCTTCAAGGTGCGGCGGGTATCGTCGAGCCCGCTTTGCCAATGCTCGCGCATCGAGGTCGCCGAAAACTCATGGTCCTTTAAATCGCCTTCATAGGCTTTCTGCTGGTAGATCATCTGCAGGATGGTAATCCCCGGCAGATGCGCCAGATGGTCACGTGTCGCGCGCTCCCGCTCGTCCAGTTGATCTTCGGGAATCTTCGCCAGCGTCTTGTAGTAGTCCGCCTTCAGATTGTTCATCCGCTTGTAGATGTCGGTGTTGTGGCGGGTGCGCGAGGAGTAGACGATGTCCTTGTGCCGCGCCAACACTTCCTGGATATCGCGAGGGAGCACGCCGCGGGCGCTGAACAAATCGACCTGGAACACCAAGGAGTTCAGTCGGTCGTCCTGGTCGAGCAGATGCTGCAGCGGCGTATTGGACACGATGCCGCCGTCCCAGAAATGATCGGTGCCGATCTTTATCATCGGTAAGGCCGGCGGCAACGCGCCGCTGGCCATCACATGCTCAGGGCCGATCACTTCCTTCTTGTTGTCGAAGTACAGGAAGTTGCCGGTCAGCACATTGACCGCGCCGACGGCGAAATGGATCTTTTGCGAATTGATCAGGTCGAAATCGACCAGCTCGAGCAAGGTCTGCCGCAGCGGCTCGGTATCATAATAGCTGGTCGCGGATTTTGCGCCGGCCGGGCTGAACCACGGACTGACATCGTGCGGCTTGAAAAAGCCGGGCTGGCCCATGGTAGTGGTCAGCCACGAGCTCGTAAGATTGCGCGCCTTGCGATAGATGTCACCGTCAGGCGTATAGTGCCATACCTTGCGCGCGGTGATGCGGTCCCAGAAGGTCTGAAGTTTTTCCAGCCGCTGCTCCGGCGGGTTGCCGGCGATGATCGCCGAATTGATAGCGCCGATCGAGACGCCGCAGACCCAATCCGGCTCCATGCCACCTTCATGCAGCGCCTGATAAACGCCGGCTTGATAGGCGCCCAACGCGCCGCCGCCTTGCAGTACCAGCGCGACGCGGTCGCAGCGGTCGGGGCGCCAATCCCTGGTGGCGGCAACGTCTGAATCCGGCGTCCGTGCGTCCATGATGATGCTCTTGGATTTCGTTGTGGCGGGCGAGGCGTAGAATTCACCAGAGGCGATGACGCTGGTGTGACAAAGCCGCTTTTGGCGGCACGCGCATGATGCGGCCGCGCCGGTAATCTTAATACGGAGCAAACCGCTTCACATCGCTGTCAAACACTGCCGATAGCAATTTTCGATGATGCGCTGCCGATTGGCGGCGGCGCGATCATTCACCGGGGAATAGGGGATCATCCAATGCGCAAGGCTGATATTCTCAAGCTTCCGTCGATGCCGATGGCGGGTCCGAGTTATCCCGCAGGGCCTTACCGCTTCATCAATCGCGAATTCCTCGTGATCACCTATGAAACCGATCCCGACCTGATCCGCGCCGGTTTGCCTGAACCGCTGGAGCCGATCGATCAGGCGATCGTGCATTACGAATGGATCAAGATGCCCGACAGCTCCGGCTTCGGCAGCTATACCGAATCCGGCCTGGTGATCCCCGCGCGCCTGAATGGTGAAGAGGTCAATTTCGTTTCGCAAATGTATCTCGATGACGATCCGCCGATCGCTGCGGGCCGTGAGATCTGGGGCTTTCCGAAGAAATACGCGCATCCGAAACTCGAAGTGGTGAAGGATACGCTGACCGGCACGCTCGAATACGCCAATCAGCTCGTCGCCATGGGCACCATGGGCTACAAGCATGAAGCGATGGCGGGCCATGGCGAAGCCACCCTCGCGACATTGTATAAGACGCAGATCAATCTGAAATTGATCCCGGGCGTCGATGGCCGCGCGGAAGTCTGCCAACTGGTCGCGATCAATCTCACCGATATCGTCGTCAAGGGATCCTGGAGCGGACCCGGCCGGCTGCATCTGGTGCCGCATGTCAACGCCCCGGTGGCCGATTTTCCGGTGCGTCGCGTGATCGGCGCGCATCATTTCCTTGCAGACCTCACGCTGCCCTATGGCCGCGTGGTCTATGACTACAACAGGCAGGCCGAGGATTTGGCCGAGGCTGCGGAATAAAGAGGCTGCGGCATAGCCGCGCGGCCTCCCGCCACTTTGCATCGTTGAGTGCGAGTGCCCTTCAGGCGATATCCTGAAGGGCATTTTCGTGTGTCCTAGAGCAGGATGACTTATCTTCGAATTGTCATCCCGCTCTATATCGTTATATCGTTTTGTTTGAGCATGATCTTTTCGGAAAACCGGTTTCCACTTTTCCGGATCATGCTCTAGCGACTAAAAGCCGCCTTCGCCCTTGATCGGCACGTCGCTCGAAACCGGCGCGGGTTTGTGTTTGCGCCCCTTCGAATAAGAGGCATAGGAGTCGGTCGGGCCTGCATGCCATGCGCCGTGTTCCACGAGCTCCAATCGATAACGTGCGAGCGCCACGCGGCGCGCCCTGCTGCCATTGCTCCATTGTCGTGTAGCTGCAGCTCGATCCGCCGGTCGCTGAGTTGTGAGCAGATGCGCTCGCAGCGTTGCGACGCGCTAATGAAGCGATAAACAAATAGCGATCGGCTGTTCAAACGAGTTCACGCTGACGGTAATATTCGTCAACGCAAGGTGATCGAAATTGGCTTCAGGCGGCAAGGTCCCACAACCGCGACGAGCCGCGCACCAGCACCTTGCGCCCGCGTGGCGTGATGACAGGACACTCATCGATGACAGCAGCGAGCTGTAGTGCGACGAGGTTCTCCACCACGAATTTGTGCAGGAGGCGGCCTCTCGGCGCCGGCAGACGAAGCGTCTTGAGCGCTTCCCATTGATCCGGAGTGAGATCGTAGTCGAATTCGGCGTTCATGATTCCTCAAATCGATCAGGTTGTCTCGCGCGGGTCTTACCGGGGCCGCGTGAATGGGGTGCGACGATAATGCGCCGGGATTCCGGTGCTTGAAGCGATTCTAAAACGCCGGTGGGTGATGTTTGGCCGGTAACGCGGCTGTCACATCAACGTGTCAATGGAGGGTTTGACCGCGCCGAATCAGGTGGCACGACCGTGCAAGTCGTCGCCCGAATGGATGCCCACCCTGACAATAAATGTGCTGCAGAAGCCGCTCTTCAGCAGCACCCGGCTAAAAGGCCTGGGTGTCGTGATCGGCATTGCCATCGCTGCGATGGCCGTGTTCGCGCTGACGCATGCCATCAAGCACATCGACTACGACGAGGTTCTCGCGGTCGTCGAGCGCACGCCGGGACATGTGATTGCATTGGCCCTGATGTTGGTGGCTGTGTCCTACGGCAGTTTGACGCTGTACGATCTGCTGGCGCTGCGCACCATCGGACGTACCGAGGTGCCATACCGGATCGCGGCGCTTGCGAGCTTCACCAGCTATCCAATCGCCCACGGCATCGGCGCCGTGGCGCTGATCTCGCCGGTGATCCGTTACCGGATCTATTCGGTCAGCGGTCTTGGCGGCCTTGATGTTGCGAACATTTGCTTCCTGACCGGGCTGACCTTCTGGCTGGGCAATTTGACCGCCTTCGGGCTTAGCGTGCTGTTCCAGCCCGATGCGATCTCGCCGATCGATTTCCTCTCGCCGGAGCTGAACCGGTGGCTGGCAGCGGCGCTGCTGCTGGGTGTGCTGGTCTTCCTGATCTGGAGCTGGCTGTCGCCGCGAAATATCGGCACGCTTCGCTGGCCGGTGCGGCTACCGTCCGGGCCGATGGTGCTGTTGCAGATCGCGATCGGTATTTTCGATCTCGGCGCCGCGGCGCTTGCGATGTATGTCCTGATTCCGCCCGAAGCCCATGTCGAAATATTTTCTGTCGTCGTCGTCTTCATCGTCGCGACATTGCTGGGCTTTGCCAGCCACGCGCCGGCGGGCATTGGCGTGTTCGACGCGACGATCCTGCTCGGGCTCGGCGGTGAGGACAAGGATCCGCTGATCGCGGGATTGCTGATGTTCCGCGTGCTGTATCATTTGCTTCCGTTCGTGACTGCGCTGGCTTTGTTCGGCGCGGTCGAAGCCTGGCGAGGCGTGCGCGGCCGACGGTCGGCGTCTATACCGGCGAATTAAGCTTGAGCCCGACCATGCCTGCGACGATCAGCGTCAGGCAAAAGATCCGGACCGGATCGGTCGGCTCGCTGAACATCAGCATGCCGACGATGATGCTGCCGGCGGCGCCAATGCCGGTCCAGACCGCATAAGCGGTTCCGAACGGCAGCGACCGCAGCGCGAGCGCCATCAAGCCAAAACTTAGCGCGATCGCCATCAGCGTTAGCGCGCTCGGCCAGAATCTTGTGAAGCCTTCGGAATATTTCAGGCCCAACGCCCAAGCGACCTCAAGCAGGCCGGCCGCCAGCAATGCGAGCCATGCGCTCACGGGCTCTTTGGCTCCGATGGCAGCGTCAGCACCGCATATTGAGCGTAGCCGCGGAACGGGCGCTTGAAGCTCAGCGCGGCGTTCGAGGCGCGCGCCGTCGCCGACAAGACGCGCTCGAGATCGTCGCGTGGCGTGACGTCGAACATCTTCAACCACCGCAGCAGGAGCGATCGCGCGATGCCGGGCAGGCGCTCCTGTTGGCCGAAATCGACGATGTGCAAACGGCCTCCGGGCTTGAGGCGGCTGATGGCCGCTTCGAGCACCAAGGTCCAGTTCGGGATCATCGAGAGGCTGTAGGAAATCATCACATGGTCGAACGAGGGAATGCCGAACAGCAGCTCCGGGTCGAACGCCGTGGCATCGCCATGGGCGACGCGAATCCGCGACGTAAGGCCGCGACGCGCGATGGCCGTAATCGCCGAGGTCAGCATCTCGGTCGAGACGTCGATGCCGAACCACCGCGCATCAGGGAACAGGCCGGCAGCGAGCACCAGATTGCGGCCGGTGCCGCAGCCGATTTCGAGCACGTTGGCGCCGGCGTCAGGCTTCAAATTGGCGATCAGTTGGTCGCGGCCGAGCAGGTAATATCGTCGGGTGCCGTCATAGATATGGCGCTGCCGGCGATACATCCGGTTCATCCGGTCGGTCGCTTCGATCGGCCAGGAAAGCGGAGCGAGTTGCGTGCCGAAATCATCGGCGAGGTCTGCGCCGAGTTCGGAAGGAAATGCGGACATCCATCAGCCTCCTGCAGCGTGTGTCGCCTACTCCCTTGCGATGTTCGCGCGACAGGGATGTGACAGCGCTTTTGGCTTCGATTTGGCCAGTTGTCGCAAAACTGCAGCGAGGCGGCGATACGGTCGTCAGATTGCTGATTCGGAGACTAGATGAGCACGCAACTTATCGCGGACGCGGTCCGCAACAGCCGAAGTGACGACCAATCGACTGTTTGGGACCGTCTTTTTGCCTTCTGGTTTCGCCGTTTGGTTTACACCCAGATTTGGGAAGATCCGGAAGCCGATCTCGCGGCGTTGCAGTTGCCGGTAGGCTCGACCATCGTCACTATCTCATCCGGCGGATGCAACGCACTATCATACCTCACGGCTCAGCCCGCTCAGGTGTTCGCCGTCGATCTCAACGAAGCCCACCTGTCGCTGCTTAAACTAAAACTGGCCGGCTTGCGCGCGTTCTCCAGATACGCTGATTTCTGGCAGTTCTTCGGCGAGGCCGCTTCCCCCGCCAACTCCGAACTCTATCGCGATCATTTGTGGCTCTGGCTCGATGCCGATGCGCGTGCATATTGGGACAAGCGCAATTTAGTCGGCCGTCCCCGCCATGCCTATTTCACCGACGGGTTCTATCGCCACGGCATGCTCGGCCGCTTCATCGGTCTCGCCCATCGGCTGGCGAAGCTGGCCCGGATCGATCTCAAGGCGTTGCTGAGCGGCAAAGTGGATTCTCCCGAGCGCCTTCAGGCGCTGGATCGTCTGCACGGCCTGTTCCATTCGCGGCTGGCCAAGCTGATCACGGGCACGCCGGCGTTGCTGTTCAGCCTGGGCATTCCGCCGCAGCAGCGCGAATTGCTCGGAGGCGGCGCGCCGCTCAATGAGGTACTTTACGAGCGTCTGTTGCGCCTGATCAACGGTCACCCCAACGAGACCAATTATTTCGCGTGGCAGGCGCTGGATCGTCGCTATCGCGGTCCCGGCGACACCTGCCTGCCGCCCTACCTGCAAGCCCGCCAATTCGCGCGCATGCGCGATGGCGCCGGATTGATCATTCCGGTTCACGCCAATCTGCGCCAGTTCCTGGAAAGCCTGCCCGCACGTCAAATCGATGCCGTCGTGCTGCTGGACTCGCAGGACTGGATGGCGCCGGAGGAAATTCGCGCGCTCTGGAACGCAATCGACCGGGCGGGCAGCGACGACGTTCGCGTGATCTTCCGTACCGCGGGCAAAGAGTCTCCGCTGGATAGCGAAGAACTCGCCTCGCTTCGCGAGATCTGGCGACGTGACGAGGAACGAAGCGCCATCGGATTCGAACGCGACCGCTCCGGAATCTACGGCGCCTTCCACTGTTACGTCAGGGGCTGATCGATCGTTGGATTGCCCACGCCCCGAGGCGTGGCCGGCCCGCCTGATTTCGCCCGCGTCCGCTCGATTGACTCGACCGGCGGCACGCGCCAAGACACCCTGGTTCCGAGGTGTCCGAGGCGCGATTCATGGCTGATTTCCACGGCGTTTTTCCTTATCTGGTCACCCCCGTCGATCCCGATGGCAAGATCCGCACCGGCGTGCTGGCGAGGCTCTGCGAGGACCTCATCACGACCGGCGGCGTTCACGGGTTGACGCCGCTCGGCTCGACCGGCGAGTTCGCCTATCTGAACAACGCGCAGCGCACCCTCATGGTGCGGACCACGATCGAAGCGGCCAAAGGCCGCGTGCCCGTGGTTGCCGGCGTGGCGTCGACATCGACGTCGGACGCGGTCGAGCAAGCCAAGGCCTATCAAAAGCTCGGCGCCGACGGCATCCTCGCGATCCTCGAAGCGTATTTTCCGCTGGGGGATAGCCAGATCGAGTCCTATTTTCTTGCCATCGCCGATGCGGTCGATATTCCCGTCGTGATCTACACCAATCCGCAATTCCAGCGTTCGGACCTGACGCTCGACGTCATTGCCAGGCTCGCGGCGCATCCGCGCATCCGTTACATCAAGGATGCCTCGACCAATACCGGGCGGTTGCTGTCGATCATGAACAGATGTGGCGACGGCATCAAGGTGTTCTCGGCGTCCGCGCATATTCCAGCGGCAGTGATGCTGATCGGCGGGGTCGGTTGGATGGCGGGCCCGGCCTGTCTCATTCCACGCCAGAGCGTTGAGCTCTACCATCTCTGCAAGGCGAAGCGCTGGGACGAAGCCATGGCTCTACAGCAGCGGCTGTGGCGTATCAACGAAGCCTTTGCGCGCTATAATCTGGCCGCCTGCATCAAGGCAGGCCTGGCGATCCAGGGCTATGACGTCGGCGATCCCATCGCCCCGCAGATGGCGCTGACGGCGGAGCAGCGCCAGGCGGTCGAAGCGGTGCTGCGGGATATCGGTGGCACGCGGGCTGCATGACACCGTCATTCCGGGGCGTGCGTAGCATGAGCCCTCAGCGACAAACGCTTCGCGCTTGCGCGGGGAATGACGACGAGTTGTTTTGCCCGAAAAACCCGCTAAAACCCGCCCAAATGCTCAAAAGACTTAGCAAAAAGGCTAGAAGGACCAATCGATGAATATTCTCCCCGGCAATCTACGTTTCGGTGCGGGCCAGCCGGTCAAGCGTTTGGAAGACCAGCGGCTGCTGACCGGGAAGGGGCAGTTCATCGACGACAAGCCGGCCGACGGCACGCTGTGGCTGCATGTGCTGCGCTCGCCGCACGCCCATGCCAAGATTGTTTCGATCGACACCAAGGCCGCGCTCGACATGTTGGGTGTTGAAGTGATCTACACCGGCGCTGATTTGATCGCCGACAATATCGGCACCATCCCGACGCTGTCGATTTTCAAACGCCCAGACGGTTCGCCGATGACGGTGCCGCCGCGGCGGCTGCTCGCGCATGAGGTGGTCCGCTTCGCCGGCGAGCCCGTCGCGGCCGTGGTGGCTTCCTCACGGGTGGCGGCGCAGAATGCGGCCGAGGCAATCGCGATCGATTACGCGGTGCTGCCATCGGTGGTCGATCCCGTCGCCGCGGTCAAGCCGGGCGCGCCGACAGTCTGGCCCGATGCGCCCGACAACATCGTCGCGGTCATGAGCTATGGGGACGCGGCCAAGGTCGAAGCGGCTTTCGCCAGCGCCAAGCACGTCGTCTCGCTCGATCTGGTCAGCCAGCGGTTGATTCCCTCCGCAATGGAGCCGCGCTCGACCATTGCCGAGATCGACAAGAAGACCGGACGGCTGATCCTGCATGTGCAGTCGCAGACCCCCGGCTCGACCCGCGACGTGCTCGCCGAAGCCGTGCTGAAACGGCCGAAGGAAAGCGTGCGGGTATTGGTCGGCGATATCGGCGGCGGTTTTGGTCAGAAGACCAATCTCTATCCGGAGGACGGTATCGTGGCCTATGCCGCCGTCAAGCTGGAGCGCAAGGTGCGCTGGCGCGGCGATCGCACCGACGAGTTTGTCGGCGGCACCCATGGCCGCGATCTCACCTCGACCGGCGAATTCGCGCTCGACGCCAAGGGCCGCGTGCAGGCCTACCGCGTGCGCTCGATCGGTGGCACCGGCGCCTATAGCACCGGCGCCGGCAATATCATTCCCCTGGTGCTGGGGCCGTTCGTGCAGACCGGCGTCTACGATCTGCCGCTGGTGCATTTCGAGGTCAAATCGGTGATGACTAACACCGCACCGGTCGGCGCCTATCGCGGCGCGGGCCGGCCCGAAGCGGTCTTCATCGTCGAACGGCTGATGGACGCCGCCGCGCGCCAGATCGGGATGGACCCGCGCGCGATCCGCAAGGTCAATTATATCAAGCCGGCGCAACTGCCCTACACCAACGCCGCGGGCCAGGTTTACGACAGCGGCGCCTTCGCGCACATGCTGGAGCGCGCCTCTGATCTGGCCGATTGGGACGGCTTTGCCGCCCGCAAGAAGGCCGCCAAAAAGAAAGGCCTGCTCTATGGCCGTGGCCTTACCAGCTACATCGAATGGACCGGCGGCCGGGCGCATACCGAAAAGGTCAGCCTGCACGCCACCGCCGAGGGCCGCATCATCCTGCATTCCGGTACCATGGCGATGGGGCAGGGGTTACAGACCACCTACACCCAGATGGTCGCCGAATCGCTCGGCATCCCCATGGACAAGATCGATGTGGTGCAGGGCGATACCGATCTGGCGACAGGATTCGGCAGCGTCGGTTCGCGCTCGCTGTTCGTCGGCGGCACCGCCGTTGCTGTCTCGACCAACGACATGATCACGAAGGCGCGCGAAAAGGCCTCGAACCTGCTGGAGACCTCGGTCGAGGACATCGAATATCGCGACGGCTGGCTCACGGTGGTCGGCACCGACAAACGGATCGGACTGTTCGATATCGCGAAGAAAGAAACCGGCGCGCGGCTCAGCGTCGACAGCGAAGGCGAGGTCGACGGCCCGAGCTGGCCGAACGGGACACATATTTGCGAGGTCGAGATCGATCCGGAAACCGGCGTCAGCAAGGTGGTGCGCTACACCACCGTCGACGATGTCGGCATCGCGGTCAATCCGATGCTGGTGACGGGGCAGGTGCACGGCGGCGTCGCGCAGGGGATCGGACAGGCGCTCTATGAGGGCGTGTCCTACGATTCGGAAGGTCAATTACTGACCGCGAGCTACCAGGATTATTGCGTGCCGCGTGCCGACGACATTCCGCCGATCACGGTCACGCTGGACGATTCCGCGCCCTGCCGTACCAACCCGCTGGGCGCCAAAGGCTGCGGCGAGTCCGGCGCGATTGGCGGCCCGCCCTGCATCGCCAACGGTGTGATGGACGCACTCAGCGAACTCGGCATCAAGGGCCTGAACACGCCGTTGACGCCGGTCAAGATCTGGCAGGCGATCAGGCAAGCGAAGGCCGCGCCGGTCTAAGGCCTCGGGATGCCCCGATACGCGATGGCGCGTCGGGGCATGCCCTCAGTCGCCATCCCCGGCGTTCTGGTCCTTCAACGGCAAGTACGTCTGAACGACTTCATAGATTCCAGGTTCAAATTTCGCGATTGAAAGGGCCTCTTCCAGCAGAGCCCGTGGCCGGGGATCGCCGCGCATGGCCTGGTAATCATCGTTGCTGCGCCAGCGCGAGTACATCGCGACCTTGGTGCCGTCGAGGCTCCGGTGAAGCGTGGACGTGATGAAGCCCGGGGCGGCATTGACGATGCCGTCGGTTGCGCGCTTCAGAAGCTCGACCAACTGCTCCTGATGGGCAGGATCCACCTGAAAGACATTTATTAATGTGAGGGGCTCGTTGCCGCCCGGGACTTGTTTCGCGTTCATCATTTACCTCGTGCGGGCGCATGGCGCGTTGTGACAGACGCGGGTTTTGGCCGGTTGAACATTGCTAAATGTGGGGGCATGCGACGTAAAATACTACAGCCGTCCTCGGATCCTTCTGCTATTTTGTCCAGAGCTGAACGGGAGGATTCGATGCGCAGATTATGGACCGTGCTCGCGGCGCTTGCGACGTTGAGCCTGACGAATTGCGGCTACAACGCGATCCAGACCAATGACGAGCAGGTCAAATCGGCCTGGTCCGAGGTGTTGAGCCAGTATCAGCGCCGTGCCGACCTGGTGCCCAACCTAGTCAATTCCGTGAAAGGTTTCGCGCAGCAGGAAAAGGATGTGCTGCTGGGGGTGACCAACGCTCGCGCCAAGGTCGGCAGCATCCAGGCGACGCCGGAACTCATCAACGATCCCGGCGCATTCGCGAAATTCCAGGCGGCGCAGAACGAACTGACCAGTGCGCTATCGAAGCTTTTGGTGGTGACGGAAAATTACCCGCAGCTCAAGTCCGACGCGCTGTTTCGCGATCTGATGTCGCAGCTGGAAGGCACCGAGAATCGCATTACGGTGGCGCGCAATCGTTACATCAAGTCGGTGCAGGACTACAACGTCGGCATACGCACGTTTCCGACCAACCTGACGGCGATGGCGTTCGGATATAAGGAAAAGGCGAACTTCTCGGTCGACAACGAAAAGGAAATCTCCACCGCGCCTAAGGTGGATTTCAATCCGGCTCCGGCAGCACCGGCCAAATAGTTCGACAACCAGATTGACCGCGATGAGTGCTGCAAGAGTTTCCTTTCTTGCGCTGCTGCTGTGCTGGGCTGTCGCCGCCCTGGCGGATGTCGCGGTGCCGCCTCTGACCGGGCGCGTGGTCGATCAGACCGGCACGCTCAGCAGCAGCGACATTGCCTCCCTGACGCAGACGCTGAGGGATTTCGAAGCACGGAAGGGCAGCCAGATAGCGGTGCTGATCGTACCGACGACCGCGCCCGAGACCATCGAGCAATATTCGATCCGGGTCGCGGAAGCCTGGAAGGTCGGGCGCAAGAAGGTCGACGACGGTGCGATCCTCGTCGTCGCCAAGGACGACCGCAAACTTCGCATCGAGGTGGGCTATGGCCTCGAAGGCGCGCTTCCAGATGTAACGGCCAGGCGCATTATCGACGAGATCATCACGCCGAAATTCAGGAATAATGATTTTGCCGGCGGCATTTCGGCGGGCGTCGATCAGATCATCCGGGTCGTCGATGGCGAGCCATTGCCGGCGCCGGCGCCGCGGCAGCAGCGTCAAGGTTCCGGCTTTACCGAGTTCATCGATCCCTTCAATCCGTTCGTCATCATCGGCGTTCTCGTGCTCGGCGCGTTCCTGCGCAGCGCGTTCGGCCGGCTGTTCGGTTCGCTTGCGACCGGCGGCCTGATCGGTCTCCTGGCGTGGTTCATCGTTGGGTCGCTGGTCGTCGCGATCGTCGCTGGTCTCATTGCGTCGTTCTTCACGATGCTCAGCGACGGCCTTGCTTCGCCGGGGCCGGGCCGGACAGGCGGCTGGTCCGGCGGCGGATCATACGGCGGCGGCTCGTATTCCGGCGGACGTCGTTCGAGCGACAGTGGCGGGTTCAGCGGCGGCGGCGGCAGTTTCGGCGGCGGCGGCGCGTCGGGAAGCTGGTAGATCTGGAGCTGGTGGAATGGGCATCAGGCGAATCGGCAAGCATCTTCTCGCGCATCGCTGGCGCGCGCGGCGGCTTTTTCCCGCGAAGACCCTGGCTGCGATCGAGCGAGCGATTCGGGCGGGCGAGGCCACCCATTCCGGCCAGATTCGCTTCGTCGTGGAAGGCGCGCTCGATGGCAGGCCGCTGCTCCGCGATCAGTCCCCGCGGGCGCGAGCGCTTGATGTCTTCTCGGCGTTGCGGATCTGGGATACCGCCCACAACAACGGCGTTCTCATTTATCTGCTGCTGGCCGACCGTGATGTCGAGATCGTCGCCGATCGCGGCATCGACGCCAAAGTCGGTCGCGCCGGCTGGGAAAAAATCTGCACCGAGATGGAGCTCGATTTCAAAGCGGGAAATTTCGAGAACGGCGTGATCCGGGGGATCGGAGAGGTTTCGCGGGAATTGGCGAAATATTTTCCCGCGCAAGGCGCGGGACCCAATGAACTGCCCGATGTCCCGGTGGTGATTTAGCGTTCGTCATTGCGAGCGCAGCGAAGCAATCCAGAGCAACACGGGAAGACTGGATTGCTTCGTCGCTTCGCTCCTCCCAATGACGTTGAGGCGTTGACCTACGCCTTCAGCGGTTCCTGCTCATCCACCCGGCCGTTGAGGCATTGCAGGCGTCAAACCGCTCAGGCGTCGTCGAGTTTGTTGAGGTCACGGACCGACTGCATGATCGGTTCGAAATTCGCGCGCGCATCCAGCGCGTCGAACAATTGCGCGGTATCCGACAGCAGTGCATGCGATCGTTGAATTGCGATCTTGACATCGTCCTGGGGCGTGTCGGACAACCTGCCATGTCCGGACAGCAGGATTTTGGAGTTCAGCGCCTTCAGCCGCTCCAGCGACTGGATGTAATCGCTGATGCTGCCGGATCCGAAGACACCGCCCATGACGCCACCGGGCATCAGCGTGTCGGCCGCGAACAACAATCCCTTGTCGTGATCGAACAGGCTGATGCAGGCCGAGGTGTGGCCCGGCGTGTACATCACGCTGAGGCGGAAATTGCCGAGGTCGATCAGATTGCCCTCTTCCAGCCAGATGTCGACATTGATCGGCACATCCGGCTCGTTGAACATCTTGCGCAGCATCGAGAAGTCGTCGCGCAGCATGATCTTGTTGGCGGCGAGGCGATGCGCGGCAATGATGGTGCGGCCGCCGAAATGATAGGCCGCGCCGATGTGATCGAGATGCTCGTGGCTCAGGATCACCATATCGATCTTGTCCGGTGGACAGCCGACATGTTCGAGGCATTCCAGCAACGCCGCATAATTCGAGGACAGCCCGACATCGATCATGATGGTTCGGGATTTGCCGCGCACCAGATAGGCGTTGGCGGCGCGGTTCTTGAAACGGATCTGGTAGACATCCTCGGCGGCCTGGATCAGCGAGCAGGAGCTTAGATCCAGCAGAACCGGAAACGGGCTTGTCTTGCGGTCGCTCATGGTGCTGGGGCCCTGAAGGTAAGTGCGTTGGAGGCCCGCAGCCGTTTGCTGAGGGCATCCATCACCATCAGCGCGAATGCCGGCTGCTGACTGACCAGATAGACGAAGCGGGCATGATTGATTCGCATCACGCGGGTTTTCGGCGCGGCGGAGACCGCGGTGGCCGAGCGGGCCGAACCGTCGATCACCGCCATCTCGCCGAAAAATTCGCCCTTGGTGAGCGTCACGATCACGGTCTTGCTGGCGCCGCTTTTCTTGACGATGTCGATCCGGCCATCGAGCACCACGAACAGCTCGCGCCCGGTTGAGCCTTCCTCAAAAATGACGTCGCCGACATCAAACTCGTTAATGCACTTTTCGATGGCCATGGCGTCCCTGCCTTCTGGCTGGTCGGTCTTAGCATGTTAATCGGGAAACGGGGCGACGCAAACGATGCTCGACGGGAGGAAAATGCCGCACGGCAGCATTCGGCCAGACCGGGAGCAAACAGAGTAGCCAGGCCAGCCTCGCGGACCGCTCGGACGATCTCCTAAAATTTCCGTAAGCCGGTGGCCGGTAACGAATTCGCAAGCAATGAAAGTTACCAAATGGTCAACCCATTCTGGAGACTTAGTCGTGAGCGAACAAGCCGAGCAGACCAGCGGTGAAGCCGGTTCCCCCCGCGTCGAGCCGATCGTTCCCCATTCCTCCCGCACTTTGATCGAGCCGGTTGCGGCTGCGGCCGAACTTCCCGTCACCGCCGAATCGCCCCCTTTGATGCCCGAGCCGAGCGCGTCCAGCGAAGCCCCCAAGGAGAACGCCGCGCCGCCGGAAGCATCCAAGCCGGAAGTTTCCAGGGAAGCTGTCAAGGAAGCTCCCAAAGTCGAAGCGCCGCGCATGCCGGGCAAGGTCTTGATCATGTCCTCTGCCGACCACGCGTGGGTGGATGACGAAGCCGGACCGGAAGTGGACGCCGAGCCGAGCCAAAGCATGTTCGGCAAGCGCCGCCTCGGCGCGCTGGCCGCTGTGGTGGTGCTGGCTGCGCTCGCGGGTGCGCTGGGCGGCGCCGCGGCCATCGTCGGCCTGCAGCATTTCGCCGGCAACGACGTCGCTCCTGTCGCGGCCAATCCTGCTGTCGACGCCGCGGTGGCGCGGATCGATGCCGACGTGGTGGCGCTGAAGGCCAGCGTCGAGCACGCCTCCAAAATGAACGCAACTCAGTTCAACAAGACCAACGATCGTCTCGACAAGGTCGAGAAGGCGCAGGCGGAACCCGCCGCCAAGCTCGCCAAACTCAGCGAGCAGGTCGACAAGCTTCGCGTTACGCCGCCGGCCGCTCCGGTGGCCGCCGCGGCCCCGGCGAAAGAAGTCACGGGCTCGGTGACGCCGCCGGTTTCCACCGCAGCCGCCGCGCCGAAACCGGCTGAGGTCAAGACCGAGGTGGGCCGGCTGCCGACCGTCGAGGGCTGGATCTTGCGTGATATCGCCAACGGCGGTGCGCTGATCGAGGGACGCCAGGGCGTCTATGAAGTCTATGCCGGCGACCCCGTGCCGGGCCTCGGCCGTGTCGATGCGATCCGGCGCCAGGATGGCCGCTGGGTGGTAGTCACCAGCAAGGGCCTGATCGTCGCGCGGTAATCCTGCCGCTCTCGGCACTGCATCTGTTTTATGAAAGCGCCTCACGGTCATGTGAGGCGCTTTCTGCATTTCGGAGCGCGGCAAGACGCGTTTTCTTCACGGGAACCGGCTGCCACTTCGCTCAAAAACGCTATAATCTCGCTTAAGCTGGTGCTGGCCGCACGCCGCTTCGAATAAGCGTTGTGACGCGGTGTTAGTCCGGATATGAGCCGCCGCTTGCGATTTCTTGTCTCCCTTCTGGTTCTCATCTGCTGCACATGGCCGCTGCGCGCGATGCAAGGCGCGACGCTGGAACGCGGCACGGCGATCACCGATCCGCAAGCGCTGCGCGAACTCGATCGCGGCCGGTTTGGTCTTGCTCGTATCCTGCTGCCGGCCCGATCGGCCGATACGCCGATCACCGGCGGCCAGTTATTTGCCTCGCCGTCGATGATGCCGGTCCGTGGGGCGATCGATGCCGAGTTCGGCCGATACATCGCCCGGCACAAAGCCGACCATCCTGACATCAGCATCGGCGTCGGAGATCGCAACGACTTTCAGTTGTTCGATCGCGCGCCGCTTTATTCCGACGATTCGCGGTTCGTCTTGTCAGGGATCGTCAACCGGATGGATCGCGCTTATGTGGCGCCAGATACGTGCGGTGAGATCCGGCTGATCTATCGCTTGATTCCGACCAACGTGCCGCAAGCCAGCGACAGCCTGGCTTCACCGCGGCTGCCAATGACGCTCAACGTCGTGCTTAAGGCCAAAGGCGATCATGCGATTGGTCCGGGCGGTGGCGCAATTACTTGCGCCGGGATCGCCGGAAAATGGCTCGCCGCCGGCGCTTCGCCGCGGACCGGGGCGGCGCTTGCGGAAAAACTCGTCGCGCCCGATGGGCCGTTGAATTCGATCGTGCCTGACAATATCGATCGCATCGAAACCAATATCCAGATCGTCCATGCACTGAAATCGCCGACCCGCGATTTTCGTACCGATTATCTATTGAAGGTGTTCGACTACAACGCGCAGACCAAGGCGTTCGAGGAATCGCCGCTTGAGAACCAGATCGATCGCGCACGGATCCTGGCGGATGACAATCTCAAGCGCGCCTTCAAGGCGTGGCTGCTCGATCCCAAGCACTTCACCGAACTCGATCGCGGCACCATTTTGATTCCGCCGGAATTTCTTGCCACCGGCGCAATCGCGGCGACGCCGGTCGGGTTTTCAAACTCAAACCTGCAGCCGGAATTCGGCCTGGTCCAGGGCGATGATGCCAAGGTGGAACCGGTGTTCACGTCAGACGACGTCGTGACGGCGCTGAAAAAGGCCGCCGAGCAAGGCGGCCCGTTGCTGAATATCCGCTCGGTGGCGGGCTTCGAGCGCCGGCTCAACGACGTCACCTGCTCGGGATGCCATCAGACCCGCGGCATTGGCGGCTTTCATTTTCCGGGCGTCGACTGGCTGGCGCCCAATCCTTCCAACGCAACGATCGTGCCGGCGTCGCCGCATTTCTTCGGCGATCAGGCCCGGCGCCGCGATATCCTGACGGCGCTACGCGACGGCAGGAAGCCGGATTATTCCCGCGGCTTTTCCAACCGCCCGCAACTGCGCGGCAGCTCTGAGCTGGCCGGCACCGAATATGACGATGGCTGGGGCGCGCATTGCTACGCATCGCATGCCGGCGCTGCCGACAATGACCGCAGCTTTCGCTCGTGGGGCTGCGCCGAGGGATTGGCCTGTCAGGTCATGGACAACGCCTCACGGATGGGGATGTGCTTCGTCAAAAACCGCCGGCAATAAGCTGATTTCGCGACCTTCCCGAGATTGACAGTAGGCTCACTAATCTGTTTCATCCGGCCAAATCCAAGAGATCGCCCGACAGGGCGCGCCGGGAAGGAAACATGGACGACATCATCATTGTCGGGGGTGGCGTTGGCGGCCTGACCCTCGGGCTTGCGCTGCACGCGGCCGGCATTCCCTGCCGTATCTTCGAGTCGGTCGCCGAAATCAGGCCGATCGGCGTCGGCATCAATCTGCTGCCGCATGCGACCAAGGAACTCGCCGCGCTCGGGCTGGAGCAGGCGTTGGCGCAGATCGCGATTGCGACGACGGACGCCACCTTCTTCAATCGCTTCGGACAACTGATCTATCAGGAGCCGCTCGGCCGCGCGGCGGGTTATGAGCATCCGCAATTCTCGATCCATCGCGGCGATCTGCAGATGGCGTTGCTGGATGCGTTTCGCGCCCGCGCCGGCGGCGACCGCTTCATCACCAGCCATCATTGTGTTGGCGTCGAGCAGGATGCTTCCGGCGTCAGCGTGCATTTTGCCGATCGATCGGGCGGCGCTGTCAGCAGCACGATCCGCGGCCGCGCCGTGATCGCCTGCGACGGCATCAATTCCGCGATCCGCAAGCAGTTCTTTCCGGACGAAGGCGAGCCACGCTATTCCGGCATCAACATGTGGCGCGGCGTGACGCGATGGAAGCCGATATTGTCCGGCGCCAGCATGGTGCGGGCAGGGTGGATGTCGCACGGCAAGATGGTGATCTATCCGATCCGCCCCGTCGGCGCCGATGGGCTGCAGCTCATTAACTGGGTCGCGGAAATCGAGACGCCGGTGTATCGCAAGCGCGACTGGAACCGGCCCGGCTCGATCGACGATTTCATCGGCGCTTTCGCCGATTGGCATTTCGATTGGCTCGACGTCCCCGCTCTGATGCGAGCGGCTGACAGCGTGCTTGAATTCCCGATGGTCGATCAGGACCCGCTGCCGCGCTGGAGTTTTGATCGCGTGACGTTGCTCGGCGACGCTGCACATCCGATGGTGCCGCGCGGCTCCAACGGCGCCGGCCAGGCCATTCTCGACGCACGCGCGCTGACCTCGGCGCTGCTTGAAAATTCCGATCCGGTGACCGCCCTCGCGGTCTACGAGAAGCAGCGGCTCGAAGCCACCACGCGCATCGTACTGACCAACCGCAGCAATCCACCCGACGCTATCCTGCGCGAGGTATTCGAGCGCACCCACGACAAGCCCTTTGCGGCGATCGAGGATGTCATCAGCCGCGACGAACTGGTCGCGCTGTCCGAAGGCTACAAGCGCATCGCCGGCTATTCAAAGGAAGCATTGCGCGGGTAGTCCAACTGCTCCTCGCAATGACGGACATAAACGATTTATCGCGTCGAGAAGCCGGGCAGCCAAGACTCGCGCCGTGACGTTTCAAGGCAAGGGGGAAAACAATGGCAATCTCGGAAACTCAAGGCAGTAACGCACCCATCGATGTCGTCGCGTTCATCGATCAGCAACCGGTCGGCGGATTTCAGATCAAACTGCTGCTGACCTGCGCGGCGGTGTTGTTTCTCGACGGGTTTGATACCCAGGCGATCGGCTATGTTGCGCCGGCGCTGGCCAAGGAATGGGGGCTGACCAAGGCCGCGCTGGGCCCGGTGTTCAGCGCCGGCCTGTTCGGGCTGATGATTGGTGCATTGTTGTTCGGGCCGCTCGCCGATCGCATCGGGCGCAAGAAGATCATCATCTTCTCGACCCTGGCGTTCGGTATCGGCACGCTGGCGACCGCCTTTATCCAGGACGTCAATTCGCTGCTCGCGATCCGGTTTCTAACCGGGCTCGGTCTTGGCGGCGCTATGCCGAACGCGATCGCGATGACGTCGGAGTTCAATCCGCGCCGCCGCCGCGCCACCATGGTGATGATCATGTTTTGCGGCTTCTCGGTAGGAGCTGCCCTCGGCGGCTTTCTCGCGGCCGGGCTGATCCCGCAATTCGGCTGGCGCTCGGTTTTCGTCGTCGGCGGCCTTGTTCCGCTGCTGCTGGTTCCGGTGCTGGTGCTGCGGTTGCCGGAGTCGGTGCGGTTCCTGGTGCTGACGGGACGCGCGCCGCAGCAGGTCGCGCAACTGCTCGGATGGATCAGTCCGAAGGCGTCATTCACGGCGGCGACGCGGTTCGTCGTGCATGAACCGGAACTGGCGGGAATCCCGGTGCTGCATCTGTTCCGGGGCGGACGCACGCTGGTTACGCTGCTGCTGTGGGTGGTGTTCTTCATGAGCCTGCTCGATCTCTATTTCCTGTCGAACTGGTTGCCGACGGTGCTCAATGACCTCGGGGCCTCGGTGTCGGCGGCGGCGGCGATCGGGTCGATGCTGCAGGTCGGCGGCATTGTCGGCACCTTCGCGCTCGGCAGCATCATCGACCGCTTCTCGTTCCGTGCGCTGGCGCTGGTATATTTCGTCGCCGTGTTTGCGGTCGGCGCGATCGGTCATCTCGGCCACTCTGCTGCTCTGGTCACGCTGGCGATTTTCGTCGCCGGTTTCTGCATCGTCGGCGGCCAGATCGCGGCCAATGCGTTGGCCGCGGCGTTCTATCCGACCGCCGTCAGGGCCACCGGCGTCGGCTGGGCGCTCGGAATCGGCCGGGTCGGTTCCATCGTCGGTCCGCTGGTCGGCGGCGTGTTGTTGTCGATGAAATGGAGCGCCGCGGAGGTGTTCATGACTGCGGCCGGTGCGGCGCTGTGCGCGGCGCTGGCGGCATTTTCCCTGAGCCGGATCGCCGGCATGGGCGGCAGCGGCACCGGTGCGGCCGATCCGTCTCCAGCATATGAGGCGAGCCTGCGTCCATCGACGACGGCAGGCGCGTAGGATAGGCTGCCGGCCAGCGGGTTTCGATCAGGCAGAACTGACGAACGGGAGGCGGGCGATGGCCGAATCGGACCAGGACAAGTCACGCAACCGCGAGATCGCCGAGAACGAAGCCGAACGGCAGATCGTAAGCGATATCAGGGTCTCCACCTGGGCGATCGCGGTTGCTGTGGTCATCGGTCTTGCGGCGGTCGGCTGGTGGGTGCTGCTGCACGGAAAGTAAGTCGGACAGATTGGATTTCGGCACAACGGCAACGGATGCGCGCTCCCTCTCCCTTTGGGAGGGGGTTGGGGTGAGGGATTACAATTTCTCGATAGGTTAAAACCCCTCACCCGCGCTACGCGCCGACCTCTCCCGACGGGAGAGGTGGGATGAACTCCTGCGAAGCTCGATACGTGATGCGTCAGGCGTTTGCCGGGCAACAGATCATACAGTGGCGCGTCAGGCCACTGCGCCGGAGTTGCGCAACTGCCGGATCGCGGCCTCGTCATAGCCGGCCTCGCGCAGCACCTCGTCGCTGTGTTCGCCGAGATTTGGCGGCCGCCGCGGCGCGGTCTTCCGGCTGCCGTCGACCCAGATCGGGCTGTTGACGGTCAACATGCTGTCGCCCTCGAACGGCACCAGCACGTCGTTGTCGATCATCTGCTGGTCGGTCGGAATGTCGTCGAGGATGCCGACCACGCCGAACACCAGGCCTTTGCCGTCGAGCCGCTTGCGCCATTCGGCGAGATCCCTGGTGGCAAAAATCTCGTCGAACAGTTTGATCAGTTCCAGCGACCGCGCGTGGCGATCGGCCTTGGTGGCAAATCTTGTATCGGTAACCAGATCCTCGCGGCCGAGACAGCGGGCCAGCGCCGGCCATTGCCGCTCCTCGTTGAGCAGTGACAGGATGATCCAGCGCCCGTCGCGGCATTTGTAGTGATTGGTGACGGCATTCAATGCGTGTTCACGGGGACGCCGTTCGGAGAATTTGGCGCCGCACAGTTTGGCCTGCGCCAGCACGCCGTTGGCCCAGATACCGTTGGCCATCAAATTCGAAGCGACATGCGAACCCTTGCCGGTGCGTTCGCGCTTGTAAAGTGCGGTCACGATCGCCCCATACAGCGCCATCGCGCAGGGGTGGTCGCCCATGCCGGCGACCGAGCGAGCCGGCGTAGTGCTGTTCTCCGCCCGCACCAGGTCCATCAGGCCGGAACGCGCCCAATAGGCGTTGCTGTCGAAGCCGGGCTTGTTGGCTTCCTCGCCCTTTTCACCATAGCCGGTAAAGGACGCATAGATCAGGCGAGGGTTGAGCGGGGCAAGATCGTCATAGGTCAGTTTGAGCCGGCCGCGCACAGCCGGAGGGAAATTGGTGATGAACACGTCGGCCTCGGCCGCAAGGCGATGCAACACCGCCTGGCCTTCCGGCCTGGAGAGATCGAGCGCCAGGCTGCGCTTGTTGCGCGCCTCCAGCAGCCACGCGAAATTGTGTTCGCTGTGCGGATATCCCGGCAAATTCGGCAGGTTGCGATAGGGATCGCCCGTGCCCGGCGGCTCGATCTTGATGACCTTGGCACCGAAATCCGACAGCACGGTTGCGGCCGCCGGCGCTGCGATGAAGCTTGCGCAGTCCAGAACCTTGAGGCCTTCGAAGATGCCGTCTTCCATAATGAGGTCGCTCCCGTGACGTTTGTTGGTTTTGTCCGCGTGCCGGAATTATCATCGCGTAATGATCAGTGACGGGTCCCATTTGACCGATGTTGGTGGGGTGATGCAACTTCGGCGTCATTCCGGGATGGCGCGCTTTTGCGCCAGACCTCAGATGCGCAATTGCGCATCGGGGAATCTCGAGATTCCAGGTTCGATGCTTCGCATCGCCCTGGAATGACGACAGGCGGCAGGCACTACTCCTCACCCGACAACAACGCGGCATTGCCACCGGCGGCCGCGGTGTTGATCGTCACCGTCTGCTCGGTGGCGAAACGGGCCAGATAGTGCGGGCCTCCGGCCTTTGGGCCCGTACCCGACAGCCCATGGCCGCCGAACGGCTGCACGCCGACCACCGCGCCGATCATGTTGCGGTTGACATAAACGTTACCGGTCTGCAGCCGATCGATCACGTCCTCGACGGTATCGTCGATCCGCGAGTGAATGCCGAGCGTCAGGCCATAGCCGGTGCGCTCGATCGAATGCAGCACGGCGGCGAGCCCATCCGCGGGGTAGCGCACCACATGCAACACCGGCCCGAACACTTCCTCGGTGAGCTGATCCGCACGCGATAATTCGAAAATATGCGGCGCGACAAAATTACCGTCGGGAGCGGTGCCGGCAAAATGCACCCGGGCCTCTTTCTTCAAGCGGGCAATATGCGCGTCCAGCCGCTGTTTGGCCTCGGCATCGATCACCGGTCCGACCTGCACCGAGACGTCACTGACATCGCCGATCTTGAGCTCGCGCGCCGCACCCGCGATCATTTCGATCATCCGATCGGCGACGTCGTCCTGAACATAGAGCAGCCGCAACGCCGAGCAGCGCTGGCCGGCGGAACGAAATGCCGAGGTTACGACGTCGTCGGCGACCTGTTCCGGCAATGCGGTGGCATCGACGATCATCGCATTGATGCCGCCGGTTTCCGCGATCAGCGGCACGATCGGGCCGTCCTTGGCGGCGAGCGTGCGATTGATCGATCGCGCCACCTCGGTCGAGCCGGTAAACGCCACGCCTGCGATATCGGGATGCGCCACCAGCGCCGCGCCGATGCGGCCATCGCCTTGGGCCAGATGCAGCGCCGACGCCGGGATGCCGGCCTCGTGCAGCAGCCGGATTGCCTCCGCGGCGATCAACGGAGTCTGCTCCGCGGGCTTGGCGATCACGCTATTGCCGGCCATCAGCGCCGCCGTTACTTGCCCCAAAAAAATCGCCAGCGGGAAATTCCACGGAGATATCGCGACGAACACGCCTCGGCCGCGCAGCCGCAGCACATTGCTCTCACCGGTGGGGCCCGGCATGGCGTCGCCGACGCCGAACAGCTTGCGGCCTTCGGCGGCGTAATAGCGACAGAAATCCGCGGCTTCGCGGACTTCCGACAGCGCGTCGTCGAGGGTCTTGCCGCCCTCGGATTGCAGCAGCGCGATGAAGCGTGCCCGGCGTTGTTCCAGCAGATCGGCGGCGCGTTCCAGCATGCCAGCCCGGCTTTCGGCCGCGGTACGGCTCCAGGCGCCGAAGCCGTCGCGGGCCGCGGCGACCATGCGGGGCACATCCTCCGGACGGATGTCCACCGCACGATTGATATGCTTGGGGTTATCGGCCACCGCCGCAACCAATTGGTCCAACGCCGCGCGCTCACCGAATTCGATGCCGCGTGAATTCAGCCGTTGCGGCCGGTAAAGATCGTGCGGCAACGCGATATCTGGATGTCGTGCGTTCTCAGGAGTGCCGATGCCGATGATGTCGGCCGGCCGGCGCAACAGCGTTGCGACCGGGATGCTCTCATCGGCGGCAAGCGCCACAAACGATGAGTTGGCGCCGTTCTCCAATAGCCGCCTTACCAGATAGGCCAGGAGATCGCGGTGGCTGCCGACCGGCGCATAGGTCCGACAGGCCAGTCCCGGGCGATCCTGGCTCAACTGCGCGTAGAGCGCCTCGCCCATGCCATGCAGCCGCTGGAATTCGAAGCTGGCTTCGCCGTCGGCGAGCTCGAGCACAGTCGCCACCGTCAGCGCGTTATGGGTGGCGAATTGCGGAAAAATGCGCGGCCGTAGCGCCAGCAGTTTTCGCGCGCAGGCGACGTAATTCAGGTCGGTCATCGCCTTGCGGGTGAACACCGGATAGTCGTCGAGCCCGCGCTCCTGCGCCCGCTTGATTTCGGTATCCCAATAGGCGCCCTTGACCAGCCGTACCATCATCCGCCGGTCCAGCGCGCGCGCGAGGCCGTCGACATAGTCGATCACCTCGCTCGCGCGCTTTTGATAGGCCTGGATCGCCAGTCCAAAACCATCCCAGCCTTTGAGCGATGCGTCGGCAAGCGCGGTTGCAATCACATCGAGCGACAGTTCGAGGCGGTCGGCCTCCTCGGCATCGACGGTGAAATTCAAATCATGGGTCTTGGCCCGGCGCGCCAGATTGATCAGCCGAGGCACCAGTTCCGTCATCACCCGCCGATGGCTGATCGCCTCATAGCGCGGATGCAAGGCGGACAGTTTCACCGAGATGCCGGGCCGGTCGGGCAGGGGGCGGTGACCGGCGCCGCGGCCGATCGCGTCGATCGCACTAGCGTAGGAATTGAAATAGCGCTCGGCGTCGGCGGCGGTGCGGGCCGCTTCGCCGAGCATGTCGAAGGAATAGCGCGGGGCCGGCGCGGTGTGCGGTTGGGCCCGCTCCAAGGCACCTTCGATGGTCTCGCCGAGCACGAAATGGCTGCCCATCAGCCGCATCGCCTGCCGGGTGGCGGCGCGCACCGCCGGGACGCCCAACCGTTTCGCGAGCCGCCCGATGGTGCCTTGCGGGGTCTCACCGGGTTGGATCACGCGCGCGGACATTCCGAGTGCCCAGGCCGAGGCGTTGACCAGGAACGCGCTGGATCTGGTTTCGTGGTGCACGAAGTCGCCCTGGCCGAGCCTGTCCTCGATGAAGCGGTCAGCGGTGCGGGCATCGGGCACGCGCAGCAGCGCCTCCGCGAGCACCATCAGGGCCAGGCCCTCTTTGGTCGACAGCGCGAATTCGCGCAACATGTCCTCGACGCCCCCGAGCGGATCGTCATTGTTTCGGATGGCCTCGATCAGCCGTGCGGCGGTGCGGTCGATCCGTTCGTCCTGCGCGGCGCTCAATCCGGCCGATTGCAGCAACCGGGCCGCGATGACCTGATCATCCGGCGCATAGGGCGCCTCGAATGGCGCTGGCGATGAGGCATCGGACGTCATGACATGACCTCAAGTTCCCGTGGCCCGTTTGTAGTGGACCTATCATGGACCCGGGCTTGGAATTGCGAAACCGCTGCGATAGATTTCGCCCGATTTTTGATCGGGAAGTGCGGCGGCGGATGACATTTTGGAAGAGGCGGGGGCAATCCGGCAGGCCCGGCAAGGTCCCGATAGTTGGTCGGTTCGCGATATTGATCGGCTCGATCCTGACCGTGGCGCCATGGCCGGCTGTCGCGGTCGAACTCACCGCCCCGCAAGCGGCGCTGTACAGCACGGTCTCGATCTATCCGCCGTCGGCATCCGCCATGACGGTTTGCTACGGCTTCGTGTGCCGCCGCCGCGAGATGCTCGATTTTACCGCCGGTGACCGCAGCGCCCTGGCGCAGATCATGGCGTCAGGCCGCGCTTCGGCGGCGGCGGAGCGGGCGGCGACGCAGAAGGCGGTGATCTGGTTCGATCGCCGCATGGGTCCGATCATCGGAACCAACAAGCGCGTCGCCAATGCCGATATTCGTTCGATGGACGCCGCTCACAATTACGATTGCTGGGACACCACCCGTAACACCACCAGCCTGTTGCTGGTGATGCAGGAATGGGGACTGTTCAAGTTTCACACGGTCGGCGATCCGCATTACCGCGGCAATGCACTGGTGATGCAACTGCCGCACAACACGGCGGTGCTGGTCGAGCGTGCGACCAAGGTCGAGTGGGTGGTGGACATGTGGCCACGCGGCTATGGGGAGCCGCCGGATGTCATGACCCTCGAAAAATGGGTCAAGGAAGACTAAAAAAAATCGAACCAGCGCATTGTCGCGCCAGTTCGTCGATACGCTCGCGCCAAATCAACGGCGTTAGCGCCAAATTGAATGCGTTCAAGAGCATCGCCTGCTCCTGCTGAACGTCATTTTGCTGGGATGTTCCCGCCAGCCCCACTCCCGGATTATGTCCGAGAGGGTGCCGCTGCCGATCCCGAGTCTGTTGAGCTTAAAGCGTTGGCCTTAAAGTCTTTGCTTTAAAGTTTTTTGCTTTAAACCTTGAGGTTCTCGGCCGAGGTCTTGCCGCGATTGGCTACCTCTTCGTATTCCACGGTCTGCCCCTCGTTGAGGGATGAAAGGCCAGCTTTCTCGACTGCCGAAATATGAACGAAAACATCTTTGCCGCCACTTGAGGGCTGGATAAATCCATAACCCTTGGTGGCGTTGAACCACTTCACAGTACCTTTAGCCATCACTCGTCTCCGCGGGATCAAATCGATCACGAACTGCCGGTCCCCGCACACCGGCATGTTCGACGGGCGCCACGATACGCGGTTTACGCGAACCCTGATAGCTTAAACGACATCGTGATTCTGGCGGAAAAAGATCATAAACGCGGCGCATTTCGCACTTTTTACCAGTTTTGTACGGACTTTGCCGGTTTTCGTGGCGCGGCAAAACGACCGGGTCTCCACCTCCGAGGGAAAATCGGCCCCCAAATCCGCCGTCCGGCGCACCTCGTGAGGTACGGTTTTGATCGAATTTTCGTAAAAACCGGACCTAAGAAAAACAAAATCCCGGCCGCGCGACGCGACCGGGAGTTTGGATTGAGCGAGCTAAGATTTCGGCTCAATAGCAGACGTTGACGGTGCGCCAGCGATAGCTGAACGGCGTCAGCACCCGACGCGGGGCATAGCAACCGTCGTTGACGTAAGCGGGACCGGCGATGTAGCCGACGCCGAGAGAGGGTTCGAGAGATTAGTTGGGCAGGCTACGAAGGATTTTTTGAACGCTTGTTCAGGAGAGAGTTTTAGTTGAAGCGTTTTTCGAGCGAAGCGGCAGCCTGGTTCGTTTGCAAAAAACGCGTCAGGTTTTAGGCCGCGACCACCGCAAGATCGTCGATCAGCATCGACAGTGTTTTCGCATCGATCACAGTGCGCACGATCATCGGGCCGGAGCGGCCGCGGATCGTCACTTCCTGCTGGGGTAGCGTGTCCGCCGCAAGGCCGGCGGTGATGTGAACCTCTTCGGAAAAGATCGCTTCGCAGCCGAGAGTCTTGGTCATGTCCTGCAGCCGCGCGGCGACATTGACCGCGTCGCCGAGCGCGGTGAACACAATATGATCGCGGTAGCCGATGTCGCCGACGATAACTTCACCGCCGTGAATGCCGAGACCAAACCGGATCGGCTCATGCAGGTCGTGGCTGAGAAATTTATTCAGCTCCGCGATATTGGCGGCGATCATGGCCGCCGCTTTCAACGCCTGGCGGCATGCGACCTGCGGGCTGGTGCGCAGCCCGAACAACGCCAGCTCGCCGTCGCCGACGAACTGGTTGGGCTGGCCGCCGCATTCGATCACGGCTTGCGACACCGCGCCGAGGAATTGGTTGACGATAAAGACGGTGTCGAACGGCAGCCGATGTTCGGCAAGTTTGGTCGAGCCGCGCATGTCGACGAACATGCTGACGAGATAGCGCTCCTGACCGATGCGTTGCGGCTGCGATGCATGCGCGTTGGCCGACATCGTATGCGGCATGAAGAGCTGGAAGAACGACAGGTCCTCGGTGGGCCGCAACTGACAGGCCAGCCGGATCGACGGGTCGGTGGCGCCGACCCGATTGAGCACGAACGCTTCGCGCTTCGACGGTTCCGGCAACGCGCTGCAATCGCCGATAACCCGGATACGGCAGGTCGAGCAGCGGGCGCGGCCACCGCAAACGCTGGCATGCGGGACATTATGGCGCAGGCTCGCTTCCAGCACGCTCAGGCCTTTCGGCACCCGGACGTTGCGGCCATTGCCATAGGACAGGCTGATCATACCACCGCGGCGCTCATTCAGGGCACGCGCGCCCCGTGCCAGCAACGCCAGTCCGACCAGCGCGAGATAACCGATCAGGGAATAATCGGCGATCTGATCCAGCGTCTGCTGTTCGGCCGTGGTACCGACCTGCCGCGGCGTAAGGTTCTCGGCCTGCCATTGCGGGCTGGCGCTGATCGCGACGATCTCGCGTCCGCCCTGATAAAAGCCAAGCAGCGCCAGGGTCGGCACCAGCACCGCGGCCCCCAGCAGGAAGGGCGCAGCATGCTTGAAGAACGCTTTCATCCGCAGCCAGAAATACAGCCCGATGCTGCCGTGAATCCAGGCGATGATCAGCACCGACGGCATCCACCATGTCCGGTAGGGATGCGCGACCCAGAACGAATACAGCTCCTGCGGATATAGCTTCTGATGTCCGAACAGCGATTGGCCGAGCCGCACGCTGACGATATGGGCGATGATCAGCGCGGGAATGCTCAAGCCTAGCACAAGCTGCAGCGGCTCGATCGCCCGCCAGCGAAATTGCCGGCGCTGGTAGAGCGCCCAGATCCCGAGCCCGCAGTGAGTCAGCGCCGAGGCATAGAACACGATCGCGACCGGCAGGAATTGCCAGAATAGCGTATGGTAATACACGCCCGCGGCCAGCGCCTCCATCGAGATATTGCCGAGCGCATGGTTGAGAAAATGGCTGATCAAATAGCTGTACAGCACGAGCCCGCAGGCGAAGCGGATCTGCCGGACGCCGACGCCGCGGATGAATTTTACAAACTGGAAGCGGGCGAGTGCGGTCATCTGATTCCGTGAGATATACGCCGGCAATGTTAGAGTTTAATGCGGCCGGTGACCATCGTTCTGCCGTCGTCCCGGCGACCCTCAGCCCGCACGTTGACACCCCTTCCCGAGCAGGTGAGAAGGCGCCATGACGATTACCTCGCCCGAGCGCCGCGCCAAGTCCGACCATTTCGCCGCCCATTTCACCCGTACGCAATTGCTCGGCGTGGTGGCGCTGATAGCCGCGATGACGGCGATGCGGCTGATCTATGCTGGCTTGATCGATCTGCGTACCGACGAGGCCTATTACTGGACCTGGTCCAAGGAAAGCGTGCTGTCCTTCCTCGATCATCCGCCTGTCATCGCGTGGTTCATCCGTTTCGGCACTGCTATATTTGGCGATACCAATCTGGGGGTGCGGTTTGCCGGCGTGCTGGCCATGCTGGTCACGCAATTGCTGCTCGCCGACATGGTGCGGCGCGTAACCAAGGACATCCGCGCGGTGGTGCTGGCGGTGCTGATGCCGGAGGCCGCGCTTTATTACGGGCTGCTGATGGCCAAGGTGTCGCCCGACGTGGCGATGATCCCGTTCGCGGTCGCGATGCTGTGGGCGCTGGTGCGGCTCAGCGAGAGCGGCGATTCGCGCTGGTGGTTGGCGGCCGGGTTGTTCGGCGGGCTGGCGCTGCTGTCGAAATTCACCATCGTCATGTTTGTTCCGGCCGTGCTGGCTTTCATGCTGGTGCCGGCCTGGCGTTCGCGCTGGCTGACCAGCCCGATGCCCTGGCTCGCGGCGCTAATCGCGCTCGTCGTATTCCTGCCGGTGCTGATATGGAATGGCGAGCATGACTGGGCCTCGTTCCGATTCCAATTCGTGCGCGCGGCGGCGACCCATGAATGGTCGTTGCGCACTGTCGGCGACTACATCGGCATCCAGTTCGGCCTCGTCGGTTTCGTGCTGCTGCCGGTGGTTTTATCCGGGGTGACGCTGACGGCCTGGCGGGGCCATCGCCGGCGCGACCCGGTGCCGATCCTGCTGTCGACCTGCGTCATCGTGCCGTTTGTCTACTTCTTCTGGAAATCGATGACCTTGCGGGTCGGTGACACCTGGCCGATGTTCCTGTGGCCGGCGGGCTTTGCTGCCACCGCCATCAACATCGCCATGCTGCCGCGCGAGGGTTGGCCGGCCTGGATGATCAGATCGACGATCTTCTGGGCCAATACTGCTGTGGCCACCGGGATCGCGTTCGTCGTGCTGGTGTTCCTGTATTCCGTCGCAGCACCCTGGAATTTTATCGGCCGTGCCGATCCGATCGGCGGCGAAGCCGGCTATCAGCAGGTCGCGGAGCGCGCGCAGGCCGAATTGCAGAAGACCGGCGCGACCTGGATCGCGACCACGGATTACCGGACCTACGCCATGATGCGCTGGTATTTCAACGGCCGGGTACCGGTCGTGCAGATCAACGAACGCGGCCGGTTCATGGGCTTTCATGATCCCGGCATGGACCTGATCAAGGGCCACACCGGGCTCTATGTCGCGCGCGAGCCTGATAACGCCAATCCGGTGTGGAATTCCACGACGGCGGTGCGGCAGCCGCTGGAGCAGGTCGATCGGGTCTGGCGCGGGCTGGTGATGGATACCTACGCGCTGGAGAAATTGACCGGCTGGACGCCGGAGCTTGCGCCGCCCCCGGATTCGCCGTTGTTCCGCTGGCGCGTGCTAGCCATGATCGAATCGACCCTGACGTCAGGGACGGGTTAGGCTAATGACAACAAGCTAAAATGCCGATCTGCCAAAAATACCGAAAAGAGTATTCAGGATGCCCGAGGACAACCCCGCCAAAATCCATGACGTGATCGCTGAGGATCTCGAGTTCGGCCGCGCCGATGATGTTCCGTTGATTGCGCGGCTCTATCGCCCGCGCGATGTCGTTGGCTTTCCGGCTATCGTCGAGGTTCATGGCGGGGCGTGGACCGGAGGCGATCGTTTCAACAATGTGGTGATGCATAACGCGATTGCGGCGGCCGGCACCGCGGTGCTGGCGATCGAGTTCCGGATGGCTCCGGCGGCGCCCTATCCGGCCGGGATCGCCGACATGAACCTCGGCATCCGCTGGCTCAAGGCCAACATCGCGCGCCTGGGCGGCGATCCGGCCAAGATCGGCGGGCTCGGCACCTCCAGCGGCGGGCATCAATTGCTGCTGAACGTGTTGCGGCCGCATGACCCGCGCTACACGGCGCTGACGCTTCCGGGGTCACCCGATGTCGATGCCAGCCTCGCCTATGTCGTGGTGTGCTGGCCGATCTCCGATCCTGTCGCACGTTACAAGATGGCGCGCGAGACCGGCAACGAGCGGCTGGTGAAGAATCATCACGCCTTCTTCGGCGATGAAGCGACCATGGCGGAAGCCAGTCCGCAGCGCATTCTGGAAAGCGGCGAGGCGCCCCGGTTGCCGCCGGCACTGCTGATCCAGGGCACCGCCGACGCCAACGTCACGCCAGACATGGCGGACCGGTTTGCCGCGGCCTACACCAAAGCGGGCGGCCGGATCATGCTGCGGAAGTTCGAGGGCGAGCCTCATACGTTCGTGTCGGTGAACCCGGAAAGCCCGGCATCCGTCGAGGCATTGCGCCTGATGACGGATTTCATCCGCGACCATACCCGTTAGCCGCCACTCAATTTCCAGACACGCCTTTAATCCACGCCGGAGATTTCCAGATGTTTTATCGAGCCATCCTGACGGCGCTGTCGCTTGCCGCGATCGCGCTGCCGGCGAAAGCCGCCGAATACCCTGATCACACCATCCGGATGGTCGTTCCGTTCGCGGCCGGCGGCGGCACCGACGTGCTGGCGCGCGTGGTCGCCGACAGTCTGAACAAGAAATGGGGCCAACCGGTTATCGTCGAAAACCAGCCGGGCGCGTCGGGCGCGATCGGTACGCGGTTTGCGATGAAGGCGGCGCCCGATGGTTACACGCTGTTGATGGCCTCGACCGGCGCGCTGATGGCAGTATCGGCTGGCGCCGATGGCGACGGGCCGTTCGACGTCAACAAATATCTCAGCCCGATCGTGATCGGCGCCGCACCGCCTTATCTCTTGGTCGCCAATCCGAAATTACCCGTCAACACCACCGCCGATCTGGTCCGTTACGCCAAGGAAAAGCCTGATGGTCTGACTTTTGGTTCGTCGGGCGTCGGCGCGGCGTCGCATCTGTCGGGCTTGCTGTTCGCCAGCGCCACCGGCATCAAGCTGCTGCACATTCCCTACAAGGGTACCGAACCCGCGGTGGCGGATCTGCTCGGCGGCCGTATCGACATCATGTTCGCGCCGGGACCGGTGGTGCAGCAATTGGTGCAGTCCGGCCAGTTGAAGGCGCTCGGTGTCACCGACACACAGCGCTCCAAATTCTATCCCGATGTGCCCACGGTCGCCGATGCGGTGCCCGGTTACGAGGCGGTCGGCTGGTTCGGCCTGCTGGCCCCGCCGAAGACGCCGCCCGAGATCGTCAGCAAGATCAACGCGGCGATCGTCGAGGCGATGCAGACGCAAGGTTTCCGCGATCATCTGGCGACGCTCGGCGCCGAGCCGCGGCCACAGACGCCGGAAGAATTCGGCCGCTACATCAACGCCGATGTTGCCAAATGGAGCAAGCTTGTGAAAGACAACCACGTTCAATTGCCCGGAGGAAAGTAAAGATGCGTCTTGCAACCTATGTCGATCCGTCACTGAGCTTTGATGCGCGGTTCGGCATCATCAGCGGCGATCACATCGTCGATGTCGTCGCAGTAGCGGATGCGCTGCATCGGGCCGTCCCGGCGACGTCAGTCAAGATCGCACTCACCAGCGGCGCGCAGACGCTGTCGGCGCTGAAGGAATTGGTGGCGGCGGCCGAAAAGGCGAATCTGCTGCGGCCGCTCTCGGGCGTGACATTCCTGCCGCCGATCGCAGATCCCTCAAAATTCTTCTGCGTCGGCAAGAACAACAAGAAGCACCGCGAAGAACTCGCCGCCAACAAGATGCTGACCGAAGTGCCGAACGAGCCGACCGGCTTCATCAAGCTGGTCAGCACGATGACTGGCGATGGCGCCGAGGTGGTCAAGCCCGCCGACATCACCACGCTCGATTACGAGCCGGAGCTTTGCTACGTCGTCGGCAAGCGCGCCCATGGCGTCAAGAAGGCCGAGGCGATGGACTACATCGCGGGCTTTACTCTCACCAACGACGTCAGCGCCCGCGAAATCCAGAAGCGCGAAGTCGCCTCCGGGAGCCGGTTCTGGACCGCCAAGAACATGCCCGGCTTCGCGCCGGTCGGCCCCTACATCCTGACCATGGATGAGGTCGCCGATACCGATAACCTCTGGGTCACCTGCGACGTCAACGGCCAGCGCCGGCTACGCTCCAACACCGGCGACTATCTCTACAAGATCGCCGACGTGCTGGAACATTTCTCGCGCTACGTTGTGTTCGAGCCCGGCGACCTGATCGCGATGGGCGCGCCGAGCGGCGTCGCGGTTGGCCAGCCCAACGCCGCCGAACTCTATCTGCAACCCGGCGACGATATGGTGATCGCGTTTGAAGGCCTGATGTCGCTGCGCACGAAGATTGTTGGGCCGAGGTAGGAGTTATCTTCCGTCATGGCCGGGCAACAGCGCGAAGCGCGTCTTCGCGCTAGATGTCCCGGCCATCCACGTCTTTCTTGCTTAGGTTCAGCAAGACGTGGATGCCCAGGACAAGCCCGGGCATGACGATGTGAAATCGTCTTACTCACCCCTCGCCATCCTCCCGCTTGCGCAAGAGATCTTTCGCGAGATCGGCCAGCGCGGGGCGCGGCAGTGCCGTGAACGGCAGCGGGCGGGTGACGTCGATGGCGGCCAGCCCCAGCCGCGCGGTCAGCAGGCCGTTGAGGATGCCTTCGCCGAGGCGCTCGGATAATTTGGCGGCGATGCCATGGCCGAGCATTTGCTGGATCATGCTGTCGCTCGCCGCCATGCCGCCGGTGATGGCGAGATGCGCAATGACATGGCGCATCAGCCGGATCATGCCGAGCGCGCCCGGCCGGCCGCCATAGAGCCGCGCCAACTGCCGGATCATCCGCAGCGATGCCACGAACACGAAAAGAATATCGACCAGCGCGCGCGGGCTGACTGCAGTTACGATCGAAACACGCTGCGCCGCCGAGGAAACCAGCCGGCGCGCCTCCTGATCGAGTGGCGTCATCAGTTCGCGCTCGGCCAGCCTGATCATGTCAGCGCCGTCGATGATGTCGTCGGCGTGGCGCTGCAACGCGGCGCGGGCGCGGGCCAATTGCGGATTCTGATGCTCCAGCTTGAGCAGATCCGCCACGATGGTCCGGCTGGCGGCGCGATCGTCGCTGAGCAGCACTTCGGTGGCGCGCAGATGCATCTTCTCGATGGTGGCGAGCCGCGCGAGCCCGATCGCCTCGCGCGCGATCACGGCGGTCAACGCCAGCGCCGCGACAGCCGCGCATGCCAGCCCGACGAAACCCAGGCCTTCGTTGCGCGCAAACAGATCCTCGATCAATTGCGTAGTGCTCAGGCCGAGCCCGAGCAGCACCAGTCCGCCCAACGCGGTCCAGAATAGCGTGCCCCAGCGGAAGCCGGGCCGTGCCGGCAGCATCGGCGCCTCCAGCGGCACCGGCAGCAGCGCGGGGTCCGGTTCAGGCGTGACGCGGACCGTGCCGCGGGCGAGGTGGCCTTGTTCGTCGGGGTCCATCACGACGACGCCGGGATCGTCGAGCTTGAAGGTGGCCGGGCGCCGATGAGGCGATCGCTCGCTCATTGCAGTTTGTCTCCGATCAGGAACTGAAGGGCGCGGTCAAGGCGGATATGGGGCAGGTTAGGGCCTTCGCCAGCCCGACTGTCGAGTTGCGGCGGCCGAAAGCGCAGAAAGCGGAAATCGGTCTTTTCGGCCGGGGCGCTGGAGAGCCCGCGAAACGCATCATCGCCCTTGAACAGCTCCTCGGGATCGCTGGGCAGGTCGCCCGGAAAGGTCGCGACCTCGGTGTTCCCATCGAAGGTCTCGCCATTCCCGCCTTCGCCCGCGGCCGGCGTGCCCAGGATCGAAGGCAATTTTTCGCGGCCGCGCTGCACCTGCGCTTCGCGGGTGGCCCGCACGGCGGCCAGCGCCACGACGTCGATCTCGGCTTCGGCATATTCGGCGCGCGTCACCGCCTTGGCGACGGTGCGCCGCAAGATAGCTTCCAGGCGATCATGGCTCGACTGGTGCAGATGATCGGCCTTGGTCGCCGCAAATAATATCCGGTCGATCCGCGGCCGGAACAGCGTGCTGAACAGCGTCGAGCGCCCGATCCGGAAGCAATCCAGAATTCCCGCCAGTGCTGCTTCGAGGTCGTGCAGCGCTTCCGGTCCGGCATTGAACGCGGCCAGCGCATCGACCAGCACGATCTGGCGATCGAGCCGCGCGAAATGATCGCGAAAGAACGGCCGGATCACCACGTCCTTGTAGGCCTCATAGCGCCGCACCATCATCGCCCACAGCGACCCCTCCGGTGCGGTGCCATCGATGGATACGTCGAGCGGCGCGAAGGTCAGCGCCGGCGAGCCCGCGAGATTGCCCGGCATCAGGAAACGCCCCGGCGGCAGCAGGCTCATCGCAAAACGTTCGTCGCGGCAGGCGCGCAGATATTCGGTGAACAGCCGCGCCGACGCCAATGCCGCCTGTTCGTCGGCAGGGCTTTCGGCTTTCAACGTGGCGAGCTGCGCATGCCATGGTGCCGCCAGCTTCGCGCGCGGACCGTCGCGTGACAAAGCGAGGCTTTCGGCGGACCATTGCTCGTAGGTCTTGTTGAGTAACGGCAGATCGAGCAGCCATTCGCCGGGATAGTCGACGATGTCGAGCGTCAGCGTGCGGTCGGCGCCGTTGTGGCGCTGATAATCGATCACCAGCCGCAACTCGCTGATGTCGACCGTGGAGTTGGGCCAGCGCCGATCCTCGATCAAGGTGCGGACGTGGTTCTCGTAATCGAACCGTGGCACCGCATCATCCGGCTGCGGTTCCAGCCGGGCGCGGGCAATTCGTCCTGAGGCGAACGGCTCAAACACCGGAAAGCGGCCGCCGTGGGTGAGACCGTGGATCAGCGCGGTGATGAACACGGTCTTGCCGGCCCGCGACAATCCGGTAACGCCAAGCCGGACCGTCGGGTTGAAGAAATGCTCGCCATAGTCCAGCAGCGCCCGTGCCGACAGGCGGGCTTCCTCGACGATATCGGAGAAAAATGGAGCCATCAGATCCGGGGCGATCAGCTTCGGGCGATCAAAATTGGGGGAGGAGGTCGAAAGGCAGGTAATAGATGACCCAAAAAGTGGCGATTGGTGCAGCAAAATCAAGCTTCACACTTCCGACCCTATTGTCATGCGAAGATTTGAACGGTTCCTTGACCTTGTGAGACCTATATTACGTCGATCCTCTCGAGAAAGCCCGCCCAGCCGTCATGACGATCTTCCGACTGAAGCAACTGGCTTCCCACTCCGCCCATGCGATGGCGGGCGCCGTGCGCTGGAATTACGACCGGGCCGAGCTGATTGCCGACGGCATCGTGCACGGGATCGGCGTGTTCGGCGGCCTGATCGCGGCCACCGTGCTGATCGTGCTGACCGCGGTCTATGCCACCGCGTTCGATGTCGCCGTGGTGTCGGTTTACGTCGCGGGCCTGCTTGCGATGCTGGTGCTGTCGGCGACCTATAATCTGTGGCCGGTGTCTCGCGCCAAATGGGTGCTGCGGCGTTTCGATCATTCGGCGATCTATCTTTTGATCGCGGCGACCTACACGCCGATCATCATGGAATTGAAGGACAGCATCACAGCCATGGTGCTGCTGGCCGGCGTCTGGTGCGTTGCGATCATCGGCATCGTGCTCAAGCTGGTGCTGCCCGGTCGTTTCGACCGGTTGTCGGTCGGCCTCTATCTGGCGATGGGCTGGAGTGGCGTGATGCTCTATGGCCGTGTCGTCGCCACGCTGCCTACGCTGGCGCTAGGCTTCGTGGCGGCGGGCGGGGCGCTGTATAGCCTGGGCGTGATCTTTCATGCCTGGCAGCGGCTGCGTTTCCAGAACGCGATCTGGCATTGCTTTGTGCTGCTGGGCGCGGCGTGCCATTATACGGCTGTGCTCGATCTGGTCATGACCTGAGCCATCGAGCCCCAGCTCTGGGACGCCAGGTTCCGGGCTGCAAATAAAAACCTCTGATCTATGGGAGCGGGACGATGCAGGTTGCCGGTAAAGTCGTGGTTGTGACCGGGGGCGCCAACGGCATCGGCAAGGCGCTGTGCGAAGCCTTCCATCGCGCCGGCGCCGCCAAGGTGGTCGTCGCCGATATCGATCCCGACGGCGCGCGCGCCGTCGCCACGCCGATTGGTGGGGCGGCCTTCAAATGCGATGTCGGAAAGGAGAAGGATGTCCTTCACGTCATCGAGGAAACCGAACATCAGTTTGGCCCGATTGCGCTGTTCTGTTCCAACGCCGGCATCGGCGGCGGCTTCGATCCGTTGTCGGTCAATGCCGGCGGCACCTCCGACGAACCCTGGTCGCGCAGCTGGGCCGTTCATGTGATGGCGCATGTCTATGCGGCCCGGCACCTGACCCCGCGCATGAAGGCGCGCGGCGGCGGCTATTTCCTCAACACGATCTCGGCGGCCGGCCTGTTGTCGCAGGTCGGCAGCCCAGTCTATTCGACCACCAAGCACGCCGCGGTAGGGTTCGCCGAAAGCCTCGCGATCGCGCATCGCGCCGACAACATCAAGGTGTCGATCCTGTGCCCGCAGGGCGTCGATACCAATATGCTGCGTTCGATTCCCAAGGGACCACAATCCGGCGACGGCGATCTGACGCCGGAGCAGGTGGCGCAGGACGTGTTGGCGGGCCTGGAGCAGGAGCAGTTCGTGATCCTGCCGCACCCGCAGGTGCTGGGCTACATGCGCAAGAAGACCGAGAATTACGACCGCTGGATCGCGGGCATGGCCAAGATCCAGGCCAAAATGCGCGAGAGCTACGGGAAGTGAGCGGCGCCCTCGTAATGAAGCGCCTGACTTAAAAGCAGCCGATAAAATCGAGCGTCGCAGAAGAGTTCGTCATGCCCGGGCAACAGCGCGAAGCGCGTCTTCGCGCTAGATCGTCCCGGGCATCCACGTCTTTGCTGGACTCTAGCAGGAAAAGACGTGGATGGCCGGGACGAGCCCGGCCATGACGGTGCGGATTTAATTCTTCTGCGCGTAGAGCAGCGGTACCGCGGAATCCACCATCACTTCGATCAGGCTGGTTCCCTCATAAGCCAGGCCGCGCTTCAGCGCCGGAACCAGTTCCGACGATCTGCTCACACGCACGGCGTCGCATCCCATGCCTTGCGCGATGCTGACGAAATCGATGCCGGGCAGATCGAGGCCGGGCACGTTACGCACCTGCATCACCTGGCTGAACGAGCGCATCGCGCCATAGCCGGAATTGTTGACCACCACGACCGTCAGCGGCAGCTCGCGTTGGGCTGCGGTCCACAGCGCCTGGATCGAGTACATCGCCGAGCCGTCGCCGATCAGGCACACGGTGCGGATGTTGGGGCGGCCGAGCGCGGTGCCGACGGCCGCCGGCAGGCCGAAGCCGAGCCCGCCGCTGGCCATCGTGCAAAAACTGTCCTGGCCGCGCATTGGCATGAATTTCTGCATCGCCGGGCGGTGCGATGGCGCTTCCTCCACCAGCATGGCGTCGTCGGGCATCGCTACCGAGAGCGCGTGCAACAGATATTCGACCGGGATCGGATCGGCCGGCTGCGGCGCCGGCGGCAACACGCGGCCTTTCGGCGTTGCGCGTTGGGTCTCGGGCAGCGCCTCCAGCAGCAGCGTCAGCGCGGGCTTCATGGTGGCGATGATGCTGTTTCCCACCGGCGTCGCGGCCGCGGCGGTCGGATCATCGGTGATCTGGAACAGCGTGGTCGCACCATCGAAGATCGAGGCATGGCCCTCGACGTGAAAGGTAAAGACCGGTGCGCCGATCACCACCACCACATCATGGTCGCGCAGCGCCTCCGACAATTGTCCGGGCGAGGCATGCAGGAAGCCCGCGAATTGCGGGTGCCGTTCCGGAAAGCTAGCGCGCGGCGAAAACGGGCTGACCCAGACCGCGGCCCTGGCCTTCTCGGCCACGCGCACCATCAGCTCGACCGCCTGCGCACGATCGACCGCGGGGCCGACCACGAAAGCCGGGCGCTTGCTGGCCGCGAGCGCCGTAGCCAATGTCTTCATGGCTTCCGGGTCCGGTCCCAATTCGCGGCTGACTTGGCGCGCCTCGAGCGGCTGCGTCGGATGCGTCCAGTCATCGATCGGCACCGAGACGAAGGTCGGGCCGCAGGGTGGCTGCATCGCCACGTAATAGGCGCGGGCGATCGCGGCCGGCACATCCTCGGGCCGCGCCGGCTCGACGCTGAATTTGACGTAAGGCCGCGGAAACTCCGACGCGCGCTCGGCATAGAGAAACGCCTGCAGCGGCAGGATGCTGCGGGCCTGCTGGCCCGCCGTGATCACCAGCGGGGTCTGATTGCGGTGCGCGGTATAGATATTGCCGAGCGCATTGCCGACGCCGGCGGCCGAATGCAGATTGACGAACCCGGCATTGCGGGTCGCCTGCGCGTAGCCGTCGGCCATGCCGATCACCGAGGCTTCCTGCAAGCCCAGCACATAATCGATGTCGTCGGGCCAATCGCTCAGGAACGGCAATTCGGTCGAGCCGGGATTGCCGAACACTTTCTTGATCCCGAACGCGCGGAGCAGGTCGAGCGTGGCTTGCTTGACGGTGGTGGTAGTGGTTTTGGTTGGCGTGCGGGACAAGCCGCTCTCCCCTTAAGAATGCGCACGCCAAGTTCGTCATGCCCGGGCTTGTCCCGGGCATCCACGTCTCAGCGGCGTTCGGGCAAGAAAGGCGTGGATGGCCGCGACATAGCCCGGCCATGACGACCGAGCAATGTTCGATGTTCGCGGCTCTCGGCAAGCATTCACCACGTCGCGGTGCCCTTCATGGTGGGCTGGCCGGCGGCATTGGCGACCCACAGTTCCATGCCATGGTCTGACGTGTTGGCATTGATGCTGAACTCGCTGCCTTCGAACAGCGGCTGTAGCCCACGATAGCTGAGCTTTTTCGGCGGCTGGCCGCCGTGCAGCTTTGCCGCCAGTTCGACGATGAAGGTCGCCTGCAGCGGGCCGTGGAAGATCAGGCCGGGATAGCCCTCGACCTTGGTGACGTAGTCGCGGTCGTAATGGATGCGGTGGCCGTTGAAGGTCAGCGCGGAATAGCGAAACAGCAGCACCGGATCCGACACATGAGTCTCGCGATGCTGCGCGACGGGCGGAGGAGGCGGCGCTTTTGCCGGTGCGGCCTGCGGCGTAGTCGAGACATCACGATAGACGATGTCCTGTCGTTCGCGGATCGCGACGCCGCGGGGCGTCGTTACCTCATGCGCGACGGAGACGAAGCACAAGACGCCGGTCGAGCCCGTCTTCATGGTGACGTCGGAAATGCGCGAGGTTCGCTTTGCGACGTCGCCGACCCGAAGCGTGTCGAGAAATTCCAATCTCGCCGCCGGCCCACATCCGGCGCGGCAGCGGCACCGGCGGCAGGAAGCCGCCACGGGTGGGATGGCCGTCAGGTCCAAGCTCCGACATCGGATAGACCGGCTGGCCAAGGCACCAATGCGTGGTAAAGGGCGCGGCATCACCCGTCCTGGGCTCGCCGATCTCCTGAAACAGCGTCGCTCGCAAACCCTTGACGAGCTGCGCGGTGACGATGTCGGAGACCTCATTCGTCCGGCCGATCCACTGTCGCAGATGATCGAGGTCGACGGGTTCGCTCATGATGGTTTGATCCGGTCTTTTGCGGTGCTGGGGCGTTCGCCGACCGCCGGTACGGCGCCGTAATGACGCGGCTGGCCGATGACGATGGCCGCCGGCGCCGGATAGCTCACCGGTCCCTTCGGGGTGCCGACTTCGATGCGGCGCAGATGCGGATGCACGGCAAGGTCGGCCATGGTGTTGACCTCGGCGAACGCGATGTCGGCGTCCGATAGCCGCTTCAGCAATTCATCGCGCGTCAGCATCGCAAAGCTGTCGCCGACGGTCTTGTCGGTGAGGGCGCGATTGCGGACGCGCTCGACCATGTTGGCGAATCTGGGGATCGTTCGGCAGGTCGGGCTGGCCGAGCACTTCGGCGCAGAGTTTCTTCCATTCGCGCTCGCTCTGGATCGAAATCAGGATGTCCTTGCCGTCTTTCGAGCGAAACACGCCGTAGGGTGCGATCGAGGGATGGGCGAGTCCCATGCGCTTCGGTGAATTGCCGGCCTCGGCGTTGAGCAGGGGAACGGTGAGCCAGTCGGCCATCACGTCGAACATCGAAATCCGGATATCCGCGCCCTTGCCGCTACGGCCGCGGGCGATCAGCGCTTCGAGGATCGAGGCATGCGCGGTGGCGCCGGTCGCGACATCGACGATCGACACGCCGACCCGTGAGGGTCCTTCCGGACCGCCGGTGATCGAGGCGAGACCGCTCTCGGCCTGAATCAGGAGGTCGTAGGCCTTGCGGTCGGCATAGGGGCCGTCATCGCCATAGCCTGAGATCGTGCAGCAGATCAGCGCCGGGTAATCCTTCGTCAGCCGCTCCAGCGAGAAGCCGAGCTTGTCCATCGAGCCGGGCTTGAGGTTCTGCAGCAGCACGTCGGCGCCCGCGATCTGCTGTTCGAGGCTGGCGCGACCCTCCTTGGTGGCAAGGTCGATCACCATCGAATCCTTGCCGCGGTTCAGCCAGACGAAATAGCTGGACTGTCCTTTGGCCGCGGCGTCGTAGCCGCGGGCAAAATCGCCCTCGGGCCGTTCGACCTTGATGACATGGGCACCGGCATCGGCCAGGCGCGAACTGCAGAACGGCGCGGCGACCGCCTGTTCGACGGCGACGACAGTTATTCCTTCAAGCGGCAGCATATTGGTTCTCGTCAGGAGCGAACTCTTAGTAAGAGCGGGGCATGCCCAGCACGTGCTCGGCCACGTAGGACAGGATCAGATTGGTCGAGATCGGCGCCACCTGATAGAGCCGGGTTTCGCGGAATTTGCGCTCGACGTCGTATTCTTCGGCAAAAGCAAAGCCGCCAAAAGTCTGCACGCAGGCATTGGCCGCGTCCCAGGCGGCATCGGCCGCCAGCATCTTGGCCATATTGGCCTCGGCGCCGCAATCGAGCCCGGCTTCATATTTGCGGGTGGCTTCCTTCACCATCAGCTCGGCGGCGCGCATCGCGGCATAGGCCTTGGCGATCGGAAACTGAACGCCCTGGTTCTGCCCGATCGGACGGCCGAACACGACGCGCTCCCGGGCGTAGGCGGTCGCCTTGGCAATGAACCATTTGGCGTCGCCGATCGACTCGGACGAGATCAGGATCCGCTCGGTATTCATGCCGGAGAGGATGTAGCGAAAACCTTTGCCTTCGTCGCCGATCAGATTTTCCGCCGGCACCTTCATGTCGGTGAAGAACACTTCCGTGGTGGAGTGGTTCATCATGGTTCGGATCGGCCTGATCTCGAGCCCGTTATTTTTTGCCTCGCGCATATCGACGATGAATACCGACAGGCCGTCGGTGCGCTTGTGCGCCTGATCCTTCGGCGTGGTGCGGGCCAACAGGATCATCAGGTCGGAATATTCGGCGCGGCTGGTCCAGATCTTCTGGCCGTTGACGATGTAGTTGTCGCCGTCGCGCCGGGCAAAGGTCTTCAGCGACGAGGTGTCAGTGCCGCTGGTCGGCTCGGTGACGCCGAACGCCTGCAGCCGCAGTTCGCCGCTGGCGATCTTCGGCAGCCATTTGGCCTTCTGCGCGTCGCTGCCGTGCCGCAGCAGCGTACCCATGGTGTACATCTGGGCGTGGCAGGCGCCGGCGTTGCAGCCGGCGCGGTGGATTTCCTCGAGGATCGCGGTTGCGGCGGACAGTTTCAGCCCCGCCCCGTCATATTCTTCCGGGATCAGCACCGAGAGATAGCCGGCCTGCGTCAGCGCGTCGACGAAGGCGCTGGGATAGGCCATTTCGCGGTCGAGCTTGCGCCAGTATTCGCCGGGGAATTGGGCGCACAGCTTGGCGACGGCGTCGCGGATATCGGTGTGGTCTTCTTGCTGGTCTGGTGCGGTCATTGGAACTCGGCTGGTAAATCGAGGGCACGCATGGTGGCGGTGCAGAATGCGCAAAGGCGTTCGGATGTATCGTCCCTGGTGAAGACTTCCACGGTGGCGACACCGATCGAGCCCGACATTTTCAGGGTTTTGGCACGGGCAATGAGTTCATGGCCATCCCCGGGACTGAGGAAATTGACCTTGATCTCGACAGTGACGCCGATCCGCCCCTTGGGCATTCCCGAGGTGACGGCGATCCCGGCGGCCTGATCGGCCAGAGCGGTAATCACCCCTCCATGAAAATGGCCGAAAAACTGCAGCAATTCCGGTTTCCGCGGCAGCGACAGCTCGGCATAGCCGGGCTGGACGGTGACGACGCGGACGCCCGCCGCATGGGTAAAACCCTTCGCGGTGACAGCCGTAGCGAGTTCAGGCGAATTCAGGGGGGCGTTCAAGGTACCATTCTACGTAATGCGAACCGGCAGGGACTCGTAGCCCTTCACGAAGCTGGAATATACCCGCTTGGGTTCGCCGACCACCTCGATCTTGTCAAACCTCTTGAGCATTTCCTGCCATACGATCTTGAGCTGCAGCTCGGCGAGCCGCATGCCGACGCAGCGGTGGATGCCGAAACCGAACGACAGATGGGTGCGGGGCCGGGCGCGATCGATGATGAAGTCGTTGGGGTTCTCGATCGCTTCCTCGTCGCGATTGCCGGAGACGTACCACATCACCACCCGGTCGCCCTTGCGGATGGTCTTGCCGCCGACTTCGCTGTCGACCAAAGCGGTGCGCCGCATATGCGCCAGCGGCGTCTGCCAGCGAATGACTTCCGGCACCATCGACTCGATCAAATCAGGGTTGGCCCGCAGCTTTTGGTACTGATCGGGATTTTCGTTCAGCGCCAGCACCGAACCGCTCATGGTGTTGCGGGTGGTGTCATTGCCGCCGACGATCAACAGGATGATGTTGCCCATCAGATTGTCAGGAGTCATGTGGCGGGTCGCATCCGAGTGCGCCATCATCGAAATCAGGTCGTTGCGCGGCGGGACGTTGACGCGCTCGTTCCACAGCCGGGTGAAATAGGCGGCGCATTCGTCCATCTCGGCGCGGCGTTGCTCGGCGGATGCGACGATCATGCTTTTGGGCAGTGCGGTCGAAACATCGGACCAGCGGGTCAGCTTGCGGCGTTCTTCCCACGGAAAATCGAACAGCGTCGCCAGCATCTGCGTGGTCAGTTCGATCGAGACACGGTCGACAAAGTCAAAGGTCTCGTTGCGCGGCAGCGCGTCGAGTACTTTGCCGGCGCGCTCGCGGATCAGGATCGCCAGTTGATCCAGATGATCAGGCGTGAACATCGGCGACACGGTCTTGCGCTGCGCGGAGTGCCGCGGCTGGTCCATCGCGATGAAGCTCGGCCAGTCGTAGCCCGGCGGCACGTCTCGGATCGAGATGCCGCCGAGGCTGACGTCGGAGGAGAACAGGCCATGGCTGGTGTCGACATGCATGATGTCGTTGTATTTGGTCACCGACCAATAGGGCTCGATCGGCGAATTGGTGCAGTAATGCACCGGTTCTTCCTTGCGCAGCCGTTCGAACCAGGGCCACAGCGTGTCGTTCTGGAACAGCCGCGGTGCACCCGGATGAAAATCCTTCAAGGGAGTCGTGTAGGCTTCCTCGCGCGCGAGGCGTTGAATCTCGGCCTTGTCGGTTTTCACCGTCGTCTGGAAGTTCATGCTCGATGGATCCAAGAGTTCGCTGATCGGGTGCTGGGTTTTGTCGGCGGAGCGGCGGTTGGCCGCCCGCACATTGGTCAGCCGGCGATACGCACCGGGAGGGTCTCGTAACCCTTGACGAAGCTCGAATACACCCGCTTGGGCTCGCCGACCACCTCAATATTGTCGAACCGCTTGAGGATTTCTTCCCAGATTATCTTGAGCTGTAGCTCGGCCAAACGGATTCCGACGCAACGATGGATGCCAAAACCGAACGAGATATGGGTGCGCGGCCGGGCGCGGTCAATGATGAACTCGTAGGGACGATCGATCACCTCTTCGTCACGGTTGCCCGAGACGTACCACATCACCACCTTGTCGCCTTTTTTGATCTGCTTGCCACGGAACTCGAGGTCGGACAGTGCGGTACGGCGCATATGTGCCAGCGGGGTTTGCCAGCGGATCACCTCCGGCACGAAACTGTCGATCAGGTCCGGATTGGCGCGCAGCTTGGCGTACTGGTCCGGATTTTTGCTCAGGGCATAGATACTGCCCGACAGCGTGTTGCGGGTGGTGTCGTTGCCGCCGACGATCAGCAGGATCAGATTGCCGAGAAAATTTTTCGGATCCATGTCGCGGGTGGCGTCGCTATGCGCCATCATCGACAGCAAATCGCTCTTCGGCGGCGCGTTGATGCGCTCCTTCCAGAGCTTGCCGAAATAGGTCGCACACTCCAGCAGTTCCGCCTGCCGCTCTTCCTCGGTGGCGACGACGCCGTCGGGGCCGGGAAGGGTGGTCGCGACGTCCGACCAGCGGGTCAGCTTGCGGCGGTCTTCCCACGGAAAGTCGAACAGCACCGCCAGCATCTGCGTGGTCAGCTCGATCGAGACCTGGTCGACCCAGTCGAACACTTCGCCTTTCGGCAGATTGTCCAGACATTCGGCGGAGCGCTTGCGGATGTTGATCGCGAGCTGGTCGAGATGCGTCGGCGTGAACATCGGTGCCACGGTCTTGCGCTGCGCCGAGTGCCGCGGCTGGTCCATCGCGATGAAACTCTCGCGGCGCAGATCCGGTGCGGCGTCGCGCACAGTGATGCCGCCGAGCGAGGCCGCCGACGAGAACACTGAATGGTTGGTCTCGATGTCCATGATGTCGTTATATTTGGTCACCGACCAATACGGCCCGAAAATGCTGTCCTTGCAGTAATGCACCGGCTCTTCCCGGCGCAGCCGGTCGAAATACGGCCAGAAGGTATCGGTCTTGAACAGTTCGGGATTGGCGACGTCGAATTCCGCCAGCGGGAGCGAAGCCGCGCGCTCGCGGGCCGCCCGTTGCTGGGAATCGGCGGCGAGATCAATCGTTCCGTGCATCGGGCGTCTCCTGGTGATGTGCCCCGCCGTGGTTGGTCCCGGAGGGTGATTTGCCGCGAATTACACTCTGTTGCGTGCATTGGGGCAAGGGTGAGTTTGACGCATTTTGTGCGGTCCGGCCGGCCTGTCCGAAGCCGATTCAGGCCCTTCTCAGGCCGCTCGGCCCGTGACAAGCTTATTTGCAGCGCATAAGGCTGTGCGAAACAAATTCAGTCGCCGGAGGCCGCCGACCATGATCCCCAACGCGCATCGGATGTTCAATTTCGATCTCGGCGAAACCGCCGACGCGATCCGCGAGACCGTGCAGAATTTCTCGCAGAACGAGATCGCGCCGCGCGCCGCCGAAATCGACAAGAGCAATCAGTTTCCCCGCGATCTCTGGCCCAAAATCGGCGCACTCGGTCTGCACGGGATCACCGTCGAGGAGGAATATGGCGGCTCGGCGCTGGGCTATCTCGAACACTGCATCGCGCTGGAGGAAATATCGCGCGCCTCGGCGGCGGTCGGGCTGTCCTACGGGGCTCATTCCAATCTTTGTGTCAACCAGATCCGACGCAACGGCAACGAGGCGCAGAAGCGCAAATACCTGCCGAAGCTGATTTCGGGCGAGCATGTCGGATCGCTGGCGATGTCGGAACCCAATGCCGGCTCCGACGTGGTGTCGATGGCGACGCGCGCCGAGAAGAAGGGCGACCGTTACGTCATCAACGGCGGCAAGATGTGGATCACCAACGGCCCGGTCGCCGACACCCTGGTGGTGTACGCCAAGACCGATCCGTCCGGCGGCCCGCGCGGCATCACCGCCTTCATCATCGAAAAGGGCATGAAGGGATTTTCCACCGCGCAAAAGCTCGACAAGCTCGGCATGCGCGGCTCCGACACTTGCGAACTGGTGTTCGACAATTGCGAGGTGCCGGAGGAGAACGTGCTCAGCGAGGTCGGCCGCGGTGTCAACGTGCTGATGTCGGGTCTCGACTATGAACGCGCGGTGCTCGCCGCGGGGCCGCTCGGCATCATGCAGGCCTGCATGGACGTGGTGATGCCCTATGTGCATGAGCGCAAGCAGTTCGGCCAGCCGATCGGCACCTTCCAATTGGTGCAGGGCAAGATCGCCGACATGTACACCACGATGAATGCGTCGCGCGCCTATGTCTACGCCGTGGCAAAGGCCTGCGATCGCGGCGAGACCACGCGCGAGGACGCCGCCGGCGCCATTCTCTATGCTTCCGAGAAGGCGACGCAGTGCGCGCTCGACGCCATCCAGCTGCTCGGCGGCAATGGATATATTAACGATTATCCGACCGGGCGGTTGCTGCGCGACGCCAAGCTGTATGAAATCGGCGCCGGCACCAGCGAAATCCGGCGCATGCTGATCGGACGGGAGCT
>CAVTWC010000060.1:0-16579 GCA_963738105.1 uncultured Alphaproteobacteria bacterium | reverse complement strand
GCTCTGATCCTGCGTTATTCCGGCGGCTGGAACGGCCTTCGGCGTTGTTATTTCCCTAGTGCCGTTTTTTTAGCCGTGTCCGGTGAGTAATGAGTATTGCGTTGACCAGTTCTGCGACCTCGGCCCCGACCCGGCAAGAGCCGCTGCGGGTGATGGTGGTCGATGATTCCGTCGTCATCAGGGGATTGATCTCGCGCTGGATTTCAGCCGAGCCGGACATGGTGGTGGCGGCGTCGCTGCGCACCGGCCTCGACGCTGTCAACCAGATCGAACGCATCAATCCGGATGTCGCGGTACTCGATATCGAAATGCCGGAACTCGACGGCATTTCGGCGCTGCCGCAGCTGTTGGCGAAGAAGCGCAATCTCATCATCATCATGGCGTCGACCCTGACCCGCCGCAACGCCGAGATCAGTTTCAAGGCGCTGTCGCTGGGCGCGTCGGACTACATTCCGAAGCCGGAGAGCACCCGCGAAGCAACGGCGGCCGAAACCTTCCACCACGATCTGATCCAGAAGATCCGCTCGCTCGGTGCCAAGGTTCGCCGCAGCGCGCCGGCGACATCAAGTCCACCGCTGGCGCCAAGTCTGGATCGAAGCCTCGATCGGTCGCGCGATCCGTCATCGGCCTTGCGTGCTACGCCGAACCCGGTCGCGCAACCGCAGCTGCTGCGCCGTGCATTCAGCATGCTGGCCCCGCGCGCATTGCTGATCGGCTCGTCAACCGGCGGTCCGCAGGCGTTGATGACGTTGGTCGCCGAAATCGGCGCCGTGATCGACCGTTTCCCGGTGCTGATCACCCAGCACATGCCGCCGACCTTCACGACGATTCTGGCAGAACATCTCGCGCGCGCCAGCCATCGGCCGGCTCACGAAGCCATCGATGGCGAGATCGTCAAGCCCGGCACCATCTATCTTGCGCCCGGCGGTCGTCATATGCGCGTCGTGCGCCATGGCGTCGACGCCGCGATCGCCCTCGATGACGGTCCGCCGGTCAATTTCTGCAAACCCGCGGTCGATCCCTTGTTCACCTCGGCGATCGACGTCTGGCAGGGCAGCGTCATGGCGGTCGTGCTGACGGGCATGGGCTCGGACGGCATGCGCGGCGGCAAGGATATCGTGGCGGCCGGCGGCAGCGTGATTGCGCAGGACGAAGCGACCAGTGTGGTGTGGGGAATGCCGGGCGCCGCCGCCAATGCGGGTATTTGCGCCGCCATTCTGCCGCTCAACCAGATCGCGCCGAAACTGGTCCGGCTGTTTTCGGGAGATCGTTTGTGACGCCGTTCGACTATGAGTATCTGCGCAAGCTGCTGAAGGAACGTTCCGGTCTCGATCTCTCCGCGGACAAGCAATATCTGGTCGAGAGCCGGCTGCTGCCGCTGGCGCGCAAGGCCGGTCTGCCCGGTCTGCCTGAGCTGGTGCAGAAATTAAAGGGCGGCGCCGAATCGCTGACGGCCGAAGTGGTCGAGGCGATGACTACCAACGAGACGTTCTTTTACCGCGACAAGGTTCCGTTCGACCATCTGAAGGCAACCGTGCTGCCGGAGCTGTTGCAGGCGCGCGCCGGCCGCCGTTCGCTGCGGATCTGGTGCGCGGCTTCCTCCACCGGGCAGGAGCCGTATTCGGTCGCGATGTGCCTGAAGGAATTTGGGCCCGCGCTGGCGGGCTGGCGGGTCGAGATCGTCGCTACCGATCTGTCGCAGGCGGTTCTGGAGAAATCCCGAGCCGGTCTGTTCAGCCAGTTCGAGGTGCAGCGCGGATTGCCGATCCAGTTGCTGGTCAAGCATTTCACGCAAGTGGGCGAACTCTGGCAGCTCAATTCCGACATCCGCGCCATGGTCCAGTTCAGGCAGCTCAATCTGCTGCAGGACTTTTCCCATCTCGGCGTGTTCGACGTGATCTTCTGCCGCAACGTGCTGATCTATTTCGATCAGGAAACCAAGACCAACGTGTTCGGCCGCCTCGCCAGGCTGATCGAGCCGGAGGGCTACCTGATGCTCGGTGCTGCCGAAACGGTGGTCGGCCTGACCGATGCGTTCAAGCCCTACCAGGACCGCCGCGGGCTGTATGTGCCGAGCGCCGGCCGCGCGGGGCGTCCAACTGCCGCCATGCCGCTGAGAGTGGTTGCAGCCGCCGCACGTTAGAGTGAAGGCGATCCGCTGGTTCCATGTGCTACGATCTGCGCATCAATCTAACCCGTCGTCCGCCTTCTTGATCGCAGCAAGCCATTCCTTAACCGGGAACGATCAGGGGATTCGCGACGGAAGGCATAGCGGATATGGCCGGACTTGCTGCTGGCTCGACCCGGTCGCGAATGACATCAGGTCGTCACAAAACAGCAATCGTAACATTGATAGAACGACCTCAGCTCGATGACGCCGAGGCGACCTGCATGCACCGCCCGATTTCGGTCGGGAACATTGCGGTCCTGCCGAAAACCACCCATCGCGCCGTCAATCATCGAGCAGTCGGCGAGATCAGGCTTTCGTTGGCCTCAACGTGTCGTTCTACAAAATTGAGGGCTAGCGGATGATTGTTCGAGTGTTTCTGTCGGCTGCGGCCGGCCTTGCAGCGGTGTTGGTTCTTCAGCACGCGTTGGCCTTTCCGGTCGAGGGCGTGAACACGTCGCTTCCCGTCGGAACCGAGCTCGACGACGATGCGCTCGAGCAGCCGCGCGAGCAGTTTCATTCCGAGGCCATCGGGGGGCAGAAATCATATCTGGTGAAGCTCGGAAACATGGCGTTCAACACGCCCGCCATTCTCGGTGGCACCGCGCTGAAGGGCGACGTCAGTTGCGGCACATGCCACCTCAACGGCGCCAATAATCCGAAGCTGTTCATCCCGGGATTGTCGATCCGGCATGGCGGCTTTGATACGACGAGCGCTCTGTTCAATCAGAAAGCCGAAAATTCCGTGCTGGATCCGGTCCGGGTGCCGAGCTTGCGCGGCGCGCGTTTCCTCTCGCCTTACGGCAACGACGGCCGAAAGGAATCGCTGCGCGATTTTGTCCGCACCGTGATCGTCGATGAATTCTCCGGTCCCGATCCCGCGCCAGCGGTGCTCGATGCGATGGTCGCCTATATCGAGGATATCGATTTTCTGCCCAACCCCCGCGTCACGATCGGCGGCAAACTGGCGGCTGGCGCCAGCGAAGCAGAGCGGCGCGGGGAGGCGCTGTTCAAAAAGCCTTTTCCGCATGACGCCGAGCTGAGCTGTGCGGGCTGTCACATTCCGTCCGCCGCGTTCGTTGACAACAAGCGGCACGATGTCGGCTCGGGCGGGCTCTACAAGACGCCGACGCTGCTGAACGCCAATTTCAACGCGCCTTATTTCCACGACGTGCGTTTCGAGACGCTCGATCAGGTCGTCGACTACTTCGATCGTTCATTCACGCTCGGCTATTCGGCCCAGGATCGGACCGACATGGTTGCCTATCTGAAGGCGATCGGCGATGCCACGCAACCTCATGAACGCATCACCATGGCGATCCTGTTGCAGGATATTTTCGATTTCGCCAGCACGCTCGGCCCCGCCATTCAGGCTCATGACAATGGCATCATCACTCTCACGGTCGCAGCCGTTGGTGGCGATCTGGGTGATGTGATGGACCGCATTCCGGAGCAAGGCGCCCCCGGCGTGTCAGGCGGCGAGAAAGAGCGCGACGCTGCACGCAATGCTCTCAAAGAAGCTGTTGCGATCCTGGAACGGATCGGCAGCGCTGCAACTGCGGGAAAATACGACGACGCGGCGCACGAATATCAAAACTACAATCACTTTATAAGTGTCGAGGTGCAGCCCGGTGTCCGCCGCGCCGAACCATTTTCGCTGCTGAATAAGGACGTTCATGACGCTTATTATGCAGCTCGGCGGGAGCAGCTCGGATCTCATAAGAATCAAGCACTGAGTCGTTCGCCAGATAACTCGGCAAGTGACTGGATAGGTCACTGATCGCGTCGCTGGCCAAGTCATGGGTGACTGGCTGAACGAGACAGTGGCCTCTCACCGACAGTCGTCATCAAAAACGGCGGAGAGAATCGCTCCACCATCGATTCATGATCTGGCTGATTGCGCGCATTCCGGACTCGCATGTGAGATCGGAAAAATGTGAGGACGCGCTTTTTTTGGCTTTCGCTCAACGCAACGGTTTTGTCTCCCATAACTTGCGCTTGCATTCGCCATCAAGGACGCGCGTAGAGCGTGTTGCAGCATCGTTGTGTCGCGGATTCTCTTCCGAATGAAACCGCAAGCGCGATGAAGAACTGTAAATCCAGAAACGGTCGTAATTCGATATTTGAAGAATGACGACGAACATCGTCACGATCTTGCGCTTACGCGTGAACATTCGAGCGCATTCACCAAAATGTCGCACCCCTGAAATACGTGCCATCTAAACACCGGCTCGTCTTTCCTCGCGGGCTCTCTTCGAGAGTCGCTCTCTTCTCATTTGGGGGTTTTTCTAATGTTATCGCCGACACCTCGTCGTCATCTTCGCAAAATTCTTCTGTTATCTGCGGCATCGTTGTTGCTGTGCTCGTCCGCCGGTCTCGCCAAGAACGACAAGAAGCATGACGATGATACGCAAACGCCGATCAAGCACATCGTCGTCATCATTCCTGAGAACCAGACGTTCGATCACTACTTCGGAACTTATCCGCACGCCGCGAACGTTCCCGGCGAGCAGAGCTGGATCGGCGTGCCTGCGCCGAAATTCGTCGCGCGCAAGGGCACCCCGCAGGCCAACACTCTGGCGGCGAATCCCAACCTGCTGACCAACAATCCGAATCGCAATATCTTCGGAGCCCAGGCCAATCCCACGCGCTCTGGTCCGGCCGGCGCCGTCACCTGCGACATGGGTCACGACTACGAGCCCGAGCAGAAGGCGTTGAACGGCGGCAAGGCCGATCAATTCCCCGAGACCACTGCCGGCAAGGGCTTGGCTTGCCAGCCGGACGGCACAACCGTCATGACTTATTACGACGGTAACACCGTCACCGCGATGTGGAACTACGCTCAGTACTACGCCATGAGCGACAATTCCTTCTCCACGACTTACGGGCCGACCGTGCCCGGCCACGCCAATCTCATTGCGGGCACCACGCACGGCATCATCATTCACGATCCCGCCAATCCCGCGAACCCCGACACCTCCGGCTTCTACGTCAATCCGAAGGACAATTCGGTCACGCTGGTCGACGCCAACCTGCCTGGCTATCTCGACGATTGCGGCCCCGGCCGCACGTTTGAATTCACCGGCAAGAATGTCGGCGACCTCCTGAACGCGAAGAATGTGACCTGGGGCTATTTCCAGGGTGGCTTCCTGCCGAGCACGCCCGCGACGTTCGACGCGAACGGCAATGTGCTGCAGTCTGCGGTTTGCAACACCGCGCACCAAGCTCACCAGATGGACATCAACGGCAAGACCTACCTGGTGCAGAACCCGAGCGTGAACAACCCGGGCGTGGACATTCACCCGCTCGCCAGGGACTACAGCACCGGCGTGACGCCGTTCATGAAGTTTGCGAGTACCCGCAACCCGCACCATCTGCGGCCGACCTCGACGGAAATGATCGGCAAGACCGACCAGGCCAATCATATGTACGATATTTCGGACTTCTTCACGTCGCTGAAGGCCGGCTCATTGCCGTCGGTGAGCTACGTCAAGGCGCCGGTCTATCAATACGGCCATCCCAACAGTTCCAACCCGCTCGTAGAGCAGGCCTTCATGGTGCAGACCATCAACGCGATCCAGCAGTCGCCTTTCTGGAAGGAAACCGCGGTCGTCATCGTGTGGGATGACTCCGATGGCTGGTACGACCACGTCATGCCTCCGGTCTTGACCCCGTCGGCGACCAACCTCGACTTCCTGTTTGGCCCCGGCAATTGCGGCACGCCGCAGCCCGGCGCTGAACAAGCACGCTGCGGCCTCGGCCCGCGCCAGCCACTGCTTGTGATCTCGCCGTATGCGAAATCGAACTTCGTTGATCACACCCTGACCCATCAGGCTTCGGTGCTTCGCTTCATCGAAGACAATTGGAATCTCGGATTCATCGATGGCCCGACTGCTCCGCCGAAGGGTACGGGCTCCGTCGACCGGACGGCAAATTCGATCGTTAACATGTTCGACTTCAACGGCAAGCCGAATACGCGTCCTCTCATTCTCGATGCGGTCACTGGATCGGTCGTCTCGGGTGGCGACAACGACGGTCACGACAATGGCCACGACAACGATCACGGCCACGATAACGATCACAACCACTAACGCGTCCACCGACACGATCGAGCCACGACAATTGGCCCGCCGCAGGCATTGCCTGCGGCGGGATACCGCGTCATCGGTGGTGGCAATTATCGGCAAGCACTTCCTGGTTCACGCTAAACTGCTTGTGTCCGCTTTTGATGCTGTGGACGGCTCCTCCGCCGGCACGTGAGTGATGTGGGCGCGACGCGAACGGCGCTCAGACCATTAAAGCCCGCCGTGCTTTAATGGTTGCTGCGAGCTGCTTGTTGGTCAGACTGCCGCGCAACCCATCACTTGGTCCCGTGAATGAACGCTTGCATTTCCTCCGGCGTAAGCTTGCCGTCTTTATTGGCGTCCATTGCCTTGAAAATTCGTTCGTGAGCTGCCTGAAACTCCTGCAATGAGATGGTCCCATCGCCGTCGGCGTCCATCAGGGCGAACATCATCCGCATCATAAAAGGTGGTGGTCCCATCATGCCTCCACCCATCATGCCGTGCCCCATCATGTGTCTCATCATGTCGCCGCCCATCATGCTTCCGTGCCCCATCGTGCCCGCGCCTTCCTGGCCCATGGGATGCGGTTGCATTTGTTGCCGATCTGGTTGGGGTGTCATTTGGCCCTGTGCAAAAGCACCGACAGTGCCGTACGTCAGAATTAGAACAGATACCGTGAGTCCCAAGATGCGACCGTTCATCTGAAAACCTCCTGAGAAGCGTAACCACCGTCCGATAAATCCCGCCCGAGCGATATTGATCCAATCACTTTTCACCAAGGCGGCCGGGCCGCACGTTGACTATTTCCGGCTTGCCCTAGTAGTTCCACCGCATTGCCAACCTCCGCCACCTTGCAGAATATTGGCCGATGCGAGGTTAGCTTGTTTTGAGGCAGATCAATCTAGAGCGACGGCGCGGCAAGCATCAGCATGACCGAGGGAATCACCAATGTAGCGGGAATTGAGATACCTTCCACTGATCCTGTGTTTCTGGCAGTGGTGGGCATTCATGTCCTGCTCGGGCTCGCCTGCACGGTCACCGGCGCTATCGCAATGCTCAGTCCGAAACGCGCGGGTCGTCATCCCCGGTACGGCACGGTCTATTTTTGGTGTCTGGCTGGAGTGTGTCTAACTGCCACCAGTCTGGCTGCGGTGCGTTGGGCCGAGGATTATCACTTGTTCGTTCTGGGCGCGTTGTCGTTTGCGGCAGCGTATTTCGGCCGCCAAGCCAGACGGCGACGCTGGCGTAATTGGGCTAGGCTGCACATCAGCGGCATGGGGATGTCTTACGTTTTGCTTCTGATCGCCTTTTACGTGGACAACGGAAGGCAGTTGCCCGTTTGGAAAGACCTTCCGCACTTTACCTATTGGCTATTGCCTCTGGCTGTCGGGATTACGCTCATCGTTTCGCGCTCTATTGTGGTATCCGCTCGCCCGACAAACGAGCTCGCATTGACCAACGCCGTTGAGTCCGCTTCGGGGTCACCTGCGGGCATCTGTCGGGCCGAACGGTATGTCTGCACGGCCGCAGAAACCGGACATTAGCTCGTTGAACTAGCTTGCACGCGGCAAAACACGGCGACGACGTCCTTTGCCCCGGCCACGGTTCGGATCGAATTCATCGACCGCGTTCTGCCAAGCGATGATCTCGTCCTCGAACCAGACCCGGCGGTTCGGCCAGATGTAAGTCGATTTGGGAAACCGGCCCGCCTTCTCCATACGGCGGCCCTTTCGGTCCATGGCGTTCCCCGCTGGACGACGGTGTTAGCGTAGACCAGTATCTTTCTGGCGCAGGCAATGAGAGCTGAGTTACCTTGCCGTTCGGGCGATTTCTATCCCGAGGATTGGCTGGCGACGTCTCGGCGGACGGCGGCCATTTCGGCGGAAGATCGTAGGCCTCGCGGCAAGGTGATGGGTTTCGCAAGGGCTCGACCCATCCTACGGCCTGAATCCACGCGTTCAACACATCGGGTCACATCCCCATTCTCCGGGTCGCTGCGGCCGGAGAGCCTTCATATCCACCGCCTTGCGGAGTTGCGAGATGTCTATGCCGGGATCGGCGTGGACAGTCGTCCTTATGATGCAATTTTTGACGTATTTCCGGTGCTTCAACCAGTGCCAGCTGAGCTTCATGCCCTTCGCCTCCTCCTTGCATGCAGCAGTCGCCTTTTCCAGGGCAGCCCTATCAGCCTTGGACAGCTTCGCAGCCTCCGCGGGGATAGACATGGCAATACCGCTAACAAGGACCGTGGCGACAATGCCGGCGATTAAAGCGGTGGCGCAGTGATACATGATACGCTCCTTTGAGCTGATACGCTCCCTTGAATTGCTTGTGCACTATTAGCCCGGTCGAGATCGGGGCCACGACGGCTAACGTAACCGACGTCAGACCCGGGCTGAGTTTGAACCGACGAGGACGTCGCTCGACAGCGTTCGCGTTGCGCACGTTGAGCAGGTTGCGGCGAAGATCGTCGCCGTTCAGCTCGATCAGGTCGCTAGAGCCGCGCATTGCTCTGACCTCCCTGTTGGCCCGTTCGTTATCTTGCCATACCTGGGCAGCGGTGAACACCACGAACAATCCGAAGATAATACCCAACGGCGATAACCTACCGGCGGAGATCGCCTTGAAAGAGCACGCCCGCTCCCCCACCGCGAGGACATTACAACTGCGGAGATTGCGGCCGCGACCAAGTACGTCACGCCGAAAACCACCAGTCCCATCGATTACAGGAAGATTGTGCAACCGGTCGCTCTATGTTCGGCTCTCGCAGCGAACAATTGCCGTTGCGCGCACATCGGAGTTTGTTGAACGGAATCAACGTGCCATGCCTGTCCAGTCCTCGCTCAAAAAATAATCCGCTTCCCTTCGAGGGCAAATCACCGGCCTATTTCGTGCCGTCCCATCCCTCACGAGGGGGCGTTTGCGATCGTCACGAACGTTGGGCTGGGATGCGGTGGACGCCGATGCGCTTTTTGACGAACAGCGCGTGAGGTGGACGGCGAAGTCGTGTGGTCCTGACGCCCCGATGCTGGCGTCAAGTTTTTGAGGAGCAAGCTTCTTGGAGATGATGGTGACAAAAAGCCGGTCGCCAAGGAGAGCACGAAGTAAGCCGTAAAACCATTGCGCAGGGAAGGCCGGACTGCTTCCGCTGAACCTGTATGCTCGTGTGCAGTTTTTTGTTTTCGATTTGCACGCGAGACCGCGGGTGCAGCGCGCACCCGGTCTTCCCTGCGCCCTCTGTTTCAGAGAGCGAAACGATGACGACAAAACTCGCGCAAAAACCTGCGGCGAGATCGCGAAGCTGTGTTTATCGTTTCAGTCGTCATTCCGGGCCCACGCAAGATGCGTGTCCCGGAATGACTAGCTTGGACGCTTGCGGGGAGAGGTCGCGAGCCCTTGCGAGCGGGTGAGGGGGCGCTTCAACAAAGCCGGACTCGCGGAGGAGCCCCGTCACCCGTCACGCATCTAACGATGCGCGCCGACCTCTCCCCGCGCGCGGGGCGAAGTAAGAAGGCGCCGCTGTTTGAAAATTGAATTTGAAGCGTGGACCGAGGTACGCCTGCGCGGCATCTTACAAAATCGCGTGCGGCATGAACCGCGAGGTATTGCCGGTGATCGGATTTTCGTCCTCGCGGATCGACAGGCCGCAGGGGGCGTGGTCGACCAGCCAGCTTCCGAGCACGGGATACTGGCCGGAGAAAGCAGGCAACGGCGCCAGCGCCTGACGGATAAATCCCTCGGCGCCGTATGGCCCTTCCTGCTCCACCAGGGTCACGCCGGCACTGACCAGCGCGACATTGGCACCCTCGCGCGAATACAGCGGCTTGCGCACAAAGGAAGCGCCGAGTTGCGCGGCGTTCGGGTCGTCCTCGAAAAAAGCCGGCAGCAAATTGGGATGGCCGGGAAACATCTCCCACAGCAGCGGCAGCAGGCCCTTGTTGGAAAGAATGCTCTTCCACGGCGGCTCGACCCAGCGCGTCGGCGCCTTGGCGAGCTCGGCGCCAAACGCATCGTGAAACATCCATTCCCATGGATAGAGCTTGAACGAAAGCTCGATCGGCCGGTTGTCCAGATCGACAAACAGGCCAGGCGTCGCTGAGCCCGATATCCTCGATGTCGATCAGCGTCGTCGGCAGGCCGGCTTGCCGCGCGGTGTCTTCGAGATAGGCCAGCGTGCCGGCGTCCTCGGGATTTTCGGTCATGCCCGCAAGATGCAGGTGACGGCCGGCGCCGAGTTTCTTCCAGGCCATCGATCAGGCGTTCATGGATCGAATTGAACTGGTCGGCGCGGGCGGGAATGATCTGCCGCTCGATCGCCTGCTCGAGCCAGGTCCATTGAAACACCGCGGCTTCGAAGATCGAGGTCGGCGTATCCGCGTTGTATTCGAGCAGCTTGGCCGGGCCGCTTCCGTCGAAACTGAAATCGAGCCGGCCATAGAGGCTGAGATCGTCGCGATGCCAGCTTTCCGAGATCAGTGGCCAGAACGCTTGCGGTATTTTCAATCGCTGCAGATATTTTTCATCGTCGATCGCACGGCCGACCAGTTCGAGGCACATCGCGTCGATGTCGGCGGTCGGCGTTTCGATCTGCTGCTCGATCTGTTCCAGCGTGAACGCGTAATAAGCGCGCTCGTCCCAGTAGCGTTCGCCGTCGATGGTATGAAAATCGAATCCGCAGGCGTCCGCAGTGGCGCGCCAGTCGTCTCGCTCGGGGCAAACGATGCGACGCATCGACGATCGCTAGCCGCCGCCATGCGCATGGCCTGGCCATGGCCACCGCCACCGCCGCCATGCAATCGGTGCGGCGTGGCGCCAAAGCCACCGCCGCGGCCGGATGGCGGGCGGCAATAAGGCTGGCCGTTCGGGCCAGGCACTGCGTCAAGCCGGGACCACAATCGGTGCGCGGTCCAAACCCCATCGAGACCGCGCCGACGGCCGCTGTCCCCATCATCGTCAAGACAACGCGACGCGAGCGTTTCATGGTGTGGCCTCGGTTTGTCGGGGAGTGATCGGCAAGCTTCATTCAGGCATGTGCGAAGTGACCAGGCAAGAAAAAGTCGGCTGTTTCACAGCATCGTGCGGCGCCATTGCCGTGTGTCAGCTGCCCATCGAAAAATGTCCCGCAGAAGGCGTGTGCGAACGAGCCGAAGCCGCCGCGGGTCACACCGCTCGAACCGGAATCCGACGAGGTGCCTGACGAAGCGTGGCTCGATGAGGAGGAATCGCTACTGAAGAAACTGGTGCGCGACCAGCTGCTGCCGGAGCCGCCATGGCCGCCTGATGATGTCGAGCCGCGCTGGGTGCAGTTGGTGCCGGATTGCGCGGCCGCCGGCGCCGCCATTCCCGGCGAGGAGGGCTGGCAGTTCTCGCGCGGCATCAGCGCATAGGCGCCGCCGCCGATCGCGACGGTGCCCATCAGCAGCAGCGCGACATGGCTGGAGCGCTTCGGCGGCACGGCCGGTTGCGGCGCGATCGGGCCGCGTTTGCCAAATTCCTTGTTTGGCCGGCGTTCCATGATCAGGTGATCATCGCGGCCGCATTGAGCGCGCCGGCCGCCAGCGACGACAGCCCGAGCCAGATCGCCGACGCCATCTCGCCGGCCGCGATCCGCGCCGACAGGTTCGGCACCGGGATCTTGACGATGAAATAGACCGCGATCTGCACGATCAGCGCGATCGCGCTCCAGATCAGGCAGTCCCAGACATTGGCGGAGTGGGCGATGGCGCTGACGACCGGCAGCACGAAGCCGACCAGGCTGAGGCCGAGCGCGACCGCAGCGGCCGGATCATTGTCGCGGATCAGCTGGAATTCATTGTGCGGCGTGACGCGGGTGTAGACGAACAGATAGGCCATCACGGCGACGACGCCGGTGCAGAAATAGACCAGGAAGGCCGGCAACCCGGCCAGGGATTGAAGGATCATTTGACGGCGCGCCCCCCAAATTTCGATCGATGCGCTTATGGCACCGACCTTGGGCAGCACGGTCGCACATTCGGTCTGTCGGCGCACAGACCTCGTCCGTTCAATCCCCAGTCAAAAACCTCGCCTCAAACAAAAACCCCGCCGTTTGCGGCGGGGTTCAGTCGGGAGGAGCGAGCGTTTTCGGCTCGCCGTAAAACCCTGATCAGGCGGGAATGCGCTCTTCCTGCTCGTGCGGCTCGCGCAGCACGTAACCGCGGCCCCAGACCGTTTCGATGAAGTTGCGGCCTTCGGAGGCGTTGGCGAGCTTCTTGCGCAGCTTGCAGATGAAGACGTCGATGATCTTCAGTTCGGGCTCGTCCATGCCGCCATAGAGATGGTTGAGGAACATTTCCTTGGTGAGCGTGGTGCCCTTGCGGAGCGAGAGCAGCTCCAGCATCTGGTATTCCTTGCCCGTCAGATGCACGCGCTGGCCGCCGACCTCGACCGTCTTGGTGTCGAGATTGACCACGAGATCGCCGGTCTGGATCACCGACTGGGCGTGGCCCTTGGAACGGCGCACGATCGCATGGATGCGGGCCACCAGTTCGTCTTTATGGAAAGGCTTGGTCATATAGTCGTCGGCGCCGACGCCGAGACCCTTGACCTTGTCCTCGATGCCGGCGAGGCCGGAGAGGATCAGGATGGGTGTCTTGATTTTCGATACCCGAAGCTGCTTGAGCACGTCGTAACCGGACATGTCGGGCAGATTGAGGTCGAGAAGGATAATGTCGTAATCGTAAAGTTTACCGAGATCGACGCCTTCTTCCCCGAGATCCGTCGTATAGACGTTAAAGCTCTCGGATTTGAGCATCAGCTCGATCGACTGCGCGACGGCGCTGTCATCTTCTATCAGCAATACGCGCATGCCAGTCCCCTATCGTCGCCGCCCCGGGCGTCAGGTCGGCCGCACTTGCGGCACTCAAAACGCCTTTGAACAACTGATTCGGATCCTGACGACATATGGTTAACAAAATCTGATTCGGTCGCGCAAGCTCTTACCGTGCAATTTTTTTCGAATCGCCCTAAGATATTGCTTCGAAGCAGCTTTTTGTATCCGATCTCGTTCAAGTTCCACATTAAGAGCCGGGCCTAACCGACTCCCGCGACTCAACCTTCGTTCTGACGGTCGAGCGCTCTCAGTCACCAAAGACAGTGACGCAATGATTAACGATGCGGGTAAACACGAGGTTAAGGGTCCGGCCTCAAGACGTGGAAACTTAAGGGTTTCGCAATGAAGGCACTCGCCCAGCAGATCGATGAGATCGACGGCGTCAATATTTATGGCCGGGTGGTCGGGGTGCGCGGCCTGATGGTCGAGGTCGCCGGCCCGATCCACGCGATGTCGGTCGGCGCCCGCATCGTGATCGAGACCGGCGGCAACCGCTTTATCCCGTGCGAGGTGATCGGCTTCACCGGCGACAACGCGGTGGTGATGCCGTTCGCCGGCCTCGATGGCGTCCGGCGCGGTTGCCGCGCGGTGATCGCCAATGCCGCCAGCCAGGTGCGGCCCGCGCCTTCCTGGCTTGGCCGCGTCATCAATTCGATGGCCGAGCCGATCGACGGCAAGGGGCCGTTGCCGCAAGGGCCGTCGCCGATGGCGTTCCGCAACGCGCCGCCGCCGGCCCATTCGCGCAAGCGCGTCGGCGCCCCGCTCGATCTCGGGGTGCGCTCGCTCAATACGTTTCTGACCTGTTGTAGCGGCCAGCGCATGGGCATCTTCGCCGGCTCCGGCGTCGGCAAGTCGGTGCTGCTGTCGATGCTGGCGCGCAATGTCGATGCGGATATCACGGTGATCGGCCTGGTCGGCGAACGCGGCCGCGAGGTGCAGGAATTCCTGCAGGACGACCTCGGCGATGCCGGACTGGCGCGCTCGGTGGTGGTGGTGGCGACCTCGGACGAGCCGGCCTTGATGCGGCGGCAGGCGGCCTATCTGACCCTGGCGATCGCCGAATACTTTCGCGATGAAGGCAAATCGGTGCTGTGCCTGATGGATTCGGTCACCCGTTTTGCGATGGCGCAGCGCGAGATCGGCCTGTCGGCGGGCGAGCCGCCGACCGCCAAGGGCTACACGCCGACGGTGTTCACCGAATTGCCGAAGCTGCTGGAGCGCGCCGGCCCCGGGATCGGTGCCGGCAGCATCACCGCGATCTTCACGGTGCTGGTGGACGGCGACGACCACAATGAGCCGATCGCGGACGCGGTCCGCGGCATCCTGGACGGCCACATCGTGATGCAGCGATCGATCGCCGAGCGCGGCCGTTACCCCGCCATCAACGTCCTCAAATCCGTCTCCCGCACCATGCCGAAATCGGCCGATCCGCTCTTCTGGCCGACCATCCAGCGGGCGCGCCAGGTGATGGCGACCTATGCCGATATGGAGGAACTGATCCGGCTTGGCGCCTACCGGGCGGGTTCCAGCCCCGAGGTCGACGAGGCGATCCGGCTGCATGAGCCGCTCGAGGGGTTCCTGCGCCAGGCCAAGGACGAAGTGTGCGGCCTCAACGAAGGTTACCGGAAACTTGAGCAAATCCTCGGAAGTTTGGAAACGGAACGCTAACTTTGTCAGGCCATCATCTGCGTCGCAGTAGAGAGATGCGCCGGTGGGGCCCCCCGAGGGATGCCGGTCTTGTCCCGCGTTCAGATTGGGACTTCTGGGGAGTATGAGTCGATGAAGTCACGTGAAACGCTAATCCGCCTGAAGAAGTTTCAGGTCGACGAAAAGCGTCGAAGGGTCGCCCAGATTGAGGGCATGATTGCCGATTTCCAGCGGATGTCGGTCGACCTGGAGCGCGAAATCCAGACCGAGCAGGAGCGCGCCGGGATCAACGATCCCGCGCATTTCGCCTATCCGACCTACGCCAAGGCTGCGATCCAGCGCCGGGAAAATCTGACCCGGTCGGCCGACGAGCTGCGTATCCAGCTTGAAGACGCCAAGAGCCTGCTGGGCGAGGCCTTCGAAGAACTCAAGAAAGTCGAGCTGCTGGACGAGCGCGACCAGGCGCGTGAGCGCGCCGAGGAAAACGCCCGCGAACAGGCCGATCTCGATTCAATCGGGCTGATGCGCTCGCGCATCGGGGCCGTCGCCTGACGGCCTATCCTTATCGTCAGCCAGTTCGCAACATCTGCGAACCCGGGCCGCGAGGTCCGGGTTTTTTATTTTGATGTCCACAGGCCTGTGACCTCGGCAACGTGGTGGATCCGTTCGGCGCAAGGTATGATAGGAACGGTCTGGAATGCTGCCACTATCCGGCAAAGCGATGCGGGCATCGCGAGTTCTAAAGGACGCTGAATGCTGACGCCGGCTGAGCTGGTCTGGCTGATTGCTGCCGTAGCGAAGGGGCGATGAGGCCGCTTTCGAGCGCCTTTACGCCGCTACGCGCGCGAAACTATTCGGCGTGGTGCTGCGTATCTTGCGGCGGCAGGATCTCGCGGAGGAAGTGATCCAGGAGGCTTACGTCAAGATCTGGAACAGCGCCGGGCAGTTCAATCCCGGCCTGTCGTCTCCGATCACATGGATGGCATCGATCGCCCGAAACCGTGCCATCGACGTCGTGCGCAAGCGGGGCGAAGTCTCGATCGAGGAAGAGCCGGCGGCGATGGAAGTGGCGGCCGACAGCCCCGATCCGTTGGCGCGTCGGGAGATGAGTGAAGAACTGAAGCGGTTGCTGGAGTGCGTAGGGCGCCTTGAGCCGGATCGTCAGAAGCTCGTGCTGCTGGCCTATTACAACGGCTGGAGCCGGGAGCAGCTGGCGGCGAAGTTCGAGACGCCGGTGAATACGGTGAAGACGTGGCTGCGCCGCAGCATGATGGATATCAGGGAGTGTCTCGGACTTTGAAGTCTGACTCAGATGATGGCTTACAGCGAAGACCATATCGCGCTCGCCGCGGAATATGCTGTCGGCACGCTTGATGCCGAGGAGCGCGCGCAGGTCGAGGCCATGATGTCCGTCGACAAGGACTTCACGTCGATGGTCGAGGCCTGGGAGCAGAAGCTCGGCGCTCTGAACCAGATGGTTGGATCGGTAGAGCCGCGGCCGATCGTGTGGGAGAACATCAAGGCCGCGATCGGACATTCATCCACGCAGGCCACGCTGGCGCTGCCGGAATCGCCGCCAGTGCCGGCGCCCGACATCGTTCAGCCGGAAGTCGTTCAGACCTGAAGCCTTGCAATCCGAAGCCTTGCAACGCGAAGCTTTGCAACCTGAAGCCTTGCAGCCTGACTCCTCGCGGCCTGAGTTCCTGCCGTCTGAATTCATGGCCGACAATGCCAACGTGATCAACTGTCCGCCAAAGCGCGGCGCTGGCGCAATGTCGCGACCGCGATGAGCGCGATCGCGGCCGCCCTGCTTGCGATATTTACGATCGGAATCTATCAGCCGGACCTGCT
>CAVTWC010000059.1:0-21025 GCA_963738105.1 uncultured Alphaproteobacteria bacterium | reverse complement strand
GCCCGACGGCCTGCGCCCCAAACCTCGCACCCGGTTCGTTGAGGTCAGGGCACCCGCAACGCCGACTGCGCCGCCTTCCGCGCAATATGTCGCGGTCTTGCAGAAGCAGGGAGGTGCGCCGGCCTTCATTCTCACGGTCGATGGCGCGACCAGGAATTTCACCATTCGCAAGGTCGACGCACCGCCCGAGGCCGGCAAGAGTTTCGAGCTTTGGCTGATCTCCGACAGACTGCCCAAGCCGCGGTCGCTGGGCGTAATCGGCGACGGCGATTTCACCGCGCGCCCGGTGCTGGCGTCGTTTGACGCCGACACCATCAACAGCGCGACCTATGCGGTGACGGTCGAGCAGGCCGGAGGGTCGCCCGACGGCAACCCCCATTCGACCCCGGTCTTTACCGGCAAGCTACTGGAAACCGTACCGCCGCCTGCACAGGTGCCTTCGCAACCGCGCTAACCTCGACTGTTCGGTCCGCAACCCGACAAAAAGAAAACGCCCGTGGGGAGCGGGCGTTTTCGGTAGTCAACTTGGGGGTAGTTGGGTCTTCCATATACTCACGTGGCGACTTTGGGGGGCTGGTAAAGAGCCGCGTGAATTCACAAATTCCTTATCGCACCATCGAGGTGTCTGAACTCGTCACCGCAACGGCCTTGCCGGCCTTCACGACGCGAGCGGTCTGGGTGTAGCTATCATCCGTATTGCGGGCCGAGATGCCAAAACCCGCCACTGCGATACCTGCAACGAGCGCAACGACCACAATCTTGAGGTGAGTCGAACGGTCGGCGCTATAGATCGAATGATTCATCAAAAGCCTCCTGCCGCCTAACTGCCTCTTGTCAAAATTGGTGTCGTCGTTCCGTTGCCAGGTTCAGCATCTCAGTTCTGGAAACGTGGGGATTCGCTATTAGGTCCATAAGAGGCGATCACAAGGCAGTGATAAGACGTGAACTGCCGCGATCAGACTTAGGCCTTGAAACGCCAATTATCTAAAATAACTTAATACTTTCAATATATTAGTTGAGTATTTGGTTGCCGATCGGGTTGGACAAGCCTAAATGACTCCCGGACGACAAATCGTTTGCCTGTGGCCAAAAAGCACTCCGCCGCGCTGCTTCGCGGCGGGACCGGCGCGATCCGGGTTCCCGGTGAAGTCTGCCCCGCGCATGGTGCCGGGCCGCCGAGTTCCAGGACGCGATCCTGGAGACGCGATCCCGGGCTCAATTCCTGATTCAATTGTCAAACAGCGGCGCTTTCTTACCTCGCCCCGCTTGCGGGGACGCGATGATGCTTCGCATCACGCGGAGGTCGCGAGCCCTTGCGAGCGGGTGAGGGAGCGTTTCAACAAAGCCGGCCGTGCGGAGAGGCCCCTTACCCGAAGCCTTCGGCCACAGCCGAAGCCTCGCTTCGGCATTCCCTGAACACGGCCGCCGCAGGCGACCTACGCTCTCCCCTACAAGCTGGGTGAAGCAAACACAGCTTCGCGATCTCGCCGCGCGTTTCACGCGAGTTTTGTCATCAACGTCTCGCTCTCTGAAGCAGAGGGCGCAGTGCGACCCTCAAGAGAGGGCGCAGGGCCATCCCAAGAGGGAGGCAGGGAAGACCGGGTGCGCGCTGCACCCGCGGTCTCGCGTGCAAAGGTTAGCAACAAGAACGCACACGAGCATACAGGTTCAGCGGAAGCAGTCCGGCCTTCCCCGCGCAATGGTTCTACGGCTTATAGCGCGCTCTCCCCGGTGACCGGCTTTCTTGCCACCGTCGCAGACAGATAACTCCGCCAACTTGACGCCAGCATCGGGGCGTCAGGGACCACACGACTTCGCCGTCCACCTCAGGCGCTGTTCGTCAAAAGCGCATCGGTGTCCACCGCATCCCGCCCCACGTCCGTGACGATCGCGAAACGCCCCTCGTTTGGGACGGGATGGCGACGAATAAGCCGGTGATTTGGGTCGGAAGGAAACAAGAATATTTTTCGCGCGACGACTGGACAGGGCAAATCACGCTGAAATTGCGAAAGAAATTAGTTTGCGCGCGCAACCAGCAAACGCGTCATATAGCTCACACAAGAGCAGCGAGCTGACACGGTTAGCGAGCAGTTCTTTTTACGACAGAGCGGCAGATTACGTTACGCTAACCCTGCGGGCTACGGCTAGGAGTTGATCAAAAACTCGGCAACTTTTGTGGCTGAAGCCACAACCCGCACAAATTTCCTTGTTCGGTCAGGCCAAAAATGACGCCGTCCAATATCTTGATATTCAAAGCAACGGAACCGTCCCTTACAATGTGAACCCAGCCAGAAGTTTTATCAAAGAGAGTCGTCAGATATTTTTCTTTGTTGAGCGGCACGGATATGCTCCGAGCGAGAGGCGAGTCAGGAACAAAGGTGATCTCTCCAAATTCGGCTTGAGGGGGCGTCACTACCGATTCCTTCCATCTCGTATGAGGACATAGTCCCCAGATCGAGATCACCTTCCCAGCAGCGTTGAGTTCCAGATTCAGATCGTCAAGTAAAACGGACGTATAACCCTCCGGAACCGGCGTAACCTCAAACGAATAATCTTCAGGCCTGTAGATCAGGCTGCTATTCGGTATCCGGTGCCCAAGATTTGCAACTTGAAAGCGCATCCTATGACCCACTCTTGAATACGAAATGATAGACCGTATTGGTGTTGGGATCGATCACCGACTCATAGGTGCCCGTTACGGTTGCGTTGGGGGCGCCAACCGTGGCTCCAGGACGACTCAAAGCCCGCCGTGCTTTAATGGTCGCTACGAGCTGCAAGGTGGAAATCGAAGCCGCCCGCGCCCTGATCCTGGAAACAGCGCGCAAGCGTGATCGCGGCGAGGACGTCACGATGGACGTCTCGATGTGCAAATATTACGCGACCTAGATGTGCGGACGGGTATCGCGTGGTGCAGATCTTCGGCGGCCAGGGCTATGTCAAGGGTCGCGGGATCGAGCGTTTCTATCGCGACGTCCGGGCGTTCCGTATCTACGAAGGCACCAGCCAGATCCACCAGCTCAATATTGCGCGGCACTTGTTGCGAAACGCGCAACATCAACGTCACTGACGTCAAATTCCGATCTGCATTTAATGTTTGCGGGCGGCTACACGCTTCCCACCGTCTTCAGCCGTGCCCGCGGATGGATTTCAGCCTGCGACAGCACCGTGGTCTGCGAGCGGAACCGTTCCACTAGCGAGCGCACGAACGGTCGGATCGACGCCGACGTCACCAGCACCGGTGCTTCGCCCTCGCGCGCTGCGCGCTCGAAGGCTTCGCGCACCACGGTCATGAACTCCGAAAGTTTTGAGGGCTGCATGGCGAGGCTGCGTTCCTCGCCCTGGCCGATCAGCGACTCGGCAAAGGTTTGCTCCCATTTCGCGGACAGTGCGATCAGCGGCAGATAGCCGTTGTGGGAGGTGTTTTGCGCGCAGATTTGCCGCGCCAGGCGGGCGCGCACATGTTCGACCATCGTTGCCGGGGTGCGCGAGAACGCCAGCGCGTCGGCGACGCCCTCAAGAATGGTCGAGAGGTCGCGGATCGAGATGCGTTCGGACAGCAGCAATTGCAGCACGCGTTGAATGCCCGAAATGGTGACCAGGCTCGGCACGATATCCTTGACCAGTTCGCCCTGTTCCTTCGGCAGTTCCTTCAGCAGCTTTTGCACCTCGCCGTAGGACAACAGGTCCGACATGTTGTTCTTGAGCAGTTCGGTGAGGTGGGTGGAGAGCACGGTGGCGGCGTCGACCACGGTATAGCCCTTCAGGGACGCTTCCTCTTTCAGGCTGGCGTCGACCCAGGTCGCGGGCAGTCCGAAGGTCGGCTCGGTGGTGTGAATACCGGGTACCGAGACCTGGCTGCCGCCGGGGTCCATGACCATGAATGAGTTCGGCCAGATCCGTCCGGTGCCGGCGTCCACTTCCTTGATCTTGATGACGTAGGTGTTGGCTTCCAGCTGCACGTTGTCGAGGATGCGAACCGAGGGCATCACGAAGCCCATTTCGACCGCGAGCGAACGGCGCAGCGCCTTGATCTGCTCGGTCAGCCGGTCGGTGCCATCGGGGCCGTTGACCAGCGGTAGCAGCGCATAACCGAGCTCGATCTTGAGATCGTCGATCTTCAGTGCGGTCGCAATCGGCTCCTCCGCGGCGGCGGCCGCCTTGGCGGCGGCATCGGCCGGCGCTGATGCGGCGCTGGCCGCGGCCGCCTTGGTGACGCGGTTGTTCTTGCGGGCCGAAATGGCCAGCCACGCCGCGCCGCTGCCCAGGGCCAGGAAGGGAAGCATCGGAATCCCCGGCAGCATCGCCAGCACCAGCATGACGCCGGCTGACATACCGGCCGCCTGCGGATAGCCGGAAAGCTGCTTCATCAGCGCCTTGTCGGCGGCGCCGCTGACGCCGGCCTTCGAAACCAGCAGGCCCGCCGCAGTCGAAACGATCAGCGCGGGGATCTGGGTGACCAGGCCGTCGCCGACGGTCAGCAGCGTGTAGGTCTGGGCGGCTTCGGCAAAGCCGAGGCCCTGCTGGGCGACGCCGATGATGATACCGCCGATGATGTTGATGAACACCACCAGCAGGCCGGCGACCGCGTCGCCGCGAACGAATTTCGACGCACCGTCCATCGCGCCGAAGAAGCCGCTTTCGTCTTCCAGTGCCTTGCGGCGCTCCTTGGCGACCTTCTCGTCGATCAGGCCGGCGCCGAGATCGGCGTCGATCGCCATCTGCTTGCCCGGCATGGCGTCGAGGTGGAAGCGCGCCGCGACTTCGGCGATACGTCCCGAACCCTTGGTGATGACGACGAAGTTCACGATCACCAGAATCGCGAACACGATAATTCCGATCACGAAATTACCGCCCATCACGAAGTTGCCGAACGCCTGGATGACGTGGCCGGCCGCGTCGGTGCCCTCATGGCCGCGCGACAGGATCAGCCGCGTCGAGGCGAGGTTGAGCGACAACCGCAGCATCGTCGAAATCAGCAGGATGGTCGGGAACGAGGAGAATTCCAGCGGCGCCTGGATGAACAGCGAGGTCATCAGGATCAGAATCGATAGCGTGATCGAGATCGCCAGGAAGAGGTCGAGCACGACCGAGGGCAGCGGCATGATCAGCACCACCAGGATGGTGAGGATGCCGAACGCCAGCGCGAGATCGCCGCGCTTTAAAATCCTGCCGATTTCACCGAGGCCGGGAAATCCGCCACCTGTTGCCCCTGAGCCCGAACCCGCCGTGACATCAACCATGGTGGCAGCCTCTCCCCGCGTCTGGCGGCCGCCGCCGCCGAACGTCTGCGCGGCGGCCGAAGGACCGCCGTTTCGAAAGTGAGGCACCGCACTGGCGTCCACGGGATCCCCCGTTTTACGCGGCTGACGACACTCGACTTCACTGGGCAATTTTTGCCCAGTTTATGGTTAGGAAAGGGTTAACGGAGGGTTGGCTATCGCCGCATACACCGTCATTCCGGGGCGCCGCTTAAGCGGCGAACCCGGAATCTCGAGATTCCCCGATGTGCAATTGCACATCTGAGGTTCGATGCTGCGCATCGCCCCGGAATGACTCGATGGATGGGATGCCGACGCAGGTAGTCCTGCCGCGCCCCTTTCTGCATGCCCAATATCGCGCCATAGCGCTTGACCTGGGGGCATTGGCCAACGAAATTGCCTGCGCCGTGGAAATTTCTTCTCAATTATCCTCCGATTCGAATGCGTTGATCCCCGACTCGCGCCAGGCCTGGACGCGGTTGGTGGTGGCCGTGGTCATCGGCGCACTTGGCAGCGTCGGAATGTGGTCGGTGGTGGTCGCGTTGCCGGTAGTCCAGGCGGACTTTGCCGCGACCCGCGGTACCGCGTCGCTGGCCTTTACCCTGGTCATGCTCGGCTTCGGTTCCGGCGGCGTCCTGACCGGAAAGATCACCGACCGCTACGGCATTGTCATCGCGATCGGGCTCGGGATCGGCATCCTCGGGCTCGGTTACGTCGGCGCGGGCCTGTCGTCGTCGATCTGGCAGTTCATTGCCGTGCATTTCGCCATCGGTCTCGGTTCGTCCGCGACCTTCGGCCCGCTGATGGCGGAGGCCTCGCACTGGTTCAATCGCTACCGCGGCCTTGCCGTTACCATCGCTGCGAGCGGTAATTACATCGGCGGCACGATCTGGCCGTCGATCCTGAACTGGGGCATGCAATCGGCTGGCTGGCGCACCACCCACATTGCGGTCGGCATTTTCACTGCGGTTGCGATGGCGCTGGCCTTGACGGTGTTACGCGTACTGATCGGGGCAGGGGTACAACGCAATCATGCCAATGCCGCGCAGCCGCGCGTCGACCTGCGGCTTTCCACCAATGCGCTGACGGCGATCCTGTCGCTCGCCGGCATCGCCTGCTGCGTGGCGATGTCGATGCCACAGGTTCACATCGTCGCCTATTGCGGCGATCTCGGTTACGGCGTGGCGCGCGGCGCCGAAATGCTGTCGCTGATGCTGGGATTCGGGATCATCAGCCGGATCGGTTCGGGATTTCTCGCCGACCGGATCGGCGGCATCCGCACCCTGCTGATCGGCTCCGTGGCGCAGGGCTTTGCGCTGTTGTTCTACCTGTTCTTCGACAGCCTGACCTCACTTTACATCATCTCCGCGATGTTCGGCCTGTTCCAGGGCGGTATCGTGCCGAGCTATGCGATCATCATCCGCGAATCGATGCCGGCACAGGTGGCCGCGACCCGGGTCGGCATCGTGATCTTTGCCACCGTGTTCGGCATGTCGTTCGGCGGATGGGTGTCGGGCGTGATCTTCGATGCCACCGGTTCGTACGCCGCAGCGTTCCTCAACGGCCTCGGCTGGAACGCGCTCAATATCACCATCGTGGTCGGGCTGCTGATCCGGGCGCGCTCGCGGCTGACGCTGGCGGGTAGCCCAGTTTAAACTGCCTGACCGGCCTTGTTCAGGACGCAGCCGACGATTTTCAGGCTGCCGTCGGGCTGTTGCTCCAGCGTGTACAGCGCTTCCCAGGCTTCCCCGTTGGCATCGAGGATATGCACACGCTGCGCGACCTTGCCATCCGCGGCACGCGCCTCGCCGAATTCGAAACTCTTGTGGCGATACACCGGCGCGTAGCTTCGCTGCACCATCGACAGGAAAATATCCGGCTGCGGGAACAGGCTCTGGATTGCCGGCGCCGCATAAGAATAGGCCTTCGCCGCATCGTCGCGGCCGAATGCTTCGACCTGTGAGTTGATGATGGCCTGGGCGGTAGCCACGTCATTCGCGGCGTGGGCAGGGGCGGCGGCGCCGATCAGCAGGGCCGCGAGCAGGATAAAGGCGCGCATGAGATCGCTCCCGAAAAGTGAGCCCAGAAGGTTTTCGCTCTCCCTGCGAGCATACAAGAGGTATACCCGCGGGGTATCTCTGCAAACCGATGACCTGATCCCGGTTCAGTGACGGAATCGGCTCTAACTTAGCGCCTTCGCATTACCCGCAGGTTTTCCTTCGCTTCGGGATTGCCTAGCGCCGCCGCCTTCTCGAACAATTGCCGCGCCTTCCGGGGATCGTGGGCAACACCGTGCCCCTGATCGTAGAGCACCCCGAGTCCGTTGATGGCGGCATCATTGCCAAGCGCTGCGCCCTGCTCGTACAGCCGGCGCGCTTCGTCGTAATCGCGCGGAACGCCTTGGCCATACATATACATCATCGCGAGATTATTCATCCCCGAAGACACCCCGGCTTTGACGGCGCTCTCATACAGCCTGCGCGCCACAGCGTAATCCTTCTTCACCCCGTGCCCGGTTGCGTACTGCCAGCCCAGATCGACCATGCCGATCGGCTCGCCGGCGTCTACCGCCTTCTGGTACCAGCGCGCCGCTTCGACACAGTTCACGGGCGTGCCGTTGCCGCCCTCATAGAGCGCGCCGATGTTGTTGTACGCCATGGCGTAGCCGGCCGCCGCGGCCTGCTCGTAGAGACGTCGCGCCTCAGCGTAATCTTTCCGTGCGGTCGCCACCCGACCCGCCTCAAGTACGAATCTCATCACGTCGGGATAACGCTGCATTGCGTCTTTGCAGGCGGGGGCGGCCGCTGCGACGTTGATCTTGTCGACTTCGAGTCCGGCAAGGCTCGGCGGATGGCCTGTATCGTAAGGCATTGCTGCCAGCCGGTCGCAGTCCACGATGATGCCCTGGCGCAACGGATCGTCTGGTGGCGAGAATCGCATTTCCCAGGTGGGCGTGGCAGCCGGCGGTTCCGGCGTCACGGATGCCGGCGTCGTGCTCGCAATTGCCGCTGCGGGCTGCGGTTTGCCGGCGAAATAGAAATTGCCCGAGATCGGCGACGACGACACCCACGGCAGTTGCTGGCCGCCGGTCGCCTTTTCCACCGCAAGGCCAACGGCATTGAACGTCTTGAACAGGCCGTAACCGGGCTTCTGCATCGCCTCGACCAGTGCGCGGGTGTAAGGGCTGTGGCCGCCATCGCCATCGAGCGAAACGCTGCGCGGCTGCGTCGCAAACGAAATCAGGGTTCCGATCGGCGCCGGCATCTGCGCGAGGCCCCCGGTGTTCGAACGTACGCCGTGATCCCTGAACGGGTTATCGCGGCAGGCATCGAGCAGCACGAGATTGATCCGCGTGCCGGATTTCTCGAGTTGGTCGAGAATATCAGAGGTCGAGACCATCTCGGAAAAGACATCCGCTTCGTCCTGCGGATGGGCGTCGACCGGCACCAGATAATTCAATCCGTGCGTCTCCACGCCATGGCCGGCATAGTAAAATAGCGCGACGTCGGCGCCGATCAGCTGGGTTTTGAAGTCCTGCAGGGCGGCATCGAAGCGGGTCTTGTCGAGATCGACCTGGGCGCTGCCGCCGACCACGAAGAAGCCGAGCGAGAGCAGCGTATCGGACATCAGCCTAGCGTCGGCGTCGGGGTTCGGCAGCCTCGGCACCGACTGGTAGGCCGAATTGCCGATCACCAGTGCGACCCGCTTTTCGGCATGCGCGGCGGAGGGCAAGCCGGCACATAGCAAAAATGCCGCGAAAATCAATCGCGACACGTTGCCGATCCGACCAGTCATGACACGCCTCCCGGCAGCGGAGCTAAATCCCGCTACATGGTATTGGTCTCGCGGGGCTGGCGATAGGTTCGATGGTTCGATCAGCGGATCGAGGCACCGAAATCCTTAATGTCCGGCGAGGGGTGGGCAGGGAATAGCCGCGCCGTCGATGAGGACGATGGCGTTCGCTTGCATTTGCCCTCTTCGTCACCTGGCGCACGTTTTTTCGCAAAGATGTCATCTTGCCGATTGACGATCAGGGTGGCGCGATCGCGTTCGAGCGTATCGGGGTTCTTGCTTTTTTCGTCCGAGCGGAAAACGCCGCCGACCAGTTGGCCCTGGATGTCGTAGTCGCAGCCGGCTTTCCAGTCGCCCTGGTCCCATTTCCATCCCTTGGCGCTGACGCTGCCGTCGTTGTCGACCGTTACCTTGATGATCGCGTTGTGGGCCAGCCAGACGCCGGCGATCCCGTTGCGCTTTTCATCAAAGCCCTCGATCAGGGCGATCCGTTCGCGCTGCAACTGGTCGAGCCTGTCACGCGCATCCGCGGTAAAATGCATGAAGGAGGTCAGCTTCTCCCACGCCGGATGCAGGAATTCCGGATATTGATAGGCTTGCGCATGCACCCAGCCGCGCTGATCCTCGTTAAGGGCGCGCCGGGTCGTCTCATCGAGCCGCGGCAACAGCGCCTTCCACGCCCGGTTCAGCCGCTGGTCGTTGTCGGCCAGATCCGGATCGGCGCAAATCTCTTCATCGCTCGCGGTTTCCGGGCGGGCGCAGTCGAAGGTGGGCACGACGAAAGTCGTATCGGCCTTGTCGGTTACATTGTCGGGCTTGCCGCTGGCGAAATAGCTCGCGGTGAGCTGCCACATATATTCGCAGTCAGGGCGATTGCTTTCCGACCAATCCTGCCCGCTGACCACGACGCGAAGTGTTTCGCCCTGGCGACGGATCTTGATCGACGGAGATTTGGCCGGTGCGGGTTTGGTTTCATCGGGGAGAATCATGCCGGTGAGCCAGCCTTCGGAGGCCGGTTTCACCAGCGCATTCACCTTGCATTGCCTGACGTGGTCGTTGCCGCTGCCATACACGGCGCGGGTTTCGATCGCGACACGATAGGCGCCGCCCTCAGCTGGCGTCATGACCAGGGCGCCGAAGGCGTTCACCCAACCGCCGGCATAGCCGGGCCGCCCGAATCCATTGCCGATGGCTTCCAGCGTGGTCGTGCGCTGGCGCAGCGTCTCGGTAAAGCCGGCCCGCTCGTCAGCATTGTCGGATTGCGGCACTGATTCGGCGGCGCTGAGAATGATCTCGTCGAACCACGCCTGGTCGCGCTTGAGCAGCGGCCTGATCGTGGCAGGCGTCTTCGCCAGTGCCGCGTCGAACGCCTTGTCGATCCCGGCGACGAGCGTGTCATAACCGGCTTGCTTGCAGGCGGCGGGCTTGATCGGATGGTCGTCGGCGTCGCCGCACAGTTTGATCGCGGTGGGCGTGCTGCTGCTGGCAACGATGAAGTCGTCCATTGCATAGGTAGCCACAGGCGTCAGTACGGACAAGGCGACGGCAAGCGCGGTGAGGCGATGGGCAACGGACATGGATTGACGGCTCTCGAACGGGGCGAAATGCGATCCCTGCGGCGTAGGTCGCGGTTGCCGCCGTTTTGGTTCAGAGCGTCGAGCATGACGGCGGGTCCGCGGTTGCGGCTTCACCCTCGTGTCATTCGCCGGCCGAAATCTACTAAACCTGCTTGCGATGATAGCGGTAGAGCATCCAGGCAAATATCGCGGATCCGACGACGTAGAAGATCATCACGTCAACGTTCGGATGTCCTTCGACCAAAGCAAGCATCGCATTCCACTCCCTGATCTGGTGTGGCTTCTTGTTGTCCCGTCGGGCGAGCCTTGATGTCCGGAATTTAGCATCCGCGTCCAGCGCCGGGGTAGCCGACTTTATGCGAAGACGGCAGGTCGGGAGAGGCGTGCCGTCAAGCCCGCAGGCTCGACGGCGCCCATGCTCGCATCAATGCGGTTTGGTGTTGGTGCCGATCGCGGCCATCGGCCGGGTCACGCGCTTGGCGACCATGCTGGCGGTCAGCGTTGCATATTTCTTGAAGTGCTCGGAGGCCCGATGAGTTTTGAAGGCCGCCTCGTTGTCATAGACTTCATACAGAAACAGGTGGTTCGGATCGTCGGCGAGAACCATGATATCGAACTGCCGGCAGCCGGGCTCCTGAATCGCGGCCAGGCTGTTCTCCTTGATCGCGGCAAGGTAGTTGTCGCGCTCCGCCGGCACGATATCGAGATCGACCGCATTGATATAGAGACCGTTGGATTGAGCGGCGGCCCGCTGCCCCGACAAAGGAAGCAGTATCGCGAACATGGCACATGCGGCGATGGCGACGATCGATATCCCAATTGATTTTTTCATTGGTAGTCCTCCCAGTTGAATTTTTGGCTTTTGATTTTGGCGGGGCGCAACCTGCCGCGTTCACCCGGCTTTGTCGAGTGTCGGGCGAAGACGATAGCCGCTGCGATGCACTTTGCAGCAGGTGGCGGGGCGGAAGCTGCAGCGTTTGTCCTCTGGAGGAAGGGTTGCGCTGTCCCCGTCGGCTCCGACCCAACACGCCGGGGAATGCTATCCAGCCTCTTTGCTGCGATGCCTGTTTGACGGTATTACCCAAGGATGACCCAAAACCGTTATACAGCCGACGTTGATGGGGTAGCTTCATCGAGTTACCGCTCCGATATCGATGGACTGAGGGCGGTCTCGATCATCGCGGTCGTGTGCTACCACGCGTTTCCCTGGCTTGTTCCTGGCGGGTTCGTTGGCGTGGATATATTCTTCGTCATCTCCGGATTCCTGATCACGCAGATCATTCTTGGTCGACTCGCGAAAAATTCCTTCTCCATCCTCGATTTTTACCGACGCCGTATTCGGCGGATCTTTCCGGCTTTGATCGCCGTCCTGGTCGCGACATACGTTGCTGGCTGGATCATTCTTTTGCCCCGTGACTTCAAGCTGCTGGGCGAAAATATGGTGGGTGGTGCCGGATTCTTTTCGAATTTTGTGCAATTGAACGGCGAGGGCTATTTTGCTCCTGAGGCTTCGAGCAACCCTCTGCTTCATCTGTGGTCGCTGGGGATTGAAGAGCAGTTCTATGTCTTCTGGCCAATATTACTGATCTTCCTGAACGGCAGGCGCTGGAATGCGGTCGTCATTGCAATCGCCTTGGGATCAATGGCAGCCAACCTTTTTCTGATCCGTGATCACGAGGCGATCGCGTTCTATTCTCCCGTAACCCGGGCATGGGAGTTGCTTGCCGGCGCGCTGCTGGCGCGGGCAGCTTTGACAGGCGTTTCGTATTTTGGCGGTGTCCCGGACGAAATAAAGGGGGCGACGGGCCTGTTGTTGATCGCGCTGGCGGGTGGCTTAATGGAAGACACCAGCAAATATCCGGGTTGGGCTGCGCTGGTGCCCGTGGCCGCTGCGGTGCTGCTGCTCGACGCACCTGGATCGACGACAAACCGCCGCCTCCTGTCGCATCCCGCAATGGTCTTTATCGGGCGCGTCAGCTATCCGCTTTATCTCTGGCATTGGCCGCTGCTGTGCTATCTCGGAATTGTGAGGGGCGGCGTTCCGAACGTGCTCGAAAAGGTGCTCGCAGTTTGTCTCGCATTCGCCCTTGCGTGCGGGACGTACTATTTCATCGAGAGGCCAATAAGGCAGCGTCGTGCGACCGGGCCTGGTCTCATTTCGGCGATGATCTCGGTCGGCGTGGTCGGGCTGCTTACCGTACTTAATGCCGGCTTCGATTTTCGATTTCCCGCTGATGTTACCGATATCGCAAACCTGCCGGCAAAGGGCAATTCGGGTTTCCGTTCCGACTGCTTCCTCGAGGCGCGAGAAGTTTCTCCCGAGTGGCGAAAACGATGCATCGAGGACGGCAGCGGCCCGGTCTTGTTCGTCTGGGGAGACTCGACGGCCGCCGCGCTTTACCCTGGCCTGAAGGCGGCCCAACACCATCATTCGTTTCGCATCGCCCAATTTACCTCCGCGGCCTGTTCCCCCATTGTCGGAGCCGGCGGTCATCCTCAATGCGCGAAATTGAATGATGAAGCCATGGCGATTATAGCCGACACCAGGCCCGAGATCGTGTTTTTGCATGCGATGTGGAACGAGAAGACCGATCTCCAGGGGCTTCGGAAAACCATATCTGTCCTGAAAGGCGCAGGCATTCCAAGGATCGTCATCCTCGGTCCGGTGCCGGTCTGGAAGAGATCGCTGCCATTCAGTTTGGTGAATTGGTATCGATTTGAGCATCGGTTGCCCGATCGGATTGGCACCGGAGTTTCGGGGCCCGCGGTCGACGACATCATGGCGCAATTCAGCAAGGACGCGGGTGTCGAATTCCTATCCGGATGGCAACCGTTTTGTAATTCGGATGGTTGCAAGACGCGGGTGGGTCCGGCAGCGGAGGACGTTATAGTCTGGGACCAGGTGCATTTATCCAACAGGGGATCCGAGTTTCTCGGTGAGGCCATCACGGATTATCTGTTCGGCCGTCAAATGTAGAACGGTTGGGCAGATTTAAGTGGCTGCGCCAACGCCGCCGCTATCTTTCGGCCACCGCATCGCCCCAGGGCTGGAATGTTTCGGTCGCGCCGCTGTTGGTGCCGCGGTCACGCAGCACAACGCTCGGGCAGGCAAATTTCATCGGCAGCGTCTGGATGCGAGCCTCCTCGTAGTCGAACCGCGCGCCCAACGCTTCGCGTGTCGCCGCCGGCAGGCGCACATCGCCGATCACGACCGCGCCTTCGCTGGCGTCGATGCGCGGCTGATGGATCGCCGCATCGAGGTCCATGCCGTAGTCCATCACGAACGACAGGATCTGCGTGACCGCCGGCAGGATGCGCCGGCCGCCCGAAGCGCCGACCGCGAGCCGCCGGCCATCGGCGGCCTGCGCCAGCACCGGCGTATAATTGGTCAGGCAGCGCTTGCCGGGTCCCAGTGCATTCGGTCCGCCGGGAGTGGGATCGAACCACATGACGCCATTGTTCATGGTCACGCCAGTTTTTGGCGTGACGAATTTGGAGCCGAAGGTCGACAGCAGTGTTTGCGTTACCGCGGCCATGTTGCCCTCGCGATCCACCACGGAGAAATGCGTGGTGCAGCTCGGCGCCAGATGTTCGGCGCCAAGCGCGCGGCGGCCATCCGCATCGCCCATCTCGCTCAACCGCTCGCGATAGGCTGATTGCAACGCTACGGCATAAGCGGCGTAGGCCACTGCATCCGGTTCGTTTGCGGTGGGCTGCAGATCCCGCTGCAGCACGCGCAGCGTATGCGCCAGCGTCGGGCCGGCGGTGAGTTCGGGAGTCGCGTAGACGTGGCCGCCGCGATAGGGAATCGCCAGCGGCTCGCGCAGAAAAGCGCGGAACGACGCGAGGTCCTCGACCGCGAGCGTGCCGCCGCCGGCCTGCACATCGGCGGCGATGCTGCGCGCGAGATCGCCCTGGTAGAAATCGAGCGGGCCTTGCGCAGCCAGATGCGAAAGCGTGGCCTTGAGCGTGTCCTGCGGCAGGCTCACGCGGAACTTGATGCCCCATTGCGCGTTCGGCGGCAGCCCGTCGAGGAGGTAGGCGGCAGCGCTTGCAGGGTATCGCCGCAGATCGGCCGCCGAGCTCGCGATCATCAGCGTGGTCCACCAATCGACCGCGAGACCTTCGCCGGCGAGTTTGATGCTGGGGCCGAGCAATTCCTGCCACGGCATCTTGGCGTGACGGCGATGCGCCTCTTCCATGCCGGCGACCACGCCGGGCACCGCGATCGAACCGGGGCCGTGCAGATTGCGATCATCCTTCACCCGCTGCCACGGGAACAGATCGGAGGCCGCGCCCTGACCGGTCAACGGATAATCCTCGACGCGGAGACTGTTAGGCGTACGCATGCCGTAATCGATCACTTCGTAGCGGTTGTCGCTGCTACGGTAGAGCACCATCGCCCCGCCGCCGCCGAGGCCGCTCATCCAGGGCTCCAGCACCCCGAGCGCGAAGGTGGTCGCGATCACCGCATCGACGCAGTCACCGCCGGCCGCCAGCACCTGCGCGCCGATTTCGGCCGCCTTGCGCGATTGTGCGGCAACGATGCCGCCCTGGGAGACTTTGGCCGGCTTGCGGATGTGCTGGGCGTTGGAGAATTGGTCACGCATTGTTGTCTTTGCTCCACTTATGCCCGTTGGCCGGCCGTTTCTCCCTGAATAAGGCGGCCGCGGTCACCGTGCAAGCGTGCCGGATCAGCCCTGGTCTTTCGGGGGTTTGACGATGAGTGCTTTGCCGTCCTACCGTTGCCATCGCTGGGTGATTGACGACGAATTTGACCTCAATGGGAGACCCTGTTGCGCGACCACAAATGGGATGAGCGGTTCATGCTCCTGGCCCACCATCTGGCCGGCTGGAGCATCGAGAAGGGACGACGCGTTGGCGCCGTCATCGTCGGGCCCGACAACGAGATCCGCGCAACCGGATTCAACGGTTTGCCACGCGGCGTCCGGGACGATCTGGAAGAGCGCCACTCGCGCGTGACCGGCGCAAAATATATCTGGAGTTGCCATGCCGAGCAGAACGCGATCTTCAACGCGGCGCGCGTCGGCGTCGCGCTGAAGGGCTGCTCGATCTACGTGCCCTGGTTCCCCTGCGTCGAATGCACCAAGGCCATCATTCAATCTGGTATCACCGAACTGGTCGCCTATGCACCTGATCGCCCGAATTCGAACTGGGCCGAGGATTTTTCCATCGCAGGCGTGATGTTGAAGGAAGCCGAAATCAATGTTCGGCTGATTCCGAGGCTCGCTGAACTGCCGGATGCGTCCGAAGACGACGCCTGATCGCGCGCCACCCGAGCTCGCCTGCGGCGGTCACGCCGTTCAGCAGAATTGCGAAGTAGGGGATGCCTGAAATTCACGGCCGGGTTCGGAAACGATAGAGCCTGCAACCCGCCGTGTCGGTCATCCCCGACTCGATGCTCGCATCAAATGCGGGCCGCAGACGGACACGGCGAGCCATCACGGCGCCCGCCCGCGCATTGCCCGCTTCGCGAAATATTCCGGCTCGCCATCTGCACATAATCGTGAATCGGGGAACCGGGCATGCGCGTAACGAAAGGCTGTCAAGAATCGAACTCAAAAGCGGCGCCAATAATCTTGATCAGGGACGGAAGTGATCCGCATGAACACATCTTTCAACATCGCCGAAAAAGGAACCGGATCTTACGGTATCCTGGGTATTCTCCGCTGGGTCATGGTTGTGATCTTCGTGTCGTTCGGCATGCAGAAATTCACGCTGCAGTCGGCACAGGGGATCGTCCAGTTCATCAGCAACAGCCCCTTTATTTCGTGGCTATCGGTGTTCGGCCTGAGGGGAGAAGCTTATTTTCTCGGTGTTGCCGAGTTTGGTATTGCCGCACTTCTGGTGGCGGGCGCGTTCAGCCCGATCCTGTCAGCGGTCGGTTCGCTGATGGGAATGGTCACCTTTGCCATCACGTGGTCGTTCTTCTTCACGACGCCGGGTGTCGTCAAATGGAGTTTGTCGACTGATCCGATGGCCTGGAATTTGACTGGCGAGTTCATCTTCAAGGATATCGTCTTGCTTTGCGTTTGCGCCGTGTTGTTCCTGGCGTCTCTACCGAAATCTGTCGTGCGATCCCGTTCCGCCTAGAACGTTTTCTGGCGCATCATGCACCGCACAAATTGCGAGAAGTAAAGCAGGATCAACTCCATGGAGTTGTTTCGGGAAAACGCCCATGTTCCCGCCAGCCGGCCCGTACGACGGATCAGGCGGCGGTGCCATTCTCCTTTGAGTTTTGAGGGCGGCGCTATGCGGACCACCAAGCCAAGGCTATAGTCGGTCACGGAAATCAAAAAAATCCGGGGACCAAACCTCGGCAAGTTTCGGGAGTGAATCAAAAAACGCCTAGGGAGTAAATCAGATGTCGCTGACTCGTCGTCAAGCGCTGGCGTCCGCCGCCGCCGCTGTTGCAAGCACGTTAGCTAAACCCGCCATCGCCGCCAAAGAACCGATTCTGGTCGGCTATCTTCCAGCGCTCACCGGTCCCTCATCATCCACCGGAATCGGGATCAACCGCGGCGTTCAGTTGGCGGTGCAGGAGATCAATGCGGCCGGCGGCATCGATGGGCGGCAGATCGAGTTGATTGTCCGCGACACTCAAAGCGATCCGACCAAGGCGGTGAACGGAGCCGCGGAACTGTCGCGCGCCCAGAAGGTGAGTGCCGTCGTGGGTCCCGTCAACTCCGGCGAGTTGCTCGCGGTGGTGCCGCTGCTCGCGCGCGTGAACACGCCGCAGGTGCATCCCTGCTGGGTCGACTCGCTGACCGACCCGAAGAAATATCCGATGTGCTTCCGCAATGCGCCCACCAATCAGCAGATCGGCGGTGCTGCGAACCGCTATGTGGTGGACGTGCTCAAGCGCAAAAAGGTGGCGGTGATCAGCGATACCACCGGCTATGGCACCGCATCGGTCAACGCCTATGTGCCGATGCTCAAGACGCAAGGCGCCGACGTGGTCTATCAGGGCAATGTCGACGCTGCCAATCCGGAACTCAAGGCCGAGCTGTTGCGGATGCAATCGGCCGGCGCGGAAGCGATCATGCCCTGGAGCGTGAATGCAGGCTTCCTGTCCCGCATCATCAACACGCGCGGGCAAATGGGATGGGACGTACCGATCGTTGGCCAGACCACGCTTGGCTCGGGCCAGACCAGGGACTTGCTGGAGAAGCCCGAATACTGGGCGAAGGTTTACCCCAATAATTTCCGTCCGGTTTGCTATGCTGCCGGCGGCAAGCTACCGGATCGCACGCTGGCTTTCATTGACCGTCTGAAGAGCGCCAAAGTCGATGTCTCCGACACGCTGCTGTGGTGGATCGCGGTCGGCTACGATACGCCGCGGATGATCGGGGAGGCGATGAAGAGTTCGGGCACCGAGCCGGAGCAGATCGTCGCCTACCTCAACAAGCTCAAGGGCTATCCGGGTGTGTTCGGGGACATCACCTTTACGCCCGATGAGCACAATGGCTACCCGGACGAGGAAGTGGTGATGGTCGAGGCCAACTCGCTCAAGAACGGCGCCTTCAACCTGGCTCCCGGCTACGGCGCCTGAGCGGATGATTTAGCCGATCGCCTCGTCTAAGGGGCGATCGGCCGTAATTCAAACTGGCGACCAATTTCACTGCATTGCGTCCGCGATCTTCTCGGCCGTCATCAGCACCGGCAGATTGGTGTTGGCGCAGGGCACCACCGGGAAGATCGAGGCGTCGACCACGCGCAGCCCCTGCATCCCCTTGACGCGGCCCTGCGTATCAACCACCGACATCGGATCGTCGGCCCGGCCCATGCGACACGAGCACGAGGCGTGCCAGACGCCGATCGTGGCCTTGCGGACGAAGGCTTCCAGGGCTTCGTCGTCGTTCATCACATCGTCGAAGGTGAACCCTTCGACGACAAAGTTGTCGATCATGTAGTGGCGCAGCGCCGCCGGCCCATCCATCAAGGCAGCGGCGATCGAGGTCAAAATCTTGTTCTTGGTGTTGACCACACCGATCTTGCGCACGCGGTCGGTGTACGAGGCCGGGAATGGCTTGTCGGTCACCGCGCGGACCGAAGCGCTCATCTGCAACGCCGCCATTTTGCGAAAGCCGCTCATCAGGCGGTCGAGATCACGCCGGTCTGACAACAGGTTGAACTCGACGATCGGCTCCGCGCGCGGGTCGCGCGAGGAAAGCTTTATCTGGCCGGTTTCGGAATAGGTCTTGTTGACGAACGTCAGCAGCGATCCGATCTGTGCGCCGACCGCATGCCAGGCCGATTTACTGAGGACGACGACGAACATGTCGCCCTGCGGCACGCCGGGCAGTCCCGATGAGTAGCGCATCCCAAGCTGCATATGGCGTCTTGTGTGCTCGTTCATACGCGCGCCGCGACGGACGAATGACGACAGCGAGATCGAGGGATGATCCATCAGGCGCTGACCGACGCCCTGGAGCCCCATCAGAACGGGAATGCCAAGGTCCCGGAGGTGGCCGACGGGACCGATGCCGGCGCGCAGCAGATGCGCCGGCGAATGGATCGCGCCGCTCGAAAGGATGATTTCGTTGCCGCGGAATTCCTGCTCCCGGCCATTGACCTTGGCCTTGACGCCAACGCAGCGCGTGCCCTCGAACAGCAACTCCTCCATCTGGGTGTTGGTGGAGATCGTCAGGTTTGGGCGCTTGCGGGTGTCGCGATCGAGATAGCCCATCGCGGCCGAGACGCGTTGCTCGGCTTGATTGGAGTGCGTCACCGGGAAATAGCCGTCGACGAACTCGCCGTTCTGGTCGGGCACGAATCGGTGGCCGGCTTGCTGGAAGGCCTCGGCGAAAGCCTGCGAATGCCTGGTCCAGTGTTCGCGCGGAATGCGGCGCACCGGGATGCGGCCGTCCTTGCCATGGAGCGGTCCATCGAAGTCGAGGTCGCGCTCGAGCTTCCTGAAGAAAGGCAGCACGTCGTTCCAGCCCCAGCCGGCTGCGCCGCGCGCCTCCCATTCGTTGTAATCGGTCGGCGCGCCGCGGTTGGCCATCTGGCCGTTGATCGAGGATCCGCCGCCGAGAACGCGCGCCTGTTCATATTTGCGCAGCGGCGGGCGCGCTTCGTCAGGATTGTTGTGGCTGACGATCTGCGTCGTGACCTTGAGTTCAGTCCAGTGGAAGCGTGGATCGAAATAGGCCGTGCCCGGATAGCTGTCGAGAATTTCCGCAGGTTCGTTGCCGGGGGGAGTGTCCTGTCCCGCCTCACAGAGCAATACCTTGTTGGCACTTTTGGCGGAGAGCCTGTGGGCCAGCACTGATCCGGCCGAGCCGCCTCCAACGATGATGTAGTCGTACACGTCTGGCATTTCCTTGGTTTTTAGTTTCTTGTGTTGGGAAGGTAGCGCAGCTTTGTCGTCACGTCACGCCGGTCTTGCGCTGTGTTTCGTTGGCGCCGTTTCTGGTGCAAATCTGCGATCAGGAGTCCTGTTGCCAAGGCAGGAATGTACGACTACCTTTTACGCCAGGTACGCCCAAACGATCTTTCGATTGGCCGCACATTCATGCCCAAGTTCCTTCGCATCGGCGTCCATCAGTCGAACGTTTCCGGATACACCTCAAAGGCATGGTGTGTTCGACGGGTTGGCTCGGCGGTTTTCCTGAAGTGGGGCGCCGTGGAAGTCCTTGGCGCCGGAGATGGACGAAAGGTTTACTGGACGCTGCCACCAAGGGTGAAAACGATTCGTTGTGGCACGGAGCAGCGTGCCAAGGACTATGCAAAAGCCGCGATCGCGCGGCGACGCAACCATCGCTATGAGCCGCTGGTGGGACCTATTGCAATCCGGCGGCGATCCAGCAGCCGTGACGCCGAACTCGAACGAGCGCTCGCTACGATCCTGTTTGTCGATATCGTCCGCTCCACGGAAAAAGCCGCGCGGCTCGGCGATGCCCGCTGGACGCAGGTGATGAGTTACTACTACGCCGCTGTCCGCAGAGAGCTGAGGACCTTGCGCGGCAAGGAGGTCGTGACGACGGGGGACGGACTGCTCGCGACCTTCAAGGCGCCGGCCGCCGGGGTCCATTGCGCGACCGCAATCCGCGAGGCCGTGCGTACGCTGGGGCTGGAGATCAGGGTGGGGCTGCATGCCGGCGAATACAAAGTGAGCGGAGCCGAGGTGGTCGGTCTCGCGTTTCACATCGGCGCGCGCGTCGCCGCGAAAGCGCGTGCCGGCGAAGTCCTGGTTTCGAGCGCGGTCAAGGAGCTGATGTCGCAGTCGGGAATTCGCTTCAAGGATCGCGGCGTTCACCGACTGAAAGGCGTGCCGGAGAGATGGCGCCTGTACCGGGTCGAACATTGAGATTCTTGAGTCGATTTTCACTATAAATCGGTCTCGATCGAAGCCGTTCCAGCAAATACCTGTGG
>CAVTWC010000058.1:0-521883 GCA_963738105.1 uncultured Alphaproteobacteria bacterium | reverse complement strand
TTCCCCGCCCGGCTGAGCAAAAACACGCCCTGCTCGCCGAACATGTTCCAGAACCACCAGGGCAGGTTGACCCGCAACGGCCGGCCGTAGAGATCGAGCGCGACCGCGCGCTCCATCTTGACGTTGATCTCGTCGCAGAGCTGCACGAAATCCTTGATGGTGCAGAAATGGATGTTCGGCGTGTCGTACCAGGTCGCCGGCAGATTTTCGGTGCGCGGCATGTGGCCGCCGACCAACAGCTGCAGCCGCATTTTCCAGAACCCGAAATTCGGGAACGAGACGATGGCGCGGCGGCCGATCCGCAGCAGATTTTCCAGCACCACGCGCGGCTGCCGCGTCGCCTGCAGCGTCTGCGACAGGATCACGTAATCGAAGGCGTCGTCGGGATAGTTGACGAGGTCGGTGTCGGCGTCGCCCTGCACCACCGCAAGCCCCTTGGCGACGCAGCGGTTGACGCCCTCGCGCGACAGTTCGATGCCGCGCCCGTCGATGCCGCGGGTTTCCAGCAGCCGCAGCAGATCGCCCTCGCCGCAGCCGACGTCGAGCACCTTCGAGCCGCGCTCGACCATTTCCGCCACCAGCAGATGGTCGCCGCGATAACTGCCGGTGCGCTCCGGCGCGATGCCGTTCAGCGGCAAGATCTGTTGCTGCGGCGCCATCTCAGCCGCCCGTCTTGCTCAGGCCGCGCGCGCTGCCGGCCGATTGCAGGAACGCGCGCGAGATGTCGAAGAATTCGGGAACGTCGAGCAGGAAGGCGTCGTGGCCGCGATCGGTCTCGATCTCGGCGAACGACACCCGCGCGCTGGAGGCGTTGAGCGCGTGCACCAGCGCGCGCGATTCCGAGGTCGGGAACAGCCAGTCGCTGGTGAACGACACCACGCAGAACCGGGTCTGGATGCCGCGAAACGCCTGCGCCAGCACGCCGTCATGATCGGCGGCGATGTCGAAATAATCCATCGCCCGCGTCAGATAGAGATAGCTGTTGGCATCGAAGCGCTCGACGAATGACGAGCCCTGATGGCGCAGATAGCTCTCGACCTGAAAATCCGCATCGAACGAGAAGGTCGGCAGCTCGCGGTCCTGCATCCGGCGGCCGAATTTGCGATGCAGCGCCGCGTCCGACAGATAGGTGATATGCGCGGCCATCCGCGCCACGCCGAGGCCGCGATGCGGATGAGTGCCCTGCTCGAAATAGCGGCCATGGTGCCAGTCGGGATCGGCCATCACGGCCTGGCGGCCGAGCTCGTGGAACGCGATGTTCTGCGCCGAATGCCGCGTGCTGCACGCCACCGCCAGCGCCGAGAACACGCGCTTCGGGATAGGCCGCGGTCCATTGCAGCGCCTGCATGCCGCCCATCGAGCCGCCGACCACGCAGAACAGCGTCTCGATGCCGAGCCGGTCGATCAGCATGGTCTGCGCGCGCACCATGTCGGGAATGGTGATGATCGGAAAATCCAGCCCCCACAATTTGCCGGTGGCGGGATTGGTCGAGGCCGGCCCGGTCGAGCCCATGCAGCCGCCGATCACGTTCGAGCAGATGATGAAGTAACTGTCGGTATCGAGCGGGCGGCCGGGACCGACCATGGTTTCCCACCAGCCGGGCTTGCCGGTCACCGGATGGATGTTGGCGACGTGCTGATCGCCGGTCAGCGCATGGCAGACCAGGATGGCGTTGGAGCGATCGGCATTGAGCTGGCCATAGGTCTGATAGGCGATCTGGAACGGCGAGAGATCGATGCCGCAATCGAGCTTCAGCGGCTGGTCGATGCCGAACTTCGCCACCAGCGAACTCGGATGGTCCGCCTCATGCGCGCGATCCTCGGCATGGATCGCGGGACTTGCTATCGACTGCACGTTCGTCATCCCGGCACCGAACTCTTCCGGAGGTTTCCAGAACCCCTCAAAAATCAGGCCATAAAAAACCCGGCCTGAACATAGGTTCGGCCGGGATCAAATTTGTCCCCGGCCTGTTTAGCGAGTTGTTTAACGTGGCTGCAAGCCGGCCGGCTCAAATGACCACGGAACGCCGCTAAACATAGTCGCGGGCAGGCTTTTCGTCAAGGCAAGCCTAGGGTTAACCGGGCTGCGCGCCGGAGCGGCCTCTGCAGCGCGCATGAGGCAGGCGCTCTTGCGCCGTCGCGAACCATGAGAGAGAACAAGCCATCCTTCGAGACGCGGCGAAGACGCCGCTCCTCAGGATGAGGCGATATCTTTCGATCAGGTTCTCAGCATGTCGCAATCGCCCCCCGCTCCGCCCTCGCTGCAGGAGCTGCGCAAAGAGATCGACGCATCGACGAGCAGGTTCATCGCCTGCTGATGGCGCGCGGCGACATCATCGATCGGCTGATCCAGGTCAAGCAGACCCAGGAAGTCGGCTCGGCATTCCGTCCGGCGCGCGAGGCCAGCATGATGCGGCGAGCTGGTGCGGCGCCATCGCGGCATCCTGCCGCTCGACACCATCGAGAGCATCTGGCGCGTCATCATCTCGACCTTCACCTATGTGCAGGCGCCGTTCTCGGTGCATGCCGATGTTTCGGTCGGCGAATCCATGATGCGGGATTCGGCGCGGTTTCATTTCGGCTTCGTCGTTCCCTATGTTTCGCATTTCAGCGCGCAGGCCGCGGTCGAGGCGGTGGCGAAATCGAAGGGCGATCTGGCGCTGGTCTCGGCCACCTCCAGCCGCACGCCGTGGTGGAACGCGCTCGAAGCCGACGGCGCGCCGAAGATCATCGCGCGGCTGCCGTTCCTCGAACGCGCCGATCATCCGGCGGCGCTGCCGGTGTTCGTGATCTCGCGCGTCGCCGACGACGCCATGGTGACCGAAGTCGAGATGTGGAGCATCCGCGTCTCCGGCTGGAACGCCGATACCGCGCGCGCGCTGGCGCCGCTGGCCGAAATCGTCGCGGTGCCCGATACCGCCTTCGACGGCGCGGCCCTGCTGGTATCGATCGCGGGCACCAGGCCTCGAAAAGATCAAGCTGGCGCTGATCGAGGCCGGCGCCTCGGTGCGTTCATCGGCCCTCGTCGGCAGCCACGCAACGCGCTATACGGTGCCCCCGAACGGGCGCGGCCAAGACCTTAAACGCCGCCCCTGATATATCCGGAGTTGAAGATGTCCCGTCCCGTGCCGAATCCCGGCATTCTCGATATTGCGCCCTACACGCCGGGCAAGAGCCCGGTGCCGGAGCCGGGCCGCAAGGTGTTCAAGCTGTCGGCCAACGAGACGCCGTTCGGGCCGTCGCCGAAGGCCATGGAAGCCTACAAGCAGGCCGCCGCACATCTCGAGGACTATCCGGAAGGCACCTCGCGGGTGCTGCGCGAGGCGATCGGCCGCGCCTTCGGGCTCGATCCCGACCGCATCATCTGCGGCGCCGGCTCCGACGAAATCCTCAATCTGCTGGCGCACACCTATCTCAGCCATGGCGACGAGGCGATCTGCACCGCCCACGGCTTCCTGGTCTATCCGATCGCGACGATGGCGAACGGCGCCATCAACGTGGTCGCGCCGGAAAAGAACTTCACCGCCGATGTCGATGCGATCCTGAAACTGGTTTCGCCGCGCACCAAGCTGGTGTGGCTCGCCAACCCGAACAACCCGACCGGAACCTATCTGCCGTTCGACGAGGTCAAGCGGCTGCGCGCCGGCCTGCCGCCGCATGTGCTGCTGGTGCTCGACGCCGCCTATGCCGATTACGTTTCGCGCAACGATTACGAGATCGGCATCGAGCTGGTGGCGACGACCGAGAACACGGTCATGACCCACACGTTCTCGAAGATCCACGGGCTGGCGGCGCTGCGGATCGGCTGGATGTTCGGCCCGGCCCATATCGTCGATGCCGTCAACCGGATTCGCGGGCCGTTCAACGTCTCGACGCCGGCGATGCTGGCGGCGGTCGCCGCGATCGAGGACACCGCGCATCAGCAGATGTCGAAGACGCACACCGAGAAATGGCGCAACTGGCTGACCGAAGAGATCACAAAACTCGGCCTCAAGGTGACGCCGAGCGTGGCCAATTTCGTGCTGATCCATTTCCCGCTCGATAAGGGCAAGACCTCGGCCGAGGCCGATGCCTTCCTGACCAAGCGCGGCCTGGTGCTGCGCGCGCCTGAACAATTACGGCCTGCCGCACTCACTGCGCATGACCATCGGCACCGAGGAAGCCAACCGCCTGGTGCTGGATGGCTTGCGCGACTTCATGGCGGGCAAGTGAGCGCGGCCCCGATATTCAAGAAGGTGGCGCTGATCGGCTTCGGCCTGATCGGCGGCTCGATCGCGCGCGCCGCGCGGGCGCAGGGGCTCGCCGGCGAGATCGTCACCACCGCGCGCTCGGAGAAAACCCGCGCCCGCGTCGCCGAGCTCGGCATCGTCGATCGCGTGGTGGAGACCAACGCGGAAGCGGTCAAGGACGCCGACCTCGTCATCCTCTGCATTCCCGGTCGGCGCCTGCGGCCCGGTCGCGCAGGAGATCGCGCCCTACCTCAAGCCGGGCGCGATCGTCTCCGATGTCGGCTCGGTCAAGGGCGCGGTGGTGCGGGACATGGCGCCGCATCTGCCGGCGAGCGCGCATTTCGTGCCGGCGCATCCGGTGGCCGGCACCGAGCACTCCGGTCCGGATTCCGGCTTCGCCGAACTGTTCATCAATCGCTGGTGCATTCTGACGCCGCCCGAAGGCACCGATCCCGACGCGGTCGAAAAGCTGCGCGCGTTCTGGGCCGGGCTCGGCGCCAAGGTCGAGATCATGACGCCCGACCATCATGATCTGGTGCTCGCGATCACCAGCCATCTGCCGCATCTGATCGCCTACACCATCGTCGGCACCGCCGACGAACTCGGCCAGGTGACGTCGTCGGAAGTGATCAAATTCTCCGCCGGCGGCTTTCGCGACTTCACCCGCATCGCGGCCTCCGATCCGACCATGTGGCGCGACGTGTTCCTCGCCAACAAGGAAGCGGTGCTGGAAATGCTCGGCACCTTCAACGAGGATCTGTCCAAGCTCACCCGCGCGATCCGCCGCGGCGACGGCGAAGCGCTGTTCGAGCATTTCACCCGCACCCGCGCGATCCGCCGCGGCATCGTCGAGATCGGCCAGGATTCGGCCGCGCCCGACTTCGGCCGTCCGCACGCAATCTGGCGAAGAAAGCGGATTAGAAGAGTCGCAGCGGGCGTCCGGTGCAACCGCGATCGTTGACCGGCTGACGCAATTCCGGGTCGCGCGGAGCGCGCCGCGATGACAGGCTGCCGCATGATCCGTGGACATCGCCGTCAGCGCCAAGACCGGCATATCGCGCGCTCATGCGGGCTACGGCTGCGACGACGATTATCTCACTGCCCGCTGTAGCGATCGGCGCGCTTGGCGGAGACATGGCGCGACATGTGGTGTCGACCCGACCGCCGGCTGCTGCCAAGGGGACCATCGCGTATGCATCAGGGGCCGGTGATGGCATAATCCCGGTGTGCAAGACGTCGCCGTCGGGATGATAGAAGGCGTAGGCGCCGGGCTCCGAAATCGCGGCCTGCGCAAATACCGGCGTCGCCATTCCCGCCGACAAAATCAATGCCGCACTAAACAATTTGAAACGCGTCATCGATCGTTCTCCTTGCCACCGGCGGCAGAAATATGCGGCCGTCTGACAACAAGACTGATCTAGGCGCTGCGCATTCCCGGCGCGCAGGGTGGCATCGATCACGGTTCGGCGATCAGCGCGATTACGTCGCTTCTCGTCATCGGCCGGGCGTCGTGCCAACTGCGAGGCATGACGATGTCTAGAACAGCGGCGGGATCTGCCCCACCTTGATCGGCCCCAGGAACACCGCGCCGTCGACAAAACGCAGCGGGAACGCGCGCGCCTTCTTGCCTTCCAGTTCGGCTTCCTTGCCGAGCGCGTTGATGCCGGCGGCGACGCCGACATTGACGTTCTGCTTCACCACCTTGCCGAGACCGGGGATCGCGCGGTCGAGCGCGCCGAACAGGTTGTTGACGTCCTGCCGTCTTGACGCCCGGCGCGACGCGATCGAGCGTCGCCTGCGGCACGCCTTCATCGAGCATCTTCTCGAGGCCCAGCGCCGGAATCACCTTCTCCAGCCCCGCGACCGTCATCTGCAATTCGCCGTCGAGACCACCCTGCGCGGTGAGGCCAAGCGTACCGCTCGCGACCGCGACCAGATCGCCCTGTTGAATCCGCGACTGCACGATCTCGACATTGCCGCCGGCGGCCTGGATTTCACGAAACCGCTGCGGCCATGGCTTTGGCGCGAAATCCTTCAGGCCGTTCAGTTTGGTTCTGACGTCGGCATCGAACGGCTGCGTCAGCAGCGGATGCACCTCCTGCAGGCTGCCGCCGGCGATCTGCAACACGGTTTCGATCACCGGATGATCCGATGGCGAACCCTCGGCCAGGCGGGCGTGCAGCTCGATATGTTTGGCGCGCGCCAACGGCGTCTGCGTCGACGAGTTGACGCGATCGATCGTAGGATCGTCGAACACCAGCGAAACGCGCTGCGGAACGCCGGGCAATCCGACGATGCTGCTGCGGGCGGTACGCCAGTTGACCAGCATCGACGAAGAATTGCCGAAGCCGGAGATCGTCGCCGGCGCGGTGAATTCGGCGATCAGCAATTTCGGGTCGTAGACCTGCGCCACGACCAGGATCTGCGCGAGCTTGGCGGTAATCGGCGCTTGCGTCGCGGTCTGCCCCGCCGTCTGCGATGTCAACGCGACGCTGGCGCCGTCGCAGCGGACTTCCAGCCGGAACGGATAGCCCGCCACCGAGTGCCTGGCACAATCATAGGCACGGCCGGACTCGGGCCTCCCGCGCACGCCAGACGTCGGCCGTCTCATCGACCTTCGAAGCGGAATAAAACCAGAACGCGCTCCACGCCGCGGCGGCGATCAGGAGCAGAACGGGCATAATGAAAAGACGCCAGAGCGGGCGCCGGCGCGGCGCGGTGGTAATTTCGGACATAGGCGTCCTTTGGCGAGCAATTTTGTCAATTAAGCGGTGCCGGCGCGGCCGCGACCAGATTAACGCCTTTTCCGGCCAAACCTCGGGGTTAATGCCGAATTAACAGGTTTTGCCTGGGCGCCGGATTCTGCTAGGCGTCGGTGCAATGACCATTCTACCCGAAACGGAGCTGTCCGACAGCGCCCCCCAACACAACCCCGAAGGCGATCTGTGGGTGTTCGGCTATGGCTCGCTGATGTGGCGGCCGGGGTTCGAATTCATCGAGCAGGTCCCGGCCCGGCTGATCGGGGAGCATCGCGCGCTGTGCGTCTACTCGTTCGACCATCGCGGCACCCCGGAAAAGCCCGGCCTCGTGCTTGGGCTCGACCGCGGCGGCGCCTGCCGCGGGATGGCGTTCCGGGTCGCGGCCGCGCAACGCAGCGCCACAGTGGAATACTTGCGCGCGCGCGAGCAGACCACCAACGTCTATCGCGAAGTGATGCGCTCGGTCTGGCTCGGCAACGAGGCCAGGAACCGGGTCAGCGCGCTGACCTACGTAGCCGATCGCGGCCATGTGCAATATGCCGGGCGGCTATCGCTCGCCGAGCAGCTACGTCACGTGCAGCACGCCCACGGCCGTTCCGGAAACAACCGCGACTACGTGCTGTCCACCGTCAAGTCGATCGAGGCGCAGGGTTTTCGCGACGAGCAATTGCATCAGTTGGCGTTGATGCTGCACGGTGATAGCGTCGCCGCATCGGTGACGGTGCCCGCCGGTCGTGCGCAGGGACAACTCGCGGATAGAGTGGTGCAAATAACGACTGCAACAGCGATCAGCTAAGTCTTCGACCGCGCTGGGGCACTCGGCACCCGGCCGAACAATTTTGCCTGTTCCTGCCGCGCCGCCTCGACCAGCGGGCCGGTGGCGTCCTCGATCACGGCGCTGACGCGCGTGATGAATTCGCGTCGCCCCAGCCCGGGCGGCAGCGGATCGAGAAACTCGACTACCAGCGTGCCGGGATAGCGCATGAAGGTGCGGCGCGGCCAGAACAGTCCCGAATTAAGCGCGACCGGCAGGCAGGTCACGCCGCAATCGACGTAAATCTGGGCGATACCGCTTTTGTAGTCGGGCGGCGCATCGACCGGGCGCCGCGTGCCCTCCGGGAAGATGATGAGCTGACGACCTCGCCGAACCGCCTCGCCGGCGCGCCGCGTCATCGTCAGCAGCGCGCGGCCGCCGGCGCTGCGATCGATCCCGATCATGTTCGATTTCTTCAGATACCAGCCGAAGAACGGAATCCACATCAGGTCGCGCTTGAGGATGAACAGCGGCTGTTCGAAGAATTGCAGCAGCGCGAAGGTTTCCCACATCGACTGATGCTTCGAGGCGACGATCAGCGGTCCCTGCGGGATTTTATCGAGCCCGCGATATTCCACCCTGGTGTTGCAGATCACGCGCATCAGCCAGATGCTGCTGCGCGCCCAATATCTGGCGATATTGAGGATCGCCCAGCGCGGCATCAGAAAGGTCGGCAGGCCGATAATGAGCCAGAGCACCAGGAACAGATAGAACAGCAGGTTGAAGACCAGCGAACGCAGGAAAATCGAAACCATCGAAATGCCGATCAGTTTGCTTGAGCGGTCGCCGGCCGGCGCGGACCGAGCGAGCCGGTCGACAGATCCGCCGCCTCCGGCATCAGATCAAGACCGGCATCGGCCAGACGCACCCGCACTTCGACGGCGACATATTTGACGTATTCCGATAGCAACAGCCGCACCGTTGCGCCACTGGTCCACCACGGTTCCTCGCGCCATTTGTCGCCGACGACAGCGAATGGAATGAGCTCGACATCCGGCATCGCATGCGACATCTCGGCGATGGCCCGCGGCATATGGTAGTTCGAGGTCACTACGATCAGCGATTTGAAGCCACGCTCGCGCGCCCAGCGCCGCGTCTCGGCCGCGTTGCTGCGGGTGTTGACCGCCGAGCGGTCGAGATCGACGCAGCAGCCGAGCAGCGACTGATTATCCGGCAGCGAACGGGAAATGTCGCTGACGTCGTTGGTCGGATGCACGCCGGAGATCAACAACCGCTTGCCGTAGCCGCCGGCCAGCAATTCCATCGCGTCGGAAACACGGGACGAACCGCCGGTGAGGACCACGATGCCATCGGCGGTTTGCGAGGGCTTGATTTCAGCGCCGCGCAATTGCGAGAGGAAGCCAACGAAGCCGACCGCGGCGGCGACAAACAGGACCGCCAGCGCCGCCACGATCGCCGAGCGCAGCAGGCGCCCGGGCACGGCAACCGGCGCTTCCGTCGCGATATCGTCGGGTGGTGAACTCATGTGACAGCCAGCCTAGAACCTTTTCGGGCGAAATGCAGTCCCCCGCTTGACCGAGCACCCATCTCAATCGATGTCGTCAAGCGTCGCGAACAGCGTTCGGCGCGAGGCCCAGGCCGTGATCGCCGCGATCATCACCGCCTGCGCCGCCAGCGCCAGGTAACCCGAGGGGCGCAGCGAAAACGTCCCCAGCAAGGCTGCGAATTGATCGCCGACCGGCGTGCCCGAAAACCAGTTCGCGATCGATTCCGAGAATCCGAAGGCCAGCATGGCGGCGCCGCCGCCGATCAGGCCACCCTCGAGGCCGAGCCGGAGGAAATGCCGCTGGAAACGGTTGGCGATGTAGCGGTCGCCGGCGCCCACGAAGTGCAGCACTTCGACGATCGGACGATTGGCCGCCATCGCGCCGCGGGTGGCGAACGATACCGAGATGATGGTCGCGATGATCATCAGCGCGAGGATGCCGATGCCGGCAAACACCGTGGCCCCGGTCATCGACCGCATCCGCTCGATCCAGGCGCGGTGATCGTCCACGCTGGTGGAAGGTGCCGCCTGCGTCGCCCGACTGCGCAGTGCAGCGAGGTCGAGCGCAGCGCCCGGCTGAATCCGCGCCACAATCACGCGCGGTATCGGCAGATCGTCGAACGACAGCCCGCTGCCCAGCCACGGCTCGAGCAATTTCGCCGATTCATCCTTGGTGAAAGGCCTGACCTCGACGATGCCGGGCTGGGTGCGCACTGCATCGACCACCGCGGCCACATCGCGCTCGAAGTCGCGGCCGGTCGCCGGGCGCACCTGGATGGTGATTTCGCTCGCGACATCCGACTGCCATTCCGCCGCCGACGCGCTCACCAGCAGCACCGTGCCGGTGGTGATCGAGGCCAGGAAGGTCATGATCGCGACAACCGCGACCAGCGCCCGGCCGGAGATCGACGCCCGCGGCACGATCGGCGACAGGTTGCGCGCCTTCGCCGGCAGCTGCGGGCGCTCCTGCTGCCCCAGATCCATCAACGGCCCGTGTTCGTCGCTCCTACTCATAGATGTGCAGCCGTCCCTGATGCAGCACCAGCCGGCGCGCTTCATACTGGTCCATCAGATTGATGTCGTGGGTCGCGATGATGACCGCGGTGCCGGACTTGTTCAATTCGATGAATAGCCGCAGCAAGCGCCGCCCCAAGGTGGGATCGACGTTGCCGGTCGGTTCATCCGCCAGCAGCAGATGCGGCCGCGAGATCACGGCGCGCGCGATCGCCGCACGCTGCTTCTCGCCGCCCGAAAGAATCGGCGGCAACGCATCCATCCGCTCCCCGAGCCCGACCCATTTCAGGAGATCGATCACCTCGCGGCGATAGGTCGATTCCTCGCGGCCCATCACCCGGAACGGCAGCGCCACGTTTTCGTAGGTCGTCATGTGATCGAGCAGGCGGAAATCCTGCAGCACGATGCCGATCCGCTTGCGCAAATCGGCGACCTCATCCTTGCCGAGCAGCGAGACGTCGTGACCGAACAGGTTGACCAGCCCCCGGGTCGGCCGCAACGACAGGAACAACAGCCGCAGCAGCGAGGTCTTGCCCGCGCCGGACGGCCCGGTGAGAAACTGGAAGGAATGCGCGGGAATCATGAAACTGAGGTCGCGCAAAATCTCCGGGCCGAGCCCGTAGCGCAATCCAACATTTTCGAACCGAACCAAGCTCAGCTCCGTTCGATGGGGGCTCCGGCGGAAGACCAGGAACCAAAGGTGCGCCAGCCGACGCGGCGGTGAACCGGACAAAACCGTTGTGCTTCGGTTATGGTTTCCGGTTCGTTAACGGTCGCCTTGTAGCATCCAAGCAGCATCATTGTGGAGACCGGCTCGATGCACATCGTCTGCCCCCATTGTACAACGTCCTATGCCATTGATTTGGCTACTTTGGGCGCGTCGGGGCGTACCGTCCGCTGTTCGCGCTGCAAGGAAGTCTGGCTGGCGCGTCCGGAGGACGCCATCGAGCTCGCCGCCGCCGTGCCCGCCGCCGCATCAGCCGGGGGTGACGACGCCGCCGCCGAATGGGAGCGGATGGCCAACGAGGAAGCCGGCCAGACCGACGACACTCCGGTTGTCGACAGCCCTTCGATATCGGCCGACTGGCCCGCCGACGACGCATCGCAGCCCAATTGGCAGTCGGCCGCCCAGGACGACGCCGACGACCTCGCCGCGCGGCCGCGGCGCAGCTCCCGGCTGAGCAACCTTCTGAAACCGCTGGCGCTGTTTCGCATGCCCGGCCTGTCGTTGCCAAAGCTGCCGGTCGCCACCCTGCCGACCGCCTGCGCCGCGATGGGCGCGCTGGTGCTGGCGCTGGTGATCTGGCGCGCCGATGTGGTGCGCCTGCTGCCGCAGACCGCGACGTTCTACAGGATGGTCGGCCTCGAGGTTAATCTGCGCGGACTGACGTTCAAGGACGTCAAGATCACCAACGAGACCGTCGACGGCAAGCCGGTGCTGGTGATCGAGGGCGTGATCGTCGGCGAGGGCCGCAAGCCGTTGGAGTTGCCGCGGCTGCGCTTCAGCGTGCGTGACGCGCAAGGTGCCGAGATCTACGCCTGGAACGCGGTGCTGGAGCAGCCGGTGCTGCAGCCGGGCGAACGGGCGTGGTTCAAGTCGCGGCTGGCCTCGCCGCCACCGGAAGGGCGCAATATCGACGTACGCTTCTTCAACAAAAAGGACGTCGCCGGCGGCAGCGCATAAAGCCGAGTCCTTTATCCCGACCCTATTGAAAACACGGTGCCTTGATGCCGCGCGTGCTGATTGCCGATGACGAAGAATCGATGCGGACGCTGGTGGGGCGCGCCATCGCGATGGACGGCCACACCATCGTCACCGCGCAGGACGGCGCCGAAGCGCTGGAGATCATCAGCGACGAACAAGGCGCGTTCGATCTGCTGCTGACCGATATCCAGATGCCGATCATGGACGGGATCGCGCTGGCGCTCGCGGTGGCGCGCGATTTTCCCAACCTGACGATTTTATTGATGACCGGTTTTGCCGATCAGCGCGAGCGCGCCTCGGGCCTCAACGCCATCGTGCATGACGTGGTGACAAAGCCGTTTTCGGTGGCTGATATCCGCACCGCGGTGGCCGACGCGCTGACGGCGAAGAAGTAGCTGTAAGGCCCGAACCAACCATTCGTCATTGCGAGCGAAGCGAAGCAATCCAGAGCAAAAGAGCAAGACTGGATTGCTTCGTCGCTTCGCTCCTCGCAATGACGGTCAAAAGCTTCTCTAATAATCCTTCAGCAACCGCTCGAGGTAATCGAGTTCCAGCTGCGGCCGCTGGGGATCGCCGAGGCGGCGGCGCAGTTCTTCCAGAATCCGGCGCGCGCGCTGCACGTCGATTTCGCCGGGGATCTTCACCGTCTCGTCGCCGAATTCGCGCCCGTGCAGCGGACGTCCGAGCGGATCGGTCGAGTTGCCGCCGGCCTGCTGGCGGCCGACGCGATTGCCGGGGCCATCACCCTGGCCGTCGCCATCGCCCTGCTGCATCGCTTCCGCAAGATTCTGTGCGCCCTTGCGCAGCGCATCCAGCGCCTGGCCCTGCGAGTCCACCGCGCCGTCGGCATTGCCCTCGCCGAGCTTGCCGTCGGCATCGCCCATGGCGCTGTCGGCATCGCCGAGCGCATCCCCGCTGTCGCCTTGCTGATCGCCGTCATCGCCTGGCTGGGCCTGATCGCCCGGTTGGCCCTTCTGGCCTTTCTGACCCTGGCCCATGCCGCGCTTGGCAAGCTCCTGCTGCAATTTCTTCAGCCGGTCGCGCAGGCCCTGCTGGTCCTGCTGCAGGTCGCCCATTCCCTGATCGTTCTGCTTGCCGCGCATGCGGTCGCGCCGCGAATCCTGGCCCTGCTTGAAGGTCTTGTCGCGTAATTGCTGCTGCTTGCGGATCACGTCGCCGAGTTCATTCAGCGCCTGCTCCATGTCGCCGTCGCCGGACTGGCCGGGCTGCGCCATCTGCAGGTTTTCCAGCATCTGCTGCAGCTGCTCGAGCAATTGCTTGGCGGCATCCTTGTCGCCGGAGCGCGACAACCGCTCCATGCGCTCGATCATGTTGTTGAGATCCTGCTGGCGCATCACCCTGGTATTGGGATCGAGCGGCCGCGCCAATTGCTGCGGGTTGTTGCGCATCTGCTCGGCGAGCTGGCGCATGAAATTATCCAGCGCCGCGCGCAGATCCTCGGTGAGCTTCTTGATCTCCTCGTCGCTGGCGCCGCGGTCGAGCGCCTGCTTGAGCGCGTCCTGCGCAGCGCGCAGCGCCTTGTCGACATCGGTGATGTTGCCGTCCTCGATGGTGACGGCGAGCGCCCACAGGCTGGCGACGACCTCGCGCAGCGCATCGTCGCTGCGGGCGGCTTCTAATTGTTTCGCCACGCTGTAGAGACCGAGATACTGGCCGGCCTCCGGCGTGAACAGATCCGGCTCGATCATCAGCGCGTCGAGCGCGGTAAAGACCTGTCCGTTCTGATTGGCGTCGAGCGCCAGGATGCGGCGCTGCTCGATCAGCGCCCGCGCCAGTGGCTTGGTGAACAGACGCTCGGGCAGACGCATGTTGAAGGGCTCGCTATGGCCCTCGTTGCCGGCCTCGTCTTTCGCCGTCAGCGTCAGCGTGACGTCGGCGCCGGCATAGGGATCCTCGCTGAGGTCCTTCACGGTCTGTCCGACGCCGTTGCGGGTCCGCGCATTCGGCAAGGTCAGCGTAAATTGCGGCGGGTCGAACAGCGGCCGCGCCTCGGCCGCGTCCGGCGTCCGCTCGCCCCGGCGCGCCGCGAAATGCGCGTGCGCTTCGGTGACGCCGTAATCGTCCTCGATCTTGTAGGACATCTGCAGCGAACCGCGGGCCTGACGCTCCGGGTCCTTGGCGAGCGCGATGGTCGGCGCACGGTCGGGAACCGCCGAGAATTTCCATTGCGGCTGGCCGGACGGCGAGCGGACATACGCGGTGCCGTCGCCCGCGATCGTGAAATGCTTTTCGTTGGTGCCTTGCGGTGCCGCTTCGGTCGGCACCGTTTCAGTCAAATTGCCCGTTACCGCGACATCGAGCGTACCGCCGCTGGAACGCACCAGCAGCGTCGAGCCCGCCGGGACCGGCAGCGGCCCGCTGGCCGTGTTGGCGCCGGCAGGAGATTCCTTGTTGGCCGCCGACAGGATGACCGGCGGCTTGCCGGTGTAGACCGGCGGCGTCACCCAGGCATCGACCCTGACATTGGCCGGCGCCAGCACGCCGTTCCAGTCGAACGCCGCACCGGTGCGCATCAGGCGCTCGTCGCCCGCCGCCACATAGGTCGCGACCATCAGCACCGCGACCAGCGCGCGCAGCGCCCAGGGGTCATGGATTGCGAGCCGGGGCGATGGCAGTCCGGCGCGGATGCGCTTGATCGAGGCCAGCGTGCGCTCGCGCTGTGCCTGCCATAGCGCGCGCGCGACCGGATCCTGCGACGCCAGCGTATCGGTCAGCGTGGTCGCCGGACGATGGCGGATGCCGGTGCCACGGTCGAGCCGGTTCAGCGCCTCGTCGCGGCTGGGCCAGCGAAACCGGAACAAGGGAAACAAGGCGCCCAGCGCCAGCAACACGAACAGGCCGAGTCCGATGGCGCGGGCAATGAACGGGACCACCAGCCACAGGCCGGCCCACGACACCACCAGAAACAGCCCGATGACCGTCAATAGCCGCGCCAGATGCGGCCAGCCTCGCTCCCACGCGATAGCGTATTTCGCCCGCTGCAAGGCCTGCGTCAGCTGCAGCCGGGAAACGGCATCGGGGTCGCGCGCTGGCTCTGGCAGGTCAGGGGTGGCGCCGCTCAATCAACTCTCCGTCCAAGTTTCGGGGGTAGCCGGCACAAAAGCTTAGCACGGCGGCGCCAATGAGGCACCCGGTCCGTTACGGGTTCCCACACCCGCACCGGGCATAACACGAAGGCGTGACTGCGGCGCCATGACCTCGTAACGTCGCCTGATCCGACGCGAGGAAACGGCACAAAAAGGAAAACGCACGAAAAGTGCTCGCGAAAATTGACAAGACTTGAAGCACTCGATCCTCATGGTGAGGATCATCTCCAGACATTTGCAGGAAACAACCTCATGGATATCGGATTTATCGGCCTCGGGAAGATGGGCTTCCCGATGGCGCGTCGGCTGGTCGAGGCCGGGCATCAACTCGTCGTGTTCGACACCCGCAAGGAAGTCGTCGACCAACTGGTTGCGCTCGGGGCGCAGGCGGCTTCGTCGCCAAAGGACATCGCCGACCGCGTCGAGACCGTGATGGCCAGCCTGCCGTCGCTGCAGGCCTCGCTTGACGTCGCGACCGGCGCCGGCGGCGTGATCGAAGGCAAACGCGTCAAGCGCTTCATCGATCTTTCGACCGTCGGCTCGCACATGGCCGTCAAGATTCACGATCTGCTGGCGGCTAAAAAGATCGTGCAGCTCGACAGCCCCGTCAGCGGTGGTGTCGGCGGCGCCGAAAAGGGCACGCTCGCCGTGATGGTGTCGGGTCCATCTGCGGATTTCGAGGCCGCAAAGCCCGCGCTCGATGTGATCGGCAAGGTGTTCTTCATCGGTGAAAAGCCAGGCACGGCCCAGACCATGAAGTTGACCAACAATCTGCTGTCCGCCACCGCGGTGGTTGCGACCTGCGAAGCCGTCACGATCGGCGTCAAGTCCGGCCTCGATCCCAACGTCATGATCGACGTAATCAATGCAGGTTCCGGCATGAACACCGCGAGCCGCGACAAGTTTCCGCGTTCGATCCTGCCGCGCACGTTCGATTTCGGTTTCGCCACCGGGCTGATGGTGAAAGACGTGCGGCTTGCGCTCGAAGAGGCCAAGTCGCTCGGGATGTCGCTGGAAGTCGCCGAAGCAGTCGGACGTCTCTGGGAAGTCGTCATCCGCGAGATGGGTCCGGAGTCGGACTTCACCTCGGCGATCAAGCCGATTGAAAAGGCGGCGGGCGTGGTCGTCGGCGGCGCGAAGGGTAGCGCTACGGGGAAGTAGAACCACAGATCACGTCGTCCCGGCCTCCGCGCCGGGACCCATACGCCGTGCCCTATCGAGAGAGCGATGCGGCAGACACCTTCGTTACAGACGAACGCCACGGGTTATGGGTCCTGGCTTTCGCCAGGACGACGGAGCAACTCACAACCACGGCGCCGGCTTGTCCATCGCGATCAAATCCTCGACCTCGATGCGGGGCCGCACCACCGCATATTGGTCATCCTTGACCAGCACTTCCGGAATTAGCGCTCGGGTGTTGTAGGTGCCGGACTGCACCGCGCCGTAGGCGCCGGCAGTCATCACCGCCAGCAGGTCACCGGCCTTCGGCTCAGGCAGCGTGCGGTCGAGCGCGAGGTAGTCGCCGGTTTCGCAGACCGGACCGACCACGTCGGCAACGATGGTCCGCGCGCCCGGACCTGCCTCGCGCACCGGCACGATGTCGTGATACGCTTCGTACAAGGTCGGGCGGATCAGATCGTTCATCGCGGCATCGATGATGACGAAATTCTTGGCGTCGCCCGGCTTCACGTAGATCACGCGGGTAACGAGGATGCCGGCATTGCCGACGATCATCCGGCCCGGCTCGAACATCAGCGTGCAGCCGAGGTTATGCGTGACGCGCTTGACCATCGCGGCATAGGCGTCGGGCGCCGGTGGCGCCGCGCGATCCATGTAATAGGGAATGCCGAGCCCGCCGCCGAAATCGATGTGCGAAATGGTGTGGCCGTCGGCGCGCAGCGTCTGCACGAACTCCGACAGGATCCGGAACGCGGTTTCCATCTTCGACAGATCGGTGATCTGGCTGCCGATATGCATGTCGGTGCCGGTCACTTCGATTCCCGGCAGTTTTGCTGCCCGGGCATAGACCTCACGCGCCCGCGCGATCGGGACGCCGAACTTGTTCTCGGACTTGCCGGTGGCGATCTTGGCGTGGGTGCCGGCGTCGACGTCCGGATTGACCCGCACCGAGATCCGCGCGGTCTTGCCGCTCTCGACCGCCAGCCGCGACAGCAATTCGAGTTCCGGTTCGGACTCGACATTGATGCACAGGATATTCGCCGCCAGCGCCGCGCGCAGCTCGGCCTCGGTCTTGCCGACGCCGGAGAACAATATCTTCTGCGGCGGAATGCCGGCGGCCAGCGCGCGCTTCAATTCGCCGCCCGACACCACGTCCGCGCCGGCGCCCAACTTCGCCAGCGTGCGCAGCACCGACTGGTTGGAGTTGGCCTTCATGGCGTAGCACACCACCGCCTTCTCACCGGCGAAGGCTTCCGAGAACACCCGGTAGTGACGCTCCAGGGTCGCGGTCGAATAGCAGTAGAACGGCGTGCCGACCGCATCAGCCAATTCGATCAGATTCACCGCCTCGGCGTGCAGCACGCCGTTGCGATAGTCGAAGTGATTCATGGCGCGCTAGCTCAGTTGCTGTTCAGGAGCGGATCAAGAATGAACGATTTCTTGTTGCCTTTGGACGCGGCCGGCGCGGCGTCGCTGCCGTAGCTCGGATTGAACACGCTCGGCGTCGCAGCCTGCTGGGCCTCGGTATCGGTCGGCGCCACGTTGGACGACTGCGAACCGGTCGGCGGCAGGTCGAGCGGGCCCTTGCGCCCACACCCCGTCAGCGCCAGCACGGATGCGGCGAGCAGGATGACGGCCCATCTCGGCGATAAAGAACTAGAATGACGATTCACAGCGGTATCCCCAAAGCGGCGGCACCATACAAAGATTGCCCTGCTCTGGCGAGACCCGGACGGTGATGAAATTGTAACGCAAATCGCGGCTCAGCCCAATTTTCGCTCTTTTTCCAGTCGCTTGAGCCACGCCTTGGCCTGCGCCAGCACGTTCTTCGGCGCGGTACCGCCATAGCTGGTCCGGCTTTTCACCGAGGATTCGACCGACAGCACCGCCAGGGCATCTTTGGTAATGCGCGGTTCGACCGCCTGCATCGCCTGCAACGACAGTTCATGCAGGGCGATGCCCTGTTTGGAGGCCTCGGCGACGATGCGGCCGGTGACGTGATGGGCGTCGCGGAACGGCATTTTCAGGGTCCGCACCAGCCAGTCGGCAAGATCGGTAGCGGTGGCATAGCCCTCGCCCGCGGCGGACTTCATCCGCGCCTGGTCCGGCACCAGATCGAGCACCATGCCGGTCATCGCCCGGACCGCCAGCGACAGCGCGCCGAACGCTTCCATCGCGCCCTGCTTGTCCTCCTGCATGTCCTTTTGATAGGCGAGCGGCAGGCCCTTCATCACGATCAGCAACGCCGTCAGCGCGCCGATCACCCGTCCGGTCTTGGCGCGAACCAGTTCGGCGGCATCCGGGTTGCGCTTCTGCGGCATGATCGAGGAGCCGGAGGTGAACTTGTCGCTCAACCGCACCAGTCCCACCAGCGGCGAGGTCCAGATCACGATCTCCTCGGCAAAGCGCGACAGATGCACCGAAGTGATCGCTGCCGCCGACAGCGTCTCCAGCACGAAGTCGCGATCCGAGACCGCGTCGAGCGAATTGGCCATCGGACGGTCAAAGCCTAAAGCCTTGGCGGTGGCGTTGCGATCGATCGGGAATGAAGTGCCGGCCAGCGCCGCGGCGCCGAGCGGCGATTTATTGAGCCGCTTGCGGGCATCGGCAAAACGGCCGCGATCGCGTGCCGCCATCTCGACATAGGCCAAAAGATGATGCCCGAACGTCACCGGCTGCGCGGTCTGCAGGTGCGTGAAGCCGGGCATCACCGTGCCGGCATGCTCCAGCGCCCGTTCCACCAGCGCGTACTGGAACGCGGCCAGTGCGGCATCGGTCGCGTCGATGGTGTCGCGGACGTAGAGCCTGAAATCGGTCGCGACCTGGTCGTTGCGCGAACGCGCGGTATGCAGCCGTCCCGACGCTGGCCCGATCAGTTCGCCCAGCCGGCTCTCGACATTCATGTGGATGTCTTCGAGCGCCCGTTTGAAATCGAACGATCCCTTGCCGATCTCTGACAAAATCGTGTCTAGACCCTTGCCGATATTTTTCGCATCGTTTGCGGTAATAATGCCTTGCGCTGACAGCATCGCAGCGTGGGCCTTGGACGCGGCAATGTCCTGGGCATACAAATGACGATCGACGTCGATGGAGACGTTGATTTCCTCCATGATCGCATCGGGACGTTCGGTGAACCGGCCGCCCCACATCTTGTTGCTCATGATTTGTTGCTCACACCTTGCCGCTTGTCGTCACGCCCGCAAGCGATGACGTCGCCACCGCAACCGACCCTCATACCCGGCTCTGCATAGCCGCATCTGATACAGGATGACAAACGATATGCCTGAAAACCCCTCGCCCCGCCCGGCCGCCACGCGCCGGATTCCGATCGCGATCGGGGCCGTGCTGATCGGGGCGGTGATTGGATTTGCCGGGGTATACGGGATTGGCGGACTAAGGCGCAATACAGGGGGCGATCCGGCCTGCCGTCCTGCGGTGGCGCTGTCGAGCAAGCTCGCGCCGCTGGCGCACGGCGAGGTGGCGGCGCTGACCATGGCGACGACGCCGTTGCGGCTACCCGATCTCGCCTTCGAGGATGCCGACGGCAACCAGAAAAAACTCTCGGACTGGCGCGGGCGCACCGTGTTGGTGAACCTGTGGGCGACCTGGTGCGTGCCCTGCCGCAAGGAGATGCCGGCGCTTGATAGCCTGCAAACAAAGCTCGGCGGACCGGATTTCGAGGTGGTTGCGGTCAATATCGATACCCGCGACCCCGACAAGCCGAAAAACTTCCTGAAAGACGCCAATCTGACCCGGCTTAGCTATTTCACCGACCAAAAAGCCAAGGTTTTTCAGGATCTTAAAAGCATAGGTCGGGCGCTGGGAATGCCGACGTCCGTATTGGTCGATGGCCAGGGCTGCGAGATCGCCACCATCGCGGGGCCGGCCGATTGGGCCAGCGACGACGCGGTCAAACTGATCAAGGCGGCGTTGAAACCGGCCGCGGCGGGATTTTAGGCTGTTATATTGAGGTTGCCGCCGATGCCGGCGCCAAGATTCGCCGTCGATGGCGTGCCCAGAAGCGTTTGGACCGCGGATTTCTCCGCATCGGCATTGGACTTCATGATCGAGGTCGCAACCTGAGTCTGGGTGTTCGCAGCCTGCATCGCAAGAATGCCGCTGACCATTGCCATCATATCCATACGCAAAACTCCAACGCGCGGGGACCCTAGCCGGCGAGGGTAAAGTTCGAATTAAAAATCGAGGTCAGGCGGTCGCCGCGAATGCGGCGCCGAGGGTGCGCAACGCCCGGCGTGCTCTTGCGTCTGATGGTCTCGAATAAAGGATCACATCACGGGACGGCAGTCGTGGCAGACCGAGCCGAGGCCCGAGGTCGATGGTGTCCGGCGGCGCCACCCGACGCGCCAGCGCGGCAACCGCAAGGCCGGCCGATAGCGCCGCACCGATGGTCGCCACGCCGCCGCCGACAAAAACCTCGGTCCAGGACACGCGGGCCGCATCAAGCGTATCGACGGCCATTGCCCGCACGCTGCAGGGTTCCGCCTGGGTCGCCAGCCGTAACGGCTCGTCGGGACGACGATCGAAGTCAGGCGAGCCCATCCAGCCGAATTGCTCTTCGAACAGGACCTCACCGTCGCGGCGCTTGGCGTCGTGCCGTAGCGCGATCGCGGCATCGAGTTCGCCACCGTCGAACGCCTCGAGCACGAAACGCGAGGCGTCGATATGCAGTCCGATCACCAGGCCCGGATCCGTCGCGCTGATGCGCTTGAGCAGTGCCGCCAAACCGGTGCCGACGATATGGTGGCTGATCCCGACGCTCAGGCGGCGATGCTCGACCGCGAAGGCCCCGATCGCCTGATGATGCGCGGCGACCAGGTTGCGCGCCGCGCCGAGGAAGGCGCTGCCCTCCTCCGATAACCTGACCATCCTCGGGGTTCGATCCAGCAGCCGCCGGCCAAGTCCGTCTTCCAGACGTTTGATCTTCAGGCTGACCGCCGACTGCGTGGTCTCCAGCGCTTCAGCGGCCCGGGTGAAGCTGTTCAGTTCGGCCGCGAGGACAAAGGCCTGAACGGCCTCGATATCGAGCGCTTTCATCGCTATCCATTTAAAAATGATATCATTGAAATAATATTACATACCATTTTTAAATGGTCAACGGAGGCCTAGGATTAAGCCAGGACGAACCGAGCAACCGAAGGAGACCAACATGCCGCTGACCCGGGTTTCACTACGGCGGGGCAAGCCCGCCGCCTACCGCAAGGCCATTCTTGAAAGCCTCTACCAGGCGATGCGGGAGACCTTCGATGTCCCCGAAGGCGATCGCTTCATGATCGTAACCGAGCACGACCAGGACGATTTCAGCTACGGCGCGGATTATCTCGGCATCCAGCGCAGCGACGATCTGGTCATCATCCAGGTCACCGTCAGCAACACCCGCCCGGTGGCACAGAAGCAGAAGCTCTATCGGCGCATTGTCGAACTTTTGACCGCAAGCCCCGGGCTGCGCGCCGAAGACATCTTCATCAATCTCGTCGAGGTGCTTCCTGAGAACTGGTCGTTCGGACATGGCGAGGCGCAATACGTCCGATGAGTAATGCGCCCGTGTTTTCGCCTGGCGTGAGCGGCATCCAGCCGTCCCCGGCCTCGATCCTGCGACGCCGCGCGCGCGAATTGCGCGCGGCAGGCCGCGACATCATCGAATTGTCCTCCGGCAATCTGGACTTTCCGACGCCGGATCACGTGATTGCGGCCGCGAATGCAGCGGCCTTGCGCGGCGAGACTCGATATACCGATGTCGATGGCACGCCGGAACTGAAGCAGGCGGTGCGTGCCGCGTTGTTGCGCAATCATCGTCTCAGCTACACGCAGGACGAAATCGTCATTTGCAACGGCTCGACGCAAGCGCTGTTCAACGCGCTATTGGCAACGCTCACGCCTGGCGATGAAGTGATTGTCCCGGCGCCCTATTGGGCGCCCTATCTCGACCAGGTGCGATTACTGGGCGGCACGCCGGTCGTGGTGCCCTGCGCACAGAACAACGGCTTCAGGCTACGAGCGGAGGATTTGCAGGCCGCGATCACGCCGCGCACCCGCTGGCTCATCATCAACAATCCAGTCAACCCGTCCGGCGCTCTATATCGCCGCGAGGATCTGGCTGGCATCGCCGCCGTGCTGAGCCGCTATCCGGATATCTGGATCATGGCCGACGGCCTGTATGAGCAGATCGTATTCACTGCGGATTGCGCCCCGACGCTCGCCGAGATTGAGCCGAGCCTGAAGCCGCGGACGCTCACCGTCAGCGGCATCGCCAAAACCTACGCCATGATGGGCTGGCGCATCGGCTACGCCGCCGGTCCATCCGCCTTGATCCGCGAAATGATCAAGATCCAGTCGCAGACCACATCCTGCGCCTCTTCAATCAGCCAGGCTGCCGCGATCGCGGCACTCGACGGCCCGCAATATCTGTTGCGGGAAAGGATTTCGATCCTGCGCGACAAGCGCGATCGCTTTGTTGGGCTTGTGAATGATTGCCCCGGACTGACATGCACCGCGCCTGAGGCCACGTTCTATCTGCTGGTCTCCTGCGCCGGCGTGATCGGCAAGCATTCGCCCGATGGCAAAAAAATCCGCAACGATCGCGATTTTGCGGCCTATCTGCTCGAACACGCCGATCTGGCGGTATTTCCCGGTGAGGATTTTGGGTTGTCGCCCTACATCCGTGTCAGCTTCGCCAATCCGCCCGAACTCATCGAAGAGGCGGGTAGGCGATTGCGGCGCGCCTGCCAGACGCTGCGCTGAGCAGCGACGGTTGTAGAGGCCGCGCCGGGTGTTGTAGCGCGTGAACTTACGTCGAATCCTGCGACTTTCGCGCAACAGCGGCGCGCCATATCGCTGTCCGTTACGCGAACGTCATTGCCGGTTCATCGACCCCTATAGAAACTTCGGTCTGTAGTTTCGTTCAGCCTTACCCAATTTTTTGTTCAGGAGGTTGTCATGAATCGCGGCCCGATGGCGTCCACCGCCATTTCAGTTGCCTGGCTCTCAAATCGTTCCTTGACACTCGCACCCTCTCCGCCGGAAAGGAGACGAGTCAATCTCACACCACGAATTGGCGGATTACTTTTCGGTGCGGCGCTTGCCGCATCTCAACTCGCGGTCGTCCCTGCCTACGCTGACGAAGAGCAAATGCAGCGTCAGATCGATGCCATGAAGCGGCAACTGGACGCGATGCAGCGGGAGTTGGCGCAGACGAGGAAGCAATCGGCTCAGCAGCGAGCCGTCGCAGCGCCCCGGCAGGCAAACGCTGCGCCACCGCAGGCCGTCGTGGCACGCAATGGCAATGAAATTATCATCCCGCCACCGTCGCCGGCTGCCGGCGCGCCTATTCTGACCAAGAGCCTTCCTTCCTGGTTCGATGGCATTCACGTCTCGATGGCGGGCTCGTTCATCGCGTTTGAAGGTGCATGGCGCCAGGCATAACGAGGTATCGAATGGCGCGAGCGATCCGCCGTTCGGCAGCCCTGGAATCCCGTTGCAAAATTCAGCTCTTTGGAGCGAGAGAGAGAATTGGTTCAGCGTGCAGCAGAGCCGTATTGCTTTGAAGGTGTCGGGCGACATCGACCCCAATCAACACCTCAAGGGTTATTACGAAATGGACTTCCTCGGGGCTTCGACTGATGCGAACAACCGGGAGAGCAACAGCTTTACCCCTCGCATACGCCAGGCCTACGGCGAGTATGACAACGACATCTACCACCTTCATGCCGTGGCGGGACAGGCCTGGAGCCTCGCGACCCAGAATTGCGTCGGTATGCTGCCCGGCACCGAAAACATTCCAACGACCATCGACGCACAATACGTCGTGGGCTACGATTGGTTGCGCAACCCGCAGGCTCGATTTGTCTACGACTGGGACAAGATTGCCTGGTTCGGTCTTTCGATCGAGCAACCGGCCGCCGTGTTCCCGGGATCGCCCAGCGCAGCGACGGTGTCGCCACCGGCGCCAATCGTCACCAGCATCAACAACACTTGCACCGGCTCCTCGCATCTCAACGGAACAACGACCTGCTCAAACGACGTCGCGCCTGACATCATCGAGAAGTTCGCGCTCGATCCGGGCTTCGGTCACTACGAAATCCTCGGTATACAACGCTGGTTCAGCGATCAGGTCGCCGACACCAACATTGCAAACAGCTGGTCGCAGAAGGTGACATTCGGCTGGGGCGCTGGTGGCAGCGTCTTGCTGCCGGTGATTCCGAAGATCCTCGACCTGCAAGGCAGCGTCCTCTACGGTCAGGGCATTGGCCGCTATACGTCGAGCCAATTGCCTGACGCAGTCGTCGGGCCAACCGGTTCGCTGTCGCCGGTCACCGCCTTTTCCTTCCTCGTGGGAGCCGTCGGCCATCCGACGGAAGGCACCGACGTCTATCTGTATTACGGCCAGGATAAGACCTACGCTAATTCGTGGACCGTCGGTACGACGCAGGGCGGCTGGGGAAATCCGAATTTCGTCAACAACGGATGCCTCAATCAGAACCTGACTGGGGGCACCCTTGGTGCCTTCAACACGCCGATCGCCGGTTCAACCTGTACCTTCGACGTCCAGAAGGCAGAGGAGTTCACGATTGGCTTCTGGCAAGACCTTTACAAGGGCGACTATGGGCGGGTCAGGACCGGCCTTCAGTACGAATACGTCAAACTGACCGCATTCCCGGGCGTACCCACCGGGACGGGCACGCCGAACCAGGGGCTTGTTCCCAACAACAATATCGCCTTCGTCTCGCTTCGTTATTATCCGTTCAACTGAACTCAGGCGTTTGAGACTCAGCGCGTCGGGACCGGCTTGTCGCCGCGGTAGTCGTAGAAGCCGCGCTGGGTCTTGCGGCCAAGCCAGCCGGCTTCGACATATTTCACCAGCAGCGGGCACGGCCGGTATTTGGAATCGGCCAGCCCCTCGTGCAGCACCTGCATGATCGACAGACAGGTATCGAGACCGATGAAGTCAGCGAGTTCCAGCGGCCCCATCGGATGATGCGCACCGAGCTTCATCGCCGCATCGATCGCCTCGACATTGCCGACGCCTTCATAGAGCGTGTAGATCGCCTCGTTGATCATCGGCAGCAGGATGCGGTTGACGATGAAGGCGGGAAAATCCTCCGAGACGGCGATCTGCTTGCCCAGCCGGGTGACGAATTCCTTGGCCGCATCGAAGGTCGCATCATCGGTGGCGATGCCGCGGATCAATTCGACCAGCTCCATCAAGGGCACCGGATTCATGAAATGAATGCCGATGAAACGCTCGGGCCGGTCGGTCGACGCGGCAAGCCGTGTGATCGAGATCGACGAGGTGTTGGAAGCGACGATCGCCTCCGGCTTCAGCACCGCGCAGACATCGTGAAAAATCTTGCGTTTGACTTCTTCCTTCTCGACCGCGGTCTCGATCACCAGATCGCAATCGGCAAGGCCGTCCACCGAATTGGCCGAGCCGATCTTCTTCAGCGCCTGCTGGCGGGCATCCTCGGTGATGATCTTCTTGACCACCTGGCGCGAGAGATTGCCGTTGATGGTCGCCATCGCGGATTTCAACCGGTCGGCCGATACGTCGTTGAGCACGACGTCGAGCCCCGCCAGCGCCGCCACGTGCGCGATCCCGTTGCCCATCTGGCCCGAGCCGATCACGCCGACCTTCTTGATCACTACCGCCATCTTGTCATCTCACCCGGGCGACGCGCCATCGCGCGCCCGCCCATCCCTTGCATAACACCGTTCCGAATCCACTGATCCGGCCGACGGCTTGACAACAGTTACTTCCCGAGCGCCTCGGTCAGTTCCGGAACCGCCTGATACAGATCCGCGACCAGACCATAATCGGCAACCTGGAAGATCGGCGCGTCTTCATCCTTGTTGATCGCAACGATCACCTTGGAATCCTTCATGCCGGCGAGATGCTGGATCGCACCGGAGATACCGATCGCGATGTAAAGTTCAGGCGCCACCACCTTGCCGGTCTGGCCGACCTGCCAGTCGTTCGGGGCATAGCCGGCATCGACCGCGGCGCGCGACGCACCGACGCCGGCGCCGAGCTTGTCGGCCAGCGGCTCGATATATTTGGTGAAGTTCTCGCGGCTCTGCATCGCGCGGCCACCGGAGACGATGATCTTGGCCGAGGTCAGTTCGGGGCGGTCGCTCTTGGCGACTTCCTCGCCGACAAAGCTGGACAGGCCCGGATCCGCCGCCGCGGCGGCGTTCTCGATCGCCGCACTTCCGCCGGCACCGGCCGCGGCAAAGGTCGAGGTCCGCACCGTGATGACCTTCTTGGCATCCTTGGACTTCACGGTCTGGATCGCGTTGCCGGCGTAGATCGGCCGCTCGAAGGTGTCGGGCGCCACCACCTTGATGATCTCGGATACCTGCATCACGTCGAGCAGCGCTGCAACGCGCGGCATGACGTTCTTGAAGCGCGAGGTCGCGGGCGCGACAAAGGCGTTATAGCCAGGTGCCAGCGCCACGATCAGCGCGGCCAGCGGCTCGGCAAGGTCGTGGGCATAGGCGTCGCCTTCGGCCACCAGCACCTTGGTGACGCCAGCCAGCTTGGCGGCCGCCTCGGCCGCCGCCTTGGTGCCTTCGCCGCCACCGGCAACGAGGACGTGAACCTCGCCGCCCAACTGGGTGGCCGCGGTCAGCGCCTTGTTGGTGGAGTCCTTCAGGGTCGAATGTTCGTGTTCGGCAATCAGCAGCGTCGTCATTTAGAGAACCCCGGCTTCATTCTTGAGCTTCGATACCAGCTCGGCGACGTCCTTGACCTTGACGCCTCCCTTGCGGCCCGGCGGTTCGGAGGTCTTGAGGATTTCAAGATGCGGCGTGAGATCGACACCGTAATCGGCCGCGCTCTTGTCGGCGATCGGCTTCTTCTTGGCCTTCATGATGTTGGGAAGGCTGGCGTAGCGCGGCTCGTTCAGCCGCAGATCGGTCGTGACAATCGCCGGGCCCTTCAGTTTCACGGTCTGCAGGCCGCCATCGACTTCGCGCGTGACCTTGAAATCGGATCCGTCGACTTCGAGCTTGGAGGCGAAGGTTGCCTGCGACCATCCGAGCAGCGCGGCCAGCATCTGGCCGGTCTGGTTGGAGTTGTCGTCGATCGCCTGCTTGCCGAGGATGACAAGGCCAGGCTTCTCTTCATCGACGATGGCTTTGAGAATTTTCGCCACCGCGAGCGGTTCGACATTGCCTTCCGCCTTGACCAGGATGCCGCGGTCGGCCCCCATGGCGAGACCGGTCCGGATGGTTTCCGACGCCTGCGCGGGGCCGATCGACACCACCACGACTTCGGTCGCCTTGCCGGCTTCCTTCAGCCGCAGCGCTTCCTCGACGGCGATTTCATCGAACGGATTCATCGACATCTTGACGTTGGACAGTTCAACGCCCGTTCCGTCGCTCTTGACGCGGACTTTGACGTTGTAGTCGACTACCCGCTTTACCGGCACCAAAACCTTCATCGATCCTCTTTCGCGTGTATTTCAGGTTTGATTACTTGTTCGATCACTGGCCGCGGAACCTAAAGGTCCGGTCAACCCCGGTCAACGCGCGAAGCCCAAAAATCGCCTTCAGCCGCCCGTGCGCCAAGCGCATGAGCCGGTCCCGAAGATCAGCGCCAAACAAGACGGGAACCGGCTTTCGAGGGATAAACGGCTTTCTCCATCCCGAGATCATGCTCCAACAGGACGATCCTGCAACAGCTGGATAACCGCCTGATTTAACGTTATTAGACGCGCCTTAACGATTCTGGCCGGGCACCCACAGCACGTCCCCGGCGCCGTTATTGTTCACGGCCCGGCTGGCAACGAACAGGAAATCCGATAGCCGGTTCATGTACTGGATCGCGGCCTCGCTGACCGGCTCGGTGGGTTGGGCTGCAAGTTCCACCATCAGCCGCTCCGCCCTGCGACAAATGGTGCGGGCCAGATGCAGATGCGCGGCCGCAGACGTGCCGCCGGGCAGTACGAACGAGGTCAACGGCGCCAGCCGCGCGTTCAGGGTATCGATGTCGCGCTCAAGGCGTTCGACCTGGCTCGACAGCATCCTCAGGCGTTCGGCTTTGCCGTCGCGCTGAGGCACCGCGAGATCGGCGCCGAGATCGAACAGGTCGTTCTGGATCAGCCCCAGCATGGCATCGAGATCGCGCGCTTCCGAAAGATGCAGCCGCACGATGCCGATCGCCGCGTTGGTTTCGTCGACGGTTCCGTAGGCGGCGATGCGCAAATCATATTTCGGGCGCCGCTCGCCATTGCCGAGCGCAGTGGTACCGTCATCGCCGGTTCGTGTGTAGATACGGTTGAGGACGACCATCTCGGGCTCCAGTCTTTGTTCCACCTCTCCCATTGGAAGAGGTGGCGAGCATCTTTGCGAGCGGGTGAGGGGTTACGCCCTAACGATAGATCGTAACCCCTCACCCCAACCCTCTCCCAAAGGGAGAGGGAGAATTCGGTCTAATGCCCCATCGCCCAGACCGTTAGCATAGTGATGACGATGGCGATGAATTGCAGCAGCACCCGCCATTGCATCAGCTTCTGCGACCGGTTCGGCGAGCCGCCCCGCATCATGTTGATCAGGCCAAGCACCAGCACGAACGCGACGGCGGCAACGGCTACGGGAAGAATTAACTTACTCAGGATTGCAGACATGATTCCTACATAACACCGCGAGGAGCGGATCGCCATCGCGCGACCCTAGCCATCTGGCTTTTAGCCCAATAATATCAGAAGGTAGCGATCAAATTGCTGACCCGACTCAGGTGAAATGTGACGCAAATTCGCTACGTCTATCTGGTCGTAATGGATGCGTTTTACACGTTTCTCGCCGATGACGGCTGGGCGATCGCGAGCCACATCGCGCTGTCGACATTGATGGCGCTGTTCCCGTTCCTGATCGTGCTGACCTCGCTGGCGGGCTTTTTCGGCTCCAAGGAGCTTGCCGATCAGGCCGTGCAGCTCCTGCTGCAAACCTGGCCCAAGCAGGTTGCTGATTCGCTGTCGGGCCAGATTCACGACGTGCTGACCACGACCCGCGGCGGCCTGCTGACCATCGGCGCGGTGCTGGCGGTGTACTTTGCCTCCAACGGCGTCGAGGCGCTGCGCGTCGCGCTTAACCGCGCCTATGCGGTGATCGAACCCCGGCGCTGGTACTGGCTGCGGCTGGAATTGATCGGCTACACGCTGATCGCCGCCTTCACCGCGCTGGCGATGGCGTTCCTGATCGTGCTCGGTCCGCTGATCATCGAGGCGGTTCGGCGCCATATTCCGCTGATCGTCGAAACCAACGAGTATTTCCTCAACGTGGCGCGGTACGGCATCACCATCACCGCGCTGACCGTCGCGCTGTTTGTGCTGCATGCCTGGCTGCCGGCGGGCCGCCGCAGCTTCCGGCAGATTCTGCCCGGCATCGTCTTTACCTTCGTCGCGTCGATCGTGTCGGGCACCGTGTTCGGGCAATATCTGGCGCGCTTCGCCAACAATTACGTCACGATGTACGCAGGGTTGGCGTCCGTCGTCATTGCGTTGGTGTTTCTGTATTTCATCGCCGCGATTTTCGTCTATGGCGGCGAACTGAACGCGGCGATCATCAAGTCGCGGCTGCCGCACGGCGTGTCGCTTCAAGCAGCGCAGTTGCCAAAGCGCGCGGACTCACGGGTTTGACCAGAAAGGCGTCCGCGCCGGCGGCGCGCGACGCCGCTTCGTCATCGCCGCGGCCGGATACCCCAATGATCGCGATTTGGCTGAGCGGCGAGTTCAGGCCGCGGATGCGCCTGATCGCCTCGATGCCGTCGATGCCCGGCAGCACCATGTCCATCAGCACCGCGTCGAAATCGCCCTGCGCGATCCGTTCGACCGCCGTCTCGCCGCGCCCGATGAATTCCGCATGATGGCCGAGCTCGGTCAGGATGGTGTTGAGCACGACGCGGCCGAACGGATTGTCCTCGACGCTGAGCACCCGCAACGCCGGCGTCGATGACGGCATGGCGGCATCCGCTGCGCCCGCCGCTTTTGCCGGTCTGGCGCGATCCAAACTCACCGTCAGCGTAAAAGTCGTGCCGCCGCCGCGCCGGGGCGTAATGACGATATCGCCGCCCATCGCGCGGGCGAGCTGTTTGACCGACGACAATCCGAGCCCGGCACCGCCGAAGCGCGAGGCGATGCTGACATTGGCCTGCGAGAACGGCCGGAACAGCCGCTTGATCTCAGCGAGCGAGAGGCCAATGCCGCTGTCGGAAACCGCGAAGGCAACGCCGATCTTGCCCTTGACGCCGCGCAACATCGACACATCAAGCGCGACGCCGCCTTGTTCGGTAAATTTAGCCGCATTGTCGATCAGGTTTTCCAGGGCCGCACGCAGCCGAACCGGATCGCCGACCACCAGCGCCGGGAGCTTTTCCGAAATATCGACCGCGGATCGCAGGCCTTTTGCCGCCGCCCGGCCCGCCAGCGAATCGCCGACGTTACGCGCCAGCGCCCGCAGATCGAACAAATCCCGCCGGATACCGCTCGCAGTCCCGGTCTTCGCGGCATCGACGAACAGCGTAGCGAGGCTGGCGAGATGTTCGGCGCCCGCCTTGATGGTATCGACCCAGCGCCGCTCGCGTTCGTCGAGGTCTGACGTCGCCAGGAGATCGCTAATGGCCAGAATTCCCGTCAGCGGCGTGCGAACCTCGTGCGCGAAGGCGGCGAGCGCCGCCTCGACCATCCCGGCGGTGGCCGGTTTGGCCGCACGCTTGCGCCCTCCGCGCGCGGCAACGCCGGAAGCACGCTTTTTGGTCGCCCGCCTTTTCGGCGGTCGTTTGATGCGCTTTGCGCGCGGTCTCGACGCCATGATTCCCCCGACCGGCCGGGATTAGCATGGCAGGCCCGCCGCGGAGAGTCACGCGGGGAGGAGTTTCCACACCCAGAACGGCTTGCGACCGATTCGACGCGCTAGGACAGGCCGACCAGCCGGCGTATATCGGCCGGCGTCGCTCCCGCGGCGCGAAGCTCGCGCAAGCCGGTGGCGCCGGTCGACTTGGACAGCTTCTGCCCGGTGGCATCGAGGACCAGGGGATGATGCCGATAGGCCGGCTGCGGCAGATCGAGCAACGCCTGCAGCAGCCGATGCACGCTGGTCGACCAGAACAGGTCCTGGCCCCGCACCACGTCGGTCACGCCCTGCAGGGCGTCGTCGATCACCACCGAGAGGTGATAACTGGTCGGGGTCTCCTTGCGCGCCAGAATGACATCACCCCAGGCTTCCGGATGCGCGGCGACCGCGCCATGCTCGCCCGCCGGCCCCTCACCGAGTTCGCTCCAGGTGAAGTCGCCGACCCGCGCGATCGCGGCCGCCATATCGAGCCGTAGCGCGTAAGGCGCGCCCGATTCGAGCAATTCCGCGCGCGCATCCGGCGAGAGCTGCTTTGCGGTCCCGGGATAGATCGGCGCACCGTCGGGATCGCGCGGCCACCGGCCGTTGCCTGCACTATCGGCCTCCCGCTGCCTCACCAGCCCTGCGATCTCGGCACGGCTTTCAAAGCTCGGATAAACCAGCCCCTCGGCTGACAATTTTTCAAGCGCATCGCGATAGAAGGCAAAATGCGCCGATTGCCGCCGCACCGGTTCTTCCCAGCCGACGCCGAGCCAGGCGAGATCCTGATAGATCGCGGCCTCGAATTCCGGCTTGCACCTGGTCGCGTCGATATCCTCGATACGCAGCAAAAATCGCCCGCCGGCCTGCCATGCCAAATCAAGGTTCAGCAGCGCCGAATAAGCGTGGCCGAGATGCAGATAGCCGTTCGGACTCGGCGCAAAACGGAAAACGGGTGGCGGCATTGATCTCTTTCGCGCGACATGATGGTTTTAAGGCGCAATGACCGTTCACCTCAACACCCAGGCCGACCTCGAGGACGCCATTCATGCGCTGGTCAAGCTGGACCCGCGGCTGAAACCCGTATTCGAACTCACGGGCATGCCGGCGCTGCGCCAGCGCGAGCCGGGGTTTGCCGGACTTGCCGCGATCGTCACGGGACAGCAGCTCTCCACCGCGAGCGCTGCAGCGATCTGGGGCCGGGTCAGCGCCGCCTTCGATCCGTTCGATCAGGATGCGATCCGGAAAGCGCGCGCCGGGCGGCTCGGCCGGCTCGGGCTGTCGGCGGCCAAGATCAAGACGCTCAAACACATCGCGCGCGAACTCGCCGAAGAACGCTTGAACCTCGACGTGCTCGCCAACGAGGACGCGGACGCCGCGCACAACACGCTGACCGCGCTGCCCGGCATCGGGCCATGGACCGCCGACGTCTATCTGTTGTTTTGCCTCGGGCATGGCGACGCCTGGCCCGCCGGCGATCTCGCGGTGCAGGAGGCGGTCAAGATCGGCTTAGGCCTGAAGACGCGGCCGACGCCGAAGGAAATGGCACCGCTGGCGGAGCCATGGCGGCCACTGCGCGGCGCCGCGGCGCATCTGTGGTGGAGTTATTACCGCGTGCTGAAGAAGCGCGAAGGCGTGATCGGGGAGCCGCAAAAAGCGAACGCTGTTTTAAACAAACCGCCTGTCGCAAAACCGACATCGGCAAAGAAAGATCACGGCAGCAAAACTGCCGGGATCGAAAAAATGAAATCGACCGACTTCGTTGTTGCCCGCCACGATTTTCAGCAATGCAAATTCATCGAGACGGCAATACCCGATGCCGCCCAACTGCCGGAAGGGGCGCTGCTGCTCAAGGTCGATCGCTTCGCGTTCACCGCCAACAACATCACCTACGCCGTACTTGGCGATGAACTGAAATACTGGGAGCTGTTTCCGGCGCCGGAAGGTTTCGGCAACATTCCGGTATGGGGCTTTGGCGAGGTGGTTGCCTCACGGCACCCTGATATCGCGATCGGCGAGCGCCTGTTCGGATATTTTCCGATGGCGACGCATCTGATGATCGAAGCCGCCGATGTCAGCAAGCGCGGCCTGCGCGACGCCGCCGCGCACCGCCAAAATGTAGCTCCGGTTTACAACGCCTACGCGCGCGTCAGCGGCGATGCGGCCTATGCCGGACGGCAGGGTGACTATCAGGCGCTGCTGCGACCGCTGTTCATGCTGTCGTTTCTGGTCGACGATTTCCTGAGCGAGAACGAATTCTATGGCGCGCGCCGCGTGATGCTTTCCTCGGCATCGAGCAAGACCGCATTCGGACTCGCGCATCTGCTGCATATCCGCAAGGACATCCAGGTGATCGGGCTGACCTCGTCGTCCAATCTCGGGTTCGTCGATTCATTGGGCTGCTACGACGAAATCGTCACCTATGATCGCGTGACGTCGCTGCCTGCGGATATCCCGGTCGCGTTCGTCGACATGGCCGGCAACAGCGCGTTGCGCGAACAATTGCACCGGCATTTCGGCGAACAGATGAAATATTCCGGACGTATCGGCTTCACCCATCGCAGCACGTCGCCCGACGAGCCGGAACTGCCGGGCGCGAAGCCGATGGCGTTCTTCGCGCCCGACCAGATCCGTAAACGTGCCAAGCAGTGGGGACCGGGCGGCATAGAGAAAAGATTCAGCGCCGCGTGGTCGGGTTTCGCCCCGATGCTGGAAAATCGCCTCGGTATCGTCGAGGGCCGCGGACAGGCCGCCGTGCGGCAGGTCTATCTCGATACGCTGGCCGGCCGTATTCCGCCGGATCAGGGCCACATGCTGTCCTTGCTGGGCTAAGGCGCTTTCTGCGCGGCGGCAAAGCGTATAGCCTCACGACAGAGGAAACGCCGCGCAGACGGCCGTAGCGAGGTCGCGAATGCTGGACAAGACCGACGATATCTCGGTAGCCGCCGACAACTGGCTGGCGCAGTTCGAAGATGCGCTCGCCAGAGCGGAGCATGGTCTGCTTGAAAGCCTGTTTCACGCCGACAGCTATTGGCGCGACGTGCTGGCGTTGAGCTGGAACATCCAGACCATCAATGGCGCAGCCGGAATCCTGAAAGAGCTGAAAGCCCGCGCGCCTCGCATGGTTCCGTCAGGATTTGCTGTCGATCCGGACCGCCGGGCGCCGCGCCAGGTGATGCGCGCCGGCACCAACGCGATCGAAGCGATTTTCAAATTCGAGACGCGTGTGGGGCGCGGCAGCGGCATCATCCGGCTGATCCCGGACGCCGCCGACGGCAACCGGCTCAAAGCCTGGACGTTGCTGACGGAGCTCGGCGAACTCAAGGGTTTTGAGGAACAACTCGGCGTCGAGCGGCCGCGCGGCAACGCCTATTCGCGCGATTTTCGCGGGCCCAACTGGCTCGACCTGCGCAACGCTTCCGCCGGCTATGCCGATCGCGACCCGACCGTGCTCGTGATTGGCGGCGGCCAGTCCGGACTGTGCATCGCCGCGCGGCTGAAGCAATTGAATGTCGATACGCTGATCATCGATCGCGAGAAGCGCATCGGCGACAACTGGCGCAAGCGCTATCACGCGCTGACCCTGCATAATCAGGTTCAGGTCAACCACCTGCCCTATATGCATTTCCCACCGAACTGGCCGACCTATATTCCGAAGGACAAGCTCGCCAACTGGTTCGAGTCCTATGTCGAAAGCATGGAGCTGAACTTCTGGACCGAGACCGAATTCGAGGGCGGCAGCTATGACGCGGCGCAAGGGCGCTGGACGGTCACGCTGCGTCTTGACGATGGCAGCCAACGCATCATGCACCTGCGGCATGTGGTGCTGGCGACCGGGGTCAGCGGCATTCCAAGCGTGCCCGACATTGCCGGCCTGAAGGATTTCGGCGGCAAGGTGATGCATTCCAGCCAGTATGACGACGGCGAGAACTGGAAGGGCAAGCGCGCGATCGTGATCGGCACCGGCAATAGCGGCCACGACATCGCGCAAGACCTGCATTCTAGCGGCGCCGACGTCACGCTGGTTCAACGCAGCTCGACACTGATCGTCAGCATCGAACCGTCGGCACAACTGGTGTACGCGCCTTACAACGAGGGCACGCTCGAGGACAACGATCTGATCGCCACCTCGATGCCACTGGCGCTGGCGCGCAAGAGCCATGCCATGACAACGGAGAAGTCAAAGGAACTCGACAAGGAGTTGCTCGAAGGATTGGCGCGCGTCGGCTTCAAGCTCGATTTCGGCGAAGACAACACCGGCTGGCAGTTCAAATACCTCACCCGCGGCGGCGGCTATTATTTCAATGTCGGCTGCTCCGACCTGATCGTCAAAGGCGACGTCGCGTTGAAGCAGTTTGCCGATATCGACGGCTTCGTCGCCGATGGCGCGCGGATGAAGAGCGGCGAAACCGTCGCCGCCGATCTGGTGGTGCTCGCCACCGGCTACAAACGCCAGGAAGAACTGGTGCGCAAACTGTTCGGCGATGAGGTCACCGATCGCGTCGGCACGATCTGGGGTTTCGGCGAGGAGCAGGAACTTCGCAACATGTACACCCGCACCGGCCAACCCGGCCTGTGGCTGATTGCCGGCGGCCTCGCGCAATGCCGGATCGGCTCCAGACACCTGGCGCTGCAGATCAAGGCGATCGAGGAAGGGCTGCTGCCGCGCGACGTCGGGCCGAGGGCGGCGACCACATAGCAGGAACCTGTCATTCCGGGGCGCGCTCTTGCGCGAGCCCGGAATCCATAACCCCTTGCAATGGAGTTCGGTGTCGAACGCCGCCACAGGGCGTATGGATTCCGGGCCTGCGCCGAGCGGCGCATCCCGGAATGACGAACCAACAACAAACATCAGGGGGAAAAACCACATGCCAACCATTCTCGGCTCGGGCGAGCATCGCTACCGCGTGGTGGAGAACTGGGCGAAGCTGCCGGACGGGTGGAGTCTCACCGACGTCGCCTCGGTTGCGGTCGACAGCAAGGACCGCATTTACGTTTTCAACCGCGGCGCCCACCCGATGGTGGTGCTCGATCGCGCGGGTAATTTTCTTCGGAGCTGGGGTGAAGGCCTGTTCAGCCGCGCGCATGGGCTGCACATCGACGCCGACGATAATCTTTACTGCACCGATGATGGCGACCACACCGTGCGCAAATGCTCGACCGAAGGCAAGGTGCTCCTGACCATCGGCATCCCGAACAACCCTGCCCCCTTCATGAGCGGCGAGCCGTTCCACCGCTGCACCCACACAGCGCTGTCGCCGAAGGGCGAGATCTACGTCTCCGACGGTTACGGCAACGGCAAATATGAGGCGCAGTGGAACAATCTGCACCGGCCCTGCGCGCTGCATTGCTGCGGCGGCAAGAATCCGAACTTCGTCATCGGCGAACTCGGCCCCGGCCTGGCGGTCAATCGCAAGGTGCCCAATCTCGGGCCGCGCCTCTCCATCGTCGACGCCAAGGGCAAGCGCATCGCGCGGCTCGGCGGCGAGAACGGCCCTGGTCTGGAGCCGGGTAAATTCCTCGCCCCGCACGGTGTCGCGCTCGATTCCAAAGGCGACATCTATGTCGGCGAGGTCGGCGTCACCGACTGGAAAACCAGTTTTGCCGATACCCCGATGCCGCCGGAGCTGAAGGTGGTGCGCTGTCTGCAGAAGCTGGAGAAGATTTAGCGCCGCTACTCCGGCTTGATGCCGGATGCCTTCATGATCGGCCACCAGCGCGCTGCCTCGGCCTTCTGGAACGAGCGCAACGCTTCGGGCGATTGCTGGTCGACCGCCGCGACCTGGATGCCGAGATCGCCGAGGCGGGTTCGCGTCGCCGGGTGGGCCAGCACCCGGACCATTGCGGCATTCAGCTTCGCGACGATGTCCTTATGTGTGCCCTTGGGCACCCACAATCCATACCACAGCGAGGCAAAGAAGCCGGGCATGCCGGCTTCATCGGCGGTCGGGATGTCCGGCGACGACGGCAGTCTTGATTTGCCGGTGATCGCGAACGGCTTGACGCTTTTGGTGCCGAGCAGGGATTTGAAGTTCGAGGCCGGCTCGATCATGAAATCGATCTGCCCGGCCAGCAGGTCCTGCATCGCCGGCGCGTTGCCGCGATACGGCACGAACTGAAATTTTGTCCCGGTCTCCTTCTGGAACGCTATGCCGGTGAGATGGCCGGTCGCGCCGACGCCGGCGATGCCGACCGATGCCTTGTCGGGATTGGCCTTGAGATAGGCGATCAACCCCTTCAGATCGTCCGCCGGCAGACCGTTCTTGCCAACGATCAATAGCGGTTCGCTGCCGATCTGGATGATCGGCTCCAGATCCTTCAAGAGGTCGAACGGCAGCGCGTAGAGGCCGCCGGTCAGCATGTGCGTGGTCGAGGTGCCGATGCTCAGCGTGTAGCCGTCGGCGGGCGACCGAACCGCGCGGCCGACGCCGATGCTGCCCGCCGCGCCTCCGACATTCTCGATAATCACGGATTGGCCGAGAACGGCCCGCATCTGCTCGGCCAGAAATCGCGCCAGCGTATCGGTCGCGCCCCCCGCAGGAAACGGCACGATCATGGTTATCGGCCGCGTCGGATAGTCCTGCGCATCGGCCATCGTGCTCGACGCCAGGCCCAGCAGGACCGCGATCATCCCCATCAGCCATCGGTTCATCCGGCTCCCCTCCCGCGTTCATTCCTGGAATTTAGTTTATTAATTGCCACCCTAGTGTTTCTCGCCGCGAAGTCACTCTGATTTCAAGTACGGCTCCGCGGTCCCGCGGCGCGATGCGCCCGGGTTTTGCTTTGAACGTCGCGCCTCTCCAAGCAGAGGGCGCGGTGCCATCATCACTTGCCTGCTCGCCACCGTGCGGCGCTGGACCGTCCGCACCGCGGGAGGCCGGGCGCTCCGTCACGTCGGTGAGGTACCCGACAGCAGAATGGGCCGGCGCAAGACCGAGCCGACCCTCTCACCACCAATTTATCTTCCCAATCGATACGGTGGCGGTGCGCCCAGCGACCAGGAGAAGGTCCGGCGGCACATTGTCGAGCTTGATGCGTACGGGGATGCGCTGCGCCAGGCGCACCCAGCTGAAGGTCGGATTGACCGAAGCCAACAGGTCGCTGCTGGTGCTTCGGTTCTGGTCCTCAATGCCGTAGGCGATGCTCTCGACATGCCCCGATAGCACGCGCGAATCGCCGATCAATTTTACCGTCGCACTTTCGCCAATACGAATGCGCCGCAGCTTGGTTTCCTCAAAATAACCTTCGACGCGGAAGGTGTCGGAATCGATCAACGCAAAGACAGCGGCTCCTGCATTGACGTAGCGCCCGGGTAGGAGATCGAAATTGGTTACTATGCCATTGACTGGCGCCACGACGGTCGAGCGCTCGAGATTAAGCCGCGCGACTTCAAGCGCCGCGTTGCTCGCGTCGACTTCGGCTTGATCGACGTCGACCGCTTGCTGCCTCTGCTCGACCTGCTGGACGGTAACCGCGGCGCTGGTCAGACTCTTGCTGCGCTCGAGATCGCGCTTGGCCTGGTCGAGGGTCGCCTGTCGGCTCGCGGCATCCGCCTTCGCCTGATCGAGCGCATATTGAAAGCGACGCTGATCGATACGAAACAACGGCTGGCCTTTGCTCACCTTTTCGTTGTCACGAACAAAGACGTCGCTGATCAGCCCGGATACGTCGGCGGCGACGCTGACGACGTCGGCACGCACACGGCCGTCGCGCGTCCACGGCTCGAGCATATAATAGCTCCAGAGTTGCCAGCCGACGGCAATCGCCACCAGCACCACAACGAGCGTGAACAGCATGCGGCCGGCAGAGGCGAAAAATTGTTTCATTGCTCGATCACCCGGGATTCTCCGTCGACAATTTATGCGCGCGGCAGGATGGCTACGCCCGCCGCCGTGACAACGCCAAGCAGAATGACATAGATCGCGAGATCGAACAGCGCGCGATGCCAGACCAAACGATAGAAACCAATGGCATCCAGCGGCCGCTTGATCAGGATCTGGAGCAAAAAAGCGATCGCGGCAAAAACCGCGAAAGCCGGGAAGTACACGCCATAGATATCGAACTCGCCAATCACGACAGGCTCCCATCATGCAACGCCGGGGCTTCGGCCGGTCCGCTCAGCGCGGCATCAGCCTGCTTCATTTCTCTCGGCCGATACGGCGGCGCGTCAGGGCAAAGGGTTTGCCGGAGGCCGACAATTGCGGCAACGCAAACGTGCGTGGCAGCAGTGCAGGCCGCCGCTTCGCTGATCGCAATGTCGATCTTCTGCAATAAATCGTCGCCAAGCTGCGGCGCACGGCCGCGTGCCAAAGCGCGAAAATGCGCGGACAGGCTCGCGAACATTGCCGCCAGGGCATCTTGCGCCGGCTTCGACATGGAGGGTCCGATCGATTGCGTTTCGATCATATTGACGCCGAGCCGCAGATCCTCGAGCGCATCGGCGAATTCATGCTGCCGTCGCGGCTCAAAGCGCGGTTGCCGGTAGAGCAACAGCGAGACGCGATCCAGCATGCGGCTGGCCCATTGGTCACGGCTCGGATGCGAGCGTCCACCGGCAAGGTCGGCCAGGTCGCGATAAGTTGCCCGGATCAGGCGCCGGGCGCTCACCTGCGTGCCGATCACGCGCATCAGGCGCGTCACGACCAGCGCCGCGATGCCGCCGAGCACAAAAGCGCTGTTGGAATTCACGATGGCTGCGAGATCGGCAGTATAGCGCGTCTGCAGGTTCATTTCGACACAGAAACCCAGCGCGAGCGCCAAGCCGATCACTGCGTAGGCCGGGATCGCCATCAAGATCCCGGCCGGAATCAGCACAAAAGCGAGCACCACGCAGAGCAAGGCGAATCCGGTGATCGCCGGCAACACGAAAAATTGGTAGACCAATACGATTGGAATGCACACCGCCAGGATGATCGCAATGTTGCGAATTACCGGCGTCGGATCGTCGAGGGAAGCAAATAAAGTGCAGGACACGGCGGCAAAGGCAATGGCACCGGCGCCTTCCGGCCACGCGGTCGCGATCCAGAAGAACGCACATATGCCCATCGCGACGGTGGCCGCGAACGCCGACAGCAATGCGATACCCGGATCCGTATGCATCGGTTTGGGCCCGATCTGCGTGGCGGCGGCGCGAATGTTGGAGCTCGGGGCCTGCACCGGGTCGGCAAGATAGGCGGCGAAGTCGAGACAAGCTTGCCAGGAATTGACCAGCTCGATCAGACGCACGGTGAGGTTGACCTTGACGAGATCCGCCCAGCCTGATTGAGGACCGACGGCCGGCGTCGCTGCGACACAGGCTTCTTTGAGTTCAGCCGCCCGGCGTTGGTCGCTCGGCACCTGCACCTGCAGCCAGTCGTAAATGCCCGCCAGCGCCTGCGACAACTTTGCATCGAGCGGCCCCATGCGCCGAAGCAGCGTCAGACGATCCTCTATGGCACTCACCAGCGGCAACAGCGTCACGATCTTGCGGTCGAAGGCGCGAATGGTGCCAATATCCGGTCGATGCGGCGAGGTGTCGAAGCGCAAGCTGGTGCCGAGCAAATAAAGCTCGCTGATATCGGCGGCTATCCGGCGCCGTTCCATCTCGGCTTCCGGGGTCGCTTGCTGGGTCAAGCCATCGGCCAGCCAACGGCGCGTGTCGGCAATGGCACTTCTCAACTTTTGCTCAAAGGCGGAAAATGCGCTTTTGGGGAGGATGAGACTATGAACGATCGCGGCGCAGGCGACGCCGAGCGTGATCTCCTCGACGCGCGACACCGCGGTGTCGAACACCGTGTCGGGCGCCAGCACGCTTGGAAAGCCGATCAGGGCTGCGGTATAGCCCGACAGCACGAACATGTACGACCGCGGCGTGCGGTCGAGCAGCGAAACGAAAACGCAGAGCGCGACCCAAAGCATGATTGCAAGCGTCGTCAGCTCCGGCGCATTGACCAGATTGGGAACGATGGCGACCATCGCGGCGGCGCCGACGAACGTACCGATGGCGCGATAAACGGCCTTGGCCCGCATCGCGCCGGACAGCGGCTGGCTGGTCAGATAGACCGTGGTCATGGCCCAGCCTGGACTCTTCAAGTCGAGACTGAAGGCGACGAACATCGTGAGAATGGTCGCGATATAGCAATTGACGGAGAATATGATCGGCCGAACGCCAATGTCCCTGATCATTTCATGCCTACTTCGTCGCGCCGAACCAATGAATTGAACGCCAGCGGGATCGCGCCACGTCGGAGTCACCAGAAAGGTCCATTCGTCAAGCGACTTCTGTATCGCATATTTTTCGAACGTTTAAGAGGATGTCGCCTCACGCACATCCATGTGATTTCCTGATTGTCGACCTCGATCAGTTGAGATTTCAACCTGGAACAGGCCGGTTTGGGCACCGAGTGTCGCCTTGTCAGCGTGCCAGACAAATCGTCCGGGTTTATGCGCATGCGGCGGCCTAGATTTCACCGACCGCCTCTCGTCGCCGCAGTTCGGATTCTTCGGCATAGCGCTTCACCGCGTGGGCTTCACTCAACACGCCGATCGGCCGTTGCTCGCCATCGGCCTCGACCACGGCGAGCTGCTCGGCTTCCGCAGCATCGAACACGGCGATCGCTTCCCGGATGTTCATGACGGGGTGCAGCACCACATCGCGGTAATGCAGGATATCGATCAAGCCATGCGGCGCCTCGAGATCCGGGGTGTGCGCCTCGGCCACCAGTGCCAGCCCGACATAGCGCCCGGCGGCGTCGACCCCGACCACCCGGGTCTTGGACCCCAGCGGAAACTTGCTGCGAAATTCCTCGATCGGCATGTTGGCATCGACGGTGGTGACGTCGGAGCGCATCAGCCGCCGCACCGTGAGATCGCGGATCCAGCCGACATCCGCCGCACTGCGGATGGTCTCGCCGCGCAGATGCAAGCGCCAGGTCGCGAACGAATAGCCGAACAGTTCGCGGGTAATCTGGGTCGAGATCATCACCGCGACCAGCACCGCGGTCGAGAGCCAGAGATTGCCGGTGGATTCCAGCGCGATGAACGACATCGTCAGCGGCCCGCCGATCACCGAGGCCGACAACGCGCTCATGCCGACGATCGCGTAGACGTTGGGATCGAGCTTCAGGTCCGGCCAGATCGCATCGATGCCGCCGGCGAACAGGTGGCCGCCCAACGCGCCGAGAAACAGTGTGGCGAAGAACAATCCGCCGCGAAAGCCGCTGCCGAGCGATATGATCGAGGCGATCACCTTCAGCGCAAACATCGTGGCGATGACCATCAAGGGGATCGAAACAAAGCCGGCAAAATGCAGCGCGCCGTGTCCCGACGACATCACCTGCGGTGAGGCCAGCGCGAGCAGGCCCACGCAGATACCGCCGAGCGCCGGGCGCAGCGGCGCCCAGATTTGGGTCTTCGCCAGCAGCGCCTCGCACAACGCGACCCCGCGCATGATGCCGATGCCGACCAATGCCGCCAGGATCCCGAGCAGCGCTGCGATCGCGAGGTCGCGCCCCAGCACATTGCCGACCGGACCGACGCCTACCCCAAGCGACAGCGGCGAAAACGCATGGGTAACAAAATAGCCGGCAACCGCCGCGATGCCGACCGGCGTGAGGCTGGCCGGCGTATAGCCGCCGATCACCAGTTCGAACGCATAGAAGGCGCCGGCGAGCGGCGCGCCGAACGCACCGGCGATCGCCGCCGCCGCACCACAGCCGACCATGATGCGCTGATCGCCGCGGCGCAGATGGAAGCCGCGGCCCAGGGAGGCCGCGAGCCCGCTGGCCAGCTGGGTGTAGCCCGCTTCAAGCCCGACCGAGGCGCCGACACCGCTGGACCAGATGGTCTGCAGCGCCACGATCACGCTGCCGCGAAATGACATCAGTCCGCCGTGCAGGGCATTGGCCTCGATCGGGTCGATTTCACGCGCCGGCCGCCACCGCAACAACAGCAGGAAGGCGACGCCGAGCAACAGCCCGCCAAGGCTCGGTACCAGCAGCGCCCGCAGCGTCTCGATCCGGAACTGGCTGGACAGCCGGTCCCCCCATTCGAGGTTGAAAAACGCGACGTGAAGTCCTTCGACTGCGATACTCATCGCAGCCACGACCAGCCCGCCGACGGTGCCGATCACCGTCGCCAGGACGACCAGGCTCGTTTCATGCGCGCGAACGTACGCCCGCAGCCGTTGCGGCGCTTCAAGATAGCGCGAGGTGGTGACCATTTCCCTGACCCGTCGACGGTGGAAAGCTGCCGTCCGACCCGGTTTAGCTGTGTTCGCGCCGATCACGCAATCCGGAGACTTGTCCGAACCTTGTCCGAACCTTGCCGGGACCGTGGCGGATAAGGCCGCCAACGCTCTTCACAATCCCGTCACGCTGCCTGTAGTATGTGAACGCAAGCTGCTTCGCAGCCAAATCGGGGGCCAGGAGCGTTACTTGAACGCACATGTCTCGCAAGGTGGTTGGCCGGTACTCGTACTGAACGCGGACTTCCGGCCGCTCAGTTATTATCCGCTGTCCCTTTGGTCGTGGCAGGACGCGATCAAGGCGGTGTTCCTTGACCGCGTCAACATCGTCGAGCACTACGACCGCGCGGTGCGCAGTCCGACCTTCGAAATTCAGCTGCCGAGCGTGGTGTCGCTGAAATCCTTCGTCAAGCCGACCACCCATCCCGCCTTTACCCGCTTCAACGTGTTTCTGCGCGACCGCTTCGTTTGCCAATATTGCTCGGCGCCCGACGATCTGACCTTCGATCACATCATCCCGCGCAGCAAAGGCGGCCAGACCACGTGGGAAAACGTCGTCGCGGCCTGTTCGCCGTGCAATCTGCGCAAGGGCAACCTGACGCCGCAGCAGGCACGGATGTTTCCGAGACAGCCGCCGTTCGCACCAACCGTGCATCAATTACACCGCAACGGCCGGCTGTTTCCGCCGAACTATCTGCACGATAGCTGGCTCGATTATCTGTACTGGGACACCGAACTCGACCCATAACCCGCATTGCCGCCGCTGTTGTGGGACGTAAAAGACTGTCAAAAGACACAAAAGGCTGTCACGTTTTCCCGGCTTCTTCGTCGCCGCGGCACGTAGTTCTCAAGTCGGCGTGGGCCGCCGCGCCGGCCGTTCGCACTCGTTTTGGTAGCGGTCGATCGCAGCGTCTAATCTATGTGATGCACCTCATAAGAGTGTCAAAACACACATAAGTGCGTCACGTTTTGCCGCCTGATCTAGTCAAAACACCGCCATCGGACCGAGCGAGATCCACGAACGAGTCGTCCGACGCTATCGCTCGGTCCATCGTGGTTAAATCTTCGTCTACATCGACGGGCCCGGCGGCCGTGGCCTGGACCCTGGGAAGACGACGGGCAAATTGGCCGACTAGGCCACAAGTGTGCTAGAGGGCGAAAATGAGCGCCTCTGAGCCGCCGCCTTCCTCCCTTCGGCTTTCGGACGTTTGGTCGATATCCGGTCCATCGGACTACAAGCTCCATTTTGCGCGCTGGAACGGACACAGCCAGCCATTAGAGGTGTGGGCCCGCGACAGGGGAGAATGGCAGGGTTGGCAGGAGTACCGCCCATCGCGCGACGAGTTCAATCGTCAGAAGATCTTTTCACTCATCCAGTTTTATCACGAACCGGACGCTTGGCTCTTCGGTGGTGTGTTCTGCGTGTTGGAACGATTGTCAGATCGGTATGTGGTGACGCTGAGCGAAGAAGGCGGCGGCTTCATCGGTCGCCTTAAACTCCGTTCTTCGTACCGGGAGCGCGCGACGCGAGTGAATTTCGAAAACCATTACTCCAGCTTCGAGGTCCTGGAGCTTCTTCGGGAGCCCTATACTGGCCGCAGCTTTCCGGGCTTTGAGAATATCGACCTTTCGTTCGAGGAGCTTGAGACGCTTGTCCGGACAGGCCGCCCCGATTGGAAAGCAGCTCTAAGTAGCGTCAAAGGCATCTATCTGATCTCCGATACCAGTTGTCATTGTCGGAAACTCAATCCGGCTAGTAAGTGGAGTCGAATTGGGTGATGCTCTTGGTTGATGAGAGATGTTTTTAGCCTGATTTGGTTGGCGCTGATCGGATTGTTCCGATCGCGAGCGTCGCTGCAAGTCGAGATCTTGACGCTTCGTCATCAACTCAACGTGCTGCGGCGTAAATCGCCGCAGCGACTAACCTTCACCGGCATCGACCGTCTGGTACTTGCCGGGTTGTATCGGTTGGCGCCCGGCATGTTGGACGCTTTGAAGATCGTCAGGCCGGAGACCGTGATCCGCTGGCATCGTGCCGGTTTCCGAGCGTATTGGCGCTGGAAATCAAAACCGCGCGGCGGCCGGCCGAAGACCCCGCTGGAGATCCGTCATCTCGTTCGCGAGATGAGTCTCGCCAACCCATTATGGGGCGCACCACGGATCCATGGCGAGCTTCTCAAGCTCGGCATCGATGTTGGGCAAACCACCGTTGCAAAGTATATGGCGAGGGGAAGGCGACCGCCGTCCCAAGGGTGGAAGACGTTTCTTCACAATCACGCCGACGGCATCGCGTCGATGGACCTGTTCGTGGTTCCGACACTCTCATTCCGACTGCTCTACGGGTTGCTGATACTACAACACGATCGCCGCCAAATCCTATGGCTGGGAGTGACTGCGCACCCAACGGCTGAATGGATTTCGCGCCAGCTCACCGAGGCCTATGGTTGGAAAGTACAACCGCGATACATCGTCCGTGACCGCGACGCCGTCTACGGTGACGTCTTCATCCGCCGCCTTCGGGCGATGGGCATCCGGGATCGGCCAACTGCGGCGCGATCGCCGTGGCAGAACGGGTATTGTGAAAGGGCGATCGGTTCGATCCGGCGGGAATGTCTTGACCACGTTGTCGTGTTCGGCGAGCGGCATCTTCGCCATCTGCTGCGATCTTACACGACCTACTATAACGCGGCTCGCACGCACCTTTCGCTCAACAAGGACGCGCCGTCGCCGCGAACCGTACATCCCGTTGGTCGCGTTTTGCCTACGCCATTTCTTGGCGGACTTCATCATCTGTATGTGCGAGTTTGATTTCCGACAGGCACAGGGAGCACAACACTCTCTGTCACCGGTGGATACCAAAGATGGAGCGGCGATGATCCACCATCGCTTGTCCGCACAGGAACGATATAGGAATCGTGCAGTGAGCACGGAATACAACACGCTTATTTCCTTAGAGCCCGTAAAACTACGGCTACAAATGATCTTCTGCCACAGGCAACGCGCGATTTCGGCACTCACCCTCGTGTTTCTACGCGGGCTAAATACGCCCATCCCTACAAGTGATTCGATCTTTCGCTAAGTCGCTAGAGGAACGAGGTGCATAGCTTCTAATGTTCGATGCCCTGCTTCGAATTCCGAGGACGAAATGATCAACCTTCACGCGTTCTCAGCTCTGTTCGATAATCTGAGCCCATCGGCAATGTCCGCGGTGATGGCATCACCTCTCGTAATCGGAAGCGTTTATGGCTGGTATATCGGCGATCTGCTTCTGGGCCGCCGACGAATTCAGTGAGAGTGCAAAATCTCGCGTAAAAGAGGGCAAACCGAATGCGAAGCCTGCTTATTCTGATGGTGCATATGGCCCCTCACTTATTTTCAAACCTGATCAATATTGAGCGGCGATTTAGTGCCAATGGTTCATTGTTGCCTCTATCTTCGCCCGAATCAACTCGGCCTTTTCCTCAGAGTACAGAGTGTCGCGCTCCCCATCCAACGCCAAGGGAAGCATCATATGCCCGTCGCTAATATAGCTTTCAATTCCTGCCTTACCGCAATAAAACGTCCTCCATGGCCAACGTGCGACGGGCAAATGATGTTTACCGGTCTGACATCGGGGCCGCCGGGGTTCGACGTTCGTACTTTGAGTGTATGACGTGCGGTTACATCGAAAAGGTCATGTCAAGGACATAGCGACCTCCAACATAACCATTCCTTCTATCAGGTCCTCAATCTTTCTAGTGTTGAAAACACCACAGGCTTGGAGTCTTGCCCGTCCCCCGAAGGGCATCCTCTGAGACGAAGGCGGTGGATGAATGCCCCTCCTAACCTCACATCCGCCGCCTTCATTACATTGTGTCACCGCGAAAGCTTCTCAACGCCTATCAGTTTCGGCACGACTTTAATTCATTTTGGGTGAGCAATTTTGACTGGCGAATACCGTCCTGCAAATGCTCCTCTACAGTGTCGTCGTCCCGATCGCGGGGGCTTTGCTCGACCGATGCGAACAAAGAGACAGCCCCAGCGCGGGCGGCGGCAAGCGCTATGGCCGTCGTTGTGCTGTGCTCGACGTGGCCATGAGCGGGGTGCATGACGCGAACTCAGCTTGAGTAAAAGCAGCATATACGGTTTGGCGAAGCTGGTCTGTTTTGTACACCTGACAAAGTTCTCCACAGGTTGCGCTCTGTTTTGAACACATCTGACGCTTCACACAGTCGATCCTTAACTAATTAGGATCATTTCCCTGTCATCCAGCATCCGGTCATGGAATAATATTAGTTATCCTCGGATTCCCGTCGTTTATTGCTTACCGCTCTCTCATGCGAACACAGACATTCTCTAGATCGTCATCTGATGCGAATGCCGGCGCCAGCGTCCGCACCCACGCTCCCTAAACTTCCTTCCAGCAATCCCAACGTTTCGCCCGGTAATAAAGCTAGCGGCATTCGCATAAGCGATTTCGATCATCTCACAATCTTCGTCGGTGGCCGCCCAATAGATAATTCGATACACGACGACCTCGATCAAGCGCCGTCATTGCGCCTGGGAACTGGGTTGCAAATTCCTCAACTGAAGTTGCCCGGCTCGCTTCTACGCCCATCCCGGAAGCAAGCTTGGTCCAATCCAGTTCAGGATTGCGCAGATCGAGCATCGAAAGGGCCCTTGGCCCTGGATCTCCAGCTCCGACACGCGCGAGCTCGATGTTAAGAATCGCGTAGGAGCCGTTGGCGAAGATCACCATCGTCACATCGAGTGATTCCCGCGCCTGCGTCCAGAGCGCCTGCAACGTGTACATCGCTCCGCCGTCGCGGTGGAGACAAATCACTTTCCGGTCCGGACAGGCGACCGCGGCGCCCGCAGCGACTGGAATACCTGTCCGATTGAGCCGCCTGCCAACGCAAGATGATCGTGTGGCTCGATGTTTTGCCGCATATCGATGAACGCCGCCGCCGGCCGTTGCGCCCTCATCGGACATGATGGCGCCGTTCGGAGGATAGTGGGCGATAACCTGCCCGGCCGTGATTGGATTTAATGGCCCTTTCGGAATATCGGGCTTCCCGGATAAACCGACACGCTGCGGCTGTTGGGAGTCCCTCAATTGCCCGCTAGAGTGGCGGTGCCGCCACTTTTGCGCTGTTGATGCCCAAAGTCCCTCTATCGCCGTTTGTTCACGGGTATCAGCGGTCAATCGGTGGCCGGAAGTATATCTCGTCTTATCGATGAAACCGGAAAGGCCTGCTGATTAAAAGTCTGGCTTGTTGCAGTTTCGACAGACGCTTAGCTGCACTCTGCGTCGCTGTTGGGCATTTTGGAAACAAGGGGTCACGTCCCTTGCATCCAGCCCATCGCCTCGGACTTGATGACTTAAATCTCCGGCTCTTATCTTCAGATCACTCGGCAGATCAAGGTCTGCTAGCGAGTAACGTAACCATCGCGAAAGATGTTCGGGAAGATCCACGTCGAACGAGAGGCTGTCGTCGCGAACGGTTCGCAGAGCGAGATGGGCTTCATTCGCCAGGCTGCAGTGGGCAACGTAGCTATCGGGGCCAAATCGAAACTGAAATGTTCGGGCCGATGCGTGCCGCAGCAGCAGAAGATTGGTTCCCGTCGCGTCCTCATCGGGGACAATGACGATATCGCCGGGCTCTGCAACGACGGACGAAAGAGAATGGGCCGTGGAGAGCGGTAGGTCGATCGGCATTATCAACAGACCTTCCATGTCCGCGTGCTGGGCGGCAATTGCCGCGCGCCCCTCATCGAGTGCCTGATTGAGATCCAAACTTGTGTCTTCAACGACGGAAGCGCCGTACCGGCCGGCAATTTCGACGACGTGCAAATCGGCAGTAACGACATAAATTCGGGCCGGCGCAACCAGGGTACAGGCCATTGCCAACGTCCGGCATAGGAAGAACTCGCATAGCGCGCGCCTTGCATGCACGTCCAAGGCCGCTGAGAGGCGCGATTTACCCTGATCGAGACTTTTGCATGGGATCAGTATGATCACCGGATTCCACTCCCGACCGTTTTCAAAAATGTCAGGCAACTCTGCGCAAGTGTCTCTCGATCCTCGATCGAGCGCATGACGGTTCCCGTGACATTGGTCGCAATTCCCATCGCCTGAATGTCAGCGACGTGAACGTCATCGATAGTATCTATCACCAGGCCATCGATCAGGCCACGATAGTGAGCCGCAACGCTGGTGACGGATGGCTGTACGCCGAGTTCCTGCATGATCTTGGCAGCCGGTCCCTTGATTGCCGCGCCGCCGACAATCGGCGACACGGCGATAACAGGCGCGCCGGTATCCTTGATCCAGCCGCGCATGGCCGGAACAGACAGGATCGGATCAACACTAAGGTAGGGATTTGAGGGGCAAATGATGATGGCTTCGGGCGCCTCGGCACCACGCATCGCTTCAACGAACGGATTGAGATGTGCAGCGGCATCGCCGTCGAACGAAAGACGCTCTACTGGAATCTGACAACGCAGCCGGACAAAATAATCCTGAAACGGCAATGTCAAACCACCGCTGTGAACTTTCGTGCGCACCGGCTGGTCCGACATCGGAAGCAACCGCGACGAAATCCCGAGCGCACGGCAAAGATCCGTGGTGACCGCTGTCAATGTATCTCCGGCCCGCAACCGATCGGTCCGTATTGCATGCGTGGCGATATCGCGATCGCCGAGCCGAAACCAGCCCGGACCGCCGAGACGGGAAACCTGCTCCATGAACGTCCAGCTCTCGTCACGGATGCCCCAGCCCTGTTTGGGGTCAGCGATGCCCGCCAGCGTGTACATGACGGTATCCAGGTCAGGCGAAATGTGTAGACCAAGATGCTCGAAGTCGTCCCCGGTATTGACCACGACAACGAGGCGATCACCGAGCACCCTGGCAAGGCCATCCGCGAGCTTCGCCCCGCCAACGCCGCCGGCCAGCGCCACAATTCGTCGGTTCGTCATACTCACCTGAACAAATCCTTTTGCTTCGGCCGCAATAGATCCGCAGCCGATCCTTCACCGGTTTCAACGAGACCACGCACGAGAACGATCGGCCTGCCTTCACCGGCTTGCCCCATCATCAAGGAAGCTGCCGCCGCCAGTTCGTCCGCCCAGCCGACCTCGGTGGTTTCAAGCGGGCGTCCGAAAAGATCCGGGCGTCCCCTCAAGTCGAGCAGCGTCGGTACACCGCTAGCACCGATCGCGGTACCGATGGTTCCGTTGCGCCATGCGCGGCCGAAACTATCGATGATCAGCACACCGACATCGATCCCTACACGCGCTGCAATCGCGCGTCGGATCGCGGTCGCAGAACGATCGGGATCGAGGGGAAGCAGCAAGGCGTGGTCTTCACCGTTCACATTAGACCGGTCTATTCCCGCGTTGGCCATGACAAACCCGAGCTTGTGCTCGACGATCAGAACACCAAGACCCCGACGCACGACGATTTCCAATTCCAACAGAAATCAGCTCAACAAGCCTCGCATCCTTTTGAACCTCGGTGGCCAATTCGATAGCACGTGGCGAAGGGATCACTGTCGCCAGATCGACAATGCGATTTTCCGCTTTCGATACGATCTTCTGGGCCATCACAAGAACGTCACCGTTCTGTAATTCCCAATCTGCCTTTTTAATTGACGCAAGGATGATCTCGGCCAGATCATCACCCGGCTCAATCAGCGGGATGGCAGGCAACGCTCGTAACCGGAGGTCGTGCGCGATCAACGTTCCTTGCCTCGCGAGTTTTCGGCTAGTTTGGTCATCCGCCAGCCGGCGTATTGGAGCTTGGTTGTCCGACAGATCAATATCGGCGACAGCATCAACCTTTCGGCAACTATCGCACTGGAAATAACCGCCGCACCGACGCCAGACAACTCACAGTTTTTCCTTGACCGGCAGACCGGTGATGCGGATGCCGCTGCCGAGGATCTTATACCGCCGATTGATCGCGATCAGCACCGAAGTCAATGCTTCGGCCGCTGCTGAATTGCACGCCGTTCCAGCATAGATACCCCGCAGTCCGATTGCTTCCACCAGTTCGATGACTTTTTCGCAAGCCGCTCCATCGTCACCGCAAACCAGCACGTCACAATCGACGTCATGGTCAAGATCGGCGAGGTGATGGGCCGAGACGTTCTGGAACGCTGACACGACGCACACGCTGTCTCCGAGCAGGGCCTGCAAATTCGCAACGGCGGATCCGCCGGCCGGAAGTTGCACGCGGCTGACTTTCGGCGGCACCAGCGGTACGGTGGCGTCGATCAGTATCTTTCCCCGCAATGCGATCCGCAGAGGTTCGACGGTCTTTACTTGGCCCGCAAACGGTACGGTCAGGAGCACAATCTGGGCTTCGGTGACAGCCTGAGCGTTATCCATCCCACGCGCGCGCGAATGACCGATCCGCTCGTTAATCTTGCCGGCCGCCTCAGCGGCGCGAACCGCATCACGCGACCCGATCACGACCGGATAACCGGCATGCGCGAACCGCAAAGCCAGTCCACCGCCCTCGCTCCCTGTCCCGCCAAGTACCGCTATCGTCTCGATTCCGCTCATTCTCGAAGTCCTTGTCCAGCATCAGGTCGGAAATGGAGCCGCGTTCATCGCGCCTCGCATGTTGATTTCTCCCAGAACCATCGGCTGCAATGGCGGCGCGCAGTAAGAGGCCGCGACGCGGTCCGGCGCCGCAGCCATGTAGAGCGTCGTGCGCTGCGCCGGAGTCCGGCCACTCGTCCGGATAATTTCATCCATTGCCTCAGGCGCGAATTCCTGGCCATGCTCGGTGCCCGCGGCGCGTGAGATGCTCTCGTTCATCAGGGTGCCACCAAGGTCATTGGCGCCGGCCGCAAGGCAGGCCTTTATGCCTTCCGGACCGAGTTTTACCCAGGAGACCTGGATGTTGGTTATAAGCGGATGCAATGCAAGTCGCGCCACGGCATGCATCAGCAGGGTCTCGCGGAAGGTCGGCCCTTTACGGGCGCGCCCCCGGAAATAGAGCGGCGCCTCCATGTGAACGAACGGCAGCGGCACAAACTCCGTGAAGCCACCAGTCCGCTCCTGAAGGTCGCGTAAGCTCAGCAAATGCGTTGCCCACTGTTGTGGCGTATCGATATGGCCGAACATGATGGTCGACGTGGTCCGCAGGCCCGCACCATGTGCCGCGGCAATCACATGCAGCCATTCGGCGGCGCTGAGCTTGTCTGGACACAAGATGGCGCGGGCGGTCTCGTCGAGGATTTCGGCCGCGGTTCCTGGCAGCGAGCCGAGGCCGGCGTCCCGCAACATCCCGAGGAACCGTTCAACCGATATGCCCAGCGTCGAGGCACCGTGAGAAACTTCGAGCGGCGAAAAGGCGTGAACGTGGATGTCCGGCGCGCCGGATTTCGCTGCAGCAAGCAAATCAAGATAGGTCCGGCCGGTGTAGCGCGGGTGGATACCACCCTGCATGCACACTTCGGTCGCTCCGCGTGCCCAGGCTTCCGCCGCGCGGCGTCCGATTTCGTCATGATCGACGTCGTAAGGCTTGCCACGCAGATGGTCGGCACCTTTGCCCTTCGAGAAGGCACAGAACGTACAGCGATAAGCGCAGATATTGGTGTAATTGATGTTGCGGTTGACAACGTAGCGCACGATCCCTCCGCTCGTTGACGCGCGCAACGCATCGGCCGCATTGACGACCGCATCAAGATCGCCATCGCGCGCGGAAAACAGCCGCGCAATATCGTCACCGTTGAGCCTTGCGCCGGAGGTCGCACGCGCAAGCAAGCGGTCTATGCCGGGATCGACCTTGTACAGCGCGGCTGGCGCCGAAATCTCCGGTGCGAATGGCAGGCCCGGCGACCAGCGGTCGGCACGCGCCCATCCCTCCGCATCACCGGCACGCAGCAGTGGCGTGCGGAGCGCCGGGTCGGTCCATCGCGTCATATCGCACCAATACCGAGGATACAGCGGCAGCCGCGCTAACAAGGTAAGTCCCGCGTGCGCCGTGGCATCGCGCAACATGTCGAGGGCGGGCCAGGCCGCCTCAGGATTGACATGATCGGGCGTGACCGGCGAAACGCCGCCCCAATCGTTGATGCCTGCCTTGAGCAATTCGGGAAAGCGCTCGTAGCTCAGGTTCGGCGGCACCTGAATGTTCATCGCCGGCCCGAAAATCAGCCGCGCAGCTGCGGCAGTCCACAACAGGTCCTCGAACGAGGCGCCCGGCACATTGGCCATCCGCGTTCCGGCCTTGGGTTGGAAGTTCTGGACGATGACTTCCTGGATATGACCGAACCGCTCATGCAGCGCCTTGATCACAAGCAGGGATTCGATGCGATCTTCGCGCGTCTCTCCGATCCCGATCAGGATTCCGGTTGTGAAGGGAATTGCAAGCCGACCGGCCTCGGCAAGCATCGCAACCCGCGTTTGTGGCACCTTGCCCAGGGAGCCGTGATGTGGCCCGCCTTTCTGCAGGAGACGCATCGAGGTGCTCTCCAGCATAATGCCCTGGGACGCGCTGACGCATCGCAACCTGGCCATTTCATCCGACGACAGGATGCCGGGATTGACATGCGGCAACAGCCCGGTCTCGGCCAGCACCTGTCTGCAGGCTTCTACGAGATAGTCGATCGTACTGGCGTAGCCATGGCGCTCAAGTTCATCGCGCGCCACGCGGTAGCGCTGCTCCGGCAATTCGCCGAGCGTGAACAGCGCTTCCGTGCAGCCAGCAGCAACGCCCGCGCGCGCAATCGCCAAAACTTCGTCTATCGTCAGGAAAGGCGATTCTCCCTGGCGTGGCGGATGCGCGAAGGTGCAATATCCGCAAGCGTCACGGCACAGACGCGTAAGAGGAATGAAGACCTTTGGAGAGAACGAAATCAGATTTCCATGGCCCTCGGTTCGGAGAGCACAACTGCGATCCATCAGATCTCCGGTGGAAAGCTCATCGATCTCGCGCAGCACGCGCTGCACGACGTCGCTTGCTGGAAAGAATTCCACCATCTCGCGATACTCGCTCACCATTCAATACCGGCTAATTTTCTGCTGGTAGCCTCAGCCATGTACACCGCTCGATCGACTTTGCAAGTTTACCCCTTGAAAGCAGCCGGAACGGTTTCACGTAGGTGTGAAAAGACGGATTCCACATCACCGTTTTCGGTCCGCAGTTCATCCTGCGCGGAAGCGGTTGCTTGCGGATCCTTTAGCCCCGAGGCTGTCAACAACGTAACCACCGTTTCATTCGCGCGAATTTGACCCGCCGCCTTGAATTGCGCCACCGCGGCGATCGCGCCCGCGGAACTTGGCTCGACGTAAAGTCCTTCCAACCGCGCCAATTTCTGCTGGTATTCCAGGATCGCCGTATTGCTAACAGTCGTCGCAGCTCCGCCTGACTTTCTCAAAACGTATAATGCCTGGAACGTGCTCCGTGTAGCGGTCGTCGATTTAGCGAGCGTATCGTGGGTCATCGGCATATCCGGCAGCGCATCGCCGCCATCACGCAAGGCCGCTCCAAGCGAACCATACACCTCCGCCGCCATCATTCGGGGCATTCGGTCGACCCAGCCGAGGGCAAGCATTTCCGTAAAACCGCGCCACATCCCGATCAGCGCATCGCCATAGCAAACCGGCAACACGCAGCAATCCGGAACCTGCCAGTCCAGCGCCTCCACGATTTCGTAGGCAAGACTCTTATAGCCCTCGATACCGTATGGATTGCTGCCAACGACCGGACCGAAAAACGGCGATGTCGGAAACCAGCCGAACTCGTCCACCGCGTAACGCATCAGCGGCCAGCGATGCTCTTTCCGTGCGAGCGAGACGACCCTTGCGCCGTAGACACGCATCTGGGTCTGCAACGGACCGACTACGCCGCCGGCGGTGAAAACAATGCACGGAAGGTTGGCTTTGGCCGCGTAGGCGGCAACAGCGGCGCCGGCATTTCCGGTTGAACTCGAGACGACGGCCGGCGCGCCCATCTTTCTTGCGGTGGAGACAGCGATGCAAGCGAGCCGATCCTTGAAAGACCATGTCGGGCTGCGCGTCTCATCCTTACCAAACAATCCCTCAAGTCCGAGATGTTTACCGAACGCAGAAAGACGGTGCAGTGGGGTCCCCCCCTCGCCCAGGCTGATGGCCTCGTTGATCGAGACCGGCAGGATATCTCCATAGCGCCAAAGTCCGCGATCGGTACCCGAAGGCCGGGACCGCGAACGCGTCTGCGTATCGTCGTATTCAACGACCAGATTGCTGGGTGCCTCATCCCGGCATTTAGGACAATCGCTGACGTAATCCCGCACGCCGAAGCAGGAACTGCAGCGCAGACATCGAAGCCCTACGACCTTTGCCATGCAAAATTCCCGCAGAACGCCCTCACAATTTGACATGGGCGCAACGGCGTGCCAAATATCGGCACAACGTTCCAGTTACTGATCTCAACAGAACCTTTTCGCCTGTGACTGTCAAGTCAGCGTTGGACCGCCTTGAACCCGGGAGACATCCGTGGGCCGAATTGCCGTAGGTAGCGGAGAAAATCAATCCGTTACGCGTGCCATCGAGCTGCTCAACCTGCTCGCCGACTCACCTGAGGCGCTTGGCGTGCGCGACATCGCGCGGCGCATCGGCGTTGCACCGAGCAACGTTCAAAGGCTGATCAATACGCTGACCAAAGCCGGCTTTCTTGAGCAAAGCGAGAGCAACGGCCGGTACAAGATCGGTCACCGGGCGTTTCGCGTGGGCAGCGCTTTCGTCGAACAGACCAATCTTTACTCGGCCGCAATGCCCGAGCTTTACCATCTGGCAAGCCTGCACATTACCGGATTTCTCGGTGTCTTGCGCGAGAACATGGTCGTCTACCTGGCGACCGTGCAAAGCGAGGGTCCTGTTGCGGTGACCCATCGGCCTGGCTCGCAGACCTATCTGCATTCGACTGCCATGGGCAAGGCTCTCCTGGCCGAGATGGACGATTCCAAAATCAAGTCCATCCTGACCGCTCGACCTTTGCCGCGCTTGACGCCGAGAACCCAGATCTCGGTGCCTCAGTTGCTCAAGGAGATCGAACTAATTCGCCGCACCGGCGTCGCGATCAGCGAAGAAGAAAATCGCTACGGCTTCTTTTCAGTCGGCACCGTTGTTCGCGATTTCAGCGGAACCGCAATCGCCGTTATCAGCGGTGCCGTTCCCGCGACCGTGACGGAATCGGATGATCGCGCGAAGATCGCCGACCAAGTGTATCAAGCGGCGCAGAATGTGTCGCTAAAACTGGGAGCACCGATGCGCCGGCGCGAAGCTCCCTACAAACCGAGCCGAAAGGCGCGATAGTCGCGCCAGCGGGACAGCGCTCGAACCCGCTAAGCGACTCTCTCACGGAGAGCGCGGTTCATTTCGATCCGTCATTTGCGATCTTCTCTGGAGATCCTTCTCCACCGTCGGGCCACGCGCTCTTGCGCCTAAATCCGCGCCGCGCTGCCACATAAATTTGCAGCAACCCCACATCATCGTCGCTGCGTCCATCTGACACGATGGAGCGGCCGAGCCTGAATTGACACCTCACCCTTGTCATGTAAGCTTTAATTAGAACGCTGTGCCAATAAATGGAACACCATGGGGCGATGATGACCGCTTCTCCAATTGGCCTGCGATTTGCTCTGACGAGGCTACATTCGATCGCACCGACGGTGCGGGTTTGAGAGAGGCCACACATGTCGTTATTTAAGAGATGCGCGTCACGTTTATTCGACAGACGGGTCGAACTGGCGAGCATGATGATCGCCATGTCATCCGGCCTGTTTTGCGCCGGATCGCCGGTCTACGCCGGTGGTTACCCGGATCGCCCTATTCAGATCATTGTCCCGTTCACGGCGGGCGGAAACACCGACACCATCGCAAGGCTGATAGCCGATGAGATGCAGCATTCACTCAAGCAGCCGGTAATCGTCGTTGATAAGCCTGGAGCGGGCACAAATATCGGAGCGGAATACGTCGCCACCAGCGACCCCGATGGATACAAGATGCTCCTCAACGCGCCGGCCTCATTCGTCGTGAATCAATTCATCTTCGAAAAACTGGAATACGATCCCGATACGGCCTTTGCGCCGGTTTGCCTTCCTGCACGCGTTCCGAACGTCCTGGTCGTGCATCCGTCACTGGGCGTTACTACCATTCAGCAATTGATCGACAAGGCGAAAGCCAATCCCGGAGCGCTCCAATACGCGACGGCCGGAATCGGCACGACGAGTCATTTGTCCGGTGCGCTGTTTGCAGAAATGTCGGGAATAGAAACGACCGCGGTGCCATACAAAGGCACGTCACAATCCGTCACGGATTTAGTCGCGGGTCGCGTGGCCTTCACCATCGACAACCTCGGTCCTATTCTACCGTTCATCAAATCCGGCCAGTTGATCGCGCTCGGAGTATCCACCAAGGACCCCGTCGACGCCCTTCCAAACGTTCCCCCTATCAACACGGTGCTCAAGGGCTACGAGCTCAGCCCATGGAATGCTTTGGTGATGCCGGCGAAAACGCCAGACGACATTATCCATCTAGTCGGACGCGAATGCGACCGTATCGTGCATCTACCCAATATCGCCGAAAAGATAAAATCACTTGGTTCGGACCCCGTCGGCGGCACCCCCGAAGAACTGGCGGCTTTTCTGAAAACCGAACGGGTCCGATGGGAAGCCGCGATAAAAGCTGCGAAAATCCCGAAGGAATGAGCGCAAGGGATCGCGCGAGTCGCGCGCCTTCAATGGATCAGCGCGCGATCGGAGCCACTGGCGGGCCAAAATGCCGAGAGGTCATCGCGTAGCGGCCTGGCGCCACCCATAGCGCGCCGCAATCGGCCATATCTGCGTCTCGGTTCCCTCAACAACGTGATAAAACGCGTGGAGATTGACGGTCGGGTCGCAATGGCTCGCACCCAGCAGCACCCTTTGGCCAAGCGCAGGCTGCCTGACTCCGTCAGGAAATGTCAGAATCCCATGCTCGTCGCCGGCGAAGCGGTAGACTGCGCCCTCGGCCACGCCGAGGAATTTGCACGGCACCGGACCATTGGTCGCTAGCGCTTTGGTGCCCGCATCAACCGTGACCTCATTGGCGCGGTTTACCGAGACGACGGTGGCCATTACGAACAGGCTCGGTTCGAACGGCGGCCCGGCGCCGGTCTCATCGACGATGCGTGCATAGTCCGCATCCATGAAGACATAGGAGCCAACCTGAAGCTCGGTATAAGGGCCAACGCTGTCCTGCACGTGCGTTCCCGTCCCACTTCCTGTGACGATCTCGGGACGAAGGTTTACGCTGGTCAAGGCCGCAGCAAACTCCCTGAGCATCGCGGCAGCCTTTTCAGCTGCAATGCTCCGGGCAAGTGGTTCCGGGATATGCTGCGCATTACCCGCAAAACCTTGAATGCCGGCAAGCCGAAGCCGGGGTTGCGAAGCGATCTCGCAGGCCAAGGCCACTCCCTCCGCAATACTGGTAACCCCGGTACGGGCCTGACCGACATCGGTATCGACGACAATCGAAAGAGGAGGCTGGTCGAGAGCAATTGCTTTAGCGGCGGCACGAACCTGTTCAACGTGATCGACCGCGATCGTGAGCGAACTCGCTCGATTAAGCGAAGCCAGCCGTGCGAACGTTGCAGAATCGACAACCGGGGCCGTGAGCAGCAAGTTCGGTATGCCCGCCGCGGCGAGCATCTCCACCTCGCCAACCGTCGCACAGGCAATGCCGACCGCCCCTGCCCCGATTTGCAAACGAGCGATCTCCACCGATTTGTGGGTCTTTGCGTGAGGCCGCATGCTCACACCCGATCGCCTGGCAATCGCGGCCATGTTCTCGATGTTGCGCCTGAGCGCCGCCAAATCGACGACGAGAGTCGGCGTTTCCACTTCACGAAGTATGGTGTCGAACTGGAAAATGGCTAACAACCTTTAAAAAGAGCCATCTTTAACGAAAACCGGGAATGCATCTCGCGCCGGCATCACCCAATTTGTTGAGCGAGCCGGACAAATGCTCATTCGATATGCGGCATGATCTCTTCGGCGAACCAATGCATCTGCTCAAGCAATTCGTCCTGCGTATTGACAGCAACCGCCATCGCGGCACAATGATCGACGCCCATCGCCTTTAACTGATGGATCTTGTCGATGATTGACTGCGGAGATCCGACCAGATTGGCGGTCACCTGATGCGCGGGATCGCGACCGGTATGCGCCAGGGATACTCGATGCGCGACGAGACCGCTCTTCATATAGGTCTGTTCCGCAGCCTCCTGCGTCTTTCCGACCAGCAGAGAGAATTGGGGAGCGACCTCGACCTCTTTCGGATCGCGCCCGATGGCATCGGCATGCTTATGCAGCGCCTGGATTTGCTCGGCGATCTCGTTGAACGGCCTCCAGCCCGGAAGCCAACCCTGACCAATCTCGGCCGCCCGTTCGACCGCCTTAAGACTGTGGCCACCGATGTAAAGCGGAAACGGATCTTGCTTCGGCTTCGGAAACATCTCGATGTTCTGATAAGAGTAATATTTTCCGCTAAAGGACGACACTTTTTCGGTCGTCAATTTCTGGAATATCTGAAGCCCCTCTTCCATCATATCGCCGCGATGCGGACGCGCGTACCGATTTCCGACCCAGGACTCGAATTCTTCCCGATATGCGCCGAGGCCGACCGCCATCATGAACCGCCCGCCGGACATCTGATCGATCGTGGCAACCTGTTTGGTCAAATAGACCGGCTCACGATTTGGCATTACCAAAAGTGCGGTACCGACCCGAAGCTTTGTCGTCGCCTGCGCAATCATCGCCATCGTGATCAGGACGTCGTAAAAATTCGGCGAATCCTTGAAGTGTTCGTGCACATAGTTTGGCGGCGTAATATGGTCGTTGCCCCACACCGAGTCATATCCGAGTTTCTCGGCAAGCTGAGACTGAAGCACCAGATCTTGCGGCGTGCAAAAGTTCACGGGATAAGCCAGACCTTCATATCCGGTGGACAGGCAAATCGAGAACTTCATGGCTCGCGCACTCCTTCAGTTCGACAGAACAGCCGCAGGTCGGTGAAATTAAGTCTAAAATCTCAACCCTGTGGGCAGGGACATCAGCGATTCGGCGCCATCTTTCGTGACCCGCACCATATCCTCGACCTGCAATCCCGCGAAGCCGAGCTCGTAATATGGCGTTTCGATGCAAATCACCATGTCTTCCTCGAGAACGTCTGCCGAGCTTTCGGCGATGTTCGGAGGATCGTATCCATCGACGCCAATGCCATGTCCGACATGACTACGCGCGAAATGCGGTATGCCTTCGCGCTGAACCGTGGTGACGATCTCCTTGAAGAGGTCGGCAACCTTCAGGCCCGGCTTGATGATGTCGTAGCCGCGCAGTACCCCCTTTTCGACCGCCGCGTAATATTTCCTGATTTTCTCTCCCGGATCCCCCAACGCTGCGCCGCGAGACATGTCGGAACGGTAGTGCCGGTATCGCCCACCGACGTCAAAGCGAATAAGATCGCCGTTCTTCAACTTCCGATCTGACGGTTGCACGTTGCTCATCGCGCTTCGATTGCCGAAGCCGATGCAGCCGACGACTGGTGCAGCGTCGTTCTCGACGAGATGCGCGTTGAACTTTCGCAACATCTCCCGCTCCGTAACCCCCTCCTTCGCGATCGAAAGCGCAGCTTCGATCGCGCCCTCAGTCACCCGGGCGGCGTGCCTCAGTATTTCAATCTCCCCAGGGGTCTTGATCGCGCGAACCCGTTCGAACAGCGAGAAGCATCGCACGAACTTGATATTCGGAAGCGCGGCTTGCAGCTGGTCCATGCACTGGGGCGTAATCCCCATTTCATCGATACCGACGGTTCCGCGTTCAATGCCCCGTTCCTTCATTGCGCCTACCAGCGCATCAACCGAATCCTTGTAGGCCTTGCTGCTGACCAACTGTTGCTGAAGCTGGTCTGCGGCATCGAGCTGCACGGACTGATCCGTATCGATCTGGAAATAGCCGTACCGGCGAATGTCGGTTATCCACGGGTTCTGGTCCGGAACCAGATCCAGAAGGCCTGAGTTCACAATGATGGTGGGCTCATGGCCTTCACCGGGAAACAGCACATAGGCCTGCGGACCGCGGCGGACCCACTGCGACATCGCCCAGAAGCCGCTGAGATAGGTCACGTTCTCGGCGCAGGTCGCAATGACGGCGTCGAACCCATCCTTTTGCATCAGCGCTTTCAGCCGCGGAACATTCGCCAGCATCGACCTTGAACTCCCTTGACAGAAAGCGTTCCGATAATAGGAACGTCGTTTCAATAAATTGAGCGCTGCGGGGCTCCGTGTCAACTGGCAAGGAAAATTGACACCTGAATTTCACAGTGACATCATCTATATCGAAACACCGTTCTGATTATCAGAACATCCAGGCGGGGCCAAATTCCGCTGCACGCCACAGGGAATACGCTCGACGTGAAATTTCCCCCTCTCAGCTATTTGACGCCGCGGTCGCTCGACGAAGCCATCGCGCTTCTGGAGTTGCACGGCGGGGATGCCAAGCTGTTAAGCGGCGGTCAAAGCCTGATGCCGATGCTGGCGTTTCGTTTGGCGTCATGCAGTATCCTGGTCGATCTCAAGCTTATTCCCGATCTCGATCGCATCACCGTTACCGACCGCGGCGTCGGACTCGGCTCAAAGGTGCGTTGGCGCGATATTGAGCACGATGCGCGCTTGCCGGACGCACACCCGCTGCTCTCGACCGCGGTTAAACACGTCGCCCATTACGCGGTACGAAATCGGGGAACGGTGGGCGGAAGCCTGGCCCACGGCGACCCCGCATCTGAGTTGCCCGCGCTGGCCGTCGCTTGCGGCGCGACGATCGCCGTAGCCGGACCGAACGGACGGCGATCAGTGCCCGCAGAGGAGTTCTTTCTGTCGCCCCTCGTGACAGCGCTTGAGCCTGACGAAGTCATCGTCTCCTTGCAGCTTCCGCCTTGGCCGACAGAGCGGAACTTCGGCTTTCAGGAATTCTCGCGGCGCAGGGGAGACTTTGCCCTGGCTGGCGCAATCGCCTTTTTTGACCAGGACGAGGACCGAAATATCCGTTCCCCCCGTATCGGGGCATTTGGCGTCGCAGACACGCCGCTGCGGTTGAAGGATGCCGAAGAGTTTCTTCTCGGCAACAACGCAAGCTTGCAAATTTTTGAAGAAGCCGCGGCGCATGGCGTACGGAACATCGATGTGCGGAGCGACATCCACGCCGATTCCGATTATCGGCGATCCCTGCTGGCAACCCTCGTCAAACGTGCGCTGGTGGAAGCGGCCCAATGGACACGCCCATGACTTCAGTACCGGTTGCAATCACGATAAACGGGGTCAAGAAGGCGCTGGACCTGTCGTCTCGGATAACTCTGCGGACGCCTTGCGCGATGTCGCGCGCCTCACCGGAACGCACGTCGGTTGCGAACATGGCGTTTGTGGCTCCTGCACGGTGATCGTCGATGGACTGGCCGTCCGTTCGTGCCTGATGCTGGCGGTTCAGGCGGATGGCTCCGAAATAACGACTGTCGAAGGGTTGACCGTCCGGGGTGAACTTTCAGCGCTGCAAGCGTCGTTTCGGAAGCATCACGCGGTCCAGTGCGGCTTCTGCACACCAGGCATACTGACGACCATGCACGCCTTTCTCAAAGAGGAGCCGGACGCGGACGAGGAACGCATTCGCGAAGTCTTGTCCGGAAACCTTTGCCGCTGCACCGGTTATGTTCAGATCGTGGAAGCCGTCATGGATGCGCGCGCGAGCTATTCCCGAAGCGGACCTGCCGCATGAAGAGATCGAATGCCTATATCGGCAGCCCACTCGACAGAATTGAGGACTTCCGTCTGCTCACGGGGGCCGGCACGTTTGTCGGCGACCTTAAGCCGGACAAGCTGCTCCACGCCGTGATCCTTCGGAGTCCGTTTGCTCATGGACGAATCAGGAGAATCGAAGCCGGGCCTGCCAGGTCGCTGGACGGAGTTGTGGCCGTCCTGACCGCGGCCGAAATCGGCGATGTCCCCATCATTCCAATTCGACAGCATGGGAAGCCTGAAGGAGAGCCTTACCGCCAGCCCGTGATCGCAGACAAAAAGGTCCGATACGTCGGTGAGCCCATCGCCGTCATTGTCGCCACAGAGCAGTGCATCGCAGAGGATGCCGCCGAACTCATCGAAGTCGAAATCGACGAACTCCCCGCGGTCGCGACTTACGAGATCGCCGCGTCTGACCAGACGCTCCTGTTCGAAGACACCGTCACCAATCTAGCGACGGCTTTTTACGCGCGAATGGGCGATGCAGACGCCGCCTTCGCGACCGCCGAATACAAACGGAGGGAAAAGTTCAGCGTTCAAAGGCATACAGCGTCCCCCATGGAAACGCGAGGCCTGCTTGCCGAATGGGATCCAGAACTTCAACGGATGATCGTCAGCGGCGCAACCAAGGTGCCGTTCTTCAATCGGCGCGTCCTCGCCGAAATGTTGAAATTGCAACCGTCGCAGGTCGATTTGATCGAGGTGGATGTCGGCGGCGGTTTCGGTGCACGCGGCGAGTTCTATCCCGAGGACTTTCTTATTCCGTTTGCCGCGCACCATCTGGGCGGCAAGGTCCGATGGATCGAAGATCGTCGGGAACATCTGATGGCGATGAACCATGCCCGCGAAATGTATGCGGACCTCGAAATCGCCTGCCGCACGGACGGCACCGTGGTCGGCGTAAGGGGCCGTATCGATGTCGATCTGGGGGCCTATGTAAGGACCAACGGATTCACGACGCCACGAAACGTGGTTCAGTTCGTTTCGGGCCCGTATTTGATGCCGAATATCGCGATCGACGCTTTTTCTTACCTCACCAGCAAGACACCGACCGGAACTTATCGCGGCCCGGGTCGATACGAGGCCAGTTTCTTTTGCGAGCGGTTACTGGATATGGCAGCCAACGATCTGGGCATTGATCCTGCGGAGTTCCGTCTGAAGAATTTAATACCGGAAGATCAGCTGCCCCGTCCGCTCGCAACGATGGAAGGTCTCGACCGCACCTGGCAGACAGAACTGGACAACGGCGCGTACGGTATCGTCATGCAGCGATGTCTTGACGAATTCGGCTGGAACGAAAGGAAAAAAATTCAGGGCCAGATGATCGATGGCCGCTATCACGGCGTCGCCGTCGGAAACTTTGTCGAAGGCGGGGCCGGCGGCAGATTTGAAAATGCCCGGATGACGATCGAAAATGATGGAACTGTCACCGTTGCGGTTGGCTCTACGGCATTGGGGCAGGGTCTTCAGACAATATTGAGTCAGATCGCGGCCGACGCGCTTTCGATGTCGATCGAACGGATTCGGCTGTTACATGGATCAACGACACTGGTAACGCAAGGTTTCGGATCGTTCCATTCGCGCTCAACCGTTATGGGAGGGTCGGCCATTCTGCTGGCGGCCGAATCTCTCATTGCGACGCTCCGCGATAAAGGCGCTAGCCATTTTGGATGTGAGTGCGGCGACGTCTCGGTATCCGATGGCTATGTTCGGTACGGGAAGGCATCCGTCGAGCTTTCGACCTTCGCCGGATCGGAGGTCGAGCGGCAGTTCGAGAACCACAAGCTGACCTACAGCTATGGGAGCCATGCGGCTCACATCGCGGTCGACCCCGGCACCGGACACGTTGAACTCCTCGATTACGTGACAGTCGACGATGTCGGTCGCATCATCAACCCGGCGACCCTCCACGGCCAGATTCTCGGCGCCATCGTCCAGGGGCTGGGCAGTACCTTTCTCGAGCATTTGCAGTACGACGAGAACGGCCAGTTACTGACCGGCTCTCTGGCCGACTATCTTTTGCCGACCGCGACGGACTACCCAAATATTCGTGGCATTTCACTCGGCCTTCGCCCCTGCCCCAACAATCCTCTTGGCGCGAAGGGCGCCGGCGAAGGAGGCCTGATCGCCGTCGGGGAAGTCATTGGAAATGCGATAGCAGCCGCGCTCCGCTCGATGTCCATCGAGCCGCGAGATTTGCCATTGTCGCCGTCAAACATCTGGCGGCTAATCCAGCAGGTGAAGCCTATGAGCAATAATCTCAAAACAAGCGTGCAACAGCAATGAGCGACCTTCCCAAGATCAGCCTACGACTAGACGGCTCAATCCCGCCGCAGGAGTGCGTAGAGCTCGCGATCGCCGCCGACAAGGCCGGGCTTTCGGGCGTTTGGTTTGCGGAAAACGCCTTCGCAAGAGGAATCTGGCCGGCAGCCGCCGCTTGCGCAGTTGCGACCAAACGCATTCACATTCACGCCGGCGTTTTTAATCCCTTCAATCGCCATCCGACGATGATGGCGATGGAAGTCGGCGCCCTGGATGAACTATCGAACGGCCGGGCCAGCATAAGCCTCGGAGCGGGCATTATTGCCGCATCTTCCAAAATGGGGATCGACGCCGAAAAGCCTGTTCCCGCACTTCGAGACGCTTTGATCATTTTGCGCGGGCTACTCAACGGAGAAGAGGTCAATCATGTCGGCCAAAGGTTCTCCGCCAAAAAAATCATGCTCGACTATAAGCCGCGACCGGGTATTCCGATTTTCCTGGCCGGCCGCGGCAATCTGACGATAAAGTTGGCCGGTGAAGCGGCTGACGGGCTTCTGGTTTCGAATATGTGCTCGGCCGGATACGCTGGGCGCTCCGCGGAATTGATGCGTTCCGCTCGTTCCGGTGCTGCAAACGCATCAGCCAGTGTCGTCATTCAATACATGCCCTGCATCACCAACAGCTCATCGCTGGAGGCGTTCAGAGATGCGAAACGCATCGTGGGTGAGATGATGCCCAGGTTCTGGGCGCTTGGGCAAAAAGTTTCGTCTGCAAAGGAGGCGCTGCTGCTTGGGGCCGGCATCAGTGAGGACGAATTTGCCAAAGCAGCGGGCAATATTAACAGCGGCCAGGATCCAGCAGACGTTCTCGACGAGCGCTATGCGACCACATTTTCACTTTATGGAACGCCGGAAGAATGCTTGGCCCTTGCGAGGCGTTACAAGGCGGCAGGCGTTGACGAACTGGCACTAACCTTCAGTGGGCCATCCGCGCCCAATGAAATCGCCGCCATCGGTAAAGCCATCGAGGCTTCCGAATAGCAGATGCAGTTCCATTAGCGTCAGCGGAACAATGCACTGGCTACGGATACGTGAGAAACTTTTCCAATTCATGGTCGCAAAGTTGACGTTCATAATCAGGGCGGAAAAATTGTGCTGATCGAGGGAATCGCTGAAGAACGTAGAGATCTTTAAAGAAGTCTTGCTGAAGCGACACTCACGCCCTGGCCGCACGTGCGGCCTCGCAACGTAGCAATCGAGGGCAACACTTTGTCGCATTTCGTCCGTAGCTGACGAATGACCGGTTAGAAACGATCGTTCCATAACCGCTCATTATGCGACCAGACGACGGGCCACCAGCTTCCGCTCCTTCCTTATCAGTCGCGAACTGACACCAGTTTCGGCAAAAATTTGTTAGTCTATGCTGAAGCCGTTCAGAGACGTATTGCAGGCAGATCTTATCAGTCGGCCGCTGATTTTACTGGTTGAGAACAGTGACTCCGCTGTTGAGAGAAAGGCCTCATCGTCTTCCGGATAACGGTATCTTGAAGCGGATCACGCCGCGCCCGACGCGAAGCATCCCGCCCTGTCAATGGAGACATTTGGAACTCCAAGCAGGAGCTCAGACAGTTTCCCTGATATCTTCAAGAGAACGCAGGCTGGCGGTCGCGAGGAAAACACGAACGACCGAAACAATTGTAAAGAATGCCGGACACACTGACAACAGGTACCGCGAGTGGTTGACCGATGGTCGGCAAAAGTTTGCGGGGAACCAACTGGGCAATGACATACAGCGACATGATCGTGAGCGGGGCGAGCAGAAGTTGTACGCAACCCTAACGGAGCGCCTGGCCCGGACGTCCGGCGTCCCTAGCAAACCTGAACATCGCCACAGCGAATCCCAAAATCCCGAAGGAACCCTACACGAGTTGGGCCACACGGGATCCAATCTCGTTCTGCGTTTATCACATCGACCGACATCGAATTCTCGCCCGTTACCCCTGCAAGAATTCCAGGACGAGTTCGTTGAATTCCCTGGGACTGTCGAGCGAGGACAAGTGGCCGGCGCCGGCAATGACAGCAAATTTCGCGCCGGCGATCAGGGTCGCTATTTCCTGGCATACGACTGGCGGAAACAGGCGATCGAATTCGCCACTGATGACGAGACTGCGGGCCTTAACCTGTTTCAGCCGGTCGACGCTTTTGAACAGTTGCAGTCCGCGCGCGACGTTTGCGAAGGATGAGCCCGGAATCTTGCCGTTGATCCGTTTCCAGGAGGCGAGAAAGGCCTCTCCGGTCGGACTGGCGCGATAGCGCTCATTGAGCATTTGCGGCCACACCGACTGCATCCGAAGCAGCGGACCATTCGGCTTTTCGAACATCTCGATCCATGAATTCGTTCGCCGCGACGACATCCGGCGCAGTGCTGTCGACACAGGAATTCGCCACGATGAGCGCTTCGACGCGGGTCGGATGATCCGCCGCTATATACTGCGCAATCATGCCGCCGAGAGACAATCCGCAGACCACGGCACGGCCGATGCCGAGATGGTCGATCAGGTTGAGCATATCCTGGGTCAGGTCCTCGACGGTTGTCTTGCGGTCCGCCAGTTGCGACAGCCCATGCCCCGCGAGATCTGGCATCACGACCCGATAGCCGGCATGCAGCAGGTCCGCGATCTGCTGGGCCCAGACCAGCCCGTGATTGGTGAAGCCATGGATCATCAGGATCGCTGGCCCGGAACCGGCGACCTCGTAATGAAGCGTCATGTCGCGGGATTGATAAAACGGCATCTCAAATACTCCTGGCGCTCAGGTCGGACTGGATCTGTTCAAGCGAGCGGCCTCGCGTCTCATAGCCGAGCAGCAGCATCACCAGGCCGCCGATTAGCAAGGTCACCGACAGCGTTGCGAAGAACAGGAAGTTGCCGCCCCCGTTGGCAAGGATGTAGCCCAGCGCCATCGGCGCGACGATGCCGCCGACACGCTGCCATCCCGCCGCCCATCCCGTTCCGGTGGCCCTGAAACGGGTGGGATAGACCTCGCTTGTGTAGGCAAACAACGGTCCACCCGCGGCCCCGAATGCAAAGAACGTCGTTGCGCAACCGAGTAGCAGCAGCGCCGTGTCGGTGGCCGCGTAGCTCCATGTCAGCATCAGGACGCCGCCAACGATAAAGGCGCCCCCCAGTGTCGGCCGCCGCCCGATGCGATCCAGCAATCCACCGCCAACGACATTGCCAAGAGCACCGGACGCGGTGATCGCGGCGGTGTAGACGAAGCTGCGCACCAGCGAAAAGCCCATCTTGACGAAGATCGAGGGCAGCCAGACCAGCATGCCGATAAACACCGCGCCGCCACAAAACTGCATCAGCCACAGAGCTGCCGTCGTACGAAGATAGCCGGCGCTGGCAAGGTCCTTCAGCTTAGCATGCGGTTCGGCATGGACGGCTGCGGCGACCTCGATACCCGAGGGATCGACGTCGCTGAAGCGCCGTACGACTGCTTCGGCCTCCTTCGTGCGTCCGCGCAGCAAAAGGAAGCGAACCGACTCCGGCATCCGCAAAACGAAGACGAGCAAAACCGCGACCGGGATCGCCGCAATCAGGAACATGCCGCGCCACGTATAAATTGGGATCACATAGATCGCCAGCAACGCTGCGCCGAAACTCGATGCCTGCCAGAACGCCACGATCGATGCGATCAGCATGCCACGGCGCCGGGCCGGGAGAAATTCCGACAAATAGGTGAACACCAGCGGGACTTCAGCCCCAAGCCCGAACCCCTGCACGACTCGGATAGCGACGAGGGATCCGTAAGACGGCGCAAGACCCGCACAGAGACCCATCAAGCCGTAGGTGACGATCGCGAAGATCAGCGCATTCTTGCGCCCGATCGAATCCGCCAGAGTACCGACGATGATGCCGCCGAGCAGCATGCCGGTGAACACGCTCGACGCAAGAAACCCCGCCTGCCCGGGCGTAAGTTTGAACTCGCCGACGATGTCCGGCAGCGTAAAGCCCATCATCTGGATGTCGAATCCGTCGAAGAAATGACAGAAGACGATGGTCATGTAGAAGGCAAGATGCCGCCGCGTAAAAGAGGACCTGTTGAGGGCTTCGATAATCTGGACGCTGGATGACATGTTCGAACTTCCACCATCGATGATGGCTAGAGTGACTGACACATCCCGCGATAACCAAGATGCTTCAAGTCGTCAGGAGCCTGCCGAAGCTAGCCGGACGACAAACATGCATCAATCGAATTTAATCCATAGGTTCTATTCACAAACCGTATATGAGCGACCACACTCGGCCGTCAGCGCCTTTAAAACCGTTACCCTGTGCATGCGAGCCAGGCATCCGCAAAGGTGAGCAACGCCAATAGGGCGAACGATGCAATGGGTCTGGGTGCTACTTTCCGGCAGGGAAGGCCGCGATCATATCGAGTTCGACGCGCGCGCCCGGCGTCGACAGCTGGTTGATGCAAATTGTCGTACTCGCCGGCGTCCAGCCGCCGAAATATTCCTTGAGCACGGCCACCATGCCGTCCTGGTCACGCACGTCGGTGAGGTATTTTGTGACCTTGACGATGTCGGTCCATGTCAGTCCTTCGTGGTCGAGAATACTCTTGATGGTCTCCATCGCACGCCGAGTCTGATCCTCGATCCGGTTAGGATGATCATGCTCGCTGATGTCGTGCGGATGTTTGTGATATAGCGGCGACGGCGTCGCACCCGATATGAATAACAGACCGCACGGGCTCTCCACGCGGATCGCCGGAGCATAGGGCATGTCAGGCCTTCGCTCGGGAACCGTCTGGATTTCCTTGACGTTTGGATTGGTCGGCGACGCCTGAAAAGCTGGTTTGCTGGTCATGTCTGCTGCTCCAAGAATAAGACAGTCGCGCGATTACTCGCCTTCGAGAAAATAGACGCGCGATGTCGAGGCTTCATTCCGTATCGCCAAAATCTTCTGGAACTCCGGCGAGTGAAACCAGGCCAATGCCTGTTTGCGGCTCGGAAACTCAAGAACGACAATACGCGGACTGGGAACTTCGCCGAGGATCGGCTCCGGCGCGCCACGCGAAACATATTGGCCGTCGAACAACGCCAGCGTCGCCGGAACCTGGTCCTGATAGACCCTGTAGCGAACGGGATCCGTGACGGTCAGCTCATTGACGATGATGCTTCGCATCTTCATGTCGACCTCCTCGCTCGTGGCCGCGGTCGCCCGCCGTCTGCGAGCGCAACGATGACCACGATCTCGTCAGGACGCGGCGCATTCGGAATCGTCACGCTGATCGTATCAATCTGATCGAACGACCAGACGTCATCCTTGTGGCCGAGCGGCACGTCGATGGACGCTGCCGACCGCACCGATCTTGACGTTGGAGGGAATGATGGCCTTCCCGCCGCCGATCGCGTCGCGCATTGGCTTGCCCATCCGCGGATGCAGGATCGCAGCCGCATGCTCGATGTCGCCCGACGTGCCGACGATCGCCGCCTTGCCATAGGAGATCGCCCGGCTGCGGCAGCAGCTGCCAGCGCCTCCTTCACCAGCAGTTCGCCGAGTTCGGCGCCGAATCGGAATGAGCTCCTCGACCGATCGTCGCTGCGACGGCCCGCCAGCGGATTGGCGATCACCGCGCAGGCGGCGACCCGCGTCACCGGCGTGATCGGCGGGCAGTCCGCCTTCGGCATAGACTACGTCCTTGAAGAGCATCAGCCGCCGGATGTCCATTCAGGCTCCTATCATACGATCAAAGTTGCGGCTCAAGAATCAGTTCGGCTTGATCGGCCGGCAAGGCATTGCGGACGAAATGTCACCGGATCAGGCTCGCCGAGCGGAAACGGCGCGTCGCTGCCCAGCATGAGATGCTCGACCGGCACGACGTCCGCAACATAGCGCAAAATCGCTGGCTCGAAGCAAATCGTATCGAAATACAGCCGACGCAGATAATCGCCGACCGGCATCTTCAGCGTGCTGGACAGTTGCGGATTGGTATCGACCTCACGCTGCATCCGCGCGCGGAGAATCGGACTGAATGCGCCGGCATGGGCGCAGACCAGCTTCAGCGTCGGCCAGCGGTCGAGAAAGCCGGAGCAGATCATCTTCAGAATGTTGATGGTGTTGTCGAACAGATAGCCGGCAACGATGGTAAGTTCGTATTCCTTCGTGCGATCTTTGCCGAGCGGATCGGCCGGATGCACGAACAACGGCACGTTGAGATCGACCGCAGCCTGAAAGATCGGCTCGAACTGCGCATCATGCAGATAGACGCCGCGAACATTGGAGGCGATATGGCCACCGACAAATCCGTGATCGCGGACGCAGCGGCGCAGCTCCTGCGCGGCCGCGTTCGGATCCTGCATCGGCAACAGCGCCCAGCCACCGAAACGTGCTCGGTCAGATGCAATTGCCGCTGCCAGCGCGTCGTTGAAGACCCGCGCCGCCTCGACCGCAAGCCTGGCATCGAGATGGTAGTCGATGAACGGCGTCGCCAGCGACAGGATGGTGCGCTCGACGCCATCGCGCCGCATGCGCTCGAACTGCTTGATCATCTCGAAGAATGTCGTGTTGAGCCCGAAATGCATACCGCGGATGTCGAGATCGACCGCATCACCTTCGCGGCGCTTGATCTTGATGGCAAATTCGTCCGCGCGTCTGGGCGAAGCGGAAGAACTCGTCCGGCACAAAATGGCAGTGGATGTCGGTGATCATCGTCAAAGTCCCAGGTAAGCGGTCTTCAGCCGGTCGTCGTTCAGGAGCGCCTTGCCCTGACCTTCCATGACGATACGGCCATTCTCCAGCACATAGGCGCGGTCCGCCGTGTGCAGGACGTGATGAACATTCTGCTCGACGATCATGACGGTCATGCCTTTGGCACGTAAATCGATGATCAGGTCGAACAACAATTTGACGTAGATCGGCGCGAGACCTTCGGTCGGCTCGTCCAGCAGAAGCATGCGCGGCTTGGCCATCAGAGCACGGCCGATCGCCAGCATCTGCTGCTCGCCACCGCTCATCGAGCCCGCGACCTGCCTGCGGCGCTCGGCCAGCACGGGCAACAGCGCATAGACCTCTTCAAGAGTTTGCCGCGCAACAGCCCGCGCTGCAGCGGCATAAGCGCCGATCTCCAGATTCTCAAGCACGGTCATGAAAGGGAATAGCCGCCGCCGCTCCGGCACCAGCACCAGGCCTTTTGCGGGCCGCTCATAGGCCGATAGCCTGTCGATGGCAGCGCCTTCGAGCAGACCTCACCCTGATGGGTCGTGCGTAGCCCCGCCAGAGTGAACATTAACGAGCTCTTGCCTGCGGCATTGGCGCCGACCAGGCCCACGATCTCGCCCGCGCCGACAAACAGGTTCACGTCGTGCAGAACCTGCACGGCGCCATAGAAGGCATCGAGATTTCTGACCTCAAGCAAGATCATCTCCTCGCCGAGATAGGCCTTCACCACGGCAGGGTCACGCGCCATCATGGCGGGCGTGCCCTCGGCGATCTGGCTTGCCGCGGTTGATCACGATCATCCGGGTCGCGGTCTTCATGATCGCGTAGAGCACATGCTCGACCCAGATCACCGTAATGCCGCGCGCCGGAAGCTCGGCAACCAATTGGGTCATGGCGCCGACTTCGGTGGGTGTCAGACCGGCCATGATCTCTCGAACAGCACCAGCTTCGGCTGCATCGCCAGCGCCCGCGCGACTTCGAGCCGCTTCAACAGACCAACGGTCAACAAGTTCGCCGGCGTGCCGGCATAGTCAGCCAGCCCGATATCGGCAAGCGTCGCCTCCGCAAGCTTGCGCGCGCCCGCAACTGATTTTTCACGCAGAAAGGCACTGAGCATGACGTTCTCGACAACGGATAGTTGTCGGTACGGCTTTGGAATTTGAAACGTCCGCGCAATACCGACGCGCGCGATATCGTGGGATTTCCAGCCGGTCACCGGCTTGCCGTCGAACAGGATCTGGCCCGATGACGGCGGCAGCACGCCGGCGATCAGATTGAACAGCGTGCTCTTGCCGGCGCCGTTCGGGCCGATCAGCCCGAGCAATTCGCCGGGCTGCACCGCGAAGGACACATCGTTGACCGCCAAAGTGGTGCGGAACGCGCGGCTGACGTTGCGGACCTCCAGCAACGCGCTCATGGCTGAACGGCCTCCAGCGCGTCAACTTGTCCAGAGCGCCGGCGAGACCGGCGGGGAAATACAGCATCACCACGATCAGCCCAATGCTGTAGATCACCAGATGCAGACCCGCCGCGGCGTTCCCGAGATGCGAGCGCAGCAGTTCCGACAGCGGTGTGATCAGGAACGAGCCAAGTACCGGCCCGATAGCGGTCCCCAGTCCACCGACCGCGGGTAGCAGCGCGAACTGAAACGACAGTTCCGGCGAGAGCACATAAGTCGGATCGAGATAGAGGAAATATTGCGCGAACAACGAACCGCCAACGCCCGTGAGCGCCGCACTCAGCGCCATCGCTGCGGTCCGTCCCAGCAGCGGATTGACGCCCGCGGCGCCGGCGGCATCCTCGTTGTCGCGAATGGCAAACAGATAATAACCAAAGCGCGAGGCCTCGATGCCTTTGGTGATCGGCATACACCAAAACGAGATAGCCCAGCATCAACGCGGCATAGGTCGTCTTCGACGCGAACACCATGCCGCCAGGCTGGCCCGGCGGGATCGACAGACCCTCCGGGCCGCCCGTCAGCGACGCCCAGTTCAACGCGCCGATGCGAACGACTTCGGCAAAGGCAAGTGTCGAGAGGATGAAGAAAGGCCCGCGCAGCCGCGCGCAGATCAGCGCCAGCACGGCCCGAACACGGCCGCGATCACCGCGCCGGCCCAGATTCCAATCCACGGTGTAATATCGTATTGCAGCAGCAGAATCGTGGAAGTGTAGGCGCCGACGCCGAAGAAGGCGGAGTGGCCGAAAGAAATCAAGCCGGCATAGCCGCCTGCGATATTCCACGCTAGCGCGAGACCCGCGAACAGGAAGCTAAGCAGGATCGACATCCTGCAGGCTCGGCGCGATGCCGGACACCACCAGGCCAAACAGACGCAGCAGCAACAGCGATCTCGAACCATGAGATCTGGCCCCGCTTCGGCAGCACCGGAATGCGCTGCTGGATTCGGGATGGTAGCGACCGATCGACATCGCGCTACTCGTTCATGCCGACCATCGCGGCGCCCTGCTGACCCAGCAGGCCATTGGGCCGGAAGATCATCACCAGCAGGAACAGCACGAAAAAGAACATCTGCCCGAAGGCCGGCGCGATGTAGTAGCCGCTCAGCGACTGCACCACGCCGACGCAGATGCCACCGAACAGCGCCCCCTCGATACTGCCCATGCCGCCCAGCACCACGATGACGAAGGCGATCAGCACGAAATTCAATCCGACCGATGGAAACACCGAGAACAACGGCACCATGACGCATGCAGCAAGGCCGACCAGCGCCGAGCCACCGGCGAAAGTAATCAGGAAAATACGCGGCACCGGAATGCCCATCAGCATCGCGGCTTCACCGTCCTGCACAGTCGCCCGGATAGCCTTGCCGAGATAGGTTCTCTTGATCATCCATTGCAGCCCGACGGTGCACAGGATGGTGATCAGAAAGCCGAGCAGCAGTTCGCCCTTGAGATAGATCGGACCGATGGTGATCGAGCGGTCGAAGATCGGCGAAATGTCACGCAGATCGGCCGTCATCGCCATCAGCGCGGCGTTCTGCAGGAAGATCGATAGTGCCATGGTTGCGAACACGACCACTAGATGCGGCTTGTCGAGTGCCGGACTGATCACCAGCGAGTACACCACCGTGCCGAACAGGAACATCGCCGGCACGATCGCCGATTGCGGCAATATAGGGATTCAGCCCGAACAGATGCGAAATCGCCCATGCACCGTACATGGCGATCATCAGAAATTCGCCGTGGGCGAAATTGACGATGCGCAAGACGCCGAAGATCAGCGTCAGTCCGATGCTCATCAGCGCGTAGACGCTGCCGATGAGAATGCCAGATAAAATGAGTTGGATGAGCGTGGTCATTTCATATGCTGGCGGCGGATAGGTGGAATCCAGGCGACCGCGCAGTCCCGATCTCATCGAGCGCTCCATTTCGGCATCGGCACCATCACTGGCGTCGTGGGTCGCCAGTTCCGGCGGATAAACCTGCTCGTTGCCGGCCTTGGTCCACTGCCAGACGCCGATCGAGGCTCTCAGATTTTGACCAGCGTCCTTGGGTCGTCCGGCCAATCGAAATTCGTGAACTTGATGCCGCTGCCGTTGACGAGCGATCCCTCGGGCAGATCGAGCTTCAAGGCGATGTCGCGCAATTCGTCGGGCTCAAAGGTCTTTGCTTTCGGCAGGACTTCGGTGAACAGCGCCCAGATCGCCGAAAAGCCGGCAGCGGCATGACCCGCTGGCGCGCGCTTTAATTTGGCTTCGTATCGCTTGTAGAATTCCTCGGCAGCGTTCTTGACCTCAGGCTTCAGCACGTTGGCGTTCACCTTGGGCGGAAAGTCGGCAACAAAAATCCCGACCACGGAATCGCCGAGGGAATCCCGCAGATCGGGCGACGAATAACCAGCGCTAACACCGATGAATGCCTCGACATTGAAATCGAGTTCCTTCGCCTTGCGCTGAAACAGGATCGCATCATTGGGAAAGAGATCGCAATCAGGATGTCCGGCGTCGACATCCTTGAGCTTCTGCACGATTGGCGTCATGTCGGTGGCGGTCTGGTCGTAGCCTTCGTCGTAGACCAGCTTGATGCCTTTGGTCTGAGAATAGGCACGGATGCCATCGCCGACGGACTTGCCGAATGCACGATTTTCCCAGAGCAGCGCGATCTTCAGTTCGCCCACCGGCTTGTTCAGCCGCTTGGCGAGATCGTCCAACACGAAATCGACGGCAGCTTGGCCATATTTGCGGGCAGGTGCACCGACCTGGAACGTGTACTTAAATCCGCGATGGGTAATGATTTCGGCCGCGCCTGTCGTCTCCCAGTGAAACACGCGGTGACGCTCGGCAGCCTGACTGACGGCAATGGCGATCGGTGACGCAAACGAGCCTGTCGTGATCTTGATGCCGTCATTGCTGATCAGCCGCTCGGCTTCGCTGATCGCGGCGTTCGGCGTTGTGGCATCACCCTGCACGTATTCGATCTTGCGGCCATTAATCCCGCCGCGCTCGTTGATCATGTCGCGGGCGATCTGCATCGCCTCCCAGTTCTCGATTCCGTTTTTGGCAAGGGGACCGGTGAACGGCAGCAGCACGCCGATCTTGATCGGCTCCTGTGCGGCAGCAGTCAGCGTGGTCGCCAGCATGAAGCTTGCGAAGATCGCGCTCAGGCGAAGAAATGGGCGCATTGATAATGCTCCGTGCAGTTCGATCTGGGTCCTCGACGCCCTGAAACCTAGCAACGGCTCCGACATGCATCAATCGAATTTTTTCCATACATCTTATTCAAATATCGTATACCTTGGGCGAGCGGGAGCACCACAATGGATCAGCGAAAAATCCATTCTTCTTCTCGGTCATCGAGCACGGTAATCTGAGCAGCGCAGCCCAGGCGCTGCGCGTCTCGCAGCCGACGCTGACCCGTCAGATCCAGGCGATCGAGGAAGAGTTTAAAACACCGCTGTTCGTGCGCGGCGGGCGCGGCATGTTGCTCACGGAAGCGGGCCGGCAATTGCAGGAGGGATTGCAAAGCATCGAGCGGCAATTGCGGCTGCTGAAGAACGACGTGGCGGCGGTCTCCCTTGAACCATCGGGCGAAATCGCCTTTGGCATTCCGCCCTCGCCACGAGGGCTGATCGCCGTGCCGTTGGTGAAGAGTTTCAATACGGCATATCCGCGGATCGTGGTCCGCATCGTCGAGGAAACCAGCGGCCAATTACGCGACCTCGTCGCCAACGGCATGCTCGACGTAGCTATCACCAACACCAATGAACCTTCGCACGGTATCGCATCGCAGCATCTCGGACGTGAACGGATGCTGCTGGTCGGCCCGGCCGACGCGAGGCTATCGATGCGCAAGGAAACCTCGATTAAATCGCTGGCGGGCCTGCCTTTAATTCTGACAATGCGACCAAACAGCCTGCGGCTCACGGTGGAGACGGGCCTGGGCCTCCATGGCTTGCAGCCCAATGTCAGGTTCGAAGCCAACACACTTCCCTTGATGACCGATCTCGTGATTGCGGGCCTTGGCTATACAGTGCTTCCCGCCTGCGGCGTCCGCGCGCTTCTTAAGCAAGGTCACATTTCCGCAAGTCCCGATTGCGGATCTTTTCATTACGTGGATGGTAGCGCGACCGAAAGCGCGCACGCTTGGCGTCGCAGCGGAGCGCTTCTATGAGATGCTCTGCGATCTTGGCCGCAAGCAGGTGCGTGATGGCGCCTGGGATTCGGTAACTTGATTTTTCGTCGCCACTTCGTGGCCGGTTTCTTGCTTGTAGCGCGACAATTCCCCTGCTCTAGGAAACTCTGATGACCCAAACAAAGACGTCGACCATCTCCATCAATCGTCGGACCGTGCTGGCGGGCGCCGCCGCTAGCGCCGTGGGCGGGGGCACCGCGACCATGGCGTCGGCGCAGCAATCCGCAACGGGTGCAGCGAACGGGCCGAAGGTCTGGCTGGACATGGATCAGCAGGAACTGGACGATGCCTACGACCAGGCGAAATATGCCCCCAACTTCGTACAGGTCATGAAGCGCTATGCATCCAATAGCGCGGCGATGCGTGCGCGCGTGGGTGAGCCGAAACGCGTCAACTATGGGCCCACGTCCATTGAGAAGCTGGAAATTTACTCACCGACGCAATCCAACGCGCCGATCAACATTCATATTCACGGCGGCGCGTGGCGCCAGCGCCCTGCAACCGACTATGCCTTTCCCGCCGAGATGCTGATGCGGGCCGGCGCTCATTATGTGGTTCCCGATTTCATTTCAGTCGATGAGACGAAGGGCGACCTGATCCCCATGGTCGACCAAGTTCGCCGCGCCATTGCTTGGACCGTGCGCAACGCGCAGTCCTTTGGCGGCGATCCCTCGCGGATCTACCTGTCGTCGTTCTCGTCTGGCTCTCACCTGGCCGGAGTGGCGCTCCTGACGGAATGGAAGAAAGACTTTGCTTTGCCTGACGACGTCATCAAGGGCGCCGTCATGTCGAGCGGTCTCTATGACCTCAAGGCGGTCCGCCTTTCAGCGCGATCCAAATACGTCAATATCCCGGATGAAGTAGAGAAGGCTCTCAGCACCCAACGACATATAGCGAAGATCAAGACTCCACTCGTGCTCGCCCACGGCACCTACGAGACGCCGGAGTTCAAACGCCAGACGCGCGATTTTGCCGCCGCATTGGAAGCTGCGGATAAGCCGGTGAAGTTTTTCATCAACGAAAATTACAATCATTTCGAAATGATGGAAACATTTGGGAGTCCTTATGGCCTCTTAGGCCGCGAGGTGTTGCAACAAATGCAACTTCAAGGTGCTTGAACAAATTCCATCGACAACCGTGGAGACGCTTATGGCTAAGCAGGCAAAAGAGACCCATCCAATACGCGCATGGTCGTTGCCGTGACGTTCGTGCCCATGAGACAGAGGAGGACCATCAACTTTGGCAGTGACGACGTTCAGCCGGCTCGGGCGAGCGGATATTCCAAATCCAACATTCGGCGAATTTCGGAAACGTGCAAGTCCGCTCTGGTAGTATCTCAAGCAGCTCGAGCGTGATGTCTCAAAATGCCGGGAAGAGACTTCATGCGCTGCACAAATTGCTAGTTGAATGACAGCGTCCACATTCATCGCACTCACGTACCGGTTGAGGAATGCCGTTCACAGGATCACAACCTGACATCGGCCCATGACTGGTTCGATCGCTTTGTTTCGAAAACGGGTTCAGCGTGGGAAAGTAGGAACAGACTTCGAAACGAAGTGTCAGGTAGCCGTTGCTGGTCTTCCCGTCACCGGTGCCGCCGGTTTATAAGGAAGTCTCGGTTGCCGGGAGCTGCCTCGGGGTGTTGGGGTAGCTTTCGTCCGCGAGCTACTGTCTCCCGACTCTTGTTTCAGGCTCATGTACGTGATGAACCGTATCAGGTCAGCGTCAGCCGCGTCCTAAATGGTGCAGGGTAATTTCCGGCGGGCAATTGAGGCGAACGGGAACGACGCTCGAGCCCGCACCGACGGAAGTATAGCCGGTCATATCGCCGTACTGCCAGGGCCCAGCCCCCATCCGTCTTGGCAGCACCGCTTCGAGCTTGATAGGAATAGATCCGGGGAGGCAAATCTGACCGCCGTGGGTGTGTCCGCTCAGCATCAGATCAAAGTTGGCATGGGCGGCCTGACGATAAACCTCTGGTGTGTGAGACAACAAGATCGAGAACTCACCGCGGGGTATCGAGAGAGCAGATTTTTCGATGTTGTCCATTCTGAAGAAATGTGCATCGTCAATTCCCGCCAGATAGATCCGTTGGTTGTTGCGAACGATTGTTTCGCATTCATTGAGCAGCACGCGAATGCCCATGGCTTCGAGCCCGGGCACCATCTGAATCGTATCGTGGTTGCCGAGCACGGCATAGATTGGCTGTTTCAGATGAGTCCCCACTCGCGCGACACCATCCAGCGCGGGCTGGAACGGCCCAAAAGTCCGCCCCCGATAATCGCCAGTTAGGACACACACATCGTACTGCATGCTGCCAACCAGTCCGATGAGTCTGTTCATGGCAACTTCATTCATATCCACGTGAAGGTCGCTAATGTGGAGAATGGTAAAGCCCTCAAAGAGGGGCGGTAATGTCTTGAACCTCATGTCGTTTCGTTTGACGAGAATGCGTTCTGCATTCTGTCGTGCACGCCAATAGAGTCCCGTTGCCTTCAGAACATTTCGAATGATCCACTCGGCCCAAGATGAGTTTTCAAGGTGAAAGAATGTGAGGCCCTGGCCAAATACCTGAGCTTCGTGATCTCGCTCAATCCCCAATCGCTGCCGAGCATGGAGCGGCCCGAGACGGATCTCCAGTTTGCGCAGAATGTCTTCGTCCACCAGCTAGCCCTCTTGAACGGCCTTCGGGTAGATATAGCGGATTCTCATGAGGAACCCGATAGTGGCTTATTCCCACGCTTCCACCGAATGCCGCGCTGGGTCAGTTGAACTCGTGCACTGCAACAAACCTACCGCTATTCGATCACAACGGTGCAGCCGAGCGGCGACAGTGGCGGCGATAATCCGAGCGCGTTCGCCGCCTTCAGGTTGATGGGTCAACTCAACCGTGGGGATGACCGGCGCAAGACGTTGCATTGAAAGGCGCTCACAACAGGCAATAGAACATCGAACTAACGTCGGATGCAAATATAAGCTAAGCTGAAGAAATGCAACTTCTGCATATTCTGCAATTATTGGTTTTAATGACGGTGGCGAACGGCACACCGATCGTTGCGAAGAAGATTTTTGGCCCGCGTTTTTCCTTTCCGCTGGATGCCGGCACCATCGTTTTTGATGGGCGGCCGTTGTTTGGGCCATCGAAAACCATCCGCGGTATTTTGATTTCAGTCCTCATCACGACAGCAAGCGCTCCGCTTATCGGTCTGGATCTGACGATCGGTGCAATCGTAGCGGGCGCGGCTATGGCGGGCGATTTGTTCTCCAGTTTCGTGAAGCGCCGCCTAAACTCTCCGCCGAGCAGCCAGGCACTCGGGCTCGATCAGGTTCCCGAATCCCTATTTCCGATGCTAGCATGCCGCGACGCACTTTCATTGACGATCGCAGATATAGCGCTTGGCGTCGGGATCTTTTTTATTGGCGCGCTAATTCTGTCTCGTTTTCTATTTCGGGCCCACCTGCGCGACGAACCATATTAGCGCGCCGTTAGCCTGAACGAAGGCAGTGCAGGGTGACCTCTGGTGGACAGTTGAGACGAACAGGAACGACGCTCGATCCAGCGCCCACAGAGGTGTAGCCAGCCATGTCGTGATACTGCCAAGCTCCCGCCCCCATCCGTCGAGGCAATACTGCATCAAGTATGATCGGAATAGATCCTGGCAGACAGATCTGCCCACCGTGCGTATGCCCGCTCAGCAACAAATTAAAGTCGGCATGAGCCGCCTGACGATAGATCTCCGGTGTGTGCGACAATAAGATGGAGAACTCGCCATAAGGTATCTGCAACGCAGCCTTTTTGATATCGTCGGCCTTGAAGCAGTGGGCGTCATCAATTCCGGCTAGATAGATTTGCTGATCGCCGCGCACGATCACGTCGCTCTCGTTGAGCAGCATACGTATTCCCATGGCTTCCAGCTCCGGAACCATTTGGATGGTATCATGGTCGCCCAGAACCCCATAAACGGGATCCTTTAGATGAGCTCGCACTCGTGCGACGCCGTTCAAGGTTGCCTCGAACGGTCCAAAATTCTTTCCCCGATAGTCGCCGGTTAGAACACATAGATCGTAGCGCATGTCGCCGACGAGTTCGATCAGGCGCTGCATGGCAGCTTCATTCATGTCCACGTGCATGTCGCTAAGGTGGAGTATTGTGAAGCCGTCGAAAAGCGGTGGCAACTCCTTGAACATAACATCATTGCGCTTGGCGAGAATGCTTCCTGTATTTCGGCATCCGCGCCAGTAGAGACCGGTCAGCTTAAGTGCATTTCGAATGACAAAATGAACCGGATACCAGTTCTCTATATGAAAGGAGAGGAGGCCTTGGCCGAAGATTTGTGCCTCGAGGTTCGTCTCGATACCCAATCGCTGTCTCGCCTGGAGCGGTCCGAGACGCCCCTCCAATTTGCGCAAGATATCTTCGTCCATGGAATGACTTCCTCCGAAATCGGCTCGACCTTCCACGGCAGCACCAGGCCCGGCCGCTATGTGAATTCAACTATGGAGCGGCAGATGGCCAATCCCATACCAATCCCATCAGGCTTCGTGGTAAAGAAGCCGCCGTCGAGGTGCCGACGCTGATCGGCGAGCAAGGCGGCGATCCGATGATGGCGCCGGAAACCGGCCAAGGTCTACAGTTTTGTACGATTCAGCCGCCGCCTTGATCTCCCCGGTTGCGGCGCAAGATTGCCATTCGGTCCAGGCAAGAGGATGCTCTCAGACTTTAAGCACAATGGAGAGCACCATGAGCAAAGCAGGTCTCGACAATCGCCACCGTAACCACGACGGCGAAATCAGCCACAAACACGGAAACACGATCATTAGCACGTTGCGCAAGATTTACGGACAGAGTTTCGCCGCTGGGCATCCTGAAACCAAGACACTGAGCGAGGTTCTTCTTCAATTGAACGAAACGTCGTTGAGCCAGCTCCGCCGCGATCACGAAACCGGCCACTTGAAGCAAAAGATAGCGAAAGCTTCGAAGTAAAGGCGCCCCACCGGCGCTGCCGATACCAGCACGGCGGCACGAGCTGCGCTCAATGTCCAGCACACCTTGCGCGATGAATACGACGTAGCGACGGATTAAGTCCTCGCTACGCGTATCATCGGTAGGGGAATGTCCACATTGGGGAAGGCGCAAATCAATCGCGTCGTTCTGACCCTAGTCCGACCACTCCGATCTACCCGATTAGCAGACATGTTCAAAGTCCGTCGGCATGTCTCAAAGGTTGCCACAAGCAGACATCGGCACCCGATCGATCAGTAGCGCGCAGTAGGAACGATCCGAGCGCGTCGTTGACGACGTAAAGTGCGTCCGCGCGACCATTGAGCGATGAGCGGCACCACGTGCCGCAGCGGTGGTGAGGCCCCGGCTCGGCCCGCGGGTGCGGCACTCCTGCCAACTCACTTAACGGAAATTTACTGGTTCGCCCGTTCGGCGGCGGCGGTCGCGGTGCCCATGTATTTCGATTGGAAATGAGCAACCCGCTCGCGCCACATTCCGACGAACGCCTCCGACGTCAGCTTCTCCACCGATTTCTACGCCTCTTTGACGGCCGGAAGGGTATTCCGCCAGATCGCGCGCCTGCACCATTTTTCGCCCTTCTCCCTGCCTTCGCTGGTGGCGCACATCGATTTCCAGGCGATGCGATTGGGTTGGCTGAGGTGCTCCGCGGCGCCTTCCCAGCCCTGCTGATGGATCAGGTAGAGATCGTTCAAGTCCGGCTTCCTGTGCGTCACCCACTCGAACAGAATACCTTCAGTAATGATCTTGTAGGCTGCCGCAACAGCATTATCGCGGGGATTGAGAATGTCTCCGGAGCCGAATTTGCCGAACTCGTATTTGCTCAGCTGGAACAGCCCGATATACGACCCGGTGCGTTGCTTGGGGTCGAAACCGGACTCGACCTTGCCCACCGCCTTCATGAAAGTGAAATCCAGACCGAAAGCGTCGGACGCGCGCTTGATCTCTTCCACCGGCGTTCCGACCGGGATGTCCTTGAACGAACGCAAGACGATCGCAGCCGGCTTCTCGGCAGGCGGCAGTTCGGACCAGACATAACAAATGAGATACCGGAAATCCTGCGGCCCCGAGTTGGACACACCGCCGGATGCACCGCACGTTGTCGGCGCCAGTTGCGCGGCATCACGGTGGCCCGGGTCCACCGATTTCTGCACAGGCGGTAAATCGGCCGACAGCGTCTGCGACGGATCGTGTCCCTGTCGGAAACTCAATCTTGCTGGCAACTGATATCGAATCGGGGGATGCTCCTGCCTTATGCGAGAGGTTTGTAGCCTAATCTGGTTGGCGTTGGTCGGAGCGTTCCGGTCGCGGGCCTCGCTTGAGGCTGAAAACATGGTTCTGCGTCATCAGCTTAGCGTGTTGCAGCGGAAATCGTCGAAACGGCCGACGTTCGGGATGTTGGACCGTCTGATATTCGCCGGCTTGTATCGTGTGGCTCCGAAGGTGCTCGGCGCCTTGGCGATCGTGAAGCCGGAGACCGTGATTAAATGGCACCGCGCCGGGCTCAGATCGTACTGGCGGTGGAAGTCGCGGCGCCGTGGTGGCCGACCAACTGTAGCGCCTGAGATACGCAAGCTTATCCGCGAGATGAGCATTGCCAATCCGCTGTGGGGAGCGCCGCGGATCCATGGAGAACTCCTCAAGATCGGCATCGATATCGGACAGACCAGCGTGGCCAAGTACATGGCCAGGCGAAGAGACCCGCCATCCCAAGGCTGGAGGACATTCCTTCGCAATCATGCCGACGGCATCGCCGCGATGGATCTGTTCGTCGTACCGACAATCTCATTTCGTCTGCTCTACGGCTTGTTGATTGTGGGGCATGGTCGACGGCAGATTTTATGGTTTGGCGTCACAGCGCATCCGACCGCAGAATGGATCGCAAATCAGATCACCGAAGCCTGCGGCTGGGAACAAGCTCCCCGCTATCTCATTCGTGACCGGGACGGGGCCTATGGTGAGGTCTTCATCCGAAGGCTTCGATCAATGGGCATTCGCGATCGACCGACGTCGCCGCGCTCTCCTTGGGAAAATGGATATGCTGAAAGGCTGATCGGTTCGATCCGACGGGAATGCCTTGACCACGTTATTGTATTCAGCGAACGCCACCTTCGTCACCTGCTGCTCTGTTACATGAAATATTACAATGGAGCCCGCACGCATCTATCTCTGGAGAAAGATGCGCCGGTCTCGCGCGCCGTCGATCGCGCCGGGCACATTCTTTGTCGCCCAATCTTGGGCGGACTGCATCACCAATATGGCCGGATTTAATTTACGACAGGCACAGGTCTTATGACCGTCTTTTATGTCCCACGTGACAGTCTTTTACGTCCCATCACCAACGAAATAATTGAGGTTTTTAGGTTCCGATGACAGTCTTTTACGTCCCTGCACAGCCGCGGTTCGTGCTTGCCAGAACAGCGCCCGCGGGCGATTATATTCATGAACAACTAAAGATTGAAACAAAGGGAGGCGATGATGCGCGTCATCGTGATGCCGGCTCTCGTTGCGGCGCTGTTAGCCGGTTCGGCGGCCTCGCCGGTAGCCTTCTCGGTAGCCTTGGCGGCAGACCCCATTCTCACCGATCAGGGGCCGAACTGGACCCAGGTCACCCGGGAGGATTTTTACACCCGGGACCAGGGATCGCGGATGATTCCGCTGGCCTGGCTGCAGAACCTGAAACAGGCCAACGGCCAGCCGTTCCTCGACGGCAGCCTCGCCCGCTATGGCTACCTGCCCAACCCGGCCAACACCAACGGGCTGCCGGTCGGCTTCACCACGTCGGGGGCGAGCGGGCTTGCGATCGTCGGCATGACCTGTTCGGCCTGCCACACAAGGCAGCTCACCAATGCCGGCCAGAGCTATCGCATCGATGGCGGTCCCGCGATTGTCGACTTTCAAAGCTTCCTGACCAACCTCGACATCGCGGTTGGGCAGGTGCTCGGCAGCGATGCCACCTTCAATCCGTTTGCGGCGGCGGTCCTCTCCTCGTCCTCTCCCGATGCCGACGACGTCGCGGCGCTGCGCCAGGACGTCAACGCCTGGTATCTGCGTTTCCATACGCTGATGACCAAGGCCCTTCCTTCCCCGGGCTGGGGCCCGTCGCGGCTCGACGCGGTCGGCATGATCTTCAACCGCCTCACCGGCCTCGACCTTGGACCGCCGCCGGATTTCCTGATCGCCGACAACATCCAGAAGGCCGACGCGCCGGTGCGCTATCCCTTCATCTGGAATGCGCCGATCCAGGACCATACCCAATGGACCGGTTTTGCCGACAACGGCAGCGACGTGCTGGCGCTGTCGCGTAACCTCGGCGAAGTATTCGGCGTGTTCGGCGTGTTCGAGCCGAAAAACGACGGCCTGATCGTCAACTTTCTCAACAACAATTCGGCGAATTTCGACGGCCTCGGCAAGCTCGAGAGCCTGGTACGGCAGATCGGACCGCCGAAATGGCCGTGGCAGTCGACGCACCCGATCGACGCGGCGCTGGCGCTGCAAGGACAGGCGATCTTCGCCCGGCCGCAAGCCAATGGCGGCTGCATCGAGTGCCACGGCGTTGCTCCCGGCAAGCTGCGTTTCCCGGCCATGGCGACCTGGGCGACGCCGATCGTCAATGTCGGAACCGACACCCGCGCCCATGACATCCTGGCATGGGGCGACAAAAAAACCGGCGTCCTCATAGGCGCCTTCATCCCGTTCGCCACCCAGCCTTTGGGCGACAAGGACCAAGCTTTCAACATCCTCGCCACCGCGGTGATCGGCTCGATCGCCGAACAAGCGTTGCGGGGCGGCGCATCGCCGAGCCCGGGTGCGCTGGTGGCAACCGGAATCGACACCCAAATCCAGAACGCGCCGTATGTACTGTCGCAAGCGCCCAAGCGGTTGCCACCGGCCCTGCGCGAATTGCAAGGAGCCTTCCATCCCCCGACATCATCGGCTTCGACGTCAACCGCGCCGAACCTATTTCCGAATCTCCGCGTTCAGGGGCTGCCCATCCCGAACCTGATCGCGCCGGCGACGCCGCTGCCGCCCAAAGGAGCCTATGAGGCGCGGGTAATGCAGGGAATCTGGGCCACCGCACCGTATCTCCATAACGGCTCGGTACCGAGCCTCGTCGAACTGCTCAAGCCGGCAGCACAGCGCGTCAAGCAGTTCAAGCTCGGGCCGGCCTATGATCCCGACACGGTCGGCCTCGCCGTCGAGCAGACACAATTCGACTACACCGTCACCACGACGGATTGCAGCAATTTGAATTCGGGCAGCAGCAATTGCGGCCACGAGTTCGGCACGCAATTGTCGGACCCGGAGAAAAAGGCACTGCTGGAATATCTGAAGACGCTATGAGACGGCATTGCTGATGGCGAGGCCTGCGCGGTAATCCGCTCCCGCGTTATCTTACGTGTGTAATTCAGCGAACCGTTTGCGACCGCAAGCGACGTATTTAACGGAAATATGACCGGCGCTCGACCTACCGGGTGCCTGGCGCAGAGAAGCATTCTCCGAACCGGAAAATGCCGAGAATCCGGCGGCCCGGTTGGTGGCATTGTAGACAGCTTATTTCGACCGGCTCATCATCGGCCCGGTACCAAGCAGGGGTCGCGCGCAAATGGATGTCGGGACTTGGCTGAAGGGTCTCGGCCTGGGTCAATACGAAGCCGTTTTTCGTGACAACGAGATCGACGTCGACGTTCTGACCGAGTTGACCGATCAGCATCTTATGGACCTCGGTGTTCCGCTCGGGCACCGGTTGAAGATCCTGCGTGCGATCCGCGAACGGCAGGCCGCGGAATCCAAGCCGCAGGACGCAGCCGATCGCCGTCAACTCACCGTGATGTTCTGCGATCTCGTCGACTCGACGGCGCTCACGGCACTGTTCGATCCGGAGGACATGGCCGATTTGATCCGCGCATTTCAGGGCGCGGTCGCGGCCGCGGTCGCGCGCTTCGATGGCCATGTCGCCAAATGGCTCGGCGACGGCGCCTCGATCTATTTCGGCTATCCGCGCGCCCATGAGGACGATGCCGAACGCGCCACGCGCGCCGGCCTCGCTTTGATCAAGGCCTTGGGTGAATTGCGCAGGGAACGCGGCGTCGCGCTGGCGGTACGTATCGGCATTTCCACCGGCCTCGTCGTGGTCGGCGAACTCATCGGCGAAGGCGATGCGCGCGAGCGCGGCGTGGTCGGCGACACACCAAATCTGGCATCGCGGCTGCAGGCGCTTGCCGAACCCGATAGCATCGTGGTGTCGGAATCGACGCGACGGTTGCTCGGCCGGGCGTTTGAATTGAAGGCGCTGGGCTTGCAGGACCTGAAGGGTTTCAGGGCCCCGGTTCCCGCCTGGACCATCGTCGGTGAAATCGAAAACGTCAGCCGGTTCGAGGCGTCACGCTCGGAGACCATGACGGCGTTTGTCGGCCGCGAGCACGAGGTGGCGGTCATGATCGACCGCTGGCACAAGGCCACCGCGGGCGAAGGTCAGGTCGTATTGTTGTCGGGTGAAGCCGGTATCGGCAAGTCGCGCATCCTGGCTACCCTGCGCGAGCGTATCCACGATGAGCGGCATTTCGTGCTGCGCTATCAATGCTCGCCGCACCACATCAACGACGCGTTCCATCCGGTCATCGGCCAGATCTGGCGCGGCGCCGATTTTGTCGGCGGCGAGCCACCGGCCATACGCTTGAAAAAACTGGAGGCCATGATTGCCAGCACCGGCCTCGATCCCAAGGAGATCGTGCCCTATCTGGCAACGCTGCTGGCGATCCCGATCAAGGGCCACTACCCGCCGCTCGAAATGGCCCCCAGCGAGGTCAAGGAGCGAACCATTGACGCCATGATCGCGATGGTCGTCGCGCTGGCGAAAGCGATGCCGCTGCTGATGTTGATTGAAGACGTACACTGGATCGATCCGACATCGCACGAATTGTTCGGCCGGCTGATCGAGCGCGTGCAGCATTTGCCCGCGCTGGTCGTCGCAACGTTTCGGCCGGAATTCCCGACACCCTGGGTTGGCCGCGCGCATGTCACCGCGCAGCCGCTCAACCGCTTCGGGCGCAGCCAGGCCGTTGCCATGATCGACCAGATCCTGTCCGGCAAGCCGCTACCCGTCGAGGTGCTCAACCAGATTGTCGCCAAGACCGACGGCGTGCCGCTATTCGTCGAGGAACTAACCAAGAGCGTGCTCGAATCCGGCCTGCTGCGTGAGGAGAACGGCGCCTACGTGCTGGCGGCCACGCTGACGCCGCTGGCGATACCCTCGACCCTGCATGATTCCCTGACAGCGCGGCTCGATCGGCTATCGCCGATCAAGGAGATCGCGCAGATCGGCGCGGCGATCGGGCGTGAATTCTCCCACACGCTGCTGGAGGCAGTCTCGCCGATCAAGGGCTATGCCTTGCAGAATGCGCTGCATCAGCTGATCGAAGCCGAGTTGATCTATCAGCGCGGGTCAACGCCGACGACGAGCTACATTTTCAAGCATGCCCTGGTGCAGGACACCGCCTACATCTCGCTGCTGCGTGGTCGCCGCCAGCGCATTCATGCCGATATCGCGCAGACGCTCGAGCGGCGCGCGGCCGGCCAGGAGGCCGCACCCGCCGTCATTGCCCATCACTTCACCGAAGCGGGTCTTGCCGAATTCGGCAGCGGCCTATTGGCTGGCGGCGGCGGAACAGGCGCTGTCGCAATCGGCCTCGACTGAAGCGGAGCGCCATGCCAGCGCCGGCCTTGCGTTGATTCCGCGCATCGCCGACGGCTCCGAACGTGACAGGCTCGAACTGGGGCTTCTGGTGGCGCGCAGCAATGCGCTGGTGCCGTTGAAAACCTTATCCGCACCGGAAACATTCGAGGCCTTTACCGCTGCGAAACAGGTGCTGGACCGAAGCACGGGAACGGATCTGCAGCGCGTCTCCATCCTGTATGGGCTTTGCACCGGCAACACGCTGCGGGCGCGCATGGAGCCGGCGTTCGATCTGGCGCGCCAGATCATCGAAGTTGCGGAACGACAGGACGAACCGACCTATTACGTCGTCGGCTATCGCTTGCTTGGTACGTTGCAATTTTACGCCGGACAGAACCGCGCCGCGCTGGCAAGCCTGCAAAAGGGCAGCGAATACCGCGACCCCGGCCGGCAGCGGCCGGTCAGCTATTGGTTCGGATGGGATCCGAGCCTTGCCATCCTCTGCTACCAGGTGCTGGTGCGGCTGTCGCTTGGCTTGCTCGACAGTGCCGCTGACATCAGCGCGCAGACGCGCGCCGAATTCAAGGACCACGCCCACCCGCCCACCATCGCGACTTCGACATTTTGCGGCGGCACCTGGCCCAAGGCGGTGTTGAACGATCTGGAGGGACTGGAACGCGACAGCGCCAATCTCGTCGCCTATTGCGCCGAGAAAAAGGTCGAGCAAATTCGCCTGCTTGCTGGCCTGCATTACGCTTATGCCCGCGCGGTACGCGAGCCGATCGAGAGCAATATCGCGTTCATTCGCGACGCGCTCGAAGCCGTGCGCAAATCGGGCAGCAACGCGGGTAACTCGATCCTGATATCCAATCTCGCGGAGGCCCTGATCGCGGGAGGCGACCTGTCCGGCGCCGAGGCGGCGCTCGAGGACGGCTTTGCCTTCGTCAAACAATCCGGTGAGGGCTACTGGCTTGCCGACCTGCATCGCCTCAGCGGACACGTCGCGCTGAAGCGCGGGGAGCCGGACCGGCTGCGCGCAGAAGCCTGCTTCACCAGGGCGATCGAGGTCGCGCGCGGCCAGGAAGCGCGCCTGCTTGAACTTCGCGCGGCGACCGACCTTGCCCGGTTGTGGCGCGAGACCCGCTCGGACAACGATCCGCGCGCGCTACTGGAGCCGATCCTGGCCATGATCGAAGGCGGCGAGACCACGCGCGATGTCCGCAACGCCCGTGCCCTGCTCGCCGAGCTCGCTTGAAGGATTGCACTCATATGACAGGAGACGACCAGAGCAGATCGGATCGCCTCGAATGCTGTGGACGCGCAATTGGCATTGCCAATATCAACCTTAGCTTGCAAACTAAGGAAGTACCGGCAAGAGGAAATCAATTTATCGCGCGCGCCGACGTAGCGACGACGGCGGAAAAGCCTTTCTTCTGCGTGAAGACGTGATTTCTGCAAGGACATGATCACCCACCCAACGCATTGCGGCGCGGGCATCACCGCGCGATAATTTTTCAGGAGAGAACAATGTCGCCACAGGCTGATGAACCCGGTCTCATCGACAAACTGGGCGGCATCGCGCGGACGCAGGCCCACGGTATCGGCAGCTTGTGGGGCATGGTGCTCGATCATCTCTCCGATACTCATGCCAGGACCGTCGCGGGCTGGACCGTCTATCCGGAAGGCGGCGTGGCACGGACCGCCGATGGCGTCGTCGTCACCAGCAAGGAGCTGGTGCTGCAGGTATTCCTCAACGCCGACGGCAATTATACCGTCGACGGCTACCAGGCCCGCATGACCAAGAGCATCGGGCCGATCTATCTCGGCATGGATTGGGGGCCGGAATACGAACGACTGTCGACCAAGGCCAACGCCGCGATCGGTACCGTCACCCGCAAGGAGGCGTTCGATTTCGCGCTGCAAGCGACGCGGGCCGCGCTCGCGGCGTTGCCGGATCCGGCGGCTTTCGACATTCAGGAGATCACCGACACGGTCCTGGCGGCCGTCTGCACGCATTGGTTCGACGTGCCGGACGGTCATTTCGTCAAGCAAGGCGGCTTCGCGCTGTCGAACGCGCTGCCGCCACCGGTCTGCCCGGCCGATTATACCTACCCCTCGGCGTATATCTTTCACCCCGACCCGGATTTGCTGCTGACGTCGCTCGGCGAACGCACCGGAAAGATGTTGCGCGAAGCAGTCGGAAATCTCCTGACCTCGATGCGCGATGCCGGAAAGCGGCCGCAAGGCGCACTCTCCAGCGCCTTCTGGGATATCTTTCCCGATGCCAAGGACAATGATTTGCTGGCGCGCGTCATTATCGGGGCGATGATGGGGATGTTGCCGACCGTGAACGGCAATCTGACCGGCACAGTGAAGGGCTGGCAGAGATCCGCGACCTTCCTGACCTTGCAGGGAAAACTCAAAATCAGCACGCAGACCGACGACTTCGCCCGGGCCACGGAAGTGATCGAGCAACCGATGCAGGAGGCGATGCAGATGGCGCCGACGCCGGATGCCGTCTGGCGCACCGCGGTCAAGGAACACACGCTCGGTAGCAAAAACCCTGTGCAGGTCCATCCCGGCGACAAGATCTACGTCAACATCCTGCAGGCCACCCAGGGCGATCTGCGGACCGGCGTCACCGATGTCTGTCCGGTGTTCGGCGGTAACCGAAAAGCGACCCCACATCCGACCCACGCCTGTCCGGGGTTCGAGATGGCGATGGGCGTTTTGCTCGGTACCATCTACGGCGTCGTGGATCAGCAAAGCCGATAAGGCCGTTGAAATCTCGACCGTGAATGCCAAGATACATGGCGTGCCGGCCGCCAGTCGCGACCGGGATGGGGAATGCATGTCCGGCTGAGGGACGTTCGTGCACCGACATTGCTGATATATTGGGCGGAAGGCGGATGTCGGAAGCCGGACGATGATGTCTGTTCCCGCTGACACCCCATCTGGCTACGCCAGGATTGCGCCGATTGAACAGGAGAGCCCGAATGCCCTCTTTAACGGAGTGGAAAGTGCCGCCGGCGAACCAGCCTCGCGCAAGCGATTATGCCTTCGATCTCGACCGGGTGCTGTCTTCCGTGGTCGGCCTGCATTCGATCATCCCGAACGATGCTTTCAGCGCGGACAATCTGGGAACCGAACGTGCCGGCAACGGCGTCCTGATCGATGACGGGCTGGTGCTGACCATCGGCTATTTGATCACCGAGGCCGAAGCCGTTTGGCTGCATCTTGGCGATGGCCGTGTGGTGCAGGGACATGCGCTGGGCTTCGATGCCGAAACCGGCTTTGGCCTGGTGCAGGCGCTCGGCCGCATCGATCTCGACCCGGTGCCGCTGGGTTCGTCGGCAACGACCGCGATCGGCGATCGCGTGGTGCTGGGCGGCGCCGGCGGGCGCACCCGGTCGGTCGCAAGCCATATCGCGGCCAAGCAGGAATTCGCCGGCTACTGGGAGTATCTGCTGGACGAGGCGATCTTCACCTATCCCGCGCACCCCAATTGGGGCGGCGCCGGACTGATCTCAAACCGCGGCGAATTGATCGGCATCGGCTCGCTTCAGCTCGAGCGTGAGCGCGAGGGCAAGAGCGAACATGTCAATATGATCGTGCCGATCGATCTGCTCAAGCCGGTGCTCGAGGATTTGCGGAAATTCGGCCGCATCAACAAGCCGGCAAGACCGTGGCTCGGCATGTATTCGGCCGAAATCGAAAATAAGATCGTGGTGGTCGGCATCTCGGCCAGGGGACCGGCAGCGCGTGCTGAACTCAAGGCCGGTGATGTCATTCTGGCTGTCAACGGCGAGAAGATCTCCAGTCAAACGCAGTTCTACCGCAAGCTCTGGTCGCTCGGCCCCGCCGGGGTCGACGTGCCGCTGACGGTCTACCACGAAGGCGTCACCTTCGACGTCGTGCTGGCCTCGACCGATCGCACCAAGATGCTCAAGGCGCCAAGACTTCACTAAAGTGAGCCTTCACTAAAACAAGACTGCGCTGAAAATTGACTGCACTGGCTGCACTGAACGCGGCGAGCCAAGGAAGCAAGCCATGAGCGAGGCCGTGGTGGACGACATCGTGGCCCTGCTGCCGCCCTTGCTGCAGTCACTTGAAGCGCTCGGCTTTGTCGCGCGACATCTCAACCCGCCGGACTTCGGTCGCGTGATGGAGGCCGCGGGGACACCCGATCAGGCGTTGCAGGATGTCCTGATACGGCTCGCCGATTGGCCAAATGAATTCGCCGATATCCAAAGCGCCCTTCAAGCCGCCAGCGATGCCGCGCTCGCGGCGTTCGAAGGATTGCGCGCCGTGCAAAACGGCAATGGCGATCTCGTCGCCGTGTTTCGCGCGCTGCGTTATGCTCCACGCGCGCAGGAGGCGCTGTATCCGCTGGTCCGCAGATTTCCGCCGGTCAGCAGCTTCTTCGTTGACCCTGCGTTGCGCGAAGATGCGGATCTGGAAGCGCTGCTCGCGGCGCCGCATCAAAATACCGGCATCTTCCACGATCACAACGAGCCCGGCAGCCGCGGCGGCTTCTCGCTCTATGTACCGGAATATTATTCGCCCGACCGCGCCTGGCCATTGGTGATGGCATTGCATGGCGGCAGCGGCAATGGCCGCGGCTTCCTGTGGAGCTGGCTGCGCGATGCGCGCAGCTTTGGTGCCATCCTGGTCGCGCCGACGGCGATAGGTAGTACATGGGCGCTGATGGGCGAAGACGTCGATACGCCCAATCTTGCCCGTATCCTCGATTCCGTACGCTCGCGCTGGAACATCGATTCAAAACGGTTGCTGCTGACCGGCATGAGCGATGGCGGCACCTTCAGTTATGTGACGGGACTTGAGGGCACCTCGCCCTTCACTCACCTTGCGCCAGTCTCGGCGACCTTCCATCCGCTGATGGCGGAAATGGCTGACGCGGAGCGACTGCGTGGATTGCCGGTCCACATCGTCCATGGCCGGCTCGACTGGATGTTCCCGGTGCAGGTGGCGCGGCAAACCCGGCAATTACTGTCCGCTGCCGGCGCCGATGTCACCTACCGCGAGATCGACGACCTCAGCCACTGCTATCCGCGCGAGATCAATCCGGCGATCCTGAGCTGGATGAACGGCAACTGATCGAAAGCCGGCAGCGCGGGATGCGACTGCCGGCTTTCGACCTGCTGCGGGCTTCAGCGATGGACGGTCGGGTGAAGCAGGTCGGAGAGCCCGACCCGGTTGAGCATTTCGTCGCGGACCCGATCGATGACGCCGAAGGCAACGTCCGCGCCATCACGGGTCGGATCGACATGAACGCGAAACGGACGCTTGCCGAACGGCGTATCGACCACCTTGACGATCGCATCGGCAACGGAGGCCGCGTCGGCCTCCGGCGGCACGATGGCGGCAAACGCCTTCTGGACTTGCTCCCCGAAGCCGACGTACGGACCCGCCTCATACTCCGCGACGCGCGCCAGATCGGCCGGCGAACCCGCATGCGCGAAATGATTGGTACCGCCGGTAAAGGCGCCGGGCACGATGATCGAGGTTTCGATGCCCCAGCGCACGAGCTCGCGAGTGTAGACCACCGCCATCGCATCCATGCCGGCCTTCGCGGCGAAATACGGCGCGAGATACGGCGGGGTGCCGCCTGCTACGCTGCTGGAGGACACCCAGATCAGCAGCCCGCTCCGCTGCTTGCGCAGTTGCGGCAGCGCCGCGCGGTTGACGCGCTGGGTTGAGAGCACGTTGACGTCGTAGAGTTCGGCGAGTTGTTCGGGCGTGAAAGCTTCCGCTGGTCCGAACGACATATGGCCGGCATTGTGCATCACGACATCGAGGCGGCCCTGCTCGGCTATGATCTGTGCGATCGCGGCGTCGGCGGATGCCTGCGAACCGACGTCGAGCTCGATCGCATGCAGATCGACATTGTTGTCCCTGGCGAATTTCTCGACATCGGCGACCTGGTCCGCGTTGCGGCCCTTGGTGTCGCGCATCGACGCGTAGACCCTGTGACCTGCCCTGGCCAGCGCGTTGGCGGACAACCGCCCAAAGCCGCTGGAAGCGCCGGTGATGACGATAACCTGTTTCATGACAAATATCCGTTTTCGTAGGTCAATGGAAAATGATGCGTAAGGAAGCCGCAATGTCCCGGATGGCGCGGGACATCGCCGGCTCGGTTCAGATCACGCCACCATTGGCGCGCAGCACCTGTCCGTTGACCCAGCCACCGTCCGGGCTGGCCAGGAAGGCGACAACCGCGGCGATATCATTCGGCGTGCCGAGCCGCTCCAGCGGATTCATCTTCGCCATGTGGTCGATCAATTCGTCAGACTTGCCATGGAGGAACAGATCGGTCGCGGTGGGCCCGGGCGCGACCGCGTTGACGGTGATGGAGCAGCCGCGCATTTCCTTCGCCAGGATGCCGGTCATGGCTTCGATCGCGCCTTTGGTGGCCGCATACACGCCATAGGTTTCGAGCTTGAGGCCGACCATGCTGGACGAGAAATTGATGATCCGTCCGCCGGCCCGCAGCCGCCTTGCGGCTTCGCGCATGGCGTTGAAGCTGCCCTTCAGATTGATTGCGATATGCTGGTCGAACAGCGCGTCGTCGCTGTCGGCGATCCTGGCGAGCTTCATGATGCCCGCATTGTTGACCAGCACGTCGACGCCACCGAACGCCGCTTCCGCCGCGTCGAACATGCCGCGCACCGCGCTGGGATCGCTGACATCGGCCTTCGCGGTCAGCGCCCGGCCGCCCTTGGCTTCGATTTTCTTGGCCAGCGCCTCGGCGGATTTGGTGTCGCCCGCGTAGTTGATGACGACGGTAAAGCCGTCCGCGGCCAGACGCTCGGCAACCGCAGCGCCGATGCCCCGCGAAGCCCCCGTAACGACGGCTACTTTATTGGATTCGTTGGTCATTTTAAGTCTCCCTGTGGTCCTGCGGTGTGTCCGCGTCCGATGAGGAGAACCTAGAACCCTTCTGATATCCGGATAATTATGCGATATCTGGCAACACAATCCGGTAAAGGCGAACAATACAATGGACCGCTTCGAGGCAATGCGGGTATTCACGCGGGTAGTGGAGCGGCGCAGCTTCACGCTTGCGGCGGATGATTTGGGCCTGCCGCGATCGACGGTGACGGACGCAGTGAAAACCCTGGAAGCCCGGCTCGGGGTGCGGCTGCTGGAGCGCACCACGCGCACGGTCCGTCCAACCCTCGATGGCGAGGCGCATTACCGGCGCTGCCTCGCCTTGATCGCCGATCTCGAAGATGCGGAAGGCGCCTTCGGCGGCGCCAAGCCAAAGGGACTGTTGCGGCTCGAAGTGCAGGGCACGCTGGCGCGGCATTTCCTGGTGCCGAGCCTGCCGAAATTTTTCGAAGAATATCCCGATATCGAGATCAGCATGAGCGAGAGCGAGCGATGGGTCGACCTGATCCGCGAAGGCGTCGATTGCGTGCTGCGTTTCGGCCAACTGCCTGACAGCGACATGATCGCGCGCGAAGTCGTGGTGCTCGAGCGATTGACCTGCGCCTCACCGGAATATTTCGCGCGTCATGGCACGCCGGCCGATCCCGGCGCACTCGATGGCCATCGCATGATCGGACTGCGTTCGCTCACCACCGGCCGGGTGCGGCCGCTGGAATTCATGGTCGGCGACAGCGTGAAGGAGATCATGTTGCCGACCATGATGTCGGTAACCGGAACGGAAAGTTATCTCGCCACCGCGCTGCTGGGACTGGGCCTGGTCCAGATGCCGTATTTCCATGCGGAGCAAGGCCTCGCCCAAGGCACGCTGGTGCAAGTGCTATCGGCATGGCCGCCGCGCCCGGTACCGGTGTCGTTGCTTTATCCGCGCAATCGCCAATTGTCGCCGCGGGTTCGCGTCTTCCTAGACTGGGCGATGCGGCTGTTCGGCCGGGCCTGAAACTAGAAGGAACCAGCCTTGCTTGAGCGCGTTGTCCGGCGTCACTGGAGGATTGGTCATGCAGACGTTTCTGGGAATGATTTTGGGCGCGCTGTTGCTGGTTGCGGGCGTGTATATCCACGATTCGATGGCGACTTCGACCGTTGCCAGCGGTCAGGTAGCGCAATCCGGCCGCACCATCGTCAACTGGGATGTCGCATCGAGCGATTGGGACACCATGAAGACCCGCGCCCATGAGGATTGGGTGAAGCTGTCGTCGAAATAAACGTCGACTCTTTCAATAGAACAGGCGCCTTTTAACGAGGCGCCTGTTTTGTTGTTTGCGCACCCTACTTCTTCTTGTTGTCCGCCATCGCCTTGCGCGCGTCGGCGATCACCTGCCCGAACTCTTCCATGGTCAGGATGCCGGGCACGCGGAATTTGCCGACGATAAAGGACGGCGTGCCCTTGAAGCCGAACGCCTCGGCCTGGCTGCTGTTGCGCGCGATGATGGCGTCGATCGCTTTGGCGTTGGCCGCAAGATCGCGATTGAGCCGGTCCATGTCGACGCCGGCGCCGGCCAATAAATCCTTGATCCGTGGCTCGGTCAGCTTGGAGCTGACGCCCATCATGGCCTCGTGCGCCTGGATGTATTTGTCCTGATATCGAGCGGCGAGCGCCATCCGGGTTGCGACCACCGAGACCGGCCCGAGGATCGGCCAGTCCTTCCAGATCAGCCGGAGCTTGCCGTCGTCATGGACCACCTGCCGCAGTTCCGGTTCGAGCTTGCGGCAGTACGGGCAATTATAGTCGAAATACTCGACGATCGAGATGTCGCCGTCGGCATTGCCGGCCACCGGTATATCCGGATCGCGCAGCACCAAAGCTTCCGTCAGCACGTCGTCCGGGTCGCCTTCGGCCCACGCCTGCTCCGGCACGAAACCCATCCCAAGCGCGACCGAACCGGCACCGAAGAGCGCCAGCGCGTCGCGCCGGGATCTGGCCGGATGTGGCCGGGCAGGATCGATCAATACGGACATAGCGGTCTCCGGCCGGCCTGAGGGGGTATTCAATCTACGCTTCAAGATAGGGATAAGTTACGCACCAGCATATAGAGCGCCACGGCAATAATAACCGCCGCGAATACGATGTTGAGCGCGCCGCGCTTGGCCGCCAGTCCCTTGGCCGAGCGGGTACCGAGCAATCCGCCGACAATGCCGCCCGCGATGAACAATCCCGCCAATGGCCAGGACACCAGGCCGGACCAGGCATAGCTCGCAGCGGTGGTCAGGCCAAACGCGGTGACCGCCACCAGCGACGAGGAGACCGCATTCATGATCGCCATGCCGGTCGCCAGCATCAGCGCCGGCACGATCAGGAAGCCGCCGCCGATGCCGAAAAAACCCGACAGCGTTCCGGTCGCGAGCCCAAGGCCTACGATGGCCGGCATGTTGGCCCAGCTGATCCGCACGTCCGGCAGGCCGACCTTGGACCGGCTCTTGAGCATCAACAGCGCGATCACCAGCATGATCAGCGCGAACAGCGCCAGCAGCTTCTGGCCGTCGAGCATCTTGCCGAAGATCGATCCGATGAAGGCGCCGACGATTCCGGCCGCGGCAAAGGGCAGCGCGCAGGACCAGCGCACGGTGCCGCCACGAGCGTGGTTCGACAGATTGAACGCCGCGTTGGCGGCGACCGCGATGGCGCTGGTGCCGATCGCGATATGGGCATCGGACACGCCGACGACATAAACCATCAGCGGCACCGCCAGGATCGACCCGCCGCCGCCGACCAGCCCGAGCGAGAATCCGACCAGCGATCCGGACGCCAGCCCCAGCGCAGCCTGCAGCACGGAAATAATCATGCCGCAGTCTCGTTTGCGCCGGCGCGATGCCGGAGCATGATCCGAAAAGACGGTGGCCGGTTTTCCCCAGAGATCATGCTCAAACGATAGTCCCGCGTGCTCGGCAACAATGCAAACACGGGCATAACAACGATGTCATGCCCGTGTCCATCAAATCCGGGCCATCAGGCTGGTTACGCGCCCTTCAGCTTCTTGTTGCATTCGCTGTAATAACCGCCGCCCTTCATGATCCATTTCATGCCGCCATTGCCGTTGGTTTCCTTGTTGGCCTTGTATTGGTCAACGCAGGTATGCATGCGCGCCTTGCCGGCGGATTCACTGGCGTATTTCGGATCCACGGCGGTGGGGAACACGGCATTACCCGTCGGGCCGGCCGGTGCGGCTGCGACCGGCTTCGGCGCGGGAGCCGGCTTGGCTTCGGCGGCCGGTGCAGGAGCCGCTGCTGGCGCTGCGGCGGGCGTCGCATCGGCGCCGCATTGGGCCTTGCGGAAGTCGTTCCATTTCTGGCCATTGAGCGTGCCGGCCGACTTGGCAGCCTGGTACTTTGCGCTGCATTCCGTCGTGCTCAACGCTTGAGCCGGCGAAACCGCCGCGAATGCTGCAAAACCCGACATCGCAACGGCACATAATAAAACTTTTGCTTGAACGGTCATCCTAGGTCTCCTTGGGACATGACGAATTGGTGGCACAACAAGCTAAACACCACCTCCATCCTACTCCAGCGACGGCACGAGACAACGCAGCCGCTCATCTCCGGCCTAAAATATCGTGGCGGCGAAATGACTGAACAGGCCACTTCATTCATCGACGGTTCAGCATCGCGAGCCGACCTTGCGCGCCTCTTCAACCCGAGGTGCTCCAATGATGACCCTGTCTTCCCGCGTGGCCGCGACCGCCATTGCCTCCCTGCTCCTGATGGGCTCCGCGTTCGCGCAAGCCACCGCGCCGGCCGCAGCCCCTGCCGCGCCAGCCGCCGCCCCTGCCGCCAAAATGGACAAGAAGCCCGTCGTTCACACCGCAGCTTCGCTGGAATGCTCCAAGGAAGCCGACGCCAAGGGACTTCACGGCAAGGAGCGCAAGAAATTCCGTTCCGATTGCAAGAAGGCCGCCGCCGACAAGAAGTGATCTTGCTCCCGCGGCCTCGTTGCGCGGGATAGAGCTGATGACCGGGAGCGAGCTTCGTTCGTCTCCCGGTCGCGCTCCGCCGAATGCGCGCCCTCTGCCGCGACGCGGGCATGACGGGCGAAAAACCCCGCCTTGCTAAAGCCTGCATTGCTGCAGTCGCGTTGGCGCAATTGTCCCGGCTACCGGGATTTGACATAAGACGGCGTGAGCCGAATCCCTGCATCATCATCGGCGGCCTTTGCCATTCCCAGCCGCACCAAGACCCTCAACGCCCTCGAAACGCTGGCGATCGGCGCTGCCGGCGGCGGGCTGTTCTTGTGGGGTCAACTGCCGGGCGGACTGATTTCCGGCGCCATGATCGCGGTCGGCATCGCCGCGATCGCGGGACGGCCGCTGCACATCCCCGCGCTGCTGACCCAATCGGTGCTGGTGCTGCTCGGGATCTCGCTGGGTTCGCTGGTCTCGCAGCAACTGCTGCAACATGTCGGCTCCTATCCTCTGACCATTGCGCTGCTGGCGGCGGCGACATTCTGCTCGACCTTCGGCAGCAGCTTCTATCTGCAACGCGTCCATGGCTGGGACGCGACCTCGGCGTTTCTCGCGGGCGTACCGGGCGCGCTGTCGCAAGTCACGATCCTGGCCGCCGAGAAAGGCGCCGACGTGCCGGCGATCGCGGTGGTGCAGACCATGCGGGTGATCATTCTCACCGCCGCATTGCCGATGCTGCTGACCTTGACCGGCCTTGCCCCGTCGACGCCGCCACCCAATACGCTCGCGATCGCTTCGCCGGTCGCGCTGGCCGAGTTGATCGCCGCCTCCGTTGCGGTCGCGCTGCTGCTGCACTGGATCAAGTTTCCGGCGAGCTGGATGTTCGGCGCGATGATCGCATCGAGCGTGCTGCACGGCGCCGGAGTGGTCGAGGGCGGCCTGCCGCCCTGGGTGCGCGGCGTGGCGCTGGTCGGCATCGGCGCACTGATCGGCGCGCGGTTCGCGCGGATGCGGCCCAAGACCCTGCTCAGCCACGTCAACGCCGCGCTCGGATCGTTCGCGGTCGCGATCGCCATCACCGCCATCTTCGTCACCGTGATCGCCTTCACCACACACGTAAAATTCTCCGACGTCATCGTCGCCTTCGCGCCCGGCGCGATGGACGCCATGCTGGCGCTGGCGCTGACTTTGCATATCGACCCGATCTTTGTCGGCGCGCATCATTTGTCGCGCTTCGTGTTCGTCACCATCGCGATGCCCGGCATCGTGCATTTGTTCGGACGCACGCAGGACGATGTGGATGATTAGGGTGGCGGTGCGGCGCGGCGCGCGCGTTACGCCATTCCAAGTTCGTCATTCCCCGGTGCGCAATTGCGCACCTGAGGGCGCGCTCTTGCGCGAGCTACGATGCGCAATTGCGCATCTGAGAATCCATACGCCCTGTGGCAGCGTTCAGCGTCGAACAACAACACAGGGGTTATGGATTCCGGGCCTGCGCCAAGAGGCGCATCCCGGAATGACGAAGACATGATTTCACGTTCTCGCGACACCATGCGTCCGAGTTTTGCAAATTCATTTGCCCATAAAAACAAGGGCGCAGGAAACGCCGGGTGCCCGCTGCACCCATAGCCCCGTGTGCAAAAGGTAGTAAGCACACGGTAGTCGACCACAGGCACGCGGATTCACCCGGCGTCTCCTGCGCAATGGTTTTAACGGTTTCCTTCGTGCTCTTGTGTCTGGCGGATGTGCCAGAATGTGCGGACGGGCGGTTCTGACCAACCGCCCGTCGCTGGATCTGAGCCCGTTCGTGCTCGAAGGCCAAGAGCCTGCCGGGGAGCGTGGGACAGGTCCGGTGTCTTCCTCAACCCGAACAGTTGCATGGGCTTAGAGCCCGGACCGAGCAAGGAAGGGAGCTGGATGATGGCACAAGATGATCTGGTTGTCGCGGGGATCGACGTCGCAAAAGACAAGGTGGATGTTTGCATTCGATCGCTGTCATTGAGGTGCGCGTTCGCGAGCACATCGAAAAGTCGGCGAGAGCTGGCTTCCTGGCTGCGCCGGCGGAAAGTTGGCAAGGCCGTGATGGAAGCTTCCGGCGGGTACGAGCGCGAGTGGGCCAAGGCGCTCCGTGCCGCGAGGATCGAAGTGCGGATCGTCGATCCGAAGCGGGTTCGCAGCTTCGCTCGATCGGCTGGACGACTTGCCAAGAACGATGCGATCGATGCCGAGATGATTGCCTGGTTCGCCGAGACCTTCGGCGAGGCCTCTCACCAAATCCATGATGCGGAACGCGAAAGGTTGGTGCAAATCGTGAATGCGCGGCAGGCTCTCCTTGAGCTGCAGACCGGGTTGCAAAACAGGAGCGAGCATTCGCCGCCGGATATCGTGCAGAAGGTACAGGAGCGGCTTTTGAAGAAGATAGCCGCCGAGCTTGCCACGCTCGAGGTAGCGATCACAGCCACGATTAAGGCCACGCCGCAATTTGCCGAACGCGCCGAGATCATCGAAAGCGTGCCGGGACTTGCCCGGATCACCTCCGCTGGCTTGATCGCGGCGATGCCGGAACTGGGCCAGGTAAGCAACAAGGTCGCCGCCGCTCTGTTGGGCGTGGCCCCATACGATGACGACAGCGGCAAACGGCGAGGTGAGCGCCAGATCAGAGACGGACGCCGCAAGATACGCAACATCTTCTACATGGCCTGCCTGGGAGCTGCGACCCGACACAATCCTGTGCTCAAGGCCTTCTACCGGCGCCTGGTCGCTAAAGGCAAAGAGAGGAAGGTCGCACTGGTAGCCTGCATGCGCAAACTCATCGTGATCCTCAACATCATGATCGCTCGCGGGCAGAAGTGGAATCCGGACCTTCACGCAATGGGCTGACTGAGCGGCCCGCCGCGCTCGGTTCTCGACCGAGCGCTTGCAAAGCCAACAGACCGGTGAGCGGGCGGGGTCAAGGCCGTCCGCCGCCGAAGGCGGTGGCGCGCCAGCGCCAGCCTTGAGGCCGACCGATGACCGGTCTCCGTCAACACAGTTGCTCCTCGGTGACCGGCTTGTTGTCACCGTCATCCGCGTCGATGCGAAGCATCATCCGCGAATTTGACGCCAGCGCCGGGGCGTCAGGACCACACGACTTCGCCGTCCGCGTCACGCGCTGTTCGTCAAAAGCGCATCCGCGTCCACCGCATCCCATCCCGACGTTCGTGACGATGGCCAACGTCCCCTCGTGAGGGATGAGACAGCACAGAATAAGCCGGTGATTTGGGTCTAAAGGAAATGAAAATATTTTTACGAAGGGGGCTGGACAGGCAAATCAGTGATTTGCCCGATCGGGCAGTTTACCCCCGCGCCCACCACAGATTCCTATGTCGCGTTTACAAATCGATGCCTGAACCTTGCTCGCAATCCTATGCCGCCTTGCCGATTTCCCCGCGCGAGGGGCACGACAAAGCAAGGAAAAAAATCATGAGCAAGGAAAAGCTAGTGAAAAATCTGGTGCTGACTGCATCGATGATCGCGCTGGTGACGATGTCCGGACAGGCCTTCGCAGGCACCGCCAAACCGCACGCGTGGACCGAAGCGACCGCTCACTCGGACAGCGAAGCGGTGCGCGCGTTCAACGCTTCCCATGCGATGATGGTGGCGCCGACGCCAACCGAGCCCGATGCGCACCGCTATCACGGCGGCCCGAAAGTGAACGATTAGGGTTTGTCGATATGGGCTCTCGGCAGCGAGGGCCCATCGCGTTTCAGCGGGTGGCCTGCGTGAGTCAGTAGCCCGCATGAGCGAAGCGATATGCGGGATCACACGAAAGACCCGGATATCGTGGAGCCTGTCATCGGGCGCGCATTCGCGCGACCCGTTGGCTCATCCGGGCTACCGTTACGCCCGGTTGGTCCTGACCAGACCCCACACTCCGATCGCGGCCATCAACAGCGAGATCAGCGCATTGTAACCGGCCAGCGAGAGGCCGAGGAAGGTCCACTGTATTTCATCGCAACGGATCACTTTGACGGTGTCGAGCCGTTCCAGCAGATTGCCGGCGCTGCCGAGATTACCCGTCGGGCCGGTGCAATCGGTCGGGCCCTGGAAGAACTTCCACTCGACCCCGGTGTGATAGCCGCCGAGCACCGCATTGCCGAGCGCCGCCAGCGTGAGGAGCGCAAGGCCCGCCAGCAGCACCGGGCGCGGGGCATCCTTTGCCGCGGCGATCGCCACCAGCACCCCGAGCGGGACCGCCAGATAATAGGCGTAGCGCTGCTCGAGGCAGAGCGGACAGGGCACCAGCCCCAGCACCAACTGGAAGAACCAGGCGCCCGCGATGGTCGCCGCCGCGATTCCGGTGATGGCCAGCGCGGCTGTCAGCGCGGGGTTGCCGGCCACGGAGGCGTGCGGGGGGTGGGCCAAAGGATGGGCAGCGGCGTCCGATGTCACGTTGATCTCCAAGTGCTTTTGATCGCCAGATGCTTTTAATCGCTTTCCAGCGTCCTATCCCGCGTCTCGGGCGCTGTCGAGGCAGCGGGCGATCACACTGGAGTGTTTTGGGCCGGCCGAAAGCCCGCCAAAACGACCCGCTCCTGGGATGCCCGCCCCAACCGGACAAAATCCCAGACAAAGCAAGCCGATAAGGCTGGGTTGACCCACCCGGCGCGGCCGCTATATTCCGCCCGCTTCGCGACGTCAGACTGACACACGACGTCCCGGATGCCCCTGTGGCGGAATTGGTAGACGCGCTCGAACTCAAAATCGAGTTCCGCAAGGAGTGCTGGTTCGATTCCGGCCAGGGGCACCATCCTCTCGCTACCCACGCGAGATTTACTTTCCACACAACTCAGTTGCACATCGTTCGATGTGCACCATAAGGTAGGCGCTATTCGCCCTTGGCGAGTATGTGGATGGAACGGTAAACCAAACGGTGGGATCGACGCGTCAGAATGGGATAAGGCCCCGAAAGGCTGGAGGGCCACTTTAGCAAACGAACTTTCTGACTACGTCAGCGCCTTTGGCAATGACTTAAGGCAACTAGAATTCGATATCCAAAGCCCCCCGTCGAATCAAAAGCGAAACGACAATATAAATGAACCGGCTCTTGGGGCTCGGCCGCAGAAAAGCTGGCCTTGGCTAGTTTTTTCATTCGGGCGGGCTGCCGCCAACGCAAGTCGACAGATAGGAGGGACATCTCACTATGCAATCGGAGCCGACTCCCTGTCTGATAAATACGGCGAAGGCCTTATAGATGATTTAGTACGAAAAGCTGTCAACTCGCAGAGAAATTACGAAGGAGCGATTGAAGAGCTTCCGATGGTGCTCGTCGTTATTGATGCGAGCTCGCAGCACGTACACGCCGCATTGTCTTTCGTTAGAAGACTGCCCAAACACTCGGAAGCACGCTGCATTTTGCTCTATCGCACGCGCGAGGGAATTACCAACTTGCCGAAGGAGGATGATCTCGCACAGTTAGTTGAGAGAGCCGCCAGTGTTACGATCGTGTCAGACAATGATATTCCTTTGGGAGAATCTCTGAATAGCACTTCACTGAGAGCGAGTCTTTCGTCTTTGGCCCCATTGCTCGCCTCTCAACGCCAGAAAAACGCATCAGGGATTCCAAGAGGCCTGTCCTTGTTCGGTATGGGTTGGACGCGGGCTGGGGTGCGCGGATATCAGCAAGCAGTTTCACGGAGCATCGCGGCGGCGGCAAATCCGTGGCTTTCTATCTCGAAAGCGCGCAATGGATCAGCGATCTTGCATTCAGTAGGTCGCCCGTCCGACACCTTTGCTGAGGACGTTGATAAGCTGTTCAATGATATCTTGAAATCTGAACTCCATGAACGTATCAGCATGAATGCCGTATGGCGACAACGTCGTTTTGTGCCGAATGCAAACGTAGCTGCCAAATTCGAATTTATTGCTGAGTTGGAACCTGAGACGATTCCGCGTCAACGTAAGGGTAGATTTGCAGATGCGGCAAGAACCATCATGTCTGCGCAAGGGTTTTCGGTCTCGCATCTCGAGGGGGAGCGCGACCTGGTTCTCAAAGCCAAGGGAAAGGCCGGCACGATAGAGATATTTATTCCGGACGAGAATAGCACTCGGGGTCAGGGATTGGCGCCGCATATTCTGCTAATGCAGAGTCGGGTCGAGCAGCAAGCGTTCTTAAAGCTGAGCGATAAGTTGGCAGCCATCTATCCTCTGCTCCTGGGAGATTTGTTCTTTCTGAACGGGGAGAGAGGTCCTCTCTGGAGCGCGCAGGTATTGGCTTATAGATCCTACCCGAGAGGAAGATGGCAAAGCGTACTAAAGCCATTCCTTGAAAGTGTGATTCTGAATGATGTAAGGGAAAACCCAAGGCGCCATTTCAACATAGACCGAATGCCGAAGCAGGCATCTATTTCGTCTGTTGAAGTGACCATAACTCAAACGGAACGCCTTCCTGGACGGCGGATCACAGCATACGGCTCCATGCTCATCAATTTCGATGAAAATTCGAGAACTAAGTCGATTGCTCGATCGCCCGGTACGCACGAAAGAATGTTCACAGCTACATTGGGACCGAATGAGCTTCGGGTCGAATGAGCTCTACTCTGCATCACGACACTGGCAAATGAACCCGGAATTACGGTGACGGTGCTGGACCCGTTACTCCAGTACTCCAATTACCCAGAAAACGAAGAACAGCAGTGCCGCGCGTCTTGCACCAACAATATCTCCGCAAAGCATAGTCCAATGATAACCACCCTCGCCCGCGGATAGTCGCCCCGTACGGCTCATGATAGACGATGGCGCGGCAAGGTGTCAGAAAGGCGGGTGGCGGCGATAAGACCGCGCATTCGCATTACGGGAGAGAAACGATGGACTTGAAGGGCGCGGTGGCACTGGTGACGGGCGGCAATGGCGGGCTGGGGCAGCGCATCTGCCATGCGCTTGCGCAAGAGGGCGCGCATATCGCCGTGGTGTACGCGCGCAGCCGCGAGCAGGCGGAAGGCGTCGCCAGCGAACTAGCGTCGCGCTATCAAGTCAACGCTCACGCTTTCGGCTGTGACCTGACCGACGGCGCGGCCGTGGATCGGCTGGTCGGCGAGGTCACCAGGACCTTCGGCCGCCTTGATATTCTGATCAATGACGCCGCTTACAACCACGCGATCCCCTTCAACGATCTCGACAGCCTGACGCAGGAGGTGTGGGACAAGATCATGGCCGTCAACCTGACGGGCCCGATGCGCCTGACCAAGGCGGTGGGCCCTGTCATGAAGGCCCAGGGGCAAGGCCGTATCGTCAACATCGCTTCGGTAGCAGGGCTTAGCCCCACCGGATCTTCGATCGCCTATGCGGTGTCGAAGGCGGGGCTCATTCATCTGACGCGCTGCATGGCGGTGGCGCTGGCGCCCGAGACGCTCGTCAACTGCGTGGCACCGGGTCTGCTGGACGGCACCCGCGCGACAGCCAATCTCCGGTCGGAGCAGATCGAGCGCTCCGCATCGAGCTCGCTCCTGAAGAAGCCCGCCGACAAGGACGATTGCGCCGACATGGTCGTCACCATGTGTCGCACCGAGACCATGACCGGCCAGACGGTCGTGATCGACGCGGGACGCATCTTTCATTGAGATGACGGGCTTACCCAGACCGCTTCGATAGAGAAGCCTCTAGGCCACCGTCTTCGGTGCGAGATCGGCGGCCTGCCGCAATGCCTCGATCAGGCTGCGCTCGTCGGCGATGCCCTTGCCTGCGATATCGAACGCGGTGCCGTGATCGACAGAGGTGCGGATCACCGGCAACCCAACGGTGATGTTCACGCCGGCTTCCAGCCCGAGCACCTTGATGGGTCCATGGCCCTGATCGTGATACATCGCGACCACCATGTCGTAGTCGCCGCGGCCGGCCAGAAAGAACAGCGTGTCGGCCGGGAGAGGCCCATGCACATCCCAGCCCCTGCGCTGACAGGCCTCGACGGCCGGCGTGATCTTGACGGCCTCCTCGCCGCGGCCGAACAGACCGTTCTCGCCGGCATGCGGATTGATCGCGCAGACGCCGATCTTCGGATTGGCGATGCCGGCGCGCACCAGCACCTCATGGCCGCGTGCGATCACGCGCTCGACCAGGCCCGGCTCGATCTTTTCGATCGCATCCAGCAAGCCGATATGCGTGGTGACGTGAATGACGCGCAGTTTCGGCGACACCAGCATCATCGAAACCTCCGGCGTCCCGGTCAGATGCGCCAGCAACTCGGTATGGCCGGGATATTTATGGCCAGCGGCATGCAGCGCTTCCTTGGACAGCGGCCCGGTGCAGATCGCCTGCGCGAAGCCCGCTTGCACCACCTGCACGGCCTTCTCGATATAACGATAGGCCGCCTCGCCGGCCACTGCTGACATTTTGCCGAACGGCAAATCGTCCGGCACCAGCTTCAGGTCGACGCATTGCACGGCCTTCGATGGGAAGCTGGCGTCCTTTGCATCGCCCAACGCCTCGACCTCGAGCGACACGCCGACGATCTGGCCCGCCTTGCGCAGTCGATTGGCGTCGCCAATCACGAGTGCATTGCAGATCGCCTGCGTATCCGGAATCGCCAGCGCCTTCATGATGACCTCGGACCCGATGCCGGCGGGATCTCCCATGGTGATCGCAACTGTCGGACGGGTCATTTAAAACTTCCTTTGGTTCGAACGGCGCGAAGACGTTCGCTGATGCGGATGAGGCTGAATTGGTCACCGAACGCGCCTGCTTTGGTGGCGATCGGAACGGATAGCTTTCCAACGGTGAGGCCGAGCGGCACACCCGGCTCGATCTCGTCGGCAAGACGGATGCCGCTGACGCCGAGACCCGACAGCAGCGCGGCAGCGGTTTCACCGCCGGTTCCAGCCAGCGCGCCGATCGCGGGAGCGACGGATTGGAGCGCGTCGGCCAGGCCCTGCGACAGCCGCGGGCCGAGCGTCATGTCGGGCGGCTCATCCATCATGATCTCGATCAACGCATCGCCGCCACCGGAAAGCCTTTTCATGGTTTCGGCGGCGAGTAATCGCCGGCCTGCGTCGCCGTCAAGCAGCGTCTGCGGAGTGACCGGGAAATGCGCCACGGTGCCGGTAGCCTGCAGCGCGCGGGCGGCGGAGCGGGACGCACTGGCAAGTGAGCCTACCACGATCAAGGTACCGGATGCGCGCGGCAAAATTTGCATCGGCTCGGCAAGATCGCCGGCGTCGAGGCTGGCCAGCGCGTGCGCCAGCCCGGCGCTGCCGACGAAGAACGTTGCCGATGACGCCGGCAGGCTCGCTTCCGCGATCAAATGCAGATCGTGGTCGGACTCGGCATCACAGGCGGCGACAACATCGCCCTCGCCGGCCAGCCTGGAGAACGTGGCCCTGAGATCGCCACCGCGTACCGTCGCAAGCGCGACCCGCTCGCCACGAATGCCCGCGGTAGCCAGCATTTCAACGAGATCGGCATTCGGATAGGTGTGTTCGCGCTGCCAGAGCTCGGCCTGTTCGAGTGCGCGCCCTTGGAGCAGGACGCCGCCGTTGACGGTGGTGCGGCCGGTAGCGGGATAGGCGGGCGCGAAAACGCCGAAGGCCGGCCCAAATCGGGATTTCAGATGGACGAGCGCCGCGGCGATCTCCGCTGCGGGCTGCCCGCGCAACGTCGAATCGATTTTCTTGAACAGCCGGCGCTCCGGCCCGAACCAGCGCTCAAGCACCTCGGCGTGGCGGCCGGCAGCGGCATCGGCCGCGAGGCCCCGGGTCGCAGCATTATAAGCCAGTACCGGCAGTTGATGGTCCGGTGCATCACCGACCTCGCCCCACGTCACCATCGCCGCATGCCCTCTTCGGCTGAAGGCGATCGCACAATCCGCCGCACCAGTGAGGTCGTCCGCGACGATCAGCCAGCCACGGGCCATGGTCAGTGATCGGCCACGGCAATATCCGAGATACCGTTTCCGCCAGCGAGACGATCGACAACGAGGAACATCGGAAAGCCATTACAACGATCAGGACAAGGAGCGGGAGTATCACAGGCACGGCGCGAGGGCCAAGATCTACGCTGCGGGCGTCTGTCGTGGAAGCGCAAGGATATGAGACCAGGCAATTCAGGCGATGCAGGTTGCGGCTGGGTGGCGTTACTCGCGTGTGACCCGGATTTCCACGCCTGACCAAAGTTACGATGACGCGTCTCTCCTGCATGAAGGGGATGAATCCCTCTTCAAAAGGAGGAGGAAGCAACGTCGATCTGAATCCGGCGCCGCACGCGTTAACTTTTCGTTAACCAAATTCGAAGACCATTTTCGCATCACGAAACGCGACGGAACCGGTGTCGGGCCGGCAGTCGCAAGGAGAAGCCGGCGGCGTAACGCCCGTCGGCTTTTTCTCTGTTGACGTCAATCCTAGTGCTTGTGGAACACCAGCGTGCGCACCTCGATGCTCTCGCGGAGCGGCGCATCGGCCGGCGTGGTGGGGTCGATGAACGCGGTGTGCGGGGCAAACCGCGCACGTCCGTCGGTCGCGGAATCGTAGCACTTCAGCAGCAGCGCTTCCTCGGCCGACATTTTCGAGAAGTACAGCCAGCGATGCCCGGCATTGAACTTGACCGAATAGGTCTCGCCGTTGCGGCCCGGGTAGATCAGGTCGGACGCAACCAGGTCACCGGATGCCAGGGTTTGCGCGTCGCACATCGCCAGCGGCGAATCGAGCAGAGGTCCGCGGATCGGGCGCCATAGATTGATCACCTGCACCCGTCCTTTGAGAAGCTCGTCGGCTTCATCCGGCAGATGTTCGCGAACACGATTGCGGCCCGACAGCTCGGTCTGATCGACATGGACGCGGGTGGCGGGTTGCCTCGGGCCGGCGCCGCGCAGGTCGGCCGAGCCTTCCACCCGCTTGCGGACGGTATGATCGAAGATGAGGACGCGATCGGCCTTCAGGCTCGCGCGCAAAAAGGATTTAACGGCGGGATAATAGACCTTCCTGATCTCGTTATCGTCGTAGAAATTCGTCACCGACATCGGGTGCCGAACGAGCGCAAAGCCTTCACGGTCGAGCGAGACGCTGTCGGCGATGCGGCGCGCATCAAACACCGGCACGCGATGCGGCTCGGGCAGCGCGGTCGATTTGGGCTCGCCGGGCGGCGGATCGAACGCGTAGGTGCGCGGTTTTCCCGGCGTCGGAGCCAGATAATTGAGTTCAGCGGTTACGAAGGGAAGCGATTCGATTTTTGTCTGGTGCAGGCCCATTTTGATCTCCCGGTAAGCCGGGCATGGCGGGAACATGCCTGCTCCCGACAGCGCCGCCCCGGCTCGCTAAACGTAAGGCGTCTTTAAGATCTTGGCCGTCGCCTTCCGCAGAACAAGGATGCCTCAGAAAAAACAACAATGCGCCTCCAAGAACGCCCAACCAAGACGCAAATCTTTTACGCAGACGGCGCGGCCTGCACGAATTTACTCTCACGCCGCCGGGTTCCGCCTTGTCGGATTCGACGGAACCGCGTTACATTCTCCCCGTTACATTCTAGCCATGGACACGCTGGCGTAGCGGCGATCAACAGGGCCTGGTTTTGTGACTTCGAAAGGCAAGCCAACAAGGCGACGCTCGGTCCAGCTTGCACTTGCGCTGGCCGCGCTGCTGATCGCGAACGGCAATCACGCTGACGCCAAGGAGCGCCGCGGCGAACGCGCGATCGAACAGGTGGCGCAGCGCGCGAGCGGTGATGCGATGCTCGCGATCGTCTCATTGCAGAGCCAGCGGATCACCGTCTACGACACCAAGGGCTGGATCCTGCGGGCGCCGGTATCGAGCGGCCAGCGCGGCCGCGAGACGCCGGCCGGAATTTTCAGCGTGATCCAGAAGGACGCAGACCACCACTCCAACCTGTATGACGATGCCTTCATGCCACACATGCAGCGCCTGACCTGGTCGGGCATTGCGCTGCATGGCGGTCCGTTGCCGGGATACCCGGCGTCGCACGGCTGCGTGCGGATGCCGTTCGACTTCGCCGACCGCCTGTTCGACCTGACGCAGATGGGCTTGCGGGTGATCGTGGCACCGACAGATGTGGCGCCGGTCGAGATCGACCATCCGGTTCTGTTTCAGGCCAAGCCTGGCGCCGAAGCGCTGGTGGCCGCGCGTATCGCGGAAGCGGGTGACGCCGCCAAAAAGGCCGACCAGGCCAGACGCGACGCCGGCGCGGCCTTCCGGGAGTTGACGCAGGCGATGACCGCGGTGCGGGTGGCGGAAAACCAGAAGCGAAGGGCCGAAGCGCTGGCGGCGACCGCCGATGCGTCGCTTGGCTCGGCAACCTCGGACGAAGCCAAACAACAGGCTGAAACCGACAAGGCGCAGGCCGCAGCCAGGGTTGCCGAACTGCAGACGCAACTGGACACCGCCAGGGAGCAGCAGCAGCAGAAACTGGATGCGGTCCTCAAAGCGCGTGAAGCCGTCGCAGCGGCGGAAACAGCGCGGGCCATGGCGGCCGACGTGGCACGGCAGGCGGCGCGGCAGACCGAGCCGGTGTCGGTGCTGATCAGCCGCAAGAAGCAACGGCTGTATGTCCGGCAAGGCTTCGAGCCGGTGCTGGACGTTCCGGTGACGATTACCGATCCGGAGCGTCCGATCGGCACGCATATCTTTACCGCGATGGAGCGGACCGGCAGCGACAACAAATTGCGCTGGAGCGCGGTCTCGCTGCAGGCTGGGCCTCGCAGCACCAACACCACGCCGATAACGGCGGAAGCAAGCACCGCCAGCGGCGCGCTCGACCGCATCGTCGTTCCGCCTGAAGTATTGGACCGGATCGTCGGGATAGCGCCGCGGTCTTCCTTGATCGTCACCGACGAGGCCTTGAGTTCCGAAACCGGCAGAGGCACGGATTTCGTGGTGCTCATGAGCGGAGAGCCGCAAGGCGGCATCAAGATCCGGCGACGGCGCGATCCGACCGCCGAATACGGTTACGCGCGCGCACGCCAATTCCGGCAGCCCTTTGGCGGCTTTTTCTCCAGCTGGTGACGTCGCCCCAATACGTCTCGCGCGAGAATCTCCGGGGTTAAGAAACCGTCACCCGATATCCCCTGGCGCTCGGCGGTTCGGGTAATGGGTCATTGAGGATGGCAGGCTGCCGGACTGGAAAACCTGTCGGATGCTTCGCATAATCGCAGCATGGCAAGCGACATATGGAAGACCGAATATTTCAGATGCTCCGATTGCGGGCTGCCCTACACGGCGACCCGGGAGCATTATCCGTACAAGCATTCCGGCAGTTTCAGCTGCGAGGTTTGCGGCAGCAAGGTCCACACCTGGTCCGGCAATTACGATTATTTCGACTGGCGAGTCGATCAGATCGAAGCACCGGTCTTTGGTAAAAGGTGGGGATGACCCATCGGCGAGGACGCCGACGGTCCACGCCGGCCTTTTGATGCTGCGCAGCCTTCAGCTCTGCGAACCGGCGGATGGCCTTTCGTCCGTGAACTTTCGCCCCACGAGAACCATCGCGCCGTCGGGGCCGATCTCCTCATCGTGCAATTCGCCGAGTTCCACCGCAAAGACCTGCCCCGCGCCGTAAGTTACCGGATCGCTGTCTTGCGTCACCACAAAAGTGCCCGAAAGCACCATGCCGCGGATCGCGAAATGATGGCGGTGCCTGCCCTTGCCGGGGCGAGGCGCCAGCGTCTGCAATTCGACTTCCTGGAAACCGTCGGCTTTGAGCTGCCTTTCGAATTCGCGTTGGTCCATCGCGACCTCCCGTGGCCTGCCCGCTCCCGTTTTAAGCCTAAACACGCAAGGTGGATAGAGCCCTCGGAGTCCGCGCGCGGGTGACTTCAGGCCGATGCCTGAGCGGCCGTTCTTGAATAGACGATGATGGTCTCGTAAGGCGCCCGGACTTCGAGTGAATTGACCGATTGCTGCGTCCCGGGCGGCAACGCAAACACAAAGCCGTGGTGGCCGCTGCCGATGCCGGCTTCAACCAATTCGGGGCGGAATTGATTCGCGAGGGTTTCGCCGGCCAGTCGACCGTCGAAGTAAACGCCCAGCAACACCGGCAGGTCCGGATGCCGGGTGTTCTGGACCCATCCGGTGATTTCGTTTTCGCCTAGCGGGTCCATCGCGCCGCGGATCGTCCAGTCACTCTCGGGCATCACCCTGTTGAGGCCCGCCTCGATGACGGCGATGTCTCGTTGATAGTGCTCGCGGGTGACGGCGAAATTGAAGTCGCGCCGGTCGGAGGCCGCGGCGAGCAGTTTCCTGCGGTGCGCCCGAAGGCTGGTCAGCGCGTCGATCCTGCGAAGCTTGACGTAGGTGTCGACGATCGACTGAATTCCGCTTGTCATATTAGCTCAATAGCTGCCCTGGAGCCCGGCGCACCTGAGGTTTGCCAGACAACATGGTCAGCGGGCAACCGGCTTCGAATTGCTATTTATCGGTCTTTCGATCGGTATCGCTGCAGGCGGTTGTGCCGAACGGTATGTTCGGCCATTTCCAGCCAAACGTATGGCCGTTCAAATCGACGCATCGCCGCCCGGTTGAGCCTTCGGCGTTGGCGTCCCCGGCATCGGGAAGTGCTGACGGGGATTCCGTCGTGTCCCGAGCCGTTGCATTCGTCGCGCGGGAGTTTTGCGAGGGTATCATGGCGTCGACAATGTGGTTCGAGATCACGAAGCCGGCCGCAGCCGCCAGGAACACCACACAGCCCAGAACCGGTTTTGCCGATGACATCGCTGCGTCTCCCATCAGGGCCTGAAACCAGCGTCCTTCATTACGCCGAAGTGAGGGCCGCTCGCGCGAGAGCCCCGCGCGCCATTCAAGGATCCCAGCAATGGAAGTATCACGGCCTGGCGCGCTCGGACTACCCGCCCGAACGCGAACCGTTTTATGCGATCCTGCGAACCGGTCCGCGCTTCACGGCGGCGAGGTTGGTTCGTACCGCGCCGGAGGCTGAAAGGGCGGCGCCATCGAACGAGCGGCGCACCTCCACCGCGTCGGGCGCGAAGGTCAGCCCCGCCGGCGGCGTGAATTCGAAGCCATGACGGCCGCTGCCCAGTCCGGCCTGCTGCAGGTCTTCGCGATAGCGACTGGCCAGGGTCTGGCCGATCAGCCGTCCGCCAGCATAGATGTCGAGACACACCGCCGCCTCCGGATGCTCCGGATTCTGCGCCCAGCCGCTGATGCGTCCTGAGCCGACCTGATCGACATAGCCGCGCAGCGCCACGGCGTTATCGCCTGACGCCGGCCGCAACCCGGCGCGCGCTTCGATATGACGCCGCGCCTTTTCCACTGCGTAGCCGGAAGCAAGCCGCGGCGCGCAATACCGGACCGCGTCCTGCTCGTGCGCCGGATACAGCGTCCGGTATTCCAGCGCATTGTGGAACATGTTGCGGCTGTCGTCGTCGATGAACGATTCCGAAAAGGAGCCTTCGGCGACGAGCACGTCATGGGTGTCGAGTTCGATATGAAAATACTCGACCTTGTCGACCGTCTCGACCTGCACAACCGAAACGCCGTTGACGAGATCGCGCGCCTCGATCAGCACGCCTTCCAGATACATCGCGTGATGTGGCGAAATCCAGAGGTCGCGGCGGGGCGTATTTTCATCGAGCGCACCGGCCTTGATACACACCGGCAGGATATCTTTCTGGCCGAGAGCAAATCGTCCGGCATAACTGCGCCGCCCGATCCATTTGATCGGCCGCGCCGCGCCCGACATCGTCATCACGACGTCGCCGATGCAGAGTGTCTCCACCGCGACTTCGCCGCGGTCCGTCAGGATGAGGGTGCCCGGACAATAACAGGGCGCGCCGACGTGCAAGGTCGGCAGCGAAGGGGGGATGGGCTCGTTGTTGGCGACGTCCCAGCCGAACGCCCCGGTCTGCGTGGCCTTGCCGGGCGCGGTCTCGCTCTTGGTGACGAGGTCGATCTTGCCGTAGTTGAAATCGATCGTGTAACCCGGGTTCGAGGTGTCGACGATCGTGCCGATTTTGACGTTCGTTACCTCGAGATCATAAACCGCTGTGCCATCGGCGGTGACGCCTTCGATCTTCACCCCCTCAGCGCAGTGCCGGGGCCGCTGTCCGTGAGCAACCCGGGAAGCCCGGCGCCATCACTCGCGATGCCAACCGAGAGCTCGCCGAAGGAAGCCGTGCCGGGAAAACCCGTTTGCATGTTGGAGGTGTTGCTGGCATCGATATCGAAGTTGCTGATCGCAAACCAGCCGGAGTGGGCTTTGTCGACCGAGCCGCCATTGAAGCCGTCGATCAGGAGATAATAGGTGACCGGCGCGGTCGCTCCCACGGCCGCGGGCCCCGCCGAGGTCAGCTCGGTGCCTGAGTTGGTCGCTGCATTTTGCGTGATGTCCCAGCCAAAACTCTGCGGGGCCTGCAACTTGCCGTTCGCATCGATGCCGTTGGTGACCAGCCCGATCTTGTTGTAATCCAGCGTCAGATTAACGCCGGAGAGGCCGGAGTCCTTCAAGAGATCGGTGACCACGACGTTTGACAGATTGAGGTCGTAGGTGATCTGCGGGGTGCCGCCGGCACCGGTCGCCTCCCCGATCAGGGACACACCGCTGATCACACTGCCGTCGCCGAGATCGGTCAGGAGCGTGGCATAGTCGTTGCTGTTCAGTGTCAGCGAGAGCGGGTCGAAGGTGCTGGTGCCGTTGTTCTGGGTCAAAAACTGGAAATTGCTGACCTTGAACGCACCGGTCAGCAGCTTGTCACTGTAATCGCCGGCTACCCCGTGGACCACCAGATAATATGACGACGCTGCCCCGTTGGAGTTGGCACCGCTGCCAACATGCAGGGTCGGCAGCGAAGAGGCTTGGAGGGGCTGGTTATTGGCGACGTCCCAGCCGAACGTCCCGGTCTGCGTGGTTTTGCCGGGCGCGGTCTCGCTCTTGGTGGTGACATCGATCTGGCTGTAGTTGAAGTCGATCGTGTAACCCGGGCTGGAGGTGTCGGCAATCGTGTCGATTTTGGCGTTCGCCACCTCGAGGTCATAAACCGCCGTCCCATCGGCAGTGACGCCTTCGATCTTCACCCCCTTCAGCGCGGTGCCGGCGCCGCTGTCCGCCAACAGCCCGGCTAGGTCGCCCTGGATGTTCACCGAGAGGTCGCCGAAGGAAGCCGTGCCGGGAAAACCCGTTTGCATGTTGGAGGTGTTGCTGGCATCGATGTCGAAGTTGTTGATCGCAAACCAGCCGGTGTGGGCTTTGTCGGCCGCGCCGCCATTGAAGCCGTCGATCAGGAGATAATAGGTGACCGGCGCGGTCGCTCCTACAGCCGCGGCGCCCGACGAGGTCAGTTCGGTGCCTGAGCCGGTCGGCGCATTATTCGCGATGTCCCAGCCAAAACTCTGCGGGGGTCTGCAGCTTGCCGGTCGGACCGATGTCCGTGGTGACAAGCCCGATCTTGTCGTAATCCAGCGTCAGGCCGGTGTTGAGGCCGTCCGTCTGCAGACCAGTCACCACGGCCTCGGACAAATTGAGGTCGTAGGTGATCTGCGGGGTGCCGCCGGCACCGGTCGTCTCCCCGATCAGCGACACGCCGCTGATCGCCGCGCCGTTGCCGAGGTCGGTCAGCAGCGCGGTATAGCTGTCGCTGTCCAGTATCAGATTGAGCGGGTCGAAGGTGCTGGTGCCGTTGTTCGCTGTCAGAAACTCGAAATCGCTGACCTTGAACGCGCCCGTCAGCAGCTTGTCGCTGTAATCGCCGGAAACTCCGTGGATCACCAAATAATAATTGGTCGCCATGCCGCCCCCAAATAACCTGCCATCCACCCGAGCAATCTACGGGCGAAGTTCGTCCTCGGATGACCCGGGCAGGTTACCGGCCAACTCCCCTTGGAAACAATCGGAAATACAACAAAACAGATGAAACTTTTGTGTGAAACTGGAATTCGCCTAACTCATAAGTGGCAGAGAAAATTGGTTAACTTAGACCCAGCCGCCGGTAGATCGGCAGTCGTTCATGGCGAAACGCCGTCAGCGCCGCCTTCAGTTCGGCTTTGGTTTCCTCCGCAGATGCCGGCTTGCCGTCCTTTATGAAGGTACGATTGCGCGCCGCCATTTCCTCGACGAGCTTGTCGATCGGCGGCGTCTTGTTGCCCACGGCGTGCACCAGAAACATCTGGTCGGTTGGCGGCACCGCCATCCCGGTCGCGAGCACCGGCGAAGCCAGCGCGTGCTCCTGCCGCTCGGACCCGAACCGCGCCAGCATTGCCCGGTTGAAACGTGCGACCCGCTCGCGGCGGATGTCCTCCTGCTCCGGTCCGAGCGCGGGCAGTATCGCACCCCCAGCCAGCAGGACGGTGATGGCCTTGAAGGCCAGATTGCCGCCGTCGCCGCCTGCGATTGCGGAATCCTTCAGGAGATCCCCCAACATCCGCGGTCCCTCGGCCAGGGCAGCGAACACCGCCTTGGCCGGGTTGGCATCGATCGTCACCTCGCCCACCGGCACCGAGGCCGCGTCAGAACGAGGCGCGTTTGCAGCAGGCGTTCGTTGCGTTCGGCCTCCGACAGCTGCCGCGCGCCGCGCACGAACAGGTCACGGCGGAATTGCGTATTCAGGAAATAATCGCGGATGGTCTCGCGTGCGATCGGATCCGTTACTTCCTTCAGCAGCTCCTGCGCCGGTGGCGTCAACAGAAAGGTGTCCATCTGTTCTGACAATTCTCCTGGCGCAGCGAACGTCAGTTTGGCCGCGGCGAGCTCCGCCACCACCTCGGAGTGATACGAGGCCGACCAGTGCGCGTTGAAATATTCATGGGCGAGATAGTTTTTCGGCATCGAGGCCAGGCTATCGAGCCGACGGCCACCGGTGGCGTTGGCGAGAAAATATCCGGCCTTGGCGTCGCGCACCCGCCCTGCAAACGAAAGCGCCGCGCTGATGGAGTCCGGCGTCGCCCCGCCGTGGCCGCGCAGCCGCTCGACCAGCAGCTGCCGCAACGGCGCCGCGGCCGACCAGCCGGGCAGCGCGTTGTAACTGATGTAAACGACGCCGCCGGGTTTCAGCTTCGCGTAGATGAAATCAAGGATGGCGCGGCGATTGTCCGGACTGATCCAGGACCACACACCATGCAGCGAGATGAAATCGAATTTCGGCAAATCTGCCGTCAGCGATTCCGCAAAGCTCAGCTCGAGGAATGTGACATTCGGGACCGAAGTCGCCTGCTTGAGCTGCTCGGCGTCGGAAATATGCGATGGATTGAAGTCGATCCCCCAAAACGCGCCCGCGGGATTGGCCGCGGCGATCAGCGCCGTACTGAATCCGCGTCCACAGCCAAGCTCGCAATAGGTGAAACCGTCGGCGAGCTGCGGCCCGGCATAGCCGCGGTACAGCAGCGCAAAATTCTGCGCCAGCGGCGACAGGCCGGCATAGAAGCCCGAGGTGTAATCGATATTGGTGATGTAGCCGTCCGACCAATCGGCCATGCTTGTCTCCGCCCGATGCTGCACTTACGCCCGATCGCAAGTGCTGGCAACGCCCACGGTGCGGCCGGCGGGCGAGCCGATCGGCCGCCTGCCGACAGTACTGTCAGGTGCGAAGGGCGTGTGGGATCGGATTTCAGGGCACATTGACGGCCGGCAACGCCGCCGTAGGCCTCAGTACAATGTGAGGCTGCTTTTTGGCATGAACTACGGCGGAAACAGAAGTGAGGGCCGTAAGGGCGACAATCGCAACAGCAAACCCGCGTCCTAAACCCTGTAAGTTTTGCATGGCGCAAATCCCCCGCGCGCTGACGATATATCCGGCGGTAAGGCTAATCGGTTTTTGTTTCAGGACGTTTTCATCAGAACAAAAAAATGTTTCGTCGAAGCCCGACGATCGATCAGTGGACGTTTCTGGCGTGCAAATCGCGCTGGAGTGTTGGCCTCTTTCAATTGGCGATCATAGCCGCCTCGCCGAAAACCATTCTCAGCGGTGACCCGGCAGCCAGGCCTTGAACCCGGCAGCGCCGAGCTTTGTCATGACTTCATCGAGATGGGCGCGGTCGCGGGTTTCGATCACGAGTTCGAGCAACGTGCCCTTGGCCGGCAGATCGGAGAAGGTGCGCTGGTGCGAGACTTCGACGATGTTGGCGCCGACTTCCGCCAGCAGCGCGGCGACGGCGGCGAGCTGACCCGGCCGGTCGACGATGTCGAGCGCCACCTGGGTCAACCGTCCCTCACGCGCGAGTTCGCGGGTCAGGACCGAGGCGATCAACCTGGTGTCGATATTGCCGCCGGTGAGGACGAGGCCGACATGGCGTCCGGAAAAACGTTCGGGCGCGGCCATCAGCGCCGCGAGCCCGGCCGCGCCGGCGCCTTCGACCACGGTCTTTTCGATCGAGATCAGCGTCGCGACCGCGCGCTCGATCTGGTCCTCCGTCACCAGCACGATCTCGTCGACCAGTTCGCGGATGATGCCGGTGGTGATCCGGCCGGGCGCCTTGACGGCGATGCCCTCCGCCAGCGTGTCGCCGCGCATCGGCAACTGCTCGCCGTTGATGGCGTTGTACATCGAGGGGTAGAGCCGGGCCTGCACGCCGACGATGCGCAAATTCGGTTTCAAGGCCTTCGCCGCCACCGCAATTCCGGAGATCAGCCCGCCGCCGCCGATCGGAACGACCAGCGTGTCCAGATCAGGCACCTTCTCCAGCATTTCCAGCGCGATGGTGCCCTGCCCCGCGATCACGAGCGGATCGTTATAGGGATGGATCAGGATCATGTCATGCGCCTTGCAATAGTCGCGCGTGAACTCGCCTGATTCCTCCAGCGTGGCGCCTGAGATGATCACCTCGGCATCGAGCCGCCGCGTGTTCTCGACCTTCACCATCGGCGTGCCGACCGGCATCACGATCACGGCGGGAATGCCGAGCCGTTTGGCGTGGTAGGCCACGCCCTGCGCGTGGTTGCCGGCGGACATCGCGATGACGCCGCGCCGCCGCTCCTCGGGTGACAGGGCATTCAGGCGATTGAGCGCGCCGCGTTCCTTGAAGGTGGAGGTGAACTGGAGATTCTCGAATTTCAGCCAGACCCTGCAGCCGAGCATCGCGCCGAGCGTGCGGCTTTCATTGCATTCGGTCACGATCGTCGCGCCGCGGATGGTAGCTGCCGCCGCCTTGACGTCCGCGAGCGTGACCGGAAGAACAGCAGTCGCAGTTGCAGGGTTTTGTGTGTGCGGCATCACCGGTCTCATCGACATCCATCGCGGGTTTACACCCTACGCGGTTAGACCGGTCTGTGCATGAAGAATTGAGCGATGACGGTTGCGCCAGAGCGGCGTCGCCGGCGCGAGAAAGTTAGGGAGCCCGGTCCTGCTGACGCCGGCCGCGCCTCAGATCTGGGCGGCGACTTTTTCCAGGCCAATCAGGCGCGCGAGCGAGCGCACTTCGCGCTTCTGGTCTTCGCGCAACTGAAACAACAACGGCATGGCCGCCGATTTGAGTTGCTGGACTTCCTCGGAATCCGGATCGATCGGCGCACCGGTCGCGCGCGGATCGGCCTGCCGGGTCGCATGGATCTTGCGCGCCACCGCACGCAAGGCGCTTTCCACCGCGGGCCAATAGGATTGCTGATCGGGGGAAAGGTTCAGACGTTCCTTGATGCCGGCGATCTGCGCATCGCTGAGCAGCGCATAGGATTTCTGCGGCGCCGGTTTGGCAGCCACTTTCGGCACTTCAGGTTTTGAAGCTTGCGGCGCCAACGGCGCCTGAGGCATCGCGGCAGGCGTGACGGCCTGCGGCGCGACAGCTTGCGGTACGGCGGCCTGCGGAGCGGTGATCCGCGGCGCGAAATCGGCCGGATTCTGCGCGGCGAACGCCTGCCGCAGCGGCTCGTTAAACTCTGCCTGCGATGGCGCAGGCTCGAACGCGGCCAGCGCGTAGCTCGCGACCGCGAGCCGGTCTTTCTTGGCCTGCCTGTTCGTTACCGGATTTTCGGTGACCCGCGCCACAGTCGACGGCGTCGCATCCGGCACGCTGCTGCGGCCGAGAATGCTCAGTGCCGCCGCGCCAACAACCAGAAAGCACGTCAGAGCGATGATCGTAACTGCCCGCGTCAAACAGCTCTCCGTTTCCGTGGACCCACCACGGGAGTTTCTGGCGGCTAATTAAGGCTTAACCATGCCCGCCGGGCCACACCGGGAACCCCAGCGGCACGGATTCCGGGGCCAAAAAGCAGCAATTCAGGCCGCGGTGGCCAGCTCGTAGGCTTCCTGAATATCGGCGACGATATCGGACGCCTCCCATAACGCATCGGGCGCGACCGTCTGCAGGCTGATGGTCCAGTTTGCTTTTTTGGAGCGCGGCATGCTGACGATATCGAATTCGACGTTGCGGCACAGCGGATGCCGGTCGAGCGCGCGGGCGACCCGCCATCTGATTTCATCCAGCGTCGCCGATGTCTTTGTCTCGAGATCCATGTCGCACCCCTTTGAGTGGAAGCCTTCTGGAGCGGAAGTCTTCTGGCGCGGCCGCTGCCGCAGGACGACGAACGGCCCCGACATGATTCTTGGCGCTGCAGTGGTTAATGGCGCGTTAAGGGCGAAAACGCCTGCCCAGACAGGGCTATGGCCGGGGCATCCCGGCAGCGCGGTACTCGATAATGGTGCGCGCGACGAGGTCATCGACCGACATCAATTCGGTCACCCCTGACGTGGAGTGCCCCGCGCTCCAGATATCGCGCCACCGCGTCGGGCGATTTTCGCGCTCGCCGATATCGATGTCCTTGCCGATATCGATCGCGCCGCGCTGCGGCAGATCATCGGGGTCGAGGCCGGCGGCGGCGATCGATGGCCGCAGCATGTTGGTTTGCAGGCCGGTGAAAGCCGTGGTCAGCAGGATATCATCGGCACTGCTCGCGACCAGCATGTCCTTGTATCTGGGATCGGCCATGCTCTCGCGGGTGGCGATGAATTTGGTGCCCATGTAAGCGAGGTCGCAGCCGAGCGCCTCGGCGGCACGCAGCGCGTGGCCATCGCTGATGCCGCCGGCCAGCACGATCGGGCCGCCGAAAAATCGCCGTACCGCGCGCACGAACACGAACGGGTTGAGCCAGCCGGTCTGACCGCCCGCGCCGGCGGTCAACAGCACGAGTCCGTCGGCGCCGGCCTCGACCGCGCGTTCGGCGTGGCGGATGCTGGCGACGTCGGCGAGCACCAGCGCGCCCGCGTCATGCAGCGGCGCGAGCACCGACGCCGGCGAGCCGACGCTGGTGATGACGATCTCCGGTTTGTGCCGCAGCAGCACCTCAAGGTCGGCGGCAAGCCGCACATTGGAGCGGTGCACGATCAGGTTTGGGCAGACCGGCGCCGCCGCTTTGCCGTGAGTATCCGAATGGCGCTTCAGCTGGCCCTCGATGTCATCGAGCCAGCCATCGAGTTGCTCGGTGGTGCGGCAATTCACTGTCGGAAATGCGCCGATCACGCCGTTACGACACGCCGCCACCACGAGGTCGACACCGGAGACCAGAAACATCGGCGCCGCGATCAGCGGCAGGCTCAGGCGGTCGCGAAAGCGTGTCAGTTGGCGATCGGAATCCAATGTCAGGTTTCCCGGCGTTTAGCGTTCCGCGCAGCGAGTTCGATGTGCTAGCGTCGGCCAACATTGGCACGACCGAAGGCCGATACAAAATCATTTGGAGGAAGCATGTCCGATTCCCTTCATGCCTTTCCGACCGTCTGCGAGCAGACGCTGCGGGCGCTGGCGCGCTATCCCGAGCGGACTGCGTTCAGTTGGCCGGGCGGATCGCTGACCTATCGCGGCGTCACCGAACTGATCGGCCGTATGCAGAAGGCCTTCGTCCAGCTTGGCCTGCAGCCGGGTACGCGTGTGGCCTTCCTGACCGCCAACCGCGCCGACACCTGGTGCGCGGGTGTCGCCGCGCAATTGTCGCGGCTCGCGATTACCTGGCTTCATCCGCTGGGCTCGCTTGAGGATCAGCTGTTTCAGATCGAGGATTCCGAAGCGCAGGTGCTGGTCATCGATGCCGATGCCTTCCGGGATCGCGGCGGCGAACTCGCCGCCCGGACCGCCAATCTGCGTGGCCTGTTCACGCTCGGCGCCGCCGGCTACGGCATCGATCTGCTGGCCGCGGTGGTTGCGATGGGCACGGTCACGCCGCGCTGCCTCGCCGGTGTCGACGATATCGCGACGCTGAACTACACCGGCGGCACCACCGGCAAATCCAAGGGCGCGCTGCGCCAGCATCGCCAATATGGCGGCTTCGCCAGCGCGATTCTGGCCGACTTCGAAATTCCCGATACGCCGCGCTATCTCGCGGTGGCGCCGATCAGCCATGTCGCCGGCACCAAGGTGCTGCCGACGCTGATGCGCGGCGGCACCGTGCACATGCTAAAAGGTTTCGATCCCGAAGCGATCTTCAGGACGATCGCGCGCGAGCGCATCAATTTCACGCTACTGGTGCCGACCATGATTTACGTGCTGCTGGATCATCCGCAGCTCGACAACACCGACCTCTCCTCGCTCGAACTGCTGCTCTATGGCGCGTCCGCGATGTCACCGAGTCGGCTGGTCGAGGGCATCGAGCGGATCGGCCCGGTGTTTTCCCAACTCTACGGCCAGACCGAATGCTATCCGGTGTCGGTGCTGCGCAAGCGGGATCACGACCCGAAGCTGCCGGAACTGTTCCTGTCGTGTGGTTTCCCGATCGCAGCCTGCGCCGTCAGGATTCTCGACGAGGCGGATCAGGAAGTCCCCAACGGCGAGGCCGGTGAAATCTGCGTGCGCGCCTCGCATGTGATGTCGGAATACTGGAAGCGCCCCGAACAGACCGACGAGACATTGAAGAACGGCTGGCTGCATACCGGCGACATCGCCCGCGCCGACGAGCGCGGCTACATGTTCATCCTCGACCGCAAGAAGGACATGATCGTCTCCGGCGGCTTCAATATCTTTCCTCGCGAAGTCGAGGACGTGCTGTCACAGCACGCCGACGTCGCGATGGTCGCGGTGGTCGGCGTGCCCGACGACAAATGGGGCGAGGCCGTTACCGCCATCGTGGTGGCGCGCGAAGGCACGCAGCCGAGCGCAGAGGAGCTGATCAATCTGGTCAAGTCCCGCAAGGGCTCGGCACATGCGCCCAAGCATGTGAAATTCGTCACCGAGTTGCCGATGACCGGGGTCGGCAAGGTCGACAAGAAGGTATTGAAGGCCGGCTTCTGGGCCGGCCGCGATCGCATGGTGGGGTAGAGGCCGGGCGGATGCTCCAATCGATGGGTCCCGGATCAGCAGCGCATCACGCCGAAGCGCGGCGCGCTGCGCAGCATGCGGGACACGAGCAGCGCATATTCAGCCGAGCAATTGATCGAGCCGATCGCGCAGCTGGTCCTGATGGTACGGCTTGGCCAGACGCGGCAGATCGAGCTGGGCGCCTTCGGGCAGTTCGGCGTAACCGGTCGCGAGCAGGATCGGCAAGGTCGGCCGCACCGCGCGTGAGGCCGCCGCAAGTTCGATACCGGTCATGCCCGGCATGACATGATCCGTCATCATCAGGTCGATCTGCTGCTCGCTCTTGACGATATCCAGCGCATGCAGTCCGGAATTGGCGCCGATCACCTGATGGCCGAGATCCTCCAGCATTTCCATGGTCGACATCGCGATCAATGGATCGTCGTCGACGAACAGAATGACCGCGGAGCGATTGACCTTGTGCACCGCCGGCGCCTGGCTCTGAGCCTCGGGCTGAGTGGTCGCGATCGGCAGCACCAGGGTCGCTGTCGTGCCCTTGCCCAGAGTGCTCGACAATTGCAGCGCGCCGCCGAGCTGCACCGCAAGCCCGTGCACCATCGACAGGCCGAGGCCGGTACCCTTGCCAAGCGGCTTTGACGAGAAGAACGGCTCGACCGCCCGCTTCAATATCTCCGGTGTCATGCCGGTGCCGGTATCGATCACCGACAGCTTGAGATAGCTGCCGGATTGCAGCACCGGATCGTTGATCGCCTGATATTCGACCACCTGTATCGCGATCGAACCGCCATCGGGCATGGCGTCGCGCGCATTGATCGCCAGATTGAGGATCGCGAGTTCAAGCTGGTTGGCGTCGATGCTCGCCGGCGGCAATCCCGGAGGAATATCGATGCGCAACGCGACGCGCGGCCCCAACGACCGTTCCAGCAACTCGATCATGCCCTGGATCAGGGTGCGCAGGTCCACCGGCACCGCGCGCAGGTCCTGCTGACGCGCGAACGCCAGCAACCGCTGCGTCAGCGAGGCGCCGCGCTCGGCGCCCTGCAATGCACCGTTGACCAGCCGAAGCAGCCTCGGATCGTTGGGCAACCGCTTGCGCAACAGATCGAGATTGCCCATCACCGCCATCAGGAGATTGTTGAAATCGTGCGCGACGCCGCCGGTGAGCTGACCGATGGTCTCCATCTTCTGCGCCTGGCGCAATTGCTCCTGGGCTTTTTCGCGCGCAGCGACTTCCTTCATCAGGTCCGCGGTACGCTGCTCGACGCGCTGCTCCAGCGTGGCGGTCAATTCCGCCAGCGCCGTGCGTTCGGCGGCCAGTTGTGCCACCAGCGTCTCGCGTTCGATCTCGGCGGTCTTGCGCGCCGTGATGTCGGATGAAACGCCGACCATCGATCGGATGCTGCCATCGAGGCGGCGCACCGGGCGCGCACGGACCTCCACCCAATGCACCGAGCCGTCCGGCCAGATGTTGCGGTATTCGAAATTGTAGTCCTTGCCGGACTTGATGGCGCCGTCGAGCACCTCCTGTCGCCGGGCACGATCATCGGGATGGATCGAGTCCTTCAGATCCTGGTAGGAAAACGGGTCTTTCGGGTTGCGCCCAAAGAACGTTTTGCAGGTGTCCGAGGCTTCCAGCTCGAACTCCGGCAGATGCAGTTCCAGCGCGCCGAGATGCCCGGCATTCAACGCCGTCTGCAGCAGACCTTCGCTTTCCGTGAGGTCTTCGAGAATCGCTCGCGTCTGATATTGGCGGCGGCGGGCCCTGACGGCGGACGCGACGATGCTGACGAGCGTGGTCGGGTGAAACGGACGCTCGATAAAGGTGACGTTGCCCAGCGCCTGTCCAAGCCGCGCGGCATCCGGATTACGCTCGGGGCCGCCGCCCTGATGCGTGAACAACACAATCGGGAAATCCGACCATGATGGCTGACCGTTCAACCAGCTGACCAGCCCGCGCAGGTCAGCCGTCTTGATCGCCTCGTCGGCGATCACCGCAAGGCCCGCGCCACCCTCGATCTCATGGATCAGCTCGGCCAGATCACCGCAGACGTTGGCGTAAAATCCGGCTTCCCTGATCAGTGCTGCCGCAACCGCCGCGTCGCGCCCCTTGGGCGCGAGGATGACGGCGCGTTCCGATGACGCGCCAGGCCTCACTGGAGTGGCTCTTCGAGCAATGGATTGTTCTCGCCGACGTAAACCGGAACACCGCGCAGGACACCCTGGAATTCAACCAGCGGAGCGCCGATGGTAAGTCCACGATTGTCGATACGGTATTCACGTATCGTCGGTTCATGCGAACCGGTACGTTTCTTGATGATCGACATCGCGCGCCGCACCGAGCCTACTGCCTCGAAATAGCGCAGCAGAATCACGGTGTCGGCCAGATAGGTGACGTCAACGGGCGCTTTCATGTCGCCGACCAGGCCATGCTGCGCCACCGTCATGAACGTCGCCGCGCCCTGGCGATTCAGATATTGCAGCAATTCGTGCACATGCAGAATGAGCGAATTTTCCTCCGGCATCGCGGCCTGATAGCCGTTGAGACTGTCGATTACGACGGTCTTGATCGCATCGTCATCGACCCGCTTGCGAACGCGGTGGGCGAACTCGCCGGGCGATAGCTCCGCGGCATCGACCTGCTCCACGAATAGTTTGCCCGCATTCTGCAGGCCCTCGAGATCGATCCCGAGACCTTTCATGCGCGAGAACAACAGGCCGAGTTCCTCATCGAACACGAACAGCGCTGCCTTCTCGCCACGTGCGATCGCCGCAAGCGCATAAACGATGACCAACAGGGATTTTCCGGTACCCGCCGGTCCGAGCACCAGCGTGCTTGAACCCTTGTCGATGCCGCCGCCCAATAGCTGGTCGAGTTCGGCTACGCCGCTCGACAGGCTGCCGCGCGCAAACGGCTTGCGGTGTTCCGATGCCACCAGCCGGGGAAACACATTCAGGCCGCCGGTGGTGATGGTGACATCATGATAGCCGCCGCGAAATTTCACGCCGCGATATTTGATGATGCGGGTACGGCGTCGCTCCGCGCCGTAGGCCGGCGCCAATTCTTCCAGGCGCAGCACGCCGTGGGCGACGCTGTGCACGGTCTTGTCGGCCAGCTCGGCGGTCAGGTCATCGAGCAGCATCACAGTGGTATTGAATTTCGCGAAGTAATGCTTGATCGCGAGAATTTGCCGCCGATACCGCAGCGAACTCTGGGCCAGCAGTCTGATCTCGGAAAGGCTGTCGAGTACGACCCGGCTGGGCTTGGTGCGTTCGACGGCTTCGAAAATCTGCTTGGTGGTTTCGCCGAGCTCCAGATCCGACGAATACAGCAAACTCTGCTGCTGTTCGGAATCGAGCAGGCTTTCGGGCGGCAGCAATTCAAAGACTTCGATCTCGTCGCCCAGCGTCCAGCCGTGCGAAGCGGCACCGTCGCGTAACTCGCGTTCGGTTTCAGACAGGGTGATATACAAACACTTTTCGCCTGCGCGCGCGCCTTCCATCAGGAACTGCAGCGCGATGGTGGTCTTGCCGGTGCCGGGGGCGCCTTCCACCAGAAACAAATGTCCGCGGGAAAGGCCGCCCGACAAAATATCGTCCAGGCCCCAAATTCCAATTTTTGCTCGGTGTTCAGATTTTTCAAGGAAATTCATCGCAACCCTGCCCTCATCCCCGTATGAAAACCCGTGAGGGTCCATCGGGTTCCCACAAAAAATGATCGGGCGTTGGAACTATTCGGGAGGGAAGAATTCCGGCCAGAGGGCACGCCAATTCCGGGCCAGCGGCCGGAAGTCGGATGGCGAGATGTCGTGGCATTCAACATCCGCGCCCGACGACCGGCTCGGCTGAACCCAGCACTGAATCCATGGCTGCGCGCTCTTCAAGAATAGATGGGCCGATGGCGCCAGCCATGAGGTGTCGTCGAGCGTCCCGGCGCGAACATTCATCGATTCCGGGCGGCTTAGACGCTCGCCATAGAGCCTCGCGCCGCAATCACCGCAGAACCACGAGATGACCTCAGCGCCCGAGGGCGACAGGCGGCGCCACGCCTTCGGCTGGCCGGTCACGATGCGAAAGCCCTGGGTCGCCACCGGCATGTTCAATGCGAAAGCGCTGCCGGAAATGGTCTGGCAATCGGTGCAATGGCAGCTGTAGAGCAGCAGCGGAAACGACGTAATCTCGTAGCGGATCGCGCCACAGGCGCAACCACCGGTCATGGGAAGCACGGGTCGCGTGACGCGCATCATCAACTCCCTACTGGAGACAGGAGTTGGAGTTTATCCGAAAACGATCATTCGGCGACGCCGGTCTTTGGTCATCGCCCGCCTGCGATCTAACGCTTCTCGATGACGAGGCTTTGCACGGCGCGGCCGAAATAGCCCTTCACGTCAGCCAGCCGCGCCATCGCAAGTCCGGCGCCATCAGGACCGATCCAGGATTTCGCATCGAGCAAAATCCATTCGCCGACCGGCTCGCGCGCCATGCTCACCGTGAGGTCGGCATTGAGAAAGGTCCATTGCTCGAAATCCAACACAGCCGAGGTGCCGTTGCAGAAATCCGCCGCGACCACAGCGCGCATGGCCTGCGAGACCGCTGCGCCCTCAATCAGGGGACGGTCGGCGCGGTACCAGATCGCGCCGGGACCGGGCACGCCGAAGCGGCCGAGCGCCGCTCGCATCGAGATGCCCGTGACAAACGGACTGGATGAGAAGCTCGGATGTTCCTCCGGCGCCCGATCGGGACCGGGAAGCTCGACCGCGACATCGGCGACTTCGGGCGGCAAACTCAATGTCTGGGTTTTGATCTTGAGCACAGTGGCGCTGACAACCGTGGCAGAGCCTGCGAGCAGCCGGACCGCGCATAGCTGGATCTTGCGCCCCTCGCGCAATATCTCGGTCTGCAAGGTCAACGGCGCCACCGGCACCGGCCGCATCAGGTCGATGGTCACGCGCGCGATGTGCATCGGCACCGCGGTCGGGATCGCCTCAGCGGCCCAGACCACCAGCGAGGCCGGCGCCGAACCGTGCTGCATCCCGGGATCCCAGGGGCCGGTGGCGTTCGGGCTGGTGATGACGCGGTTGCCCTCAACGCGATAGATGGCGTCCATTAAACAGCTTTCCTGCTGATATCGTCTGCAAGGAATTTTCGTACCAGCGGGATCACCTGGCGGCCATAGAGATCGATGCTGTGCAGCAGTTTTTCGTGGGAGAGCCCGCCGGCGCTGTATTTCAGGTCGAACCTGGCGATGCCGAGTGCGCTGGCGGTCGACGCGATCTTGCGCGCCACCGTCTCCGGCGAACCGACATAGAGCGAACCGGTGGCCGCTTCCTGATCGAATTCGCGCCGCTGCATCGGCGGCCAGCCACGTTCGGCGCCGATCCGGTCGCGCATCCTTTTGTAATCCGGCCACAGTTCTTCGCGCGCCTGCTCGTCGCTGTCGGCGACATATCCCGGCGAGTGAACGCCGATCGGCAGCCTGGGCCGGCCGAGTTGATCGAGCGCGCGGTGATAGAGATCGACGTAGGGACGGAAGCGGTTCGGATCGCCGCCGATGATCGCGAGCATCAGCGGCAGGCCATAGCGGGCGGCGCGCACCACCGATTCCGGGCTGCCACCGACGCCGACCCAGGTCTTCAGCGATCCGTTTTCGATCGGCGGAAACACCCGCTGGTTGTCGAGCGGCGGGCGAAGCTTGCCGCGCCAGCTTACGGCTGGCTGGCTGATCAACGCCGCAAACAGATCGAGCTTCTCCTCGAACAATGTCTCGTACTGATCGAGTTCAAAGCCGAACAGCGGAAAGGATTCCGTGAAGGAGCCGCGCCCAAGAATCACTTCGGCGCGGCCGTTCGAAGCGGCGTCCAGCGTGGCAAATCGTTGAAACACCCTGATAGGATCATCGGAGCTGAGCACCGTGACTGCCGAGCCGAGGCGGATGCGCTTGGTGCGCGACGCAATGGCCGCGAGAACCACTTCCGGCGCCGATACCGCGAAGTCGGCGCGGTGATGCTCGCCAAGGCCGAAGAAATCGATATCGAGTTCGTCCGCGAGCACGGCTTCGTCGATCATATTGCGGATCACCTCGGCATGCGACAACGGCGTGCCATCGGCGGCGGATGTCACATCGCCAAATGTATCGAGTCCAAGTTCAAGCTTGTGTTCAAGCTTATGTTCAAGTTCGGTCGCCATACTGATTGAGTGTCCCTGTGAAGCGCGAGCCGTCCATCAGGACCGGCTTGTGCGTTTCTTCGTTGTTTTTGCGCGAGAGCCGGTTCTGGCGGCAGCCGATTTCTGCTCTTCCCTGATCAGGTCGACGAACGCGCGAAGTCCAGCCGTCATGTGCCGATGGCCGGGATAATACAGACGCAACCCGGGGAAAGGCGGCGTCCAGTCTTCCAGCACCGCCTGCAGAGTCCCGGCGGCGAGATGATCGGTTACCCAGAAGTCACTGACAAACGCAAGGCCCAGCCCTTCGACCGCCGCTTCGACCATCAGGCTGTCATTGTCCAGGATCAGCCGGCCCGGCACATCGAGCGCCATCTCCTCGCCGCGCCGTTCGAATTCCCATCGATATAGCTTGCCGCCGGGCATGCGACGCCGAATGCATTCATGCGTCAGCAAATCCGGCGGCGATCGCGGCACCGATTTACTTGCGAAATAATCGGGCGCGCCAACCACGATGAAACGGGAATCCGGACCGCAGGGGATCGCAACCATGTCCTGCGGCACCGACTCCGCCAGCCGAATGCCGGCGTCAAAGCCTTCCGCGACGATATCGATGGGGCGGCCTTCCATGGTCAATTCGACCTGCATATCGGGATAACGCCGGAGATATTTGGCGACCACCGGCCGCAAGATCTGATGCGCGGCGCGCTCCTTGGTGTTGATCCGCAGCGTTCCGGTCGGCGTCGCACGAAATTCGTTGACGTCTTCCATGGCGCCGGCGATTTCGCGCAGCGCCGGACTGACCCGGGCCAGGAAACGCTCGCCGGCCTGCGACAGCGCTACGCTGCGCGTGGTGCGATTGATCAGGCGGACGCCGAGCCGCTTTTCGAGCCCGGCAATGGCGTGGCTGAGCGCCGACGGCGAGATGCCGAGTTCGGTCGCCGCGGCGCGAAAGCTGCGATGCGCCGAAATCGCCGCGACCGCGTTCAGTTCGAATAATCCGGTTTCGAGCATTGTATCAAATCCTGCATCACCTCATCTCATTTTATACTGATTGTTGCATCAATCAATGGCGGCTATTTCAATCCGACATCATTCGGCGGCGTTCGTTTGGCGACACACGCTTTGGCGATCTCCGTTTTTGGAAAGGCACCTGCCATGGCAAAGACATTTCTCATCACGGGCGTTTCCTCAGGATTCGGTCGCGCGCTGGCCGAAGCGGCGTTGCGTGACGGCCACACCGTCGTCGGCACCGTGCGCAAGGAAAGCGACCGGGCAGATTTCGAAAGGCTCAGCCGAGACGCCCACGCGATAATCCTCGACGTTACCGACACCGCTCAGATCGCTCCTGCAATTGCGGCGATCGAAAAAGATATCGGCGCGATCGACGTGCTGGTGAACAATGCCGGCTATGGCCACGAAGGCATTCTGGAGGAATCCTCGATCGACGATTTGCGGCGGCAGTTCGAGGTCAACGTGTTTGGCGCGGTGGCGATGATCCAGGCCGTGCTGCCCGCGATGCGCCAGCGCCGCGCCGGGCATATTCTCAATATCACCTCGATGGGCGGCATCATCACCCTGCCCGGCCTCAGCTACTATCACGGCAGCAAGTTCGCGCTGGAAGGGATCTCCGAAGCGCTCGGCAAGGAAGTGAAGGATCTCGGTATCCACGTCACGGCGATCGAGCCCGGCGGCTTCCGGACAGATTGGGCCGGACGTTCGATGGTGCGCGCGGCACGGTCGATCGCGGATTACGACGCGTTGATCGAGCCGATCCGCAAACGCCGCATGGAACTCAGCGGCTGGCAGGTTGGCGATCCCGCCAAGGCGGCGCAGGCGATGTTGAAAGTCGCGCTGTCGGACAATCCGCCCGCGCATCTGCTGCTGGGCAGCGATGCCGTTCGGCTGGTCGAAGAAAAGATGAAATCGCTGCAGGCCGACTTCGATGCCTGGAAGAGCGTTTCGCTTTCCACCGATGTGACAACCGCACATTAGATCAACAGGAGAATCCACGATGAACCATGGCCGAGCCACCGTCGAAGCCGTGATCGCCAGCTATTTCGACAGCGTTTACGAAGGTGATGTCGACACGCTTGGGGCGATCTTCCATCCCACCGCCGACTTGCGTTGGCTGGAAAACGGCGAACTGCAAGTGCTCACCGTCTCCGATTTGCTGGAGCGCGTACGAAAGCGGCCGTCGGCAAAGGCTGAAGGCAAGCCGCGCGACGATTTCATCGTCACCATCGACCGTTCAGACGAAAGCACCGCCCTCATCAAGGCGCGTTGCCAATTGCCGCCGCGCTACTTCACCGACTATCTGGTGGCGATGAAACTTAACGACGGCTGGCAGATCGTTTCGAAATCCTACCGCTACGATCTGCGCGACTAGAGCCCGCCGCCCAAGACGAGACCTCCCGACACGAGGCCAAGGGAGAGCCAAGGCAAAACCTCACAACGCGGGATCGATCGCCTCGTCGTATTCCTTCTTGAACCGCGCGATCAATTCGGCGGCCGGCACCACCTTGCCGATGCTGCCGACGCCCTGGCCTGAGCCCCAGATTTCCTTCCAGGCTTTTGGCTTGGCGCGCTCGCCCGAAGCGTCGGTGCCAAAACTCATTTTCGAGGCGTCGGATTGCGGAAGATTGTCCGGATCCATTCCGGCTGCCACGACCGAGGGCTTCAGGTAGTTGCCGTGGACGCCGGTGAACAGGTTCGAATAGACGATGTCCTCGGCGCCCGAACTGGTGATCATGCTCTTGTAGCCCTCTACCGCATTGGCCTCCTCGGTGGCGATGAAGGCGGACCCGATATAGGCGAAGTCAGCGCCGAGGATTCGCGCGGCGCGGATGGCGCGGCCATTGGCGATGGTGCCCGACAGCGCGATCGGGCCATCGAACCATTGCCGCGTCTCCGCCACGAACGGAAACGGCGAGATCGTTCCGGCATGACCGCCGGCGCCGGCTGCCACCAGGATCAGTCCGTCGGCGCCCTTCTCGACCGCCTTGTGCGCGAATTTCTGGTTGATCACATCGTGAAACACGATGCAGCCCCAGCCATGGGCGGCCTGGTTGAGCTCTTCGCGCGCGCCGAGCGAAGTGATCATCATCGGCACCTTGTGCTTCTCGCACACCGCCAGATCCTGCTCGAGCCGGTTGTTCGAGCGGTGCACGATCTGGTTGACCGCGAACGGCGCCGACGGCCGCTCCGGATGCGCCTTGTCGTACGCGGCGAGTTCTTCCTTGATCCGCGCCAGCCACTCGTCGAGCAGTGCGGCGGGCCGCGCGTTCAGCGCCGGAAACGATCCGACGACACCCGCCTTGCATTGCGCGATCACCAGATCGGGCACCGAGATGATGAACAGCGGCGCACCGATCACCGGAATCGACAGACGGCCCTTGAACAGAGCAGGCATGGACATTCGATAAGCATCCTTCGGTTATCGGGAGCAAAATGTTGCGCTAAAGATGCCAGACATCATACCAACAAGGCAACCCGCGATCCCGGTGCGGAGCTCGACCGATCCGGGTTGATTTCGCAGGCTTTCCTGCCGGCGTTACTGGCACAGCGCGCGGGTGACGAAGGTGTTGGTACGGCAATCGTCCGGCTTGCGGGTGCGGCCGGGGATCAGGACTTTCGCCGAGCAGGTTTCCGCCGAGTCGGTGGTCAGGCTCTTGCCTTCCTTGAAACCCTTGGTCTGGCACAATTTGTCGGAGGCGGTCTTGCAGTCCGGCGCGCCGTTGCCGGATACCGGACAGGCCGCACGCCCGGATACCATCGAGGATGTGGTTAAACGCGAGAACGAGTTGGAGGCATCCTTGGCGGCATCTTTCGCGCGCGCATTGAAGTCGTCGATGGTCTCGCTCGGGCTTTTCAACGATGGCAGCTTGCCGAACATCTTTCCGATTTCGTTGATCAGGCCTGGATTTTCTTCGTGGGTGGAAGGATTGGCCGGCGCTGCGGCATCGCTTTGCGGCGTTGCTGACGGTCCCGGCGCCGCCTGCTGAGCCGCTGGCTGCGCCTCCGGCGGCGAGGACGATGGCTGGGATGGCGGCGACAGCGGCGGCGCGCGTTGGCACCAGGCCGCGCCCGCGGCGATCATCAGCACTAGCGCGGCGCCACAGACGGCCGCAACGAGCCTCCCGGAGTGCGCCAACAGGTTGCCGGATCGATCAAGCATGGATCAAGCGTAACCCGAAGCCGCCGGCCGGCAAAGCCATCCGCGCTAGATCAATCGGTAGGCGATGTAAAATCCAAGCACCAGCACTGCGGCGCCGATGGCGACCCACATACCTAGCCGCTTTTCGAGCTCGGCTCGAATGGTGTCGCCGTAGCGATTGAGCAGGATCGCGACCACGAAGAACCGGCCGCCACGGGCGACAACGGAGCACAGCACGAACAGCCAGATGTTGTAGCCGGCAAATCCCGAGGTGATCGTCACCAGCTTGTAGGGGATCGGCGTCAGCCCCTTCAGCAGGATGATCACCGCGCCCCATTGGGCGTAGGAGGCGCGGAATGCCTCGACCTTACCCTCGAGGCCATAGAGCTGAATCAGCCAGTGGCCGATCGAGTCATAGAGCACGGCGCCGATGGCATAGCCCAACAGGCCGCCGGCTACCGAAGCGGCCGTGCAGACGCCAGCGAACAACCAGGCTCGCCGTGGCTGCGCCAAAGACATCGGCAGCAGCATGATATCGGGAGGCACCGGGAAGAAGGAGCTTTCGGCGAAAGCCACGGCCCCTAAAATCCAGAGCGCGTATGGCTTGTGGGCGGCGTCGATACACCAATCATAGATACGTCTCAGCATACCGCGATGAACCACCGTGGGATGGATTTGTCCATGCCGGGATTGGGGAGAATTCAAGGGTGTTTTGCGAGCGCCTAGTGGCGCTTGCGCAGCGCCCGGCCCTCAAGCGCGACAATTGGCCGCCGCGCAACCCTGGGCGGCGAAGCCTTGGACAACGAAGCCTTGGACAACGAAGTTTTGGGCAGTTTGACCGCCGATTTCGGCAGCTTCTCGGCGATGCCCAGCAGATGCTCGCGCCGCTCCATTTCGCGCCAGACATCGTCAGGCTGCACGCCGGCCGACGCCCATAGCACGGTGAGGTTATAGAGAAGGTCAGCGCTTTCGCGGACCACCGCGTCCGGCTTGCCGTTGACGGCGTCGATCACGACCTCAATGGCTTCCTCGGCCAGTTTCTTGGCCATCTTGGCCGGGCCGCGCTGAAACAGCCGTGCGGTTCGCGAAACAGCCGGATCGAGATCCTTGGCCGCGATGACAGCGTGGTAAAGCCGTTCGAGCGAATCACTCATCGCTTGAGGCTAATCCAAAGCAGTGGCCAGCGTGTTAACGGAGGGCGGCAAAGCCCAATTGTCATAAAAAATTCGTCGACCGCCTGAAGCGGTCGACGAATAATTGGTTTGTAAATTTTAAAGGTTACCATCCGGCGTTCGGATGACCGTGGAAATATGGGACGCTCGATCCGTAACCGCCGCCGTAATAGGCCGGTCCGCCGCCATAATAGCCCGGCGCATAGCCATATGAATCATAATAGTCGCGCCGGTTCTGGGCTGCGGCGATCGCGATACCTGTGCCGACGATGCCTGCAAACGCCGCGGCGGCAGCCGCACCGCCGTTACCTCGATAGACCCTGCGCCGGGCGCTGACATCGGTGATACCCTCAGCCGGGCTCGCAGCGGTAAGGCCGGCACGTGCCGAACCCGCGAACGCCGACACCGGCCCGACCGTGGTCATCGCTACCGCTACAACCGTCGCCATCGCGGCCGAACGCCCAATGCCTGAAAACAAACCCTTGCGCGCAAACATCTCGAATATCCTTTCGTGGCAATTCGGCCTGACCGGCCTGTCATAGCTAACCACCCGGTCGATGTTGGGTTCCCGCTTCCGGAGGCAAGCGTAGCGGCGCAACGACGCATCCGAGCGCCGGTCGGCCGCAGCCGCCTTGCGTGGACGCTGTATCTTGCGGGCGATCCCTGATTAGAATGCATCCGAGCTTCCCGTCCCGCTGCCCGAGCGTCCCGCCCGATGTCCCTGCTTCGCCTCTACACGCGCGTCCTCGATCTGCTCGGCAAGGAGGCGCGGCTGGGCTGGATCCTGGCCGGCGCCAATCTGCTGCTGGCCGGCGCGCAATTCGCCGAGCCGGTGCTGTTCGGGCGCATCGTCGACGTGCTCTCCGGCAAGCCCGGCCCCGGTCCGCTCGGGTCATCATCCGCCTGGCCGCTGCTGGCGGCCTGGGCGGCGTTCGGCCTGTTCACGATCGGCTGCAGTGCTGCGGTAGCACTACATGCCGACCGGCTGGCGCACCGCCAGCGCCAGGCGGTGCTGACGAATTATTTCGAACACATCATGCAGCTGCCGCTGACGTTCCACACCGGCACACATTCGGGCCGCCTGATGAAGGTGATGCTGAACGGCACCGATTCACTGTGGCGACTGTGGCTCGGATTCTTCCGCGAGCATTTCGCCGCGATCATGTCGCTGGTGGTGCTGCTGCCGCTGGCGTTCTACATCAACTGGCGGCTGGCGATCCTGCTGTTCGCGCTGTGCATCGTGTTCACGGTGCTGACCACGCTGGTGGTTCGCAAGACCTACGGCATGCAGAGCGAAGTCGAAGCGCATTACAGCGACCTCTCCGCGCGTGCCTCCGACGCGCTCGGCAATGTCGCGCTGGTGCAAAGCTTCGTGCGGATCGATGCCGAGGTGCAGGGATTGCGTTTTGTCGCCGACAAGCTGCTCGCGGTGCAGATGCCGGTGCTGTCATGGTGGGCGCTGGTTACCGTGATCACGCGGGCGTCGACCACCATCACGGTGCTGGCGATCTTCACCGTCGGCATCGTGCTGCATGAGCAGGGCCTGACTTCGGTTGGCGAGATCGTGATGTTCGTGAGCTTCGCGACCATGCTGATCCAAAAGCTCGAACAAGTGGTCAGCTTCATCAACAGCGTGTTCATGGAAGCCCCAAGGCTGCAGGAATTCTTCAACGTGCTCGATGCGGTGCCGGCGGTACGCGACCGGCCCGATGCGATCGACAGCGGCCGGCTCGCGGGCCTGGTCGAATTCGACGACGTTTCGTTCTCGTATGACGGCAAGCGGCCTGCGGTCGAAGACCTTTCCTTCACGGTGCTGCCGGGCCAGACCATCGCGCTGGTCGGCCCGACCGGCGCCGGCAAATCCACCGCGATCGCGCTGCTGCACCGGGCCTTCGACCCGCAATCCGGCGTCATCCGCATCGACGGCATGGATGTCCGCGGCCTGACCCTGACGGCGCTGCGGCGGAACATCGGTGTGGTGTTCCAGGAGGCGCTGCTGTTCAACCGCTCGATCGCCGACAATCTGCGGGTCGGCAAGCCGGATGCGACCGAAGCGGAAATGCGGATCGCGGCAGGCCGCGCCCAGGCGCTGGAATTCATCGAGCGCAGCGAGCGCAAGTTCGACACCAATGTCGGCGAGCGCGGACGCATGTTGTCGGGCGGCGAGCGGCAGCGGCTGTCGATCGCGCGCGCGCTCTTGAAGGATCCGCCGATCCTCATTCTCGACGAAGCCACCAGCGCGCTCGATGCCGTGACCGAAGCCAGGGTCAACGCCGCACTCGACGAAGTGATGAAGGGGCGCACCACCTTCGTGATCGCGCACCGGCTTTCGACCATTCGCAACGCCACGCGCATCCTGCTGTTCGATAGCGGACGCGTGATCGAAAGCGGAACCTTTGATGAACTAGTGGCAAAAGGCGGCCGCTTTGCGGAACTCGCGCGCGCCCAGTTCATGGTTCAAGAAAACGTGCAGAGCGCTCAGGCGCCGGAGACCGGCAGCAAGGCTGTCAAGATTTAAACTTAACCGAAATTTGGCCTATTTCGTCCACGATTTAGTCAGACAAGGTCTGTTCCGGAACGGCAAGCCGGTATAGGTTTGCAGCCGCCGTGAGCGACTGTGCAAGATACAGTTCAGGATTGAGTTGAATACCGCACGCTTGAACGTCACACGTCAGGGTCTTGCTTCAAGGGACGCGTCTCGAAAGACCGGAATCGGATAGTGCATTTTCTTCGCCCATTGCTTCGCAGATCATCGTTGAACCGGACTGTGGTTGTCGCAGCGCTCGCCGTCGCGGCGCTTGCCGCCGTCGCGCCGCAGATGGCGCGCGCGGAAGCGCTGTTGCTGGTTGAAGCCGACAGCGGCAAGGTGCTGCAGGCCGACAACGCGACGGTGCCGTGGTATCCGGCCTCGCTCAGCAAGATGATGACCGCCTATGTCACGCTCAAGGCGGTCAAGGAAGGGCGCATCTCGCTCGACGCGCTGCTGACGGTGTCGCCGGTCGCAGCCTCGCAGTCGCCGTCGAAGATGGGCTTCAAACCCGGCACCCAGGTCACCGTCGACAACGCACTCAAGATGATGTTGGTGAAGTCGGCCAACGACATGGCGGTGGTGCTGGCCGAAGGTGTCGGCGGTTCAATCGACGGCTTCTCGGTGATGATGAACGGCACCGCGCAAAAACTCGGCATGACGCAGACCAGCTACGTCAATCCCAACGGCCTGCCCGCCGACGGCCAGATCACCTCGGCGCGCGATCTCGCGATCCTCGCCCGCGCCATCATCCGCGATCTGCCGGAATACGAATATTTCGTCCACATCCCCTCGATCCGGTTCGGCCGCAGGGTGACGCAGAATTTCAACAAGCTGATCGGACGCTATCCCGGCGCCGACGGCTTCAAGACCGGCTTCATCTGCGCGTCCGGCTACAATCTGGTGGGCTCGGCGACGCATGACGGCCGCCGGCTGATCGCCGTGGTACTTGGCGCGTCATCCGGCACGATGCGCGCGGTGCGCGCCGCGCAGCTGCTCGACCGCGGCTTTGCCAGCAATGGCCTGTCGTGGCTGCGTCCCTCGCTCGGCACGGTCGATCAACTGGCGCCGATCGATACCTCACCGCCGAACCTGCGCGACGAGATGTGCGGCGGCAAGCACCATCGTCCCGCCAGCGACGCCGACGAGGAAGCCGTCGCCGGCAATGCGGGTTCTTCCAGCAGCGGCGAGACCGGCGCAACGTTCTTCGCCGGCGGACTGCAACCGCCGATAAAACCTTCCGACCTGATGGCGGCGGCACCCGCGCCGTCGGAGCCGATCGTGGTTTACACCGGCCCGACCAAGACCGGCGCCGCGCTGATCGCTGCGGTCGCGGCCGAGTCCGAAAAGCAGGCGGAGCGGCCCAAAGGCCGGAAAGCACGCGCCGCGGGAAAGAAATCCAACGCGGCGACAGCTGAAGCCAAGACCGACGCCAAGACCGATGCGAAGCCTGACGCCAAGTCGGATGCTTCGGCCAAACCTGCAGCGGTCAAACACGCCAATGCCAAGCCGGATGCCGCAGCCAAGCCGGCGGCAGCGGCTGACCAGGCGGCGGCGAAGCCGGCAAAGCCGAAAACCGCGGCCAAGCCTGCCGTCAAACCGGCGCCCAAAAGCACTGGCGACACCAAGCCCGCCGGTTAACGCGCACTACGCTTCGGTGGATCTCGGCCCGCCGGGCCCACCGTGGGCGGGGCAACAGGCCTCATGCCCGTCCGCTTGCCATCGCTGGCCGCCTCGCCAATACTACCCAAAACAAACCGTACGGGCCTGAAGACAGGCAAAACGGGTAGATAAACCGGAGGGGAAATACCATGGAGCGGATCTGGCTCAAGCAATATCCGGCTGGCGTACCCGCGGATATCGACGTGACCCAATACGCATCGCTCGTCGAGTTGCTGGAAGAAAGCTTTGCGAAGTTCGCCGACCGCAAAGCCTTCATCTGCATGGACAAGTCGATCAGCTATCGCGATCTCGACGAGATGTCGCGCTCGCTCGGCGCCTATCTGCAAGCCAAGGGTCTGCAAAAGGGCGCCCGTGTCGCGCTAATGATGCCGAACGTGTTGCAGTACCCGATATCAACCGCCGCCGTGCTGCGCGCGGGTTACGCGGTCGTCAACGTCAATCCGCTCTACACGCCGCGCGAACTCGAACACCAACTGAAGGATTCCGGCGCCGCGGCGGTCATCGTGCTGGAGAATTTCGCCACCACCGTGCAGCAGGTCATCGCCAGGACCGCGGTCAAGCACGTCATCGTCGGCAGCATGGGCGACCTGCTCGGCCTGAAGGGCATGATCGTCAATCTGGTGGTCCGCCGCGTCAAGAAAATGGTGCCGGCCTACTCGCTGCCGGACGCCGTCACCTTTAACGATGCGATCGCGGCCGGCCGCGGCTTGAAGCTCAACAAGCCGCAACTCGGACCCGACGACGTCGCCTTCCTGCAATATACCGGCGGCACCACCGGCGTCTCCAAGGGTGCGACGCTGCTTCACCGCAACATCCTCGCCAATGTGCTGCAGAACGACGCCTGGCTGCAGCCGGCGTTGCGCAAGCCGCCGCATGTCGACCAATTGTTCATCGTCTGCGCGCTGCCGCTCTATCACGTCTTCGCGCTGACGGCCTGCTTCCTGCTGGCGATGCGTGCCGGCGGCGTCAACTTGCTGATCCCCAACCCGCGCGATATGGCGGGCTTCATCAAGGAGCTGGCGAAGTACCAGGTCAACAGTTTCCCGGCCGTCAACACGCTCTATAACGGCCTGCTCAACAGCCCCGGTTTCGACAAGCTCGATTTCTCCAAGCTGAAGACTTCGTTCGGCGGTGGCATGGCAACGCAGAAGGCGGTTGCCGAGAAATGGCTGAAGGTCACCGGCTGCGCGTTGTCCGAAGGCTATGGCCTCTCGGAGACCTCCCCGACCCTGACCTGCAATCCGGCCGATACCGATAAATTCTCGGGTTCGATCGGCATTCCCGTGCCCTCGACCTGGCTCTCGATCCGCGACGATGACGGCAATGAATTGCCGCTCGGCCAGGCCGGTGAAATCTGCGCCAAGGGCCCCCAGGTGATGGCAGGCTACTGGAACCGGCCGGACGAGACCGCGCAGGTGATGACATCAGACGGCTATTTCCGCACCGGCGACATCGGCGTGATGACGCCGGACGGCTATACCAAGATCGTCGATCGCAAGAAGGATATGATCCTGGTGTCGGGCTTCAACGTCTACCCGAACGAGATCGAAGACGTGATCGCCAGCCACCCCGGCGTACTGGAATGCGCCGTGATCGGCGTGCCCGACGCGAAATCCGGCGAGGCGGTCAAGGCATTCGTGGTCAAGAAGGATCCGAATATCACCGCGGAGGACATCATCAAGTTCTGCGGCACCCAGCTCACCAACTATAAAGTGCCGAAGCAGATCGAATTCCGGACCGACCTGCCGAAGACCAATGTCGGCAAGATCCTGCGCCGCGAACTGCGCGACGAAAAGAAGGCTGCCGCTTGAGCGGGCGGCAGCCGCCTCGTCATTGCGGGCGAATTGAGCACCGGGGCGCATCGAAGATGCGAACCCGGAATGACGTGCACGCCATCAAACGCCTGTGAACCGGCTTTCCACGCGCCCCCAAAATGCTCTAAGACACTTCCGCACATTGCAAGGAGAATTGACGATGACCATCCAAGTTGGCGACAAGCTGCCCGAGGCCAAGTTTCGCGTGATGACGGCGGAAGGTCCGCAGGTCAAAACAACCGACGATATCTTCAAGGGCAAGAAGGTCGCGCTGTTCGCGGTGCCCGGCGCCTATACCGGCACCTGCCACAAGATGCACCTGCCGAGCATTTTCCTGAACGCCTATGCCATCAAGGACAAGGGCGTGAACACCATCGCGATCGTCTCGGTCAATGACGCCTTCGTCATGAACGCCTGGAAGCGCGATACCGACCAGCGCGACGAAGCGACCTTCCTCGCCGACGGCAACGCCGAATTCACCAAGGCGATCGGCATGGAGCTCGACGCGTCCGGCAACGGCCTCGGCATCCGCTCCAAGCGCTACTCGATGCTGGTGGAAGACGGCGTGGTCAAGAAGCTCAATCTCGAGCCGGCGCCCGGCAAGGTTGAAGTCTCCGGCGGCGATACGCTGTTGGGACAGCTCTGATTTAAATCGTCATTGCGAGCGAAGCGAAGCAATCCAGGACCGCGAGCACGGACTGGATTGCTTCGTCGCTCCGCTCCTCGCAATGACGAGCTAAGTTTAAATTCGTAACCCTATTTCAACCGCGCCATCGCCACGCCTTCGCGGGCCAGTTGATCGGCGCGTTCGTTTTCGTCGTGGCCGGCGTGGCCCTTGATCCAGTGCCAGCGCACTTCATGCGGCTTGAGCGCGGCGTCGAGCCGCTGCCAGAGATCGACGTTCTTGACCGGCTTCTTGTCGGCGGTGCGCCAGCCGTTTCTTTTCCAGCCATGAATCCAGCCGGTGATGCCCTGGCGCACATATTGGCTGTCGGTGGTGAGATCGACGGTGCAGGGCTTTTTCAGCGCCTCCAGCGCCGAAATCGCCGCCATCAACTCCATCCGGTTGTTGGTGGTGTGCGGCTCGCCCCCCTTCAATTCCTTTTCGACATCGCCGAATTTGAGGATCGCGCCCCAGCCGCCCGGTCCGGGATTACCCGAGCAGGCGCCGTCGGTGTGAATGACCACGGTCGGGAGTTCGCTCACGCCACCAGCCCCGACGCGGCCAATCCGTAATCGCGCACGTCAGCCACGCTCTGGTGGAAACGCAACTTGCGGACATATTCCAGCGGATCCTTGGGCCGCACCAAAGCGCCCTCCGGCACGTTGAGGAAATCCACCAGACGCGTGAGCAGGAAACGTAACGCAGCGCCGCGCGCCAACAGCGGCAGCGCGTTCTGCTCGGCCTCGGACAGAGCGCGTTCGCGGCCATAGGCATTGAGAAACGCCCGCGCCTTAGTGACGTTGAAGGAACAATCGCTCTCGAAACACCAGGCGCTGAGGCAGATCGCGACGTCATAGGCCAGCATGTCGTCGCAGGCGAAGGTGAAGTCGATGATGCCGGAGAGTTTGTCGCCGAGAAAGAACACATTGTCGGGAAACAGATCGGCGTGAATCACGCCAGACGGCAAGCCTTTCGGCCAGACACCGCTTTCGAGATAATCCAATTCAGCGCCGATGAACGCGCGCAGGCCGTGCTGCACTTCGTCGGCGCGATCCGCCGCCTGCTCGAACAGCGGCCGCCAGCCCGAGACCGACAATGCGTTGGCGCGCGAGACCTTGAAGCCGCGCCCGGCCAGATGCATTTTCGCCAGCGCCTGGCCTACTCCGGCGCAATGGATCGCGGTCGGCTTGCGCGGCCAGACGCCTTCGAGAAAATTGATGATCGCCGCGGGCCGGCCGGCCAGCGTGCTCAGCACCTCGCCTGATTTGGTCTTCAGGGGTTGCGGACAATCGACGCCCTGCGAGGCCAGATGCGTCATCAGGCCGAGGAAGAACGGCAGATCGTCCCGCGCGACGCGCTTCTCATACAGCGTGAGAATGAAAGAGCCGGCGGTGGTGTGCAGCAGGAAGTTGGAATTCTCGACACCCTCGGCGATGCCCTTGTAGGACAGCAATGAGCCGATGTCGTAATGCCGAAGAAATTCCGCAAGCTCGTCGGCGGCGACGTCGGTGTAAACCGCCATGGAAATTACTCGGCGGCGTCGGGCCGCAGCGAACGCGGCAACGGGAAGAACTCGTTCTCTTCCGCGGCCGAGACCGTCTCCACATGCAGTTCATAGCGTTCGGCGAACGCGCCCATGATCTCCTCGACGATCACTTCCGGCGCCGAGGCGCCCGCGGTGATGCCGAGGCTCTTGATGCCTTCGAAGCGCGACCAGTCGAGATCGCCGGCGCGCTGCGCCAGCACCGCGATCGGGCAGCCTTCGCGTTCGGCGACTTCGCGCAGCCGCTGCGAATTCGACGAGTTCGGCGCGCCGACCACGATCAGGGCGTCGACCACCGGCGCCACCTTCTTGACCGCAAGCTGGCGGTTGGTGGTGGCGTAGCAGATGTCTTCCTTGTGGGGTCCCGAGATGTTCGGGAACCGGTCCTTCAGCATCGCGACGATCTCGGCGGTATCGTCGATCGACAGCGTGGTCTGGGTCACGAAAGCGAGGTTATTCGGGTCCTTCGGCGTGAAGGTCGCTGCATCTTCCGCGGTTTCGATCAGGGTTACCGCGCCCTGCGGCAACTGGCCCAGCGTGCCGACCACTTCCGGATGGTGGGAATGCCCGATCAGCAGGATTTCACGGCCGCGCTTGAAATGGATCGCCGCTTCCCGGTGCACCTTGGTGACCAGCGGACAGGTGGCGTCCAGCGAAAAGAAATTACGGGCCTTGGCGTCCGCCGGTACCGATTTGGGAACCCCGTGGGCCGAAAACACCACCGGGGCATTGGTATTATCGGGGATTTCAGCCAGTTCCTCGACAAAAATCGCGCCCTTGGTCTTCAGGCTGTCGACCACATAGCGGTTATGGACGATTTCGTGCCGGACATAGACCGGGGCGCCATAGATGGTCAGCGCCCGTTCCACGGTGTCGATGGCCCGCACCACCCCGGCGCAAAAGCCGCGGGGAGAACAAAGCACGATCTTCAGGGCTGGTTTGGCCTGCATGGGAGCGATCTCGGGACCGAATCACCCCTCGCCGCCGGGCAGGGAACGGTCATTGCAAAGCTACGACTTGGGACTGCTTTCGGGCGCTGTCAAGGCCGTTTAGCAGGCCATTGCGCGGTTAGCCCCGGACAGCTTATATAGGGGCTAATTCCCGTCATCGCTGATGACCACCGACTTCGCCTCCGAAAGAGGTGGGCGAAGCACTAAGGAGATTTGCCATGAGCAATGCACCGCTGATGCCAAAGGCGACTGCCGTGTGGCTGGTCGATAATACCGCTCTCACCTTCGACCAGGTGGCGGATTTCACCAAAATGCACCCGCTCGAGGTCCGTGCCATCGCGGACGGCGACGCCGCCCAGGGCATCAAGGGCATGGACCCGATTTCCAACGGCCAGCTGACCCGCCAGGAGATCGAAAAGGGCGAACAGGACCCGAACTATCGCCTCAAGCTCGAGGAGAGCAAGGTGACCTTGCCGCCCGCCGCCAAGAAGAAGGGCCCGCGCTACACGCCGGTGTCGCGCCGCCATGAGCGGCCGAGCGCGATCCTCTGGCTGGTCCGCAACCATCCCGAATTGAAGGACGCCCAGATCATGCGGCTGGTCGGCACCACCAAGACCACCATCGCCAGCGTACGCGACCGCACCCATTGGAACGCCTCGACCCTGACCCCGATGGACCCGGTGACGCTCGGCCTGTGCTCGCAGATCGAGCTCGATTTCGAGGTGCAGCGCGCGGCCAAGGAAAAGCCGATCGAGTCCGCCTATGGCGGCGCCACCTTGCTGCCGGCCTCCGAGACCACCCGCAAGGAACCGGAATTCGAGCCGTCCGAAAAGCAGCGCGACGACCTCAACGTCGACGCGGTGTTTGCCAAGCTGAAGACCATCGGCGGCAAGAAGCACGACGACGAGGAGTAAGCCGACGGGCGACATCTCGAAACATTTCGCCTCGAAGCAAACGGCTGCCCTCCCGCGTCGTCCCGGCGAACGCCGGGACCCATAACCTCTGGCGTTCCCGACTTCAAAACCGTCGTTGCAACGCCGTCGCCGAATCGAAAGTCCTCGGCGTATGGGTCCCGGCGTTCGCCGGGACGACGCGTTGAGGGTGGAACGTTTGCACTCGCCGGTTTTTGTGGATTCCATTTTCAAACAACATTGTCTACCGACACAGCCTCGCGGTCTCGCCGCGCTGATCAGCGCGAGTTTTGCTAACAACGTCCCGCCCTTCCGAAGAGAGGGCGCAGTGCTACCCCAAGAGGGGAGCAGGCGACCCTCAAGAGCGGGCGCAGGGAAGACCGGGTGCGCGCTGCACCCGCGGTCTCGCGTGCAAAGGTAGTAAAAAAGGCGCACACGAGCATACAGGTTCAGCGGAAGCAGTCCGGCCTTCCCTGCGCAATGGTTTTAACGGTTTCCTTCGTGCTCTCCTTGGTGACCGGCTTTTTTGTCACCATCGCCTCTGAGAAGCGCAGCTTCTCAAAAACTTGACGCCAGCATCGGGGCGTCAGGACCACACGACTTCGCCGTCCGCGTCACGCGCTGTTCGTCAAAAGCGCATCGGCGTCCACCGCATCCCATCCCAACGTTCGTGACGATGGCCAACGCCCCCTCGCGTGAGGGATGAGACGGCACGAAATAGGCCGGTGATTTGCCCTCGAAGGGAAGCAGAATATTTTTGCAAGTGGGGCTGGACAGGGAATCAGTGATTTGCCCTTCCGAGCAATCGCTCACGCCTCGAACACCAAACGGGTGCCCGTGTACGATCGTAACAGCTTCGTCGGCATCGCAGCGCGGGCGGCTTCGTAAAACGGTTCGCCCGTACAATGCAGCGGAACCACGTAAGTCGGATCGATTTCCTGGAGTGCCTTGACCGTGTCTCGAACGTATTCCTCCGGGTAGGGCGCGAGATGATAGCCCCCGATCACCGCATGAATTTTTTCTACACCGGAGGCGGCTTGAGCTTGCCTGATCGCGTTGACCACACCGCGATGGCTGCACGAGGTCAGGACGACAAGCCCGCGTCCTTTCAAATTGAATGCCGTCGCGATCTCGTGCTGAAATTGATCCGGCACAACGGGCGCACTGCGTTCCGCCTCGCTGAGGCGCTCGGGATAGCAGCCGGCGCCTCGGTCGAAACCAATGGTCATTGCGCTCGGGGATAGCACCTTCTCGAAGCTCTTCTGGCTGATCTGCCCGGTGGTCACGGCGTGATCGGCAACCAGGGCAGGTCTCTCTATGGAGGTTACCGCGACGTCGGCCTCCTCGAGCGCTTTGCGGTCGATGACGCCGAAGTTGCCGCGCACCGGGGGAGCAGTCCATTCGCGCGCGCAGAAGCATCCTTCGCCGCCGACAAACAGCGGCAATTTAGGCTTGAGCTTGCCATTGTGCGCCTGCAAGAAACCGACGAGACCGCCGAAATGGTCCTGGTGCCCGTGGCTCAGCACAAGTGCGTCGATGGCCGCGGGATCAATACCAAGCAGGTTCGTGTTGTTGAGAAGTGCTTCCGGCGTGAAACCGAAATCAACGAGGATGTTGCGCGTCTCGTTGCCGCGTCGTGACTCAACGTGCATCGCAAGGCCGAATTCGCTGACCAGCGTTCTGCGCGGCGGCTTGTCGCTGAGACCCCAGCCAAAGTGCTGGACATCAAGGTTGGGCAGCTTTCTGCTCGGAGCGACAGCGAACTGGTAGCTATCGGTCACGACCCGAACTGCCACGCGGTCGAGCTCAGGTGCCGATCCAGTGACGGCCTCGGCCCTGACCGGCTTCGAGCCAGCGAGAAGCGTAGCAAGTATCCCGCTCAAGACACTGACGCCTCCGCTGCAGATAAATTCTCGCCGTCCAACCTCGTCGCAGAAAAACTGCCGCCGAGCCACCTGAGGGGATGCTTGCGATCGCGCGATTGAAGCTGAAGTATGATCGATAGCCATTGCTACCTCCCGTTCCTGCCAACAACGAGGCTATAAACAGAAGGCGCGAGACCGCAGGGACGCATTTCGTCCCCGGAGGGTCGGGCGTCTTAACCGAAATATGATCCTACCGACTTGCCGCCACGTCAAGAAAAGTGCCGGCATGAGATTTAACAAATTGCATCATGTGGTTTGGGCGTCGCCAAGGTTCGGACGTCTGCCTGTTGAGTTCATGCTTCTGTTATCGCTTACAAATTTGTCTGCCTGGGGGCGTCAAATTGCGCAAAAGGACTCGGCCCGTCAGCCCGGCAATGACGCATCCCGTATCACTCTTTTTCCTATGCTCCGGCGCCATCAAGTATCGTTGACGTTGCGGCGTTTGGCCCTTGGCCCTCTAACTATTCACTGCATATCGCTATGATCGCAGGCGGCATCCTCAAGCATGAGGTCGAAGTGGTTTTGATGCTTCCGAAGGTTGTTCAGCAAAATTTGAGCGAACAGAGTAGCGATCATTTAATCGACACAACCTAGAGTACCCGAATGAACCTGTGGTTTATCGGATATCTCGTTGCGATTTCGGTTGTCACTTTCCTGCTTGTGCTGTTCCCGGCACGATGGATCGGAAAGTGGCTGTCCGGAAATAACATGCCTATGCTGTTGGGCATCATAGCCTGCATCAAAATCACGATTGCCTTCATCGCATTCGTGTCATTCTTCCTCATCATGATGAGGTTTGACTTCCTTCCCCACGTAAACACCGGCAAACAGGTTTCGTCTACGTCTTTACGACAATTCTTTTCGGCATTCCCGCGTTCTCGGCGCTGGTTCATGGATTTGTTCGAGCACGCAGGGGCGATGAGGGCTCTGGCGATTTTTCAATCCGTCGCATCCATATTTAAGGGACGATCAGTAAGCTGATCGAATTATTAATATCGCGAGGAACGCAGCAAACAACGGGACGAATAGGGCCAAGCTGCTCCAGCAGGGTTGAGAGAGGTTCGCTAACCCATTTAGCCCTACAGCTTTTCACTTGCGGCGACGATCAGTTCGACTGAGCGATCTGCTCCTTGAAGTGCTCGATCTCTGACTAGTCTCGGAAATACGTTGCCCCCGGCAGTGTTTCCCGCTTTCAGCTCTTCGAGGAGTGTGCGGTTCTTTGCGATCTGCTCCCGGTGCAACGCGATTTCGCTGTCGTCCGTCATGTGAACGGTCCAAGTTGTCTAATCGATGTGATCAACTGCCTCAAAGGTTCATCGTTCCGGTTTGTTGGGGATAGCTAGAGGTATCCTAAAGCAGGAAGTAGAAATTGTTGTCGTGATGCCGAGGTTGTTCAATGAAAAGGATACTGATTACGCTTCTGATTGTGGCTGCGGTCGGTGCGGTGATTGCCTATGACCAGCACACGAGGCACCCGTTCGTTTCTTCCGAAACTGTGAACTGCCACCGCTCCCAAGCGTTTTGAGCCAAGTCCAGCTTGTCGGATTCGCGCCTGGCTTTGACTACAAGAACGCAAAGGTGTGGCTGACTTTTCAATTCTTAACAATAGCCAGTTCACCCTCACCGAGGTGGTGCTTCTTGCGAGTACCAAAACTCGTTTGGGGCGAAGGTCTACGAGAACAATGTACACCTGATTGGCGCGATCCGACCACACGCCCCAGAAGTGCATAAACATTCGCAGATGCGGAAATTACCAGAGATATGCGAGCCGCGAACTGTTCATTGGCCGAGGTTTACGTTTTTACTGACAAGCCATCAACTTGGCGCAAGATTCCTGCAGACTTCTCAAAGTTTCGTGGCGCCCCCCAGGCAGCGAAGACGATACCCGTGGTGGCTTCTGCGTCGATACCACGATGATTGCCTGGATATTGGTAGCACCACCCTTCCTGCACGGCATGTCACGGCCTTCGCCTGAGTATCCAGAATGGCGGGTTATCTTCTGGCGTTACGGTCGTGCCATTTGGATATCGCGCCGCGCATTATTCCCCCGACACATCAGATTTTCTAATTCGGCACGCTTGCTAGTCATCAAGAGCTGTGCGGCTGCGTTATCCAGCCCAGCATCCCTGAGTTGGATTGCAGAACCAAGTTCGAGCAGTTCGGCCCGTAGTTTTAGGATTTGCAGGACTTGATCGGCCACCAACCGGCACCAGATGACGTTTCACAACCTGGGAGAGCCGGGATAGCCTCCGAGCGACCGGTACAATTCCCCAGAGGTGAGTACGACTTTCATCGCACCCTGCGCGGCGGCTTTTTTCAACTGCGCCCGCAGCTCGTGCGCAAAGTGATCGGCTGAAACCATGCGAAGCATCCCGCGTCGGCGTGACGGCGGCGGGAAGCTGTGCCCGGAGTTTGGCGATAGCGTGGGGATAAGGCGACGGCCTCATACGGGGCGGGCTTGGCGGCCATGCGGCGCGGTCAGCTCTACCGAGACCAGCTCTGGCTAGTTCGGCGGCTGTAGCTCCTGCGAGGCGACTCAATTGTCTATTTTGGCGTAGGACCGATATTGCCGTACTTTTTCCATTAGAATGTCCCGTTCTTGTCCGGGCTGCATGATATCAGCTTGCCGTAAGCACTCCTCCGCCATCCGCGCATAGTCTGCTGGTTTCATGTCGTCCCCCTGATTCGCTGGTGAGGGAATATAGGTTCGGGATCGAGGCAGAAATTTGCCGAAAATAAAGCGCTGCAACGCAGTCAAATCATCCGGCACTTCGCTGTACATCGCGCCATGTCAGAAAAGTGCCAACAGGCGACATGGAATTCGCATCGATAAATGAAAGAGGCCGCCAACTGAGGCGGCCTTACTCCTTCGGAGTGGGATAAGTGCAGCTGTTAAGCTTCAAAGACTGCGAAGCAGCGTAGCGAACTCGCCGTCAAAGATCGAGGTCTGTGACCATTTCTCCGCTAATCCTCTTCGCGAACTTTGCAATCTCTACAAAGACCTGTTCGCATTCTAGATCTTTGCGCAAAAACCGTCTGCGCCTTCTCATAAGCCACCTCTTCCGCGTACTGCACAACTACAAACCAGTCTCCCTCATTTATACCCGTTTGAAAGCCTCTCAGCCGATAGTCTACCCCGTGTTTGAGATAGTAAGCCTTCAGAGTCTTTGCCAAGCGCGCCACTTCATCGATCTTACCACCACGATAGTGCGAGATAGCTGATATCGTCATATCCTTCCCTTTCCCGACTTGCACATTCTAACCAGGGCAACAAAACTTATGTTATCTCCCAAATGATCTCTCATGGGGGACTCATCCCACCATTGAGAGGGACGACAAGGCTCACGACCCGAACTCACGTGTGGGCTTCCGATCGGTCTCGAACCACCGTTGTGCGACCTCGACGTTCGCGGCGCAGCGTTCGAGCCAGCGAGCCACGAGAAAATCAACCCGCGCGGCAAATCGCAGTTGAACCGCTGCCGGCACAAGCCTCGCGTCCAAGCTCTGATCGGATGGTCTCTTAACGTCGTTGTGGGCGTTCATCTTGCCCTCCTGCCGGTTCGGCGGAGGGAGCGCCCTGCGCCGAGAGTTACACTCTTGCTTTGCGGATCAGCCCCGCTTCGAGCTGAAAATTCGGACCCCATGTCATCACCGACATGCGCGACCAATCGGCCAGCCGAATAAGCGGCCAGACGCGGACGGCAGTCTCTGCGATGCATGTGCGTGCGTTGCGCATTACGGTCCTCAAGAGTGCAGGCAATTTCACCCGCGACGAGTGTCATGATCTAAACGCAGAGAAAATCAGCACGTCAAATGTTTTATGTTCACGAGGCGCGGAATTTGTCGCGGGAAGCAATTTTAGAACACCAGCACGGCCGGCTGGGTTCGAAAATTTCAGGCAATGGTCAATTGGCGGAAATGGCAGTTTACTTCGCGATGCCCGATCGACGCCCGCGTCATTCGGCTTTTCGTGTGACCGGTCGAAACTTCGTGACTTCCCGGCGATCGCCGGACGCCTGTTCAAGCTCGGGCTTCGGCAAAAGGTGGCGCGGAAGATAAAACGCATTGGCGATCATCGTAGGGATCACGGCGCTCGCGATGACGGCTGCGACGAGCGCTGAATATTGGCCCTGGTTTATGATTCCGTGCGACAGACCAAAGAGTGAGGAGATCGTGCCGAATGTCAGCCCCGTCGACATTAGCAGGGTCGTGTACATGGCCTCCTTGCTCGGCGAACCGAAGAAGTTGGTCACCGGATAAACACCAACCATTTTCGTGGCAATCTTGACCACCAGAAACAAGATGAAGGCGGCAGGCGCGGCGACAAGGGCGGGTATGGAAACGAACGAGCCAGCGCGAATAAAATAGAACGGTGTCAACAACCCGAACGTCAGTGTACGCAATCGCCGCACAAGCGCGTGATCCTTTCCGATGGTTCCGGCAAGCACCATCCCGATGAGATAAGCAGGAAGCACGGCTTCGCTGTCGGCCCAGGTCGCTAACGCGCCCATTCCCAGCAGGCAAAACAGCAGAAACCTGGTCTCGAGTTCCGAGGGCCGACCTCCGTACAGCCGGAAGAAACGCGGCGTGAGCCACGGCAGAATACTGAAGACCACCGCGCCGGCGCCTAGGAAGACGAGGGTTTTCATCGTGAACGGCGCGAAGATCAGACCCAGCGCGACGACAGTCCCAAGGTCGGTCACGAAACACGCCGCCAGTATCGTCTTTCCGTACTCCGTCGTATTGAACCCGAACTCGATCATCACCGCGTACACGACAGCGACGGAAGTCGTCGACATCGCAACGCCGGCAAGCAAACTCGGCATCACTTCCCAACCGAGCAAATAATGGGCCGCCGCTGCGCAGCCCACAAACGGAAGCAAGAAGCTCGCTAAACCTACCGCAACAGCTTCTTTCCATTTCAGTTTGAAAACCACTGGATCGAGTTCGGCTCCAGCAAGGAAGGTCAGAACGATTGCGCCGATGCCGGAGAGAAACTTGACCCACGACTCGTCTGTGCCCAGCAGGGCCGAACCGATCGCTGCGCCGATAATGAGTTGGGCGATCGTCCCAACAACGATTTCGGACAGCGCCGTGGAAATCCGGAGCCAGATCGAGAGCAGACTCGCTATCAGGGCGAGACCCAACCACAACGCCGCAAGCGCCCAAACTCCAGTCATCAGGAAATCTCCTGCGCGTAGTCACTTGCGTTTCTCGATATGCGTTGAATTCCTGCCATGGTGCTCACGGCTTGCGCTCAGAACTTGAACCAAAGACGTGTTCGGCCACTGCGGTCAGAACGCCCAGGACCAGCAGGCTTGCGACGACCTCTTCTGATGCATCGAACACGCATGCATATGTCGTCGTGACAGCGACTGCGACGAAAACGGAAATCGTGAAGCCATGACTTGTCAGCAGTGCGCGCACGCAAGGCTCCTCAGTTGACCACGCATAAACCGTCTGCGCGGCCTGTTCAGCCGCACGGGCAATTTTACTGCTTGATGTCGTGGGAACCGGGCAAGCTCCTACCGACGCCAAGCGTCCGGTAGGAGTCATCAGCCTCATCGGCGGTTACGGGGAACTCCATCCCCAAGTAGTCCTGAATTGTAGCCGGGAAATGAGCCGGGGCAAGCTCAAAGCGTCGTCAAGCCCGGGATATCGTCATGGCGTGCTTTTTGGATACAAGCCTTCGCAGATCACGCAGCAGGTCGTCGCTCAGTTCCAAAAGCCTGTTGATTTCCTCTTGCGCATCGATCGCGTGCCTTTTGCGAAACTCAGCCGGTTGCTTTTTAGTGGACGCGAGCGCGTGCAGATGCCCGGCAAGGCTTCCGGCCGACGTGTAAAAATAGGCAATCCGTCGCTGAATGGTTGCATCGAATAAATCGAGCCGGTCCGCATTGGATTCGTAAATTGCGAACTTTGGCAGTGCGAAGGCGTCGAGTTCGTCAAGATGTTCCTCGGCCCCGATTTCCATGTCCTCGAGCTTCCGAACTTCTTCGAACCCTTCAATACCTTCTATCACGGCTGCGACCTCTCCGATCAGAGCTGACGCAAGACCTCGTCTCGAACGGCTACGTCCAAAGAGAAGCATGGTTTCCCCCGGCCTGAAAGCTGCGCGGGAACGAACTCAGCGTACCAGAAAATTCAGTTTGGGGCCATGATTTTAGGGCAGCGGTGGACCGGGGCGAAGGTTCGAGGACTTGTCGAAGCAGACTGTTAAACGTAAATATCCGTATTACGATCGGGATGGGGTTCCCCGATAACCGCCGTGTTGGCTGATGACTCCTACGATGCGCGAGAGCGCAGGTTGGAGCACGAGCAAATGACCCCTCAATTCATTCTTGCTGTAGCGGCCGGCGGCGCGCTTGGATCTGTCGCGCGATATCTGGTCGGCATCGGATCCGCGAAGCTGTTTGGAACGAGCTTTCCCTGGGGCACGCTCATCATCAACATGACCGGCTCATTTTTGATTGGCGCGTTCGTTGAGTTGTTCGCGGTCAAATGGGATTTGTCGCAAGCCGCACGGATATTCCTGACGGTTGGCATCTGTGGTGGTTACACGACGTTCTCCACATTCTCTCTGGACGCCTATTATTTGATTGAACGCGGGCAGACATGGGCGTCATCCGCCTACATGGTCGCGTCGGTGGCGCTGTCCGTAGGTGCCTTGATCATGGCATTGCGGCTGGTTCGGGCGCTTGCTTGAAATCGGTGCCCCGAGGAGATCTCGATCGATCCCGGGGCACCGTCTTTTTTAGTTCGGGCGCGACGGCGGAAAAAAGAATTTGGCCAGGCGAACTTCGGCGCCGATGTTCTCCTTGAACCCGCCGACTGCCTGGAAATCGTGAAACACGTCACCGGCTATCGTAAAATCCTGAGCGAGCGGGATTTGAAATTGGAAATGGCCCCTCAAGAAGTCATCTCGGCCGAGCGACATATTAGGCTGAGGTATCCCGACCGGTAGTCCGGTGGGCACAAATATGCCGTTCGTGGCGATTTGATCGCCGCCCCAAGACTTCTCGATGCCAACGGCGGCAAAAAGAAACGTGTTCGGATTATAGCGCAGGAACGCCTTGACGTCGTAGGACGGCTTTTGCGTCAACGCATCGTATCTCAGGATTCCGGGGAGCGGGGCGCCGGCCGGATTGACCACCTCAAGAGGGCTGTTGCCATTGGTGTGGAACGACGCATTGGCGATCAGATCGAAAAACAGCCCATTAAGACTTGGCGAAATCTTTCCAAGTCCCTCGGTGTAACCGAACTGAGGGGTGTCGGTGAGTTGCCCCGGTGTGGAAACATTGACCGCACTTCGGTTGTCGAAGCTGCGCCCGAGCGGCAGCCAGATAAAATTCGTGAAGCCGAACCAGCGCTGCACCTTCGCGTCGGAGATGAAGAAATAGGTCAGGTGGAACACAGGGTCGACGAGTCCCCCGGCAACACTGTTGTTGGTGCCGGGGATGTTCACATCCGTCAACGTCGCAAATGGCAGGTCCGCTTCGATCACGAAGGGATGGTTGGCGACCTCGGCAAAATACGTTACGCGCGTAAACTCCACCCACGTATTGGCGTGCGAGTCCGGCAGCGTGCGGCCGGTGGGATCGACGAAAGCGTCGGAATGGGCAAAGCTCCCGTATTGGAACGCAATCAAGGTCCCGATCGGAAGCGACCCGCCCTGATAATCTCCCGCGTAGGTTCTTGGGTCGTTGTCGGACGCCGCGATGCCGGGTGTATTGCCTCCGATGAGGCTGCCGAGCACCGCGACCGCTCCAGTCAAGACTAAGCTCCACCAGGATTTCGCCGACATCTCCCCCTCCTCGCTGTTCGTACGGCCGAGGCCGGATTGCACTACCTCCGTGAATTGCATTAGCCCGTGAAGGGTATTCCTGATGGAGACAAATGCTGTGATCGCGAAGCAACAATCCGAATAAATTGTCGTAAGTCGAAGGATGGGCCGTCGGACCAGCGGGCATTCCTGGCACTTCGCTTTTGTGGCCAACAGCGGAAATGCGCTTCGATCGTCGCCCGGTCGCGACATCAAGCTTGTCAGATGGGCGCCCCGCGCTTGGGGCGCCCGCTCACCGCATTTCTTACCTGCCAGCGTGCGACTGCATGGCCTTCTCGATCTGTTCCTTGACGGCTTCCAGGTTGAAGCTCGCCCCCTTCTGCATCGGTGGAAACTCGATCGCGGTTTGGGCGAGCTTGCCCACCTCCTGCTGCACGAACTGGAATCGCCAGAACTCGAAAGCAAACCAGTTATAAAATGCCAACGACCCCTTATCGCCGTTGGGCAAATTCGTGCGTTCGAAGGGATCAAGGCGGAGATTGGTGAGGATCGGCCAATCAACCTTGACCGTGCCGCCCAACCAGCCGCCCGGCTGATCGGTGAAGCGATATTTGAAGTCGTCGATGCGCACCGCGCTTAATGTGCCCTCGGTGAAATAGAAGATCGAGTGGCGGGCGGACGGGCCTTTTCCGGTAATCAGGTCCATCTGGTTGTAGCCGTCGAGATAGACCTTGTAGGTCTGTTCGCCGAGCTGCTTTCCCTTCCTCAACTCATCGGCGATATTTGGATTGCCGGCGGCGGCGACCAAGGTCGGGAACCAGTCGAGTCCGGACATGATGCCGTTTTCGACCTTTCCCGCCGGTACTTTGCCCGGCCAGCGGATCATGCAGGGCACCCGGAAGCCGCCTTCCAGAGCCGTTCCCTTGCCGCCCGCAAATGGCGTCTGTCCACCATCCGGCCAGGTGAAGTTCTCGGCACCGTTGTCGGTTGTGAACGCGACGATCGTGTTGTCGTCGAAGCCCTCGTCCTTGAGCTTCTTCATGACGGCGCCGACGATATCGTCAAGCTGGGCGAACCCGCCCTCGGAAACCGACCAACCGTTTTCGGAGTTGCGCATGTTCTCGTATTTCTCGGAGAGGTGAGTGATGACATGCATGCGCGTTGGGTTGAGCCAGACGAAAAACGGTTTGTTGTCTCGCTTGGCCTTGTCGATGAAGGCGAAAGTGTTTTGCAGTATCTCGTCGTCAACCGTCTCCATCCGCTTTGGATAAAGCGTTCCGGCGTCCTCGATCCGCTGCTTGCCGATCTTGCCCCAACGGGGCTGCACCGTCGGGTCGTCCCGATCGGTGGCCCATGAATGAACCATGTTGCGCGGACCGACGGTGGCCAACAGCGCTTGCGGATAGTTGCGGTGGGCCGGGTCTTCCATGGCGTCGAGGTGGTAAAGATAGCCGTAGAATTCGTCGAAGCCGTGCACGGTCGGCAGGAACTCGTTGAGGTCGCCGAGATGGTTCTTGCCGAACTGTCCCGTGGCGTACCCCATGGATTTCAGCGCGGTCGCGATCGTCGGCGCTTGCGCCGGCATGCCTATGGAGGACCCAGCCTGGCCGACCGTCGTAAGGCCGGTGCGGATCGGCAACTCGCCGGTGATGAAGTTGGCGCGCCCCGCCGTGCAGCTCGCCTCGGCGTAGTAGTCGGTGAAGCGCATGCCTTCCGCGGCGAGTTTGTCGAGGTTCGGCGTCCGGCTGGCCATGATGCCCTGGTGGTAGGCGCCGATGTTGAACCAGCCGATATCATCGCCCATGATAAAGACGATGTTCGGTCGCTGACCTGCGGGCGCCGGCCCGGCTGGTTGTTGCTGCGCATGCGCCGGGCTTGTCAGTCCAATGGACGAAAGCGCCGAGGCCGCGACAAGAGAACTGCCGCTCAACAGCAGATCACGGCGTTTCAATCCTGCGTTGGTCGGGTCGGCGCTGGTCTCAGGGTTTTTCGGATTCTTGTCGCTGCTCATGACGCGATCCTCTTCTTTTTGATCCACCTGAAGGCGACGTGGCTTGCTGGGACGTTTTTCGGCAATGGCTCCTTACAGATTCTGAAGCGCACAGAAACGGAGCGGCACACTTCCGGATTGATCTAGATCAAGGCATTTTCGAAGTGGATCACGCGCCCTGACTGGGCGGCCCCACCTTGGTGGAGTGACGGAACTTGGAGAATTGTCATGGCCTGATCGGGCGGTTGCAAACTCCGTCCGGGTGAATCTCGTGGAGGCTCGTATCCGCCCCTGTCGCCATGAGTGGCTCCTGAGAAACGTCAGTATGACTCACGCAAGACCGTAATAAAAAATTGCGGCACGCGCTTCCATTGAGAGGCCCACGCCCCATCAATGAATGCGGATATCATGCATATTCGGCTCGGCGCCATGAAGCCTGGCCCGACCTGGGACTGAAAGCCGCACTTGAACTCGCCGCTCGAGTGAGAGGCGTTACCGACAAATACAAGCGGTTGTCTGGGCTCAGCCGCTGCGTGCTCGTCTCTGGAGCGGGCGATCAGCTGACGGCCTCATCCGCTCGCCTGTCGTCGTCGACGGAAATGAGAAGGGAGGGAGGTCTCCGAGAAGGTTCGATAGCTGAACCGTAAGCTTTCGAAGCCGCGCGTTCTCCTCAAGCAGCAGCAGAAGGTCGTAGCTTTCCTGATGTGGAGATTCGTCTCTTTGAGGTTCGGCAACTTCTTGTAACGCGGGCGCAAGAACATCGAAGAATTCGTCATCACCCCCATGTGGCGACGGCCGAACATTGCCGGCAGCCCGAAGCAGGAGGTTTCGCTTATTAAGCGTCCCGATACTCATGGCAAACTCCCAAATTACGACACGCCCACCGCCTTTCTCCATGAACAGCGTCGATTGAGTCGGAGGCAATTTTGAGTCCGAAAAGGGACCGGGCGGTGCAAAACGTCATTGCGGATCGGATGCCTTTGATGTCCGATATACCCGCCAACGGCGGCGCGACGTCGAACGTCGGCGGATGTCCGCGTTGGGTCCAGGCTGTGTGGCAAGGAGGCCAAGGCATGAGGATAATGACCGCAGCGTTCGCTGTCGGAACGGCCCTGGTGCTGTGTAACCCGGGGACACTTAGCGTCGCAGCGCATGCGCAGAACGCCAAAGTCGTTCGTCAACAACGGGAAAGGCCTCTCATCAGGGTGCCCGTGGTAAGGACAATTCCTTACTGGGATTACTATCTTGTTCCGCGATATCGTTATCGCCCTGAGGACGACCGGGTCGATCCATGCGGCGGGCCGGTAGTGCCGGTAATACGCTACGGGCCTCAAGAGGAAGCGATTCCGTTGTGGCTGGCGAACGCCTGGGGTCTTGGCCTTATACATGGTCGAGATTGGCCGTGTCGGGGTCAAAGCCGGTAATGGAGGGAAGCCTGACTGGCTTCTTCAATCCGGTTTTGCCGGTGATAATTCGAGGCTCCGCGAAGTCCCGATATTTTCCAGGAATGCCTCATCGTGGCTGACGATCAACAGCGCGCCGTCATAGGCGCGTAGGCCGGCTTCGACAGCTTCGATGGAGTCGATGTCCAAATGATTGGTCGGCTCATCAAGGATCAGAAGAGAAGGCGGCGTTGATCCCGCCAGCACGCAGGCCAGACCTGCACGCAGCAATTGACCGCCACTGAGCGTCGAAACAACCTGAAGCGCTGCGTCGGCGCGGAACATGAAGCGGCCCAAAGCCGCCCGGCAGGCATTCTCGTTCGCCTGCGGGTTGATCCGCCGAAAATTGTCGCGGATCGAGATCGAGGGATCGAGAAGGCTCACCCGCTGGTCGAGCATGGCGTAGTCGACCATGATCCGAACGGCTCCGCTCCAGGGCTGCAGCTTGCCGGTGATGATCGCCAGCAATGTCGTCTTGCCGCAGCCATTGGGACCGGTAACGGCAAGGCGCTCCGGCCCGGTGACCGCAAAAGACAGGTCGCGAATAATTGGCCGGTCGGGTTCGTAGCCGGCAGTCACTGCGTCGACCTTCAAGACCGTCTTGTTGGCCGAAAGCCCCGTTGAGGGAATAACAACCGACAGAGGTTGGAGGATTTCGATGCGTTCGCGAGCCGCGGCCGCGGCTTCGATCGCTTGCGTTCGCCGGCGTTCTGCCAGACGGGCGTTCTCGCCGCTCGTGCCCTCGCTTTTCTCCTTTAGACCTCCAAGAGCAATGCGCGGCATGCCGCCCTTGGCGCTCTTGCTTCGGCCCGCTCGATCCCTGCGTGCCTGCCGTTCGGCCCTCGCCTGTGCGCCGCGTGCGACTTCGGCGACGCGTCGCTGTGCGTCCGCGACGTCGTGCTGCGCCGCCACGAGTTCGAGCGCCTTGCGTTCGCGATAGTGACTCCAGTTGCCGCCATAGCGCGTGGCACCGAGCGAGGTCAGTTCGACAATGGTATCCATTGTTTCGAGCAGCTCCCGATCATGGCTCACGACGATCGCGCCCGCTCGCCACCCGGCCAGCAGGTCGATCACTGCCCGGCGGCCATTGCGATCGAGGTTGTTGGTCGGCTCATCCAGCACGAGGAAATCAGGCTCCGAAAAAACGAAGGCTGCAAGACTGGCTCGCGTGCGTTGCCCGCCAGACAGCGCAGCCAGAGGAGTTCTCGTGTTCCGTATTCAATCCGACACGTGCAAGGGCAACAGCAATGCGGGCTTCAAGCGCCCAGTCTACGACTGCAAGCTCCTCGCCGGTGGCTTCACCAGCCTCGGCCCGGCGAAGAACGGCCAGATCCTCGGTCGCACCAAGCAGGTCGGCGATCGTTCGATCCGGACTCATCTCTACGGCCTGATGAAGGATTCCCAGATTGCCGTTGACGGACACTTTTCCTGACTGGGAGGTCAGATCGCCGGATATGAGCTTGAGAAGCGTGGATTTGCCAACGCCATTTCGGCCGACAAGGCCCGCCCGCTCCGCGCCGAAACTCAGGTCAAGGTTGGAAAAAAGGGTTCGGCCGTCAGGCGTCGACCATGAAAGATTGGAAATGGTGATGGAAGCAGGCACGGATCAGAATCTCCCCGGAAACAAAACGAATTGGCTTTGTTGCCTGGGTGGAATCCATTGCTGCACGCATCCTGCTGGAATTACTGACCGCAGATATCTAATCCAGAAGGGAAGATGTGGCAAATTCTGTTGGGAGAGCCTCGCCGCCTGGTCCGCCATGGCGCACCGACCCGTAACGATACGGATTGTTTTCACCGGGAGAACGATGGCAAGTGCGCGCGCACGGAGGGCGCATCTCTACGGCAGGAATCTCTTTACGACTCGCGCTGCTGCTTGGGGGAGCGGCATTCCTGTTTCGTCATCATGCTCTGGCATAGTGAGCTGAACGCCCGGCCCGTTACGGATGGTCCGGATGATTCAGCATGTACTCGCCGAGATCACGCTGGCGGCGATCGGCGCGCGCGTTGGCGTTGTTGCGCTGAACGTCACGGTCCTTGCGGCAGGCGATATATTCCGGCGAGCCCTGTTTGACATTATTGGCGCGGCAGAATGCATCGTCGTCGTCGCCATCGGCGTAAGTCATGGTCGGCTGTCCCCGCTCGAAGCAGCCGCCGAGCATCGGCGCCAGCAGCGCCAGCGCAATGAGATGTGCTGAAATATTCAATCGCATGCAAAAGTTCCGTTTTCGCGAGAAGCTTTGTTTAACCGGAATTGAGGAGTTTGTAAGTCCTTACGGTCATTCCGGGGTGTGCGCTTGCCCAGACCCGGAATCCGGCGGTTATTGCGCAAGATTCCGGGTTCGATGCTTCGCATCGCCCCGGAATGACGATCGAAATTACACCCTGCCCTTCAGCGCCTCGCCGATCTCATCCAGCACCTTGGGATCCTCGATGGTTGCCGGCATTGTCCAGGGGTCGCCATCGGCGATCTTCTTGATGGTGCCGCGCAGGATCTTGCCCGAGCGGGTCTTCGGCAGCCGGCCCACCGCGATCGCTAGTTTGAACGCTGCGACGGGCCCGAGCTTTTCCCGCACCAGCGCCACCACATCCTTCTCGACTTCCGCCTGCGAGTGAGTGACGCCGGCTTTCAGCACCAGGAAGCCGCAGGGCACCTCGCCCTTGATCGAATCCTTGATGCCGAGCACCGCGCATTCGGCGACGTCGGGATGGGAGGCGAGAATCTCCTCCATGCCGCCGGTGGAGAGCCGGTGGCCGGCGACATTGATGATGTCGTCGGTGCGGCCCATCACAAAGACATAGCCGTCTTCATCCTTGTAGCCGGCATCGGAAGTTTTGTAATAGCCGGGGAATTCGTTGAAATAAGCTTCCTTGCAGCGCTCATCCTGTTCCCACAAGGTCGGCAGGCAGGCCGGCGGCAACGGCAGCTTGATCACGATCGAGCCCATGGTGCCCGCAGGCAACGGCTTCGACGCTTCGTCCACCACGTCGACCTGGTAGCCCGGCATCGGCACCGTCGGCGAGCCGTGCTTGACCGGCAACTGGCCGAGGCCGATCGGATTGCCGGCGATGCACCAGCCGGTTTCGGTCTGCCACCAATGATCGATCACCGGCACCTTCAATTGCTGCTCGGCCCATTCCACCGTGGGCGGATCGGCCCGCTCGCCGGCGAGAAACAGCGTGCGGAATTTGGACAGATCGTACTGGCGGATGAATTCTCCGGTGGGATCTTCCTTGCGGATGGCGCGGAACGCGGTCGGGGCGGTGAAGAAGGCAACGGCCTTGTGTTCGGAAATCACCCGCCAGAACGCCCCCGCATCGGGCGTACCGATCGGCTTGCCCTCGTACATGATCGAGGTCGCGCCATGAAACAGCGGCGCATAGATGATGTAGCTGTGGCCGACCACCCAGCCGATGTCGGAGCCGCACCACCAGACTTCGCCGGGCTTGACGCCGTAGAGATTGAACATCGACCATTTCAGCGCGACCAGATGCCCGCCATTGTCGCGCACCACGCCCTTCGGCTTGCCGGTGGTGCCCGACGTATAGAGGATGTAGAGCGGATCGGTCGCCAGCACCGGCACGCAATCGGCGGATTTTTTTGCCGCGATGGCCGCCGCTCGCAACCCGGCCCAATCATGATCGCGGCCGGAGGTCGGTTCACAGCCTTGCTTCGGCCGCTGCAGGATGATGCAGGCCTCGGGCTTGACACTGGAAAGCCGGATCGCCTCGTCGAGCAGCGGCTTGTATTGCACGATGCGGCCGGGCTCGAGCCCGCAGCTTGCCGACAGGATCAGTTTTGGTTTGGCGTCCTCGATCCGGGTGGCGAGTTCTTTCGCGGCGAACCCGCCGAACACCACGCTGTGCACCGCACCGATCCGCGCGCAGGCCAGCATCGCGACCACGGCCTCCGGCACCATCGGCATATAGAGAATAACACGGTCGCCCTTGGCGACGCCGAAATCCTGCATGATTGCGGCGAGCGTTTTCACTTCATGCAGCAGCTGCGCGTAGGTAAATTTGGTGACGCCGCCGCCCAGCGGCGAGTCATGAATCAGCGCCAGTTGGTCGGCGCGGCCGGCGGCGACCTGGCGGTCGAGCGCGTTGTAGCAGGTGTTGACCACAGCGCCCGCAAACCAGCGGCCGTATAGTCCCAGTGAAGGATCGAAGATTTTCTTCGCCGGCTCGATCCAGTCGATCTCGCGCGCCGCCTCGCCCCAAAAGCCCTCGGGGTCTCGCAGCGAACGGGCATGAACCTCGTGATACCGGCTGTTGTCCTGAATGTTCATGGCGCTTCTCCCGCAACGTCCTTGACGCTATTGTGACGGGAAGCAGAGCCAGATCAAGCCGGAACAGCAGGGACGTTCGGCTAAGCCTTACTGCCGGGCGCTCGTGTTGAGGCGGTCCAGCCGCTCCTCCATCGCCTGGCGCAGATCGTAGCCGCGACGGCCGAAAGAGGCATTGCGCTGGTCGATGAAGTCGCGCTGTTGCCGGGTCAGCGCCAGCGCGGCGCGATGGCTGTCGCTTTCCGCGCTGGCGATTGCCCGCAGAAACACGTCGTTGATGTTGCGGTCGAGTTGGGCAAGGCCGGGATCGGCACAGATCGCCCTTTCCACCGGCCGCTTCGCCGTCGCGCAATTAAAGCTCGGAAGATTCTTGCCCGAAGTCAGTGCGCCGAGCCGCTCGACCTCCTGGGCAATCTCCTGGTGATTGGAGGCGGCGGTCTTGTCGGAAGGATCGAGGCGGACCGCCTCGGCGTAATCCGACAACGCACGCGAGCGATCGCCCTTGCCTCGCCAGGCCGCGCCGCGGTTGTTGTAGGCACGCTGGAATTTGGGATCCAGCTTCAACGCCGCATCATAATCCGCAATCGCCCGGTCGTAGTCCTTGCCGGCCTGATAGGCGTCGCCGCGATTGGCCAGAAACTTCGGCTCCGGGCGTATTTTGATCGCTTCATTGTAATCGGCGATGGCGCCTGCATAGTCGCCATTGGCGGCGAGGTGCAGACCACGATTGTCAAAAAATTCCGGCTGCGTGGGATCGATCCTGATCGCCGACGTATCATCGTCAAGCGCCCGATCGGTGCGGCCGATCTTGCGGTAGGCCGAGCCGCGATTGGTGTAGGCGCGCGCGTTGTTGGGCTCCAGGCGAATCGCCTGATCGTAATCGGCGATCGCCTTCTGGTATTCGCCTTTGAAATACCAAGCGGCGCCACGGTCCGAAAAGGCTTGCGCGAAATCGGGCTTCAACCGCAGCGCCTCGTTATAATCCTCAATGGCACGGTCATACTTGCCCGCATTGTTGAAGGTGTTGCCGCGGCTTTCATAGCCGTTGGCATTGTCGGGCTCCAGCCTGATGGCTTCGTTGAATGCTTCAAACGCGGCGCCGGTGTTGCCGGCCACGCGGAAGATTTCGCCGCGGGCGCGGAACGCACGGGCGCGATGCGGATCGCTGGCAATGACACGGTCGAGTTCGGCCAGCGCCTTGGCGTTCTGGCCGCTGCTGCCCAATGCGAGCGCACGGGTAATCACGGCATCGAGACGATCGGCGTCCGGTGTTGCCGGGTTTTCAATCACCCCCGTGCAGCTAGCGATCAGCTTCGCAGGTGGGGCGACGGTGAGCGCCTTGCAGATGGCTGGCGGCTCGGCGGCTCCCTGCGCGCGGGCGCCCGCGGAGGTAAAGACGGCTATCGCAAGCACCGCCGTAGCGGCAAAGGTCAAACGTGATCGCATCATCCGCTTCTTTGAGAATCTTGGCGTGCTTCGACCCGCGATACCGCGATGGTCTCTTTTCCGTTTGAGCATAATCTTATCGGAAAACCGGTTCCCACTTTTCCGGATTATGCTCTCGTTGCTGTGTCGCAGCAGCCACCCCGGAGGTTCGAATCGGATGGTTCGGTCGGCTAACGAGGGGCGGCCTCGCTAACGTCCGATCGCCAGCAGATGGTCCAGCCGCTCCCGCATGACCTTCAGGAGATCGTAATCCGGCCGGCCGAAGTCGGCATTGCGCCTGATGATGAAATCGTCCTGCTCGCGCTGCAGGGTGCGGCCGCCGCGCGGATTGCCGCGGCTGGCGTCGCGAACCACGCGGGTATTCACCGCGTTGATCTCGCGGTCGAGATTAGCCAGTTCAGGATTGGCGCAGATCGCCTTCTCCACCGGACGACGGGCGGTGGCACAGTTGAAACTTGGCTTGTCGTTGACCGCCAGCAGCGCCCCAAGGCGCTCGAGCTCCTGGGCCAGCAATTTGTAATTGCTCCTGGCGGCCGGCAGATCCGGGTTCAGCTTGAGCGCGGCGCCGAAATCCTGCAACGCCCTGGGCCGGTCGCCCTTCTTGCGCCAGAGTTCGCCGCGCGCGTTGTAGATATCGGCCAGTGTCGAATCGAGCCGCAGCACGACGGTGTAGTCGTCGATGGCGCGGTCAATCATGTCCTTGCGGTCGTAAGCTCCGGCCCGCGCGATCAAGGCCTTGATGCGGTCGGCCTTGACGGTTTTTTCGTTGTCGATCAGGGGGCCGCACGCCACGACGATCTTGTCGTCTTCATTGGCCACCGCCGCTGCGAAGCATGGGGCCGCATCGATCTGCGGCACCGTGGCCGGCTCGGCGCCGGTCGCATTGGCGCCTTGCGGCAGCATGGCCCACAGCATGGCGGCGAACATGGCGTTCCGGATCGAGGCCGCTGGAGGAGATTGCATCCGCTGGCTCTAGCAAATCGCGGCCGCGCCATCCAGCGCGACGGATCAGCTCACCTTCAGCGTGATGCCGCCATCGACAATTAATTCCAGCCCGGTGACATATTTCGATTCGTCGGAGGCGAGGAACAGCGCCGCGTTGGCGACGTCCCAGGCGTCGCCCATATGGCCCATCGGCACCTGCGCGTCGCGCGCGCGCCACATCGCCTCGACATCGCCGGCGGCGTAGCTTGCGGCTAATCCCGCGGAGTGTTCGACCATCGGCGTTTTCATCAGGCCAGGCAGGATCGCGTTCACCCGGATGTGCTGCGGTGCATATTCGACTGCCGTGGTGCGCGTCATCTGGTTCATCGCCGCCTTGGTAGTGGCATAGGTGACATAGGAAATGCCGAGGTGGCGGATCGAGGCGATCGACGAGATGTTGATGATCGAGCCACCGCCCTGTTTCACCATCACGGGAATGACGTGCTTCATCGCCAGATACGCGCTCTTGAGGTTGATCGCGAACACGCGATCCCATTCGTCTTCCCCGACCGAGACCACCGATCCCATCGAGGCGATGCCGACATTGTTGTCGAGCACGTCGATCCGGCCAAAAGTCTTGAGGCAGGCCGCAACCATCGCTTCGACATCGGCGGCACGGGAGACATCGGCGGTAAACGCTGCGGCCTTGCCGCCCTCGCCATTGATGATCCCTACGGTCTCCTCCGCGGCCGCGCCGTTGCGATCGACGCAAAACACCTGCGCGCCCTGGCGCGCAAAGGTCACCGCGGTGGCCTTGCCATTGCCCCAGCCCGGCCCGATCGAACCGGCGCCGACCACCATCGCTGTCTTACCCTTGAGCCGTTCCATCGGTCGTTTTCCTTCTGACATTGTTTCTTATTGTAGCCCGGACGAGCTCCGCGATATCCGGGGCGAGTTTCCCGGATATCGCTACGCTCATCCGGGCCACGGCTCAACGCAAGCGCTCATGGTCGTGACATTAGCACCAACAGGATGTTCGAAAATCTCCGACAGTGTCTGGCAACCGCCGTCATGGCATAGCCGCCATTCCCCGGCGGCGCCGGAATTGCCCAGCACGACTTCCGGCATCGGTGCGCGGTTTGGCTGCCATTGAAACCATCCGTCGATCAGCCGCGCTTCGGGCGGCGGCTCCATGCCGGCGCCGGAGCCTTTGACCCGCGCCTGCACCAGTTCCAGCCCCCGCGGGGTGATGCGCCAGTCTTCCTGCCAGTCGATCTTCTCGACCGAATGGGTCCACGCCAGCGTGAATGCCGCGACCGACAGCGTCTTCACGACGCCGAGCGAGGTCAGGCAAAGGCTCAAGCCGCGGCCACCGCGTTGCGTCGACGTTGCCGCCACTGCCAGAGCACGCAAAGTGCGGTCAATACCAAGCCGGCGGTATCGCTGAAGCGGAAGTCGCCAAGCAGGCAAAGCGCGGCGAGGAACGCCGCGACCCGTTCGAGCCATGTCATCCGTGTCAACAGGAAGCCGATCGCGACCATGCCGAACAGGCCGATCGCCACCAGTGCCTTGAAGGTCGCGAACGCCACTGCGCCGTAGAACCCGAGCTGAGCTGTCATGGGATCGCCGGGCTGCAGCATCAGCGAGGGCGAATACACGAAGATGAATGGGATCACATAGCCGGCGAGCGCGATGCGCATCGCTTCCCAGCCGATCTTGTCAGGGCTTTCCCTGGCGATCGGTGCCGCCGCCAACGCCGCCAGCGCCACCGGTGGCGAGAGGTCCGCCATGATGCCGTAGTAGAACGCGAACATGTGGCTGACGATCAACGCCACGCCGAGCTTGGCGAGCGCCGGCGCCGCCAGCGCCGCGGTGATGATGTAGGTCGGGATGGTCGGGATGCCGGTGCCGAGCAGGATCGAGAGCAGCATGGTCATGACCAGCGCCAGAAACAGGCTCTTGGCGCCGAGGCCGATGATCCAGCTGCCGAAGATGGTGCCGACGCCGGTCTGTGTCATCATGCCGATAATGCTGCCGACGATGGCGCAGGCCATCCCGACGGTGAGTGCCGATTTGGCGCTGTCGGCCAGCGAATCGCGGCACGCCGCCAGCGTTGCCCGGCCCCCGCGCGTGATCGCAGCAATCAGCACCAGGCCGCCGACAATGCCGGCGACCGCGCCGATATCGAGACCGTTACGCGAAACCGCGGCGAACACCAGCGCAAGGCCGACCCAGAAAACACTTCGCACCACACCGCCGGAAAAGCCGAGCGTGATGCTGGCGCCGAGGATCAATGTCACCGTCAGCGCGAGGCCGATGCTGCCGGCATAGAGTGGCGTAAAACCTTCGAACAGCATGTAGACCAGCGCCGCCAGCGGCAACACCAGGTACCAGCGCGCCACCAATGCCTGCAAGGCGCTCGGAATCTCGGAGCGCTTCATGCCGACCAGACCGCGCTTGCCGGCTTCCAGATGCACCATCCAGAACGCGGAGGCGAAATACAGGATCGCGGGGATTACCGCGGCCTTGACGATCACGGAATAATCGACGCCCAGCGTCTCGGCCATGATGAAGGCGACCGCGCCCATCACCGGCGGCATGATCTGCCCACCCATCGAGGCGGTGGCCTCGACGCCGCCGGCAAAGGCGCGGCGGTAGCCGAACCGGATCATCAGCGGGATCGTGAACTGGCCGACCGTCACGACATTGGCGACGCCGGAGCCCGAGATCGTTCCCATCATGCCCGAAGCGAACACCGCAACCTTGGCCGGGCCACCGCGGGTGCCGCCGAACAGGCCGAGCGATACGTCGGTGAACAATTTGATCATCCCGGCGCGCTCCAGGAACGAGCCGAACAGGATGAACAGAAAGATATAGGTCGCCGAGACGTAGATCGGGACGCCGTAAAAACCTTCGGTGCCGTACGACAGATGCGTGATGATCTGATCGAAATCATAACCGCGATGGTTGAACGGCGACGGCAGATGCTGGCCGAAGAACCAGTAGAGCACGCAGGCGCCACACATCAGCGGCAGCGCGAGACCCATCAGCCGCCGCGTGCCCTCGAAGATCAGGATTGCCAGCAAGGTTCCGACCACCAGGTCGAGACGGGTCGGATCGCCGTCACGCGCGATCAGGTCGGCATAAAAAATCCACTGATAAAGCCCCAGCGAAAATCCGACGACACCGATCAGCCAGCCCGCGGCACGGCCGGCGTTGCCCTTTGCGGTGAAATTACCGATCAGGCCGAACGTCATCAGGATCAGGAAGCCGACATGAACCCCGCGCACCACCTGGCTCGGCAGCACGTTCCACGCCGCGATCACCAGTTGAAAGGCCGCGAACGCGATGCCGACCGCGTACGCCAGATGTCCCCAGCCGCCCGGACCAAACCCCTCGGGGAAGCCATGTTCGAAATTGTCGAATTCAACCTTAACGGGCCTCTTGGCGCCCTCAGCCTCAATCATCCGCATGCCCCGCGAAGTCGCTTCCCCGCGACGCTTATAATCATTGCAACCAGCCCGTGCTATGTCATGAGCTGACATAGCCGCCGCCTTGCACAGGCGATGCAAATCGATTGTGCGGCCGGCCCATACGAAATCTTAGATACGGCGCGCGATCCGACAGCGCGTGAAAGCCGCGTTTACTTGATCAGGCCTTTTTCCTTGTAGTACCTGATCGCGCCGGGGTGCAGCGGTATCGGGCTGCCGGTCGCCGCGGTCTCGAGCTTAATTTCCTTGCCGGCAACGTGCGAATTCGCCAGCTCCGGCAAGTTTTCGAAAATTAGTTTGGTCATCTGATAGGCGAGATCGTCGGGGACAGCCGAGCTGGTCACCAGATAATTCACCACCGCGGCGGTCGGAACGTCCTTGTCCTGACCGGTATAGGTGTTGGCGGGGATCTTTACCGACACGAACGGCGGACCGATCTTGTCGACGACCTCCTTGGGCACCGACACCACGGTGATCTCGGTCGAGGTCGAGAGATCCTTCAGCGAGGCCACGCCGAGACCGGCCGATTGCAGCGTCGCGTTCAGCTGGCGGTTCTTCATCAGGTCGACGGATTCGGCGAACGGCAGATATTCGACCTTGCCGAGATCCTTGTAGCTCAAACCGGCGGCGGCAAGGATGGCACGCGAGTTCAGCTCGGTGCCCGATTTCGGCGCGCCGACCGACAGGCTCTTGCCCTTGAGGTCGGCCAGCGTCTTGATCCCGCTATCGGCGGTCGCGACGATCTGGATGTAGTTCGGATAGATCGCGCCGATGACGCGTAACTTGTCCAGCTTGGACTTGAAGCCCGCCTCTTCGTCGCCCTCCCAGGCGGATTTCACGGAGTCACCGAGCGCGAATGCGATCTCGCCGCGGCCCTGCTGCAGCAGGATCAGGTTCTCCACCGACGCCTTGGTGGCCTGCACCTGGGTCTTCACATTCGGAAGCTTGTCGCTGTAGATCTTTCCAATCGCGACGCCGAGCGGATAATACACGCCGGATGTGCCGCCCGTGAGTACGTTGACAAATTGCTCCGCCCGCGCGGCCGGCGCCGACAATATCGCCACCGCCGTGACCGCGGCGGCCATCAAATTCAACCTCATGTAGGTATTCTCCCCAACCACCCGCGGGCGAAATTGGCCGGGCGACATCGCGCGGTCAACCCATTCGATCGGCGAAAACGCGGCTGCGACAAATTGCTTGCGATACGGCGCTGACCGCGCGCAACGTGAAAACCTTAAAACGTAGGGGCGCGGCAGTTTTCTCGCCCAGCTTCGCGCTGGCAGCATGGCAGCCAAGCGCGTACGGTGCGGTGCGCGAAACCGACCCATCAGAGGCCGGTTCTATCCGGGAGAACGTCACATGCCTGCCAGTCGTACATTTCTGATTTCCATGGGAGCGGCGATGCTGCTCGCCAGTTCCAGCCTCACGCTCGCTCACGCCAAGCCGTTCATGATCGTCGGCCTCGACGAGAAAACCTTATGGGATGCCGATGGAAAGCCCATTCTCGCGGCGGACGGCAAGGATTCCGTTCTGATCCTCGATCTCGCCAATCCGGAGAGCCCGAAGACCGTCGCCAGCCTGCCGCTGAAGAATTCGGTGGTCGGACCACCCGTCAATGTCGATATCGACCCGACCGGATCGATCGCGCTGGTGGCGGATTCGGTCGACGTGACCAAGGACGGCGACACGCTGAAGCAGGTCCCGGACAACAAGATCTACGTCATCGACCTGAAGGCCAATCCGCCAAAGCTCGCCGCGACCATTACCGGCGGCAAGCAGCCGTCAGGATTGAACATCAGCCCATCCGGCAAGATGGCGCTGGTCGCCAACCGCGGCGATAATTCGGTTAGCGTGCTCTCGATCAACGGCACCGACGTCAAGGTCACCGATACCATCGCGATGCCCGACAGCGTCGCCCATGTGATGTTCACGCCGGATGGCAAGCGGGCGCTGGCGGTGCGCTTCCCGGCGCACAAGATCTCGATGCTCGACGTCAACGGCGACAAGGTCACCTACAACAAGGTCGACCTGCCGACCGGCCAGTGGCCTTATAATGTGGTGGTGACGCCGAATGGCAAGATCGCGCTGACCTCCGACAATGGCGGCGCCGGGTCATCCGACGGCAGCGTCGATACGTCGAGCGTGATCGATCTGGAGGCCAACCCGCCGCGGATCATCGATCGGGTGGTGGTCGGTGACGGCCCCGAAGGCCTGGCGGTGTCGCCGAAGGGCGATCTCGCGGTCGCCGTCATCCTGCGCGGCTCCAACATGAAGAGTGCGTTCTTCTACCAGAAGAACGGCAGCGTCTCGGTTCTGAAGGTCGACGGCAAGAAGGTGACCAAAACCCAGGATGTCGAGGTCGGCGGCCTGCCCGAAGCCGCGCAATTCACGCCGGACGGCAAATACATCCTGGTCGGCAATTATCTCGATCAGGATTTTTCCATCCTGAAAGTCAACGGCACCAGGGTTACCGACACCGGCAAGCGCTTCAAGGTGCCGGGCCATCCGGCGTCGGCGCGCATGAGTCGCTAGAGCACGACGCCTATGGCGCTTCAGGCCGGCGCGATCATCAGAGCTATCGCGCCGGTCGCCGAATGTCACGCCGAGACATTTTTTTTGGAATGCCGGGACCAAGGCCGGCGAACGAATTGGTGTTCGGCATCTCGATCGCGTCGAACGAGAAAGACCGCAGTCGGCGTCATGCAGAAAACGACATCAGTCATGACGAAGCCGACAAGCGACCACAGTCATTAACGGACACCAGTCGCCGTGCATCGCGCGAGCGCAACCGCTGATATGCTCTGCGCAACTCCTGCCCGATAGCGGACAACCCCTGGCGCGACAGCATTCGTTTGAATGCCTCGCTATTTCCACGCCACTGTCGCGACCTCACTCGCCTCCGTCATTACAATTTTAGCTTTATTGGCGCATTTAACCTTACCCAGACAATCATCGCCGGATCTACAAAACTCCATCATTGATCCGCCGCGTGGATATACGACTGCTGTCGAACCGATCTGCAGAGGGGAGCAGCATGAAAAACATCAATCCCAACGACATTGTGAGGCCCGCTTGTTTCGGGCACCGAAAGGTGACGCCTCGGGCCTGCGTTGCCGACGGCAAAAAGCACCTTCGGACCTTCCTTTCCGACGCGCTCGAGGATCTTGGTTTCATAACCAGCGAATGCAGTCAGGCCGGTGAGTTGGCCGGCGTGCTGGACGCGCACCAGCCCGACCTCGTCGTCCTCGGCGTGTCTGTCAATGGGATCGAGGTCGGCAATATTCTCGAGATCCTGGTCAGGAAAAATTTCAACGGCAAAGTTCTCGTCATCGGCCAGCCCGAGTTGATTATGGTAAAGGCCGTCCGGCAAATTGGCGAGGAGTACGGTATTGCGATGCTACCGTCGCTGCCTACACCGTTCAGCGCCGGGACCTTGCGCGCCAGCCTCGCCACCCTGCTACCTGCCGAACCGGCTCCGAGCCCGGCGGTGGACGTGGCCGAGGCGCTGAAGGCCGGCTGGCTCGAACTGTGGTATCAGCAAAAGATCAATGTCCGTACCCTCGTTCCCAGCGGGGCCGAGGCGCTGGTGCGGATGCGACATCCCGCCTGGGGCGTAGTTCCGCCAGCCTACTTCATCCGTGATGACAAGGATCCGCATTTTCGCGCGTTGTCCGAGTTTGTGGTCGGCCGAGCGGTTGACGATTGGCACTATCTGCTGGAGCAGCAAGGTCCGGTTGATCTCTCGATCAACCTGCCGGTTTCATTTCTCGGCGACCGGCAGGCATTGCGCAATCTGTGCAACGCCATGCCCGACCATCCCGCATTTGGCGGCTTGCTGATCGAAATCAACAGCGCCGAGGTGATCGACAATCTGGATCTCGTGATCGATGTCGCAAAACAGTTACGCCTTCATAACATCGCGATCTCGATCGACAATGTTGGCGCGGAGTGGCCGTCGCTGATGGGCCTTCGAAGTTTCCCGTTCGTCGAGCTGAAGGTCGACCACCAATTTATCACCGGCAGCGCGGATGACCGGCTGAAGCAGTCGGTATGCCGTCGCATCATCGAGCTGGCCCAGGATAATGGCGCGCGTGCGCTTGCCCAAGGCGTCGAAACCCGCGCCGATTTCGTCACGGCCCATGGCCTGGGTTTCGATCTGGTCCAAGGCTATCTGTTCGGCAAACCCATGGGGATCAAGAAATTTTCCCGATCGCGCCCGCTGCTGGCATCCGGTTCCGGGCAAAGGGCATGAGCGGTCCTTCGGAACGAAGGCTTACTCACTGAAACGTCATGTCGAGGCATTTCGAGATGTCGGAGCCGAGGCCGGAGCTGATGGTGATGCAACCGCGAACTTTCTGCGCGGTGGTATCGGCGGCCCAGATCGCATAGCCGCCGGGGCCGAAGAACGAATTGGTGTTCGGCGCCTCGGTCTCGGTGGCGTCGAACGAATAATGCGAGTCGGCTTCGAAGATGCGGGGCTTCTTGACGCAACCGCCGTCGGTCTGGACGTTGATCACTTCCTTGTTGTCACGCGTCAGCGCCAGGCTGACGGTGCAGCGGAAATATTCCGACGTCTTGGTGTTGAAGATGTAGGCGTAGGACTTGCAGGTCGCGGTGTTGAGTTTTCCCGCACTCAGGCCCCGGCTGCAGGCAATCCGCTGGTTGTGGCTGAGCTCGAAATCATCGGCATGAGCGACGGGGGCCAGCGCCACAAGCCACAATGCGACGCCGAGGCAAATCTTCATCACGAGGTTCATCCGAATCATCCCTATGACCTGTTTTGCAAATACGGCTTCTAGACTGAAACCGGAAGATAGTCGCGAAGCGCGAGGCGGGAAATCACAAAGTCGCGGAAAAAAACTTAAGGTAGCGAGACTTATGGTCGTATTGACGGACGAATGCCGTTCGTGATTTGTTCAAAAAGTGGGGCGAGCTGACTTTTCAAAAGACTTTAATGCCGGTCGCTGGGAGGATGCAGGATGAGCAGAACGACAAGACGATCAACCAAGACGCTTTTGATGGCTGCCGCGCTAAGCGTGCTGGCAACTGCCGCGTTGGCGCAAGCCGCGGCGCCGACGCCCTGGGTGCTGAGCCCCGATATGGGTTATGGCTACGACAAGGAAGGCAAGACGTTTTCCTACAAGATGGGCACCAACAACGCCGGCGGACTGTTGAAGGGCGCCAAGAAGGTGCCGAAGGGCACGTTGTTCTTCATCGGACAGAACGGACAGCTTTACATGCGGACCGGGCCGTACCTTGAAGGCGACGGCAAATTCATGTTCGGCCCGAACTGAGAGCGGAAATTACTCCGACCTCGCGTCGTACCCGCGAAAGCGGGGACCCATACGCCGTGTCGCCTCGTTTCGGCACTGGAGTAGATGCTTTTCGCAACAATCAATACCGGGGGTTATGGGTCCCGTACCAGGGGTTATGGGTCCCGGCGCAAGGCCGGGACGACTCGGAGCTGACGGGACGACGCCTGACTAGTCTAAAACGCCGCCGCCAGATCCCGCGCGCCTTGCAGATTACTGTTGCTGTCCATCCGCGCGTCGGTAATGGCCAGTAATTTGGCCACCGTGTTGTGGCGGATCGCCACCGGATTTCGTTCATAACCGCTGCGCTGGAAGAAATTCGAGGTCGGCACCTGCTCGCGCATCGCCTGCGGCATCGTTACCATATCCAAACCCGTGCCGTCGCCGGTGAGGTTCATCATCTCGAGTTCGGCCGCGGTGAGCGGGCGGTTATAGCCCTTGGCGCGCGCGAAGATCACCGAAGTCAGGAGCTTGTGGGTCTGCAGCAGCGGGCCGACATCGATGTCCAGCACCATCGAATGGATCGCCCAGCCCGCTTGCGTATCGGCGATCCTGGCGTGCGCCGACCAGTCGTCCGGCACCGATCGCGCCAGCGCCACCATCCGCTTCAGCACCGAGATCTTGTAGTCCATCGCCTTGCGCGCGGCGCCGGACAAATCCGCGGCCTTGGCGGTCAACGCCTTCAGCAGTTCCGGGCCCTGCTCGGCGACCAGTTCGACGCTGTTGGTGGTGAGGAGCTGGTTGTAACCGATCGCGGTGGAGATGGCGCGGGTGCCGCCATGCTCGATACCGGATTGCACATCGTAATTGCCGGTGCCGCCGGTCTCGAACGAATAGACCCGCACCGCCTGTTCGCGCGTCAGCCCCGCCGCGGCCGCGACGCGGGCATAAGCGCGCTTGAACTCCATTTCATTGGCCGGCCGTTGCGGCTTGAACTGGTATTGCGCAGCCGCCGCCTGCATCAAATCGGAAACGACGGGTATAGCCTTGTGCTCACGCGGCGGACGCTCGGGCTCGGGCTCCGGCGCCGGATTGACCGGCCGCTTTGGCCCGGCATAGACCGGTGGCTGCGTCAGCACATAGTCGTCGAGATCGATCGGTTGATGATCCCGCCGCTTGGCGTTGCGGCCGCGCCGCTTTTCGGTGATCGCGCCCCAATAGGCGCCGGCTTCCTGCTCGAACGCGGCGCGGGCTTCCTGATATTCCGCCAGCTTGCGGCGATATTCCGCAATCGCCTGGGGTGACGCCGTCTGCGCCATCGCATCCGCGGTCGAAGCGGGAAGCGTCGCCGCGTTCCGTTCGGCCGTCACAGCCTGCGGCACGCGCGCCAACAGCGCGAGCGCGACAAATCCAAAACCGAGGCGAATCAATTGCGGGCGCATAGCTTCGTTGTAGCAAGCATGCCCGCGAAGTCAGCCCCGAAACGGGTCTAGTTTCCCTCCACACTTATGGCAGAGGGAATTAAGACGCTGCCTCACTCCTGCTCGACGCCGCTGGCCTTGACCAGTTCCGCCCACTTCTTTTCATCCTGGTCGAGAAACTCGGCGTATTGCTCCGGGCTTCCCGGTGTGATCTCGGTTCCGTCGGCGCCCAATTGCTTTTTTACCTCGTCGCAAGCAAGCGCATCCCGCAAGGCGGTGTTGAGTTTGTCGACGATCGGCTTCGGCGTGCCGGGAGGCGCGACCAGGCCGTAATACAGCGAGGCCTCGAAACCACTCAGGCCCATCTCGGCGATGGTCGGGACATCGGGCATCAGGCTGCTGCGGTTTTTGCCGGTCACCGCCAGCGCGCGCAACGCCCCGGCCTCGACATTGGCATGCACCGGCGGGATCGGCGCCAGCGCCATCGGGATGTGGCCGCCCAGCAAATCCGTCAGTGCCGGTCCGGTGCCCTTGTAGGGAATATGCACCAGTGTGATGCCGGCCGAGCGCGCGAAATATTCGCCAGTGATGTGATTGACCGAGCCGACCCCGGCCGAGCCGAAATTGACCTTGCCCGGATTGGCCTTGGCGTAGGCGATCAGTTCGGGGATCGACTTCACCGGAAATGACGGATGCACGACGACCGCACTAGGCGCGTTGCCGATCATGCCGATCGGTGTGAAATCCTTTCGGGGGTCATAGCCGACTTCCTTGTACAGCGACGGCCCGATCGCGAGCGTGCCGGTGTAGCCCAGCAGCAGCGTGTAACCATCGGGATCGCTCTTCGACACATATTTGGTGCCGACGGTGCCGCCTGCCCCCGGCCGGTGATCGAGGATGATGTTCTGGCCGAGCAACTGGCCCATCCTGTCGGCGATCACGCGTCCGACGATCGAGGTGCTGCCGCCGGGCGCGAATGGAATCACCATCGTGATGACGTGGTTCGGATAGGTCTGCGCCTCGACGCGACCGACGCCGGACCATGCGAACAACACGGCAACGGTAGCCAACAGCAGCTTCAAGGGCGGCAATTTCCAGCGCATTACAAGGGCTCTCCCAAACATCTCTTTTTTATCGTGCATCATCGTCGTCGAAAGCCCCCGTGCCCACAAGCCAGCCATGGACGACGGCAGCCATGCATTACTTCCACGCAAACATTACTTCCAGGCAAAGACGGGCTGCTCCAGTTCGTCGACGCGCGTATTGCGGCCGGCAAGCACTTCGCGAAACTGGTAGATCAACGCCGCGGTCGGCGCGTGAATCATCTGGCTGGCGTGACGAAAACGAACCACGCGCCGCGCGCTCTCGGGGATCGCCGTAAAGTCAAACGCATCGGCGCGTTCGATATCTTCAAGGGCAATCCGGTGCGCCGAGGCAACCTCGTCGGGGCTCGGCGTGAGCACGGCGCCCTTGGCCGACCACAGCACGACGGGCGTGATCAGGTAGCCGGAACGGGTCGGATAATCGTCGAGCAGGCCCAGCACCTGTTCCGGCGCAAGCTCAAGGCCGAGTTCCTCATGCAGCTCGCGCAATGCAGCTGCGGCTGGCGTCTCGCCGTCGTCGCAACGGCCGCCCGGCAGTGCCCACTGGCCACCATGGCTGCGCAGCCTGGGCGCACGCCGGGTCAGCACAAACGCCGTGCCAGCATCGGCATCGTCGGCCTCCACCAGAACGATCGCGACCGCGGCCCGTTTCAGCCGAGACTCCGGTACTGGCGCCGCCGCGCGCTCCGGTAAACGCGTGAACGCCGCACAGAGCTCTGCGATATTCCGCCGGGTGGTATCAGCAAATGGCCTGATCATGCGCCTTGACTACATCACGGCGGCGTTTGATGAAATGACCTCAAATAGAACACTTCACCTGACTGGAAAGCCCTGACATGAACGATGCGGCCGCGGACCAACTGATATCCGACGGCTGGACCATCGTCGAAACCACCGGATTCCTCAACCTGGTCGGGCCGCTGTGGCAGCGGATGGTTGATGGCGAGCCGGAATACGCCCTCGTCGCGCAGGACAAGCACCATAATCGCCGCGGCATGGTGCAGGGCGGCCTGCTGATGACATTTGCCGACCGCGCCTGCGGCATGGCGGCCCGATTTGTCTCGGGCCGGCCGACCATGGCGACGGTTCAGCTCGATGTGCATTTCGTCGATGCGGGCAAGATCGGCGAGACCTTGATGACCCGGCCGCGCGTGATCCGCACCACCCGCAGTCTCGTGTTCGTGAACGCCGAAGTGAAGGCCAATAATCGTACTATCGTCACCGCCAATGGCGTGTTCAAGATATTGAAGGATGGGAGCTGAGGTTGTTGTCACGACAGCCACAGCCGCCGTTCGGGGTAACACGACAACGAACCATCTAACGTTCGTCATTCCGGGATGGTCCGAAGGACCAGACCCGGAATCTCGAGATTCCGGGTTCGATGCTTCGCATCGCCCCGGAATGACATCCGATAGTTTACCGACCCAAAGGACCCACCGATGCAATACCGTCCCCTCGGCCGCAGCGGCCTGAAAATCTCCCCCATCTGCCTGGGCACCATGATGTTCGGCGGACCGGCCGACGAGGCGACCTCGGGGCGGATCATCGCCAAAGCGCGCGAGGCCGGCATCAATTTCATCGACACCGCCGATGCCTATAACAACGGCAATTCCGAACAGGTGGTGGGGCGCGCGATTTCGAACAGCCGGCAGAACTGGATCCTGGCGACCAAACTCGCCAACCCGATGAGCGACGATCCCAACCAGGGCGGCCTGTCGCGGCGCTGGGTGTTGCAGGCGGCCGAGGATAGCCTGCGGCGGCTCGGCACCGACCACATCGATATCTATTACCTGCACAAGGAAGACCATTCGACGCCGCTGGAAGAGACCGTGCGTGCGATGGGCGACCTGATACGCCAGGGAAAGATCCGCTATTTCGGCGTCTCGAATTACCGGGCGTGGCGCGTTGCCGAGATCTGCAACATCTGCGACCGGCTCGGCATCGACCGCCCGGTGGTCAGCCAGCCCTATTACAACGCGATGAACCGCATGCCCGAGGTCGAACACTTCCCGGCCTGCGGCTATTACGGTCTCGGTATCGTGTCCTACAGCCCGCTGGCGCGCGGCGTGCTGACCGGCAAATACCGCCCGGATGCGGCGCCTGACAAGGACACCCGTGCAGGCCGCGCCGACAAGCGCATGATGCAAACCGAGTGGCGCCCGGAATCGCTGCAACTGGCGCAGGAGATCCGCCAGCACGCCGAAGCCAAGGGCATTACGGCGGGACAATTCGCCGTGTCATGGGTGCTGAACTCTTCCTTCGTCAACGCCGTCGTCGCCGGCCCGCGCACCGAAGAGCAGTGGGATGATTATCTGCGCGCGCTGGATTATCGTTTCACGGCCGAGGACGAAGCGCTGATCGATCGGCTCGTCGTCAGCGGTCATCCTTCGACGCCGGGTTTTAACGATCCGGCCTATCCGATCGAGGGGCGACGGGCGCGGACGGCGGGGTAAGCAATTGGCTTTCGTCAACGATGTTGATCCGCATCGGCGGGTAAGGTTGATCGGTTAGGTTAAGATCCGACTTCAATTGCGCCGCGCGCTCGGGCCGCTACCGTGCAAGCACCGGATATTTCAATCCGGATTGCGTGAAGCCACGATGTTTGCCGAAAGCCGAGACTCATTTCGAATGTTGGGACTGAATCCGAAGCCCAGTTGGGCCGAGGTCTGGCACCTGTGGAAAGTTTTCGTTCCGCGGCGGTCGATTACAGGCCAATTGCTGATGGGCCAGGTCTGGCGCCGTCACGACGGCCGAAGCTGGATCTACAAGGAATTCACCGAATATGATGGGTGAAATGCCGGATCGGCGTTTGTGCGCCGCTTTGCACTGCGCGACATGAATCCAAGTCGGCAGCCGTCTAGTTCTTCGAACGACGGGCGCGCCATTCGGAATAAAATTACGAACTCATACCGTTGAAATTATTATATAATTTCTAACCTTCGCGCTTTGGCGATCGAACGATCGCACGTCCCGCTTTGCCCAGGATTGAAAAGCCTTCCCTTGGCCCGCGTTCAATCGCGACGTTCGTGATCTGGCAGAACCATGCCCCGGTGCGGTATCTGATGCGTTCGCCTCGTAAGGTTTGTCCGCTATAATCAAACGCATGAAAAGAAACGTCGGAGCGGACGAAACGCCCGGGAAGATGCCGTCTGGTGACGCCGAGCGGCGTCACCTCTCGGTGGTATTTTGTGACTTGGTCGGTTCGACCGCCCTTTCCACTCAGGTCGATCCCGAAGAATTGGCGGACCTGATCGGCCAGTATCAGCGCGCCTGCGGCGACGCGATCACTCGTTTCGACGGCTTTGTTGCGCGCTATCTGGGAGACGGCGTGCTGGCGTATTTCGGTTACCCGCTGGCGCACGAGGACGATCCGGAGCGTGCGGTACACGCGGCACTTGCCGTCGTCGAAGCCGTGGGCAAGCTGCCGCCCTTGGGCGGCCGGCGGTTAGAGGTTCGCGTCGGGATCGCGAGCGGCCAGGTCGTCGTCGGACAAATCGGCCACCAATCCCACGACGTCACTGGTGAATCCGCTAACCTGGCGGCGCGGCTGCAGGGCATTGCACGGCCCAACGAGGTGATGATCTCCGAGGCCACGCATCAGTTCGTGGAAAACCTGTTCGAGTGCTCTGCGCTCGAACCTGTGCAACTCGCCGGATTTCCACGGCCTGTCAAAACCTGGCGGGTGATCGGCCAGCGCGAACGTTTCGACCGGTTCGAGTTGCGCCGCGCGGCCGGGCTCACGCCCTATATCAACCACGCTGCCGAGCTCACCGCCCTCGAGCGCGCGTGGCGCCGGGCCGAAGCGCTTCAGGGCCAGGTCGTACTGGTGGCGGGCGAGGCCGGCATCGGAAAGTCGCGGCTGCTGCAGGAATTCAACGGTAAAATCGCCCGCGAGGCCGATATCCGCCTTGCCTGGCATGGCTCGCCCTACCTGCAGAACAGCCCGTTGTGGCCAGTGATCCAGTATTTCCAGCATGCGGCGGGATTCAAGCCCGACGATGAGGCGCCGGCCAAGCGTGCAAAGCTTGACGCACTGCTCGGACGTGGTCCTTCCCTGCCGGCGACATCAGGGACGATGATCGCAGCGGCGCTATCGCTGCCGCCCGCGGAAGGTGACCCGCCGCTGGATCCCGATCCGCAGCAACGCAAGCGGACGACACTGGCCGCTTTGGCCGATTGGGTGACGCGGCACTGCAGTGTTGGACTTGTCATGCTGGCATGCGAGGATCTGCACTGGTTCGACCCGACGACCCATGAGTTGCTGGACCTTCTGATCGCGCAGGCCAGCGCCTTGCCGCTGATGCTGATCCTGACCTACCGGACCGAATTCGAGCCGCCGTTGGCCCGGCATTCCCACGTGGTGCGGCTGAACGTCGGACGGCTGCAGCCGGACGAATCACTGGCAGTCGCTTCGCAGGTCGTCGAGGACCAGGGTCTCTCAGCGGAATTGCTGCACCGGATCGTTGCCCGCAGCGATGGCGTACCGCTGTTTATCGAGGAACTGACCAAAGCGGCGTCGGAAGCTGGCTCCGACGACCGGACGGCGCCGCCGACGGTCCCGATCACGCTGCAGGATTCGCTTGTCGCGCGACTTGACCGCTTGCCCGGGGTCAAGGAAGTCGCGCAGGTCGGCGCCGCGATCGGCAGGGAGTTTTCGCTGACATTGCTGCATGCCGTACTGCCCAAACCGATAGAACAGGTACTCGACAATCTGGATCAACTGGTGAAGGCCGATCTGCTTCAGGTGCGTGCCGGGCAAACCGACCGCTTCTTCGTGTTCCGACATGCGCTGCTGCAGGATGCGGCCTACGAGACGTTGCTGTGGTCGCGGCGGCGCGACATTCATGGCCGCATCGCGGACGCGCTGGAACGCCTGTTCCCCGACATCCGCGACAACCAGCCCGAAGTGCTGGCTCAGCACTGGGACCGCGCCGGAAAGGCGAAGAGCGCTATCCACTATTGGGAGCGCGCGGCCGATCGTGCCGTCGAACGCTCGGCCTCGACCGAGGCCAGCGCGCATCTGGGGCGCGCGCTGCATCTCATTGACGGCCTGCCGGAGGACGCCACCCGGGACTCGCTGGAGTTGCCGATCGTGCTGAAGCATGGCGCGGTGCTGCGATCTATCCAGGGACCGCACGGCGAAGGCGCAGGACACGCTTTCGAACGCACCCGCGAGTTGAGCCGGCGGACCGGCAATAAGGACCTACTGGTGCCTGCGCTCGCCGGATTGTTCGGTTATCATTTGGTCGGCGCCCGAAATGAGCCGGCCGGTGAGATCGCCCGTGAACTTTTGAACATGGCGGAAGCAAGCGGCGACCGGTTTTCGCTGATGCTCGGCCACCGCGCCGTCGGAATGCTCGCGCTCCACACCGGCGATCCCGTGAAGGCTCGCGGGCATCTCCAACACGCCATGAGCCTGTACGACGCCGCGGCCGACGGTCCGCTGGCTTTCGTCTATGGGACTGACCACGGGCAGACGATTTCCAGCTTTCTTGCCATGACGCTGTGGGTGCTGGGCTTGCCCGACGAGGCCGTTGCTCAGGAAAATTGGGCGGTCGCTCATGGCACGCGCCTCAATCACATGTATAGCCTGGCTCAGACCCACATGTTCCAGATCATTCGCAGCGCGTTTGCCCGCGACTGGGACACCGCCGCGACGATCGCCAAAGAGACGTTCGACGTCGGCATCCGGCATTCGTTCGGGCTGCCGATCCGCATGTCGCAATTTCATCTGGCGTTCTGCCGGACGGTGCGCGGAGAAGCCAACCCCGAGTTGCTGAATGAGATGCACGCCGTCCTGCAAACGCGTCGCGGGACAAATTATTATCCGCTCTATCTGCTTTTGATGGCCGAAGCGCAGGCCAGATGCGGCGACCTTGCCGGCGCGCTCAAGACGATCGTCGAGGCAGATCGGTCGCCTCGTCGACTGGCGAACGCCTGCTCCAGCCGGAGCTGCTGCGATTACCAATGTTGCTGCGCGAGACCGACGCGGCGCAAGCCGAGGGTCGGCGCGCGGCATGGTCCGAAGCGCGTGACCAGGGCGCCCGCGGTTGGGAGTTGCGCGCCACCGTCAGCCTGGCGGAATTCCTGGCTGGGGTGGGGCGGAAGTCGGAGGCGCGCGATGTGGTCGGTTCCACCGCGTTTCATCAAAATACTACGATGCCGGAATGGCGGATGGCGGAAGAGCTGCTGACGTCGCTAAGCCGGTAGCGAGGCTTTCGTCGGGGACGAGGATGTCGTGTCGGATCAGCCACGCCAGCAACGCTCGCGCCGTGGCGGCCGGCATCAGCGGCGCCCACTGAACCAAATTGTGGCGGCGCAATTGCCGGTCCGATCACTCGATGGCGCGGGACAGCGCGACGCCCTCGACGAAGGCCGTGGGCTCGCTCAACCGCGGATGGACCAGCGCCGGACGCCGGCGGATATTTCGCCCTCAATCACCGGATGATCAACCAGACGGGCATCGGGCGACAATCGGAGCAGCGCAGGCAAAGGAATGTGGTCGACCTCGACGTCAGGTCGCGCCCCACGCGGAGCCGCGCGCTCGAGCCAGAATGACGAGGCGCTGTTGCCCTGGTCGGCATAGACCGCCGCGGACGTGTCGCGATGGCGTTCGGCGACAGCGCCCGCCGCGCGGCGGTAGAATTCGATCGCCGCATCGACATCACCTCCGGACAGAATTGTATTGGCGACCACACTGCCCTGCAACGCCGAACGAATGCCACTCTGCACGCCTTGCGAGGACAGCGGATCCATCGCCACGCAAGCATCGCCATCAGACCATGTTGCGCGTCACCGGCTCGGCAGCCACGCGGCAGCTCGCATCACGAACCCGGACCGGACATCAAAATTCCGTGCCGGCACCCCGCAAACGTTTTGATTGCGCAGAACCGTCCGATAGCGCGCCTCTCGTGCCGCCTGGCTCAGGCCGGCGCAATTCCGCGTCTGCAGGAAAACCTGGACCACAAAGGATCCGTCCATGAGCGGCGCACCCCAGATCCAGGCATCATCGGCAGCCTCGACCAGTTGCGGCCGCGCTGGCAACGCGACGCCGCGCCAGCGCCCGCACGACGCCGCAGTAGTCGCCCGAAGAATGCGTGTACCGGCTACGCGACGACCGCGCGCATCGACCAGGAAGCGGGCGGTGACCCGACCGACGCCGGTGGCGGTTTCGACTTCGAGGTTCCGCCTGCGGCGTTTCCTCCTACCGCGCAGCCGCGCCGGACACAGGATCTCAACGCCGGCATTCGCCGCGACGTCGAGCAGCGCCGCATCCAATCTGCCACGGTCGATCAGGAATACGTTTGCAGGCCGGACATTTTCATCGCCGCCATCCCACCGCTGAACAATCTCTCACAGCGCAATCTCGATCGCGCACCGCCGATGTCAGGTCGATCCGCGAAGCAGACGCAGCGTAGACACCGGCAACGCCTCGCCGACGACGGATCGGACCGGCCCTTGCCGCTCGATCAGGCAGGTCAAAGCCCATCCGGCGCAGTCGCATGGCGGCGATCACGCCGGATGGGCCACCGCCGATGCCGGCGATATCTGCGCTCAGGCGATCCAGCGGGGGCTTTCCTTCCGACTGAGGAATTCCGGCTGGCTGCTGGTAATGCGCACATAGGCCTGCAGGCAGAATGCGAGCCAGCGGCGGATCAGGTCGCAGGCCGGCCGGCCCGATAGATACCTCGTGATGGCATCCCCCGCCGCAAAGATATTTTGCCCAGCACGAGCCACAGGGTTCCTGCCGGTGCACGTGGCGTTCGGCCAGCCAGGCGTTCTGTTTGCCGCGATCGGGCCCGTCAGCGACTGTGCCCATGCGGCCCGCGTCGTCCTCGACAAAGCGGTGACAGGCAAACAGCCCGCCCTCGGCGGAGACGCCCATGTAGCCGGCGCCGGCGCCGCACGGGTAGGGCCGATGCGTCCCGCGGTGAATTTCACGCATCGCATCGAGGAAATTGGCAAAAGGATAGGATTTTCCCGCGGCAATATGGTCCTCGCATTGGCGTCCGCAGTCGATCAACTCGCCCAGCAGCGTTTCGAGATCGCCTTCCTGCATTTCCATGTCCGCCGACGGCGCGCTCAGCATCGGCGAAAACCCGACCATGCTGAAGCCCATGTCGATCAATTGGTCCAGCGTTCGGCGCAGGCCGAGATTGAGCGGTGTCACGGTAACCCGTGCGGATATCTGCATCCGGCCGGGCTTCTGCAGCAGCGGCGTCACCCGGGCGAGGATACGCTCGTAGCTTCCGTTGCCGCCGCGAAATGGGCGCTGGCGATCGTGCGTCTCGCCGACCCCGTCGAGGCTGACGGTCACTGAAAACCCGTGCTCGTCGAATAGCTCGGCGTCCTCCGGCCCGAGCAACGTGCCGTTGGTGGTGATCGAAAACCCAACTCCGACCCGGCGTTGCCGCGCTTCAGCCGCGGCGAACCGGGTTGTCTGCGCGATCAACGCGCGGTTGATCAGCGGCTCGCCGCCAAGGAATGCGATATTGACCCTGTCGCCGGGCGCAGCCTGATCGAGAAGCCGCAGCACGGCATCGCGTGCCACCGGCCATTCCATGCGCTTGGCCGGAGCACCGAAACTGCCGCCTTGGGCGTAGCAGTAGCCGCAGGCCAGATTGCAGGTCTGCGTCACCGCCAACGACAATGAGCGCAGCGGCGGATCGCTCAGGGGTGAATTGTCGATGCGCGCAGGACTGTCCAGCCCATAGCGGGCAAACAGCGCGCTGATCGCCGTCTCGCCAGTGGCCATCGCAGTGCGCAGTTCCGCGTCGACATCGGCCGGAAGATCATAGATCCGCGACCCGTCCACGACGAGCATGTGAGCGCCCGCCTCCGTCTCGAAGCGTAGAACCGATGCCGACATGACATCAACTCCGCGGATCGAGGAAAGGAATTCCGAAACCGCGCGACGCAAGATCCTCGGCACTGGTTTGCAAAACCACCATGGCGGCGCGCGCATCGGCGATGCCTGCCTCAGCGGCCGGCATGTCCTCTTTGGCTTCCGCCGCGTAGGCCTCGCCGAGACGCTGACGAAGGACGTCGAACGAGGCGAGCGCCGCGCGGGTCTCCGCCGTGCGCGACACCACGACCGGACGCAGGTACGGGTATCCGCCGTCCTCGGCCTGCGGATATTTGCTCAGGATGCGTTTGACGTTGCCGAAATTCCTGAAGTGCTCGGTGCCCTCGCCATCAATGCGCAATGCGATATCCAGAACGGCCTGCGGATATTGAGTTGCGTCCGCCAGCGTCGCGACGCATTTTTCGTAGACACCGGTCAGATATCCGCTGGGACGTTCCAGGTCGATGAACCCGTCCAGGGTTTCCGGGGTGAGCGGCGCCAGTGTGGTCGGCCGATCATCGGCGACCTTGATGCGCGTCGCCCAGGTAACGATCGGCTTGTAGTGCCAGCCATTCGGGTTGACGCCATGGCGATCGAGCAGCCACAGCATCTGATTGACCCAGCGCAAATGCGTCATCTCGCTGACCGCCACCATCAGGACCATTTGGCGGACCGCACGCAGATCGTCGGCCAATGAAGGCCATCTCGGATCCGTCGCCTCGTCCGGATGAAGCAGCGAGAACAGCGCGTAAAGATATTCGATGACGAGCGCCATCTCCATCCCGGCGAGTTCGTTCTGCAACTCGGTGATCAGCCAGGCGGCATTCTGGTGCGGGGCGCCCCATACCGGAGCCGGCGGCCGATAGGCGCGATGGATTTCATGTGCCTCCAGAACAAAGGGCAGATTTTCCCAGGTCTGGTTGATTTCGTAATGGTCGATCTGGTAGCGCCGATTTTCCCCGATCGTCGCGGCCGCGGATACTTCCGAAGATCCGTCTTTCCGGCGCAACCAGTCGAGGCGCAATGCAGCCGACGGATCGGGCGCATCGGAAGGATCGTCCGGCGTCAACGGTCCGCCGATGACGACATCCGGATGATTGGACGCCCAATAATGGCAGGCGCAATCGCGAAAATCGTGAGTCCACGGATTGCACATCGACTGGGTGAACTCACCGGGGCGAAATGCCTCGTCGAACAGGCCGGCCTCGTTGACATACTGCCGCCGATAACCGCTTAGCGCGACCACGGGAGCGGGTCCGGGCGCAGGCGCGTCGCGCCTCTCGATCCCGATATCGAGGCGACCGGCTTCGAGCCCGCGAACGAACCGCCAGACCGTATAGCCGTCGAGATAGTTGCCCTGGGTGTCACGCATCGACAGGCGCCTGCCATCCTGCTCGATCCAACCGAGATACCAGCGGCCCTGCATGAACGTCGTCGCCAGCGGTCCGCCATATTGGTCGAGCAGCGCCTGCACCCAGGCTTCGCGGCTCGTCTCCGGCAGCATCGGGTCGAGCAGATAGTCGGTATAGAGCAGACGCGCGCCCTGCTGGTTGGGAATGGCGTCCGGCAAAGGATATTTCGGCGGAACGATGAACTGGAACACCAGCCCGGGAAAGAACCGGCAATCCAGGATGCGCACGTCGAACTCAAGTCCTGGAAAGCAATTGGCTACGCCGGATTCCATCAGGGTCGTGACCGGATTGCCGACCACCGTGCGGGCCGCCAGCGCCGCGCGAGCCGTGAGGTTGCGCGGAAAAATCTTGTCCTTACTCATGGCCTGCCTCCGGAGCCGGGTTTGGCGGGGTCGCCGCGCCGCCGTGCGGCGAGCCAGCGGCCGGCTCGATCGACCGCAGGTAATCGATCACACCGATCAACAAATGATACTGGCGCCACGACAACGACAGCGGCTGCAGATTGGCGTCGCGCATATAGGGTGGCATTCGCATGTCATGCAGTTGATCGCGAAACACGCGGGGATCGCGGTAATGCGGGTCGGCGTCCGCCTTCGGTTCGGCTGGCATCTCGTGCATGCGGCCGAACGGCGGCCGGATCAGGCGTTCCACCGCGTCGGCGCGCCGGCGCAGGAAATCGATCAGCACCGCCTCCTCCTTCAGCGCCGAATGGACGTGGCTGACCACGGCCGTGTAAGGCAGCGGTAACTCGGCGCCGGCCCCGGTGAAACGGGAAGGCTGCTGCGGGGCGAGTACCGGCAGGCGGTCGACATAGGGTGTATCCTGAGCCGTCATGCTTTCCCCTCCGGCGCGCGGCTGGTCGAGGCCCGGCGGGCCGACATGCTTGCCGAGGCGAACCCGGTTCTCCTGCAACGCGCGGGTGCGGATCGCATCCAGGTTGAACAGGCTTGCGGTCTCGAAGGCACGATGAAACAGATCGACGATCTCGTTCTTGCTGTCTTCGAACGTGGCTTTGGTCACCGGCGGCAGCGGCAGTTCGCGATCGGCGATGTCGTCGGCAATGCTGTAGACTGGCCGGCGATCCGGCGCGAAATCAGGCGGTGAACTGAACACCCGGGCGGCGGCGCGAAAACGCCGGCCATGCACCGCGAGGTTCGCAACGATCAATCCGTCGCTGGTGTCGTCGACACACCCCCAGGACTGGAAGTTGCCGACCGCGGCGCCGTCATATCCGTCCTGCGGCTGCGGATCCTCGAACTGCCCGTTCATCATGATGTATTTCGACCACGTGGTGTCCGGATTGAGAATCCGGCGTTCGAGCGGCACGATTTCGTGCACACGACCGAACTGAATCCCGGCCGCCTCGTAGACTCCTGGCATCACCTGCGGCGACGGCCCGTTGACGGCGGTGGGCGGGCCGTAGACGAGTCCCTTGGGGGAGTGAATTGCACGCGCAATATGCTGCAATCGACGTCCGCATGTTGCGTGGCGGCGTCGTCCGGTCGCCTGACCGGCTTGATGACCTGAAAGGTTCCGAGCGGGATCCGATGTTCGGGCCACACCAGCGGCTTCTGGCCGGCGGTGTGCGGGCTGAACGCCAGCAACTCGCGCGGGACATGATCGGCCCCGCCGAGCACGACGCGCGCCGAGAAAGCGCAGGCCGGATCACCGGATCGCCTGGCCGCCTTGTGGTTGGCCAGCGTGATCTCGTAGCTGATATCGTGCGGCGAGGCGCCAAATTGGTGAAGCAGATCAAGCGTGACCGGAACATCGACCGTTCCGCCGTGCTCCGATTGCAGCTTCGCCCACAGTTCGAAAAATGGCGCGACCGGCCGGATCTTGCCGTCGTCATCCTTGAAGGCGATTTCTTTCGGCAAATACGGTGTGACGGAGCCGTCCGGCTCGACGCGGAGCGACACCGCGGGCTTGATAATCGTCTCGTTGGCATCGTGGCGGGTATTGGCCTCGGCCCAGCAAAAGCTCGCCAGTGGCGGCGTACCGCTGCCCAAGCGGCCGACCGCCATCGGCGGCAGGAAAAAAATCTCGAGGATACTGTCCACGGGTTGATCCCTCTTTGAGAGGCTGGGAAACGCTTGCCGAGCGCAAGATCACTTCAGTCTGAAGCGATCATGCGCTCGATGTGTTTATTCCGACGCACGACTTTCGGAAAGTTTGCAACCTTTCGGGATAGTCAGAATGGATCCGACTCCGATTTGATGCGATCGAGCAGGCCGGGGAGCGCGCTGACCGGATCGACTTGCGGCCGGGATGGATCGGCCGAAATGTCCTGAGCGCTGCGGAAGAACGTCTTCTTGTCATATTTGCGTTTGACCGCGAGCAGATCGTCGAAGAAGCCGCCCCAATAGCGCCGCCGATAGTCGACCTGCGAGAGCCGCGGATAATTCTGATAGGACTGCCCGTTATAGAAGCGCTCCATGAATGACATGAAACGATCCAGAAAGGCGACGGCATCGACGCGCTCGGGCTCATTCATCCAGAATACATCGAGATACAAATCCATGTCGACATTGCGGTGCATGAACGCCATCTCGTCCTCGGCTTTTCGCGAAATCGCACCGCCATAGTGCTCCATCGCCACCATGCTCGACTGGTTCGGGCTGTGCAGAAATTCATCGATGATCGCGCGCCAGTCAGCCGCATCGAGCAATTTCGCAACATATCCGCTTTGCTTGTCCTCACGAGCAAGGTCCGGAACCTGTGGCAGGTCAGGCGTGGTGCTGACGAGATAATGCATCATCTCGGCATAGCTCCCGCTCTTGTCGTTGATCAACTGGCCGCCGGGCTCGTCCAGCAACTGCCGCAACACCGCCCTGCCGTGGTCGGCAGAGCCGACATACATGCCGCGGATGATCAGATAGGGAAGATCGCCCTGCCAGCCCAGAAAGGTCATGTAGCCCAGCTCGTCGGGGGCCTTGCGGGTAAGCTCGCCCTGTATTGTCGCGAGCAATTTCGCCGCATGCAACGCATCGGCGGCGGCTGGCCCGATCGGCCATTGAATGCGAAACGCCCAAACGCTCTTCACCACATGCAGCGAATAGGTGATTTCCAGCAGAATGCCGAAATTGCCGCCGGTCCCGCCGCGCACCGCCCAGAACAGGTCACGATTGACTTTGTCATTGGCGACGACGATGCGGCCGTCCGCCAGCATGATCCGGACGGCAAGTACATTGTCGCAATTCATTCCGAACTTGCGTGACGTGTAGCCAAAGCCGCCGCCCTGCATGAAACCGGCCACGCAGACATCGTGACAGCTCCCGCCGGGAACATGCAGCTGATAAATGTCCAGGGCAGCGTTGAGATGCCCCATGGGGGTGCCGGCGCCGACAATGGCGGTACGCCGCGCCGGGTCGACGGTGACGTATCTCAGCCGGCCGAGGTCGATCACCATGTCGTCGTTTGCCGACAAGCCGGCGGTGCTATGGCCGCCCGAACGCACCGCCACGGTCAAGCAGCAGCGCTTGGCAAACTTGAGGCACGCACGAACGTCGGAAAAAACCTCGCAGTAGACGATGAGTTGGGGAAAGCTTTGGAACGCATTGTTGGCGAGCTGGCGGTCCGACTGGTAGTTGGGATCGGTCGGCAGCACGATGTCGCCCTGGATCGACAATGCGAGGGCGGCCAGGTCGTCCTTGGAAAACCGGGGGTCCAGCGAGACCCCATCGGTCCAACCCTGGACACGGAGCGTCCTTTCCTTCTCTTTACGACCCAACGATTTCATGGCTATCCCCCGTGCGCACCCACTAGCCTACATCACCCGCAGATTAGCCGTAACAGTGTGAACGAGTTCACATTGTGCGAAATGATTTTGGGACGACTGAAGATCGCGAAAATGCGGTCTGATGAGCCAGGAATTCCCCGGAAGGATCATTCCACACGTGCCAGCGCCTTGACCGAAGCGTATGGGTGCGCCATTCGCGCCAGTCCACGAGCTCTTATATCATTGAAATCGCGCTATAACTTAAAGGGTCGGCTGAGCGATCCAATCGCTGATCCGTGCAATGTGCCGGGCGGATTGAATAGCCATTCACTCGGCGGGCGCAAGTTCGTCACGATGCGACACCGGCGCCATAGCATCGAATACGCCGTCTCGTCGGACCAGGGCATGGAACAGCGCCGCGGCGAGATGCATCAGGATCAGGGCGAAGAAGAGGAAAGCCAGATAGAAATGCGCGTTCCAGAGCAGCGTATGCAAGCTGTCGCTCTGTGGCATGATCGCCGGAAGACGTACGCCCCCATACAAGACGACCGGATAGGCGGCGGCCGACAGCATCGCCCAGCCAATCAGCGGCATACCGATCATCAGGATATATAGAGCGTAATGCGACAGGTGCGCCGCGAGCCGCATCGGCTCAGGCAGGTCGGCCGGCAGCATCGGCGCGCCATAGCGCAAGCGCACCGCCAGACGGATCAGCGCGAGCACCAGAATGACGATGCCGAGTGATTTGTGAATCGACACCAGCGGCACGTACTTCGGCGCAACGGTGGACACCATGCCAACACCGATGAAAAGCATTGCCAAGATGCAGAAAGCCATCAGCCAGTGCAGCAGGCGCTGGAGCGGGGTGAAGCGTTGGCCGATGCCGGTCATGGCTTGGTGCTCGTTGCAGTTCGGGGATAGTCCTTGCTCTCTGCAGTGCGAAGATCATACGACTTGGCATAGACGGACGATCGCGCGGCCGGAAACGGGTCGTCCGATACCCGTATGCCGGCCGGCAGGACGGTCGGATCGAAGTTGATATCGCGGCACGGGCCATCCGGCTCGGCTTCGATCCGCTGTACGGTGAGTGTGCCTACCTCGACGGTACGACGGTCGTCCGGCCAAGCTTTGGTTGGATCCGCGGTGGGGTCGCCGGGATTGGCGACGGTTACCGCCATGGTCCAATGCAACGCGCCGCGGCGGACCCGATCGACGATCTCCTGCTCAAGAAAGTCGGGGCCGCGTTTGGCGAGATCATCTGAAGATATCGGGACAACTTGCGCCGCAGGCAGGAGCGACCATCGCACTGCGTGCTCGGCGCCGGATTGGTCGACGAAGATGAACGCGTTGAGGCTATTGAATCGGTCTTCCGCATAGCTCCCCGTCCAGGGAGCGCTCTTATCCCATGCGCCAAACGTCGCGATCTCCGGATGCGCGCCGGCATATGCCTTCATCGCGTTCGGATCCTTGCTCCCCGCGGCGAGCAGCAGCTCGTGAAACGCTTGCGGAGTTGACGCAGGAAAGACCGGTGCATTGATCATGGCGGCACGCCATTGCTGCCCGTCCGGGGTCGATATCTGCAGTCCCATGCCCCTCACCCTGACCGTCGAATCCGGCGCATCTGGATTGGGGGTGCCGAGATTGAAGCGCCCGAGCGCCGGATACTGGCCGCGGACGAAAACTTGAGCCTTCGAGAGCGCCGATCCGTTGCCGTTCGATTCGAATGCGCCGGTAAAGCAGATACCCTTGGCATGGTTGCGGCGATGGCCAAGTGCCGCGCCGGTGGGTGGAGCTAGCGCCTCTAACATCTTTTCGGGTGTGAGGCGTCGGTGTGAGAACCAGCCCGCCGTGTAAGCAAACGCAGCGGCGCTGCCGGCGATAACGAGGAAAATTATCACCAGCGATCCAAATACGGAACGCGCGGGCGATCGGCGCGGCTCGGGCAATATCCTTCTCCGTTCGGCTATCTGGGCAAGTTCTTTACCAAAACACGCTTCTGACGCCGTGGGATGCTGAAGCCATCCACACGAATAGGCTCGTTATTGCCGGAAAGGCCCTCCAAAATTTGTCAGGTTTCGTCCAAGAGCACGACGATGGCAAAACCGGCGGACGGAGGGTTTTTCGCAAAGTGATCGAACGTGCATGCGATCGCGAACATGCGCTCGCGTGACTTTTGTGCAGCGATAGGCGCTTCTTCCGCGAGGCTTCCGGCCAAGAATTGCCGGAAACCTTGATCGCGGGATCAATTTCAGTCTGGAAAGCATATCAGCGACATCTCATCGAGACGGTCGAGACCAAGGATAAGGTCGGCGTCAAAAACGGCAAGAATGTGCTTGAGCGGGCAGCCTCGACCGGAATGGTTCGCAGATGAGTTCTGTTTGGTGCCCAGGGACCGGCTGTCCCTCAGCCCAAAATAAGCAAAATCAACTACTTATATCTACCCAAGATGCGCGCTTTGTCCCGGGCAAATGAGCCGACCTCGACCGTGAAGTAACCGTGGGCCGGCAAGCGCCGACTTGAAACCCCGCACTACACCAGAGCAAAGCTCGGGAATGTCCAGTTATCGTTATGCGCCTCGAACTGGCAGATGACGGATGCACCGATGGCCGGATCCTGTCCATCACCGCGTAAGCGCGCATTCATGCGCGGACCTTCTTCGAGATCGACCGTCACCAAAATGTAGGGAGCGTCCGCCTTGAAGGCGGGCAGGAATGCATGGTGCGTTCGCGTCCAGCTATGGATGGTGCCTCGCCCCGACACCTGGACCCAGTCGCATTGCATCGAAAAACAATCGTCACAAACCGGACGCGGGTAGTGGCGCAACTTTCCGCAGGATCCGCATTTCTGAATCAGCAACCGGCCCTCGCGCAGTCCCGCCCAATAGGGCGCGGATTCCGGTCCGGGCGTGGGCAAAGGGAAGTCTTCGTTCATCATCTCATCCTCGGCGCATAATCGCGATAGAGCCATCACCCATATCGCCGTATCCGGTCACCAGACCAATTTCGGCATCCTTCACCTGCGCGAGGCCACCTTCACCGCGCAACTGTCGAACGAGTTCGACGATATGGTTCATACCGGCCATGTGGCCCTGTGAAAGCAAGCCGCCGTGCGTGTTGACCGGCAATGCTCCATTCAGCCCGATGCCCTTCTCGCGGATGAAACGGCCACCCTCACCTTTCGCGCAGAAGCCGAGATCCTCGATCTGACAGAGGACGATGTAGGTGAAGCAATCGTAGATCTCTGCGACGTCGATATCAGACGGCTGCAGGCCGGCCATCGCAAATGCGATCGGGGCCGCCTTGGCCGTACCGAGGCGCGTGAGGTCACCGCGCTGAGTGATGGAGGCAGGCGAGTCCGGGTGGCCTTCCGCGGTGCCGCTGATCAAAACGCGTGGCCGCGCCAACTCGCGAGCGGCGTCGGGATGACTGACGATAACCGCCGCGCCGCCGTCATTCTCCTGGCTGCAATCCAGCAACCGGAACGGGTCGGAGATCATCCGCGAGGCGTGATGATCCTCGATCGTGATCAGCTTACGCATGATTGCACGATCGTTCAACGCGGCATGCTGACGTGTGGTCACGGCGATTTCCGCGAAATCGCGGATCGTCGTGCCGTACTGCTCCATATGACGGCGTGCCATCGGCGCATAAAGCTGGGCCGGCGATACCGCGCCCAACGGCAGTTCGAATTCTCCGACCGTGCGAAACGCGGGGATCTGGTGGACGCGCGTCGCGGCGCGGCCGCCGGCAAAAGCGTCGCGGCCGATCAGAATCAGAACATGGCGGCATAGACCCCCGGCAATCGCGGCAGCCGCGCATTGCAACGAAGCCACCGGGCTGGCTCCGCCCATCGGAACCTGTGCGGAAAAGCGAAGATTGGAGATGCCAAAGTTGGCGATGATATCTTCGGCAATGGCGCCGCGGCCGATCATCGGAATGACGCCGTCGATGTCACGTGGAGACAGGCCCGCATCGGCGACGGCGGCCAAGGATGCTTCCAGGGAAAGCGCCAATCCGCTACGGCCGCTCCCTCTCGTGTAGGCTGTTTCGCCGACGCCGGTAACGGCGGCACGATCGCGTAAACTCATTTAGTCGCTCCAGCGTTTGCGCTTTGTTACTTGTTCGCTACCATCGGGCAGGCACTGTCAGCCAGTGAAGGAAATGCATCCTTTCCAGCTACCGTCGATAGAATGTCGTAAACATCCGACGGATCCTTCGACTGAGCTGGCGCTTTGACCTGCGCCAGATACATATCGTGGATCATCAGATTATCGGATCTCAGCGTGCCGTTGCGGGCAAATGCGTCATTAAACGACTGGGTACGCAGATGATTCACCACGGCCGTCGGGTCCTTGGTTCCGATGGCATCCACCGCCTTCATGTAGTTAAGCGCGGCAGAATAAACGCCGGCCTGCATCATTCCGGGCGGTTTTCCCATTTTCGCGATATAGCGCTTCGAAAACTCGCGGGTGAGCTCATCCTTGTTCCAGTAGAATCCGGAGGTTGCAAGTAAGCCTTGGGAGCTCTCCAGGCCAATACTGCGGATATCGGCCACATCGATCAGCAGCGACACGAGCTTCTGATCGCCGCCGAGCAAACCGAACTCTTCAGCCTGTTTAATGGCCGTCTGTGCGTCGCCGCCGGAATTGGCGAGCGCAATCACTTTCGCGCCCGAAGCTTTGGCTTTCAACAGCGCGGAGCTGAAGTCCATCGTGTTGATTGGATGAGCGGCGCGCCCGAGCACCTTGCCGCCGCCTTTCAGCACAACTTCCGTGACGTCCCTCTCAAGGGCCTGGCCGAACGCGTAATCGGCGACGATGAAGAACCAGGTGTCACCGCCACGATCAAGCATCGCCTTTCCGGCAACGTGCGCGAGAGCGTAGGTCGTGTAGGTCCATTGAATGAAGTTCGGCGAACAGAATTTTCCGCTCAGGTCAGCGGATCCGCCTGCCGAAGTAATGAACATCTTGTTGCGCTCTCGCGCGAAAGTCTGAACAGCGATACCAATCGAGGAAACCGGTACATCGAGAATGACATCGACGCCGTCCCGTTCGTACCACTCGCGTGCGATGTTGCCCCCGACGTCCGGCTTGTTTTGATGGTCGCCGAAGACCAGCTCCACCGGCCGTCCGAGCACGTTGCGCCCGAATTCCTCGATTGCCAACTGAGCGCCGGTGACAGAGCCTTTGCCCGTGCCATCGGAGAAAATGCCCGTCATGTCGGTAAGCACGCCAAACTTGAGGCCTTGTTCTGGCGCCGCCTGTAACACTGCGGGGGCAGCAAGCGTAGCGCCAAGCCCGACTAGAAAGTGCCGTCGTTTCATCATGTTTCTCCCCTTGTTTTTGTTTTTGAGTTGATCGACAGCGGTAGCAACGTGGTTCTTCGCGCTTTCGATAGTTTAATCGCGATTATGAAGCGGCTGGCTGTTACGATCTAGCAATTTCCGATGGCTTGAATTCCTTCCGCCCCGCGGAATTCGATCGTGTTACGCCTTCGAAATACCGCCATCGATGACGGGTCCCACTTTCTCGTAGCGCTCGCCGTTGAAGCGCACGAGTTGCAGCTGTTCGAGCGGGTAATAGTCGGTCGGCGAGGTGTTGATCTTGATGCCGGGCAGCAACATGTCGGATTCGACATCCTTCAGGTTCGCCGCCTGCTTGATGATGCTTGCAGACGATACGTCGTCGCCGCACTGCTTGAGCACCTGAACCATGATCTGGCTGACGAGATAGCCGGTGGCAGCGTAGATGTCGTTCTTGGCGGCTCCCGGATCGTATTTGTCGAGAAAGGCTCGCCACTTCTGGATCGCAGGATCGCTGTCCCAGGCGGCGTCGACGGGATCCTTCAGATAGGCGCTCGAAATGATGCCCTTGGAAATGTCGAAGCCCGCGGCCTTCAGCGTCGAGCCCGCCGACGACGCGTTATTGCCGATGTAATGCGCCGGCTGCCAGCCCAGTTCGGCGATCTTCTTGATGCCCTGAGCCGCAAATTTCGGCGTGGTCATGCTCATGAATGTGTCGGCGCCGGCGGATTTGCATTGCACCACCTGACTGTCGATCGTCGGATCGGCCGTTTCGTACGAAAGCTCCGCAACGATGGCGGACACCTTGGCTCCGAGGCCATCCTTGAAGCCCCTCAGGACGTCTCGCCCGAAATCGTCGTTCTGATATACGATGCCAATTTTAGCATCGGGTCGGGTCGAGAGAACGTGTTGCGCGAATGCCCGCCCCTCGATCTGATAGCAGGGCTGGAAGCCCATGGTGTAGGGGAAATTCTTGTAGTCACCGAACTTGGTTGCGCCCGAGGCGATGAAGAGGTGCGGGATCTTCTTCTGGTTCATGAACTTCATGATCGCCGCGTTGGTCGGCGCACCGAGCGGAGAGAACAGAACGTCGATCTCATCACTTTCGACGAGCTTTCGCGCCTGCTCGACGGTTTTCGCCGGGCTGTAGGCGTCATCGTAGGTGATGTACTTGATCATACGGCCGTTTATACCACCCTCGTCATTGATCATCTTGAAATAGGCGCCGGGGGTGCGGCCGATCGACGAATAGACCGCGGCCGGTCCTGAGTAGGCGTCGATGTTGCCGATGATGATTTCTTTCTTGTTTTCGGCAATGGCGGGCCTGCCAAGCAGAAGCGTCGCTGTGGTGGCGGCGGCACCTTTCAAAATATTGCGGCGGGTGTAATCAAGAGAGCGATTTTTTCTCATGGCATTCCTCCTGCTTTTGATTGGTCTTTCGGCGTCCGTTGACAGCACGCCGCGCCAGCCATTACGGAGACCATACCTTTAAGAGCGGTCAAGACCATAGCCATTTGCCATACAGCTCGATGCGACATTCGCAGATCGGCAAATGGGCCTTGCGCCAACACCGGACGTCCCCATAACGACGCGCAGGACCCACACGCGACATGCGCGCCACGCCCGGTTCTGGTTGAATTTTGGGTTTCCAGAACGGGTCTTTAGACAAGCCCGCACAATCGGAGCTAGGATCAGCATTGTCATCGAGATGGTGGAGCATCCACAGATATGATGAATTTATTGATTTCGTTGCTTGTGTTCGCGCTGATAGTTGGCGGCGCCCTGGCCGGGATGGCGGTTCGGCCGTTGTTGTCGGAACACCATTTGCACTCCGACTCCAAGGACGTCGTAAAGCTGACCGCGGGCCTGGTTGGCACGCTGACCGCACTCGTACTGGGTCTGTTGATCGCATCGGCAAAGACTACGTTCGACCAGAAAACAAACCAGGTCAGGCAGCTGACCGCAACGGTCATCCTGATGGACGATTTGCTTAAGCAATACGGACCGGAAGCAACCTCTGTGCGAAAGCTCCTGCGACAGAGCATACCACCGATGGCTGATCGCATTTGGCACGAGCAAGCGCACCCAACCGGGGGACCCGCTCGCTTCGAGTCCAGCGTGGAGGCGTGGGCTTTCTATGATGAGCTCGAACGGCTATCGCCGAACAACGATACGCAACGTTCCCTGCAGTCTCGCGCTATTGCGGCTTTCACGGAAGGCGCGCAAATGCGACTGCAGTTGTTTACGCAGGCCGGCAGCTCAATTCCGACGCCTTTTCTGATAATCATGGTGTTTTGGCTGAGCGCGATCTTTGTCAGCGCCACCTTGTTTGCGCGGGCGAATATAGTCGTCACGATCTCGCTGTTTGTATGCGCGCTGTCGTTTGCCGGCGCGATCTTTCTGGTTTTGGAGCTGGATGATCCTTTCTCGGGACTCATGGGGATTTCAAGCTCGATACTGCGGAATGCACTTTTACCGCTGTAGGGCAAAACTGCCAAACCGTCCTAATTCGTTTGCAATCCGTGATGTATGCTCGGGTGTCGTTGTCCGGGGGATCGTCGTGAGAATTCTTCTTGCTGTTACTTTTGCGGCCTTGACGTCGATGACAGCCGCATCCGCACAAACGGCAGCCGTTCCACGCGAGGCGCCGCCCTCTTCTGCATATGGTCCTGATCCGATCATTCGGATCATGACGACATTCCGGGTGCGAATTGAGGGGGTAGCGGACCCGCGCGACGTGCCCGGCACGACAGCGCAGGACACCGCGCGTCGGCAGCTCTACAACATGGCAGCCAATGAGTGCATCGTGCTCGCCGAGTACTGGAAAGCCGAATGCCGGCTGAGTTCTCTTGCCGTGGATACATCCCAGGAGGCCATCGGCGGCCTTGAAGTGCAGCCCCAGGTGCCTTCAATGTTCGGTACCGCGGTCTATGAACTCAGGCTGACTTCTTCCCGACGTTAAGACCACGCTGTCGCGCCGGACAAGCCGTTCAACAGACGGGCTCAGAGACGGACCGCGGCCGGCCAAGAGTTGCCACCTGAATAAGATGCAGCCTAGACTGTTCGCCACATCACGCGTGTAGTTTTGGCTAATTCAGGCAACGGATGCGCCTACCGCTTGGCTACGGTCATGCCTACAGCAGCTCGAGAATAAAGATCATTTGAACCGGCGGCTCGCTCACCAGGTCGCAACATCACTTGTCAGCCCCGGCACCTGGAACGGAAAAGCAACGACATGACCGTAATCGATATTCATACGCACATGATACCGCGCAAGTGGCTGGATCTGCTCCAGAGCGACGGCGGCGACTATGAGTTGAAGGCCACTCCCGCCGGGCATACTGCGATTCACCTGGCCGGCGCACCTTTCGTAACGCTGATGCCCGAAATGTTCGATTACGATTTGCGGCTGCGAGCAATGGACGCGGCAGGCGTCGATATAGCCGTCCTGTCTCTTACCGGACCCAATGTGTTTTGGGGCACAGGCGCGGTTAGCGCCGAGGCCGCGCGGGTCGGCAACGCGGCGTTTGCCGAAAGTCAGAAGATGTATCCCGACCGTATCCGCTGGATAGCATCGATTCCGTGGGAGTTTCCGGAGGCAGCGCTGGCCGAGCTTGCCCGCGCCCGCTCGGAAGGCGCATTGGGCGTCGCTTCGCTCGCCAACATCCGCGGGCGGGATCTGTCCGACCCGTTGTTTCAGTCGGTCTGGTCGGAAATCGACCGACTGGGCCTTCCGGTGTTCGTGCATCCGACCATTCCACCTGGAGGCCAGGAGATGCGGCTCGACGAATTTAGCCTGGCTACCCCGGTCGGCTTCGTGGTCGACACGACGCTCGCCTTTGCGCGCCTCATCTTATCCGGCTTCTTCGACCGCTATCCCAATACCAAACTGATCGCCCCTCACGGAGGCGGCACGCTTCCCTATCTCAGCGGGCGGCTTGACCGTTGCTATGAGACCATTCCGGCCTGCCGCGCCGCGATCAGCGAGCCCCCCAGCCATTATCTGCGTCGCATCTATTATGACACCGTCGTTTATGAGCCACGCGCCCTGCAGATGTGCGTCGCTGTCGGCGGCGCTGACAACGTTCTCTACGGCACCGACTTCCCACACAATGTCGGAGACATGAGCGGTTGCCTGGCTCTGGTCCGCGGCTTGCCCGAAGACCAGGCACGAAAAATTGCGGGCGACAATGCAAAGCGAATTTTTAACATCTAGCTTTCAACGGCTGGCCAAAACAGGAAAAAGAACGATGGCAGCACCAAAAACCGCTGTGGCCGGATTAGCCCTCACGCTGTTCGCCCCGCTTGCCGCACACGCGCAGGCAGCACCAGCCTATCCGACCCGCACCATCAAGTTCATCGTCGGTTTCGCGGCCGGTGGCGGCGTCGACACAACCGCCCGCCTCGTTGCGCAGAAGATGCAGGAAGGCCTGGGTCAGGCCGTCATCGTCGAGAACCGACCGGGCGGTAACAGCATGCTCGGTCCGGAAATTGCGTCGAGGTCGGCGCCGGATGGCTATACGCTGCTTTACGCCGCTTCCGGGCAGATGACGATTCCCCCTGCAATCTACCAAAAAATGCCATACGCGCCGCTCACGGATTTTGTGCCGATCTCGATGATGACCAGCTATCCGCTGATCATGATCACCAGCGTAAAGCACCCCGCCATCGACATGAAGGGGTTCATAACCTGGAGCAAGGCCAATCCGGAAAAGACCAACTATGCGAGCGCCTCGCCCGCTTTCACGCTGGCGTCGGAATTATTCAAGCTCAAGACCGGAACGCCCGGCCAGGCGATCAGTTTCCGAAGCAGCAACGACTCCGTAACAAACGTGGTCGGGGAGCATGTGACTTACGCGATCGCGGAACCACCGCCTGTTGTCCCGCAGGTCACTTCTGGAAACGCGCGAGCGCTCGCCGTCGCCGCGCCCAAGAGGCTTGTCGAGCTTCCCAACGTGCCCACGATGCAGGAAGTCGGGGTAGATATGAATGTCCGGCTTTGGTCCGGCCTGTTCGCGCCGGCCGGGACCCCGCCCGAGATAATAAAAAAGCTGGAGGCTGAATGCATCCGCATCGCGCAACTGCCCGACTTCAAGGAAAAGCTGCGCACCCTCTCTACCGATGCAATCGGCAGCACCTCCAACGATCTTCACAAGTCAATCGATGAAGAAATCCGGACGTGGTCGGACGTTGCCAAGCGGGCGAATTTGACGTTCGAGCAATAAGCAAGCGGTGTGATTTCCGGGAAGCGGTCGCTCACCAGATTGCACGCGTAAAATCCCGCATCCTTATCGCCGGATAGCGAAAGCTTAACTGGCCGGACCGGCAACCGAGAGACCACGTACTTTGTGGCGCTCGATCAGGCGTGCCACCAGCCCGCTCGCCTTGGCCTCTTCGACGAAGTCACGCAGAAAGACCGCCGCGGCCTCGTTGGACCGCATGGTGCCGATCGCCTGCTGAACCGCCGTAAACTTGCCTTCGAGCACACGGGAGCCCGGTAATTTTTCGGCGTCGTCCATCAGACGTGTCCGCAGGCCGGACAAGACGTCCAGCTTCTGATTGACGAACAGCTCGTAGGAGCCATCGATGCCGTCGGCGCGCACCAACTCCGCGTGCTTGATATTGCGCGTCAGCCAAAGATCATACGCGCTCCTGGCGCTGACCGCGATGCGGATGCCGGGACGGTCGACATCCGCCAGCGTTTTGATCGGCGAACCCATCGGCACTAGATAAGTGGTTTCGATTTCGGCATAAGCCGCCGTGAAGGCGATCTTCTCCGCCCGGGACGGCTCCGCGCCGATCAGACCAATATCCCAGACATTGGTACCGACGGCATCGGCGAGTTCACCGGGCCTTGCAAACGGCACATAGATCACGGGAACGCCGATCCGCTCCGCCACGGCCCGCGCCATGTCGGGAGACACGCCCTCGGGATCGCCGGACGAACTGCGACCAGTGACGAGCAAGGTGTTGCCCAGGTTGATTCCCGCGCGAAGACTGCCAGTCGGAGCAAGTTGGGCGATGACGTCCTTGAGCATGATGTGGTTTCCCTGAATTTTCTGAGTGTTTGTGATCTTTAAGGCATCGACTGGCAAGGCTGCCTGGCTAGGCCGCGTAAAGCGCCTCGGGCACGCCGAGTGCTAACGCGACCTTCCTGAATTCGGGATCCTGCGCGGCCTTGCTGAACACCTCTTTCAACTTGGCCAGTCGATCGGCAGGCACCCCTGCCGGCGCGATCACCGCCCGCGCGACGCCGATCATGCCGCTGGCGCCGGGACGATTCATGATGACGATGGGTTGCCCCAGCAGCGGCGCGGCATATTGAACCAGCGCGCGCATCATGGTGTCCGTGCTGCCTCCGGCGCCGACCGAAACGATCATCTGCACCGGACGCTCGGGAAAATCCTCCGCTTTCGCGTCACGAGCGGAGGCGCTGAGCGCCAGTGCGAGCACCGCCGCAGAGCGAAACGGTAGCATCCATCGACGTATTGCTGCCGAACTCGGGGCGGATTTTCGCGCAATGTCTCGGCTCATGATCTCATCACCTTGTCGTTGACGCATGCGCATGGGTATCGACCGCACCGGCCGGCACCTTGAAGCATGCAGGTGCACGCGGCTGCGGATCGGGTCCTGGATATGCCGGCGCGCTTTCCTGGCCATGGCGAGGATGAGCATTGCTCACGAAGCGTTCCCTCAAGCGTAGTTCTTGTTCTTGGCGGCGGCAGGGTTGATCTGCCGACGCGAATTCAGGCCTGATCCAGCGGCCGCACGGCCGCCAGAACAGCAATCACATGGGCTGGAACCCTAGAGCCTCACGAAAGCGGTTTTTGACATAAACGCCATCGCGCGGCGGCAGAGCCTTTGCAGTTTCAGCGGCACTGACCCGCACTTGCGCAAAGGTGCTGCCGGCGCGCGCGTTGATGCGCTCGGCAAGCTTCGGGATGCCGGCCATCTCCGTTACCTCGGTCACCTCGTCGAAATTGCAGCCCCGCGCGATGTCCGCGAGCCGGGTACCGAGGCCGGAATGGCTGCATTGCATGCCAGTCTCGCCGAAGTGCCCATTGTCGATCACAACCAGCGACAGATTGGCCGGACGCTGCACGCCGATCGTCGCCATGGCGCCAAGGCCCATCAATTGCTCGCCGTCCCCGGTAATGATCAGAACGGATTTCTGCGGCTGGGCGATTGCCAGCCCCAGCCCCAGAGCCGCGGCGCCGCCCATCGCGCCCCACAGATAGAAATTGCGCGCGTCGTCGCCCGCGGCGAACACGTCGTACGAGGTCGAGCCCAGTCCGGTAACGATCAGCGCCTCGCGGCACGCCCCGACCAGTTTGGCGACGAACAGGCGCCGATCGATGGTTCCTTGTTTTGCGATCTGATCCATCACTTCGCTCCCCAGTTCTTCCGTCCGATCAGGCCTTGCGAAAGCAGCACGGCCACGGGCTGCTCACTGCCGAAAGCCAAATCGAAGCCGGCCTGCACGGTGTCGCGCACATCCTGCGGCCGCTCCGCGCGCAACACCGTAATTCCCATCAGTTCCAGCGAAGCCGCCGTCGCCTTACCCATCGGAACCTGCCATGGATTGAACTCGGCCCACTCGCCGCGCATGGTCACGATCGTGAGGAACGGGAAGCGGCAATTTTGCACCAGAGAAAGCATGTTGATGCAGTTGCCGACGCCGCTGCTTTGCATCAGCAAAACCGCGCGTTCGCCGCCAAGCCAGGCCCCGCACACCGACGCGACACCCTCTTCTTCGGTTGTCAGCACCACCGCACGCATCTCTGGATCGGCGATCGCGCTGCGGATCACATGAGAATGGCCGGCGTCCGGCACGTAGGCGATCTGCCTTACCTGCCCTGCCTTGAGGATCGAAAATACCTCGTCCTGCCACCCAATCGGTTCAACTTCGCCGTCCATCGCCACGATCCTCGGTGTTATCTGAAGAGCCATCTTAATCTGTGATGACTTCGCTTCCATAATAGCAATTTCTGATCTAACTATCGCTTTTGGGCATGGCTGCGCGTCCATACGGAGAGCCGATGGATTTCAAGCAATTGCGGGCGTTCTTGACGATCGTGGAGACCGGGAGCGTGACGCGCGCCTCCGAGGTGCTGCACATCGTGCAGCCGGCGGTCTCGCGTCAATTGCGCCTGCTGGAAGAAGATCTCGGCACGCCGCTGTTTCATCGCGGCCGCCATGGCATGGAACCGACGGAAGCCGGCACCATCCTGATCGACCGCGCGCGACGGGTGCTTCGCGAACTCGATCAGGCGCGCGATGAGATTCGGCCTGAGCCCGGCGCATTGACCGGCCTTGTGTCAGTAGGGCTGTTGCCGAGCACCAGCGATCTGCTGGCGGCCCCCTTGGTTTGCCGGTTGCGGGAGTTGCATCCCAAACTGCAGGTCAACGTCACCGTGGGATATGCCGGGCATTTGCAGCAATGGCTGGAAAACGGCGAAGCCGATGTCGCCCTGCTCTACGACATCCGGCCCTCCACCGCGCTGGCGGTGCAGATGCTGCTGGAAGAGCGGCTTTATCTGGTCGGCCCAAGCCAGGCCGGCTTGCGTGCCGATATCCCGATTTCGCTTCAGGAGGTCGCCGACCATCGCCTCATCCTGCCGACGCCGCCGCATGGGCTTCGCGTCCTCTTTGAACATGCCTGCGCAATGGCCGGCATCAAGTTCGCCGTGTCGGCGCAAACCAATGCGATGAGCGTGCAGAAGGATCTGGTGATTCAGGGCCAGGGATTCACGCTGCTGCCGAGTGCCGCGATCTATCAGGATCTGGCGCAGGGAAGACTGAGCGCCTCTCCAATCGCCGATCCGGTTCTTTGCCGGAAGATCGTGCTGGCCCGGCGCGCCGGCCGCCACACTTCGGCGCAGATCCATGCGCTGAGCGAGACGCTGTTCACGCTGGTCAGAACGACCGTGACCGAAGGCCTGTGGCCAGATGCAGATTGGCTGGCTGACCAGCAATGTTTGTCGCCGGCATGATGGAACTACTCAGCCATACCGAAAGCTGATCAGCAGCGAGATCAAGCTAAAAACCAGACGTTCCCTAACGGCGAGGCTCATCCGTGCCCCCCACTTCGCCAAGTGGAGTGCCGCCTGGCACTATTGGAGTACTCCGGAAGAGCGCGATAGCCCGTATCGCAAAATGGTAGAAATGTGGCCACGCAGATTATCGAAAGCTCGGCCTCTTCTCGCATAGGGGGTTGTCGGGGGGCAGCATGGGCATTTTACCTTCTCAGATCGCTCCCGATCTCGTGCCAGATAGCACCGCTGAAACAACAATCCCAAATTACCTAACCAGGAAACCGGCGGCTGAAAAACGACCGATCTGCGTCGATCTCGATGGTACATTGATAAAAACAGATGCGTTGGTGGAGGGGATCGTCACGATTTTGTCCTCTCGCAGTGGAATAGCGCATCTCAGCTCTTTGGCGACCTCAAACAGGGCAACGTTAAAGCGGCGAGTTGCCGAAATTTCCGGGTGCACGCCCGATCTATTGCCCTACAACACCGAGCTCATCGCATATCTGAATAAAAAACGTCAGGAAGGGCACCGACTCGTGCTCGCTACCGCGGCCGATGCGCGAGTTGCTCATGCTGTTGCGGACCATTTAGAGCTGTTTGACGAGGTCATTTGCTCGGACGGAATACGCAATTTGAAGGGAGACGAAAAGGCGGCCGCATTGATTGAACGCTTCGGTCGGAACGGGTTCGATTACGTCGGCAATGATCTAAGTGACCTGCCGATCTGGCGTGCGGCGGCAAGCGTCGTCACGGTCAATGCATCGCGACGTGTTATGCATGAAGTGCGTCAGCTCGGGTTGCCAACGACGACGTTTGAGACCCGACCGACCCTGATTTCTGCCGCTGTGCGCGCGATGCGCCCACATCAGTGGTCAAAAAATGTACTGGTGTTCGTACCGATGATCATGGCTCACGCCGTGAACGAAGCCAGTGCGTGGATAGGTGCGCTTGGGTTATTTCTGAGCCTGTGTGCAACCGCATCGGCCCTCTACATTGTAAACGACCTTTTGGACCTCAGTTCGGATCGGCGTCATCCGCGAAAGCGAACGCGGCCATTGGCAAGCGGTGCCTTACCGATCCCCATTGCAGTTTGGTTGGCAGTCGTTCTTGTCTCGTTTGGCATAGGCCTTGGATGGCTTTCCGGGACTATCCTGATCCTCCTGACATATGCGGTGGCATCGCTCTCGTATTCGCTTGTTCTGAAGCGCTTCCCGCTGATCGACGTGTTCGTGCTTGCCGGCCTCTATACATTGAGGGTGCTTGGCGGCGGGGTCGCCTCAGGGCACCGCGCAACGCTGTGGCTACTTGCATTCGCGGGGTTCACCTTTTTGAGCCTGGCCCTGGTCAAGCGAGCCGGAGAATTACTGAGCATTGAGCGATCTCACGATAAACACAGTAACGCGCGGCGAGGTTATCAAGCGGGCGACTCCGCGATCATTGAAATGTTTGGTTGTGCGTCGGCGTTCTCGTCTGGCGTGGTGTTGGCGCTGTTTGTCGGCAGCAGCTCGGCCTTTCAGCAATATAGGGCGCCCGAGGTATTGTGGTTGATCGTGCCTATCATCATTCTTTGGCACTGCCGACTTTGGTTGGCGACCGTGCGCGGCAATATGCATGACGACCCGATCGTGTACGCGTTTCGCGACTGGGTGTCCTGGGTCGTCGGCGCCACCATCCTCCTCATAATGTTCGCAGCCGCAGTCGGCATTACACTCAACTAAACGCTCAGAATGATGAGTCTCGCCGCATTCCTTATAATACTCAGCATTACGCTATCGGCCATCGGGCAGATCTTTCTCGAGATCGGTGCTAATTTGCCGAAAAAATTGAACACGCTAACGACACTCTGGCTTACGCTGACAACACCGGGAGTAATTGCGGGGCTGGGATTCTACGCGGCACGATCTGGTAGAGCGCCCTGGCTCAAATTGAATTTTCACAAGCCTACCCTTTTGTTGGAATCGGCTTCATGCTGACGACGTTGGCCGGGTCCAGGTCGTTGCCTATCGCAATTCGAGGAAATGCGGCGCAGTGCTGCGCACACGTCATCCAGAGCATGGAAGTTCCATAAATGAATGATAGAGCCCCTCTCAAGCAGGTCCATTCGTTTGCTGCTCTCCACCAAGCGGTACAAAGAGCGAGCTTGTCGCGCGAATTGTTAAGCGCGTCGCTGACACCTTTGGCGGCATTAGCGGTAACTCATCTCGCCATATGGCTTGCAATCGGCGCGTTAGGGATCGCAGTTGGCGTACCCTCGCACGCGATCACTCCCATTCTGGCACTTGTGATAGCGGTGATAGTGGTAGGCGCTTGCTCGGACCGCAAGCAAGGTGCGGTGCCATCCACTACCGTGGTCGCGGTTCTCGGGCTTGGCTTGGTTTGGGGGGCGGCGCTCCTATACGCCCACCTGCTGGACGACCTCTCCGTTGACGGTCAGGGTTATCACGCACTTGCCGTGCTCGAATTTCGCCAAGGCTGGAACCCATTTCGTTCCTTACTGACGCCCGATGCCCCTCCTCAGCTGTGGCTGAATCATTATCCAAAAGGACCGTGGATCTGGGCGGCCGGTATCGATGCGATGTTTGGCTTCCAGGCCGCCAAAGCGACCAATGTGGTTTTGGCGATCACCGCGGGCGCTGCCGTGGCTTGCGTCGCTTTTACCGTGTTGCGAGCATCACTTGGTCGTTGCCTTGTTTTCGGAGCGCTGGCTGCCGCGAATCCTGTCGCCTCTGTTCAATTCCCAACGATGTATGTGGACGGTCAACTAGCGTCACTGCTGACAATCATGGGCGCGGGGGCGATCGTTTGGATTGTGCGCCGTTCTGGTCTTGGACTGCTGATGACCTGTTCGGCCGCGTTTTGCCTTACAGATATCAAGTTCACAGGCGCCGTGTATGCAGGTCTCTTCGCCTCTGCAATTGCGGCGATTGGCTTACTACGGGGTCAAAGGTTGCGTAGCTTCATGCCATTGATAGCGTGCATGCTCGCCTTGGCTGGGCCCGGTTACACGCCCTACATAACAAACCTGCTTCAAGGCAAACATATCCTGTACCCCGTAATGGGTGAAGGACGTGTCGATATAATGGCTCGCATGACCCCGATCGCGTTAGAGGGACATTCGGCGATTGCAAAATTGGCGTTTTCGTTAGCTGCGGAGACGGCTAATTCCTGCCAGAACTGCGACCCAGGTAAATTGAAAATTCCATTCACGGTTCGGTTAGCTGAAGCACGAGGCCCCACGTTTCCGGACCCTCGGACGGGTGGATTTGGTCCCCTCTTTTCCGCGGCACTTCTACTTGCGGCGGCGCTCATGATCATGGCGGCGCGAGCCCGAGCGGTATCAGCGACCCTGGTGGTATCATTAACGTTTCTGATCGGGTCCGTTCTCATCAACGCGGAAGCCTGGTGGGCGCGATACGTTCCTCAGCTTTGGTTGATTCCCCTGACTGTCGCCATGTTCGTGGATGCAACCAAGTTGTCGCGGGCCGCGCGGGCCGTCAGTATCGTACTGCTGGTCGTGCTTATCGTAGATGCAGCCTTCATGGCGATGATTGCGTCGGGCTATGCAGCGGTCAGGACTCATAAGGCCCGCGGTCAAATAGAAGCGCTGGCCCCCGTGGGCCCCGTGTATGTTCGCGAACCGAAATATTTCGGGTGGTTCGGAACGCTTCAGCGGTTGCGGGACGGCGGTATAGCGTATGAGCAACGTGATTTTGGCGAGTCGGACTGCAAGGCTATCGCCCCCGTGGTCGGGTCCGAACTCGAGGTGTGCGTCCCTGTAGCGCGCGGTGCGATAGGTCCGAGGTAGGCGCAATGACGCGAGCGGCAGGCCGCTGAGCCAGCAGTGCCTTAGCAGGTCACGCCCCTAGCACATCTGCTTGCGCCACGACGGGCGGCCGTTCTGATGCACACGCCATTGACTCGGTGCATGCCCGCTCCGCACGCTTCCCTGACGTTGATGATAACATCGTTCGGCATTTTAAGAGGTACAAGCGGCATAGCCTGAACCGACGACACCAACGCCAACGTTATCGCCACAACAATCCATCTGATCATTGCATTCCTCCCTATTGGACGAAGCACATCCCTGCGCGCGTAGTGACCGGTGTCCATTGATGTGGATCAATAGGTTGGGCGGCGCGTAGCAACCGCAAATCGCTGCAACGAGGTCACTCGTGCATATTGCTGATCCGCTCCTATGGGCAAGGGAACATGTCGATTCGGGAGCCACTATTTTCGTCGGCGCACCTCCTCGATTTGTTTCTGGCCGCGCATTGATCCGGGGGACGCTATTTGACGGTCGCGTGTACTGTAATTTCCGACGTGCCAGAAGCCGTCGGCCCCACACCCGTTGCTTTGATGGCAAAACTATCGCTTCCCTTGTATCTAGCCTTCGCCTTGTACTCGTATGTGGCTGAGTTGAGCTTTTTCAACTTCCCGTGGACCGGCTTTTGCGAAATGCTGGAACTAGTCACCGTGCCGGGCATCCTGATCGGGAATAGACAACCTTGCCCCGACACGACGTCAATGTCGCTGGTCGAACTCTCGCCCCAATCCGCTAGTGTTGCCGATATTGAACACTCAGAAGCGGCCCGCGCCAAAGACACGGGCGCTGAGCCGGTTGCCTCGACGATAAGCGCCAAAGCGACTACTTCAGACAGCCGCCTAATAGACTTCCTCATTTCCATGCAAAATCTACCCTGACCAAAACTCGCGAGATTGGGGCGTATGTGCATTGCCTTGGAGCAGTCGGCAACGGCCGTCGCCTATTTTTCTTAACTCTGCAACACGGCAATGAAGGGCTAGCGAAGGCGAAATGCCTTGTTGACGGTCACGATATCGAGCTTTGGAACGGCGCGGCCCGCAAACTCGGGCGAAGATCGGAGACCAACAGCCCATGAGGCGGGCGGACCCGCAGGCGCGCTTCACCGTCCAACAAGTTATTTTACGGCAGTGTCCCTCTCAGGTCTGCGACACCAATATCCAAGGTGACGCGGCCACCGTTCTCGGGAGTGGCGTGCCTGCGGGTCTCACCGTGTTCGGACACAGTGATTCCTCCAACGACGATAAAGCCAAGCGAAAGTACCATGACCGTAATCAGCCCAATCAGGGCCGGGGTTAGATATAGAGCGGACCCAAAGCGCATCATTGCTGCACCCATGCATCGCCCGCGGCCCGCTGCAACAGGTCGTTAAGTCGTTAGGCGATTTGGCGGCATGCCGATGGCAATCCGACGTCCCCCACCATAGTTCCGTCACGGATTTGCTTGAAGCTTCAAACGTCTAGGAGGCGGGATATGGGCAGGCCAACCAAAAGGGTCGACCCAATGTCCGCTATTGGGAGTTACGGCCGCGACTAAGGCGGCCGAAGCTTCCGCCTATCCGGCAGCTGGATTCGCAAGATCAGCCCGACATAGACTAGCGGGAGCCGGGCTCAGCAGTTCGGGTCTGATCAGCCGGGAGTATCACAAGAGGGTTCGCCGCGAGCGAGCCGAACTCTCTAGGTGAGGCTCCGCCTTGCGATGACTCGTCGGAAGTCTGTTGCCAGTTTGCCATAGTAATCGGCAAGCTCCCCGTAAAGGGACCGCTCGGGCCCCGCCGTCGCCTCCCGAGCCCACTCTTCACATTGAGCGGCCTTGGTCTCGTACTTCTCCGCCTTGGCTTTAAGATTAGTTTCCATGCCACGCCTCCACGCAACAGGCACAGCCCTCGATGTATCTTCCCGTGAGTCGTTTTGCGAAAACATGGCCAAGCCAAGGAAATTTAGCAGCGAAGCCACGAGATCACCGGCGTCCGTAGACCGCGAGGGATCGGCCCGGCTTGAGCCACGGCTGCCGAAGCGGAGTATGATCGCTCGGCTGCGTTGTTTACCCTTGAGCTGCTTGCCCTTGAATTCCTGACGCGGATAAACCCCAGCACTGCCGGCTCCGGCCTTGAACATACTTCCGCCTCCTCGGCTGCGTAAAAATGCCAGTATATTTCTCGGCGAGCTGGTAAAAACCGACGACGTGGCGTGCAGCTACGTGCTGCATCCCTGGGAAGCTTCGGAGGCTCAAAAACCATCTGCGTCCCGTTGAATATTAGCTCGATAGCGCAGATGCGCGGATTTCTCTCAGGCGGGTGCCATTGCATTTGATACGGAGCACCAAGTGGATTTCACACTGGACGACGAGCTGATCGCCAGCTTGAAGGAGCAGATTTCGAGCTTGGAGCGCGAAGAGGGAGCTAGTCCTTCGGCCTCGCCGACGAGCATAAAGACGTCTCGCGCGTCGCTGGCAACGATTCATCGATTGGCGGATTGGCGCTATGTGGCTTTCGCCGGTTCTCTGTTGGCAGCATCCATTGGTGTTGCTGCCTGGTGGTGGTCATCCTCCGTTGATACGGCGATGATGGCCCGCTCGGATCCGGCGCCTCTGACACAGGCCGTGCCGGAAGCCGTCGCGCCGAAAGACGTTGCGCCGGCCGCCGTTGCCCTGCCTTTCGAGTTGGCGCAGCAGCTCCAACCGATGGCGCGCGATCTCGCCGCCTTGAGGCAAACGGTCGAACAACTCGAGGTGAGGCAAGAACAATTGGTCCGCGAGAATGAAAATCTCGCGAGCCAACTCAAGGCGAGCCGAGAAGAAGTGGCAGGCAACAACAGTATCATCGACCAGATCAAGGCGACCCAGATTCAGATGGCGCACGAAAGCCAGACGCTCACCGAGCGGCTCAATGCAAGCCAGGAACAACTCGCCCGCGTCATTGCCAACGCTTCCGAGCCAAAGGCGATGCCCGAAGCGCCAAAGGTGATGCCGGAAGAGCCGAAGGTGAGCCCCGAAGAGCCAAAGGCGATGCCCGAAATACCACTGCCGCGCCCGCGGCAGTCGGCCCATGTCGCTCAGACACAAAAGCCGGCGCCAACCCCGGCGCGGCCTCAAGCCAAAAAACCGCAACCGTCGTTCGCATGGCCATGGTCAGTGCGCTAGAGCGGCCGAAAACGCCGACGTCCGATGTTGGCAGATTCTGTTGCACCAAAATGATGCCCCGGATTGCAGGCGCGAAGATCGACTAAGCCAACAATGCCTCTAATGCTGTGAATTCATTTGATAAAATGGTGCCCAGGGGCGGGATCGAACCACCGACACTGCGATTTTCAGTCGCATGCTCTACCAACTGAGCTACCTGGGCACTGCGGGAGCCAAAGCACCCCGGAGCGGGCGGTTTATAGTAAGGTCGGACCGCTCTGTCCACCCGGCTTCTCCGGCTTGTCCGGTATCGTTTGAGGGCAGCCGCTGTCGGGCTTCGCCGGGCCCGCCCGCGTCCCGCCGTCCCGCCAAATTGTTGAGGAATCGGGTCTATTCGGCGTCCTCGTCGTCTTCGGGCTTGCCGGGAATGGCATAGGAATCCGACAGCCAGCGGTTCAGATCGACGTCCCGGCAGCGCTCGGAACAAAAGGGCTTGGATGCCTCGATCGCGGGCTTGCGGCAGATCGGGCACAGTTTGCCGGAGGGCTTGTTTTGAGACAACCCGGCCTTGCCAGCCTTACCGGCCTGGTCTGGCGGCTTAGCTGGCATTCAACCAGCCGAAGCGGATCGGAAAGCCCTCGCCGCCGAGCAGCGTCATCGACTCATAGAGCGGCAGGCCCACAACGTTGGTGTAGGAGCCGACCATCTTGACCACGAACGAGCCGGCGATGCCCTGCACGGCGTAGCCGCCGGCTTTGCCGCGCCATTCGCCGGAACCGATATAGGCCTGGATATCGTCCTCGCTGAGCCGCTTGAAGCGCACCCGGGTCTCGATCAGGCGCTGGCGAAAGCTTTCCTTCGGCGTCACCAGGCAGACCGCCGTGTAAACGCGATGGTTGCGGCCCGACAACAGCCGCAGGCATTGCGAGGCTTCGTCGACCAGATTGGCCTTTGGCAGGATGCGGCGGCCGACCGCGACGACGGTATCGGCGGCGAGGATGAAGGCGCCCCGCAACTCGTCATCGAGCTGCACCGATTTAAGCGCGGCGTCGGCTTTGGCGCGAGCCAGCCGGTTGGCGCAGGCGCGCGGCAGTTCACCCCGGCGCGGGGTCTCGTCGACATCGGCGGGACGCAGCGCATCGGGCTCGATCCCGGCCTGATTGAGCAGGCTGAGCCGTCGCGGCGAACCGGAAGCGAGAACGAATTTGGGGCGGCCTAGCATGCGGATGTTGGCTGGGGGAGGATTCGGGGCAAATTCGCGCGGAACCTATCGGAAGGGCTTCCCTGAGACAACCGCGCAAGCGGCGGCCGCCGGTCGAAAGGTTAAGGATGGGCAGACCCTCTGCCGGGCGAATGATGATCGAACTCCCAGATTCGCTATACCGTTTTATGACCAATGTCACCCGTTCGCGACCCCGGCCTTCGAAAAGCGCTTGCGGATCCGCAGCAATAGCCCGTCGCAGACCTCGCGATAGGCTTCCAGCTTCTGTTCGCGGTTGCCGTCGGCGCCGGTGGGATCATGCGTCGGCCAGTATTCGACGTCCGCAGCCAAAGTCCGCGTCAGTTCCAGCGCCCTGTGATGCGCTTCCGGTGACAGCGTGATGATGAGGTCGAAATTGAGCCCCTCCCAATCGTCGAGTTCCTCGAACGTCATCGGTCTGTGACCGGAGATATCCTGCCCCAGTTCCGCCATCACGGCGACAGCGAACGGATCGAGTTCGCCTTTCTTGACGCCGGCGGATTTGACATAGAGTGCCTGTGGAAACATGTGCTGCAGCAAGCTTTCCGCCATTGGCGAACGCACGCTGTTCAAGCCGCACGAAAACAGCACGGCTTGCGGAGCACGCGGGCGCGATGGCGCCGCCATGCGTCAGGTGTCTCTGGGGTCGGGCACGCTCCGGATCCGGATCATGCCATTTGAGTGCCGCATGATCCGATCCGAAAGCCGGTTCCCACTTTGCGCTAACGCGGCCCTTCGGGTCGGGATCATGCCTCGCCCTTCCAATGCAGCACGCAGATCAGCGTGAACAGCCGGCGCGCGGTTTCGAAATCGACCCGCACCTTGCCTTTCAGGCGTTCCTGCAGCGTACGCGAACCCTCGTCGTGAATGCCGCGGCGGCCCATGTCGATGGCTTCGATCTTGTCCGGCGTCGCGGTGCGGATCGCCTGGTAATAGCTGTCGCAAATCATGAAGTAGTCTTTCACGATCCGCCGGAACGGCGTCAGCGACAACAGATGCGCCACCACCGGCGTGGCGTCCTCGCGGCGAATATCGAACATCAGCCGGTTGCCGGTGATGCCGATATGCAGGGTAAACGGTCCACCCTCGGCGCCATCGGGCGCGAACAAATTCTTCTCGACCAGATCGTAGATCGCAATCGCACGCTCATGCTCGATGTCGGGGCCGGAGCGCCCGATCGATTCCTCATCGAGCGTCACCGCGACGATGCGATTGTTTGAATCGTCGATCGGCGGCGGTTTGGTCATGGCAGATCGGTTGGCAAATTCAGGCGCGTTCCGATCGAACGGGCATGCGCATCCAGCCCTTCGGCCTTGCCAAGCGTCATCGCCGCCGGGCCCAAAGCGCGCAGCTGATCCGGTCCGCATTTGAGGATCGAGGTGCGCTTCATGAAATCGAGCACGCCGAGGCCGGATGAGAACCGCGCCGAGCGCGCGGTGGGCAGCACGTGATTGGAACCGCCGACATAATCGCCGATGGCTTCGGGCGTATGCGATCCCAGGAAGATCGCGCCGGCATTGCGGACTTTTGCCGATACGGCTTCCGGGTCGGCCGTCATGATCTCCAGATGTTCCGCCGCGATCTCATTCGCGAGTGCCACGGCATCGTCGAGATTCCTGACCATGATGATCGCGCCGAACTCATTCCACGACGCGCGCGCGATTTCCGCGCGCGGCAATGTCGTCAACTGCGATTCCACCGCGCGCGCGACTTCGTCGGCGAGAGCAACGTTGTCGGTGATCAGGATCGATTGCGCGCTGGCATCGTGCTCGGCCTGCGCCAGCAGATCGGCCGCGATCCAGCTGGGGTTGCCGGTGCGGTCGGCGATCACGAGCACTTCCGAAGGGCCCGCAATCATGTCGATCCCGACCTTGCCGAACACCAGCCGCTTGGCCGCGGCGACATAGGCATTGCCGGGGCCGACGATTTTCGCCACCGGCGCGATGGTCGCGGTGCCCCAGGCCAGCGCCGCCACCGCCTGCGCGCCGCCGACGCGATAGATCTCCGATACGCCGCCGAGATGGGCCGCGGCCAGCACCAGCGGATTGAGCTTGCCGTCGGGCGACGGCACCACCATCACCACGCGCGCGACGCCCGCGACGTTCGCCGGCACGGCGTTCATCAACACCGAAGACGGATAGGCCGCGGTACCGCCCGGAACATAAAGACCGACGGCATCGATCGCGCTCCAGCGCCAGCCGAGCTCGACGCCCAGCGCATCGGTGAAACGCTCATCCTTCGGCAACTGGCGCTTGTGAAACAGTTCGATCCGGTCGCGCGCGAATTTCAGCGCGTCTAGCGTCTCGCGATCGCAGGCCTTTACCGCGGCATCGATCTCGGCCGTCGTCACCCGCAGCCCGCTCGCATCGATGTCGAGCCGGTCGAATTTGCGGGTCGCCTCGATCAGCGCGGCGTCGCCACGCGCCGCGACGTCGTCGACGATGGCACGGGTGGCGCGCTCGACATCGGCGGAGGCTTCGCGCTTGGCGCCGAGAAATGTGCCGAATTGCTCTCGGAAATCGGCGCTGCTGCTGTCCAGGCGAATCGGCATGGTGGCTTTCTTGAAGGCGGATCGAAGGTCTATGCTCAATGGCGCGGCGGCCAAGGGCCGTCAACCCTCTGGATGCAACGTCATTCCGGGATGGTCCGAAAAGGACCATACCCGGAATCTCGAGATTCCGGGTTCGATGCTTCGCATCGCCCCGGAATGACATTTGAGTGGTTCAGGCGTCCAGACCGGACGATTCGGCCCCGAGATCGGAGGTCCCGAGATCGTCCGCGCCGAGGTCGGCCAGCTCGCATTCGAGACATTCGACGTCCAGCCGCAGCGCCCCGCCGCTGCTGAACAGCAGGACCACGCTGCCGCCGGGGGCGTCGGCCGGGTGAAACTCGATCCCGAGCAGTTCGAGCGGCTCTTCCGGCGGCGCCTCCAGATCGATATGGCGCGACTTGCAGGACAATACCCGGTCGAACCGCAGCGCCGAGATCAGCCTGCGCGGGGTGGCTTCCCCCGCCATGGTCTGTTCCCAATCCAGCCGGCTCATACCGACCACCAGCCGCTTCTCGCTCTGCCGCCAGATAATGTCGGCAGCCTGCAGATGGGCCTCCTGGACGTGCGCGGAAATGACCGCGAGGTCTTCGGCGTCGAGGGCAATTAATTTGAGTTCGGTGGTCATCGATCGCGCCTCGAATTCTGACGCATATTCTTTCGCAAAACCGGCAGCCACTTTTGCGGAATATGCGGGAAACCTTCAATCGCTGATGCGCTGGATGGACGCACCGCAGGCCGACAACTTTTCCTCAAGCCGCTCAAATCCCCGGTCGAGGTGATAGACGCGGTTCACCATGGTTTCGCCTTCGGCGGCGAGAGCCGCGATCACCAGCGACACCGACGCCCGCAGATCGGTCGCCATGACCGGCGCGCCACGCAGTTTGGCGATACCGTCGATGGTGGCGGTTTCGCCGTCGAGGCTGATCTTCGCGCCAAACCGCGCCAGTTCCTGCACATGCATGAAGCGGTTTTCGAAAATGGTTTCGGTAATTTGCGACGAGCCTCCGGCGCAGGCCATCAGCGCCATCAACTGCGCCTGCAGGTCGGTCGGAAAGCCCGGAAAAGGCGCGGTCGCAACCGTCACCGGGCCGATCCCGGAGCCGTTACGGGCGACACGAATGCCTTCATCGTTGACCGTGATGACCGCACCTGCCTCGGTCAACACGTCGAGCGCGGACTGCAGCAGTTCCGGCCGCGCACCAGCCAATTGCACATCGCCGCCGGTCATCGCCACTGCCATCGCATAGGTGCCGGTTTCGATCCGATCAGGCAGCACGGTATGCCGCGCGCCGTGCAATTTCGTGACGCCTTCGATCACGATGCGCGGGGTGCCGGCGCCGCTGACGCGCGCGCCCATCTTGTTGAGGCAATCGGCGACATCGACAATTTCCGGTTCGCAGGCGGCATTGTTGATGGTCGTGGTACCCTTGGCCAGCGTTGCCGCCATCAACGCGACGTGGGTGCCGCTCACCGTGACCTTGGGAAAATCGACCACGGCGCCCTTCAGGCCATCAGGCGCTTTCGCGATCACGTAGCCGCCGTCGATCGTGATTTCAGCGCCGAGTTTTTCCAGCGCCATGATCAGGAGATCCACCGGCCGGGTCCCGATGGCGCAGCCGCCGGGCAGCGACACCTTGGCCTCATGCATCCGCGCCAACAGGGGCGCGATCACCCAAAAACTCGCGCGCATCCGCGACACCAGTTCGTAAGGAGCCGTGGTGTCGATGATGTCGGCTGCCGAGATATGCAGGGTCTGGCCCTGATATTGCTGATCGCCGGAGCGTTTTCCCACCGCCATGATATCGACGCCGTGGTTGCCAAGAATGCGTTGCAGCTGCGCGACGTCGGCGAGCCGCGGCACGTTGTCGAGAATAAGCGTTTCATCGGACAACAGACCCGCGATCATAAGGGGCAACGCGGCATTCTTCGCACCCGAGATTTGAATGGTGCCGTTGAGCTTGTTGCCACCGACGATGCGAATGCGATCCATACCGATACCCGTCTATTGCTATGAATAAAGTATAGGGCGAACGGCCCCCAGATGGCAAAGGCGTGAAATTTGCGGCTATTTCATGGGGTTAAGATCGAAACTGATTCGCTGTCATGCCGAGCGTAAACAATCGTGAGTGCATGATGATGTGCTCCACGCTCTGCACATCCCGGAGTGACGGCGTGACTAGAACAGATTGATGTCCTCGCTCTCCAGCACCGGCTTCGGATAGCCGTCGCGCGCGACGCTGATCATGGCGCGGCCCACTCGCTCGGTTGTCGTCACATATTTCGGCGAAGTCCGCGCGAGCCGCGCAAACAGAGGTGACGCCACCGTATAGATCGCCTGGACCCAGGCGGTCTTCGACCTGACGCCGTGCAGCGGCTGGATTCCGCCGGGACGAAACATATAGGCCGCCTTGAACGGCAGCTTGAGCAGGTCGTTTTCGGTCTTGCCTTTGACGCGCGCCCACATCCGCGGACCTTGCTCGGTACTGTCGGTGCCTCGGCCGGTGACATAGGTGAACACCATCGCGGGATTGAGTTTGGCCAGCGTCGTCGCCGTTGCCATGGTCAGATCATACGTCAGATGCCGGTAGCGCTGCGCGTCCATGCCGACGGAAGAGACACCGAGGCAGAAAAAACAGGCGTCGTAGCCGGTGAGTTCGGATTCGATTGCGGAAAAATCGAAGAAATCATCATGCAGGATCTCCCGCAGTTTCGCGTGTTGCCGTCCGGTCGGGCTGCGTCCGACCACCAGCACGCGCTCGACATCAGGATCAAGAAGGCATTCGCGCAGCACGCCCTGCCCGACCATACCGGTAGCGCCGAACAAGATGACTTTCATCGGACTTCCCCCGCGGCTTTGCACATTCACGCGGCCGCTGCGATCGGAGCAAACGATACCCCGGTCAGCGCGGCCGAGGTATCCCAGAGACGGGCCGCTACTGCGGCATCTTTCGCCTGCGGCATGACCTTTGCGGGCACCGGCGGGCCTTTCAACTCATAGAACCAGTCCGGGCCGTAATAGCCGGCGGCTTCGGCCGACGGCGAGGTCGCGGCGAACAATGTCGGCAATGCGCCAACCGCAGCGGAATGACTGACGAAAGGCTGGAGGAATTTGTTGATCCGCCACAACAGGCCACTGGTGCCCGGACCATTGGGGATCAGATCGGTTCGTGCATAGCCGGGGTGCGCGGCGTTGCTCATCAACCCCCAGCCCATGGCGTTGCTGCGCCGTTGCAGTTCGAACGCGAACATCAGCATCGCCAGCTTCGACTGGCAGTACGCCTTCCATGGAGAATAGGTGCGCGCACCCTGCAAATCGTTAAAGTCGATCTTGCCTGAACGATGCGCCAGGCTGGAGAGGTTGACCACGCGGGGTTGGTCGCCGCGCCGCAGCCAGGGGAGCAAATGCGCCGTCAGAGCATAATGGCCGAGATAGTTGGTGCCGAACTGCATCTCGAAACCGTCGGCCGTGATCTGGCGCTTCGGCAGCGACATCACCCCGGCATTGTTGATCAAGAGATCGAGCGAGGCGTGGGCGGCCGCGAAGCGCGTGGCGAAATCGGCTACCAAAGCCAAGCTTGCGAGATCGAGCGTTTCATAGCTGATTTTGGCATCGGGAAATTGACCGCGGATTTTCTCGATCGCGCGGCGGCCCTTGGCGTCATTGCGGCCGGTCAGCACCACCGTCGCGCCGGCGCCGGCGAGCGCCAGGGCGGTTTCGTAACCGAGGCCACCGGCAGCGCCGGTGATGACGGCGGTCCGGCCGTTCTGGGGCGGAATGTCTGCGATGGTCCAGTCGGTCATGCTTATATCTCCGGGGCTCGATTCGTTGCGGATCCAATGACGAGGCCCTAAATGTGCACTTAGTGCAAATTTGCAATAGGTGAAAATTGAGGATGATTGGTGCCCACGCGCAAATCAACTAAGTCACTGATGCCAAATACAAAAACCGATGAAGCCTCCGGTCCAACCGGCCTGCGAGAGCGGAAACGGCAGCAAACCCGTGAGCGGCTGACCCGCGCGGCGATGGCGCTGTTCCTTGAACGCGGATTTGAAGCGACCACCCTCGACGATATCGCCGCCGCTGCGGATATTTCACGCCGCAGCTTCTTCCATTATTTTGCATCAAAGGAAGACGTGGTTTTCGCCTGGCAGGAGGAAAGCACCGCCGCCCTGATCGCCGCGGTCGCCGCACGACCGTCTGATGAATCCATGCTCGCGGCCGCGGAGAATGCGATTACAGCCATGATCGGGCAGCTCAAGCCCGGCGAAGCGATCGCGATGGCCCGGCTCAAACGTGACAATCCCGCTTTGCAGGCGCGCGACCAGGTCAAATACGAGAAGCTCGAGCGTGCGTTGGCGGAGGCGCTCGGCAAGCGTGCAGGCCTCAAGGCCGAAAAGCTTCAGGCGCGACTGGTCGCGATGATCGCCACCGGCGCGATGCGGATCGGCAGCGAGTTCTGGGCCGCCGAGGGCGCGCGCGAGAAACCGGAGGCGCTGGCGAAGCGTACATTTGCCGCGATACGGGCGATCCTGCACTGATCGCCCGGATCGCCTAAGACTGCTGAAGCGCCGCTGTCGGGGCGAGCAGCGTCAGCCTTTGAAAAACGCCAGCAGATCCGCGTTGATCGTGGCCGCTTCCGTGGTCGGCATGCCGTGGGGAAAGCCCTTGTAGGTTTTCAAGGTCCCGTTCTTCAGAAGCTTCGCTGACAACGGCCCGGCGGCAACGTAGGGAACGATCTGGTCGTCTTCGCTGTGCATCACCAGCATTGGGACGCTGATCTTCTTGAGGTCCTCGGTGAAATCGGTCTGCGAGAACGCGACGATCCCGTCGTAGTGTGCCTTGGCGCCGCCCATCATGCCCTGACGCCACCAATTCTGGATCACCGGCTCCGAGGCTTTCGCACCTGGACGGTTGTAGCCGTAGAACGGGCCCGATGCGACGTCGCGATAGAATTCCGAGCGGTTGGCCGCGAGCGCCGTCTGAAATCCGTCGAACACCTCCTTGGGCAGGCCGTTGGGATTGGCCGATGTTTTCACCATCAGCGGCGGCACTGCACAGAGGATTGCCGCTTTCGCAACCCGGCTCTCGCCGTGCCTTGCGAGATAATGCACCACCTCGCCGCCACCGGTGGAATGCCCGACATGAATGGCGTTCTTCACATCGAGATGCGCCGTCACCGCCGCGAGATCGTCCGCATAATGATCCATATCATGGCCGTCGCCGGTCTGGCTGGAGCGGCCGTGGCCACGGCGATCATGGGCGATCACCCGGTAGCCGTGATTGAGGAAGAACAGCATCTGCGCGTCCCAATCATCCGATGACAGCGGCCAGCCATGTGAAAACACGATCGGCTGACCAGTGCCCCAATCCTTGTAATAGATCTCAGTGCCGTCCTTGGTCCTGATGATGGGCATGGTGAACTCTCCTGTACTGACAAAGCTCATTCCGAGGTCGGCGTTTCACGTCGCCCCGAAATGACGAACCTGGATCACGCGAATGTCACTGGCGGCCGGAAACGCCGGACCGCGCCGATGATCACGAGCACGAAGAACAGCAGTACGAGTCCTTGCACGACCGCGAAGGGCGGCTCCGACGGCGGCACGCTCGGCGCCAGCGCGTGCAGGAAGGGGACCTTGAGGAAGCTCTGGATCACCAGCACGAACACGTTGAGGTAAAGCGAGATCATCGCGGTCACCACATAGATCCAGCGCCACGAACCGGCAAGCCTCATGCCGTACAGCGCGATGCACGCGATCGCCAGCAGCACCAGCGAGAGAGCGCCGATGATGTGCGACGGCAGCAGCTTGTCGGACACCAGAGGCGGAATCAGAAAGCCGGTCGCGTTGGTCAGGATCGTGGTCAGCAGGAAGACCGCGGTCATGCCCGGCTTGCGGTCGGAGCCGAGCAGCCCGAACATCACGAGGATGCCTGAAACAATTCCGATCAGGCTGATGATCACATGCACCAGCGTAAATGTAGCCAAACTCATTCCCAGAATCATGATGCCGTCCCCATTTAAAAGTGGGGCGGATGCTACACCGTCGATAGGAAAAAGCTACACGCGACCGTCGATCAAAATAAGCGCGGACGATGCCCGAATTATTCGCAAACTTGTCAAAAACCTAAGACCGAGCCAACGCACACGGATCTTCAATAATAACGCGGGATCGGCCCATTATGCGGCGTCTTGCGATCCGAGAGACTGAATACGACCTCATCGACATAACACCAGCCCCATCCTTCCGGCGGATCGTAGCCTTCGATAATAGGGTGGCCAGTAGCGTGGAAATGCTTGGTGGCGTGCTTGTTGGGCGAGTTGTCGCAGCAGCCGACATGGCCGCAGGTGCGGCAGATCCGCAGATGCAGCCATGGACTGCCGCTCTTCAGGCATTCCTCGCATCCGAGCGCGCTCGGCGTCACCGTATGGACGCCATCGAGATGCGTGCAGCGTTTCACCATCGCTCTCTCCCTTGCCCTCGCGCTAAAGCGCCGGCTTGGCGGTATCGCCAAGAAACCCGTGCAGTGCTGCGACCACCTGGGCGCCCTCGCCGATCGCGCCGCCGACCCGCTTGACCGATCCGGACCTGACATCGCCGACCGCGAACACGCCGGGCACCGACGTCTCCAGCGCGGAGGCCAGATCGCCTGCCGCCTTCTTGCACTGCGCGCCCGTCACCACGAACCCGCCGCGATCGACCATGACGCCGCAACCCTCCAGCCAGTTGGTAGCGGGATCGGCGCCGACAAACAAAAACAGATTTCGGATATCCATCTCGTTGTCTTCGCCGGACAGACGGCTGCGGCAACGCACGCGCTCCAACGACGCATTTTGCACGCCGTCAAGGCCGACCACCTCGGAGTTGAACACCAGTTCGATGTTCGGCGTCGCCTCGATTCGCTCGATCAGATAGCGCGACATGCTGGCGCCGAGGCCACCGCCGCGAATCACCATGTTGACCCTGCGGGCATGGCCCGACAAAAACACCGCGGCCTGGCCGGCCGAATTGCCGCCGCCAACCAGCACCACGTCCTGCGCCGCACACAGCCGCGCCTCGATCGGCGAGGCCCAATACCAGACGCCGCGGCCTTCGAAATCGGCGAGATTGGCGATCTCGGGCCGGCGATAGCGCGCCCCGCTCGCCACCACGATCGACCTTGCGCGCAAATCGTCGCCGCTATCTAGCTTCAGCGCGAACGCACCATCCGCGCGCGAACAATCGAGTGCCTTGACCTCGACCGGGATCATGACCTCGGCACCGAATTTCTGCGCCTGGTTGAAGGCGCGAGCGGTCAACGCGATCCCGGAAATGCCGGTCGGAAAGCCCAGATAGTTTTCAATGCGCGCGCTGGCGCCGGCCTGGCCACCGAACGACCGCGCATCGCACACCGCGACGCTGAGGCCTTCCGATGCGGCGTAGACCGCGGTGGACAATCCGGCCGGGCCACTGCCGACAATGGCGACATCGTAGACCTTGTCCTTGGCGACGCCGCGGATCATTCCCATCGCGTGCGCCAATTCGGACTCGCTCGGATTGCGCAGCACCGTTCCATCTGGCGCCACCACCAGCGGCCAGTCCTCGGGCGAGGGCGAATAGCGCTCGATCAGTGCGGCGGCGTCATGATCGGTGGCGGGATCGAGCAGATGATGCGGATTGCCGTTGCGGGTGAGAAATCCACGGAGCCGGACCACCCCGCTGGAATCCGCGGGCCCGATCAGCACCGGACCGCCGGCACCGGCCTGGATCAGGTTGACCCGGCGCAGGATCAGCGCACGCATGATGCGCTCGCCAAGATCGGCTTCCGCGACCAACAGCGCGCGCAGGCGCTCCGGGGGGATCAGCAAGGTCTCGACGTCCCCTTCCGCGACGCCATCGACCAGCGCAACGCGACCCGAGAGCTGGCCGATTTCAGCGAGGAATTGCCCCGGCCCCTGATCAATCACCGGCGTGACGTGACCGAGCCCGTCGCGCTGGGTGATCACGACATGGCCGGACAACAGGACGAACATCCCCGGCCCCGGTTTGCCGGTTTCGAACAGCCTTTCGCCATCCTTGTAGTTGGCGATCTCGCCGAACCGGCGCATGCGCGCGATCTCTTGCGGCGTCAGCGCCGGGAAGGTCTGTTCATGACGCGGGAACGAGGCCGCCACTGGGAACGCTATTCGCGCGGTGTCGTCTTTTGAGTCCACGCCTATCGCCTCTCACATCGCCTGAAAACAAAACGCAGCTTGAAAACAAAATGTGTCGCAACGACGAGCGTGGCTATCCGCCGGACTTCTTGCTGTCGTCATATGGCGAGACGTCATTGATCTTGGAGGGTGTTGTCGTCAGATCGTCGCGGCCCCTCGCCTGCGACTTTCTTCGCTTGAGATTTTCGCGCAAGGCCTGCTTCAGGCGATCCTGCCGCCGCTCCTGTTTTGTGCCTTTGCCTGATTTGTTTGCAATTGCGCCGATTTGCATCTCACGCTTGTCGCCGTCATCCGTCATTGCAAGCCCGTTCGCCCCACTCCTCAAAACGACATCGCCGAAACAATAGACCGATGAGCGCCCAACATGGCAAGGCGCTGCAGGCAGTTGGCGAGGAACCGGGAACCCGATCGGCCCGGAATGGTCCGGCTGAGAGAGGCCCGCCGCGGCCTGCGGACCGGACCGTTTTTGATGTGTTACCGGGGCTTGCCGCGCTTGCGCGAACGGGGCCCATGTGGCAAGGATCGGCCCGCCTTGAGGGCCCTTTGGGCCGATTCTCATATCCGGGGCAATGCTGCCGTAGCTCAGTGGTAGAGCACTCCATTGGTAATGGAGAGGTCGACAGTTCAATCCTGTCTGGCAGCACCATTCTTTCTCGCGAAAATCTCCCTGAAATCAGCATGAAACCACGACTTCGTCTAATCGTCGGGGTTTGGCCACTTCAACTGTTTCGAACGGAACAGACCGGGAATATGAGTGTCAACTGAGACAAAGCCGGCACAGCGGTTCGCATTTTGTCCGTGCATCTAAATGAAGCGGTGCCTGCGCTCAGTCTGCTTCTCGCGCGAAGCCTTTGCGGACACCGGGAAAAGGGCGTTGTTTGGGAGGCCCATGGTGAAGCCGCCACTTCGGCTTGAATGGCGAGGCCGAGACAGCCTGAACGAAACAGAGCAGCCCGTCATTTCCAGCTTAGCGACTGCATCCCGGCATCAACTCAGACAGGGTCTTCGATGGATGCAGCCCCTGCGGCCTCACTCCTCGGGCTTGTATCCATCGTTCAAAGTTTTCAGAAATGCGATCAGGTCGGTTTCGTCCTGCGCCGTCATCGCTGGCGTTTCGCCGGGATGGCGGTTGAAGGGGGGATCGCTGACATCGACATTGGCGTGATACTGCACCGGAATGTCGTTGTACTTCTCGGCCTTGCCGTCGGCATTAAGCGGATAGACCTTCTCCGGAGTCGTATCGCGGAAATTGTAGAAATCCATCACCTGCTGCAACGTCTGGAATACCCCATTGTGGAAGAACGCGTGGCGTACAGCGGTGTTGCGCAAGGTCGGGGTTTTGAACATCCCGCAAAATTGCGTTTGGTCGGCGACGTTCTTGCGAATGGGTCCGCAAACCCCGAGATCGAAATAGTTGGGGTCCTTGGTATCCGCCAGCGCGAGATTCCGCGGCGGGGCCAGGGCTTCGTATTGTCTGTCGGTGAACGCCGGCGGGTATCCGTCCTTGCCTGGCTCAGAGGTATGGCAGCCGGCGCAATTGGCTTTCTCCGGATCGTTGAACAGCCGAAGACCGCGTATTTCTGCGTCGCTGAGACGCGCCTTTCCTTCCAGCCAATAGTCGTACTTGCTGGTGTAGGGATGGAAGCTAGGATCCTCGATCTGATAGCGGCCGATCGCGAACGTCGCCTCGGCAACCAGCAAATTCGCATTCTTTAAAATATTCTCGCCGAACAATGCCGCAAGTTTTCTGGCATAAGGCGCTTGGCGGATTTTTTCGGCGATGATCTCGATGCTGCCGCCGTCCATCTCTCGCGGGTCGAGCAGCGGACCTGACGCCTGCATCTGAAGGGTGTCGGCGCGGCCGTCCCAGAACAGGCCGCCCTGCGGAACGATATTTGCGCTTTGCGCAGTCTGGCTTGCGATCTTCTCCGCGCGCGCCGCGGTCTTGCCGATCTCGGCCTGCTGCGCCAGGTTCACGTTCTCGTTTAGCGGATCATCGGGGCCGATGCTGAATTCGGGCTCACGCTCCAGGTACGTCAGCGACGGAACGGCACGCGCACCGGGAAGCGTCAGCGCGGGGCCTCCGAGCATGACCGGGCCGTCGTTCGGGGGGCCGTAGGCGTGGTCCGGGCTGTGACAAGACGCGCAAGCGATCTTGCCCGACGACGACAGGCTCGTGTCGAAAAATATGTCCCGACCAAGCCTGGCCACCGCGGAGAGCGGTTGGGCCGGAGGATGGATCAGATGGACCGGATTGGGGTTTTCGCCGGGCGATTTTTGCGGCTCGGCAGCGAAGACGGCGCCGGCCATAAGGCCGGCGCCGAGGAAACACACGATGGTGCGATGTAACATGCGAGCTCAGTTCTTGTTCTTGGCCTTGGTATCCACGGTGCCCAAGGTCGGATCGAGGACAAGCGCTACACTGTTGGCCTTGTTGAAGTTGAACATGTCCATGATCGAACCGGACGTGGCATCGAACGAGCCGCCGCCGAGACGCTGGCCTTGCAGCCAGTTGTCCTCGATGAATTGCGGGATCGAGGCCTGCGAGATCTGCACGTGGCTAACGTAGTTTTTCTTCGCGTAGGGCGAGATCACCACGAACGGGACACGGGTACCCGGACCGCAGCGGCCCGCGACGGGCTGACCGCTGATGCCGTTGGGTTCGGGGGTCTGGCCCGGGATGCCGCAGTTGCCGGTGCCGTTCAACACATCCGAAGGCGAGAACGACCCACGCGAAATCGGGGCGGGGGCGTGGTCGTACCAGCCGTCCGAGTCGTCATAGCTGACGATCACGGCCGTTGAGTCCCAGTCCGGCTGCTGCTGGAGGAAGTTGATCAGGTTAACCAATCCGGCCTGCTCGTCGAGCGGGTTGGAGTTGCCCGGGTGACCGTCCTGAAACGATGCCTGCTTGATGAAGGAAACCGCCGGAAAATTGCCGGATCCAACCGCGGCGAAGAAGTCCTGCAGATCGTAGGCATGGTTGGCCGGATCGATCTTCTTGGTGCCGGGGACCTCGGTGAAGCCGATCGCCTTGGTCGAAGTCGGACGGGCGTGGGTCGGATTGGCCGTCGAGGTGTAGTACTGGAACCAGATGTGATGCGGGACATAGTCGCCGTGAGAACCGCCGGTGACCGCGCTGACGGTGCTGCGATGGCAACCGGTGCTGCCGTTGTTGTTGATGGTTTGCAAATTGAAACCACCGACGAACGAACCCCAGGGGATGTTGGCGACGTTGAGCAGATCGCCGATGTTCTTGGCCGTCATCTGGACCTGAACCGACGGGCTTGAGCAGACGTCGCCAGCGGGATCGATATCGCCAGTGAGCGTGAAGCTGCCATCGCTGTTCGGGACCCCGGCGTCGGCTGCCAGCAGAAGCTGACCGACGGTCGACGCCGGCGTGCCGGGAGGAACGCCGACAGGAAGTGTCAGGCCGTTGGTGGTGCCCGCGAACATGTGGACCGCGCCGGGCGTCGACGGACCAAAGGTGTCGGTCCATGCATTGTCGCTCATCGCGTAGTTCTGGGCGTAGTTCCAGAAAGCGGTGACCGTGTTGCCGTCGAAATAGCCCATCACCTGGGCCGTGGTGCCGAAGGCGCCGGCGCCGCCGCTGCTGCCCTGACCCACGTCCAGCGGGAAAAGGTCGTTCTTGCCGCCGTCATAGGCCTTCTGCTCGGGCGTATAGCCATGGTTCTGATCGGACGTGTTGGCCTGCGTACGATCGAGGCGGAACGGGTTGGCGGCGGCCGCGCCGTTGGCCGGGTTCAGGTTGGGGTTGTTGTCGAGCAGCGCCGGGCTCGTCAAAAGATTGTTGATGTCCCGCTGCGTGTTCTTGGCAGGCTCGAAAACCGGCTCGCCTTCCGGATTCATCGCATTCGGGTACGTGCCGAAGTAATGATCGAACGAGCGATTCTCGTTGAAGAGAACCACGAGGTGCTTGATCGGGGTCTTCGTCGGCAGGTTGTTGGCGGAAGTCGGGTCCGCCTTCTCATCCTTCTTCTGGCCAGCGACAACCGGGCCAAACGAAGTCACAGCAACCGCGACCGCAAGCAGCGCTACGGTGGATAGCAGAATTCTCTTCAGTTTTGGATTTCTCATCGTTTTCCCCTTTGCCTCTCAAAAAATTTTTGAGCCGTGCCGCGGAGACAGATAGGGAACCTCAGTGACAGCTGGATGTAGATTTGATTTCAAAAACCACTCGTTGTGCAGTCGCGGGGACAACTTTGCAACTCCGCAGCGAAGACGGCGCCGGCCATAAGGCCGGCGCCGAGGAATCGCATTATAGTGCGATGTAACGTCTGACTTAGTTCTTCGTCTTGGCCTTGGTGTCCACGGTGCCGGTGTCCGGATCGAGGGCCAGCTTCACGCTGTTGGCCTTGTTGAAGTTGAACATGTCCGTGATCGAACCGGTCGTGGCATCGAACGAGCCACCCCCGAGACGCTCACCGTTCAGCCAGTTGTCCTCGATGAACTGCGGGATCGAGGCCTGCGTGATGAACGTGTGGCTGACATAGTTCTTCTTGGCGAAGGGCGAGATCACCATGAAGGGCTGGCGCGTACCGGGACCGCAGCGTCCCGCGACGGGCAGACCATTGATACCCTTGGGTTCAGTGGTGCCGACGGCACCGCAGAGACCCGCGCCGTTCAACGCGTCGGACGACGAGAACGACGCATTGGTCACCCCGTGGAAGGCGTGATCGTACCAGCCATCCGAGTCGTCATAGGCGATGACCACGGCGGTGGAGTCCCAGTCAGGCTGCTGCTGCAGGAAGTTGATCAGATTAACCAGTCCGGTCTGCTCATCGAGCGGATTGGAGTTGCCCGGATGTCCGTCCTGATAGGACGCCATCTTGATGAAGGAAACCGCCGGGAAGTTGCCGGACCCAACCGCCGTGGTGAAGTCTTCCAGGTCGTAGTTATGGTTGGCCGGATCGATCTTCTTGGTGCCCGGGACCGTGGTGTAGCCGATTGCCTTGGTCGAAGTCGGACGGGCATGGGTCGGATTGGCCGTCGACGTAAAGTACTGGGACCAGATGTGATGCGGAACATAGTCGCCGGCAGCGCCGCCAGTGACCTGGCTGAAGGTGGAGCGAGAGCAACCGCTGCTACCGTTGGCATTGATGGCTTGCAGATTGAAACCACCGTAGAAATTACCCCACGGAATAGTCGCGCCGTTGAGCAGGTCGCCGATGTTCTTGGCGTTCGACATGGCCTGGCTGGACTGGCTCGAGCAGACGTCGCCAGAGGGATCGATATCGCCGGTCAACGTGAAGCCGCCCGCACCGTCGGCGAGCAAGCTGCCGCTGCCCTTGGTCTGTACGAAGCCGTTGGTCTGGCCGGCGAACATGTTGATCGCGCCGGGCGTCGACGGACCAAATTGGTCACCCCAGGCATTGTCGCTCATCGCGTAGTTCTGAGCGTAGTTCCAGAGAGCGGTGACGGTGTTGCCGTCGAAATAGCCCAGCACCTGAGCCGTGGAGCCGAAAGCGCCAGCGCCACCGTTGGTGCCGTGGCCGGTATTGGCCGGGAAGAGGTCGTTCTTGCCGCCGTCGTAGGCCTTCTGCTCGGGCGTGTAGGAATGGCCCTGGTCGGCCGTGTTGGCCTGCGTGCGATCAAGCCGGAACGGGTTGGCTGCGCCGGTGCCGTTGGCCGGATTCAGGTTGGGATTGTTCTCGAGCAGTGCCGGGCTCGACAAAAGATTATTGACGTCCCGCTGCGTATTCTTGGTGGGCTCGAAAACCGGCTCACCTTCGGGGTTCAAGGCATTCGGATAGGTGCCGAAGTAATGATCGAACGAGATGTTCTCGTTGAAGATGACCACGAGGTGCTTGATTGGATATTTGGTCTTCAGCGTGTTCGGATCGACGCCGGCGTTCTTGTCCGCCTTATCGGCCTTGTCCGCCTGGGCAGCGATAACTGGTCCAAGCGAAGTCGCTGCAACCGCAACGGCAAGCAGCGCTGCCGTGGACAGCAAAGTCGTCTTTAATTTCCGATTTCTCATTTTTCTTTTCCCCAGAAAAGCCAAAGTAAAGGGTTGCAGAGCGGCGAGATCGTTAAGCAGCGTCAATGACGGTCGTGTGTCGTTTTGATTTCAACTAAGTCTAATTCGCAGTCTTCCACCGCAGCCGAGTCAGTGCCGCCCAGGCACAACAGCAATTGGGTTGCCGATCGCGGTTCGCGACAAACCATTCGCTAAGTCACGACAGCGAAAGTTTTTTTGGATGCAGCTACATGCGGACGTCGCTGAACAAAGCACAGGGTGCTCAAACGATTTCGACGCGGGAAAATTTTTTGCAGAGGCCGAACTGGCGACTCATGCTGATATCGTACAGTCGAGTTCTTCCCTTGAAGGAGAAGCAAGCTGCAGCTTGCTCCACCGACGCTCACTTTACAAATCTGTCACCAATTCTTCTTGTAAGCCGTCCACAGTGCGCGCCTGCCGAGATTCTCTTTTTTGAAAATTGGAGCGTCTGTTTTTCAGCGAGGAGCCGACTCCGCGTGCCTCAAGCGGGCAAGAACCGCCTGTCGTGCAGAAGCGCGAGGCTCTGCTCGATCGCGGCGGGGGGCCGGCGTCCTTGAGTGCCCTTTGGGCCGATTCTCATATCCGGGCAATGCTGCCGTAGCTCAGCGGTAGAGCACTCCATTGGTAATGGAGGGGTCGACGGTTCAACCCTGTCTGGCGGCACCAGTTCTACCGGCGTTTCAGCAGACGAAGATCTCGTCGGTCGGGAATTTGTTCGAAATCAGTTCCGGCCCATCGGCGCGGATAACGAACATGTCCTGAATGTGCCAGTGATTTACGTGGGGCTCCATCGCGATCACCATGCCCGCCTCCAGCCGCCTCGGATTGCCACGCGCAATCACCGGCTCCTGCTGATGCCACCAGGCGCCGACACTGTGGCCGGCCAACATCGAATGATAGGCCATACCCGCCGCCGCGAAACGTTCGACCACGAATTGATAGATTTCACCGGCCGTCCGGCCGGGCACGAGTTGGTCATTGGCGGCGCGATAGATATCGCGGATCACGGCATATTGGCGTTTCTGTTCATCACTGGGTGGGCCGACCACCGCGCAGCGCGACTGATGCCCGGGATAGCCCTTGATGTAGGTGACGTAGTCGGTGCGGATGGCGTCGCCCGCGGCGAACGCAAAATCGCTTTCGCCGGCATAGGGGACCGTATTGCGCTCGGAGTTAAGAATGCCGTGGGTAAATTCCGACCCATGCGCAAGACAATAGCCCACCAATGCGGCGTGCAAATCCCGCTCCCGCATGCCAGCGCGCACCGCCGGAAAACAGGCCAGATAGGCATCGTCGAGCATGTCGGCGCCGTGCTTGAGGCGCGTCAACTCGGCTGGCGTTTTCACCGCGCGCACCACATCCATCAAGTCAGTGGAATCGACCGTCCGCATCCGCGGCAGGCGGGTCCGCAGCGTTTCCCAATCGGCGGCGCTGATGAAATTGGTCTCGAACCCAATTTTGGCATCGGCCAAACCCATGCCTGCGATCACCTGCGCCAGTCTTTCGATCGGCGGCTCGGAATAGCCCTCATAGACGTCGAATTGCTCGATAAAGGAATCGCGCCTGGCGAGCCCCTCGGCGATGGCATTGACGACCATGCGCGGTTCACCGGTGCGCGGCCAAACGAGATAGACGCCGCGCGGAGAATCCGCGAGATCGAGATGGCGCGCCAGCGTTCCGGGATAGGCGAACCCGGCAAGATAGGTGAAGTTGATGCCGGCCCTCGCCACGATGGCATCGAGACCCAGCGCGTCCATCTGTTGCGCCAGGCGCTCGAGCTGCACGTAATCCTTGACCAAAGACTTCATGTTTAATTCCTGTCTCACATTCCGCAGCAAGTGGCCTTCACTCGACCTCGCGCTCGACCATTCTCAGAAAACGCTGGGTCCGTTCGTGCTTGGGATGGTCCAGCACGTCTTCGGGCGGTCCCTGCTCGATGACCCGCCCCTCATCCATGAACACGACGCGGTCGGCGACTTCGCGAGCGAAGCGCACCTCGTGGGTCACGACCATCATGGTCATGCCCGCTTCGGCGAGGCGGCGAATGACCGCGAGCACTTCGCCGACGAGTTCGGGATCGAGCGCCGAGGTCGGTTCATCGAACAGCATCAGCCGCGGCGAAATCGCCAGTGCGCGGGCGATCGCGACACGCTGTTGCTGGCCGCCGGACAACCGGTGCGGCAAATGATCGGCGTGGGCCGACAGGCCCACGGCGCCGAGCAGGCTGATGCCGAGCGCCCGCATCTTGTCGGCGGCCTCGCCGTAAACCCGGACCGGCGCTTCCATGATATTTTCCAGCGCCGTGAAATGATCGAACAGATTGAAATGCTGGAACACCATGCCGATCCGCGCGTCGGCGCGGGCCTTGGCAAGGTTGCGGGTCGGCGCAAGGCGGTCGCCGGCCTGCTTGGCATAGCCGACATATTTGCCATCGACCGTGATCTCGCCCCAGTCGAGCTGTTCGAGATGGTTCACCAGCCGGAGCAGCGTGCTCTTGCCGGAACCACTCGGCCCCATCAGCACCACCACCTCCCCGCGATTGATGGTGAGATCGAGACCGCTCAGAATTTGCTTGGCGCCATATGATTTTTGTACGTTCCGACAAACCACGAACGGCGCGTCGACGGCGCCGCCCTCAGTCTGGCCCGCGCTGAGCGTATCCATCCAGGCGTTCGGCGCGACCGCGCCGGGCAACGCCGCAAGCGGCGCCTTTGCCGGCCTGGCCTTGCGTTCCGCCTCGGGGTTGAAATTGCGTTCGAGATAAAACTGCGCGATCGCGACTGCGCTGGTCATGATCAAATAAATGATGCCGGCCGCGGCAAACACCGTGAAGAACTTGAAGTTCTGGCCGACGATCTGCTGCGAGCGGAACGTCAATTCATTGACGAAGATCACCGAGGCGATCGAAGTGCCCTTGATCATGGAAATGGTCTGGTTGGCCATCCCGGGCAGGATCGCCCGCATCGCTTGCGGCAGGATGATGCGCCGGAGCGTCAACAGCGGTCCCATGCCGAACGACGCCGCCGCGATGCTTTGGCGGCGATCCACTGCCAGGATGCCGCCGCGGATGATCTCGGCGCAGAACGCGGCCTCGTTGAGCATGAAGCCGACCACTGCGGTGGTGAAGCTGTCGAGCCGGATTCCTGCCGCCGGCAGGGCGTCATAGAGAAACACCAGTTGCAGAATGAGCGGCGTGCCGCGCATGAACCAGATGTAGCACCAGGCCGCACCGCGGACCGGGCGCAACGCCGACAGCCGCATCAGCGCCAGAAACAGCCCGATCACCACACCGCCGATCATCGCAAGCGCCGCGATCTCGATCGCCGTCACCGCGCCGTCCAGCAGAAACGACGACGAGACGTAGGACAGCGTCTCCACCACCGGCTCCGGCACCAGATGCGAACGCCAGCCCAACGCGACCGCGATGACCAGCGCCAGGGCGGCGACGCCGGGCCAGATCAATTGTCCCGATAATGGAAGCCGACCGGCCTGTACCGTATCAGCCATGGGCATCACCTTCATGGGCATCACCTCATTGTTGCTGACCACGGTTACGGATCAGCCGCACAGGCTCGCGGTGGCGTGAGCAACCGCTTGCGCCGCCGTCACCAGATCCGACAACAGAACGCGTTCGTCGGCTGTCGGCCATTCCTTGTAAATCCTGATATCACCGGGGCCATATTGAACCGTCGGGATGCCCAATGCCGCGATGACGTTGCCGTCGCCGACATTACCGAGCCGTCCCCAGCCGCCGATCGCGGCCGGCGCACCGGAGGCGCGCTCCTGTCCAGCCGCCAACGCGGCGACCAGCTGATGATCGGGCGCGCACTCCATCGGCTCCTGGCACCAGCCGGTTTCGGTGCCTTTGGCCGGCACTTCGAAACTATAGTTGAACGCCGGGTGCTCGCGCTTGATGCCTTCCAGCAGCACCACCAGATCGGCGGTCACGCTCTGCAAGGTCTGGCCCGGCACGGTACGGAACTGCAGCAGCAGTTCGGCCCGCTTGCTGTGCAAGCCGGTGTGGTTCTTCTGGTAGTAATGCTCCTTGTGGAACGTATCGAATGTATGGGTCGGAAAGCCCGGCAGGTCCGGATGCGGCGTGAAGTTCATCCAGCTTCCTTCCGGAATCGGATCAAGGCTCGGCCCGATCCGCCGGATCACCTCGCAGAGCTGCTCGATCGGATTCCAGTATTGCGCCTTGGCTTCCGCATTGTAGCGAAAGAACAGTTCCGGCGCCTCCACCCGGATCCGCACCATCACGATGCCGACGCACACATTGGCGATGGTGTTGTTGGAATGCTCCATGTTGATGCAGAGATCGGCGCGCACGCCGCTGTTGAGCAGTGCCCGTGTGCCGGCACCGCCGAGCTTGTGGGCAATCACCGGACACAGCAACACATCGCCCTTGAGCCGGGTGCCTGACTTGATGATCGCCTCGACGCCGCAGAACGCGGCGGCAAGGCCACCCTTGTCGTCATGCGCGCCCATGCCCCAGACCCAGCCGTCCTCGAACTTGGCGCCATAGGGATCGACCGACCAACCCGGCATCTCGACGCCGGGATCCATATGACCGTTCAGCATCAGGCTCGGGCCGCCGCCGCTGCCATGCAGGATACCCATCGGTTGCCGGCTGGTAATCCCGGGATCGAACGGGTGCGCCACATCCATCATCGTCACATCAAGACCGATATCCGTCATCCGCTCGGCGAGATGATCGGCGATCTGCTGTTCCTGAAAGGCCGAACTCGGGATGCGCAACAGCGCCTGTTCGATTTCGAGAACGCGCACGGCATCGACGTGCTGCTGCACGGCGGACAATCCAGTGGTCATAAGGTTTCTCCTGAACGCTTCGTGGCCGGCGCTTTGCGCCGATCCGGCTGATTGCTTGCATTTGCTGGGTTCTCGCGGGAGGCGATTACTCCGTCAGCACCGTCGGCTCCGTCGTCAGGCTGTAATCGACGTTGTAACGCTGATAGATCGCCTTCTCGGTGCCGTCGGCGCGGATCGCGGTAAGGCCATCCTGGATCGCCTTGATCAGATCCTGATTGCCCTTGGCGGTGCCGACCGAAATCTTGGCGCCGGTCACGACATCGAAGGCGCTTTCGATCACGGTCGGATTGGCCGCCACCAGACTCTCACCGACGAACTTGTTGATCGACACCAGATCGGCGCGCCCATTCTGAACCAGCCGCACGCCGCTCGGCATGTCCGACGAGGTGATGATGTTGACCGCGGTCTTTCCCGCCGCGACGCATTTGCTGCTGGCGTCGCGCAGCAAGGCCTCCTGCGTGGTGCCCAGCGTCGTGGTAGCAGTGATGCCGCAGAGATCGCCGAGCGAATGGATATTTTTCGGATTGCCCTTGGCCACCAGCATGCCGGTCGCGGCATTCATGTAGACGACGAAATCCATCTTCTTAGCCCGATCGGGCGTGTACAGCAGGGTGTCCCACATGATGTCGATCTGGCCCGCCATGGTCGCGGGGATCAGGCCGGCCCATGTACCGACCGAGAAATCGATGGGAACGCCGACGCAGGCGAAGGTTGCGCGCGCGAGATCGGCATCGAGGCCGGACAGCTTCGTGAAATCCTTGGGATCGCGCATGCTGAACGGCACGCTCTCGCCGTCCTGCCCGATCTTGATCGTCTTGCCCGCGAGCGCCGGATATTTCGCCGCCATCTTGGCGGGTTCGCACGCCACGCCGTCCGCCTTGGCCGTACCGCTCACCGCAACGAAAACGCCTGCCAAAAAGGCGATCCGCGCAAGAAATGACCGTAACAATGTATAAATCTTGTGCATGAATTCGAATTCCTTCTTCTCGCAGTTCAGCGCTGGAAAAGAATTATTCGAACTGTCACGTGTCATTACAAATGAATTGTAGACATCTAAATCATGCGCATCTTTTATATGAAGATGGACTCTCGAAACCTTGAAACCCTGGTGTGGGTCGCACGGCTCGGCGGCATCGGAGCCGCGGCTCAGCATCTCAACATGACCCAGCCCGCGATCACCCGCCGCATCCAGGAACTTGAACGGGAGCTCGGCGCCAAGGTGCTGCGCCGCCAGGGTCGCAACGTGGTGCCGACGCCGCTTGGTCACATCTGCCTCGGCAATGCCGAGCGCATTCTGACCGAGGTCGCAACCATGCGCGTGGCGGCGAGCGGCAAGGCTGCGGTCGGTACCATCAGGGTCGGCGTCGTCGAGAGCATCGCGCTGACCTGGTTTCAGAACCTGCTGACCCGCATCGAGGCGCGCTATCCCAAGGTGCAGCTCGAAATCGACGTCGATCTTTCGAGCCGGCTTGCGACCAAGCTGGCGCGCCGCCAGATCGACATCGCGCTGCTACCCGGACCGGTGCAGTTGCCCGGCGTGGTGCGCGTGCCGCTTGGCAGTTGCGCAATGAACTGGCTGGGCCATCCTGAACTGGCGCCGAAACACCGCCCGATGACGGCGGCCGATCTCGCCGAACTGCCTGTTATCAGCATGCCGCAAGATGCCAATGCGTATTATTCGATCGTGAACTGGTTTGAGGAGGCGAATGTCAGCCCCGGCCTTGTGCATCGCTGCAACAGCTTCAGCGTCGTGGCGTCGCTGGTTCGGCGTGGTGTCGGTGTCAGCCTGTTGCCGCCGGATCTTTTCATCGATGATCTTGAATCACACAATTTGAAGATTCTGATCGAAGAACCAAAAAGCCTGAAAGTAGATTATTCCGCCGCTTATTTGCCCGGCATCGAGCAGTCGATCCTGCCGGAAGTCGCGTCCTTGGCGCGGGAAGAGAGCTGGTTCCTTGGTTCGACGCCCTCACGTGGCAAGGGTTTTGCGACAGAAATGCTGGTTTCGTCTCAGCACGGACTTTGATGCGGCAACCTTCGACGCGGACGCTCAAGCCGCCGCAAATCGGCCCTTGGATAGAAAGCTGATGATCTGCTCGATTGCGGTGGGGTGCCGGAGCAGCCCGGAATGCGATGCCTTGACGATGGTGTGGTCGATCATGCCCGCCAGCCTGGTCCGCCGCACCGAAACCTTGCCGTCGTTCGGCCGCGGCAGGATCAGGAACGACGAGATCGGATCGATCGTGCCGATGCCCGCGACGATACCGAGGTCATAATCAACAGGCGGAAGGGCCCGCAACGCAGGGTCCTGTTGGGTCGACAGTTGCAAACCGGCAGGGCCGTAAAACGTCCGGTAGATCGCAAGCCGCCGCAAAACGTCGGCGACCTCGCTGCCGCCGTTCGGGGTGCCCAGCATCACGACGCGCCCCAGCCGCGGCGGCCGGTATTTTGCGAGATAGATCCGAATCAACAGTCCACCCATGGAGTGGCCGACGAAATGAATCGAACCATCAATTCGTTCGGTAAAGCTCGCGATGTCGGGTGCGATATCCGCCGCGAGGGCATCGAGCGGCTTCTTGCGGCTCGCATAGTCGAGATTGAGCGTCGCAAATCCCGACCCCTGAAGCGCACTTTCGATTCTGTTCAGGGATCGCGAGGTTCGTGCGATGCCGTGTAGCAACACGACGCCATCAGAGCATATCGATTGGACCAAGATCTCCGCGACCTCCGCTGATCACGCCACGTCCTGCTCCGGCACGCTGGCGATCTCCTTCGCCATCGCGGTCGCGGCGACGTAGTCGGTTTTGCCGGAGCCCAACAGCGGCACCTTTTCCACCACAAGGACGCTGCCGGGAACGGAGAGCTCCGACGCCCCCTTGGCTTTCGCCTCGCGCTGCATGGCGGCGCGGTCGGCGCTCTTCTGGGTGGTCAGCAATACGACCCGCTCGCCCTTGCGCGGGTCCGGCAGCGCCACGGCCACCGAAATCGCCTGCGGCCACAGCGTGGCGGCGATGGCTTCGACAGCCGAGAGCGACACCATCTCGCCTGCGATTTTGGCGAAGCGTTTGGCGCGGCCCTTGATCGTGATGAAGCCGGCAGCATCGACCGTCACGATGTCGCCGGTGTCGTACCAGCCATCCGGTGGCGGCTCGAGCACACCGGGGTTTTCCGCGCGCAGATAGCCCAGCATCACATTGGGGCCGCGCACCGACAGACGGCCGCCTTCGTCGATGCCGGGAACAGGATCGAGTTTATGTTGCATCAGCGGCGAGAGCCGGCCGACGGTGCCCTGGCGATTGGCCATCGGCGTATTCATCGCCAGCACCGGCGCGGTCTCGGTGACGCCATAGCCTTCCAGCAGCCGGATGCCGTAGCGCTCCATGTAGACCTGGCGCGTGCGTTCCTTGACCGCCTCGGCGCCGGCCACGATCAGCCGCAGCGTGCGGAAGTCGTAGGCGTGCGCGGAGCGCGCATAGCCGGTCAGGAAGGTGTCGGTGCCGAACAGAATGGTGGAGCCGGTCTGGTAGATCAGTTCGGGCACGATCCGGTAATGCAGCGGCGACGGATACATGAAGATCGGAATGCCCGCGAGCAGCGGCATGATCGTGCCGCCGGTCAGACCAAACGAATGGAACACCGGCAATACGTTGAACACCTTGTCGTTGGCGTTGGCGTCGACCCGCGCCAGCGACTGCGCGGCGTTGGCAAGGATGTTGCGGTGGGACAGCACGACGCCCTTGGGCGTGCCCTCCGATCCCGACGTGAACAGGATCACGGCCGGATCGTCCGCCTTGCGGACGACGTGCGGCCTGGTGCCGGCAAGCAGGCCGGCGATCTTGTCACCTATGCCGATCGCGCCGCGGACATCTTCGAGATAGATGATATCAGCCGCAGGACCGATCGCGGCGATCAGTTTGTCGAGCTTGCCCTTTTCGATAAACGCGCGCGAGGTCAGCACGGTGCGCACTTGCGCGGTTTTGATCGCGCTGAGCACGCTGACCGGGCCGGCCGAGAAATTCAGCATCGCGGGCACGCGTCCAATGGTCTGCAGCGCCATGAACACGACGGCGACGCCGGCGGAGTTCGGCAACAGCACGCCGACACTCTCGCCGACTTCCGTGCCCTGGCCGAGGCGCCGGCTCAGCACCTGCGCGCCGAGGATCAGCTTGCGATAGGTCAATTTGGTGCCGAGCGCATCCTCGATGATCGGCTTGCCGGTATCGCGGTCGCGATACGCATGGGCAAGTCCCTCGAACAAGGTCTGGTCGAGCATCGCCGTCTTTACCAGGGCATCGATCAGGACGTCCTGCAGCGCGGCGCCGGCGGCGTTGCGGCGCGCCTTGCCGCGCAGGGCTTCGTCGACCGCGAGTTTCACCGGCGGCAGGATCGAGATCGTCACCTTCGGAAACCAGGCGCGCTTGATCTCGCCGTTCTTGAGATAGCTGAGATACGAGCGTTGCGCGCCCTCAATCCGGACCGGCACCACCACCGCCTCAACCTTGTCGGCGATCATCGCGGTGCCGTCATACACCTTCATAATCGACCCGGTCACCGTGATGCGACCCTCGGGGAAGATAACCACAGGCTCGCCCGCCGCCACCAGCTTGATCAGGTCGCGCGCCGCCAGCGGCTTGGAAGGGTCCATCGTGTAGTGACGGATCATTTTGAGGAACGGCTTGGCCCACCACGCCTTCGCTATACCGGTGTCGACCGCAAAGCTGGCGTCGACCGGCAACACCGCATGCAGCAGCGGGCCATCGATCAGGCTGACATGGTTGGGCGCGATCAGCATGCGCGTGCCGGCCGCGGGCAGATTTTCCAGGCCGCGGACCTCGACACGGAACAGCGCACGGAACACCAGCCCGCCGAGATCGCGCACGCCTTCCTTGCCCCAGGTCGCGAGCACGAACCAGACCACGCCGAAGCTCGCGATCGCGAGTCCCAGGAATATCCAGGCCACGGCCAAACCAGCCGCCTGTAGCATCGCCACGAACAGCGAGCCCACCACCATGAAGGCCGCCTGCAACACGTTGCCGGCGGCGATCACGCGCGCCCGTTCAGATGGCGCGCTCCAGGCCTGAACGGCGGCAAAGGACGGCACCACGAACAGACCGCCGCCAAAGGCGAACACAAAGAAGTCCGCCAGCATGCGAAAGCCATCGACCGAAGTCGCGAACGACATCGGCGTGACATCGCTGCCATGTGCCGCATGTCCGATCGCCCAGGCCAGATCCAGTCCAACGACGCCCATGACAATACCGCCGAGCGGCACCAGCGCGAGATTGGGGCGAACGTGGCTGAGATGGGCGGCGAACAGCGAGCCCGCGGCAATGCCGATCGCAAACACCGCCAGGCAGAGCGTGACCACGCCTTCGGTGCCGCCGACGCCGTCCTTGATCACGGCAGGCAGCAACGACAACACCACCGCACCGACCAGCCAGAACCACGACACGATCACCATGCCGTCCCACAGCCGTGGTTCGGCATACAATGTCTTCAGCAACCGCACGGTCGAGGTCCAGGGATTGCGGGTGATCGCAAGATCGGGCGCCGACGGCACCGTCGCCGGGATCCGCGAGGCGAACGCCCAGCACAGCACCGACAGGCCGACCACCGCGAACGAAATCCAGCCCATATGCGTCGATTCCGAGACGAACAGGCCGCCGGCGATGGTGCCGATCAGGATCGCCATGAAGGTCGCGCCCTCGACCAGCGCGTTACCCATCGCAAGCTCGCCGGTGGATAATTGATCGGGCAGGATGCCGTACTTGACCGGGCCGAACAGCGCCGCAACGGTGCCGAACAAGCCCAGTGCCACGAACAACAGCGGCACCGAATGCAGGAAGAAGCCTGCAGCGGCGAAGCAGGCGGCGAAGATTTCACAGAATTTCAGCCGGCGGGCGACGACCGATTTGACATACTTGTCGGCGAGTTCGCCGCCGAGTGCCGACAGCACAAAGAACGGGAAGATGAACACCGCGCCTGCAATCGTTACCAGCGAACCGCCCTGCCCGGACGCCACGCCATACAGGATCATGATGACGAGGGCGTTCTTGAGAACGTTGTCGTTCAAGGCAGAGCAGAATTGCGCCCAAAACAACGGCGCGAAACGTCGCGACAACATCAATTGCTTGATCATGCGTAATTCCTTCGGCGGAGTAGCCCGACAACCTCAACTTGCTTAAGCAGACGGCTGCATCGCAACGAGGAATGCCGGAAATGCACAATGCGCGGTTAATGCGACGGCATTTTGGGGCCGCTCGCTGGGTGACGATTCTCAGTCAGTGCGCTCGGACGCGGCTGGCTTCGTCGATGTCGTGCTGCCGCTCGCGAAGCCTGACGGCGCCACACGGTGAGCGAAGCCTCGCACGACGCACGGCTGGCGTTGACCAGGGCTGCGATCGGACATTCGACGGGAGAAAGACTGCGGAAAAGACATCATGGTTTCCTTATCGATCATTGTTGGTCTCGAATGGGGAGCCGAATGTTCAACGCTGGCGCCGGTTTCACCGGCAGCCGTCCTTAGCCGTTACGTCAGGTTGTGCAGGCCACGGAAGATGTTGAGGCGATCGCGCCAGCGGTGCGGCTCCGCCGTGTATTGCCGGGTAGCGCTCCGGTAGCGCGAACGCATGGTCGCAGCTTCGCGGGCGGCGATTACGCCGCCGACGTCGCAGGCCCGTGCCAGCCGATCGACCGGTGCAAGGACACGCCTGCGGACGGCTGCGAAGGTGTCGACCGCCATATCGCGCACGATGCCTTTGAGGCCCATCACCAGAGCGGCCGCATCGTCGACGAACGTGAAAGCAATCTCGGAAATAATCGTTTGCATCGTCTGTTCCTCCGGGCTAATTTGAACAATGTTCAAATAGGTATCTGTAAAATGAACAATGTTCAAGAAGAATCTTTACGCGATCGAAAAAAAGATCGGAGGCGGCTGTTGCTGCTTGAGGTCGCGCGTCGCGAAATATCATCTAATGGACTGAGATCGCTGAAGATTCGAGACGTTGCCGCGGCGGCGGATTGTTCCGTCGGCAGCATCTATAATGAATTTGGTGACTTTGACGGGCTGATCCTGACGGTCAACCGGGAGACGGTGCAGCGGCTGAACGCCCTGTTGTCGGCGGTTCCGGACCGGGATCCGGTCGAACAGCTATTCGGCCTTGCCGATACTTATCTCGGCTTCGCCACCAAACACGCCAATCTGCTGCGGGCGTTGTTCGAACATCGCATGGAAAACGATCGGCCGTTTCCGGATGATTTGCTGCAGATGGTGATGCAGACCTTTGCACTGATGCACGCGCCGATGGTCCGGCTGTTGCCGGACAAGGATCCTGTCGAGGTCGCGCTGCTCGCCCGCATGATGTTCTCTGCCGTTCACGGCATCATCTCGCTGGGCCTGGAGGAGCGGATGATAGCGGTGCCGCCTAACAGCCTTCGCTTACAGGTCACCCAGTTTGTTCAAACGCACCTGACCGGCATGGGCATCCTGCCGCGTAAATAGGCGGCTCAGGCGCCGGACGCGGCGTCCTGTCCAATTGTTGACGGCCGTCGCGCACCTATAATCCCGGTTGCCGGATAACACTCAGACACGGTTGGGGGGAATGCCATGCTACGCAATGGGTTTCTTCTCTACGAGCCTTCCGTCGAACAGATTCAGCCCGGCGAGCGGGAAACGATCCAGGCCGTCGTCGACTCCATCGGCCGGACCAATAAATCCAGTTTTGCCAAATGGGACCGCGGCATCCGTCAGCAGCACGCCAAGGCTCATGGCTTCCTCAAGGGTGAATTGACCGTTTACGACGGCCTGCCCGAACATCTGCGGCAGGGCATGTTTGCGCAGCCGCGCAGCTATCCGATCATTGTCCGGCTCTCCTCCGCCCTTGGCGACATCCGCAGCGATCGCGTCCGCGTCGCGCGCGGGTTCGCCATCAAGGTATTGGGCGTCGACGGCGCCCGGTTGCCGCCGGAGGACAACTCGACCAACCAGGACTTGCTGCTGGTCAATCACAAGAACTATTTCGCCGACGCCGCCTCGTATCTGCCATTGCAGCACCAGTTCGAACGCCAGCCGAAGATGCCCGACTTCGTCCTTCGAACCGTCGGATGGGGCGCGCGCGCCGCCACCAGCATATTGAATCTCGCGGGCTTCACGGCTCCCTCATCGGTGCGCGCGCTCGCCGATCACGGTGACAACATTCTCGGCGAGACCTTCTATTCCGGGGCGGCGATCCGCTTTGGCGACTATATCGCCAGGCTCTCGCTGGCCCCGGTGTCGGACTCGGTACGGAAACTTACCGGCCTGCCGGCCCATAACGAAGAAAATGCAATGCATGACTTCGTCGTCAACTTTTTCAGGAACAATGCCGCTGAATATGAGCTGTGCGCCCAGCTCGGCAAGGACCTGCAACGCACGCCGGTGGAAAACGCCGACATCGAATGGCTCGACGAGATTTCACCGCAGCAGCCCCTGGCGCGAATTACGCTCCCACCGCAACAGGCCGACAGCCCGGCGCGGCGCGCCTACGCGGACAAGGTTCTTTCGTTCGATCCGTGGCGGTGCCTTGCGGCGCATCAACCGCTTGGCTCGCTTATGCGGCTTCGCCGCGAGGCCTATCGGGCATCGAGCGTATTCCGTCACCAGCAAGACCGGGCATCGATGGACGAGCCGCAGCGTATCACAGATATTCCTGACTAGCCGCTGCCGGAAGCTTGAGACCGCTGGGCCCCGGAAAATAATGGGGCCGATCGCAGAGGATCGTCCGGCGCGAGGGAATCAGCCAGCGATCGCACCACGTCGTCAAAGCGCGCGCGGTATTCGACGGCCTTGTTGGTATCGCCGATGCTGTCATAGAAACTCGCCGCAGCAGCGTAGACGCGCCACGCCGCAACCGGCAACTGGGCATTGCGGACAATCGCGATCGCACGAGGCAACTGCACCCTCGCCTCCTGCAAATCTCCGGCTGAAATCGCGACCCTGGCCATCGAGCTGTGCGACAGCGCCAGAAACGTGCGGTCCGGCGCGATCACCGTTGCCTTGTGAAGCCGGGCAGCGGCCTGTTGCGCCTGATCCAAATCACCGGCCGCAAGCCAATACTCGCAGCAATTCAGGAAATATTGCGGCGTGATCAGCGACTCCATCGCGACGCCATCGCTTTCCATGCGCCGCTCGATCGCATCGAGGTGCTGACGCGCTACCGGCAAATTGCCCAGCCCGACATGCGCCCTCGCCAGCAGGTTCCGGCCGACAAAGAAATTGAACGGATTGGCCCCGACGGTCGGGTCGAGCGCTTCCTCGCCGTATTCTACAGCGCGCTCGAAATCCTGCATTTCGGCGTGCATCCATCCGACCGTCAACCGGCACAGCGCGCCTGCCTGCACATTCACATTGCGCTCCGCAATGGCCAGCGCGTCCGCCACGTTTTGTCGAGCTTCGCCCCACTTGCCCTGGTACAACAGCGCAAACACCTCGATCGTATTATAGATCACGAACAAATAGACATCGCCGATGATGTGCGCCAATTCGCGGCCGCGCTTTGTCGCGGCGCAACAGGCCGGATAATCCGAGCACAGGAATTCGAGCACGCTCTCCATCGAACAGCGCCGCATCAGCATCGCAAGGTCCTGCGATCCCGCGATCAGCTTCACCGCCTGGCGACAGAATTCCGCGTCCTCCGTCCGCCAGCCGCGCAGCATCAAATTCAAATTGGCGACGTTACCTTGCACCAGCGCGCCGAAGGCTGCGTCATCGATCGCACGGCTCTTCGCCAATGCCTGATCGGCAAGTTCAAGGCTGCGCCGGCGGTCGACGTAAAGGCAGAAGCGGCTGAGATCGACCAGCCCGCTGACCTCCGCGCGGAGATGTCCGGTGCTGACGGCATAGGCGACCATCTCGTTGAGATCTTCAAGCGAGCGGATCAGGTCTCCGCCCGCGCGCCACGCCCAGGCTCTCTGATGCAACAGCTTCAGGCGCGTCGCCGATTGCTCCTCAGCCGGCAGATGCGGCACCAGTTCCAGCGCACGGCCGAGATAGCTTGCGGCTTCCCGCGTGCTGAACCGGTGCGCCGAGCTTTCGGCGGCCAGACCAAGATAATGCAGGGCCTTGCGGAAATCGTGACCGAGTTCGAAATGCCGCGCCAGCGCGGACGCGACTTCCGGCGCGCGGGCGCCATAACCCTGTTCAAGGCTTTCGCCGACGCGCCGGTGCGTATGGACACGACGCCCGGGCGCGAGCCGCTGGTACAGAACTTCCTGGTAGAGCGCGTGCTGAAAGGCATATGCGCCGGAGACCTCGCCATTTGGCCATTCGGTCATGCCGGCCGAAACCAGCACGCGCCCCGTCCGCGCCAGTTCCTCGCAGGTCTGCTCGACATCGAGCACGCTGCGATCCATCGCGCCGGCCACCAACAGCGCCGAGAACTCCGCGCCCGCCGCGCTGGCTACTTCCAGCAGGCTGCGCTCGTCAACGGTCAGGCGATCGATACGGCGCGTAATCATTTCCCGCAAATCGCGCGGCATGCTGTCATGCGAGATCGAGTCCTCGAGCCCCAATCGCCAGACACCATCGGTTTCAACGATCGCGCCGTGTGCAATCAGGTGATCGACCAGCGAAGCGACGAATAGCGGCTGTCCGCCGGTTCGTGCGAACACCCGCTCCGCCAGCGCCGCCGCCACATCGTCAGAAGAAAATCGCAGAGCGAGGTAATGCGCGACTTCGTCCCGTGTCAGCCGATCGAGCGCAAGCTCGGTGCAGCGCCCGTGGATCTGAAGCTCCTGATGCACGGTGCGAATCGGGTGGCCTTCGAGCGCGACATCCATCGGCCGGTAGGTCGCGAGTACCAGGATCGCGGCCTTGCGGTCGCGCCGACCGACACGTGACAACACGTCGATGGTCGCAACATCGCTCCAGTGCAGATCTTCGAGGATGATCACCCAGGCGCGTTCGGCGGTGAGGCTCTCCATCAGATCGCCGAACTCCCGCAGCATGCGCTCGCGCGTGGCGCCGAAAATCTCGCGATGGAATGCGGCGCGATCTTCCTCGCCGAGCAATCCCGGCATTTGCGCCAGCCATGTCGGCGCAAGATCGCGAAGCGCCTTAAGCAGGAGAGCCCCATTGGCGCCGCGACAACCCTCCTGCAGCGCCTCGATCAGCGGCAGGAAAGCTTCGTGGGTACCGAACAACTCGTTGCAGCCGCTCCGCAACACGCCGACGCCATGCGCGCGCATCCGCTCCATCGCCATATGCACGAATGTCGTCTTGCCGATCCCGGCCTCACCGGTGACGAACACGACCTGTCGGTTGCCGGACAACACTTGCTGCAGCACGCCTTCCCAGATCTCGAGTGGCGCGGCGCGGCCGACGCGCCAACGTGAATGCGGCGGCGGATCCAGCGAGACGTCTTCGTCGCGCGCCGGCGCCACCGCCGCAGACGAAGCTGGGGTGACCGACGCAACAAAGCGATAGCCGCGCCGCGGTACCGTCTCAATGTAATTCGGCGCCAGCCTGTCGTCGCCCAGGGCAGCGCGCAGCGCGTTCATCGCCACGCTCAGGCTCGAACTCGCTGACATGCAGATCAGACCAGACAATGTCGAGCAGATCGTCCTTTGTGACGAGCTCGCCCGCACGCTCGACCAGGCAACACAAGACTTCGAAAGGTTTCGGCGCCAGCACGACCCGGTCGTGTCCTCGCCACAGCAGGGCGTTGGCCCGATCAAGCCGAAACTCGCCAAAAGCAAGCTCGCCTGTCTTCACGGCAGCCGACCTCTCCGTCCGGATCGGCCGGGACCTTAAGAGAAAGCTAAGCCAAATGTAAGGGCGGCCTAAGGACGCGGGTGACGCACCGGCAATAGCGTGGTCATCGCCGACCTGCGCATCGGCAAAACAGACAACGCCGACACCCGCGCCAGGGAGGAAGCAAAGATGCCGAATCCAAGTCACCAGAGAAACGACGAGCATACCGCGACTAACGGAGCCAGGCTGATCCTGTTGCGCGAGAAGCTCGGGCGACTCAACCCTGCTTTCGATGAATCCAAAATCGCGTTCGTTGTCGTGCCGGATGGCTCGCGCCGCGATCCGCACGGGCTGGTCGCCGATGCGCCGCAGCCTGAACTATCGCTTCAAGCGGAGCACGCCGCCACATGCGAAGTCGAGCCGTTCTACGACACGAAATCGGCTGAGCAGCAGCGTAACGAGTTTGACCGCGGAACATCGTTGACGGTCGGGCTGCTGCGTTGCACGGGCGCGGTCATCGGATTTCTGACAGGGGGCGCATGGGGAGCCGCTGTGGGCTCGATGCTCGCCGTGGCGGCCGGAGACATCATCGCTCAGCGAAGCACCCTCATCTGGCTCAAGCTTAAGTCGATCGCGCTTTGGCGCGGAGACTCCTGACATTTTCGGCACACCTGCCGCCCGACAAACAAATCCTGGATGCGCAAACATCCAGGATTTCAATTTCTGAGACCCGGCGATCCACTTATCGAACCATCGAAAGGCTCTCTGTCCGGCAACGCGGCAGGCTAATTCACGATGAACTGGTAATCGACCAGGATCCGTTGCCGGTCGTCGACGATCAGAAACTCCAGACCGGTCGCAAGCACATCGCCCTTGGGTGAAATCATTTCCCAATTGAAGGTCACGCCGTTGCGCAGCGTCTTGGCGTTGGTCACGGCACGGAAGCTGTTGCCGGCCGTGGAGATGTTTTTCTCGTGCGAGCCGAAGATGCGCTGCTCCAGTTCGTCGTAGCCGCGCGCTTCGCGAACTCCGACGAAATGCAGGCCGTCCGGCACCCACAATTCCCGGATGATCCTGCGCCGCGCGTCGGCGCCGGTCTCATTCCACACCGCGACATACCGATCGGCGAGTTCTTGAGCTGAGGTCATGTGATGAATCCTTTGCGTGATGAGGAGGCTTTCACTTAGCGGCTCGACCCAGCTGGCAAAAATCTATAAAATCTGCATGTTCTAGATAGATAATCTAATCAATGGCACGAACCGATACGTTCACCGGATTGTCTGAATTTCTCGCGGTCGCCGAGCATGCGAGTTTTCGCGCGGCGGCGGCCGAACTGCGGGTCACGCCCGGGGCGGTCAGCCAGGCGATCCGTTCGCTCGAGACGCGGGTCGGCTTGCCGCTGTTTCAGCGCACCACGCGAAGCGTTGCGCTCACCGAAGCCGGCACCGCCCTGCTGACGCGGCTGCGGCCAGCGGCCACCGAGATCGACGAGGCGCTCGCCGAGCTGGCAAGCTTACGCCAGCGCCCGATCGGGCATCTCCGACTATCGGTCCCGCGCATTGCGCTGGCGCTGGTGATCGAGCCGGTGCTGACGGAGTTTCGCGCCACGCACCCGGATGTCAGCGTCGAAATCGATGTCGACGATCTCAACGTCGATCTGGCTGCGGGACGCTTTGACGCCGGGATCAGGGTCGGATCTTTAATCGAGCGCGACATGATCGCGGTGAAGCTGACCCGCGACTGCCGCTGGCTGGTGGTCGGCGCACCGGCCTATTTCGCCAGCAAGGGAAATGTCCGCTCGCCGGAAGACCTCGTCTACCACGAATGCCTCGGCTATCGTTTTCCCACCGCGCGCACGGTTCAGCGCTGGCAGTTCACCGATGGCGGCCGCGCCTTCCACGTCGATCCGCGCGGGAGCCTGACCGTCAACGACACCGCTAGCCTGATCGCGCTGGCGAAACGAGGTCTGGGCCTCGCCTACACCGCCGACATTCTGATCGAGCGGGAACTGCGGGACGGAGAACTCAGGGCAGTATTGAAGAGCTATCTTCCGACCACGCCCGGATTGTCACTGTATTTTCCGGCTAGAGCCCAGCAGCAGCCGAAGCTGCGCGCCTTCATCGATATTGCCAGGCGGGTTTTACGGAAATAGGCTGCCGGTTCGCGCTGACAGCAATGTGGCGGTGGCTTGGCACTATTAATGAGCAATATCGTGCTGCACCGCAAATTAAGGCGCCATTTAGTTTTCATTAAGGCACCGTTAATCACAGAAAGTTGTTGTTCCACAATAGGTTGGGTTATCGGTAACTGTGACCTATCGGTGACAGCAATTTATTCAAAAGCTGTCTAAGTGCGGGCCATGGATCGAGCCGGGACACGGCCTACCCTACAAAAATGATCTGCTGGAGAACTACACAAATGAAGAAGATTCTACTCGCCACTGTGGCCCTCGTCGCTCTCGGCGCGACCGTGCCAGCACTTGCTGCGGACCTCAGCGCGGCTCCGCGCACCTACACCAAGGCCCCGGTCTATGCGCAGCCGATCTATAACTGGACCGGCTTCTACATCGGCGGTCACATCGGTGGCGCGTTCTCGGGCGGCGACAACAGCCTGCAGGGTGACAGCCGCTTCCTCGGCGGTATCCAGGGCGGCGCTGATTATCAGTTCGCCAACAACTGGGTGCTCGGTGTCGAAGCCCAGTACAGCTGGATGAGCAACAACAACAACGGCGTGCTGTTCCCGGGCGGCGTTCTCGTCACCTCCAACAGCAACGAACTCGGCTCGGTTACCGGCCGCCTCGGCTACTCGTTCGGCCCGGCGCTGCTGTACGCCAAGGGCGGTTATGCCTTCAAGGACGGCGACCATGTCCTCGTTGCCGGCTCGCCGTTCGGCGTCGCCACCACGGGCAACACCCGCGACGGCTACACGGTCGGCGCTGGCCTCGAATACATGTTCGCCCCGAACTGGTCCGCGAAGATCGAATACCAGTATTACAACTTCGGCAGCACGACCTTCCTGAGCCCCGTTGCTCTGGCTGGCGCTCGTTTCAACGACGACGAGCACACTGTGAAGGCCGGCTTGAACTATCGCTTCAACTGGGGTGGCCCGGTCGCCCGCTACTGATCATCTCTGATCGGAATCGACGGAAAGGCCGGCCTCGCGCCGGCCTTTTTCGTTTGAGTTGCGCAAAAATTGCGCGAAGCACGCCATTTTCCTCATTTTATTAACTGGGTACCACGATACTGCCGCCGGATTTCACCTGAAGGGTGAGAGTTTAGGGCGGGGCAGAACGCATGGCTTACCGGTTTTCGATTCGTAAATATTTGAAGTTCGGTTTTCTGCGCCCGCAATGGGGCGTCCGGGGTAGCCTGTTCGCCGCTTTCGCCGTCATCGCCGGCATGGCCATTATCATTAGCGCCGGCGCCGGCCTGGTGCTGGGGCAACTCGGCAAGGCAATGGTCGATCTGAGCGGACGGGATATCCCGCGCCTCGCCGCCAGCCTGCAACTGGCCGCGCAAAGTGCCAGCCTCGCCAGCCAGGGACCGGCGCTGCTGGCGTCGCGAAGCGCGGAAGCGCTCGACGAACGCGCGAAGAAAATGCAGGAAACCCGGCAGGTCGCGCTCGCCAAGCTTGGCGAAATCACGGAACTCGGTGCCGACAAGGCGGTCGTCGCCGCACTCGGCGAAACCGTCAAGAATATCGACGACACCATCAAGAGCCTCGGCTCGGCGGCCCGCGAGCGGCTCGAGGTCGCAGCGCTGCATGACAAGCAATACGAAGCCCTGCGCGGCGCGCAGGCGGCCTTTGCCGCCGCCGCAAGTCCCGCGATGATGAACGCGCAAACCCAGATCAACGCCGTGCTCGGCTCCGCGGAACTCTCCGCCGACGATGCGACGCAGGCCGCCCGGACCGTCGAACAGCTCGGCGATGTCATCGCCAGCGGCCATCAGGCCTCGTCGGAAATGAACGCCGCGCTCTCAGCCAGCAGCAGCGACACGCTGGAAGCGATCGAGAAGGAATTCAAGGACACCAAGGCGCGCGTCAAATCGAACCTCGATTTGCTGGCGAAAAATCACGAGAACAAAGTGCTCGGCGAAGCCGCGATGAAATTGCTGACATTCGGCGAGGGCAAAACCGGCGTGTTCAAGATCCGGCAGAGGGAACTCGACGCCAGCGACTATGGCGACGTCATTCTCGAGGAAACCGGCAAGCTCAATGTCGGCCTCGGCATCAGCGTGCAGCAGCTCGTTGACGGCGTGCAGAAGGAAACCGATGCATCGACCTGGCAGGCGCGCCAGGAGATTTCCTACGCCACCGTGGCCATGCTGGTGCTCGGGGCGCTGACCTTGGTCGGCTCGGTGCTGTTCGTCTGGCTCTATGTCGGCCGCAACATCCTGCGCCGGATCCGCAGCCTGCAACGCTCGATGCAGCTGTTGTCCGACGGCGATTTGCAGTCTGAAATCTATCAGAGCCACCAGCACGACGAAATCGCGTCGATGGCCAGCTCGCTGCAGGTCTTCCGCGAGAGCATGCTCGAGGCGCGCTCGCTCAGTGCCGACCAGGACAAGGACCGTGTCGCCAAGGCCGAACGCGCTTCCCGCATGGAAGCCCGGATCGTCGAATTCGAAGCCACCGTCCGCGCCGCGCTGGACAATCTGCAGAGCTCGGCCAGCTCAATGCAGGCCACGGCGGAATCGATGTCGATGACCGCCGACCAATCCAGCGCGCTGGTGAGCGCGGTGGCATCGGCCGCCGAGGAAACCTCGGTCAACGTCCAGACGGTGTCCTCGGGCACCGAAGAACTGTCGTCGTCGATCGCCGAAATCGGCCGCCAGGTCGTCAGCTCGGCGGAAATCGCCCGCAAAGCGGTCGCGGAAGCCGGCAGCACCGACGCCACCATGCAAGGGCTGGCGGAAAATGCCGCGCGCATCAGCGTCGTGATCGATCTGATCCAGACCATAGCGTCGCAGACCAATTTGCTGGCGCTCAACGCCACCATCGAAGCCGCACGCGCCGGCGAAGCCGGCCGCGGCTTTGCCGTGGTGGCCTCCGAAGTGAAGAACCTCGCCAGCCAGACCGCGAAAGCTACCGACGAGATCCGGGCTCAGATCGCCAGCATGCAGGCGGTCACGGAATCGGCCGTCGGTGCCATCAGGAGCATCAGCAACACCATCGGCGAGATCAACGAGGTGACCACGGCGATCGCCAGCGCGGTCGAAGAGCAGGGTGCGGCGACGCGCGAGATCGCCCGCAACATCCAGCATGCCGCCGGCGGCACCAGCGAAGTCTCCAGCAACATCGTCGGTGTCTCAGCCGCCTCCGCCGAAGCCGGATCGGCGGCAAACGAGGTGCTGACCGCGTCCAGCGCGCTCAGCCGCGAAGCCGAGATGCTACGCTCGGAAATCGACGTGTTTCTTTCCAGTATCCGGGCGGCGTAGCCGTCGATCGGTCGCGTCTGTCATTCCCGGATGGTCCGAAAGACCAGCCCCGGAATGACGGACCCACGAAACCCATGCGGTTTTTCCAAACCCGCACCTGCTTTTTTCGGCTAGCATCGCGCCGCGTGTGCCGCTAAGCCGGTATTATGTCGAAATCAGATACAGTTCAGTCCTCGGTAGAGGCACTTCGATACCCTTGGGAAAATCATCCCGGCCCCAACGAGGTCGTCGAGGTGATGCCCGGCGTGCTGTGGGTTCGGCTCAAGCTGCCGTTCCGGCTCAACCATGTGAACATCTATCTGCTCGCCGACGGCGACGGCTGGGCCATGGTGGATTCCGGATTCGGCAACGAGGAATCGATCGCGGCCTGGACCGCGTTGTTCGAAGGTCCGCTGGCGCATGTGAAGATCACGCGACTGATCGTCACCCACTCGCATCCCGACCACGTTGGGCTCGCCGGCTGGATCGTCGAGCGCTTCAACTGCGCACTCTATATGTCGCAGGTCGAATATCTGCAGTCGGTCTATCACCAGAACCGCGGCACCGAGGAGCGTAAGCAGGCGCAACGGCTGTTCTTCCGCCGCCACGGCATGGACGAGGACCTGACCGACAAGCTGCTCGGCCGTGGCCAGGATTACCTCAAACGCGTGTCGGTGCTGCCGCCGTCCTATCGCCGGATCTCGCATGGCGATGAAATCTCGATCGGCACGCGGCGCTTCAAGGTCATCACCGGCGGCGGCCATGCGCTCGATCAGGTGATGCTGTATTGCGCCGCCGACAAATTGTTCCTGTCGGCCGATCAGGTGCTGAGCAAGATCTCGCCCAATGTCAGCGTCTGGGCGGTCGAGCCGGAACAGAACTCGCTCGGCGAATATCTGGCGTCATTGGCGAGCCTGACCACCACGTTGCCCTATGATGTGATCGTGCTGCCCGGTCATGGCGTGCCATTCTACGGCCTCAAGACCCGCATCAAGCAACTGGCCGACCATCACGAGGAGCGCTGCGGGCTGATCGCGGACGCCTGCCGCGAAGTCTCGAAGACCTCGCGCGAACTGGTGCCAGTCGTGTTCCATAAATATCCGCTCGACGTCCACCAGATGGGTTTTGCCTCGGGCGAACTGATCGCCCATGTCAATTACATGCTGGTCGAGGGACGCCTGACCTCGGAAGAGATCGACGGCGTGCTGCGTTTTCGGACCACCTGAGGCCGACCCGCGCCCCCACCCCGGATCACGGCGGGTTTAAAGCGATTCTAAACCAATCAAGCCTTCGTCAGCACCCTGACGTCGCATTTGGCCTATGGATACATTGAATTGTCATGTGCCAGGCGCTGATCGGGAATGAACTCACTAGGTAATTCGAAACGGGGATTCGTCGGACGAATTAGCTCGATTCGTGCCGAAGGCTGCGATTCGATCCTGCCACCCGCAGAACTCGAAAGCCGGCTGGTCGAGATGGGCTTCGTCGAGGGTGCGCGCGTGGAAATCCTTCATGAGGGCGTCTTCGGCAAAGACCCGATCGCGGTTCGCGTCGACAACGCCACGGTTGCCATCCGGCGCCGTGAGGCCATGGCCATTATGGTCGATTAGCCCATGCTTGCACCGGCATCCGCTTCACTGAACCTTGCGCTGGTCGGGACACCCAACAGCGGCAAGACTTCGCTGTTCAACGCCCTCACGGGGAGCCGCCAACGCGCGGCAAATTATCCCGGTGTTACCGTCGAAAGAAAGTCCGGAACGGTCCAGACGCCGACCGGGCGCGGTATCACTTTGCTTGATCTTCCCGGCACATACTCGCTGCGCGGGCGAAGCCCCGACGAACAGATCACCCGCGAAGTGGTATTCGGCGAAATTCCGGACGAGCGGATTCCCGACTGCATCGTGTGCGTCGCGGACGCGACCAATTTGCGGCTCAGTTTCCGGTTGCTGCTGGAGTTGAAGCAGGTCGGCCGGCCAATTCTGCTGGTGCTCAATATGATCGATCTCGCCCGTCGGCGCGGCATCGTGTTCGATCTCGATCGGCTCGCGCGGGAACTCGGGATGCCCGTCGTGACGGCCGTTTCAGTTCGCAAAGGCGGCACGGCCGATCTCCTGCAGCATCTGGATCAGTTGCAGCCCGAACCAACCGGGACGTCAGCTTCCGAAAATAGCTGGCGCCCCCTTTCGGCGAGCGGGCTCCGCGCCCTGCAGCGGGAAGCCGATCGCATCATCACGGCGACGGTAACGCCGCCGGCGAAACCCGACACTGCCACGACCAGGATCAATTCCGTCGTTCTGCATCCGGTGGCCGGCTTGCTGATCCTGTTGACTGTCCTGTTTGTGATGTTTCAGGCCGTATTCAGCTGGGCGCAGCCGGCGATGGACCTCTTGTCAGGTAGTTTCACATCGCTCGGACAATTCGTTCATGCCGTATTGCCGGACGGATTGCTCCAGAGCTTCCTGCAGAACGGCGTGATCTCGGGCGTCGGAAGCGTCGTGGTGTTTCTGCCGCAGATTCTGATCCTGTTTCTGTTTATCCTGCTATTGGAGGATTTCGGATACATGGCGCGGGCGGCGTTCCTGATGGACCGCATCATGGGTGGCGCCGGACTGCACGGCCGCGCTTTCATCCCGTTGTTGTCGAGCTTCGCATGTGCGATCCCCGGGATCATGGCCGCACGCGTGATCGATAACCGACGCGACCGGCTGACCACGATCCTGATCGCGCCGTTGATGACCTGCTCGGCGCGGATCCCGGTCTATACGCTGATCATCTCGGCGTTCATTCCACAGCAACAGGTGTTCGGCGTCATCAACCTGCAGGGGCTCGTGATGTTCGGCCTCTACGCTGCAGGTATTTTCAGCGCACTCGCGGTGTCGTTCATCGCCAAGGTAGTGATGTGGCGGGATTACGAGCCCTCGCCGTTCATGATGGAACTGCCCGATTACAAGCTGCCCCGCGTCAAGAGCATCGCGCTCGGTCTCTATATGCGCGCCAAGATGTTCTTGCACCGCGCCGGCACCACGATCTTCTCGATGATGGTGTTGATCTGGTTTCTGGCGTCGTTTCCACTGCCTCCGGCGGGCGCCGAGGGCCCGGCGATCAATTACAGCATCGCCGCGATGATCGGACATGCAATCCAGCCGCTACTCGCGCCGCTCGGCTTCAACTGGCAAATTGCCGTGGCGCTGATACCGGGCATGGCAGCCAGGGAGGTCGCGGTCGCCGCGCTCGGTACGGTCTATGCCATCGAGGGCGGCAAGGAGGCCGCGGACCAGATCGGCCATGTCCTCGCCGCCAACTGGAGCGTCGCGACGGCGCTATCGTTGCTGGTCTGGTATATCTTCGCGCCGCAATGCGCTTCAACTCTCGCGGTGATCCGACGCGAGACCGGTAGCTGGAAATGGATGGCCGTGACCTTCGCCTACATGCTGGCGCTGGCCTACATGGGATCGTTGATCACTTATAATCTCGCGCGTTTCCTGGGCATCGGCTAGACGGCAGGCACCGCTCCCAGGTCATTTAGTTGCTGAGTCACCTGATGCCGTTTTTCAGCCTAGAGCAGGATGACTTATCTTCAAATCGTCATCCTGCTCTATCTTTTTGTCTACGCATGATCTTTTCGGAAAACCGGTTCCCACTTTTCCGGATCATGCTTTAGCGACGGGTCAATTGAACTTGTACCCAAGGCCGAACATGGCGGTGTTCGTCCGTATCCTGATCGCGCGCTGCGAGGCGTCCGTTTCGGAGCAACCGATGCTCTCCGTACCGAAACTTCCCGTCAGCGTTAAGCGGCCGTCGCAACTTCGCGTGTCGGCATAGGTCGCGGTTCCAAAATCTGAATATCTGTATTCTGCGCGGGCGATCCAGTTGTCCCACAGACGAAACTCGCCGCCCCCGCCGATCGTAAAGCCGGGCCGGACGGAAGAATGGGTAATATCGACCGGCGTTCTCAGGCCGGCGGCGCACCCGCCAATCTCCGACCCCGAATATCCAGGCGCGATCGTCGGAAATTGTGTCACGGTATCGCATCGCGAGGTCTCTTCGATCTTCATCCACGCCGGGCCCGCGGTGCCGTAGATCATAATCGAAGGGCTGATGACGTAACCAAGTCGCAGCTTGAGGCTGGCGTCCCATTTCGTCGCTATGCTGTAGCTGTCATTCGGACCAAAGCTAGAGGCAAAGGGCTGAGATCCCGGACCATTGCCGCCAAAGAGCGTCGTGGTCTGGTTGGCCCAGCCGAACTCACCTTCGATGCCGGCAACCCAACTGGATGCGAATTGCCAGTTGTAGCCGATATATGGATTGAAGCGGAACGACGTGCCGTTCATGGCGCTGTCCAGGAAGCAACCGCATTGATCGAGCATGTTGGTGGGGGGATCGCCCGCGTCGGTCAGGACGGCAGACTTAAGCGACGCCGTGTTCTGGCTGGCGCGGACGCCGACGCCGGCACCGACATAAGTTCCTGTCCATGATGTCTCGCTTGGCATCGCTCCATAGGCCGATAGCGGCGAAGCTGGTTGGGCCGATGCTTCGCCAAATTTGTAGGCCAGACCGAACGTCGCGGTGTGCGTTTTGATCTTGACGTCATAGTTGACGGTCTGGACTCCGGACGGGCTGCTGCGCGTATCGATATTGTTGATCGTTCCGTAATCCGAATAGCGATATTCTCCCCGGACAATCCAGTTGGGCGACAGCATCGCTTCGACACCGCCGCCGGCGGTCACGCCGAGCTTGGTGCTGCTGTCGGTGATGCGCGATGGTCCCAACCCAATAAAGCCGCCGCCACTGGCACATTCGCCGTCGAAGCTTTCGAGTTGGCTACAGGCCGATGTCAATTCAACGTGCATCCAGGACGGCCCGGCCGTACCGTAAAACAGTACGCCAGGGGTGACGAGATAGCCTACGCGACCCCGCACGCTCGCGTCCCACGTCGTCTTCACGGAGAAGGCGTTCGACGTCGATCCACCGCCGGGCAGGAACGGCGTTGCCGGATAAAATCCGCCGGTGACCGTGGACTGACTGCCCAGCCCGACCTCACCTTCAATGCCCAGTACCCAACGCGAACTGGTTTGCCAATTATACCCGGCATAAGGGCTGAAGCGGAACGTCGTGTCGTTGTATTGAGCACCTCGGACACAGGACAATCCGGCAGCGCAGCCTGCCGCCACAAACCGGTCCATCAGAACAGCAGGGAATGTTGTGTCCCGCGCTGAATTCACATCGGCCGTAGCGTCGCTGGAGCGAAATCCGAGGCCGGCGCCGACATAAAATCCTGACCAGTCATAAGCAGCGGCGACAGGGGCTGCCTTGAAGATCGGCGCTCCCGCCGGGAGATCGGCCGCCGAGGCAACACCGGCGCACAGCAAGTCGGCGACCAGGAGCGTTGCAAAAGATATGGTTGAAAGGATCGAATTGAAGTCGCGGGCCAACACGCTGGTTGGGCCCGGCATTATTATTTTCATTTCAATCTCGTCGTTCCGGACCCGCGGCGGCCCTGCTTCTCATCCGACATTTCATAGGGAGATCGGGCGCAGCAGGCTTGGACTGGGTGGCATTCGACTAGGCCTGGACGGCACAACGCGACAATTCGAACCGGATGTGACTATCTGGCGACACAACCGGGTTAGCGCAGTTCGATGACATTGCTTGCCCATCGTTGAGCATGCAGGTCTACGACCTCGTGGCGACGGCGATCGGCGTCACGCCGTCCGACGCGCCCAGCATTCGCCGCTCGTTAGGCCTGGAGCAAAGGCGAGGCCGGCTATTTCAACGGCAGCGGCTGATCGGCGAGCATGCCCTGGGCGATGACGTTGCGCGCCGCGGCGGCGTCGAGCGAATGCCCGATAATCAGATCATGGCACTCGGCAACGATCTGGTCGGCATCCTGCATTAATTTGAGCTGCTTGTAGCGATCGGCGCGGTGCAGCCCCATGCTCTCGCCGACCACTTCAAGAACGTTGACGATGCGAAACGGCCAATCGCGTTCGTGCGCACAGAGCTCGCGATAATCCGAATGATAGACCGCGACCAGCGCGTCGATGCCAGCCTCGGACGCCGCCTGCAGCTCGTTCCGCTGCAGCTCGCGCTTGTACGCCGGCAGCACACCGAGGCTGACGCTTTGCAGGCCGACCGCAGGCTGCTTCAAATCGACCAGTTCCACGCCCGGGATCGCCTGCAGGATTTCCGTCGCGGCTTCCGTCACGCCGGCCACGCCCGGATGGCTGTGCAGCGCGACCCGCATCTTGCGCTGGTGTTGCAGCAGCGGGGTCAACTGGGCGAGCCGCTCGCGCAGAAAGCGCAGGAACGGCGTCATCTCGAATGGCCGCGCGCCGCCCTGCCGCTCGATCGCCGGGATCGTCGTCTCGGTGAACTGAACGTAGCAACTCGGGCACCAGGAGATCACCTGACCGGACTTCGCATGCGACATCTTCTCGATCGTGTTCGAACCCATGCGTCCCGACATCTCGACGTCGCCGGTACGCAATTGCGAAACGCCGCAGCAATGGGTCGGTCCGCCCATCACCTGGTAGGTAACGCCGAGCGCATCCATGATGTCGAGGGCGAGCAACGCGATGTGCGGGGTCTTGAGTACATTGCAGCCGGTATAGAACACGAAGTCCGGCGCTTCGGCTGGGATCGCGGCCGACGCCGCTTTCTGGCCAAGCCGTTCCAGCATCTCGTCATCGAGCTGCAGGCGGGACAGCATGGTGACGTCGCGGCTGACCTCGCGGAATCGCGCGATGCCCTGGCGGCGCCGCTCCGGCAATTCATTGTTGGTTTTGGCGAGCGCGACGCGCGCCATGGCGAGCAGGAAGCGCGGATTGACGTCGTAGTCGCAGGCCTCGATGCATTCTCCGCTGAGCATGCAGGCGGACGCCCATTTGCGCGACACTTCCGGCCCCCCGCCGCTGCGGACGATGTCCAGGATGCCGCCGATAATGTCGCCGGCGCTCGCATCGGTGATCCCGGCGGGTGTTACGCTCGGGCAGACCTCGACGCATTTGCCGCAACGCGTGCAAGCATCGAGCATCTCGTCAACGCGGGCATCTAACGCCGTCTCGAAAGAGATCTCGCTCATCGGCTGGAACTCCGGCACGTGGACCTGATATCACGAACCAAAACGCAGGCTACGCCGGTCCAATCACGAATGCGATGGATGCTGCTGGCCACCGCGCGCGGGATACCGCAATACGTCCCTAGCGCCTTGATCGGCAACAAGTTTTGCCGTGCGTGCATCGCAACCCCGCGTCCCGTTGATAGGCGGCCAAAAACCCAGATCCGGCTCGACATTAAAGCTGGAAAAGCTCTAAAAAGAAAAACATCAAGGCCCGGCCGCTCCGGTCAGGTTCCGTTGCAGGTTTTGCCATGGATTACAGCAAATTCTTCAGTGCCGCCCTTAATCGCCTGCATGATGAGCGGCGCTACCGGGTTTTTGCCGATCTCGAGCGCATAGCGGGCCGCTTTCCGCATGCGCTGTGGCACTGCCCGAGCGGGCCTCGCAATGTCGTGATCTGGTGCTCGAACGATTATCTCGGCATGGGCCAGCACCCCAAAGTGGTCGGCGCCATGGTCGAGACCGCGACCCGCGTCGGCACCGGCGCAGGCGGCACGCGTAACATCGCAGGTACGCACCATCCGCTGGTGCAGCTCGAGCAGGAACTGGCCGATCTGCACGGCAAGGAAGCCTCGCTGCTGTTCACCTCGGGCTATGTCTCGAACCAGACCGGCATTCCGACCATTGCCAAGCTCATTCCGAACTGCCTGATCCTGTCGGACGCGCTCAACCACAATTCGATGATTGAAGGCATCCGGCAATCCGGCTGCGAGCGTCAGGTGTTCCGCCACAGCGATGTCGCGCACCTCGAAGAGCTGCTGATCGCCGCCGGCCCCGACCGGCCCAAGCTGATCGTCTGCGAGAGCCTGTATTCGATGGACGGCGACATCGCGCCATTGGCCAAGATCTGCGATCTGGCCGAGCGTTATGGCGCGATGACCTACGTCGATGAAGTTCACGCGGTCGGCATGTACGGTCCGCGCGGCGGCGGCATCGCCGAGCGCGACGGCGTCATGCACCGCATCGACATTCTTGAGGGCACGCTGGCCAAGGCGTTCGGTTGCCTCGGCGGCTATATCGCCGGCAAGGCCGAGATCATTGACGCCGTGCGCTCCTACGCGCCGGGCTTTATCTTCACCACCGCCCTGCCGCCTGCGATCTGCTCGGCGGCCACGGCGGCGATCCGCCACCTGAAGACGTCGTCGTGGGAGCGTGAACGCCACCAGGACCGCGCCGCCCGGGTCAAGGCGATCCTCACCGCCGCCGGCCTGCCGGTGATGTCGAGCGACACCCACATCGTGCCGCTGTTCGTCGGCGATCCCGAATTGTGCAAGCAGGCCAGCGACCTCCTGCTCGAAGAGCACGGCATCTACATCCAGCCGATCAACTACCCGACCGTTGCCAAAGGCACTGAACGCTTGAGGATCACGCCGTCGCCCTATCATGACGACGGATTGATCGACGGGCTGGCTGACGCGCTGTTGCAGGTCTGGGACCGCCTCGGTCTGCCGCTGCGCGAAAAATCCATGGCGGCTGAATAACAAGCGTGGCCTGCGTCCCTCCGGTCCGCGACCATCTTTCGGATTAGGCCTCTTTCCGGGTTAAGCCTCGATGGAAATGGTCTGGAAGGGCATCATCGGCGGCCTGATCACTGCCGCGATCGTCTGGCTGTCGAAGCGCGGCAACACGCTGCCCGGCATCCTGCCGTTATTTCCGACCTTCGCCCTGATCGCGCTGTTGATTGTCGGGGCCAAAGGCAACGATACCGGGTTCCGCGAGGCCTGCATTGCCGGCGCCAAGACCATCCCGGCCTACCTCGCCTTCCTGGCGGTATTTCACCGTCGCTCGCATCGATTACCGGCTGGCGCTGCTCGGCGGGCTCGTGGCATGGCTGGCGGTCGCGCTGGCGATCTTCCTGGCGCCGCGCTGGACTTAACGACGATCCCAATTGCCCGATCTGGCCGGCAATTCGCTGTCGCCTGCCCGCGCGCAACGCGCTAAGTTTCGCTGACCTTTCAAGGAGTAGGCAGCAATGCTGCACGATTGGGCCGTGATCGTAGCCGCCTTCGGCTACATCGGGTTCCTGTTTTTCGTGGCGAGCCACGGCGACCGGCTGTCGCCGACGCAGCGCGGCCGCGCCAGCGCGCTGATCTATCCGCTGTCGCTGGCGATCTATTGCACCTCCTGGACGTTCTTCGGCTCGGTCGGTTTCGCTTCCCGCACCAGCGTCGATTTCCTGGCGATCTATGTCGGCCCGATCCTGATGATCGTGTTCTGCACGCCGCTCCTGCGCCGGGTGATCCACCTCGCCAAATCGCAGAACATCACCTCGATCGCCGATTTCATCGCTGCCCGTTACGGCAAGAGCCAGGCGGTCGCCGCAACCGTGGCGCTGATCGCGATAATCGGCTCGGTGCCCTACATCGCGCTGCAGCTCAAGGCGGTGGCATCGTCGCTGGAGACCATCCTCAGCGAAGACCAGGCGTTCTCCTCGATACCCATTATCGGCGATATCGCGCTGATGGTGACGATCGCGATGGCGACTTTCGCCGTGCTGTTCGGCACCCGCCAGACCGATGCGACGGAACATCAGCATGGCCTGATGCTGGCGGTCGCCTCCGAGTCGATCGTCAAACTGGTGGCCTTTCTGGCCGCCGGCGCGTTCGTCACCTTCTGGATGTTCAGCCCGGTGGAGTTGCTCGAGCGTGCGATGAAAACCCCGGAAGCGGTGCGCGCGATCGATTACGTGCCATCGATCGGCAACTTCCTGACGATGGTACTGCTGTCGTTCTGCGCGATCATGCTGTTGCCACGCCAGTTCCACGTCAGCGTGGTCGAGAACTCCAGCGACAGTGAAGTAAAACGGGCGCGCTGGCTATTTCCGATGTATCTGATCGCCATCAATGTGTTCGTGATTCCGATCGCGATCGCCGGTCTGGTGATCTTTCCGTTCGGCGCCGTCGACAGCGACATGTTCGTGCTGGCGCTGCCGATGGAAGGCAACGCCCCGCTGCTGAGCGTCGTCGTCTTTATCGGTGGCTTGTCGGCCGCAACCGCCATGGTGATGGTGGAATGCGTCGCGCTGGCGATCATGGTGTCGAACGACATCGTGTTGCCGCTGGTGCTGCAGCGGCGTGGCGCGGCGCGTAACGAGCCAAAGGATTTCGGCGACTTCCTGCTCGGCATCAGGCGCTTTTCGATCTTCGCCATCATGGTGATGGCCTATTTCTATTATCGCGCGCTCGGCAACACCCAGCTGGCGGCGATCGGCCTGTTGTCGTTCGCGGCGATCGCCCAGCTTGCCCCGGCATTTTTCGGCGGCCTGTTCTGGCGGCGCGCCACCGCGCGCGGCGCCATGGGCGGCATGCTGGTCGGCATCGCGATGTGGATCTATACGCTGTTCCTGCCGAGCTTCCTGGACAACAGCACCGCTGGCCTGCTGCTGCTGCAGCACGGCCCGTTCGGCATCGAGTCGTTGCGGCCGCAAGCGCTGTTCGGCGCCGATCTGACGCCGCTGCTGCATGGCGTGCTGTGGTCGCTCTCGCTCAACATTCTGACCTATGTAGTGCTGTCACTGGCGCGGCTGCCTTCCTCGATTGAGCGATTGCAGGCCGACCTGTTTGTGCCGACCGCACTCGCCCCGATCACGCCGACGCTGCGGCGCTGGCGCACCACGGTGACCGTGCAGGACATCCAGAGTACGGTGGCGCAGTATCTCGGTCCGGAGCGGGCCCGCAGTTCCTTCGATGCGTTCGCGACCACCCATCCGGTCCCGCTCGATCCGGCAGCGCCGGCCGATTTCGAGTTGCTGCAGCACGCCGAGCATCTGATCGCCTCGTCGATCGGCGCGGCCTCCTCGCGCCTGGTGATGTCGCTATTGCTGCGCAAGCGGACGGTTTCGGCCAAGGCCGCGCTCAAACTGCTCGACGATGCCCACGCCGCGCTGCATTTCAACCGTGAGATCCTGCAGACCGCGCTCAATCATGTGCGGCAGGGCATCGCGGTGTTCGACGCCGACCTGCAGCTGATCTGCTCCAATCATCAATTCGGCGAGATCCTCGGCCTGCCGCCCCACCTCGTCCAACTCGGCATTCCCCTGACCGAGATCCTGGAATTCATGGGAGCAACCAGCCAGCTTGACCCGGAACAGAGCGAAGCGCTGCTGGAAATGCGGCTCAAGGCCTACACCACCGAAGGCGAGCCCTATCTGGAGCGGCTTCCCGACCGCCATATGGTGATCGAAGTACGCACCAATCTGATGCCCGGCGGCGGACTGGTCATTACCTTTTCCGACGTCACGCCGAGCTTCGAGGCTGCCGAAGCGCTGGAGCGCTCCAATGCCACGCTGGAAAAACGTGTTCGGGACCGCACCGAAGAGCTGACGCGGCTGAATTCGGAGCTGGCGCTGGCCAAGAGCACCGCCGAGGACGCCAACATCTCGAAGACGCGCTTTCTGGCCGCAGCGAGCCACGACATCCTGCAGCCGCTGAACGCGGCGCGGCTTTACGTGACGAGCCTGGTCGAACGCCAGAGCGGCGGCGAGGATTCCCGGCTGGTCGAAAACATCGACGATTTACTTGAGGCGATCGAGGAAATCCTCGGCGCGCTGCTGGATATCTCCCGGCTCGATGCCGGCGCCATGACGACGTCGATCACCAGCTTCAAGATCGGCGATCTGATGCGTTCGCTGGAGATCGAATTCGCACCGATGGCGCGGGCCAAGCGGCTGGACCTGACCTTCGTGCCGAGTTCGCTGCCGGTGGAATCCGACCGGCTGCTGCTGCGGCGGCTGCTGCAGAACCTGATCTCCAACGCCATCAAATATACCCCGCGCGGGCGCGTGCTGGTCGGTTGCCGACGCCGCGGCCAGACGCTGCAGATCGGCATCTACGATACCGGCGTCGGCATTCCGATCGTCAAGCGTGGCGAGATCTTCAAGGAGTTTCACCGGCTCGAACAGGGCGCGCGGATCGCGCGCGGCCTCGGTCTCGGCCTGTCGATCGTGGAGCGGCTGGCGCGCGTGCTCAACCACGGCATTGCGCTCGACTCCAATGCTGGCGGCGGCTCGTTTTTTTCGGTGACCTTGCCGATCGCGAAGGCGGTCAACTTCACTGCGGCCGTCACCAGCGCCACGCCGTTGTCCAAGGCGGCGATGAGCGGCACCTTGATCGTTTGCATCGAGAACGACGCGGCCATTCTCGACGGCATGAAAACCCTGCTGAAGGCCTGGGACGCCGAAGTGATCGCGGTGGCCGATCCTGATGCTGCCATCGAAGCCATCGATGCCGTGGGCGGACGGGTCACCGGCCTGCTGGTCGACTATCATCTCGATCGCGGCAACGGCGTCGCTGCGATCCGCGATATCCGCCGCCGCTTCGGCGATGCCATTCCGGCAATCCTGATCACCGCCGATCGCAGCCCGCATGTCCGCGACGCGGCCCGCGAGGAGAACATTGCGGTGCTGAACAAGCCGGTCAAACCGGCATCGCTACGCGCCCTGATCGGCCAGTGGCGCAGCCGGCAGATGGTGGCGGCGGCGGAGTAGAGTTACTGCGGTGACGGCGTATCCTGCCGCCATTGGCCGCCGGCGATTTTCGCCGCGGCAATCACCGCCTGGGTGCGGCTTTCGACGCCGAGCTTTTGCAGGATCGCCGAGACGTGCGCCTTGATGGTTGCCTCGGAGACGCCGAGTTCGTAGGCGATCTGCTTGTTGAGCAGCCCTTCCGACAGCATCATCAGCACGCGCACTTGCTGCGGGGTCAACGTTACCAGGCGGTCGCGCAGGCGCGTCATGTCCGGATCGGTAGCCGACGACAGATCAGTATCCGGCGGCACCCAGACATCGCCATCCATCACTTTGACGATGGCGTCGCGCAAGGTCTCGACGCCGAACCGCTTGGGGATGAAGCCGGAGGCGCCGAAATCGAGCGACCGGCGGATCGTACTGCCATCGTCGCTGGCGGACACGATCACCACCGGGATCGCGGGATATTGCGCACGCAGGTAAATCAAACCGGAAAAGCCGCTGATTCCTGGCATCGACAGGTCGAGCAGCACCATGTCGATGTCGGAATCCTGCTCAAGCAGCGACGTCAGCTCGTCGAAGGTTCCAGCTTGGTCGATTTTCGCCGAAGTGACGACGCTTGCGACGGCCTGCCGCAGCGCATCGCGGAATAGCGGGTGGTCATCGGCAATAATGAGATGCGTGCTGCTAGCCATTTATTTCTTACAATCCGGTTGCGATAGAAGCCGTGACCTCTCCGGAGAGCTTTGCCAAGCGGTTTTTGTTCGTTGAAACAATTGTCCTCTCATGCCAAGGCCCATGCAAGCGCTGAATATTGCCTTGCGGTAAAGCGGTTAATCAGTCCTCGTTGTGCACCGCAATACATTCAACCGCCGGGACCGACGCGGCCACCAAGGCGCAGCGCTCCCTCCACATAAGTAGTGCGGCGCAGGTGCGGCGGCCGAAAGTCGTAATTGCTGGTTTTCACGCCGATGTTACCCTAAACAGGAAGCGCCGTGGCTCAACCCGGCGAAGTTCGGCGCCACGGAATCTTTGGTATCAATGATTTTGGGGGGATCGACATGACCACCTTAGCTGTATCATCGCAGCGACCGGCAGGAATGACGAAAGACGAGCGTTTCGTAATTCTCGCCTCCTCGCTCGGCACCGTTTTCGAGTGGTACGACTTCTACCTTTATGGATCGCTTGCTGGAATCATCGGCGCGCAATTCTTCAGCGCCTATCCTCCGGCGACACGCGATATCTTCGCACTGCTGGCGTTTGCCGCAGGCTTTCTGGTGCGTCCCTTCGGCGCTATCGTTTTCGGGCGCGTCGGTGACATCGTCGGACGCAAATACACCTTCCTCGTCACCATTATGATCATGGGCCTTTCGACTTTCATCGTCGGCCTGCTGCCCAGCGCCGCAACCATCGGCATCGCGGCACCGATTATCCTGATCGGATTGCGCCTGCTGCAGGGCCTGGCACTCGGTGGCGAGTACGGTGGCGCTGCGACCTACGTCGCCGAACATGCGCCGCAGGGCAAGCGTGGCTATTACACCTCGTTCATTCAGACCACCGCGACGCTTGGGCTGTTCCTGTCGCTGCTGGTGATCCTATTCACCCGCTCTGCGATCGGCGAAGCAGAGTTCGCCGCCTGGGGTTGGCGCATTCCATTCCTGGTGTCGGTGCTGCTGCTCGGCATTTCGGTCTGGATTCGTCTGCGCCTCAATGAATTGCCCGTGTTCCAGAAGATGAAGGACGAGGGCAAGAGCTCGAAGGCGCCGTTGACCGAAGCCTTCGCCAACTGGGACAACGCGAAGATCGTGCTGCTGGCGCTGTTCGGCGGCGTGATGGGCCAGGGAGTGGTGTGGTACACCGGCCAATTCTACGCGCTGTTCTTTCTGCAATCGATCCTGAAGGTCGACGGCTACACCGCCAACCTGCTGATCGCCTGGTCGCTCTTGCTCGGTACCGGATTCTTCGTCGTGTTCGGCGCCTTGTCTGACAAGATCGGCCGCAAGCCGATCATCTTGGCCGGCTGCGCGATCGCGGCGCTGACCTTCTTCCCGATCTTCAAGATGATCACTGCCAATGCCAACCCGGCGTTGGAAAAGGCGATCGAGACCGCCAAGGTCGAGGTCGTTGCCGATCGGGCAGGCTGCGGCGACCTGTTCAACCCGGTCGGCACCCGCGTCTTCAGCGCGCCCTGCGACACCGCCCGCGCCTTCCTCGCCCAGTCGTCGGTCAAATATGGGACGACCTATGGCCCGGCCGGCTCCGGCGTGAAAGTCATGGTCAACGGCAAGGAAGTACCCTACGCCAACGCCAAGGACGGCAACCCGGCGATCACCGCCGCGGTCCAGGCGGCCGGTTATCCGAAGACCGCCGACCCCGGAATCGTAAAGATGGCGCACCCGTTCGACATCTTCCGGCCGCAGGTCGCGTCTGTGATCGGGCTGCTTTTCATCCTGGTGATCTTCGTGACCATGGTCTACGGACCGATCGCGGCGATGTTGGTCGAACTGTTCCCGACCAAGATCCGTTACACCTCGATGTCGCTGCCCTATCACATCGGCAACGGCTGGTTCGGCGGATTGTTGCCCGCGACCGCGTTCGCGATCGTGGCCTCGACCGGCGACATCTATGCCGGCCTCTGGTATCCGATCATCTTCGCGGCGATCACCGTGGTTGTCGGCCTGATCTTCCTGCCGGAGACCAAGGACGTCGACATCAGCAAGACCTGATCGTCTGACAGGACCAACGAAACCTATCGGCCGCGGAGCGATCCGCGGCCGATATTGTTTTAGCCGATGCGCCCCATGAACTGCAGCACGATCTCGCGCTGATGCGGACGGGCGCGATGCTCGATCAGATAGATCGCCTGCCAGGTTCCCAGCGCGAGTTCGCCTCGCAGCACCGGAATATGCAGCGAGGTCGCCGTCAGCATGGTCTTGATATGCGCCGGCATATCGTCGGGGCCTTCGGTATCGTGGCGCCATCCGCCGTCCTCGGGCGCGAGCCGGCCGAGCGCCGTCGTCAAATCATCGAGCACGGTGGGGTCGGCATTTTCCTGGATCGTCAGCGATGCCGAGGTGTGACGGATGAACAGCACCACCGCGCCCTCTTTCGCATGGACCTCCTTAACGAATTTCGCGACCTCCGCGGTGAGATCGACGAAACCGGCGCATGATGTCTGGACCGTCAGCAGCGACGTCACGAGCGCGTCGGCGGTCACCGCCGAGGGCGCACTGCGGGAGATGGATTTGGGTGATGACATAGAACCTCAAGCTTTGTCCTCATCCTGCCGAGTCGCCACCATGAGGCTTTTCACTAAATCCTGCCGTTGATGTCCCTCTGCACCCGGTTGGCCATCTCGACGAGGCGCCGCCAGGCCTGCTCCAGAAACGACATCGCGCGGTCCATGTCGCGGTCGCTCGGCAGTGGAATCTCGATCTTCGGAATTTCAATCTTGCGGCTGCCGTCTGCGACCTTCGGTTCGGGCTGTTTCAGCGGATCCGACTTTGGCAGCGGCTCGTCGATCTTGCCCGTGATGGTGGCATCGCGCTCCGCCAGTTGCGACTTGAGCTTTTCATTGTCGGCCTGCAGCCGGCCGATTTCCGCATCGAACGCCGCGCGTTCGTCGGGCACGGCATAGCAGGCCCAACCATTGCCGTTGTTGCTGCAGGTCGAGACCTGACCGGTCTTGGTGTCGAGCCGGATCACGCCATCGGCAACCGGCGACAGCGTATAGCGGCCGTTGCCGGCGTCGGGGATCGGCTGCGCCGCGGCGGCACCAATACCGGCCATCACCGCGACGGTCGCGAGCGAAATCGAGAATACCGGAAGCGAGCGTACTGTCATCATGGGAGTGCTCCGCCTCAAAACCGCCGATGCTTCCCCTTGCCCGACTTCGTCATATCAGTCCTGCCCCATACTAGACCTGCGATCGATACGGTGCACGGCCCGATTTCAACGCATCGGCGAGCAATTCGATCCGGTCCTGACCCCAGAATACCTCGCCGTCGAGCACATAGACCGGCGAGCCGAACACATCAGCCGCGAGCGCGTCCTGGCGGTTTTGCTCATAGGCGGCACTGATCTCCTCGGTGCCGGAACGCTCGACCAGTTGCTTGCCCGGCAGGCCGCAATCATCCGCCAGCTTAATCAGGGTCGCGGGGTCGGCGAGATTGAGCTGGTCTTCCCACACCGCGGCATAAGCCCGCCGCAGCAATGGATCGGGATCGTGGCCCGCCTCGATCGCGGCGATCACGACGCCATCCGCGAGCCGCGCATTGAACGGCCAGTTGGCTGGTTGCAGATGAAATTTCAAACCGCGCTTGTCGCGCCAGCGCTGCAGTTCGACCATCCGGTAACGTTGCCGCACCGGGTGACGCTTCAGCAAAGGGAGCCCACCGGTTTCGGAGAACAGGTCGACCAGCACCACCGGCTTGTGGTTCACCTTGAGGCCGTAGGGCGCGATAACCTCGCGAAACAATTTGTGCCCGATATAGGCCCAGGGGGATTGAAGCGAGAAATAATAATCGACCTGACGCGGCATGCCGGCTCCCCGGGAATTGGTTATTGGCGACCATCCCAACAGACCGGCCGAGGCGTTGCAAGATTGTTTCCCGGCCGCTTTCGCTGATCAAACGTCGCGCATCGGGTCGAAATGCCGCGGGTCTTGAGGACAATCTGGGTACAATAGGTATAAATTCTCAAAGTCTCTCGGCTGCGTATTGGCCCCAGTGTTTTTGCGGAATCGAGCGCGCGATTTTGGCAATCCGGCGCGAGGCTGCTGCAGTGCATCGTTTGGTCCACAGGCGGTTCGCGGTGAGCGCGATAAAATCAACCAAATCAATGCGCTAACTGGTTACGACGCAATCTTGACTTGGTTTGACGTGGTAAGTATGGTCCGCGCGGCTTTTGAGGGTGACGGGGCGTCATTTCCATCCACGCGGCATTGTTTCGGGTCTCCACAGCATGGCTGAAGGCACGAACGAGAGCGAAAACGGAAATCACGATACGTCGTCGTCCGACGAGGCTGCGCTTTCCGCAAGGCTCGGAAGTCTGGATCAGCGGTTGTCCGAAATTCGGGGCGGCCGCAAAATCGAGACTGACCAATCCGGCTCTGGAAGCGGAGACGGAGCTGCCAGAGCATCGGCGATGGGGCGCGGTTTCCAGCTTTCTTCCGAGTTGATCGCCGGGGTTGTCGTCGGAGCGCTGATCGGCTGGGGCTTCGACCGGTTGTTGTCGACATCTCCTTTCGGAATGATCGTTTTCCTGCTGCTTGGCTTCGCCGCCGGCGTGGTGAACGTGATCAGGTCGGCGGGAGTTGCTCCGAACAAGACCGGCCGTTGAAAAGCGGAAAACCGGACGAATTGATTGCAGGGCGCCGGCGTGGCCGGTGGGACGAGAGATACGGCGCGGATGATCGATCCGATCGAACAATTCAATATCCACAAGCTCTTCACGATCGGCCATATCGGCCATCAGGAGATCGCCTTCACCAATTCGTCGGCCTACATGTTCGGCTCGGTAGCGCTGATTTCGCTGCTGATGATCGGTGGTGTGGCCGGCAAGCGCCTGGTGCCGGGACGGCTGCAGTCGGTCGCCGAAATCAGCTACGAATTCGTCGCCAACACGATCCGTTCGACCGCCGGCAAGGAAGGCATGAAGTTCTTCCCGCTGATCTTCTCGCTGTTCATGTTCGTCACCGTGTCGAACATGATCGGCGTCATTCCCTACAATTTCACGATCGCCAGTCACCTCATCGTCACCGTGGCGCTCGCGATGCTCGTGTTTTTGACGGTGTTGATCTACGGCCTCTACAAGAACGGCCTGAAGTTCTTCAATCTGTTCGTGCCGTCGGGCATTCCGATCTTCATCCTGCCGCTGGTCGTGTTCATCGAGGTGTTCTCGTTCTTCCTGCGGCCGATTTCGCACTCCGTGCGTCTGTTCGCGAACATGCTCGCGGGCCACATCGCGCTGGCGGTGTTCGCAAGCTTCATTCCGCTGCTGGCCGGACTTGGCATTGCCGGGTACTTCGGTGCCGTGCTGCCGCTCGGCATGGTGATGGCGCTGACCGCGCTCGAGCTGCTGGTCGCGTTCCTCCAGGCTTACGTCTTCACCATCCTCACCTGCATCTACATCAACGATGCGATTCATCCGGGCCACTAGGCCCGGTCCTCTCTCACCAAACCTCAACAAGGAGTTCGTTTCATGGATCCGATTGCCGCGAAGTACATTGGCGCTGGTATTGCCTGCATTGGCATGGGTGGCGCAGGCGCAGGCGTGGGCATCATCTTCGGCAACTATCTCGCCGCTGCGGTGCGCAATCCTTCGGCAGCCCAGGGCCAGTTCGGCAACCTGATTTTCGGCTTCGCCGTGACCGAAGCGCTCGGCATCTTCTCGCTGCTGATCGCGCTGCTGCTCTTGTTCGCACTCTGATATTTGCCTGCGCGTATCCTTTTTCGGGGTACGCGCTAAGCCGAACAGGAGAATCCAGTGGCTGAGAGTCATGGCGACGCCAAGGGCACGACCGCCCACACCGAAGCCAATGCTGACAAGCATGAGTTTCCGCCGTTCCAGAGGGACACCTTTGCTTCGCAACTGGTGTCGCTGCTGATCGCGTTCGTCGCGCTTTATCTGATCGTTTCGCGTATTGCGCTGCCGCGTGTCGGTGGCGTGATCGACGCGCGTGCGAACACGATCGAGGGCGATCTGGCCGATGCGCAAAAGCTGAAGGACCAGTCCGACGGCGCGCTGAAGGCCTATGAAAGCGAACTCGCCGCGGCGCGCAGCCGGGCGCAGGCGATCGGCGCGGAGACCCGCGAAAAGCTCAACGCCGCATCCGAAGCCGAGCGTAAGTCTCTCGAAGAGAAACTCTCGGTGAAGCTTGCCGACGCTGAAAAGACCATTGCCTCGACGCGTGGCGCCGCGATGAGCAACGTTCGCGGCATCGCCGCGGATGCGGCTGCGGCGATCGTGCAACGGTTGACCGGCGTGCAACCCGACGCCCAGTCGGTCAACAGCGCCGTTGACGCCTCGTTGAAGGGATAAGATCTGATGTTCGCCGAACCGGAATTCTGGGTCGCCGTAGGCTTCGTCATCCTGATGGGCGTGTTCGCCTATGTCGGCGTGCACCGCACGGTGCTGACGGCGCTGGATCATCGCGCGGAGCGCATCAAGAGCGAACTCGACGACGCGCGCCGTCTCAAGGAAGACGCCGCCAAATTGCTCGCGGAATACAAGGCCCGTCATGCCAGCGCCGAGCGTGAGGCGCAGGACATCATCGAGGCCGCCAAAACCGAAGCCGAACGCATCGCGGCCGAAGCCAAGACCAAGATGGAAGATTTCGTCGCCCGCCGCACCAAGACCGCGGAAGGCAAGATCGAGTTGGCCGAGACCCAGGCGATTGCCGACGTCCGCGCGGCGGCGGCCAATGCCGCGATTGCCGCGGCCTCCAATATCCTGTCGCAATCGGTCAAAGGCTCGGTCGCCGACGACCTGTTGACGAAGGGCATTGCGGAAGTTCGCGCCAAGCTGAACTGACCAAATCCAGGTTCAAGAATAAGACGCCGGTGCGAGATGATCGCGCCGGCTTTTTTCTTTTATCGTCCTCCCGCCGGGACGACCGGTGATAAGCCGGTGATTTGGGTCGGCGGTAAAGCCCTATTTTTTCTTGGCTCGCTTGGCCGGCGCCTTCGCCTCCGGGGCCAGCGCCTGCGGGTCGAAGCCGATATAGAAGATGTAGGAATCGGCGGCCGCTCCCGCTGGCACCGGATAGACCATATCGTCCGCGACCAGCGTGAACGGCACCGATCCGTCTTCCGCCATCGTCACCGTGGTCCGATAGGCCTTGGTCGCAATGGTCTTTTCATTCACGCCGCCCTGAACCACGGCGACGCGCAGCGGAATCTGCACCGTCTCGGGCGCACCGGCTGGACCGGCAATCACGCGGCCCTGAATGCCGATTTGCGCGGTAATTTCGCCGCCGGTGCGGGTGCAATCGCGCGCGGTCTTGGTAATGGTGGCCTGGAAGCGCACGTCATTGCCGATCGCCTCCTTGCCCGGCGCCGCCACCAGATAGGTCGACGCGCCGGCGCGAATGCTGACCGGCGGGCAATTCAGGTCGGTCTGGCCTTCGCCTGCGGCGCCATCAGCTCCGGGGGCTGCGCCGGGAGCCGGTTCGGCCGGTTTATCCGACGATCCGCCCCCGAACAGGCTCTTGAAGCGATCGGTCAGCGACTGCGCCGCCGCGGGCGAGGCAAAAACGCTGCAACCGACAGCCAACGCGACCGCGGCCGATACCGCGATCCGGCGATATTTACCCGATGGAGTTGCCGTCATGATCACAAGCTTCTCGCCCATCCGATGTCCCTGGCCTTTTGGTCATCCGACCGTCATTTCCGGCCGCCTTATAGCAGCGCAATGGCGGCGAACCCAAGGCATCTGAACGAGGCATTCGAGCACGACATTCCTGACAAGGCGTCTACCGCCTAGCCGCGAAAATCCTCGTGCAGCAGGCCGAACAGCAGATGGTCCTGCCACACGCCGTTGATGCAGAGATAGCGCCGCGCCAGCCCTTCGCGGGCAAAGCCGCATTTTTCCAGCACCCGGATCGACGGGGTATTGGAGGGGATGCAGGCGGCCTCGATGCGATGCAGATTGAGCTCGCCGAACAGCGACGGCAGCAGCACGCGCAGCGCCGCCGTCATGTAGCCGCGATGGGCATGCGGCTGCCCGACCCAATAGCCGATGGTGCCGGCCTGCACGATGCCGCGGCGCACATTCGCCAGCGTGACCCCGCCGATCATCGCGCCGTCGGATTCGCGGAATACGATGAAGGGATAGGAACGGTCGGCGGCGATGTCCTCGGCATAGCGGCGCAAGCGACGCCGGAAACCGGAGCGGGTCAGATCGTCCGACGGCCAGATCGGCTCCCACGGGGTTAGATAATTGCGGCTGTATTCCCGCAGATGCGCCCATTGCAGGAAATCAGACATTTGCGGCGCGCGCAGCAACAGGCCGTTGCCGCGCGGCGCGAGCGCCGGCGATCCGCTGGATGGCAATCGAAATAACGCCATGGGCGATACTCCCGAAGGGCCTGAAATGCCCGAAAACGGCCGCCGCGCAAAAACCCTAGTGCAAGCGCGCTTTGGCCTTCGACTTGGTCAATCCTTCCGCAAAAGCCACCGCCGTGTCCAGACCCCTGCCGCTGCCAAGCGCGACAATGGCCGGGCGGCTGCGCGACAATAACCCTCGCGCGGCGTCCCGGGTCGATTCGACGCTGACGGCATCGATCCGGGCCACCAGCTCTTCCACCGTCAGCGGGCGCCCATAGGCCAGAATGTGGCGCGCGAGCTGCTCGGCGCGGGAAGAACAGCTCTCCAGCGCCATCAACAGCCCCGCCTTCATTTGCGCCTTGGCGCGCGCGACTTCGGCTTCGGTCAGGGTCTCGACGGCATCGTTGATGACGTCGACGATCACTTCCATCATTTCCGGCGCATCGCCGGGATCGGTGCCGGTGTAGAGCCCGAAAAAGCCGGTGTCGCTGTAGGGCGCATGGAAGGTGTAGATCGAATAGCAAAGCCCGCGCTTTTCACGCACTTCCTGGAATAGCCGCGACGACATCCCGCCGCCGAGCGCGTTGGTGAAGACCTGCATCGAGAACAGCGACAGGTCGGTTTGCGGCACGCCTTCCAGCGCCAGCGTCAGATGCGCCTGTTCGAGATCGCGATGCACCACGCGCGAGCCGCCCTTGCCGAACATCGCGGGCTGCGGTTTCGGCGCCGGTGTGTCCTCGAAGCTGGAAAAGCGCCGCGTCACTTCCTCGACCACCTGCTTGTGATCGACCGCACCGGCCGCCGCCACCACCATGTCGGGCCCGCGATAATGCCTCGACAAATAGCCGCGCAGCGTATCGCGATCGAACTCCTTCAGCGTCTTTGCGGTGCCGAGCAGCGAGCGGCCCATCGGCTGATCCGGGTAACAGAGCTCGTTGAGATGCTCGAATACCACGTCGTCGGGGGTATCCTGCGCCGCGCCGATTTCCTGCACGATGACGTTCTTTTCGCGCTCCAGCTCATCCGGCACGAAAGACGGATTGGCAAGAATGTCGGAGAGCACGTCGAGCGCCAGCGGCACATCCGCCTTCAACACCCGCGCGTAATAGGCGGTGGTTTCGGTCGAGGTCCCGGCGTTGAGATCGCCGCCGACCGCCTCGATTTCCTCGACGATCTCGCGTGACGAGCGCCGCGCGGTCCCCTTGAACGCCATATGTTCGAGCAGATGCGAGATGCCGTGCTCGTTGGACCTTTCGTCACGGCCGCCGACGCCGGCCCACACCCCGAGCGCCGCGGTTTCCAAATGCGGCATGGTGTCGGTAATCACCGTGAGGCCGGAGGGAAGCTTGGTAACGTCGACGCTCATCCGGCAACTCCTTGCTTCGCGGCGCGGCTGACCGAGCGCACGAACTGTTCCACTTCAACCTGATCGTTCTTCATGATCTTGATCCGCTCGGGTTTGGTCATCAGCCCCTCGAGCCACGCCGGCAATTCCGGCCGCACGCCGCAGGCGGCCTGCACCGCATCGGGAAATTTCGCGGCATGCGCGGTCGACAGCACGATGTTCGGGATCTTCGAATCCGAGGTATCGCGATCGGCGACCGCGAGCGCCACGGCGGTGTGCGGGTCGACCAGATCACCGGCCTCGCGCCAGGCGGCGCGGATCGCGGCCGCGGTCTCGGTCTCGTCGGCGCGCCCGGCATCGAATTCGCTGCGGATCGCGGCCAGCGTCGCATCCGGCAGCACGAAACGCCCGGACTGTTTCAGTGATTCCATCAGCCGGCGAACGCTGGCGGCGTCGCGCCCGCTGGCCTCGAACAACAGCCGTTCGAAATTCGAGGACACCTGGATATCCATCGACGGCGAGGCCGACGCGTGAACCTCGCGCACCTCGTAGATGCCGGTCTTGAGCGTGCGCGGCAGGATGTCGTTGATATTGGCGGCGATCCGCAGCCATCGCACCGGCAGCCCCATGCGCTTGGCGACATAGCCCGCGAAGATGTCGCCGAAATTCCCGGTGGGAACGGTGAAATCCACGGTACGCGCGGGTGCGCCGAGCGCGACGGCCGACGTGAAATAATATACCACTTGCGCAACGATCCGCGCCCAGTTGATCGAGTTGACGCCCGACAGCGCAACCGCGTCGCGAAAGCCGTGATGGTTGAACAGCGCTTTCACGATCGCCTGGCAGTCATCGAAGGTACCTTCGATGGCGAGCGCATGCACGTTGGCAGCGCCGGTCGTGGTCATCATCCGCCGCTGCACGTCGGAGATGCGGCCATGCGGGAACAGCACGATCAGATCGACGTTGTCGAGCCCCGCGAAGGCATCGACCGCGGCGCCCCCGGTATCGCCTGAGGTCGCGACCACGATGGTGGTGCGTTGCGCGCGCTTGGCCAGCACATGGTCCATCAGCCGCGAAATCAACTGCATCGCGACGTCCTTGAACGCCAGGGTCGGACCGTGAAACAGTTCCAGCACGAATTGATTGGGACCGGTCTGGTCGAGCGGCACCACCGCAGGATGGCGGAAGGTGGCGTAGGCCTCGTTGGCCATGCGGCCGAGATCAGCGTCGGAAATCTCTTCGCCGACGAACGGCTTGAGGACGTCAACGGCGACTTCCCAATAAGGCCGGCCGAAGAAGCCCGCGATGGCCTCGGGCGCCAATTGCGGCCAGACCTCAGGCACATAGAGGCCGCCGTCACGGGCGAGCCCGGTCAGCATCACGTCGCAAAAGCCCAGAATGGGGGCCTCCCCCCGGGTCGAAATATACCGCGTCAAACCGCCCTCCAAAGGCCGCGGTATTCCCGCCAAGCCTTTGATATTAATCGACAATCTATAGCGCACGCGGCGCCAGCCTGCGGCACCATAAAGCGTTTTCGGCGACAGGGGAAATGCTGGAATGACGAAAAGGGAGGCGGTGTCGCGGTTGTGGTCCCGGCGCAAGGCCGGGAGCCATACCCCCCTGGCATCGGTTGGTGCGAAAGGCATCTGCTCCACTCCACCCTGCCCGGTGGGGAGCTTGCAAAAGAAGCCGTCATTCCGGGGCGCGCTCTTGCGCGAGCCCGGAATCCATATGTGGACGGCCCCCGAGCTGCAAGAGTTCTTGATGGTCTGATCGGATCGCTTGCATCCATATGTCCGGCCTTTTGATGCGGTCGCGCTGGACCACTGGCCAAGATGGTTTCCGCGACGCGAATTCCAAACAATCCCGCGACCTGTTTCGGCCAATGGATTCCACGGAGTGTCTCGCACCTCGGATCGATCGATCCCACCATCTGTCTCCCTTTTGCAGCTCCGGCCCGGCCACCGGGCGATGTTCGCCCGCCGGCCGATCTCTTAAGCGGCGCTCGCCGATGTCGCAGGCATCCGCGCGCCGTTGTAACTGTCACCGCTCACCATCAGCTTCCAGGCGATCCGGGCGGTCTTGTTGGCGAGCGCCACTGCCGCAAGTTTCGGCGGCTTGCGTGCGAGCAGCGCGGTCAGCCATGACGACGAACTGCCGCGCCCGCGCCGCGCCTGCTGGATCACCGCGGTCGCCCCCGCCACCAGAATGCTGCGCAACGCCTCGTCGCCAGCACGGGTGATCTTGCCGAGCCGGGTTTTACCGGCGGTGGAGTGGTCTTTCGGGGTCAGCCCGAGCCAGGCCGCAAAATCCCGGCCGGAGGCAAACGCGCGCGGGTCCGGCGCCTTCATCACCAGCGCGGTGGCGCCGATCGGCCCGACACCCGGAATCTGCGCCAGTCGCCGGCTGCAGGCGTCGGCGCGGTGCCAGACCAGCAGCTTGGCGTCGATCGCCTTCAGTTCCTCCTGCAGTCGCACATATTCCTTGCCCTGCAGCACGAACAGCTCGCGCGCCAGCGCCGGGACGGTCTCATCCTGCGCGATCCGTGACAGCAGCGGCTCGATCTTGTCCAGTCCCCTGGCCGTAGTCAGGCCGAACTCCGCCGCATAGCCGCGGATAGCGTTGCTCAGCTGGGTGCGCCGGGCGATCAACTGCGCGCGCAGCCCGAGCAGCATCAGCGCCGCCTGCTGTTCCTCGCTCTTGACCGCCACGAACTGCATCGTCGGCCGGCTCATCGCCTCGCACAGCGCCTCGGCATCGCGGCCATCGTTCTTGTTGCGCTTGACGTAGGCCTTGACGTGCTGCGGCGCTATCAGCTTCACCTCATGGCCCTGCTTGCGCAGTTCCCGCGCCCAGAAATGCGAAGCGCCGCAGGCCTCCATCCCGATCATCGTCGGCGGTAGCTTGGCGAAAAACGCCAGCACGTCATTGCGCCGCAGCTTCCGGCGCAGCACCGGCCGCTCGGCGGCATCGACCCCGTGCAACTGAAAAAAATGCTTCGACGTATCCATTCCAATGCGGATAATCTGGTCCACGGACGGCTCCCTTGTCTGAGATCTCAACAACCTCATTCTGGCACAACGCGATGCCGTAGGGGGCCGTCCACACCATCAACCCCTGTGACGGCGTTCGGTGCAGAACAACAATACGGGGGTTATGGATTCCGGGCTCGTGCTGCGCACGCCCCGGAATGACGAAGATAAACGCGATGGGAATTAAAGACACAACTCCGCCTTCTCGCGACACGCTGCGCCCGAGTTTTGCAATTCATCGGCCCAAAAAGTGAGGGCGCAGGGAAGACCGGGTGCGCGCTGCACCCGCGGTCTCGTGTGCAAAAAGCGAAAAGAACACGCACACGAGCATACAGGTTCAGCGGAAGCAGTCCGGCCTTCCCTGCGCAATGGTTTTACGGCTTACTTCGTGCTCTTGTGTCTGGCGGATGTGCCAGAATGTGCGGACGGGCGGTTCTGACCAACCGCCCGTCGCTGGATCTGAGCCCGTTCGTGCTCGAAGGCCAAGAGCCTGCCGGGGAGCGTGGGACAGGTCCGGTGTCTTCCTCAACCCGAACAGTTGCATGGGCTTAGAGCCCGGACCGAGCAAGGAAGGGAGCTGGATGATGGCACAAGATGATCTGGTTGTCGCGGGGATCGACGTCGCAAAAGACAAGGTGGATGTTTGCATTCGATCGCTGTCATTGAGGTGCGCGTTCGCGAGCACATCGAAAAGTCGGCGAGAGCTGGCTTCCTGGCTGCGCCGGCGGAAAGTTGGCAAGGCCGTGATGGAAGCTTCCGGCGGGTACGAGCGCGAGTGGGCCAAGGCGCTCCGTGCCGCGAGGATCGAAGTGCGGATCGTCGATCCGAAGCGGGTTCGCAGCTTCGCTCGATCGGCTGGACGACTTGCCAAGAACGATGCGATCGATGCCGAGATGATTGCCTGGTTCGCCGAGACCTTCGGCGAGGCCTCTCACCAAATCCATGATGCGGAACGCGAAAGGTTGGTGCAAATCGTGAATGCGCGGCAGGCTCTCCTTGAGCTGCAGACCGGGTTGCAAAACAGGAGCGAGCATTCGCCGCCGGATATCGTGCAGAAGGTACAGGAGCGGCTTTTGAAGAAGATAGCCGCCGAGCTTGCCACGCTCGAGGTAGCGATCACAGCCACGATTAAGGCCACGCCGCAATTTGCCGAACGCGCCGAGATCATCGAAAGCGTGCCGGGACTTGCCCGGATCACCTCCGCTGGCTTGATCGCGGCGATGCCGGAACTGGGCCAGGTAAGCAACAAGGTCGCCGCCGCTCTGTTGGGCGTGGCCCCATACGATGACGACAGCGGCAAACGGCGAGGTGAGCGCCAGATCAGAGACGGACGCCGCAAGATACGCAACATCTTCTACATGGCCTGCCTGGGAGCTGCGACCCGACACAATCCTGTGCTCAAGGCCTTCTACCGGCGCCTGGTCGCTAAAGGCAAAGAGAGGAAGGTCGCACTGGTAGCCTGCATGCGCAAACTCATCGTGATCCTCAACATCATGATCGCTCGCGGGCAGAAGTGGAATCCGGACCTTCACGCAATGGGCTGACTGAGCGGCCCGCCGCGCTCGGTTCTCGACCGAGCGCTTGCAAAGCCAACAGACCGGTGAGCGGGCGGGGTCAAGGCCGTCCGCCGCCGAAGGCGGTGGCGCGCCAGCGCCAGCCTTGAGGCCGACCGATGACCGGTCTCCGTCAACACAGTTGCTCCCTGGCGACCGGCTTTTTGTCACCATCATCTCCAAGAAGCTTGCTTCTCAAAAACTTGACGCCAGCATCGGGGCGTCAGGACCACACGACTTCGCCGTCCACCTCACGCGCTGTTCGTCAAAAGCGCATCGGCGTCCACCGCATCCCATCCCAACGTTCGTGACGATGGCCAACGCCCCCTCGTGAGGGATGAGACGGCACGAAATAGGCCGGTGATTTGCCCTCGAAGGGAAGCAGAATATTTTGCAACCAGGGCTGGACAGTGATTCCGTTGATTTTTCGGACGCGCTGTTCGTTCGTGTCCCAGACGCGGTGCAGCGTTCCCGGCGATGCGAAGCGTCGTCCGGTACGCTGCTCGGCAGAGCCGGGACCACATTCACACGCCGTGGACCCCGGATCAGCAGCGCACCGCTTCGCGCTGCGCTGCTGATCCGGGGAACGAGCAACTAAAATGTTTATTGCCAGAAAGACCCGCACGCTTCCGGACTTTCGTTGATCCATATCAGCGCATCTCGGGGCTTCAAGGCAATCAACCGCTCATCGGCACCGGCGAGCCCATCGCCATCCGACAAATAGAGCACAAACCCGCCGTCCTCGGCGCGGAACAGGGCTTCCCGCCCGGTTCGCTCCTCGAGCGAATTGCCGTCGATGAAGGGAATAATGCGCGACGCGATCAGTTTCAAATTTCGAACCTCAAATAAGCCCTGACCGATTTGCATCTCGGTCGATGACAGCCGAATAGCCTGCGCTTTTGCCGCACCGGCTTTCCGGCTCAATAAATTTAGCCCCCGTCCTTTCGTTACCGACCGAAATGTTCCGGTAACGTCGCAACTCCGACTGGACGCCGATCAAAAAATCACACGGCCTGCGAAATCTTCTTTTTCTTGCTCCGGGCATTCGACTCCTCGGAGAAGCTGACGCCGATCTCGCTGCCGTTGACCCGAATGAGCCCGCAGCGGCGGAACACCAGGCCTGTCGTCGATAATTGCAGAAAGAACTCCTTGAGATTCAGCCCATCGAAAGACTCTTCAACCATCAACCTCGCACCGGTGCCGGAAATATCGAGCACCGTACATTTGCGATGCCAGGTGCCATCGACGGCCACCATTCGCGCATCGAGGCCCCGCGAGAAGGCAACCCGATCAGATTTTCTTCCACCCCATGCCATCGTCGTCAGATGTCCGACTTCGCTACAGCGGTCTCGGGCGCGTCAGCCTTCTTTGCTGAGCTGCGCGCCGACCAGAACCGGATCGTCCGCTGTGCCGCGGATAACGACAGCGCCTCGAATGCTTCCCCGCTCTGCTCGAGATCCTGCTTTGAGATAGGCGGACATTTCGGACGGTTGCGGAGGATCATCATGGTCGTGGACCAATTCAACCGCGAGGCTCTGCAGGCCACGATCAGACCATCCGGCCGCGGGTTGCTGATCAACGGCTCGATCGCATCGATCGCGACCGTCGACAGCAGCGAGAGCGCCGCGATGACGTTGGAATATTCACCCTCGATCGCAAAGCGGTTGATGGTCTGGTCGCCGAGCTTGCCGGCGCGGTTCAACGCCAGCACCGTCGCCTCGGACTGGGTGTAGTCCACCGGTTTCGGTACGGCGACACCGATCTGTGTAGCGATGAAATCAATCGCCGCCTGAATCTTTTCGCGCATTTCAGGCGGCGCAGCCTTCAGCAGCTTGGCGCGCACGGCGGCCGTGGCCTTCGACAGCAACTCGCGCAGCATGTTGAGCGGAATGTCCAACCGAAGCCCGAGCTTTTCCGCGAGATCGCCATCCTTTTCGGCGCTCTCGACCAAAGTGGAATAACCCCGTTCGGAAAAGCGAGCGCCCGCATTGTTGGCGAGCGCATGGGATACTTTTGAGTTCCCGCGCTTGAGCAACGCGTCCGTCACCGGCGTGTTCAGGGTTTCCCGGTTGGAAATGGCGAGCAGATGCTGCTGCCCGCGGGTATTGGCAATTTCGATCAGATCGCTTTCGGATAGGCGGCTGGACTTCGACAACACCGGAACCGCCACTGCGGCTTCCTCGTGATAGGCGAGCTGCCGGACAACTTCCTTGGGCGCGAGCGCCGATTCCGAGAGCGCCGCGCTCATCTGAGTCAGCGTCCGCGACTCCACGCGCTCCATCAGCTTAACCAGCACATCGTCGAAAACGCCGATCTGGTTTTCGTTCAGCCGGTCGGCATCCGAAAGAAACAGGTCCGTGACCTGCCGCAGCATTTGAACGCGCCGTTCGGACGAGCCGGCTTTCACCGCGCCTTCAAGTTCGGCGATGAGGGCTGTCGACGGCGACGCTGTCATGACGGGCCGCCCAAGCCAACGCGACGCCCCTCAGTGGCGTGATCAAGGTCATGCTGCGCTGCACATAACGAGATGGAACTGATCGACGGCATCTGAAAAACAGAAGAAATGGCTAGCTGATAAAAATTAGTTCGGACGAATCCGCGCATTGCAAATTCCCCACCTAAGAAACAGGCCGGGGCCGCGTAGGTAAATGGCTGCCCCGCGGCGGTAGGTTCTCAGACGCGGATTAGGTTCCGGTTAATATCGGGTGAAAACCATATCGAAATTCGGCGAAATGTTTTGAAGCAGACCGACAAGTCCAGCAAAATGGTCCCTAGTCGGCATCGGCGGCTGCGGTGTTTTTACACAGCCGGGCTAGTTGCGGGGGGCCTGATTCGACATTCATAGTCGGCTGTGTCCGGCTGCGGACACGGGGGTACGAGTTCATTCTTGAAAATTGTTCAATGCGCGCGGTTTCATTCGCAGCGTCGCCTATTCTGCAGGCGCTTCATTTCACCGACATCGACGAATTCAGACGATCCGTCAGGAAATTCTGTGTCGAGTTTACGCCACTGGTCCGCAAGATCTCGGTGCAGCAGGCGATCCTGAATCTGGCCGCCTTCGATATCGTTTTCGTTCAGTCGTTTCCCAGAATCGCCGATACCCAGCTTGTTGCCAATACCACCGCCATCTGTCTTACGATGGATGACGACGAGCCGGTTCGCTTCAATGGCGTGGACGTTGATCAGGCCGTGGTCGGTATCGGACACGGCGGCAGTGGTTTCGCCATTGCTGAAAAGACCGGCGCTCGCCTCGCCGTGATAAATTTCTCGCCCGAAATCCATGATCGCGGGTGGCCGGACACCCGCCCGCACTTCGGCGTGTTTGCCACCACGGCAGCGGCGCAACAAAAGCTCAGGCTGTTGATCTCGGAAGTCCTGAAGTTTGCGTCGACCTCGTCGGATGAGTTGCAAACGCCCGCCACGATGGCCGCGGTCAAGGAGTCGCTGCTTCTGGCGGTCGACCAGGTATTTGAAAGCAATTCGTTGAGGCCGGGCAGATCGCTGCATTCGGCGCGGAGTTTCACGCTGTTTCGGCGAATCGAGGCGCAACTGCTCGATGACCTCAAGAGCCCCATTTACAGCGACGCCCTCGCGGCTGCGATCGGCATTTCGGTTCGCACCCTGCAGGACGTGATCGCGCAATATCGCGGGATCAGCCTGCATCGCTATCTGCGATTGAAGCGGCTCTGGCTGGTCCGCAAGCGGTTGCTGACGGGCCATATCAGCGTCAAGGCCTGTGCGCTGGAATATGGTTTTTGGCACATGGGCGATTTCTCGCGAGGCTATCAGGCGCATTTTGGCGAGACGCCGTCGCAGACGCTGGCGCAGGCGCGCTGAGCTCAAGCAGTCGCCATGGCCGGCTGCGCCCGATAGCGTTAATGTCCTTGTCGTGTCGCATTGCGACCGGGAACGCTTGTGGTGGGGAACATGGCAGAAGACATTCACACACTTCGCAGCGACCGGCTGACGGCCCTCGTTTCAGCCGATGGCGCGGAACTGCATTCGCTGAAGACCGCTGACGGCCACGAGCTGATCTGGCAGGCCGGCCCGCAATGGCCGCGGCATGCGCCCTTGCTGTTTCCGATCGTCGGCCGGCTGAAGAACGACGAATTGATTCATCGCGGACGCGCCTATCCGATGAAGCAGCACGGCTTTGCGCGAGATCAACGGTTCCAGTGGGTGGGGCGCAGGCCAAATTCCTGCGTGCTGATTCTGACCGACAATGCCGAAACCCGCAGCCGCTATCCCTTCGCGTTCCGCCTGACAGTAACGTTCTCGCTCGCAGCGTCCGGCCTCGAGGTGCGCCTGGAGGTCACCAACATCGGCGAAGAAATGCTGCCGGCATCGATCGGCGCCCACCCGGCGTTTAACTGGCCGTTGCTCAGCGGAATCGAGAAGCAGGCCTATCAGCTTACCTTTTCCGACGACGAGCCGGCACCGATCCGGCGGCTGCGCGACGGCCTGCTGCGGGTGAAGCCGGAACCGACCCCGATCCAGGGCAGAACGCTGGCACTTTCGGAGCGGCTGTTTGACGATGATGCTGTTATCCTGGATCAGCCCCGCAGCACCTCCGTGCGTTATTCCGCCGATCACGGTCCGTCGATCGAGATGTCCTGGGACGGATTCCGCGAACTCGGGGTCTGGTCGAAGCTCGGCGGCGCGCCGTTTCTGTGCATCGAGCCTTGGCACGGTACCGCCAGTCCCTCGGATTTCGACGGCGAATTCGCCACCAAACCGGGCGTGATGCAGATCGCCCGCGGCGACACGCGTGTCCTCAGCTATCGCATTGATGCGCGCTGAAACCCGCGGATCTAGAGCGCCGCCACGGCCTCCGACGCCGTCACGATGCGCGCGAATTCGCCGTTGAGATTGGCCAGGGTCATGGCGTGGATGGCTTCCGCCGTATGGGTGTCGCCATCCGGCCCGATCCGGTCGAACGTCCAGGTCGCATCGCGCACCAGGCAGGTGTCAAAGCCGAGATTGCCGGCCATCCGGGTCGTGGTCTCGACGCAGTGATTGGTGGTCGCGCCGCAGATCACCAGCGTCCTGATATCGGCGGCGCGCAACCGGCTTTCCAGATCGGTGCCGATGAAGGCGCTGTTGACGCGCTTGACGATCACGGGCTCGCCGTCGAGCTCGCGCGCCTCATCCTTGACGGGATAGCCTGCCCCGTCGGGGAGGAACGACGATGTCGGGCGCGTGCCCTCATGGCGGATGTGAAAGATCGGGGCGCGGCGCTCCCTGAAGGCGGTCAGCAGATCCACGATCCGCGCCACCGCATCGGAATTGTTGCGCCGCTTGCCGGCGGCTTCCCATTGGTCGAACGCACGCTGCACGTCGATAACGATCAGGGCGGCTAACGACTTATCCTCGGGCATGCGGGCATTTCCTTTCGAACGTCGCCTCGATCATTGCCATGGTGGCGTGATTTCCGAAATGGCGTTTTTCCCTCGGTTCCGGACAGGCGGCCTGCGAGCGGATCAGCCAACCAGAACCAGGATGACACCGGCGACGGCGGCGACGGTGCCGCAGGCCAGCTTGGCGGTAACGCGGACGCTGGTGAGCAGGATCGCACTGAGCACAACGGTGACGAGCGGATAGGTCGCGACCAAGGGCGTCACCAGCGATACCCGGCCGTAGCCCACGGCGGCGTAAAGCAACAAGGTCGCGACGCCGTTGACGAGGCCGACCGCGGCGAACCACAAATGTCCCGATATCGGCGCACGCGCGATGAAGCGGCCGGTCCGGAGCCGCTCGGAGGTCAGCACGACGAGGGACGAGACGATGTAACCGACCAGGCCGGCGCCGATCGGGCTCGGCCAGATCGCGAGGCCGAGCTTGATGATCGGCGGCACGACCCCGCGCAGGAACGCCGCGCCGACCGGCAACAGCAGCGCCCAGCTTCGCCAGTCGCCCGTGCCGCTGGTCCGCGAAATCGTGATCAGGAAAACGCCTGATATCGCGGTGACGAGCCCTGCCAGTTGCAGCGGGTGCAGCGGCTCATGGAGCACCATCACCGCAAGCGTCACCGAGAACAGCGGCGCCAGATTACCAAGCGCGCCGGTAACGACGGGGCCAAGCAGCCGGTTGGACGAGAAAGTCAGGGTCGTCAGCAAGGCCGGAAAGACGAGGCCGACGCCGATGAAGATCGGTACGGCTCGCCAAACCACCGGCTCGCCGCGCAACAGGATCGGAGACAACAGCAGAAAGACGGACGTGAAGGCGGGGACGCTGACCGCGGCGCCCGACAATGGCGGCAGATACTTCAAGCCGAACTGGGTAATGACGACGCCGGTTCCGAACAAGATAGAAGCCGCGAATGCCAGGCCGACGGCGATGGTCTCTGGAGATAACGGCACTCAAATTTCCCGTTCCGCGGCGACAAGCCGACGGCTTACGACGTTGCCCGCCGCTGCGCGCGCCACCACACCGCAAAGGCGATCACCACGGCGCCGGCGAGGCTGAACCAGGTGATGGCGTATTGCATGTGATCGTCCTTGAGATGGACTTCGAGCGCGCCGGGTTTTGGGATGCCGCTCGCAGGCACCGGCGCCTGCAGGTCGATGTAGAACGGCGCAACCTTGTTCCAGCCGAGCGCCTGCGCCATAGCGAGGTGGTCGCGCGTGAACCACAGCCGCTTGTCCTGATTTGCCGCCGGCGTGAGCATACCGGCCGCTTCCGGGAATCGAATGTAGCCGGTTAGCAAGACGGGCTCATGAGTGATGAGCTGCGTCAGCGCACGATCCTGCAGGCCGCGGTCCTGCGTCATGTTCGGCACGAACCCCGCATTGACCGCGACGGTCTCCCCGTCCGGCAACCGCGCGGGAATGAAAGCCCAGGTGCCGGGCCCGGAAACATCGGGGCGAATGGCCGAACCCGCAGTGTAGACCATCGCATCCAGACGGGCCTGATAGGTCGCAGTAAAACTGACACGGCGGAATTCGTCGTGAGCCGGGTTGAGCGCGCCCCATTGCGACGGCGGCGGCAAGGCGCCGGGCGGCTCCGCGAGTCGTTGATCCAGCGCTGCGATCAGAGCGTGCTTTTCGACCCGGCGCTGCAACTGCCACAGCCCGAGACCGATGAACACGATCAGCATCACGGCGGTGAAAATGCTGAAGCCCGCGACGCTGCGCGGTTTGGCCGGGGTCGCAATCATTTCGGGGCGCGATCGATCAGCCGGCCTTCAGCGGCCTTGTGGTGGTACTGCAACGCGATCAACAGCGCCTTCATCGACCGCAGCGGCAACAGCGTGGTCGCCAGAATTAGCGGCAGCCACAGCACCGCGTGAACCCAGAACGGCGGCTGATATTTGACCTCGACGATCAACGCGCAGGCGACCACCACGGCGCCGGCGATCATGATGATGAAGATCGCGGGGCCGTCGCCGGCATCGATGAAGGCATAATCGAGCCCGCAGGCCTCGCATCTCGGGCGCAGATTGATGAAGCCGCCATAGAGCTTGCCCTTGCCGCAACGCGGACATTTGCAGGCGAGACCGCGTATCGCGCTCTGGTACACCGTGGGCAATGTCTGATCCGGCATGAAGGGTCTTTCAAACTTCCGCAAAGCAAAAGGGCGGCCTCGCGGCCGCCCCTTATAACACAATGACCGCAGGCCTATTCGGCGCCGACGAGCCGGCCGCCGCCGGTACCCCAGACATAGATGCAGATGAACAGGAACAGCCAGACCACGTCAACGAAGTGCCAGTACCAGGCGGCGAATTCGAAGCCGAGATGCTGCGTCGGGGTGAAATGGCCGGCATTGGCGCGCAGCAGGCACACGATCAGGAAGATGGTGCCGACCAGCACGTGGAAGCCGTGGAACCCGGTCGCCATGAAGAAGGTCGCGCCATAGATATTGCCGGCGAAGCCGAACAAAGCGTGGCTGTACTCATAGGCCTGCACACAGGTGAATGTGGCGCCGAGCAGGATCGTCAGGATCAGGCCGTACTTCAGGCCCTTGCGATCGTTCTCGAGCAGCGCGTGATGCGCCCAGGTCACAGTGGTGCCCGAGGTCAGCAGCAACAGGGTATTGAGAAGCGGCAGATGCCAGGGATCGAACGCCTCGATGCCCTTCGGCGGCCAGACACCGCCGAACAGCGCGTCACGCGTGACGTGCACGGGATCGCCGGGGAACAGCGACGAATTGAAGAAGGCCCAGAACCACGCCACGAAGAACATCACTTCGGAGGCGATGAACAGGATCATGCCGTAGCGGTGGCTGATCTGCACCACGCGGGTGTGATCGCCCTTGTACTGGGCTTCGCGGATCACGTCCGCCCACCAGCTCGCCATGGTGTAGAGCACGCCGATGATGCCGATGCCGAAAATGATCGGCGCCGCGGACCACAAATGATGCATCCAGCCGATCGCGCCGACCGCCATGATGAAGGCGGAAATCGAGCCGACGATCGGCCACGGGCTCGGATCGACGAGGTGGTAGTCGTGGTGCTTGACTTGCGCCGTAGCCATTGCAGTCTCTCCGTTAGCGGTGCCCGCGATAGCAGGCACGTGTCGTCTCAAAAATCAAATTCCGCGATCGCCGGATACCAGGCTTGCCGCCTGGCTTCCCGCGATCAGAAGCTTCCCTTGCGCTTGTCCGGTTCGACCGCCGCTACCGGCTTCGGCGCCGGATCGCGCACGGGATAGAAGGTATAGGACAGCGTGATGGTGTTGAGCCCGTCATTATCGCTGTCCTTGACCAGGGCAGGATCGACGTAGAACACCACCGGCATCTGACGGGTTTCGCCGGGCGCCATGGTCTGTTCGGTAAAGCAGAAGCAGTTGATCTTCTGGAAATACGCACCCACCGTCAGCGGCGCCACATTATAGGCGGCCTGCCCGGTCGTGGTCCGCGCCGACTGGTTGGTCACGGTGTAATAGACGGTGACGACCTGGCCGATCTTGATATGGATCTCGGTCTGCTCCGGCTCGAACTTCCACGGCAATCCGCCGGCGACGTTTGAATCGAACCGCACCGCGATGGTGCGCTCCAGCGGCGCGGACGTCGGCGCCGCTTCGGCGACCTGGGTGGTGCCGTTGAAGCCGGTGGCGCGGCAGAACCAGTTGTAGAACGGCACCGCGGCGTAGGACGCGCCGACCATCAGCACCACGACGAAGCCGCAGATCGCGGCCACCGTCGCATCGCGCGTCAGCCCGCGACGCGAGGCTGCTTTATCGGTCGGGGCCGGCTGCCGCGGGGTCGGCGTGGGTGCTTTTTCCATATCCGTCACGCCTCACATCGGCCGTACGAGAACACCCGGTCCCTTGACCATGGTGACCGCGAAAAACAACACGACGAGGACGCCGAGCGCGAGCGCGATGGCGATCGAACGCTGTCGCCGGCTTTTCTGCTGCGCCTCGGTGAGGATGATTTCGTCTGGCTTCTGCTTGTCGTCCATTGCCGCGCCATGCGCCCCCTACCAGATCGACGGTATGAGCGCGTGCACGACGACCTCGAGCAGCAAGGTCGCAAACAACGCAAACAGATACAGGATCGAGAATGCGAAAAGCTTCCGGGTCGCGCGCAGCGCCGCGCTGCCCTCACGACGCCGGTAGACGTTGATGGCGAGCCCCAGCATGCCGGCACCGAGCACCAGCGAGGTCACGCCGTAGACCGCGTCGAAATAGCCGAGCGGCCAGGGCGCGAAGGCCACCGCCACCAGCACGATCGTATAGAGCAGGATCTGCAGCCGCGTGGCGTCCGGACCGGCCACGACCGGCAGCATCGGCACCCCGGCGCGCTGGTAGTCGTCGTTGCGGAACAGCGCCAGCGCCCAGAAATGCGGCGGGGTCCAGAAGAAGATGATCAGGAACAGCAACAGCGGCTCGACCGACAGCGAGCCGGTCGCCGCTACCCAGGCCACCACCGGCGGCAAGGCGCCGGCAGCGCCGCCGATCACGATGTTCTGCGCGGTCCAGCGCTTCAGCCCGATGGTGTAGATCACGACATAGAAGAAGATCGTGAACGCGAGCAATCCGCCGGCAAACCAGTTGACCAGGATGCCGAGCGTCATCACCGAGAAAAACGCCAGGGTCAGTCCGAATGCGGCGGCTTCCGGCCGGGTAACGCGGCCGCGCGGGATCGGCCGGTTGGCGGTGCGGGACATCAGCGCGTCGATGTCGCTCTCGTACCACATGTTCAGCGCGCCCGAGGCGCCGGCGCCGACCGCGATGCACAGGATCGAGGTAAAGGCCAGCACCGGGTGGAAATGGCCCGGTGCGATCATGAGGCCGACCAGCGCGGTGAACACCACCAGCGACATCACCCGCGGCTTCAACAGCGCGATGTAATCGGCCGGAGCCGCCTCGGAAATCCGGGGCGATAGATCGATGGCGTGGTGGTCGATAACCGACAAGACAGCTCTCGCTTCTTTTAAAGGCGCGGCGCCGTTAGAGCGCCGCGCACATTCGCATCACTGCACGCGCGGCAGCACTTCGAACTGATGGAACGGCGGCGGCGACGACAGTGTCCATTCCAGCGTGGTAGCACCGGCGCCCCACGGATTGGCGGCCGCCTGCTCCTTGCGCACGAACGCATCGATCACGCCGTAGATGAAGATCAGCACGCCGAAGCCGGAGATGTAGGAGCCGAGCGAGGACACCAGGTTCCAGCCCGCGAACGCATCGGGATAGTCGACGTAGCGGCGCGGCATGCCCGAGAGGCCGAGGAAATGCTGCGGGAAGAACACCAGGTTGACGCCGATGAAGGTGAACCAGAAGTGCAGCTTGCCGATCTTCTCCGAGTACATGTAGCCGAACATTTTCGGGAACCAGTAGTACCAGCCGGCGAAGATGCCGAACACGGCGCCGAGCGACAGCACGTAGTGGAAGTGCGCGACGACGTAATAAGTGTCCTGCAGCACGCGATCGACGCCGGCGTTGGCCAGCACGACGCCGGTGACGCCGCCGAGCGTGAACAGGAAGATGAAGCCGATCGCCCACAGCATCGGCGTCTTGAACTCGATCGAGCCGCCCCACATCGTGGCGATCCAGGAGAAGATCTTCACGCCGGTCGGCACCGCGATCACCATGGTGGCGGCGACGAAATAGGCCTGCGTCGCCGACGACATTCCGACGGTGTACATGTGGTGCGCCCACACCACGAAGCCGATGCCGCCGATCGCGACCATCGCGTAGGCCATGCCGAGATAGCCGAACACGGGCTTGCGCGAGAAGGTCGAGACGATCTGGCTGATCATGCCGAAGGCCGGCAGGATCAGGATGTACACTTCGGGGTGGCCGAAGAACCAGAACAGATGCTGGAACAGCACCGGATCGCCGCCGCCCTCGGCGGAGAAGAAGGTGGTGCCGAAATTGCGGTCGGTGAGCAGCATGGTGATGGCGCCGGCGAGCACCGGCAGCGACAACAGCAGCAGGAACACCGTCACCAGGATCGACCACACGAACAGCGGCATCTTGTGCAGGGTCATGCCCGGCGCGCGCATGTTGAAGATCGTGGTGATGAAGTTGATGGCGCCGAGAATCGACGAGGCGCCGGCCAGATGCAGCGACAGAATGGCGAAATCGACCGCCGGTCCGGGATGGCCCGAAGTCGACAGCGGCGCGTACATGGTCCAGCCCGCGCCGACACCATTGGCGCCGGGCTCACCCTCGACGAAGGTCGAGATGATCAGCAGCGCGAACGAAGCCGGCAGCAGCCAGAACGAGATGTTGTTCATGCGCGGGAACGCCATATCGGGCGCGCCGATCATCAACGGCACCATCCAGTTGCCGAAGCCGCCGATCATCGCCGGCATCACCATGAAGAAGATCATGATCAGGCCGTGCGAGGTCACGAACACGTTGTAGGTATGGCTGTTGTGGAAGATCTGCACGCCCGGATACATCAGCTCGGCGCGGATCGCGATCGACATCGCGGCGCCGATGATACCCGCCATGATCGCGAACACCAGGTACATCGTGCCGATGTCCTTGTGGTTCGTCGAATAGACGTAGCGCCGCCATCCGGTCGGATGGTCGTGCGCGTGATCGTCGTGGGCGTGATCGTCGTGAGCTGTTGCTGCGGTCGTTGCCATTTTCAAATCCTGCCTTCAGTCCCTTGCAGACTTTGTCCAGACCTTGCGGTCCCGTCGCCCTTATCCCGTCGAAGCGCGTTAGACCTGTCGGCCTATTGCGCCGCTGCCGCCGCCGAGGCGAACGAATTGCCCGGCGCGGCTGCAAATTTCTTCTGCGCGGCCGCTACCCAGGCCGCGAAATCCTGATCGTTCACCACCCGCACCGCGATCGGCATGAAGGCGTGATCCTTGCCGCACAGTTCCGAGCACTGGCCGTAGAACATGCCGAGCTTGGTGGCCTTGAACCAGGTTTCGTTGAGGCGGCCGGGGATCGCATCGATCTTGATGCCGAACGCCGGCACCGCGAAGGAGTGGATCACGTCGGCGCCGGTGACCTGAACCCGGATCACCTTGTTGATCGGCACAACCACTTCATTGTCGACGCCGAGCAGCCGGGGCTGCTTGTCCTGCGCCAGCAACGAATCGAACTCGAACTTGCCGTTATCGGGATAGGCATAGCTCCAGTACCACTGCTTGCCGGTCGCCTTGATGGTCAGGTCGGCCTTGGGAACGTCGAGTTCCTGGAACAGCAGCCGGAACGACGGCACGGCGATGCCGACCAGGATGAGGACCGGAATCAGCGTCCAGGCAACCTCGATCAGGGTGTTGTGAGTGGTCTTGGAGGGGACCGGGTTGGCCTTGGCGTTGAACTTCACCACGACCGCGATCAGCAGCCCGAGCACGAACAGCGTAATCAGCGTGATCAGCACGAACAGGAAGTTATGAAACCAGGTGATGTTCTCCATCACCGGAGACGCCGCTTCCTGCAGCCTGAATTCCCACGGCGCAGGCTGCCCCAATTCGGCAAATGCCGTCCCGCCAGCCACCAGTGCAACACCGGCCACCGTCAAACCCAGCAACCGCCGGCCGATTTGGCCCTTCGACATCTTCATGCCGTTCGCGCTCCCATGATAGTACCCCTAATCGATAGGTCCCCCAGCATTCCGCCTGATGGCAAGAGATGCTGCACGATCCGCCCCCCGAACAAACGGCCTTGGGATGCACTCTAAAGGACACTTCATGAAGTGCACTTCAGGAATACCTGGACCAGATCGTTAGAACGCGTCGAAATCCAGCCTCTCAAACCATAATTCGCCGGCTCTCGCAATGCAGTAGTAAGGTGTGGAGCGATGCATCGACGCTTACCCCTTGGGTGTGACATTTTCCCGTGAAATCAGGCCAAAGCCACTGTTTTACCAGATCGCTACGCTTGACAGGGCAGCTACCCGTTGTAGGCACAACAGGGGTGCTCCACAGGAACGTGATTCGCCATCTGTGGGGTGTTCACCCGGCGCGGTAATAGCCTGAAGGCCGCCTTCAAGGCGCCGTCATTGCCGTATCAGTCCAATATTCGCATCCGATACCGGCCGAGACATTGGCCAAAGAAGCACACGACGGAAACTGGCAAAGGGAATGCTGGAAGGATCGACCCCGATGGGGCCTTCGAACAACCTGAACAGGCGCACGACAGCCACGGCCTCCCGATGGTCCGCGGCCGTGCGCTGTTGGATGGGCGCATGTTTGGCCATTGCCGCCCTTCTCGGTCTGACCGCCGCGGCCAGCGCCCAAGGCGCGGTGCGGTCGGTCCATGGCGACTGGCAGATCCGCTGCGATACGCCGCCCGGCGCCCAGGCCGAACAATGCGCCCTGATCCAGAGCGTGGTGGCCGAGGACCGCTCCAATGCCGGCCTGACCGTCATCGTGCTGAAAACCGCCGACCAGAAGAGCAAGCTGATGCGGGTGGTGGCGCCGCTCGGCGTGCTGCTGCCGTCCGGCCTCGGTCTGAAACTCGACAATGTCGATGTCGGCCGCGCCGGCTTTGTCCGATGCCTGCCCAATGGCTGTGTTGCCGAAGTTGTGATGGACGACAAGCTGCTGGGCCAACTGCGCACGGCCAAGACCGCGACCTTTATCATTTTCGAGACCCCCGAAGAGGGCATCGGCTTCCCGCTCAGCCTCAACGGGCTCGGCGAGGGCTATGACAAGTTGCCGTAGAGCATTTGTCCCGTAACGCTAGAACAGCACGGCCATGCAGATCATGTCTTCGGTGACGCCGTCGACTTCAACAGCCTGGCGCTGCACACCTTCAACCTGGAAGCCGATCTGCTTGTAGAGTTCGAACGCGCCTGTGTTGTGTTCCCGGACCGTCAATTCGACCCGCCGCAGCCCGAACGCCCGCGCCGCCTCAAGCGTGCGCAAAATCAGCCGTTTGCCGATACCCTGCCCCCGGAACGGCGGCAAAAGGGCTACCCCCAGCACGCCGCTGCGTGCATAAATCGGCCTGCTCTTGGGTGTCACATCGCACCACCCAACCACCTCGGCGGCGGATAGCACCACCCATTGAGGGTAGCCGGATTTGATCATGTCGAGCACGAACGCCCGCGTCTCCTCCAGCGGCGGCGCTTCCAGAAACGCCAGATAGCGACGTTCCCGGGCGACAAAGTCGAAGGCCCGGTGGAAGCTTTCAACATGCTCTGCCCTGATCGGAACGATTTCGACCGCATTCATCGCTAAAACTGCCCTGGTCCGGCCCCCCTCGCGAAACGGCCGGGAAACAACTATCTTGGTTGCACCCCTCCGACAACGGACCCAATGGATGACCAATCCTGCCACCACCTCGCTGCTCGACCGCGCCAATCTCGACCGTGATTCCGTCCGCCATGAAGTGGCGCGAGGGCTGTCGGGAGCCGACGATGGCGAGTTGTTCCTCGAATACAGCCAGACCGAAGCGCTGATGTTCGACAATGGCCGGTTGAAGCAGGCGACCTATGACACCTCCCAAGGGTTTGGCCTTCGCGCCGTCAAGGACGACGCGGTCGGCTATGCGCACTCCTCCGACGTGTCGTTGCCGGCGCTGATTCGGGCGGCCGATGCGGTGCATGCGGTGCGCGGCGGCTATTCCGGCACCTTCGCGGCCGCGCCCGCCCATACCAATGTGCGGCTTTATGGCGACGACAATCCGCTGGAGGCGCCGGGCTTCGAGAGCAAGGTGAAACTGCTCGCCGAAATCGACGCCTATGTCCGCGACAAGGACCCGCGGGTGCGGCAGGTGACGGTGAGCCTGGGCGCGACCTGGCAGGTGGTGGAAATCCTGCGCCCCGACGGCGAGAGCTATCGCGACATCCGCCCCTTGGTGCGCGTCAACATTTCCGTCGTCGCCGGTCAGGGCGATCGCCAGGAAAGCGGCAGCAAGGGCTATGGCGGCCGCGAGGGCTATGCCCGCTTCATCGAAACCAAGGCGTGGCGCGAGGCTGCCGATGGCGCGATCCGCGAAGCGCTGGTGAATCTTGAATCGGTGCCGGCACCCGCCGGCGAAATGGACGTCGTGCTCGGCGCGGGCTGGCCCGGCGTGATGCTGCACGAGGCCGTCGGCCACGGGCTGGAAGGCGATTTCAACCGCAAGCAGACTTCGGCTTTCGCCGGCCTGATGGGCCAGCAGGTCGCGGCCAAGGGCGTCACCGTTGTCGATGACGGCACCATGGCCTCGCGCCGCGGTTCGCTGTCGATCGACGACGAGGGCACGCCGACCAATCGCACCGTGCTGATCGAGGACGGCATTCTGGTCGGATACATGCAGGACCGCCAGAACGCCCGGCTGATGAACATGAAGCCGACTGGCAACGGCCGCCGCCAGGGCTATGCCCATGTGCCGATGCCGCGCATGACCAACACCTACATGCTGGCAGGCCAGCGCGATCCCGCCGAAATCCTGGCCTCGGTCAAGAACGGCATCTACGCCGCCAATTTCGGCGGCGGCCAGGTCGACATCACCTCGGGCAAATACGTGTTCCAGTGCACCGAGGCCTACAAGATCGAGAACGGCAAGCTCGGCGCGCCGCTGAAGGGCGCGATGCTGATCGGCAACGGACCGACCGACCTTCATCGCATCACCATGATCGGCAATGATCTGGCGCTCGATACCGGGATCGGCACCTGCGGCAAGAACGGCCAGGGCGTACCGGTCGGCGTCGGCCAGCCGACCTTGCGGATGGAACGCATTACGGTCGGAGGGACCGGCTCGTGAGCGTCGAGAAAATTTCCACCGAACCCAAGGCCGGCGACGGCAAGGCCGGGACCTGGCGCGGCCAGGCCGTTCAATTGTTAGGGATCGTGCTGGTCGTGTTCCTCGCCAAGGGCGCGATCGCGGAGCCGTTTTATGTGCCGTCGGGCTCGATGGAGCCGACGCTCTTGATCGGCGATGCGCTACTGGCTTCGAAATATCCCTACGGCTACAGCGCCGCCTCGCTGCCGATCCAGATCACGTTGCCGGAGACCGGCCGCGTGCTCGGCGGCACGCCGAAGCGCGGCGATGTCGTCGTGTTCCGCTGGCCCGGCGACCGTTCGCAGGCCTGGGTCAAGCGCGTCGTCGGGCTGCCCGGCGACCGCATCCAGATGCGGCAAGGCCAGCTCTTCATCAATGACCATGCCGCCGAGCTCAAGGCGGACGGCATCGGCGAAGCCGAAGACGACAATGGCGGTTCCGAGCCTGCGCATCGCTACATCGAGACCTTGCCCGGCGGCGTCCGCCACGAGATCTTCAAGCTGTACGACAATGGCCGGCTCGACAACACGCCCGAAGTGACGGTGCCGCCTGATCGGCTGTTCGTGATGGGCGATAACCGCGACAACTCCGCCGACAGCCGCGTTCCCGTGCGCGAAGGCGGCGTCGGATTGTTGCCGATGGACGATTTGGTCGGCCGCGCCGACGCCGTGGTCGGCTCCTGGGATCTCGGCATCCGCAGCCAGCCGGTCACGACGTGGTTGTCGGGCTTCCGTCTCGGCCGGTTTTTCACGGCGGTGCGCTGAAGGCCCCATTCGGAAATGACTTTTCGTCATGCCCGGGCTTGTCCCGGGCATCCACGTCTTTGCTGAACTTAAGCGAGAAAGACGTGGATGGCCGGGACAAGCCCGGCCATGACGAATTCTAACGAAGGCTGCGCTGAGTCAGACTCTCCGAGATGACGGAGCAACTGCATGACCTTCGAGGACATCCGCAAACTCGCACTCACCTGGCCCGAGGTGGAGGACGGCACCTCCTACGGCACGGCGGCGCTGAAGGTGCGCAAGAAGATGCTGGTGCAGCTGAAGGAAGATGGCGACAGCCTCGTGATGCCGGGCGTTCCGCAGGACGAGCGGGAGATGCTGATCGAGAGCCAGCCCAAAATCTTTTACTTCACCGATCACTACAGGGATTATCCGATGGTGCTGATCCGGCTGTCGAAAGCCAAACGCGCCATCGTCGAACCGCTGCTGCGCCGGCACTGGCGCACGCTGGCGTCGAAGAAAGCGATTGCAGCGGCGGAATTGTAGGACGAGCAAAGATGCGCGGTGGTTCTACCGCACCACGCCGGAGATGAACCCGGCCTTCCTTCGCGGCGGCTTGATTTCCTTTTTCAGGAAACAATGCGCCTCGCGTCCGACATAGCCCGGGCGGGCGTAGGTCCAGGCCCGGCACTTGTTGTCGGCGGCGCAGGCGGCCTTGCAGGCCTCATCGCCCTCGTCGCGCTTGAGGTCGAAATTGCGGTAATCGCCGCCGAACCGGTCGATCGAAGTTTCGATGGCGTTGTTGCGTGGTTCGACCACACCGGCGCCGCGTACGCCGGAGACGCAGCAGCTATCCGGCAGCCGTACCGGTACGCTGCTCTTCAGCCAGCATACGGCGCTGCTGCCGATATCGGTCGGATAGCTGAAACTCCAGGAGCGGCAGCGACGATCGCGTTCGCACACCAGCGCGCAATCCGCCGGATCGCCTGAGGCGACCGGCGAGTTCTGGTAATCGCCGCCAGGCCGATCGAAATTGGCCTGGGCGTGCGCCGACCGCGTGACGGTGATGGCCAGCAACACAGCCGATGTCACCAAACACGCCTTGAGCAGGCGGCGTCCCCACATTCACGATGGCTTTCGACTGACTGGACCTGACCGCGGTTCGCGGGCCGCCATTTGATCGCCATCAACCTGTACCGCAGATGAACGGCGGGAAAAGCCCGCCGGATCAGGTGCTAACGGGTGCCAGCAGGTACCTAGAATGCGTATTCCTAGAACGCGTATTCGTCGTAGGCCGGCTCGACGGTTTCCTTCCAGGGGCCGCGGAATTTCTCCAGCATCTCCTCGGCGGGGGAGCGTCCGCAATCGATGGTCCGTTGCAGCGGCTCGAGATGCCGGGTTTCGTCGCGCCCGGATTGATCGAGCCGGCCGCGCCGGCGCAAACCCGCGTAGGACACCGCGAGACATTCCTTGGCGATTTCGAACAGATAGCGATCGCGGATCCGCGACTTGAAGCCCATGCGCGGCACGTCATCGCGCAGCGCCTGACGTTCGCACGCGTTCCAATGCTTGGCGATGTCCCAGGCCGCATCGAGGCTGACGTCGTCATAGAGCAGGCCAACCCAGAACGCCGGCAGCGCCGGCAACCGGTCCCACGGCACGCCGTCGGCGCCGCGCATTTCCAGATAGCGCTTCAACCGCACCTCGGGGAAAATCGTCGACAGATGATTGGCCCAATCCGACAAGGTCGGGCGCTCGCCGGGGAATGCGGAATTCTTGCCGGCAAAGAAATCGCGGAACGAGGATCCCGCGACATCGATATAGTCGTCGCCGCGCTTGACGAAGTACATCGGCACGTCGAGCGCATAATCGACCCAGCGCTCGAAACCCATACCGCTCTCGAACGCCCAGGGAATCATGCCGGAACGCGCATTGTCGGTATCGCGCCAGATCTCGGAGCGGAACGACTGGAAGCCGTTCGGCTTGCCTTCGGTGAACGGCGAATTGGCGAACAGCGCGGTCGCGACCGGCTGCAGCGCCACCGACACGCGCAGCTTCTTGACCATGTCGGCTTCCGAGGAGAAGTCGAGATTGGTCTGCACCGTACAGGTCCGGTACATCATGTCGAGGCCGTATTGGCCGACCTTCGGCATGTAGTTGGTCATGATGTTGTAGCGGCCCTTGGGCATCACCGGGATCTGCGCCCGCGTCCAGGACGGCGTCATGCCGAGGCCGAGAAAGCCGATGCCGAGCGGGGTCGCGATCTCGCGCACCTGGGCCAGATGCGCCATCAGTTCGGACTGGGTCTGGTGCACGGTTTCCACCGGGGCACCCGACAATTCGAATTGTCCGCCGGGCTCGAGCGAAATCGCGCCGCCGCCGGTGACGTCATAAAGGCCGATGATGTTGCCGCGCTCCATGATCGGCTCCCAGCCGAGCAAGAGCTTCATGCCGTCGAGCAGTGCACCAATGCCGCGCGCGCCTTCGTACGGAACGGGGTGATGGCCCTGCAGCGTAAACGGCGTCTTCTCGTGTTCGGTGCCGATGCGGAAGTCGGCCACCGGTTTCACGCCAGCCGCGAGCCACGCGACCAACTCGTCGCGCGATTGCAGCGGCGTCATATCGATCTGGTCACGCGCCATACAAATTCCGGAACTGGGGCGATTCGACCGAACGCGCCGTGTGGCAGGGGGCACCCCGGACCGACCGGTCCAGGGGTGCGGGACGGGGAAACATTATCATCGGGCGGCTACGCCGTCTTTAACGGCGAGCGCGGCGGACTCGTCACATGAGCAGCCCAGCCGGTCAAGCAAGCCGCAAAGCTTGACGGCATCGGTGTCGGACAGTTTGGAACCGACATGCTTTTCGATCGCGGCCGAATAGGCGCTCCACATCCGCTTCTGCAGCTCGCGTCCGGCTTCGGTGATCTCGACGAACTGGCCACGCTTGTCGATCTTGCATTCGCGCCGCGCCGCCAGCCCCTCGTCCACCAGCCGGTCGATCAGCCGCGAGGTCGAGTATTGCGGGATCAGCATCTGCTTTTCCAATTCGACGGGACGCATTTCACCCGTCGGCGCGCGCGACAATTCGAGCAGCGCGTCGTACCAGGCGAGCGGCGGGAAACCGGCCTTTTTCAATTCCTGCTCGACCGCATCGAGGACCCGGCTCTGGACTCGCATCAGGCGAATCCAGGCGGCAGTCGCCTCGGTGGATGGTTTGCGTTTCATGGTCCAATCCATAGGATGTCGGCAATCATTGTACAGCACTTAATGCAACTGCATCAATCTTGACTATTCCATGCAAACGCATTTAGTCACCCCTGCCTGAAAAGACCAGACTATTTCACAGGAAGGAAAACGCCGATGAAGCTGTATTACGCGCCCGGAGCCTGTTCGCTCTCCCCCCATATCGCGCTTCTGGAAGCCGGCCTGCCCTACGAACTGGTCAAGGTCGACGTCCGCGCCAAGAAGCTGGAAAACGGTGACGATTATTTGAAGGTGAATCCGAAGGGTCAGGTGCCAGCGCTCGGCCTCGACAGCGGCGAAATCGTCACCGAAGGCCCGGTCATCGTCCAGATCATCGCCGACAAGGCGTCAGCCAAGAACCTCGCGCCGGCGCGCGATAGCTCCGAGCGCTACAAGCTTCAGGAGTGGCTCAACTTCATCACCACCGAGCTGCACAAGAATTTCAGCCCGCTGTTCAATCCGGCGATCCCCGATGACGTCAAGAAATTCTTCGTCGACCGGATCATGGGCAAGTTCAGATATATCGAGTCCCAGCTGGCCGGCCGCGATTATCTGATGGGAAAGCAATTCACCGTCGCCGACGGCTATCTCTACACCATGATGCGCTGGGCCGATGGCCACAAGCTCGACCTCTCGGCGCTGCCCAATCTGATCGCTTACAAAGCCCGCGTCGCCGCGCGTCCGAAGGTGCAGGAAGCGCTGACCAAGGAAGGTTTGATGAAGGCGGCGTGACTCACGCCGTCATTCCGGGGCGCGCGTAAGCGCGAACCCGGAATCTCATTGCCCTAAACATCGAGCTTCCGGATCAGTCCGCTATCGCGGACTGTCCGGAATGACCAAGCTCAAGCCGCCTGCTTCTTCGGCGGGAAGCGACCGTAGAAGGTCTCGCCTTTTGCGGCCATCTCGACCAGCAATTTCGGCGGGGTGAAGCGCGAGCCGTATTTGGCTTCGAGCCTGTGGCACAATTCGACGAATTTTTTCGTACCCATGAAATCGATATAGGACAGCGTGCCGCCGGTGAACGGCGCGAAGCCGAAGCCGAGGATCGAGCCGACGTCCGCCTCGCGCATGTCGGTGATGACGTGATCCTCGACGGTGCGCGCGGCTTCCACCGCCTGCACCACCAGAAAACGCTGCTTCAACTCCTCGACATCGAGCGTATCGGGATCGAGATGTTTTGGTTGCAAGCCCGCCAGTCCCGCCCACAGGCTCTTCTGGCCCTTGCCCTTTTCGGGATAGTCGTAATAGCCCTTGCTGTTCTTGCGGCCGAAGCGGCCCTGCTTCTCGACCATTTCGACCAATAGCTTCTTCTGCGCCTGATCGATGGCGTTGGCGCCGAGATCGGCCTCGGTCGCTTTCATGATCTTGAGGCCGAGGTCGAGCGCCACTTCGTCCGACAGCGACAGCGGCCCGACCGGCATGCCGGCCATCCGGGCGGTGTTCTCGATCATCGCCGGCGGCACGCCTTCGAGCAGCATCTCGCTGCCCTCTGCGATGTAGCGCATCACGCAGCGGTTGGCGAAGAAGCCTCTGGAGTCATTGACCACGATCGGGGTCTTGCCGATCGCGCGCACGTAATCCAGCGCGGTCGCCAGTGCGACGTCGCCGGTGTTCTTGCCGACGATGATTTCAACCAGCATCATCTTCTCGACCGGGGAGAAGAAGTGAATGCCGATGAACTTGCTTTGGTCCTTGAACTCTTCAGCCAGCGAATTGATCGGCAAGGTCGAGGTGTTGGAGGCAAAGATTGCATCAGACTTCAACAGCGGCTGCGCCTTGGCATAGGTCTCCGCCTTGACTTTTCGGTCCTCGAACACCGCTTCGATGACGAGGTCGCAATCCTTCAAAACCTTATAATCGGCGGTCGCTGAAATCCGCGACAGGATGCTGTCGCGATCGCTTTCCTTGGCGCGGCCCTTCTTGATCAGATCGTCGATCACGGTCTGGGCGTGGCCCTTGCCCTTGTCGGCGCTTTCCTGATCGCGGTCGATCAGTACGACCTCGATGCCGGCCCGCGCCGACACATAACCGACGCTGGCGCCCATGAAGCCGGCGCCGATCACCGCAAGCTTCTTCACCTTGGTCGGCGGCACGTTAGGCGGACGCCGCGCGCCCTTGTTCAATTCCTGCATCGACAGGAACAGGCTGCGGATCATGGCCGCCGCCTCGTTGCTGCGCAGGATCTGGGTGAAGTAGCGCGACTCAACTCGCAGCGCGGCGTCGATCGGCAATTGCAGGCCTTCATAAACGCACTGCATGATGGCGCGCGCGGCCGGATAGTTGTCGTAGGTCTCGCGGCGGAAGATGGCATTGCCGGCCGGGAACATCATCATGCCGGCCTTGGAAAACACCGGGCCGCCGGGCAGCTTGAAGCCCTTCTCATCCCAGGGCGCGACGGCCTTGCCGCCGGCCTTGATCCAGTCCTTTGCGGTCTTGATCATGTCGGCGGCCGGCACCACGGCGTCGACCAGCTTGAGCGCCTTGGCCTTGTCGAGGTTGATCGCCTCGCCTTTGAGCAGCAATTGCATCGCATCCTGCGGCGACACGATGCGCGGCACGCGCTGGGTGCCACCGGCGCCGGGGAACAGCCCAACCTTCACTTCGGGCAGGCCCAGGCGGGTCTTGGGATTTTCCGCGGCCACCCGGTAATGGCATGACAGCGTCAGTTCGAAACCGCCGCCGAGCGCAAGCCCGTTGATCGCGGCGACCCACGGCTTGCCGGAGGTTTCGATGCCGCGAAACACCTGCGAGAAGCGGCGGCTGTTGTCGAACAGCATCTGGTTGGCGGCTTCCTCGCCCTTGGCCTTCAGCGTCTCGGCATAGATGCGGGCCATGCCTTCGAGCATCGAAAGGTCAGCGCCGGCGCACAGCGCCTCCTTGCCCGAGGTGATGACGACGCCCTTCACGGCGGCATCGGCCGACGTCTCTTTCACGATCGCTTCGAGTTCGTTGACCGAGGTCTCGTCGAGCACGTTCATCGAACGACCCGGGGTATCCCATGTCACCAGCGCAATGCCGTCGGCGTCGGTCTCGATCTTGAAATTCTTGAAGGCCATGTGGTGCTCCCAAATTCGAAACGCTGTTCGTGTTTAGCTAACGGCAAAAGCTGAGGAGTACTTCTCCCCCTCCCCCTTGGGGGGGTGGGGGTCTCCAAGCAATGAGCTTCTTCTGCCCACGCTATTCGCCGAGTCAGCGGCTGGAGTTACCCCCCCACCCCGACCCTCCCCCGCAAGGGGGGAGGGAGCAGAATCTCAAACTCTCTCGATAATCGTCGCGGTGCCCATGCCGCCGCCGATGCACAGCGTGACCAAGGCGGTGGACTTGTTGGTGCGCTCGAGTTCGTCGAGCACGGTGCCGAGGATCATCGCGCCGGTGGCGCCGAGCGGATGGCCGAGCGCGATGGCGCCGCCATTGACGTTGATTTTGGCGTTGTCGATGTCGAAGGCCTGGATGTAGCGCAGCACCACCGAGGCGAACGCTTCGTTCAGCTCGAACAGATCGATGTCCGACTTCTTCATGCCGGAACGTTCGAACAATTTCTTCGTCACGTCGACCGGGCCGGTCAGCATCATCGCGGGCTCGGAGCCGATATTGGCGAACGCGCGGATTTTGGCGCGCGGCTTCAGGCCGTGTTTCGCGCCCGCTTCCTTGCTGCCGAGCAGCACCGCGCCCGCGCCGTCGACGATCCCGGAGGAATTGCCGGCGTGGTGCACGTAATTGACGCGCTCGATTTCCGGATGCGACTGGATCGCGACCGCGTCGAAGCCGCCCATCTGCCCGACGGCCGCGAACGACGGCTGCAACTGGCCCAGCGACTGCATCGTCGTGGTCGGCCGCATGTGCTCGTCCTTGGCCAGGATGGTCAGGCCGTTGACGTCCTTGACCGGGACCACCGAATTCTTGAAGCGGCCCTCGTCCCAGGCTTTGGCGGCACGCTGCTGGCTTTGCACCGCATAGGCATCGACGTCGTCGCGCGAAAATCCGTATTTGGTCGCGATCAGATCAGCCGAGACGCCCTGCGGCATGAAATAGGCCGGCACCGCGATCGAGGGATCCATCGGCCATGCGCCGCCGGAGGCGCCGATGCCGACCCGGCTCATCGATTCCGCGCCGCCGCCGATGGTCAGTTCATGCTGGCCGCTCATGATCTGCGCCGCCGCGAAATTTACCGCATCGAGACCCGAGGCGCAGAAGCGGCTGATCTGGACACCCGGAACGGTTTCGCCGAGACCGGCCTGGATCGCCGCGAAGCGCGCGATGTCCGAACCGGCTTCACCGACCGGATCGACCACGCCGAGCACGACGTCGTCGATGACGTCTTCGGCCAGATTGTTGCGTTCCTTGAGCGCCTTCAGCGGCGCGGTGGCCAGCGCCAGCGCGGTCACCTCATGCAAAGCGCCATCGGCCTTGCCGCGGCCGCGCGGCGTGCGAACGTGATCGTAGATAAATGCCTCAGGCATGACGCCCTCCTGGTATGAGGATCATAATATATTCGGCGGTCGCGCAGATGTCGCGGCTGCTGTCGAGCCGCGGCCAATTTTTTCCGATCGGCAGACCTCAGAACGCTTCCGCCGCCAATTCCATGGTGGTCGCGCTTCCGGTTTGGATACGCGAAAGATGCAATGCGGTTTCCGGCAGCATCCGCTCCATGAAGAAACGGCCGGTCACGAGCTTGGTGCTCAGATAGGGCGTGGCGCCGGAGCCTGCAATCTTGTCCTGCGCGACTTTCGCCATCCTCGCCCACATGTAGCCGAAGGTGACGAGACCGAACAATTGCATGTAATCGGTCGCGGCAGCGCCGGCATTGTCGGGCTTGGCCATCGCGTTCTGCATCAGCCAGGTGGTGGCCTGCTGCAGATGCCCGAGCGCGTTGCTCAGGGGTGCGACGAACGGCTTCATGGCCTCGTCGGCGCCGTGCTCCTTGGCAAAACCCGCGACCTCGCCAAAGAACGTCATCACAGCGCGGCCGCCATTGCGCGGCAATTTGCGTCCCACCAGATCCAGCGCCTGGATGCCGTTGGCACCCTCATAGATCATGGCGATGCGGGCATCGCGCACGAACTGCTCCATGCCGTTTTCGGCGATGTAGCCATGGCCGCCATAGACCTGCTGGGCCAGCACCGCATTCGAAAATCCGACATCGGTCATCACGCCCTTCATCACAGGCGTCATCAGGCCCATATGGTCGTCGGCGGCTTCCCGATCTTTTGGATCGCTGGAGCGATGTGCGACATCGCTCTTCAGCGCGGTCCACACCACCATCGCGCGCGCCGCTTCGTTGAAGGCGCGCATGGTCAGCAGCGTGCGGCGCACGTCAGGATGCACGATGATCGGGTCGGCCGGCTTGTCCGGCGCCTGCGGGCCCGACAGCGCACGGCCCTGCAGACGGTCACGGGCATAGGCGACGGCGTTCTGGTAGGCGACTTCGGATTGCGCCAGCCCCTGCACCGCGACGCCGAGCCGCGCCTCGTTCATCATCACGAACATGCCCTGCATGCCCTTGTTCTCTTCGCCGATCAGCCAGCCAATGGCGCCGTCGTAATTCATCACGCAGGTAGAATTGCCGTGAATGCCCATCTTGTGCTCGATCGAGCCGCAGGAAACGCCGTTGCGGGCGCCGAGCGAGCCGTCGGCATTGACCAGGATTTTGGGCACCACGAACAGGGACACACCCTTGATGCCAGACGGTGCCCCCTCGATGCGCGCCAGCACCAGGTGGATGATGTTGTCGGCCAGATCATGCTCGCCCGCCGAGATGAAGATCTTGGTGCCGGTAATTTTGTAGCTGCCGTCCGCCTGTTTGACCGCCTTGGTGCGCAACAGCCCGAGATCGGTGCCGCATTGCGGCTCGGTCAGGTTCATGGTGCCGGTCCACTCCCCCGCCACCATCTTGGGTACGAACATCGCCTTCTGTTCCGGCTTGCCGTGCACGATCAGCGCGGCGGTGGCGCCCATGGTCAGGCCGCCATACATCGAGAACGCCATATTCGCGGCACTCTGGAATTCGGTGACGACCTGGCTCAGCGTAACCGGCAATCGCTGGCCGCCGAATTCCGTCGGCGCCGACAGGCCGAGCCAACCGCCCTCGGCAACCTGCTTGAACGCTTCCTTGAAGCCTTTCGGCGTGGTGACGCTGGCATCGTCATGCCGGACGCAGCCCTGGAGGTCGCCGACGCGATTGAGCGGCTGCAACACTTCTTCGCTCAGCTTGGCGGCCTCACCCAGGATCGCCTCACGCACGTCGGCGGAGGCATCGCTGAAGCCCGGAAGGTTGTCGTAGCGGTCGATCTGAAACACATCGTTGAGCAGGAAATTGACGTCTTCCAAAGGCGCCTTGTAGATCGGCATGGTGTTCTCCCGGCAGGGCAGATGCGTTGATGGATGAAGCGAAATTTCGAGAGGCGACACGCGTTGAGTTGCTGAAATGGACCTTAGCTGTTTCCGGGTTCCAGGCCAGTCACTATCGTGATGTCAACGGCGTCACTGCGCCGCAAGCTGTTCGCCCATCAGCCGATGCAGCAGGTTGATCGCCTTGAGCGGCCGCACCATCACCTTGAAATGCGTGATCCGGCCCTCCGCGTCGAACGTGATGATGTCGACGCCGTTGATCTTGATGCCGTCGATCTCTTTTTCGAATTCGAGCACCGCGCCGGTGTCGCTGCGCCACTCGCCGATGTAAGCGAAGCCCGCGCCACCCAGTACCTTCTCCGCGCTCGACAGATATTTGAACGTGATCTCGCGCCCGCGCTGCGGCGTATGCACCACCGGACTTTCAAACACCGCGTCGGGGTGAAGCAGATCCCAGAGCGCGGCGCCATCGTGGGACTTCATGTAGCCGTACCATTTGTCGAGGCCAGTCATGGTCACACCTCCTGGGGGCTAAAAGCCCATGCCCGGCATCGATGCGCCCGGGCACGAGCCGATCAATATGCATATTGACGCATATGCGCCGATGCGCATAAAGTCAAGGATACTTTCAACCAGAAGGACGTGAGCGACGTGGCGCTCGGTGACGCAATCCTCGCATGCCTGACCGAACGTCCGATGACGGGCTATGAGCTCGCCAAGACGTTCGATTCATCGATCGGCTTTTTCTGGAAGGCCGACCACCAGCAGATCTATCGCGAGCTTTCGCGGCTGCGCGACCGCGGCCACATCCAGGGCCGCGAAGTCGTGCAATCCGGCAAGCCCAACAAGATGGTCTACACTCTCACGCCAGAGGGTAAGGCGGCATTGCGGCACTGGGCCGCGCGGCCAAGCAGCCCGGCCTCGATCAAGGACGATCTTTTGGTGCGGCTTTACGCGCTCGACAGCGTCGATATCGAGCCGTTGCGCGACGACCTGATGGCGCGGCTGGAGTACCACCGCGACCGCTTCGCTCGGTTCGAACGCATTCTCAACAAGCGCTTCCCGGACGGCACGGCATCGCCCGCCGACACCGGCAAGCTGCTCGGACTTCGCATCGGGCTTCGTCACGAACGCAACGTGGCGGAGTGGTGCGAAGAGGCCCTAGAAGCCTTGTCCGCGATCGCCCATCCCACCGATGTCCTGTCCCTGGACAGCCGCCGGCACGACAATAACGGCTGAGAAACAGCCCGCGATCCCGGCCCAAAATCGCTTTGCCGGAGCCCAATGGAACCGGTCCGGCCGTCCAACAGGTAACTTTTAGGGCAGCGCGCCCAATTCCTTAACCCGTTATTTACCGTAACGCGAAAAAGTCAGTGCTTGAGGCAGACGACCTGCGCGGAATTCGATTGTCTATTCAATTGGGACGCGCGGGGAGACTGAGGGCGCAATGGGTGGCGCCGGGGTCGAAACCGGATCAGAGCATGAATTCGCGCGTATCGTGGAGTGTTGACGGCATCGATCCATCTGTTCGCGAGCGGGCGGAAGCTGCCGCGCGCCGGGCTGGCATGTCGCTGAGCGACTGGTTGAATTCCACCATCGGCGAAACGGCGCCTTCCAGTTTCCGGGCGCGGCCACCAGCCTCCAGTCAGCCCGCGCCGAGCCAGACCTACGCCAAGGAAACGCGTGACGTCGCCGACATCCACCAGCGGCTGGATTCCATTACCCGCCAGATCGAACAGATTTCACGGCCGCCCCAGCGCAACGACACCCCGCGCAACGATGCGTCCCGCGGCGCGCCCGCCGTCGCCCGGCAATTGAACGACGCCATCTCGCGGCTCGATGCGCGGCTCGCCCAGATCTCGAATCCCGCACCTGCACCCGCTCCGGTCCATGACAAGCAGCGCCAGGCCGAGATGGTCGAGCGCGCGGCGGCCCAGGTCTATCGCCCGTCGCCGCCGATCAGCCCGGCGTCGTTTGATTCGGCGATCGCGGAAATCGCAGCGCGCCAGAACGAACTCGATAATGTCGCACCGCGCACGATGTCGTCGCGCCGCGCGCCGCCGATCGCGCCTAGCCTGCCGGCGGCACCCGCGATGGCGCCTCCTCCGCCTCCGCCCGCGGCGCCAGGACCGGATTTCTCGTCGCTCGAGCGCCATCTGTTCAAGATCACCAGCCAGATCGAGGCGTTGCAGCGCCCCGACGTCACCGAACAATCGATTGCGGCATTCCGCAGCGAACTGGCCGAGATTCGCGCCGCCATTACCGAGGCGATGCCGCGCCGGGCGATCGAATTGATCGAGAACGAAATCCGTTCGCTGTCGCGCCGCATCGACGATACCCGCCAGAACGGCACCGACGGCCAGACCTTGGCCGGCATCGAACGTGCGCTGAGCGAAATCCGTGAAGTGCTGGGCTCGTTGACGCCGGCCGAACAGCTCGCCGGTTATGACGAGGCGATCCGCAATCTCGGCGCCAAGCTCGATTTGATCCTGCGCAGCAACGAAGATCCCGCCACGGTCCGCCAGCTCGAAACCGCGATCGCCGCGCTTCGCGCGATCGTTTCCAACGTTGCCTCCAACGATGCGCTGGTGCGGCTGTCCGACGACGTGCGCACACTGGCGTCCAAGGTCGACCAGCTTGGACAGGCAAACAACAGCGATTTGTTTGCGATCCTCGAACAGCGCATCGCCGCGCTGACGTCGACCCTGGAAAGCCGCGAACGGCCGGCGATGCCCGCCAGCACCGAGCAGCTGGAAAACGCACTGCGGGGGCTGTCCGAGCGGCTCGATCGCATGCCGGTCGGCAACGATAACGCATCCGCCTTCGCCCATCTCGAGCAGCGCGTGTCGTATCTGCTCGAGCGCCTCGAAATGTCCAGCGATCATCGCGGCGGCGGCAATCTCTCCCGCGTCGAGGACGGCCTGCAGGACGTCCTGCGCCACCTCGAAAACCAGCAAGCGAACTTCGCTGCCTTGACCGAGAACGGCCGCAACGTTGCATCGCCGCAGCCGGACCCCGGCATTGCCGATATCGTCAAACGCGAATTGTCCGATATCCGTTACAGCCAGACCGAGCGCGATCGCCACACCCAGGATTTGCTCGAAGCGGTTCACAGCACGCTCGGCCATGTAGTCGATCGTCTGGCGATGATCGAAGGCGATTTGCGCAACGTGCGTTCGGCGCCGGTTGCGCCACCGGAGCCGGAAGCAGCATTCCGTCATGCCGCACCGGCAGCCGAAATAGTCGAGGCCCCGCCTGCGCGCATCGCGATGCCGCCGCAGCCGAAGCCGGAATTGCCCAATCCCGCCGCCAGCGAAGCGCATTTCGCCGCCGCGCCGCGCGAATTCCATGCCGCTGTATCAGCAGCGCCGCCGGCGATCGCCGCCGTGGCGCCGCGCGCGATCAGCGAGATCCTCGAGCCGCACGCCAAACCTGCGCGCGCGGCGATCGCCCCGGAACTGCCGCCCGATCATCCGCTCGAGCCGGGAACGCGGCCGACCGGACGGACGGCGTCACCCTCGGAGCGTATTGCAGCGTCAGAGAACGCCCTCAGCGAAATCGCGCCCGGAAAGCCTGAGCCTGCGACGGCATCGAGCTTCATTGCCGCTGCGCGCCGCGCCGCCCAGGCTGCGCAAGCCGCCCAGCCCCCGACCAAAGCCGCCATCAAGGCCAGCAAGAAGGCCGCGGCCGCCCAAATGAAGGCTGCCGGCGCAACCGCTACCGGCAACAAGGAAGTCTCGACGATCACCTCGAAGATTCGCTCGCTGCTGGTCGGCGCGAGCGTGGTCGTGATCGTGCTCGGCACCTTCAAGATGGCGATGACGCTGCTCGATGGCGGCAGCGTATTGCAGATACCTTCAGCAGAGAGTTCGAGCGAGCCGCCGGTCCAGGTTCAACCGCCCGCAACGCCCGCGGCCCAACCGGCCGCGCCGGCGTCCGCGATGCCGTCGATGACCGCGCCGACGCCGATCGGCCGGCAGTCGTTCAACAACATGGTCCCGATCGTCCCGGATAGCTCCGGCAGCGGCGCCTCGGTCGCGATTCCTCAGGCCGCGACCCCGACCGCGCCCGCAAGCTCGCCTGCGCCGGCGAGCGACATCACCGGCTCGATTCCGACGCAGCCCGCACCCGTGAGCGCAAAGCTCGGCCTGGTGCAGATCCCCGCGACCGAACGGTTGCCGGACGCAATCGGCGGCCCGGTGCTGCGGTCCGCGGCGCTCAAGGGCGACCCCGCCGCCGCCTATGAAATCGGTGTGCGCTACGCCGAGGGCAAAGGCGTTGCTTCGAATTTCGACGAAGCGGCGAAATGGTACGACCGCGCGGCGCAAGCCGGCGTGGTGCCGGCGATCTTCCGGCTCGGGACGCTCTATGAAAAGGGCCTGAGCGTGAAGAAGGATACCGATATCGCGCGCCGCTATTACATGCAGGCGGCCGAGCGCGGCAACGCCAAGGCGATGCACAATCTCGCGGTGCTCGACGCCGATGGCGGCGGCAAGGGCGCCGACTACAAGAGCGCGTCGCAATGGTTCCGCAAGGCGGCCGATCGCGGCGTCGCGGACAGCCAGTTCAACCTCGGCATCCTCTATGCCCGCGGCATTGGCGTCGAACAGAATCTCGCCAAATCCTTCAAGTGGTTCAGTCTGGCGGCCGCGCAGGGCGACGCCGACGCCGGGCACAAGCGTGACGACGTCGCGAAAAAGCTCGATCCCCAGTCCCTGGCGGCGGCGAAGCTCGCGATCCAGACCTTCACGCCGGAACCGCAGCCCGACGATGCGATCAACGTGGCGACCCCAGCCGGCGGTTGGGACACGGCACCGGGGCAGGCCAACACGGCCAAGCCCACGGCAAAGCTGATTGCCGCAAAGCGCACGGCATCGGCGGCGCGTTAATCTGAATTATTCACCACGTCGGAAGGTGCGCGGCAGCTGCGGCAAAAAAAGCCGCCTGCGGCGTATCCTTTAGCCCCTCACAATGGCAATTTCGGTTATGCAGGGGCGCGGATTGACCCGCGCTCCCGAAGAAACCATGCCGTGGGCGGTTTCGGCCAGCCTCAGGGCTCATTCCGAAATAAACGCGCGTGCAACTTTTCCTCCCGATCGCCGACATTCCGGTCAATGTATTCCTCATCCTCGCGATGGGTGCGGCGGTTGGTTTCGTGTCGGGCATGTTCGGCATCGGCGGCGGATTCCTGATGACGCCGCTGTTGATCTTCGTCGGCATTGCGCCGGCGGTCGCGGTCGCCTCGGTGGCGAGCCACATCGCCGCCTCATCGTTTTCCGGCGCGATTTTCTACTGGCGTCGCCGCGCCATCGATCCGCTGCTGGCCATAGTGCTGCTGAGCGGCGGCGTGATCGGCACCGCGCTCGGGGTCTGGACCTTCACACAACTGCGCGCGCTCGGCCAACTCGATCTGATGATCGCGCTGTCCTACGTCGTGCTGCTGACCGCCGTCGGCGCGGCGATGTTCTGGGAAGGCCTGCGCGCCATCATGCGGACGCGGCGCGGCGGCGCCGCCTCGCTGCGCCGCCCGGGCAGCCATAGCTGGATCCACGGCCTGCCGCTGAAGATCCGCTTCAAGCGCTCCAAGATTTACCTGTCCGTGATCCCGGTGATCGCGGTCGGCCTGCTCATCGGTTTCATCGGCGCGGTGATGGGCATTGGCGGCGGCTTCATCCTGGTCCCGATCATGATCTATCTGCTGCGGGTGCCGACCTCGACCGTGATCGGCACCTCGATGGTGCTGACGCTGGTCACCATGGTGTTCGCCACCATGCTGCACGCGGTCACCAACCATCTGGTCGATGCCGTGCTGGCGCTGATCCTGATGGTCGGTGGCGTCACCGGCGCGCAGTTCGGCGCCCGCGCCGGCCAGAAGATCCGCGGCGAGCATCTGCGGCTGCTGCTCGGGCTGCTGATTCTCGCTGTCGGCATCCGCTTCGCAATTGAGCTCGGCATCAAGCCCGACGATCTCTTCACCATCCGGGAAACCGGAGACGGCGGATGATCACGCGCCCTTCCCTCGCAACCATGGCCGCTGCGTTTGTGTTGAGCGCGATGTCCGCCGCTGGCCCTGCGCATGCGGAGCGACTGATCGTATCGGTCTCCAACCAGCGGGTCACGGTCACGCCGAATTATTCCGGCGACGAGCTGGTGCTATTCGGTTCGGTCGAAAAGGATGCCTCCACGCCCGCGACCCGCAAGGCCTACGATCTCGTGGTCACCGTCAGCGGTCCGCCCGCCGACATGGTGACGCGGCGCAAGGAGCGTAAATTCGGGATCTGGATCAACACCGATTACCGCCAGTTCCTGCAGGTGCCGACCTATCTGGCGCAATTCTCCAATCGGCCGTTCGACGCCATCGCCTCGCCGGAAGTCCAGCGCCGGCAGCAGCTCGGCCTCAACAATGTGCTGCTGACCCAGCGCGTCGGGCCCGATTACGCCGACGTGGTGCCGAACGACGCGTTCCGTAGCGCCTTTGTCCGGTTGCGTTCCGAACACGGGCTGTATCGCGAGGCGACATCAGCGGTGACCTTCCTGACGCCGACGTTGTTCCGCACCGAAATTCCGTTGCCCGCGGAGGTGCCGATCGGACGCTATGACGTCGAGATCAAACTATTCGCTGATGGTGCGCTGGTGACACAGACCGTCACCAGCTTCGAAATCGTCAAGGTCGGCTTCGAGCAGTTCGTCGCGACCACCGCCCGCCAGAACGGTTTTATCTATGGGCTCGCCACCGCGTTCATGGCGCTGATGACCGGCTGGATGGCCTCGATCGTGTTCCGGAAGGATTAGACCAGGCCTCCTTACTTCCGCACGGCGGCGGTACGCGTGACGAGATAAATGCCGAACGCGACCGGGATAATGCCGAGGAGATCGCGGGTCTCGACGTGCTCGCCGAGCACCATCCAGGCGAACAACATACCGAGCGGTGGCATCAGGAAGTGATAGGCGCTAGCGGCGGTCGCGCCGCACACCTTCAACAGATGGAACCAGAGCAGATAAGCCAGGATCGAGCCGCCGAGCACCAGAAAGGCAAACGCGCCCAATAGCCGTGCGCTGGGCACGACGTCGCTGACGCTGGACAAGGTAAGCGCAACCGGCAGCAGCGCCAGACCGCCGGCGAGATTCTGCACACCATTGCCGATCCACAGGCTGCCCTTTGGCGCCAGCACCTTGAACAGGATGGTGCCGACCACGATCGACGCCAGGGAGGCCAGCGTGAACAGGATGCCGTGCAGGCTGTCGGTGCCGACCGACATGCGGTGCCAGACGATGAAGCCGACGCCGGAGATCCCGAGCAGCAAGCCTGCGACCTTGCGCCAGGTCAGGCTCTCCCCAAGGAACAGGGCGGCCAGCGCCGCGGTGAATACCGGATTGGCGCTGACGATCAGGCCGCCGAGCCCGGCGGAGACCGTCTTCAACCCGGTGTAGCCGAGCCCGAGATACAGCGCATTGTTGGCGACGCCGAGGATCGCGAACACCGCGGCGTCCCGCCAGGTGATCTGCCACTTTTCCTCGCGCAGCGCGGAGATGCCAAGAATCAGCATTCCCGCCAGCGAGAACCGCGCCGTGAGCAGGATCAGCGGCGGGCAATCGGTGACGCCGATCTTGCCGGCGACGAAGGCGAAGCTCCAGAGCAGGCAGAACAGCCCGATGTAGAGCGGCAGCGGATTGAACCCGGTGCGGGGAACCGCGATCGATGGAGCGAGCGACATGGGAAATCCTCTGGAAAGCCGTTGCGTCCCATGTAGGCCCCCGCCTTGATATTTGGAAATTAAATGATAAACTGACTATCAGTGGAAAAATGAATACTTCAGGGATAGGAAAATCCCATGTTTGATCTGGAATTGCTCCGCAGTTTCATCTCGGTAGTCGATGCCGGCGGTTTTACCCGCGCCGGCGAACGCGTTCACCGCACCCAATCCACCGTGAGCCAGCAGATCAAGCGGCTGGAAGACGATGTCGGCCAGCCGCTGCTCAATCGCTCCGGCAAGGACGTGACGCCGACCGAGGCCGGCGAACGGCTGTTGTCCTATGCGCGGCGGCTGTTATCGCTCGCCGAAGAAGCCCGCGACGTGATGGCGCGTCCCGGCAGCGAAGGCGCGGTCAGGCTGGGCATCCCCGAGGATTTCGCAGCCTATCGATTGACCAAATTGCTCGCCACCTTCTCGCGCTCACATCCCGGATTGCGGCTCGACGTGCGCGCCGATCAGAGCGTTTATCTGCGCCGCGACCTCGAACGCGGCGAAATCGATCTGGCGCTGGTCAAGCGCGACGCCAACGAAAAAGGCGGGATCGCCGTGTGGCCGGAGCGCGTGCATTGGATCACCAGCAGGAGCCATCCGATCGATCCGAAAATTTCCTCGGTGCCGCTGATCGGCTTTCCCTCCGGCTGCCTGTATCGCACCCGCGCCATCCACGCGATCGAAAGCGCCGGCCGGTCCTGGCACATGGCCTATACGTCTTCCAACCTGTCCGGCATCCAGGCCGCGGTCGCCGCCGGCCTTGGCCTCAGCATTCTGTCTGAAATGGCGATCCAGGCCGACCATCGTGTGCTCACCGCCAAGGACGGCTTTGCCCCGATCGACAAGACTGAAGTCGCGCTGATGGCCGCCCCCGACGCCAGCCCTGCAACCTTGCGGCTAGCCGATCGATTGGCGGAGTTTTGCGACAACGTGCAGGCGAAGGCGGCGTAGAACGCAGCGTTGCTACGCTTGCTCAACCAAGGCCTCTTTGGCAAGAATCCAGCCAGAAAGGCCATACGACGAACTTAGAACAAAGCCTTGAACGTCTTTTGCCGTGAGCACTTGTGCCGCAGAGACCAGATCGCTCGCCCACGGGCCTGGAGCTCCCGACATACGATAAGAATCCGCGATCCGGGCGCCATAGTCTGCGAGTACCTGTTCAATGGAAACGGACTTAAGCGAGAAGATGATGTTTCCGAATGCATCGTCCTCGAACTGGTACCCCTCGACGCCATTAAAAACGATGGTACGTGGCCGCTGTTCCCGTTTCGCAGGATCTCTGCGATCGGGCTTTGTGTGAAGTTTGATTTGGCGGACCTCGCAATTCACCTCGTACGAAACGACGAAGTCATCGTGTAACGAAGGCAGCATGGTCGCTCCCTCAATAGCACCTTGACGCGGCGATGGTGTGCATTCGGCTGTCGCCCAGCACATGCGCCAGAAACCCCGGCGATCCAAAAATCTTGGCGAACGCCGCATCGCGGATGTTCAGGCCGCCAGTATAGGCGCCGAATGCCGGCATCACCGCGCGCTCGCCGTCGCTGGCAAAACAGCGCCGCTCCGTCGAGCGTCCGCGGGTAGAGACCCGCGCCTTCGGATGCAGATGGCCGGCGATTTCGCCGGAGGCTCCGGTCGGCTCATGCCGAAAGGCGATCGGGCCAATCGCGACTTCGCTGGCGACCACACCGCCGAGATTGGACGGCAATGCCGGATCATGATTGCCCGAAATCCAGATCCAGTCGCGCCGTATTTGCATCGCAGTCAGCGCCTCGCGATCGGGCTGCGACAGCCGGTGATGAGCGTTGCCGTCATGAAAACTATCGCCGAGCGCGATCACCATGCGCGGGTCATGGCGGGCAATGACGGCGGCAAGCCGGCTCAGCGTCGCTACCGTATCGTATGGCGGCAGCAGCACGCCGCGCGCGGCAAAGCTGGAACCCTTTTCCAGATGCAGGTCGGAGACGACCAGCAGGCGCTGCTCTTCCCAGAACAGCGCGCCGGAGAGATCGGCGAGCAGCACCACATCGGCAATCGTAACGGTCGACGCGCGCACGGTCTGATCATCCCCTGAAGATTGCGCCGCTGCCGTCACGTTCTATCCTGTCGCCTCCTTGACGAGTTCGGAGGCCGCTTCCGCCAGCAACTCGTCGGATGCTTCGCCATAAACTAACTCGCGGCCGATTTCCAGCATCACCGGCACCGCCAGTGGCGAAACGTGATCGAGTTCCCGGTGCACGATCCGGCCCTGGATCCGCGACAGCATGTCACCGAGCCGCTTGAGATCGAGCAACCCGGTCGCCGCATCGGCCCTTGCCGCCCGCAACAGCACGTGGTCGGCCTGATGTTTGCGCAAGACGTCGTAGATCAAATCGGTCGAGAACAGCACCTGGCGGCGGCTTTTCTCCTCGCCGGTAAAGCGCCGCGCGATCAGGCCGGAGATCACAGCGCAGGTGCGGAAGGTCCGCTTCATCAGTGCGGATTCGGCAAGCCAAGCCTCGAGATCGTCGCCCAGCATATCCGGATCGAACAGCGCGTTGAGGTCGAGCTTGCCGTGCCGGATCATGAACGACATGTCGCCAAGGCCCCAGACCGCCAGTGCATATTCATTGGCGACGAAGCCAAGCGGCCGAACCTTGGCGCGTTCCATCCGCCGGGTCAGCAACATGCCGAGCGTCTGGTGCGCCAGCCGACCTTCAAAGGGATAGCAGACGAGGTAATGCTTGTTGGCGCGCGGAAAGGTTTCCACCAATAATTCGCGCACGCCCGGCACCCTGGAAAAATCCTTCTGCAGCGACAGCCAGTCGCGCACCTGGTCGGGCAGCGCTGCCCATGCGCGCTTGTCGTCGAGCAATCGGCGGACCCGTTCGGCGAGGTACGTCGACAGCGGAAACTTGCCGCCCATGTAGGATGGTACCTTGGCGTCCTTGTCATTGGCGCGCGAGACGTAAACCTGATCTTCCGCGAGCGCCTCGTAGCGCACCACTTCGCCGCCAAACACAAAGGTGTCGCCGATCACGAGACCCTCGATAAAGGCTTCCTCGATTTCGCCGAGCATCCGCCCACCACGTGCGAGCGCGCCGGTGGAACCCGAACCACCGCCGCGCGAGCGGACGAGGCGCACCTTCAGCATGGTGTCCTCGACGATGGTACCGACATTGAGCCGATAGCTTTGCCGCACCCGCGGATTGGCGACGCGCCAGCGGCCCTGCTTGTCCTGCTTGATGCGTGCAAAGCGCTCATAGGTTTTCAGCGCGTAACCGCCGGTCGCGACGAAATCGACCACATCATCGAAATCGCTTCGGGCCAAACCCGAATACGGCGCGGCCGTCAGCACCTCCCGATAAAGATCATCGGCCAGAAATGGCTCGCCGCAGGCGCGGCCGAGCACGTGCTGCGCCAAGACGTCCAGCGCGCCAATTCGCAATGGCGGGGTATCCTGCGCATTTTCTGCGATCGCGTCGATCGCCACCCGGCACTCCAGCACCTCGAAACGATTGGCCGGCACCAGCACCGCACGCGAAGCTTCGTCGATGCGGTGATTGGCGCGGCCGATCCGCTGCATCAGCCGCGAGGATCCCTTGGGCGCGCCGATATTGATGACGAGATCGACATCGCCCCAATCGACCCCGAGATCGAGCGACGAGGTACAGACCACGCCGCGCAATTTGCCCGCCGCCATCGCGTCCTCGACCTTGCGGCGCTGCGCGACATCGAGCGAGCCGTGATGCAGCGCAATCGCAAGCGCATCGTCGTTCATGCGCCACAGATCCTGGAACAGCATCTCGGCCTGGCTGCGGGTGTTGACAAATACTAGCGTGGTCTTGTTGGCCTTGATCAAATCGTAGATCTCGCCGAGCGCGTGGCGCGCGGAATGACCGGCCCAGGGCAGTCGCTCTTTGGTGTCGAGCATTTCGACGACAGGTTCCGCCGCGCCGCCGGCGATAACGATGTCGGCGGCTTCGACATTACCATCGCGTTGCGGAACCAAAAACCGCGCCAGCGATTCCGGTTCGGCCACCGTTGCGGACAGGCCAATCGCGCGCAGCTCTGGCGCCAACCGCCACAGCCGCGCCAGCCCAAGCGAGAGCAGATCGCCGCGCTTCGAGGTCACCAGCGCATGCAATTCGTCAAGCACGATGCGCTTCAGCGAGGAAAACAGAAATGGCGCGTCATCGGATGACAACAGCAGCGCCAATTGTTCGGGCGTGGTCAGCAGGATATCCGGCGGGTAGCGCCGCTGCCGTTGCCGCCGCGACACCGGCGTGTCGCCGGTGCGGGTCTCGACCTTGATCGGCAGCCCCATCTCGGCGATCGGCGTCTCCAGATTGCGCGCAATATCGACCGCGAGCGCTTTCAGCGGCGAAATGTAGAGGGTGTGGAGGCCGCGAGATCGCTGCACGCCGCGACCGGTGGAGATCACATTGCCGGCGCGTTCCTTTGAAGTCGCTCCCCGGCCCTCGGTTGAAGAAGACGACAACTCGACCAAGGTCGGCAGAAAACCCGCCAGCGTCTTGCCGGCGCCGGTCGGCGCGATCAACAGCGCCGAGCGGTCGTCGCGGGCTTTGGCGAGCAGCGTCAACTGATGTTCGCGGGGCGACCAGCCACGCGCGAAAAACCAGCGGCGGAAATGGTCCGGCAGCAGGGCAGCATTGTCAGTTGAGGGAACAGGCGAGCTAAGGGGCGGCACGCCCAAGAGCTAAGTCTTCGCGACCGGTTCGTCGAGGGGCGGCACTTGCTTACCTCGCCCCTCTTGACAGCCCACACCGTCATGGCCGGGCTTAACCCGGCCATCCACGTCTTTCTTGCTTTACGTCCGCCAAGACGTGGATGCCCGGGACAAGCCCGGGCATGACGAACTCAGAGTATGGAAGCAACAGAAACGCCTACTCCGAGACCGCCTTTTCAGAAATCTGCCAATCCTTGCCGTCGAAGATCGAGATGTGCAGCGTTTTCATCGGCGAGTAGTCGTCGGGCGTGTAGCTGTAATTGATGTCGTCGAGGAAGAATGGCGAGTGGTAGCCGGCCAGCGTGCTCGCCTGCTTCAGCACGTTGGCGCGGGTCAGTTCATCGCCGCAGCGGCGCAGGATTTCGCCCATCGAGACCGCCTGGCCGTAACCGGCATAAGCAATGGTGTTGTCGGGATCGACGGTCGGCAGATATTTCTTGCGCAACGTCTCGAACGCGATCACGTCCGGATCCTTTTCCCAGCGGCCCGGTCCGGCTTCCTTGGAATACCTGATGGCAACGATGCCGGCGGCATTTTCGAAGCCCGCAGCGCTGAGGATCGAGCGGCCGACCGATCCCGCCGACAGCAGTTGCAGCGGTTTCCAGCCGAGCTCGGCCACACGGCGGACCGATTGCGACGTCGCCTTGCCGGTGGTGATGTTGTAAAAAACGTCCGCGCCGGATTTCGAGAGGTTGATGAGCTGGGAATTGACCGTCGGATCGGTCAGGTCATAGGTCTGCTCCATGATCACCTTGGCGGTGCCGCCGGCGTCTTCCAGAACCTTCTTGAACGGACCGAGGAAGTCCCGGCCGAAGTCGTCGTTCTGGTAGAGGATGCCGACCTTGGCATTCGGCTTCACGGCCACGACGTGCCTGGCGAGAATGCGCGCTTCGGTCGGATACAGCGGCAGACCCGCCATGGTCCATTTGTTGTTCTTTGGATCGTTCCATTTCGACGCGCCGGTGTTGAGCAGCAGCTGCGGCACGCCTTTGGAATTGAGATATTTATGCACCGCGGTCTGCGGCGCGGTGCCGAGCGAGCCGAACAGCGCCAGCACTTCTTCCTGCTCGACCAACCGCCGCGTCGCCTCGACGCATTTCGGCGCGCTGTAGGCGTCATCCAGGGTGAGGAAGTTGATCTTGCGGCCGTTGATACCGCCCTTTTCGTTCAGCGACTGAAAATAGGCTTCGCCGACCCGGCCGAGCACGCCATAGAGCGAACCAGGGCCGCTGTGCGGAATGGTCTGCCCGAGCTTGATCTCGGTATCGCTGGCGCCCGGATCGTACTTTTTTTCCGCCGCACGGACATAAGGCGCTGCTACGGTGGAAGCGAGAATTGTCGCAAGAGCGGTGGCGCCGAATTCGCGCCGCGTCTGTCGGTTGTTCATTGTTTTGTTTCTCCCTAGAGCATGCATTGAGGTACATTCCCGCGGGATCGGCAAGCGCGAATTTCAGATTTCGCAACGCAACGTCGTCGCACGTTTCGTGCGCCCGACGCTATCTCGCCTCACATTTTGGTCGCAACCACCACAAGGCCAGGCGCCGGAACATTGTCCTCGTTGCGGGCCGATAGATCCTCGCATTGCGCCAGTTCGAGGCCGGCGGCTGCGACCTGCGCGCGCACGTAAGGCTCGCCATGGGCGTAGCGCAATCCTTGGCCGATCCGAACGCCATCGCCCTGATGGGTTTCCGCCGTGAAGGCAAGCAAGCCGCCCGGCGCCAGCACGCGCGTGATCTCACCCAGCACCGGCGCGAGATCGGCGACATAGACCATGGCGTCGGCGGCCAGAATCAAATCGGCGCTGGCATCGAGCTTGCTGCGCAAACCCTCGACCATGTCGGCCACTTCCAGTTCGGCATAACGGCCGGTGGCGCGCGCCCGCTCGATCATGCGCGGCGACAGATCGATGCCGATGAAGCGATCGACGTCCCTGGCGAACGCGGTTGCCGCCAGACCGGTGCCGCAGCCGAGATCGATCGCACGCTTGAAGAAGGCGGGCTTGCGCGCACCGGCGCGAACCGACAGCACCGCCTTGAACAGCAGCGCCGGACCGCGATAGCCGAGATCATCGACCAAAGCGGCCTCGAAGCGCGGCGCGTATTGATCGAACAGCGTCTGTACATAGGCCTGCGGCATCGAGGCCACGGCTGCCGCGCCCAGCCGCATCAAGCGCAGGCTGGCGCCGTGTCGGTCATCGGAGTCCGCGGCGCAGGCCCGGCGAAACGCCGTGACCGCCGCGTCGCGTTCCCCGAGCTGTTCCCGCAGTTCGCCCAGCGTGAACCAGGCCGAGGCGAAATTGGGCGCGAGCTCCGTGGCCTGTAGCAGCAGATCGGCCGCGGCGACCAGATCGCCCTTCAATTGCAGATCGCGGGCGAATTCGAACCGGCGGTCAGCAATCATATCGCCGGAGGACAGGAACAAGCGGGCGGGCATGGAATCTACGTTCGCGAGATGGATGCGCACGGTCAAGCCCGCGCAGGACGTCTAAAAATGAGATCAACCCTGCCTATATAACCAATATGCGCCCGCAAGACATCCTGATGCCCGTGGCCGCCGGCCTCTGCTGCAAACCCGGCGGCTTTCATATCGATCCGGTGCGGCCGGTCGAGCGCGCGGTCATTACCCACGGTCATTCCGACCACGCCCGGCCCGGGCATGGCGCGGTGCTGGCGACCCGGGAAACCCTCGACATGATGCGGCTGCGCTACGGCGACAATTTCGCCGGCAGAACGCAGGCTATCGCCTACGGCGAGGAGATCAGGCTCGGCGACGTCAGGGTCAAGTTTCACCCCGCCGGTCACGTGCTGGGCTCGGCGCAGATTGCGGTTAGCTGCAAGGACACCTGCATCGTCGCCTCCGGCGACTACAAGGACGCGCCGGATCCGACCTGCGCGCCGTTCGAAGTAGTGCCGTGCGACGTCTTCATCACCGAGGCCACGTTTGGGCTCCCGGTGTTTCGCCACGGCGATGCCGCTGACGAGGTGAAAAAATTGCTGGCGTCGGCGGCGCTGTTTCCCGAGCGCGCGCATCTGGTTGGCGCCTACTCGCTCGGAAAGGCGCAGCGTGTGATCGCGTTGTTGCGCGCGGCCGGCTACGACGCGCCGATTTATCTTCATGGCGCGATGGAAAAGATCACGCATTATTATCAAAGCCGCGGCATCACGCTCGGCGAGTTGCGCGCCGTCAAGGGTGTCAGGAAAGCTGATCTCGCCGGCACCATCACGCTCGCGCCGCCGTCGGCCACATCGGATGTCTGGACCAGACGTTTCCCCGATCCCGTCACCGCCTTTGCCTCCGGCTGGATGCGGGTGCGGGCACGCGCTCGCCAGCGCGGCGTCGAATTGCCGCTGGTGATTTCGGATCACGCCGACTGGGACGGCCTGACCGCGACTATCGACGCCACCGGCGCCGGCGAGATCTGGGTCACCCATGGGCAAGAAGACGCGCTGGTGCATTGGTGCAAGGCAAAAGGCCTTGCGGCACGGCCGCTCGACCTCGTCGGTTATGGCGATGAGGATGAAGGCGAAGCACCGGTGGCTGAGGCTGAAGCATGAACCGCTTCGCCGAACTGCTCGATCGCCTCGCTTACGAGCCCGGCCGCAACAACAAGCTGCGGCTGATCACCAGCTATTTTCGCGCGGTGGAAGATCCCGATCGTGGCTACGCGCTCGCGGCCCTGACGGGCGCGCTGTCGTTCAAGCACGCCAAGCCCGGCCTGATCCGCGACCTGATCGCCGACCGCACCGATCCCGTGCTGTTCGCGCTGTCGTATGATTATGTCGGCGATTTATCGGAGACGGTCGCGCTGATGTGGCCGAAGGCGAGCCTGCCGCTGCACAACAACCCGCCTCCTCCCACCCTCACCGAGGTCGTCACCACGCTGCGCACGCTCGGCAAGACCGAATTGCCGAAGCAACTCGCGCGCTGGCTCGATGAACTGGATGAGACCGGCCGCTGGGCGCTGCTGAAGCTTGTAACCGGTGCCATGCGGATTGGCATCTCGGCACGGCTGGCCAAGACCGCGGCTGCGGCGCTCGGCGACAAGGATCCGCATGATATCGAACTGATGTGGCCCGGGCTCACCCCGCCCTATCTCGAGCTGTTCGCCTGGCTGGAAGGCCGCAGCGACAAGCCGGTCAATCTCGATCCTGCGCCGTTTCGCCCGGTGATGCTGGCGCACGCGATCGAGGACGCGGACTTCGCTAATCTCGATGCGTCCGCCTACGTCGCGGAATGGAAATGGGATGGCATTCGCGCCCAAGCGGTCAGCGGCCGCGACGAGCACGGCCACATCCTGACGCGTCTGTACTCGCGCAGCGGCGAGGATATCACCAAAAGCTTTCCGGATTTGCTGCCGTCGCTGCATCTGCGAGGCGCCATCGACGGCGAATTACTGGTGCTGCGCGACGGTCGGGTGCAAACCTTTAATGTGCTGCAGCAGCGTTTGAATCGCAAAGTGGTGTCACCAAAACTGACCAAGGATTATCCGATTCACCTGCGCGCCTACGATCTCCTCAGCGAGGGCGATACGGACTTGCGCGAGCTGCCATTCGCCGAGCGCCGTGAGCGGCTCGAAGCCTTTGTCAAAAAACTGGATGATCCCCGTGTCGATCTGTCGCCGACCATTCTTTTCGATTCCTGGGAAACGTTGAGATCGGTGCGCGCCGATCCGGCCAGCGCCGGTGCCGGGGAAGACGCGGAAGCGGTCGAAGGCGTGATGCTCAAGCGCCGCGACGCGCTCTATCTGCCCGGCCGGCCAAAGGGCCAATGGTGGAAGTGGAAGCACGATCCGCACATCATCGACGCTGTCTTGATGTATGCCCAGCGCGGGCACGGCAAGCGTTCGTCCTATTATTCGGATTACACGTTCGGGGTTTGGACGTCGGGTGAGGACGGCGAACAGTTAGTGCCGGTCGGCAAAGCGTATTTCGGCTTCACCGATGAAGAGCTGCTGCAAATCGATCGCTTCGTACGGCGTAACACGACGGAGAAATTCGGGCCAGTGCGCCATGTCGTGCATGAGCCCGATCAAGGGCTGGTGCTGGAAGTCGCCTTCGAGGGATTGGCGCGGTCGCCGCGGCACAAATCGGGCGTGGCGATGCGGTTTCCACGCATCAGCCGGCTGCGCTGGGACAAGCCGCCGCGCGAGGCCGACCGGCTGGAGACGCTGGAGCGGATGCTCAAGTCGGAAACGGCACATGAGATGGCAGCGACGGAAAGCGGCCATTGACGGCGTATCACGGGTTCCCCATCTGCCCTCTGCCATAGTACAATGCGGCCGAAGCTTCGTGCAGGAGATCACAATGCCCAACGATACCAGGGAATTGCCGGGCAACCAGGACGGCATGCACCGTTTTCTCGGCGGCTCGCCGCTGGCGGTGGCGTTCCGGCTGATCCTGCTGTCGATCCTGGTCGGCGTGGTGCTGGCCGCAATCGGCTTCGACCCCTGGAATATCGTGCACAGCATCCGCCTGTTGTTCCAGCGGATCTGGGATCTCGGCTTTGACGCCATCAACGGACTGTGGCGCTACTTCCTGCTCGGCGCCGTGATCGTGATTCCGATCTGGCTGTTGTCGCGGCTATTCGGCACGCCGCGCCCACGCTGATTCATTGACGGGACAGCGGCCGATGCGATTGCAATTTGTCGGCTGCGGCGACGCACTCGGTTCCGGCGGCCGATATAATACCTGCTTTCACGTCCAGGGTGATCACGTCAATTTCCTGATCGATTGTGGCGCATCCTCGCTGCCGGCGCTGAAGCGGCTCGGGATCGAGCGCGACGCGATCGACTTCATCCTGATCACGCATTTCCACGGCGATCATTTTGTCGGCCTGCCGTTCCTGCTGCTCGACGCGCAATTTTCCCGCCGCACGCGCCCGTTGGTGATCGCGGGCCCAGAGGGAATCGAGCGGAAACTGCCGCAGGTGATGGAAGCGCTGTTCGAGCATTCATCGAAGACAAAACAGAAATTCGATCTCTCGGTCGTGACGCTCGCGCCGGAGGAGACGCAGAGCTTCGGCGCGGTGAAAGTGACGCCCTACCCGGTGATCCACGGCGAATCCGGCGGACCGTTTCTCGGCTATCGCATCGAGGCCGAGGGACGCATCATCGCCTACAGCGCCGACACCGAATGGACGGAGACGCTGATCCCGCTGGCGCGCGAGGCCGATCTGTTCATCGCCGAAGCTTATTATCACGACAAGATCGTCAAGAACCATCTCAGCCTGACGACGCTTGAGGCCCGTCTGCCGGAGATCAAGCCGAAGCGACTGGTCCTGACGCATATGAGCGACGATATGCTGGGACGGCTGGATGCGCTCCAGCACATCGCGGCGCATGACGGCATGATCGTAGAGCTCTAGGGGGATAGTCGGACACACGTGGACGCTTCATCATTCAATCGCGCATCCAGGGTGACGACCGCGCAGGTGTTCGCCATCGCCGGCCCCGCGATGGTCGCCAATCTGACCACGCCGCTGATCGGCATTGTCTCGACCACCGCGATCGGGCGGCTCGGCGACGCCACGCTGCTCGGCGGTGTGGCGATGGCGTCGGTATTGTTCGATTGCATGTTCTGGCTGTTCGCGTTCCTGCGCATGAGCACGGTCGCCTTCACCGCGCAGTCGATCGGCGCGGGCGAAATCGGGGAAGTCCGGGCCATCCTGGTGCGCGGCTTCATCGTCGCGGGTGTGATCGGCGCTGCCCTGATCGCGCTGCAAATTCCGCTTGCGGCAATACTTCTGGGCGCCATGGGCGGCAGCGAGGGCGTGACACGCGCCGCCAAAACCTACTTCATCATCCGGATCTGGTCGGCGCCGCTGGCGCTCGGCAATTATGTCGTGCTTGGTTGGCTGATCGGACAGGCGCGCGCCCGGCTGGCGCTTGCGACCCAGATCACCATCAACGTCATCAACATGGCCGCGACCATGCTGCTGGTGCTGGTGTTCGACTTCGGAATTGCCGGGGCCGCGATCGCGGCCGTGATCGCGGAAGCCACCGGCCTTGGGCTCGGCGTGATCATCGCGCGGCGGCTGTCGCTGGGGCAATTCGCGGTACCGCGGGCGACGCTGTTCGATCGCACCAAGCTGATGCGCATGCTGGCGGTCAATCGCGACATCATGATCCGCACCGCGTCGCTGATCACGGCGTTTCTGTTTTTCACCGCGCAGGGTGCGCGCGCCGGCGATGTGACGCTGGCGGCGAACGCGGTGCTGAACAATTTTCTGCTGATCAGCGCCTTCTTCCTTGACGGTCTCGCCAATGCCGCCGAGCAGCTCTGCGGCCGCGCCTATGGCGCGCGGGATAAGGATGGATTCTCGGGCGCTGTGAGACTGGTGGTGATCTGGGGTTTTGGCTTCGCGGTCGCTGTCAGCGCGATCTTCGCGCTGTTCGGGCCGTCGCTGATCGACATGATGAGCGCCAGCGAACAGGTCCGCCATGGCGCGCGCGATTATCTGAAGTTCGTCATCGCGGCGCCACTGCTCGGCGTGTTCGCCTTTGCCTATGACGGGGTCTATATCGGCGCGACCTGGGCGCGCGACATGCGCAATCTGATGATCCTGTCGCTGCTGGCTTTTCTGTCCGCCTGGTTCGCGCTGCGCTCTTTCGGCAATGCCGGCCTGTGGGGTGCGCTATTGGTGCACTACGCCGCCCGCGGCGGCCTGGAAGCGCTGCGCTATCCGGCGCTGTTGAAGGCGTCGTTCAAGATGTGATCAAGTTACGGACAGGCGCTGAGCTTCTCCTTCTCCCCGCGTGCGGGGAGAAGGTTGGGATGAGGGGGCGTCTCTCCAAGGTCTGACTCGGAGAAACGCCCCCTCACCCGCCGCGCACCGGACGATGCTTCGCATCGCCGAGCGCGCGTCGACCTCTCCCCGCAAGCGGGGCGAGGTGAGAAGGAGCCGCGGCACGCAACTACTGTACCGGCCAGTCCTCCGCGGTAATCGTCGCGGCATCGGCGCCGACGATCTCGGACAGCGAATCGCGCCCGGTGCGCAGCAGGGTCGAGGACAGATCGTGCTTGATGTCGTTGACCAGGCCAAGGCCCTTGTAGATCAGCGACGAGTAAAGCTGGATCAGGCTGGCGCCGGCGCGGATTTTTGTCAGCGCGGCGCCGCCGGTGTCGATGCCGCCGACGCCGATCAATGGAAACGCGCCTTCGGCGCGCACATAGGTCTCCGCCACCATGCGGGTCGACAATCGAAACAGCGGCCGTCCCGACAGTCCGCCCTGCTCCGCCATCCGGCCCCGCTCGCGCAGGGTCGAGGGACGCGCCAGCGTGGTGTTGGCCACGATCATGCCGTCAACCCGGCGCGAGCGCGCGATGTGCACGACGTCGTCGAGTTCGCTCAAGCTCAGATCCGGCGCGATCTTGAGCAGCACCGGTGAATCGCCGGCGTTCTGCCGCACCCGCTCGCGCGCATCGATCACCTTGGCCAGGAGATCGTCGAGCGCCGCCGCCTGCTGCAGATTGCGCAGGCCGGGCGTATTCGGCGACGAGACATTGACGGTAAAGTAGCTCGCCACCGGCGCAAAGGTCTCGATCAACTGCACATAGTCGGCGACGCGATCCACGGTATCCTTGTTGGCGCCGACATTGACCCCGACGATGCCGCCTTGGTTGGCGCGCGCCGCGAGCCGCCGCAACACCACTTCCGCACCGTCATTATTGAAGCCCATGCGGTTGACCACCGCTTCATCGCGTTCCAGCCGGAACAGCCGCGGCCGCGGGTTGCCGGCTTGCGGCTTTGGCGTCACCGAGCCGATTTCGACAAAGCCGAAACCCAGCCGTAACAGCGCATCCGGCGCCTCGGCGCTCTTGTCGAAGCCCGCAGCCATGCCGATCGGATTGGGAAAATTGAGACCGAACGCCCGTACCGCCAATTTCGGATCATCCGGCCGCGGCCGCATCGGCGGCAGCAGCCGCAGGCCCTGGATCGCCATGCGATGGGCGTCTTCCGGATCGAACCAGCGCAGCAACGGCAGCGAGAACGCATCAAAGGCGCGGATCACGGCATAAGCTCCGGGATGTCGTGGGTCCCATCGGACCGCGCGTGCATGGTGAGGACACGGGTGACCGCGCCAAGATCCAGCTCGCCATAGAGATGCGGGAACAGCTCGTTGTTGCGCGAGGGTTCCCAGCGCAGCGCCTCGCCCAGGGCGTCGGCATCGGTCTCGATCAGGAACAGTCCGGTTTGGCCGAAGAAATGCTTACGGGCCGTCTCCATCACCTGGGACGCCGTCGAAAAGTGAATGAAACCATCGCGGGTATCGTCGGCACTGCCGCGGTACACCCCCTGCCGCTCGGCCTCGCGCCAGGCCGAAGCGGAACAAATCTTGTAGATGCTGCGCACTTGCCGAGCGTCCTGTTTGTCGTTGAGTCTCTTGGGCTTTTCCGGAGAATTTCCGGATCTGCGGGCGACCGTATCGGCGGCACCGGCGTACTTCAAGGGCGGCCTTCCGGCCGGGCGGCCCGATTGTGAAAACCCCGCACTTAAGGTAATAATTCCTAGCTTTTGAGCTGATAGGACCTGCTGACAGGCGCCATGGCCAGACCTCCAAGAGCACCGCGGACGCTCACCCATGAGCAAATCTGGACCGCGCTGGACCGGCTGGCCGAGCACGCCGGATTGTCGGCCTCGGGGCTGGCGAAAAAATCGGGACTCGATCCGACCACCTTCAACAAGTCCAAGCGCGTCACCGCCGATGGCCGCGAGCGCTGGCCGTCGACCGAATCGATCGCCAAGGCGCTGGCCGCGACCTCCAGTTCGCTCGACCATTTCGTGCAGTTGGTCGGTGACAGCCCGCGGCAGACGCAATCGATTCCGTTGCTCGGCTTTGCCCAGGCCGGAGCCAGCGACGCCTTCGACGAGGAAGGTTTTCCGGCCGGCAAAACCCGGGACGAGATGGCGTTGCCTGTCGCCAGCGACGAGCACGCCTATGCGCTGGAAATTTCCGGCGATGCGATGCGGCCGGTCTATCGCGACGGCGATATCATCGTGGTTTCGCCCGCAACTCCGATCCGGCGCGGCGATCGCGTGGTGGTGAAAACCAACGACGGCGAAATGACCATCGGCGAATTGAAACGCCGCACCGCGCGGACGCTGGAATTGCAATCGCTCAAAGCGGATCATGCCGATCGCAGCTTCGCGGCTGCCGACGTCGCATGGGTCGCCAGGATCGTGTGGGCGAAACAATAACATGACCGCCGCTACGCCGGATGTTCTGCAGGATCTGCTGCAGGAGTCGCTTGATATCGTGCTGTGCGGTTCCGCGGTCGGCACCGCATCCGCTCTGGCAGGCGCCTACTACGCTCACAAGCAGAACAAGTTCTGGAAGATCTTATGCGAGACCGGGCTGACGCCCGCGCTGTTGCAGCCGCATCAGTACCGTGAGTTGCTGCGACATCGGATTGGTCTCACGGATTTTGTAAAAACGCATTCCGGCATGGACCACGAAATACCCTTGTCGAAACTGGCGGAGGTTTCCCGTGCCCGCCTCACCGCCTCGATGATGAGATATCGACCAAAATTTCTCGCCTTCACCAGCAAGAATGCCGGGCAACAATTTCTCGGCGGCAAGCGCGAGTACGGCGAGCAGATTGAGCGCATTGCCGAGACCCGGATCTGGATCCTGCCGTCGACATCGGGCGCCGCCGGTGGCAGCTGGCGCCCGGAGATCTGGCATGCGTTCGCGGAGACGGTGAGAGCGAACGACGGTTGAGCGGCGCCGATGCAAGTCGGCGCGCGTTGCTTACCCTCCTGGAGAGGGAGGGTAAAGGACGTTACGTCGCGTAGTCCGGCTCCTTGCGGTCGAGCATGCGCTTCAGGGCATCGAAGTGGCGCTGGGCCGGCGTCGGCCCGTTGTACAGATGATTGCCGCCGATATCGCGCTTGGTCTTTTCGACCACCGCCTCCGGCAGTTGCTTTAGCTTCTGCCCGGTCCACATCGCGTAGATCTGCACTTGCGCGGCGCGTTCGATGTAGTAGAGCCGGTCATAGGCGTCGGCGACGGTCTCGCCGACCGTGCTGATGCCGTGATTGGCCATGAACAGCACCGAGCGATTGCCGATCACGCCTGCGAGGCGCACGCCTTCGGCCGGATCGAGCGCGGGTCCGGTATATTCGTCGTCATAGGCGATCTCGCCGGACATCCCGACTTCGGTCTGGCCGATCTCCTTGATGCGCGGATCTTCCAGCCGCGTCAGCGCGCTGGCGTAGGGCATATGGGTGTGAAACACCGCTTTCGCCTGCGGCAGCGCCTTGTGGATCGGCGCGTGGATGCAATAGCAGGAACGCTCGACTTCGCCCTCGCCGCGCTTGACCGCACCATCGTCGATGCCGACTTCCATGAAGGACGAGGCCGTCACTTCCGACCAGTGCATCCCGAACGGGATCTGGTAGTAGCGATCGCTGCGGCCCGGCACCACGAAGGTCAGATGGTTGAAGATGCCTTCGGAAAAACCCTGGTTGAAGGCCAGCCGGTGCGCCGCCGCGAGGTCGACCCGCGCCTGCCATTCCTCGGCGCTGCTGTCCGAAAGCGTGTTCGGCGAAACCCTGAACTGCATGAGTATCCTCCAATGTTGGCCGCCCCTCAAGCGGAGGCTTGGGCCGTATCAGATGCTATCTTAGCGCAATTTGGCCCGGGTTTGGCTGAAATTGCCGAGGGGCTCCTATCCGGATTTGCGCGCGGGAGGTGGAAAGACATGACCCCCTCCCCCCTCTCCCACAGGGGAGAAGGGAAGTAAGAGGGCGCCGGCGCCGAATTACGCTGACCTTGCGAAATTACGCCGACCTTGCCAGCGCGCCGTCGATCATCGCTACAGCGTTCGCCAGACCATAGACCGCAACGAACGAACCAAACCGCGGGCCCTTTTCCTGGCCGAGCAGCACCTGATAGAGCATGTTGAACCAGTCCAGCGAGACGCCGGGACGGCCGTCCTTGCCCTTCTTCACGGCGTCCAGAAACGGGTCGCGGCGTCCGATCTCATAGACCACGTTCTGGATGTCTTCGGCCGTCGATTCCGGCGCCAACTGCGACAGCGCGTCGCGCAGATCCTGCAATGCCGCGCGTTCATTGTCGGTCGGCTCGCGGAATTTTTTGGTCGGCGCCACGAAGTGGCGATAATAATTGATGGCATAGCCGACCATCGCATCGAGCTTCGGATGAGTCTGCGGCGTGACGCCGGGACGATAGCGGCCGATGAAGCCCCACAGCGTCGCGGCATTCTCGGCGTTCGAGGACGACACCAGGGTCAGCAGCAACTGGAACGTCACCGGCATATCGGCGACCGGCGGATGGCCGGCATGGATGTGCCAGACCGGATTGGCCAATTGCTGCCTGGCATCCTGCCGCGAAAAGCCGTCAAGGAACTGCTGGTAGTCGTCGACATTGCGCGGGATCACGTCGAAGTACAGCCGCTTGGCCGACTTCGGCTCGCGGTACATGAACAGCGACAGCGATTCCGGCGACGCGTAGCGCAGCCATTCGTCGATGGTGAGCCCGTTGCCCTTCGACTTCGAAATCTTCTGGCCCTTGTCGTCGAGGAACAGTTCGTAATTGAAGCCTTCCGGCGGCGTGCCGCCGATCGCCGCGCAGATCTTGCCCGACAGCTTGACGGAGTCGATCAGATCCTTGCCGGCCATTTCGTAATCAATGCCGAGCGCGGTCCAGCGCATCGCCCAGTCCGGCTTCCATTGCAGCTTGCAATGGCCGCCGGTGACCGGCAGCGTGACGCGCTCTTTGGTGTCGGGATCGTCGTAGGAGATGGTGCCGGCCTTCACGTCATGCTCGATGATCGGCACGTACAGCACGAGGCCGGTGCGCGGGCAGATGGGGAGGAACGGCGAATAACTCGCGGCACGCTCCTCGCGCAGCGACGGCAGCATGATGGTCATGACCGACTCGAGCCGCTCCAGCATCCGCAGCAGCGTCGCATCGAACTTGCCCGACTTGTAATAATCGGTGGCGCTGGCGAATTCGTAATCGAAGCCGAAGGTGTCGAGGAACGCCCGCAGCCGCGCATTGTTATGCGCGCCGAAACTCGGATGCGTGCCAAAGGGATCCGGCACCGTGGTCAACGGTTTGCCGAGGTGCTGCTCCAGCATCTCCTTGTTCGGCACATTGTCCGGCACCTTGCGCAGGCCGTCCATGTCGTCGGAGAATGCGATCAGCCGGGTCTTGATCTTGTCTTCGGTCAGCACGCGGAATGCATGGCGCACCATGGTGGTGCGCGCGACTTCGCCAAAGGTGCCGATATGCGGCAGCCCTGACGGGCCGTAGCCGGTCTCGAACAGCACCTCGTCCTTGGGCTTTTTCTTCAGCCGCGCGACAATCGCCTTCGCCTGCTCGAACGGCCAGGCGTTGGATTGTTCGGCGAGCGCGCGCAGGTCGCTCGGCACGGCGGCAAGATCGATCGTGGACATGTATAAAGGGTCTCCAAGGCGCGGAACCTAACGCTTCCGCGGTAAAATGCAAAATAACGGGCTAACTCGTTGTCATTCCGGGGCGCGAACCTCTTGCGAGCGAACCCGGAATGACAGCGTCCCCCTCTTCAGAACGGGCTCACCGAAAAATAGTGCAGCCACAGATCGGTGTAGCGGCCTTTTTCCCAGACCCGGAACAGCGCCCAGTTCAGCGCCTGTCGCAGCAGGTCGTTGCCCTTGCGCACGGCGATGCCGACGCCTTCGCCGAAATAGCGGCTCTCGACGAATGGGCCGCCCGAGAATGCGCAGCAATTGTCGGAATCGGTGCCGTTGATCCAGAACGCCAATGAGATCGCGTCGCCGAAAATGAAATCGACCTCACCGCGGCGCAACGCCTGTCGCAGCGCATCATCATTGGGATAGGAATGCAATTCGGCGTCGGTGAACATCGCCTTGAGATAGGCCTCGTGCGCGGAGCCGGTGATGACGCCGACCTTCTTGCCCTCGAGATATTCGGGACGAACTTCGGTCATCACCGCGTTTTTTCGCGACACGAACCGCGCCGGCGCCCGGTAATAGGGATCGGTGAAATCGACCCGCGCGCGCAATTGCGGCGTCACCGCCAGCGAGGCGATGATGGCGTCGCCGCGGTTACTGGTGATCGCATCGATCAGAGTCTCGAAGCGACGCATCTGGATGGTGCAGGTAACCTTGATCTCGTCGCACAGCGCCCGCGCCAGGTCGACATTGAAGCCGGCCGGGTTGCCGTCGGCGCCGGTGAAGTTGAACGGCGGATAGTCAGTCTCGGTCAGAAACCGGATCACGGTCAGACGCGACAGATCGGGCCGCTCCGGCCGCCGGCGGGGATCCCAGAAGCCGGGCACGGCCTGGGGCGCTGCTTCCACCCCGGGCTTGGCGACGACACTTTGCGCCTGCGCCGGCCATCCGGACAGCACCACAGCCAGCAGGACGCCAGCCGAGACGCCGGCAGCAACCAGCATGGTCCGGATGGTGCGCGGCAGCAGCTTATGGCCCGATAAAATGTAGGAGTTTGATGACATTACCGACGCTTCTTGGAAATCCGAGGCGTTATAGACCATCCGGCCGATAACGCGAGGGTGTTCCACCCGGCTGGAATCCAGCTCAGAGGTAATGTTTGAGGTCGGCGGCCGCTTCCTCGGGCTTACGGTCGAGCCGGAACGGCGACACGAACTTGCCGTCGCGATCCATCAGATAGATCAGCGCGGTATGGTCCATGGTGTAATCGCCATCCTTCAGCGGGACTTTTCGGGCATAGACCCGGTAGTCCGAAATCACCTTGGCCACGGCTTGCGGATCGCCGGTCAGGCCCTTCAAATGCGGATCGAAGCTCGACAAATAGTCCTTCATCGCGGCCCGGGTGTCACGCTCCGGATCGACCGAGACGAAATAGGCGTTGATCCGATCGGCGTCCTTGCCCATTGCCCGCAAGATCTCGGACACTTGGAACAGCTCGGTGGGGCACACGTCCGGGCAATGGGTGAAGCCGAAGAAGATCAGCGTGGGACGCCCCTGCAGGTCCTTCTCGGTCACGGTCTGGCCGCTCTGGTCGGTGAGCTGAAACGGTCCCCCGATCGCAGCCGGCGCCGCCACATGCCGCAACCCGCCGAGCGCCCACAGCATCAGGACCAGCCCGACGACGAGGCTTCCGGCGAAGGCGCCGACAATGACCAGCGGGCGGGTGGTTCGTTCCATCATGAAATTTCCTTGAGACCGGTCAGAAGCAGGCCGAGATGCCAGCCGCGATGATCTCGAAAAAGACCGCTGTTCCGTAGTGGAACCAGAGCACCGGCGCCGCCAATACGGTGGCAACGCCGACAATGGCGCCGCCCGTCACAATTGCCTGCGCGATCCGGCGCGGCGGCTGGATCGAGGAAGATATTTGCTGCGGCGTCGTGAGCTGCGGGGCCATAGGCGACCATCTGATCAAACAGGCTTGCTCGACCCGGCACTGCTGCCGCATCGATCGAAGTTCCATGTTGAGATAGAGCCCCTCGCCGACCCGGGCAAGCGCCACAAGGCCGCGCCCGATCACGTCATGCGGAGCGGCAGGCTTGGATAGCGAAAGGCTTGGCTAGTGGGCAGATTCGCGAGCCAGCGCCCTGGCCTTGGCACCACGCCTGATTGTTTCTTGCTGATGCGGGGATGCCTCGGGCGCCGCGGAAGACGAGGCCTGCGCGTCCAGATAGCAGGGCTTGTACATGCTCGCCAGCTGCTTGCCGCGCAGGAAGATCATGTGCGGGGTCAGCCCGCCGCGCGCGGCGATCCAGCGTCTGATCACTGACGGATACATCGAGTAGAGCATCTGCGTCGCTTCGGGGTTGGTCACGGCGCGGCCATTGGCGCCGAAGTCCCACGCCGCGTGGAACCCGAGATTGGCGTGAGAGGTGACGCAGATCTTGTCGTGGGGAACGGCGCCGAGAACGATAGTGCAGGCCGAGGCGCACAAACCATCGATGATTACGGTCTGGCCCGAGCTGCGCAAGTCCTGGTACCTGTCGACATAGGTGCCGATCCGGCCGCCACGATCCTCGCCGATGCGAACCACCGCATGGCTGGCGCCAACCCCTGCCAGCAAGAGCACCGCCGCAAGCAATCCAGTCACCAGCTTCATATCCAGCCCCAGTCCAAACCTGTCGAACCCGAATCTGATCGTCTTCAGTGATGCGCCTGCAGCGTGTTGCCAGATCGTCATTTTGTCCAGCCGGCCGGGGCAGCTCAAAACAAATTCAAATTAAGTGTTGCCTACCGGCTGCACCTTCGGCCGCCCGGTCCCAAACTGGAACAGATGACCGCGCCGCACGCGCCGTAAGTTAGGTCACACCAGGAACCGTTAGCCGTTGACCGTCGATGGCGCCACGGGCTTCACTCCTCCAAGGGGATGAGGACGCAACTATGGCAGAGGATGCAGACGTAATCGTGGTCGGCAGCGGGTTAGCCGGGCTTGTCGCCGCGACGGAAATCGCCGACGCCGGCAAACGCGTCATCGTGGTCGAGCAGGAAGGCGAACAGAGCCTTGGCGGGCAGGCCTTCTGGTCACTCGGTGGATTGTTTCTGGTGGACACGCCGGAACAGCGCCGGCTCCGCATCAAGGACAGTTACGAGCTGGCGCTGCAGGACTGGCTCGGTTCGGCTGGCTTCGACCGCGAGGAAGATCTGTGGCCGAAGCGCTGGGCGGAAGCCTATGTGGCGTTCGCGGCCGGCGAGAAGCGCGGATGGCTGCGGGCGATGGGCCACCGTATTTTCCCGGTGGTCGGCTGGGCCGAGCGCGGCGGCTATGACGCAATGAGCCATGGCAATTCGGTGCCCCGCTTTCATGTCAGCTGGGGCACCGGGCCGGGAGTGGTCGAGCCGTTCGAACGCCGCGCGCGCGAAGCGCAAGCAAGCGGCCTGCTGACCTTCCGCTTCCGCCACCGCGTCGATGCGCTCACGGTCACCAATGGCGCCGTCGATGGGATCACCGGTTCGATTCTTGAACCTGACGACATCGAACGCGGCAAGAGCAGTTCACGCAAGATCATCGGCGATTTCAGTCTGCGGGCGCAGGCTGTCATCGTGGCGTCCGGCGGGATCGGCGGCAATCATGATCTGGTCCGGCAAAACTGGCCGAAGCGGCTGGGCGAGGCGCCGAAGCACATGATTTCCGGCGTGCCCGAACATGTCGATGGCCGGATGATCGATATCACCGAGGCCGCCGGGGCGCGGCTGATCAACCGCGACCGGATGTGGCACTATGTCGAGGGCATCCGGAACTGGAACCCGATCTGGCCGCGCCATGGCATTCGTATCCTGCCCGGACCATCGTCGATGTGGTTCGACGCCACGGGCGCGCGGCTGCCCTCGCCGCTGTTCCCGGGTTCCGACACGCTCGGCCAACTGCAATACATCATGGGCACCGGCTACGATTATTCGTGGTTCGTGCTGACGCAGAGCATCATCAAGAAGGAATTCGCGCTGTCGGGGTCGGAGCAAAATCCCGACCTCACCGGAAAGAGCTGGCGCATGACGATCAAGCGCGCCACCAACAAGGGCGCGCCGGGGCCGGTGGAAGCGTTCAAGAACCACGGGGCCGATTTCGTGGTGCGCGACAATCTGGCTGACCTCGTCGCCGGCATGAACGCACTCAGCGGCGATAATTTGCTCCAACTCGATCATCTCAAGAGCCAGATCGAGGCACGCGACCGCGAGATATCAAATCCCTACGTCAAGGATACGCAGGTGATGAACATCCACAACGCGCGCCGCTATATCGGCGATCGACTGATCCGGTCTGCCAAGCCGCACCGCATTCTCGACCCGGCCCATGGTCCCTTGATCGCGGTGAAACTCAACATCGTAACCCGCAAGACGCTGGGGGGCTTCGAGACTGACCTCGATTCCCGCGTATTCGGCAGGGACGGCCAGATCATCCGGGGGCTTTACGCTGCGGGCGAAGCCGCCGGCTTCGGCGGCGGCGGCGTCCACGGCTATCGCTCGCTGGAGGGAACATTCCTCGGCGGCTGCCTGTTTTCCGGGCGCAATGCCGGGCGCGCGGCGGCCAAAGCGGTGGGATGAACGAGAAAGCGGCGCGGCCGGTTCCGGCGGCACGAAGCGTTAATCAAGTCAGCGGGATCGCGGCGGAATCGCGATTTATTAATGTCGTACTTAGACTCTCGTGGTCCATTCGCCGCACTTCAAGTCATTGGGACGACGAGTATCATTGTGAGTGTCTGGCGTCGCATTGGGGAGCGCCTGTCCGCTTCGCTGACCGGCCGCCGCCGGTTTGCGCAGATGCTCGGCGCTATTCGCTATGACCTGTCCTGGCGGTTCGCAGCTCCCGGCGCCTTCCGCCAACGCTTCGAACACGCCATTGCGACGATGCCCCAGGGCATCTGCATGTATGACGCCCAGGACCGGCTGCAGCTCGTCAACGAGCAATTCTGCAAGATCTACAATCAGCCGATGTCTCGGCTGCGAACCGGTATGAGCCTGTACGACGTGCTCGTCGACAGTTGTTCGATCGGCAATTATCCGGGCCGCAGCGTCGATGATATCTACTCCGCCCGTAAAGCCTTCATCGACAAGCGCGAGAAGGGCACGTTCCTGCAACAGCTCGGCGACGGGCGGCTGATCGCGATCTATCATCAGCCGCTCGATGATGGCGGTTGGGTATGCACCTATGAAGACATTACCGAGCGCCGCCGCGCCGAAGCGCAGATCGAATTCCTGGCCCAGCACGATGGCCTGACCCAATTGCCCAATCGCCTGTTGTTCAGTGCGCGCCTCGACGACGCGCTGGCAAAGGTCAATGCCGGCGAAGCCTGCGCCCTGCTCTGCCTCGATCTCGATGGCTTCAAGGACGTCAACGACCGGCTCGGCCACGCCGCCGGCGACGCGCTGCTGAAGCAAGTCGCCGAACGATTGCTGGAATGCGTCCGCAAGGATGACACCGCGGCGCGGTTGGGCGGCGACGAGTTTGCGATCGTGCTCCCGAATACGTCCGCGGCCGAGGCGGTCAAAACCGCGCAGCGCGTCACGTCCGCGCTCAGTGGTACCCATTTGCTTGCCGGATTCGGCGAAGCGCAGATCGGCGTCAGCATCGGGATCGCCTGCGGTCCCGAACACGCCGCAAGCGCCGACGCGCTGATGCTGCTGGCCGACAAGGCGCTCTATGCGGCCAAGCACAGCGGGCTCGGTATCCCCCGGCTCTATGACCACCATCTCGCGCATTTCACGACAGGATCGTCGACCGAGGCGTCCGCGGGCCGGAAAGGCCGCGGTCTCTCTCCGGCCATGGAACAGCTTCGTCAGGCCGCGACGCTCGCCAACGATCTTCGCGCGGCCCTGCATGATGGCCACGTCCATCTCTGCTACCAACCGATCTACGACGCGCTCACCCGACGCCCGATCGCGTTCGAGGCGCTGGCGCGCTGGACCGATCCGGTGCGCGGCAACGTCTCTCCCGTCGATTTCATTCCTGCCGCCGAAGAGAGCGGTTTCATCGGTGCGCTGACCGAGTGGGTGTTGCTGAACGCCTGCACGGAAGCGGCGCGCTGGAAAGAGCCTATCCAGGTCAGTGTCAATCTGTCGCCGCTCAACCTGTCGCAGCCGGCATTGGTTGCGACGGTCGAGCGCATTCTGCACGCGACGGGATTGCCCGCGGGTCGCCTCGTGCTCGAACTGACCGAAGGCCTGCTGCTGGAAAATTCTGCGGCCGTTCACGACTGCCTGCGCGGGCTGAAGCGACTCGGCGTCGAGCTGTGGCTCGATGATTTCGGCTCGGGCTACGCCAACCTCGGCTATCTGCACAGACTGTCCTGCAATGTCGTCAAGATCGACCGCAGCTTCCTGGCGCAGCACGACAAGCAGCGCGAAGTTCTCGGCGGCATGATCGCGCTGGCGCGCGCCTGCGGGCTGCGGGTCGCCGTTGAAGGCGTCGAAACGGCCGATCACCATCTCCTGCTGCAGGAGCTTGGCTGCGACCTGCTGCAGGGCTTCCTGTTCGCGCGACCGATGCGACCGGACCAGATCGACGCGTCGCTGGGGTCGATCGTCGAACTGCCGTTCCACGACGGCGTTCCGATCGTCGCCTGATCCGCGGCCGCTTCCGCGATAGCAGTGGCGGACCGCGCATCGCCGCGCTAAGTAACCGGCGTCACATTTTTTGGAGAAAAACATGACCATCCAGCGTTTCGAAACCGGCCCGCGCATGAGCCAGGTCGTTGTCCATGGCGACACCATCTATCTCGCGGGCATCGTGGCCAACACCACGGCCGGTGAAAGCGTGACCAAGCAGACGCAAGAAGTGCTTTCGATCATCGACAGCCATCTGGCGAAGGCGGGAAGCGACAAATCGAAGCTGCTGACGGCAACGATCTACATCACCGACATGAAGAACTTTGCGGAAATGAACGCGGTGTGGGACGGCTGGGTGTCTCCGGGAAATACTCCGGCGCGCGCCACCGTCGAGGTCAACCTCGCGGGACCGAAATACGGCGTTGAGATCATGGTGATCGCGGCGCGGTAACACGCGCCTTTTTGTCGCCAACGCAGAGGAATGGCCGGGAATAACCCGGCCATTCCAGACGTGATACCGATCCGAGGCCACTGACAGTCAAATCGCCCACGGTCACGCGGCTTTCACCGCGCTCTGCTCGGCCTCGATCCTGCGCGCCAGCACCCAGCGGAAATAAGTCAGCGCGGCATCCGCGCCGATCGCGAGCAGCTGATAGTTCGGATCCTTGTCGAACACCGTCTGCTGCGCCTCGATGATCGCCTTGTCCTCGTTGAACGCCTCTTCCAGGCTGTTGCGCAGCGATAGCGAGATGTTCGGGTTCTCGATGTCGAAGTCGTGCAGATAGTTCCAGAAGAAATGCGTCGAGCTGCGCGTTTCCGGCGTCATGAACTGGGCATTGCGATACTGCCGCGTGCCTTCGACCTTGACGCCCTTCTCCGCGCCCTTTCCGGCCGGCGCGAACATGGTGTCGAGCAGGAAGATGCCCGGAACGATCATCCGGCCGATATTGCGGCGGTCGATCTTGTCGGTGCGGTTCGAAATCACCTTCTGATGATAGGGCGGCGGATCGGCGCTCATGTGCCAGCGCTCGACGCGAAAACCGTCATCGAGCTTCTCGATCGCGACCGGCTTGGTCTTGTAGGCGTATTCCTCCGAACCGCCGAGCGTGTGCGTATGCACGAAGGCGAGATGGGCGAAGTCGCTGAGATTGTCTACGATCAGAACCCAGTTCGCCTTGTAGTGCATGTAGCCCGGAGCCCCGCGCCATTTGAGGTCCTCGAGCGGGGGATAGTCCACGATCAGCTTGGGGTCGGCCTTTTCGACGTCGCCCATCCAGATCCACACCAAGTTGTAGCGTTCGACGACCGGATAGCTTCGCACCCCGAGTTTGGCCGGGATCATGTCCTGCCCGGGAATCTGGATGCACTTGCCGCCCGGTTCGAACTTCATGCCGTGGTACATGCACCGGATGTCGTCGCCTTCGATCCGCCCCATCGAAAGCGGTGCTGCGCGGTGGCAACAGCGATCGTCGAGCGCGACGACTTTGCCGCTGGCGCCGCGATAGATCACGACGGGCCGCTCAAGAATCGTGCGCGCAAGCTTTGCCCCGTCGATCAGCTCATAATCCCAGGCCGCGACATACCAGGAATTGCGAAGAAAGATTCCGTCATCCGTCATGACACCTCCCTGTCGAGCAATGCTCGTTGTTGACGGCAGCCTAGGTCATCAGCGGTGGCGCCGGAACCCAAATTCTCTGGACACACCGTGCCGCCAGGTGGACAATCGCCGGGATGGATTGGCGCGATTGGGAGCTGTTTTGCGAGGTCGTTCAACACGGCGGATTTAGCGCCGCCGCACGCGTGCTCGGGCACCCGAAATCGAGCCTCAGTGCTGCAGTGCAACGACTGGAAAGCAATCTCGGCCTGCGGCTGATCGAACGCACGACACGTCACCTGCGCCTGACCGATTCCGGCGAGACCATCTACCAGCGCGTCAAGCCGCTGTTCACGGCGCTGCACGATGCCCATGGCGAGGCGCTGGCCATCAACAGCGCCATCGCCGGCACCCTTCGCATCAAGTCGCCTTACGAATTCGGCGCGCACCACGCCGGTCCGGTCGCCTGCGAATTGATGGCCAGCTATCCGGACCTGGTGATCCGGATCGATGTCGAGCACGAGATCGTCAGTCCGGTCGCCGAGAACTACGACATCGTATTCACGATGCTCGAAGCCGCCCTGCCCTCGACCGGGATTGTCATCAAGAAGGTCGCGTCGCTTGAACGCGGGCTGTTCGCGGCGCCGTCGTTGCTGCGAACCTTCGGCGAGCCCCGCAGCATGGAGGATCTCGCCAGGCTTCCCTTGCTCACCAGTCCGAACGACGCGCCCTGGGCGCTGACCACGCCCGCGGGCGTTACCGCGCACCTCCCCGTTCAGAACGCGCGACTGATCAGCCCGAATGCGGAGATCCGGTTGCAGGCGGCGCTGGCCGGGCACGGCATCCTGCGGGTGACCGCGAGCTATACCGACGCCGCCGTTGCCGCGGGGCTGCTGCAGCCTGTGCTGCCGGACCATATTTGCCAGCCGCTGAACGTGCACGCCTTGCTGCCGGCGCGGCAATTCGTTCCCGCCAGGGTGCGCTGCTTCCTGGATGCGCTCGAAGCCCACAGCCGAAACGACGGCCGCCACAATGCCCGGCGGGAACCTATTTGCGGCTCCGCCATCTAACCATACGATTATCGTGTGACCGGACGGAGCGAGTTTATCATGCGCCACGCACAGGCATCTCCAATCGCCCCGGCCGGGGCAACCGACGTCGAACTGGTTCGGCGCGCGCGGGCGCGCGAGGAGGCCGCGGTCCGCGCGATCATCCAGGCCAACAATCGCAGGCTTTACCGGCTCGCCCGGGGCATCCTGCGCAATGACAGCGAGGCCGAGGACGTCGTCCAGGAGACCTACGTCCGCGCATTCACGCATCTGGAGAGTTTTCGCGGCGATTCGAGCCTTGCGACCTGGCTGGCGCGCATTGCCATGAACGAGGCGCTCGGCCGGCTGCGCCGCCAGCGGCCCAGCGTAGATGTCAACGACCTCGCTCCGGGAGTCCTGGAAGCGCAGATCATCCAGTTTCCTCTTCCAGCGGCTTCCGAAGATCCGGAAAAATCCATGGCACAACGCGAAATCCAGCATGTCGTCGAACACGCGATCGACGAGCTCCCCGAAGCCTTCCGCATCGTCTTCATTACCCGCGTGATCGAGGGGATGAATGTCGAGGAGACCGCCGAGCTTCTGGCGCTGAAGCCGGAAACCGTGAAGACCAGGCTGCATCGCGCCCGCTCCATGTTGCGCGAGAATGTCGAGAACAAGATCGGGCCGGTAGTGATGGAAGCCTTTCCCTTTGCCGGCAAACGCTGCGAACGGCTGACGGAAGCGGTTCTGAAAAAACTCGGCCTCAGCGCGTAATCGTCGGAACCTTTCGAGACACGCTCCATCCAACCCCTGTGCAATCAACAATGCCGGACGGCTTCGGTCCCGGCGCCACAGGAGTGTCAAAACATGTTCGTTCGATTGAGCGCGGCGATCGCCGCGGCTAGCCTCATGAGCGGCGCCGCCTTCGCGGCAGGCCCGACCGATCCGCAGATCGCCCACATCGCCTATACCGCGGGCGTGATCGACGTCGCCGCCGCCAAGCAGGCGCTGGCCAAAACCAGCAACAAGGACGTCAAGGCGTTCGCGGAAGACATGGTGCGCGACCATGAAGCCGTGAACAAGCAGGCGCTGGATCTCGTCAAGAAGCTCAAGGTCACGCCGGAAGACAACGACACCAGCAAGACCCTGTCGAAGAATGCCGCCGCCAAGCTCGCCGAACTGGCCAAGCTGAACGGCGCGGATTTCGACAAGGCCTATGTCGCCAACGAGGTCGCCTATCACAAGGCGGTCGACAGCGCGCTGGAGACAACGCTGATTCCGTCCGCCAGCAACGCCGAGTTGAAGAGCCTGTTGCAGACCGGCCTGAAGATATTCCAAGGCCACGAGCAACATGCCGAACATGTCGCGGCCGGCCTGAAGTAGGGAACCGTCAGATGACGCCGAGATGGATTCTCCCGCTCGTTGCCGCGCTCTCATTGGGGATACCCGTCTCGGCGCATTCCGCGACGATCCAGATCTCGATGGAAAATCTGGTGATCTCGCCGGCCGAGGCTTCGACCAAGGTCGGCGACACCGTCGAGCTGATCAACAAGGACATCTTCGCCCACACCGCGACAGCCAAAAATGGCGACTTCGATGTCACGATGCCGCCGAAGAAAACCGTGACAATGGTTCTGAAGAAAGCTGGCAGCGTCGACTATTACTGCCGCTTCCACCCCAACATGAAAGCGACGCTCACGATCGCGCCGTGAGCCCGCCCCACGGCGGCGCCACCGACTGTCAGCCGGGGGCGCGATAGCGCGCAGCATGACTTCAGAGGTAATCGATTTGGCTGCGCCAACCTTCGATAGTCGCCGGACGCCGATCGATCCGGCGACATCAGAAGGAGAACAGACATGACCGACGTCAAGAAAGTAGCCCATGGCTATATCGATCTGTGGAACGAACGCGCGCCCGATCGCCGGCGCGAGATGCTCCGCCAACACTGGACCGATGACGCCACATACATCGATCCCTTGATGAGTGGCGACGGCCGCGACGGCGTCGACGCGCTGATCTCCGGCGTGCAGCAGCGCTTTCCGGATTTCAGGTTTTCGCTGATCGGCGAACCCAATGGCTATGGCGATCGCGTCCGTTTCTGCTGGGGCCTCGGTCCTGACGGCGCCGACAGTCCGATCAAGGGCACCGACTTCGCCGTGCTGCGCGATGGCCGGATCCAGCGCATCACGGGCTTTCTCGATCAGGTGCCGGAAGAGGCGTGAGCGCCACGGGTGCGGCTGCCCAAGATCAACGGGCAGTCGCATAGTGCCTTGGGGAAAATTGCGTAACAGGACCGGGGGATCCAGTACGCCGCGGCTGCTCGTTTCCATCATCAACGCTCTGGAATACTGGGTCGCCCGGTCCCAGTGCGCAATTGCGCACAAGGCCGGGCGATGACGTCGGGATATGTGTCCTCGATCTCGCGACACACTGCGCCCGAGGTTTCAAAATAACGCTGCCCAAAAATGAGGGCGCAGGGCGATCCCAAGAGGGACGCAGTGCTACCCCAAAAGGGGAGCAGGGAAGACCGGGTGCGCGCTGCACCCGCGATCTCGCGTGCAAATAGACAAAAAAGGCGCACACGAGCATACAGGTTCAGCGGAAGCAGTCCGGCCTTCCCTGCGCAATGGTTTTACGGCTTACTTCGTGCTCTCCCTGGCGACCGGCTTTTTGTCACCATCATCTCCAAGAAGCTTGCTTCTCAGAAACTTGACGCCAGCATCGGGGCGTCAGGACCACACGACTTCGCCGTCCACCTCACGCGCTGTTCGTCAAAAGCGCATCGGCGTCCACCGCATCCCATCCCAACGTTCGTGACGGTGGCCAACGCCCCCTCGTGAGGGATGAGACGGCACGAAATAGGCCGGTGATTTGCCCTCGAAGGGAAGCAGAATATTTTTGCAACCAGGGCTGGACAGTGATTCCGTTGATTTTTCGGACGCGCTGTTCGTTCGTGTCCCGGACGCGGTGCAGCGTTCCCCGCGATGCGAAGCGTCGTCCGGTACGCTGCTCCGCAGAGCCGGGACCCACATTCACACACGCCGTGAACCCCGGATCAGCAGCGCATCACTTCGTGCTGCGCAGCATCCGGGGAACGCGTCACGCGGATTGCGCCCAAGCTCGTCGCCGGCATCTGACGGAGATCGGGCCACCGCTCCGTGCGCATGTCTGACCTCACGCGGCTGACGTCGCCGGGAGAAATGATCTGTGGCATCCTCCATCCTCAAAGAAGCGAGCACGGAGGAACGGCCCCAATGACGATTATCGATTCCCAGGTCCACGCCTATGCGGCGAACACGCCGGAGCGGCCCTGGCACAGCGTGCCGAACTGGCCCGCTCACGTCACCGGGGACGAGATGGTGGCGGCGATGGACAAGGTCGGCGTCGACGGCGCGATCTTCATCTCCTCTTTTTCCATGTACCGCTACGACGCCAGCTATGCCGTCGAGGTGCAACGCGCCCATCCCGGCCGGATGGCGATCGTCAAGCCGGTCAACCCGGATGATCCCGCCGTGGCCGATGTCGTCGCGGACTGGAAGAAGACCCCGGGCACCGTCGGAGTCCGCATCATGCTGACCAAGGAAAACGGCCGCGACTCGAACGACCCCGGCATCGACCGAATTTTGCGCGCGGCGGTCCGACATGATTTTCCGGTCAACATCCTGTGCTGGGACAATCTGGACGCCGGCATGTCGGTGATCGATCGCCATCCCGACGTGCGCTTCATCCTCGACCATCTGGGCATCCTGCAGCCGCGCCAGCCGCCCGCGCCTGCGCAGCCCTGGGCCGAGTTGCCGAAAGTGCTCGAACTCGCCAAGCGGCCGAACGTTGTCATCAAGGTCAGCGGCGCCTGCACGCTGTCCAAGGAGCCGTATCCTTTTCCGGACATCTGGGATCCGCTGGCCCGCGTGTTCGACGCCTGGGGTTTCGATCGCTGCCTGTGGGGCACCGACTGGACGCGCGCGTTCGCCGTCGTCAATTACGAGCAGGCCGTCGTGCCCTTCCTCAAGACCACGCGGCTCAGCGACAGCGAGCGGGCCATGCTGATGGGCGGGGCCTGCGCCAAGGCGTATGGCTGGTCACCGAAGAAATAGCACCGGCCAACCGAGATCACCTTCGCTATACAGGCCTGACCGCGGAACGGAAATCCGTTCCGCCAAAAATGGAAAACCCAATGAAAGCTGCCTTCATCGAACGCCACGGCGGACCGGAAGTCCTGAAGTTTGGCGACATGCCGGACCCCGTGGCCGCACCTGGCCAGGTCGTGGTCGATATTGTCGCCGCCAGCGTCAATGGCGCGGACTGGAAGGTGCGTGAGGGCAAATCGAACCAGATTGCGCACTTTCCCTACATTCTTGGTCGGGATTTCTCCGGCGTCGTCTCCGCCGTGGGAGAGGGTGTCAGCGACCTGCGTTTGGGTGATGAAGTCTTCGCCGTCTGCGACGTCGGCCAGGAGGGCGCCTATGCCGAGAAGATCGCGATCAAGGCTGCGATCGTCGCGAAGAAGACCGCTTCCCTGTCGCATGTCGATGCCGCAGCGCTGGCGCTGGCCGGGTTGACGGCGATCTGCGCCATCGAAGACACCTTGAAACTGAAGAAGGGCGAGACGATCCTGATCCAGGGCGGCGCCGGCGGGGTCGCGGGCTTTGCCATTCAATTGGCAAAACACCTGGGGGCGCGCGTGATCACGACTGCGAGTGCGGTGAACCATGAGTATCTGCGCCAGATCGGTCCCGACGAGATCATCGACTACAACGCGGTGGACTTCACCAAGGTGGTGAAGGACTGCGATGCCGTGTTCGACACGGTCGGCGGTGATGTCGCGCAGCGGTCGTTCGCCGTATTGAAGCCAGGCGGCCGCGCGGCGTTTATTGCCTCGGGCGCCCATCCGCCCAAGCCGGAGCGTGGCGATGTCATCGCGCTGCGGCCCCATGTGGGACGCGATCGGCCGCATCTCGAACGCATCGTGGCGCTGGTTGCGGCGGGCGCCGTTCGTCCCCCGGAAGTGACACGTTATCAGCTCAGCGAAGCCGTGGCGGCGCACCGCTTAAGCGAATCCCGCCACTTTCGCGGCAAGCTGGTTTTTGTGATGCGTTGAAGCCGTCATGAACCGCCGCCAATTCACGCTGTCGCTGGGCGCGAGCCTATCGGGCCTTTCGTTTCTGCCGCAGGCGCTGGCCGCAACCGACTATCCGAACAAGAACGCCAGGATCATCTGTCCGTTCGCGGCCGGCGGCTCCGGCGACATTTCTTCGCGACTGTTCGCCGATCACTTCAAGGCCGCCACAGGGCAGACGCTCGTGGTCGAAAATCGCGCCGGCGCGTCGGGCGGCATCGGCGCCGCCGCGGTGAAAAACACCAATCCTGACGGCTACACACTGATGCTGTCGACCCAATCGATCCTGATCGCCAACGAATTGTTTTACAAAAGCCTGCCCTACGATCCGAGAGACTTTGTCACCGTCGGGCTCATGGGCACGAGCGGCATGTACATGCTGGTCAATCCGTCGGCGCCCTACAAGACGGTTGGCGAATTCATCGCCTATGCCAGGGCCAATCCCGAGACCACGCCATCAGCACATTTCAACTCATCGTCGCGGATCGGAGCCGCGATTTTCGCGGCACGCGCCGGGATACGCCTCAACGAAGTTCCCTACAAGGAAGTGGGACAGGCGGTGATCGACCTGAGTGCGGGACGGCTGGCCTACATGTTCCTCGATACGGTTGCGGCCGCACAGCACATCCAGAGCGGAAGCCTCAAGCCGCTCGCCACTACCAGCGGCGAGCGCAGCAAGATCTATCCGGATGTGCCCACGCTCTCCGAAATGTTTCCGGACACCGAGATCGTGGCGTTCCTGAGCTTCAGCGTCGCCAAGGAAGTGCCGCGGGAGATTCAGGAGAAGCTCAACCTTCTCATCAACGGCATGACACAGAGCCCGGCCATGCAGCCGCGGCTGGAGACCCTTGGTCTGACGTCGCGGCCACTGGATCTGGCTGACATGGCGGCATTCGTCGAAAGCGAACGCAAGCGATGGACCGAGTACGTCGCCATCGCAAAGATCGAAAAGGAATAACCGCGCCTGCCAGGCAGCTCAGGTCACGGGCGCTATCAGTCCGACTCTCATATCCCTGGCGAAATATACGCAGATGTCGTCGGCGAACACGCGGCCATTTGCAATTCCGACAGCCAGTTTGCCGCGTCTTACCTGGCGCATGCTGACCTCGTAGCGCACCCGCTTGATGTCTGGCTTGATGTCTCCCCGGAACTTGACCTCGCCGACGCCGACGGCGCGGCCTTTGCCCGGTGAGCCCGACCAGCCCAGCCAATAGCCGATAATCTGCCACATGGCGTCCAGACCCAGACATCCCGGCATCACCGGGTCGCCGGGAAAGTGGCAGCCAAAGAACCAGAGGTCCGGCGTGATATCCAGCTCGCCGACGACATGGCCCTTGCCGAATTCGCCGCCGTCCACGCTGATCTCGGTAATACGGTCCATCATCAGCATGGGCGGTGCCGGCAGTTGGGCATTGCCCGGGCCGAAATAGCCGCCTTCGCCCGATTTGAGCAGATCTTCTTTGCTGTAGGACGCTTGCGGAACGTGAAAGTCGCGAGGATCAGACAAGGGAGTGTCACCTTTAACGAAGTTCGGCTGGTGGAGAGCCGTTGGGGCCCTCAAGACGACCGCAGCGTACTCTGGCGAAAAATGACGCGCCAGCCAGACCGCTTGGCTTGGCCTTTGCCCACACGCAGGGGTAGTGACATTGTTCCTGATTTGTTCTAGCTTCGACCCTCGTTATGCCGAAGGTGCAATTTAATCAGGGGCAATTTTCAAATGAGTGATGTTGAGGCCGCTGCCCGCCACCGCGAGATCATCTTTCACGACGACGATAAAACGCCGCTAAATTTCCTCCTCGAACTTCTGCACTCGGTATTCAGGAAGCAGGTGGTGGACTCGTTAAGATTTACCGACGCCATCCGGAAAGAAGGGCAGGCAAGTTGCGGGAACTATCCGCGCGAGATCGCCGACGAACTGCTGGAAGCTGCCCGACAACGCATCAACGAATCCGGCCATCCGCTTCGGATCACGAGCCGGAGAAGCGGCACAGACGACCAAGTATTCGATGCCAAGTGCAAGCTCTGCGGCGATTTGTTCAGCGAGAACCAGATCTCATTGAAAGGCATTGCGACGCGCATCTGCCATGAATGCATGAACGGGATCAGCCGCCAGTTGCCCAAAGTCGTGCGCAAAAAGCAATTCGGACTCGCCTGTCATGCGCTTGCGTTTCATTTCGCCGGCATTCCGCTGGATCAGCTCAGCGCGACTTCGCGGCTGTTCCCCGGCCACATGCGCGCCGACGTGCAAGCCGGTGTCGACAAATTGTTCTCGGCCTCGCCGTTGCGGTTTTTCGGCATCCATGAGCAGCAACGCTACGAAACGTTGAGCCTTGCGGCACTGAGCCGCGACGACCGGACGGCATTCTTCATCGCCCCGGCGCAGTATTACGATGTCGATATCGGCGAAAGCGCGCCGGCGAAATGTCTCAACAATGGCCTGTGGCTTTGCCGAACCGGCGACCTGCGTTACGCCGTCGTACTTTCCTCGGACCGGGAATACAATCGCGAGGCCGGAATCCGAATCGAGATCGCTGTCCCCATAGGTTCTGAGGGAGCGGAGTTCGTGCAACGCTGCTTCGCCGAACTGGAGCGCGCGGTCGATGAAGCGCGGTGTTATCGCGGCAAGGTCATCTCGCTCGATGCCGACCGAGACTATCGAGGGCGCACCAGAGGCGTCATGGTCCACAAATTGCCGGCGGTTCAGCGCGAGGAGGTCATCCTGCCCGAGGCCACGCTGAAGCTGCTCGATCGCAACGTCCTGAGCTTTGTGAAGAACCGCCCGCTCCTGCGCCAGCTCGGGCAGTCAACCCGCAAGGGTATCCTGCTTTACGGGCCGCCCGGAACCGGCAAGACCCACACCATCCGCTATCTCGCCAACAACCTTCCGGGCCACACCACCCTGATCATCACCGCGGCACAGGTCGGATTGCTCGCGCAATACATGAGTCTGGCCCGCCTGCTGCAGCCCGCAATGGTCGTGATCGAGGATGTCGATCTGATTGCGCGCGATCGCAACCAGATGGGAGCCTGCGATGAGGTGCTGCTCAACGCGCTTCTCAACGAGATGGACGGACTGAAGCAGGATGCGGATATTCTGTTCGTGCTCACCACCAACCGGCCGGAGCAGTTGGAGAGCGCGCTGGCAGGCCGGCCCGGCCGCATCGACCAGGCCATCGAGGTGCCGGTGCCAAACGACATCGGCCGCGAGAAACTGGTCCGGCTCTACGGCAGGGGGCTGCCGCTCAGCGATGCCGTCGTGAGCGAGGCCTCGCAGCGGACCGAGGGCGTCAGCGCCGCCTTCATCAAGGAGCTGATGCGGCGTGTGGCACAAGCCAGTATCACCCGAGATGGCGGCACAAATGTTGGATCGGCCGATATCAGCGAGGCGCTGGACGATATGTTGTTCGCGGGTGGCAAGCTCAACGTCAAGCTACTGGGCGGGGCGCGCGAGATCGGCGGCGGATGATGGCCATCGGCACGCCGTGGATCGCGCGAGGTCACTGAAATCCGGGACGACGGCTCACTTTGATGGCTTCCTTCAAAGTGGAGCGCCATTCAGAATAAAACTGCGAACTCATATGTGATTGAAATATATGCCTGATTGTGATGGACGATCTAACGGGACCGGGTGGTTCCCTGTGTTCATCAGCGTCGGAAGAGCCGACCGCTGCTCTATTTGAATGGTGCCAGGATAGCATCACGCGCGAAGGCAAATCGCCGCTCCTGAGATTTTCCGGGTCCGCGATACCATCCGTTCGGCTAAGATCGTCTTCGGGAGACGGCGCAGTGAAATTCCCGCGGCGGAGGGGGACCGCGGTTTGGTTGTTCAATGGATGAAAACCCAGGAGCACCGCACATGGCAAACTGGAAACCCGACCCCAGCTTTTATCCTTCCCCGCGCATGGCCTCGAAGGCCGCGCCCGAGACCGTGGCCTACGTCGCCGCGTTCGACCCGGACCGAAAGACACCCGACGCGATCGCCGTCGTCGATGTCGATCCCAAGTCGAACTCCTACTCCAAAATCGTCAGCACGATAGCCATGCCCAATGCCGGTGATGAACTTCATCACTTCGGCTGGAATGCCTGCTCCTCGTGCCTGTGTCCCAATGCACCGCACCCGCATGTCGAGCGCCGCTATCTGGTGGTGCCGGGCTTGAGGTCTTCGCGCATTCACATCCTCGACACCAAGCCCGACCCGAGAGCGCCGAAGATCGTCAAAGTGATTGAGCCGGACGAGGTCGCCGACAAAGCCGGCTACACGCGCCCGCACACCGTCCATTGCGGGCCTGAAGGAATTTATGTCGCGGCCCTCGGCAACCGCGAGGGCAACGGACCGGGCGGCATCTTCCTGATGGATCACGAGAGCTTCGACGTGCTCGGGCAGTGGGAGATGGATCGCGGGCCTCAATATCTTGCTTACGATGCCTGGTGGCATCTCGGCCACGACACGCTGGTCACCAGCGAGTGGGGCACGCCCGACACATTCGAGAACGGGCTGATCCCGGAAGTGCTACTTGGCGCCAAATACGGCCGGCGGCTCCATTTCTGGGATTTGCAGAAACGGAAGCATCTGCAGACGATCGATTTCGGCGACAAGTACCAGCTCGTTTTCGAGCTGCGGCCAGCCCACGACCCGACCAAGGCCTACGGTTTCGTCAACTGCGTGATCAGCCTGGAGAATCTGTCGTCCTCGATCTGGACCTGGTATCGCGACGGTGACAAGTGGGCGGTGCAGAAAGTGATCGAGATTCCGGCCGAACCCGCGAGCGAAGATCAACTTCCCCCGCTCCTGAAAGGATTCAAGGCCTGCCCGCCGCTGGTCACCGACATCGACCTGTCGATGGATGACAAGTTCCTCTACGTCGCCTGCTGGGGCACCGGCGACCTGCAGCAATACGATGTCTCCGACCCGTTCAAGCCGAAGCTGACCGGCAAGGTCCGCATTGGCGGCATCGTGTCGAAGGCAACGCATCCCGCTGCCAAGAACGGCGCACTCAGCGGCGGCCCGCAGATGGTGGAGATCAGCCGCGACGGCCGGCGCGTCTATTTCACCAACTCGCTGTACGGCGCCATCGATCGGCAATTCTATCCCGATGGCATCGAGGGGTGGATGGTCAAGCTCGACGCCGGTCCGAAAGGCGGCATCGCTTTCGATTCCAGGTTCTTCGTTGACTGGCCGGCATCGCACAGGCCGCACCAGGTGCGTCTCGAAGGCGGCGACTGCTCGTCGGATTCCTATTGCTATCCGTAACGAGGCAAGGCGCGACTCGATTAGTCAACACGCGCCGGCATGCAAGCATGAACGCATGACGCGATCAGCTCGCGCCACCGATCCGGAGCTGCGATAAGTTGGAATAGCGCCCCATGAACTCCGTCTCCTCCGAGTTCTGGCCATGGCTCGCGCTCGCCGGCCTTGGAGCATTTCATGGTCTCAATCCTGCAATGGGCTGGCTGTTCGCGGTCGCGCTCGGACTTCATCGCCACAGCCGGCGCGTGCTCTGGCTCTCACCGCTTCCCATTGCGCTCGGACACGCCCTCTCGATCGCCATCGTGGCAGGCACATTCATTTGGGCCGGCCTGGTGATCGATCTGCGTGCGGTCCGCATCGGCGCCGGCCTCTTCCTGATCGGCTGGGCGTTGTATCACTGGCGCTACGGGTATCGACATCGCGTGCGCGTGGGTATGCAGTCGGGATTGGCAGCGCTCACAGCGTGGTCATTTCTCATGGCGACGACACACGGCGCCGGTCTGATGCTGTGGCCAGTGCTGATGCCGCTTTGTTTTCCGGCAGCCTCGGAACCGGCCGTTACCAGCCCATTGCTTGCCGCACTGCTCGGTGTGGGGATTCACACTCTGGCGATGCTGACTGTCAGCACCGCGGTTGCGGTCGCCGTCTATGAGTGGATCGGACTCGAAATCCTGCGTCACGCCTGGCTCAATGTCGACCTGATCTGGACGCTGGCGCTTCTGCTGGCCGGCGGGCTGTTGCTGCTCGGCTGAGTTGCGGTGGCGCGACGGCGGCGCAACGCCTCTTGACGTCTAGTGCCCTGCGTCGAAGTCGTTTTCGAAACGCAAATGTTTCACACTGCGGCCACGGCGCCGCACCAGCTTCAAGGCCTCCACCCCGATCTTGATATGCCTTTCGACATAGTTCGCGGTCACCACCTGATCTGACGCTTCGGTCTTCACACCCTCGGGGATCATTGGCTGATCGGACACAAGAAGCAGCGCGCCGGTCGAAATGTGGTTGGCAAATCCTGCGGCAAAGATTGTTGCCGTCTCCATGTCGATTGCCATGCTTCGTGTACGACGCAACAGATCCCGGAAGCGATCATCATGTTCCCAGACACGACGATTGGTCGTGTACACAGTACCCGTCCAATAATCGTGACCGAGATCGCGGATCATGGTCGAGACCGCGCGTTGCAACTGGAACGCGGGCAGCGCGGGGACCTCCGGTGGCAGGTAATCATTCGAGGTACCTTCGCCCCGAATGGCCGCAATCGGCAGAATCAGGTCGCCAATCTGATTTTTGCGTTTCAACCCGCCGCATTTGCCAAGAAACAATACGGCTTTCGGCGCGATCGCACTCAACAGATCAATCACGGTCGCCGCGTTCGGGCTTCCCATGCCGAAGTTGATCAGGGTGATGCCATCGGCCGTCACGTTGGGCATCGGCCGATCCACGCCCTTCACCAAACCGCCATACGCCGTGGCGAACCATTCGACGTAATTGTCGAAGTTGGTCAGGAGAACATATTCTCCGAATTCGCCGAGCGGCGTGCCGGTGTAACGCGGCAGCCAGTTTTCCACGATTTCCTTTTTCTCTTTCATTTCCTTTGGTCCCATCTGGAGGCGCGCTGCAACGCAGTCTACCGCGTCGGACGTGCTTGACACACCGCTTTCCGCGGCCGGGCGGGCCCCCGGCCGCGAAGTCGCTGTCAGTTGTTCAGGAGGATGCAGCGACGGCTTCAGGCCCGATCGCGCAGGAATTTCTCACCGCGCACCCGATCCGTTGTATACTTATGAAAACAGGGGGGACGTGCTGCAATGCACTAAATGAAACCCGATAACGGAGGTCCCGCCATGAAAGTCAAAGAAGTGATGCACAAGGGCGTCGACTGGGTCAGCCCTACTACCCCTGTCACCGAGATCGCGAAACTGATGCAGGCCCATGACATCGGTTGCCTTCCGATTGGGGAGAACGACCAACTGATCGGGATGGTGACCGACCGCGACATCGTCTGCAAAGGGCTCGCGAGCAAAGACTTCGATGCTCGCCGCACGACGGCGCGCGATGTGATGACCGAAGGCATCCATTGCTGCCGGGAGGACGATGACCTCGCAAAGGCGATGCAACACATGGAGAAGCTGCAACTGCGCAGGTTGCCGGTGATCAACAAGAGCAAGCGGATGGTCGGCATGCTCAGTCTCGGCGACGTCAGCCACTCCGCATCAGGTGAGGTGCTGTCCGAGTGCGTCAGGAGCGTTTCGGCCCATCACTAAAAGCCTGCCGTCGTCAATCTCGCGATAGCCGCACGATCAGACGTTGAGACGACGCCGCGCGATACCTTTATCGCGCGGCGTAAGCTACGCGCCAGCGCTCTACATTGGATCAGTGCAAGCCATAAATGATGCGAACGAGCGTCGCTCGCGCACCGCCGAGCCCGCACACGATCAACCCGCTGAGACAGGCGATCAGTAGTCAGCAGCAACGCTTTCGTCTATGGTACGGCGCTTTTCCACAGTGACCGTCTCTCCGTGCCCCCCGCCGCCTGCCTGCAAGCTACTCTCGATCTGATGCATGAGGTCGACAGTGTTACCCGTCCCGCCGACGCTGTCGTGTCGGCGTGGTTTCGCGCCCGGCGCTATATCCGCGACAAGGATCGCGGCCATATTTCCGATTTGCTCTATGCGCTGCTGCGACATCACGCGCGGCTGGGCTGGTGGCTGGCGAGGCACGGACGCCAGGGCGTGCCTCGCAACCGGCTGCTGGCTTGGCTCGTGCTCGATGGGGGCAAGACGCGAGATCAGGTCCAGAGCCTGTTCAACGGCGGGAAATTCGCGCCTGCTGTCTTGACGGATCAGGAGCGCACGCTGCTGGTGAAATTGCAGGGCTGCCCAGTGGACCATCCAGCCATGCCGGACGAGGTGCGCGGTGAATGTCCGTCCTGGGCGGTCGCCTCTTTGCGTCGCCGTTTCGGCGACTCTTTCCCGCGCGAGATGGCCGCGCTTCTGACGGCAGCCCCGCTCGATCTGCGCGTCAATCCGCTCAAATCCACGCGCGAGGTTGTGCTGCGCGCCCTGCGGGCTCTCGGCCTGCAGGCCGAGGCGTCTCGCACCGCTCCTTACGGCATTCGCGTGAACCAGCGTCCCTCATTGCCAGCCTGCCGATGCTGAGAAACGGCGAGGTCGAGATTCAGGATGAGGCTCGCAGCTTGTCGCCATGCTGGTTGACGCGCGGCCGGGCGAGCGCGTGGTCGATTTCTGCGCCGGAGCTGGCGGCAAGACGCTGGCAATTGCCGCGCAGATGGCCAACAAGGGCCACGTCATGGCGTGCGACGTCTCGGCCGCCGGCTGAAGCGCAGTGCCGAGCGTTTCCGGCGTGCAGGGCTGCACAATATCGAGACGAAACCTTTGACCAGCGAAAAGGATCGTTGGGTGAAGCGCCATAACGGCACTTTCGATCGCGTGCTGGTCGATGCGCCTTGCAGTGGCACCGGCACCTGGAGGCGTAATCCGGATGCACGCTGGCGCGCGCTGGGATCCGGGCTCGATAACCTGCTGCCGCTGCAGGCCAGTATCCTCGCAGCGCCGCGCGACTTGTGAAGCCCGGTGGACGGCTCGTGTACGCCACGTGTTCCATGCTACCCCAGGAGACGAGGAGCAGGTGCAGCCTTCCTTGCCGCGCATCCCGCCTTTCATGTCGTGCCGCTGCGCGAGACCGCGCCACAGCTGACGGATTGGCCATCCGGACTACTTGTCGCTGACGCCCGCGCGCCACGATACCGATGGCTTTTTTGCTGCTGTCATGCAGTGCGACGCCACACCGTCGTCCGAGTGATTGTTGGCGCAGCCAACTTGAGACGCAGCACACCTCAAAGACGCCAGATCGACGCTCGTCCGCGACCAGCAACACTTATGAAACGCTTATAAAAAAGCGCAGTACTTGTATTGTTTGCGCTCAGTTGTATCGGCGCGCTACGCCGATTCATTTGTTCATGGGCAGTCCCTTCGTGGTGAAGCGCTGCGTCCTGCCGCCGCGGCGCACGGGCCGTCGCGTGCCGGCGGCCTTGCCGGTGCCGGGCGGCTGGTGCGCCGGCACGAGCTGGTCGGGGCGCGAGCCGATCAGATCGCGCGCGGCCCATCTGCTTCAGCGCCTCGCGCAGCAGCGGCCAGTTGTCGGGGTCGTGATAGCGCAGGAACGCCTTGTGCAGCCGGCGCTGCCGCAAGCCCCTTGATCGCCTCGACCTTCTCGCTCGCCGCCGTGCCGCACGCCGCGCAGCGGATTGACGCCGGTGTGGTACATGGCCGTGGCGGTCGCCATCGGCGACGGCAGGAACGTCTGCACCTGGTCGGCGCGGTAGCGGTTCTTCTTGAGCCAGAGCGCGAGGTTCATCATGTCCTCGTCGGTCGTGCCCGGATGCGCCGCGATGAAATACGGGATCAGGTAATATTTCTTGCCGGCCTGCTTGCGCGGCGGCATCGAACATCTGCTTGAAGCGGTCGTAGGCGCCGATCCCCGGCTTCATCATCTTGTCGAGCGGGCCGCGCTCGGTGTGCTCGGGCGCGATCTTCAGATAGCCGCCGACGTGATGGGTGACGAGCTCCTTGACGTATTCGGGGCTCTTCACCGCGAGGTCGTAGCGCACGCCGGAAGCGACCATCACCTTCTTGACGCCCTTCATCTCGCGCACCTTGCGATAGAGCCGGATCAGCTCGTCGTGCGAGGTGTTCAGGTTCGGGCAGATGTCCGGGAATACGCAGGACGGCCGCCGGCACAGCCGCCTCGATCTTCGGATCCTTGCACGCCATCCGGTACATGTTGGCGGTCGGCCCGCCGATGTCGGAGATCACGCCGGTGAAACCCGGCGTCTTGTCGCGGATGCGCTCGATCTCGCGCAGGATCGAGCCCTCCGAGCGGTTCTGGATGATGCGGCCTTCGTGCTCGGTGATCGAGCAGAACGTGCAGCCGCCGAAGCAGCCGCGCATGATCGTCACCGAAAACTTGATCATGTCCCAGGCAGGGATCTTGGCATCGCCGTAGGACGGATGCGGCGCGCGGGCGTAGGGCAGGTCGTAGACGGCGTCCATCTCGGCTGACGTCAGCGGGATCGGCGGCGGGTTCAGCCACAGGTCGCGGTCGCCGTGGCGCTGGACCAGCGGCCGCGCATTGCCGGGATTGCTCTCCCGGTGCAGCACGCGCGAGGCGCGGGCATAGGCCTCGCGGTCCTGCTCGACCTGCTCGTACGCCGGCAGCCGGATCACGGTGTCGCCGCGGTGGCGGGCTGCGCCCTCATCGGCGGAGTCGAGATCGTCGGCGCGCAATTCGGTGTAATCGATCAGGCACGCGGCGGAACAGCGCGACGCCGCGGATGTCGAGTCGAGATCGCGCGGCGCTTCGCCGGCGGCGAGCCGGTGCGCCACCTCGACGACGGCGCGCTCGGCGTTGCCGTAGAGCAGCAGATCCGCCTTGGCGTCGGCCAGCACCGAGCGGCGCACCTTCTCGGACCAGTAGTCGTAATGCGCGATGCGGCGCAGCGACGCCTCGATGCCGCCGAGCACGATCGGCACGTCCTTGAACGCCTCGCGGCAGCGTTGGGCATAGACGATGGTGCAGCGGTCCGGCCGCCGGCCGCCTTCGCCGCCGGGCGTGTAGGCGTCGTCGTGGCGCAGCCGTCGGTCCGCCGTGTAGCGGTTGACCATCGAGTCCATGTTGCCGCCGGTGACGCCGAAGAACAGGCGCGGCTTGCCCAGCGCCTTGAATGGCTCGGCCGACTGCCAGTCCGGCTGCGCGATGATGCCGACCCTGAAGCCCTGGGCCTCGAGCAGCCTGCCGATGATCGCCATGCCGAAGCTCGGATGGTCGACATAGGCGTCGCCCGTCACCAGCACGATGTCGCAGGCGTCCCAGCCGAGCGCCGTCATCTCGGCGCGGCTCATCGGCAGGAACGGCGCCGGCTTGCTCGGAATCGGTGCCCGGTGGCGGGACCAGGAAATCAGCGGTTTTTCGGACGCAGGCTTGGGTGCTCATGGCGCTCACGCATAAGGCTTCGGCGCCGCGAATTCAATTGGCCGCCATATGAACGCCAGCTGAGATGGAAATGATGACAGGCAATGTAGCGACGGCCGACGAGCGCCGGATCGTGTTCCCAGCCTGCATAAGTGTTGCTCCCCAGACGTTGTCAACGCAGCAGCGGCCGCGCATTTCCGATATTGCCGTCAGCTATTGAACCCTCCACCCGAACGGGTATAGCCGATATCACGTCCCTCCCCCCAAAAGGTCCAATCCGAATTGATGGCTCGGCTTTTGACTCGCCGGAGGTGACAGTCTCCTCTCGGAAGAGGCCCGTCGAGTCCTGCCGAGCGACTGCGACGAGGGAGGCGGCCATGAGTTTTCGAGATATGTCGGATGCGATCCGGCTGCATCACCAGCCTCATCATGGGCATGATGGGCATGGGCACGTTGGGCATGGCGCATCAGCCGCTCCGTGGTTGCACTCTCTGCAGCATTCCGCAATCGACACCGGCGACAATAGCGCCGGTGATGGCGGCAACGGATTCTTCTCCGGGGCGGAGATAGATGCCCCTGTCGCGATGTTCAATCCGCTTAACACTGCGTTCGCGGGCGCTCATGGCACGGCCGATGCCCATCAGTCCAACATGGTTGAAATCGATCAGCACGCCAGCCAGATTGCGGGCGTCGGCGGCAATGGTGGAAATGACAACGCGGCGGTCGGCGGCAACGTATCGGCCCTCGCGCACGCTTCCGGCTCAGGCAACGGCTTGCTTGACTCCGGAATGCTTCATACCGGGGCCAACGAAGCCGGCAACGGCGGCGATGGATATTTCTATGGAGGCATCATTCACGCCTCCCTGGCGATCTACGAACCAATCAATATCACGGTGACCACAGGATACGGTTCCAGCGCCCTGGCCAACCAGACGAATAATGTGACTTTCGATCAATCGGCGGTTCAGATGGCCGGCATTGGGGGAAACGGCGGCAACGGCAACATCGCGTCGGGGGGAAACGTCGGCATTGCTTCCACCGGGGCCGGCGTGATCGCGACCGGCGACAATAGCGCCGGCAATGGCGGCGATGGTCACTTCTCCGGAATGTTGCTGGATGCTCCTATTGTAATCTACCATCCGATCAACATTGCGCTGGCGGGCTTTGGTGGGACCGCCCAAGCCAGTCAATCGAATACGGTTGAGATCGATCAATCTGCCATCCAGATCGCAGGTGTCGGCGGCAATGGTGGAAGCGGTAATGTCGCGGTCGGCGGCGACGTATCCGCGCTCGGATATGGCTTCGGGTCAGGCGGTGGCGGAAACTACGGGGAACTGATCCAGACTGGCGACAGCCACGCCGGCAACGGTGGAGACGGTAGCTTTTACGGCAGCCTCGTCCACACGTCTGTGGCGCTGTATGACCCGGTCAACATCGCGGTGGCGGGATACAATTCGAATGTTCACGTCAACCAGACAAACAATGTGGATTTGAATCAATCCTCCTATCAGGTGGCCGGCGTCGGGGGAAACGGCGGTAACGGCAACGCCGCTATCGGCGGAAATGGAAGCATTGCCTCCGCCGGCTTCTGGGGCGGCTCCGACGCGATCGCGACCGGGGCCAACGGCGCGGGGAATGGCGGCAGCGGCCACGCCTCAGGCACCCTCATCGATGTCAGCATCGCGATCTATGCTCCGATCAACATTGCCATCGCTGGTCCGCATTCCACCGCCGAGGCGGATCAGACCAACAACGTGCACTTCGATCAGAGCGCGGTCCAGATCGCAGGTGTCGGCGGGGACGGCGGCCACGGCAACGTCGCGTTGGGGGGTGATTTCGCCATGCACCTTCTGTCCGATCTTCATTTGACGGCATAGCGCGCGAAAATTCCGACTGGTGATCAGCCCGATGGAGCGGCGGCAAGCCTGCCGCCACTTGCAGGGTTGCGCGTGATCGAACAGAAGCGCTGGCAACTTTTCCGGGCGGCACCACAAGCGAGCACGCCAACGTATGCCAGTCTTTCGTGCGTACCGCTGAACCGGATGCCATCCGATTTGGCATCTAGGCCGCTCAAGCAAGCTGGGACCACACTCGACAAGCACATCCGTCATCCCGCTCGGAATGGATGATGCAAAAAACCAACTCAGGACGGAGGCTCACATGACCATGGTAAAGGCATTGCCCCACATTTCCGATACGATCGCATTCAAATCGATCAGCACTGGCGGTCAAAGTGCCGGAAATGGCGGTGACGGCAGTTTCAAGGGAAGCATCAGCAATCAGCCGACTATCAAGTACGATCCATCCAACTCGGCCAGCGGCTCTGAAGTAAAGGTCAACACCGGCGATCACGTCAGTCAAAAAGCGTATTGGGACGCCAGCGCCGGCGACGCCACGGCCTCGAAGTTCTCAAAGGCTTACGGCGGAGACGCCAAGTCCAATGGAGATCAGAGCTCGGAGAGTGGCTATGATACCTCCAAGGTGTATGCCAACACGACCGCCGATCAGAAAAACTACTTCTACGCGGACCAGCACCAGGACGTGGTCGCCGGCGTAGGCGGTTACGGCGGAGACGGCAACTTCGCGTGGGGTGGCGGCGTCGATATTGGCATTAGCTGACCGTTGGTTGGTACGGCTGGCAAGACCGGCGGCACGTGCCGCCGGTCCGAAATTTCCGCCGATCGATCAGTCGCCATGTCGTCTTGACCGTCAAGCAAAAACCCGAAACTCAAATCTCTGGCGGTGAGGATAATGCTGATGCCGCCCCTCCGCTTACACATCGTACCGGCGCCCCAGACCCCGATGCAGGCGGCCCTCTGGGCTTGCGCAGGTTCTCTCGGAGTCGTGTTCGCCTATAGTTGCAGCTATAATCTACTGCTTTTTGCTCCTTCCATCTATCTGCTTCAGATCTATGATCGCGTCCTGTCGAGCCGGAGCGGCGACACGCTTCTGATGCTCACCATGATCGTTGCGGTCACGGTCGTGGTCGGGGGAATCCTCGACGCATTGCGTCGCGCCTTATTGGGCCGGCTCGGTGCCTGGCTCGAAGACCGGCTTCGTCCTTCCGTGCTCTCGGCCAGCCTCGAATGCGCCTTCCGGTGCGATCCGGCGCGCGCATCGGAAGTGTATCGGGATCTCACCGTCCTGCGCCAGTTTGTTGACTCCTACGCTTGCCCGATGCTGTTTGACGCGCTCTGGGCTCCGCTGTTCCTCTGTGTCCTTTTTCTCGTACATCCGTTGCTCGGACTGATAGGGGCCTGCGGCGTGCTTTTGCTGTTCGGCCTTACCCTTGCCAGCGACCTTTTCACCAAAGATGCGATTGCCAGGTCCGGCGCTGCATTGTCCAGAAGCTATGGCCGGCTCACGGCGGCCGCCGGCAATGTTCACTTGATCCGCAGCATGGGGATGTTCGACGGCGCCGCGCGCCTGATCTATCAGGACGCGCAGGACGAACGAAGCGAGCACGACGTAGCCCAGCGGCGATACGAAATCTTCATGCTCGCCGCCAAGCCGATACGCGCGCTGGCGCCGGTCCTGATCATGGGCGCGGCCGCGTGGCTCGTACTCGATCACGGCAAAAGCCCCGCGATCATCTTCGCCGCGACCCTGATGTTCAGCCGCGCGCTGGCACCGGTCGAGGGCGCGATTGCCGGCTGGAAATCGCTCGAGGCCGCCTTCGGCGCCTATCGGCGGCTCAGCGACATCCTTGCCGCCGTCCCTGCTGTCGCAGAGAACACGGACATTTCGTCGGAACGGCTGCGGAGCGGTCTCATCGTCGACGATGTTGGCCTGATGCTGCCGGCGTCCGGCACTTTCCTGCTGAAAGGCATCTCGTTCCGTCTCGCGCCGGGAGAGTGCCTCGGCATCATCGGTCCATCGGGCTCGGGCAAGTCAATGCTCGGACAAATCATCGCCGGAATCTCAGTCCCGACGCGGGGTGGCGTGCTGCTTGACAACATTGACGTGTCGGCCTTGCGCGAGGTGCGCGGCAGTCGTCACCTGGGGTACCTGCCGCAAGATATTAATCTGTTCGGGGAAACGATACGGGACATCATTGCCCGGCTGGATGATGCCGATCCGCAAAAAGTCATCGAAGCGGCGAAGCTCGCTGGAATTCACGAGACCATCATGCAGATGCCCCAGGCGTATGACACCGTTGTTCCCAGCGGGGGCTCAGCTTTTTCCCGGGGATATCGCCAGCGCCTCGGCCTTGCGCGGGCCTTTTTTGGTAACCCCCGCCTTGTGGTCCTCGACGAGCCGAACGCCAGCCTGGACTACGCAGGCGAGCGCGTCCTCGTCGATGCAATCGAGCAAATGAAGATCGCCAACATCACGGTGGTCATCGTCACGCACCGGATGGGTATCCTCGCGGCCACGGACAAGATTGCCATCATGCAGGGCGGCACACTGACCGCGTTCGGCGAGAGCGAGGAAATCTTCGAGAGGTATTTGAGCCGGCCCCAGGTCGCATCGCAATTCACGTTGCCCGAGAGTGCCCCCGCAACCTCGAACATGCCACCGGAGCCAGTTGTGCCGTGATCTGGAGACGACAAGACGCGCAGGCGCAGTCGCCCACGCTTCTCCCGGAGCGAGGAGGACTATCGCATTTGAAATTTTTGCAGGCTCTCCCACCTCTTGGCACCGCACTGGTTGCCCTGTCGAAACGTTGTGTCCTCTCGATTGACCTGGGCCGGGCAAAAGCAAACCATCTTCTATCTTTTCCATATGCGATTCACCTGCCGGCGCCCGCGAACCGCCTCGGGATTACCGCGATTGACGAATTCGAGCCGCCGGAGTTCGCATGGTGCTCTGCACCGACGCCGGCTTCACCTCGCACCAGGCTTCGTAGCGTCACCCTGACAGGCAATCTGCTGGTCGTCTGCTTTGTGCTGGGCCTGGGAATATGGTCAGGCTTTGCGCCACTCGAGAGCGCCGCGATCGCTTCCGGCGTCGTGGAATCGGAGTTGAGCCGCAAGACGATTCAACATCTTGAGGGCGGTATCGTCAGGGCAATTCTGGTCTCCGACGGCGACGTCGTGCGCAACGGACAGACGTTGATCGCATTGGACGACACCAGGGCCCGCGCCGAGGTGCAGAGCCTTCAGGGCCAGTTGTGGGACGCGGCAGCACGTGAGGCCAGGCTTCAGGCCGAACAACAAGGGGAAGAGCAGCTATCGTTTCCCGCCGAACTGGAGACGGCACGGAACGAGAGTACATCGGCCGCGGCGGTCCTTGCGGCGCAGCGAAACATCTTTGAAACGCGCCGACAGGTCTTTCAATCTCAGGCCGCCGTCATTCGGGAAAAGCGGGTACAGGTCGAAAAGGAGATCGAGGGCCTCAAGGCGCAAGCAACCTCGGTCGCACAGCGAGCGGGAATCGCCCGCGAGGAACTGGACATGGTGGCCACCCTCGTCAACAAGGGCCTCGAGCGGCGGCCACGCCTTCTGAGCCTCGAACGGGAAGTCGCCGATATAGAGGGACGCCGGGGCGAGATCGCTGCGCAGATTTCGCGCGCCGGGCAAGTGATCAGCGAATCGCTGGCGACGCATTTGAAGCTTGAAAGCGACCGACACAACGAGATCGCGCAATCCCTGCGCGAGGCACAAAACCAGATATTTCAGTTGCGCGAGCGATTGCGATCAGCCGAGGACCAGCTATCCAGAACGGAGGTCAAGGCGCGTGAGGACGGCGTGGTAACCGAGCTGCGGGTTCATACGCCCGGCGGCGTGATCGCAGCCGGCGCCCCGCTTATGGATCTGGTGCCACAGCAAGACCGCCTGATTGTGACCGCGCGCGTCCGGCCTGAGGACATCGATGTGGTTCATCCAGGACTGGACGCCGACGTGCACCTCCTGCCCTACAATCAGCGCCGCGTACCGCGTCTGAAGGGAACCGTGGTGCATGTATCCGCCGACCGGCTCATCGACAAGCGTACCGATCAGCCATATTACGCGGCAAAAATTCGCGTGCAGGATTCACGGATCGCCGAGAACGACATCCGGATCATTCCGGGGATGCCCGCGCAGGTGTTCATCAAGACCGGTAGCGGTACGGTGGCACTCTACGCCCTAAGGCCTCTGCTCGACACCTTCAACAGTGCGTTCCGCGAGGATTGAGCGACGCCGGGAAAGCCGGTCGCCAGACCGTATCAGGGGTCGCAGTTATTGACCCGACAGCCGACCACTCCAGCGGAGAACCGCCTCGGTACGATTGCGAGCGGAGCACTTCCGCATGATATGCTGGATGTGCATTTTGACGGTATTTTCCGAAAGATTCAGTTTTGCGGCGATCAGCTTGTTGGGAAGACCGTGTTCCAATGCCGCGAGCACGTGTTGCTCGCGAGGCGTGAAGTCGATGATGGTTTTCTCCATCGCCTCTTTGCTGACCACATTAGCCAGGACCATCGACGGCGTCTCGGACTGTTCGGGGCTTGGCGCCCCATTGTGCCCGATGATTGGAAGCGGCCTGTAGACCCCGCCGGCGAGAACAAGACGCAGGCCGGCGACCGCGAGTTCGACCGGGATCGAAGTCGGGAAGAAGCCGCGGACTCCCCGATGCATTGCCGCGAGCGCACTGGCTTCGTCATCATGATTTGACAGCAGTGCGATTGAGGCATTGGGGTGGAATTCTTCGAGCAGCACAAGATCATCCTCGACAGAGGGATCAACGATGGACTTGTCTCCAATATTGAGCGCCACCAGGCGAACATCTCGACCCGTCACCCAGCCAAGATTGTCCGTCGTCGCCATCTCGACGATCTCGAACCCTGGCAATTCCCGTCTGAGAATGCTGAGAATGCAGGTACGTGTGAGGGTGAGAGGCTCGATAATCACCAGGACCGGAATTTGTAGCGATCCATTGAGCCGTTCTGCGGAATGAGTTAGGTCGTCCATAAGATCCCCGAATTTGAAAGAGCTGCCGAGCCACCCCCGCCAATCTGCATTCCCAGTGATCGTAACTTGCGTCGCGCACTATCCACTCGAAAGCCGGACTTCGGCTCCACCGCCAGAAGGGCGCTGCGCAGGATTTTCTATCGATGCGTCCTTGCCATCCACGCACGCATCCAGTGCGCCGGGTCGCAGGGATAATTACAATTCTGCTGTGGGCGGAAATTCTTTCCGCCTAGTTGCAAATATTACGATACGCGATCGCCGCCGCTGAATTTATCTTGCGGTCGACGACGAATGCATCATCCTCCTTTACGAGATACAGGAACGGCCTGTCCTCGACGTCGCCACCGGAGGCATTCTTCCCTTTGACGTGGCCGCAAATGGTGTCCACGGGCTTCCCGATCATATTCTTTCTGATAGCCCGCTTCATGTCACTGAACTCCGCGGACGCCGGATTTTCCATCTTCGCTGCGATCGAAATCTTCGCCTTGTTCAGGACGGGATCCGATGCGTCGTCGATACGATCAGATACCGAAGTCGGCGGGTGTGCATTTTTGATGCGGTCGGTCGTTCTGCCCGACTTGGCAGCAGCTAGTCGCTTGCCGGACTTCGCCACCGTCGCGGACTTCGCCTGCGCTGCCGCAGGATTTTTCGCGATGGCCGTTGATTTCGGCGGCATCGGCGGACTGACCGCGATGTTGTCGAAACAGCCTTGCGGAGAGCACTCCTGCAAGCTCGCCTGCGATGGGGCAAGCAAGCCATAGCCGATCAAGATGCCGGCCAGCATGCCAATGAAAAGCAGTCCCACGCAATTCCCCTCCTCGGGTGCAGGTTTCCGCTCGCGATTCTTGCTGCGACTTAATTGTACTGCTGATGCTGTATCTGTTGCCCAAAAGGGTTAAGCGCTAATTAAGTAGGCGTCCTTTGCCAAAGCGCGCTCCCGCATGGTTAATGTTCGTGCATTCGCGCACGCGCTGAGAGAAAAGTTGTTACTCATTTCGCTCGTTGCGAGCATCGCCGCATCGGTTGACGAGTTGAATTCACACACAACTGCGAATTCACGGGTGACGAGTGACAAAATAGCGCACCGCTCCGATAGCCGATGCAGCGCTTGGCCGGCACAAGTTGCAGCCCCGTCACCTGCGCTCGGGTGTCGATGAAGAGCTCAGGGCCGCCGCCGCGGTGGTCGCGATTTCGGTGTCGGTCTCCTTGCTCAAGCCGGCAACACCTACGGCGCCAACGACTTCGCCGTTTACGCGTATCGGCACACCGCCGCGCAGCGCCATGATGTCGGCGGTGACGAATGCCGTTCGGCCATTATTGATGTTGTCCTCGATCTCCGCCGTCGGCCGTCGTAGCCGCGCCGCCGTTCGCGCCTTCTCGATGGCGAGATCCGCGCTTGCCGGGCGGACACCATCCATCCGCTGGAAAGCAAGCAGATCCCCGGCCGGATCAACCACTGCGATGGCCGAAGGCGCATTGCGCTGCTGCGCGCTCTCCGTCGCTGCCTGCAGGACCGTCTGGGCTCCGGCTTGATTGAGGACCATGACGTTGAGGGTCTGTGCCCCGGCTGACAAGCAGAACACCGTTGCCAATATTCCAACACTCATTCCAAGTTTCATCATGACGGGCCGATTTGCTTTCATTAAAGTCGGGAGGATGTGATTGCTGCGAGCTTGCGTTGCCGGCCTATGACGCGCCCTTGACGCGAACCAGATAGTCCACGATCGCTTTGGCGTCGTCAGGGCTGACAGGGGCCTTGTAGGCCGTGATCATCTTGTTGACGACCTCTTGCCAGGCTTCCCTGGACAGCGAAGGCTGGTTCAACACATGGTCGGCCGAGTGGCAAGCGAGGCAGTTGTTGTTGATCGCATCCGCTCCCGTACCGGGGAACATCGCGTCGCTGGTGGGGACATCCAGCTTCAGCGACTTCAATGTGGTGATCGTTGCGGCCTGGCCCGGATCTGGCAACAGAACGAGACCGAAAACGGCAGCCATTGGCAGAACAGCACGGAGCATTCCTGGTTCCTTCAGGCCGCGACCACATGGGTCGTTTCAATGGTGTTGAACATGTAGCCGGCCGGATTCCAGATCTTGAAATCGGGCTGCGCCTCGTTCCTGGCATTGGTGCAACGAACCATCAGGGTGCGCGCGCCGCGCGCTGGCAACGTAAATTGCGTCTGCCATTGCCGAAAGCCGTATGTCCCCTGATCGGCACCAAGCTTGGTCGGCTGCCAGTTCGTGCCGCCATCGATCGACAAATCGACGCGGGCAACGCCGCAATCGCCGCCGAAGGCGATGCCTCGCGCCAAAGCCGGTGTCCCCGCGGGCACGCTGTCGCCGTCACGGATGTTGGTGATGAACGACCGCGGAACATTGCGGGTCACCGGCACCATCTTGAACCCGGTCTCGCCAGGCTTGACGGTATTGTGCGGCGTATCGGGCACGCGGTAACCAGTCGCCGTCCAGTAGTTGGTGTCGGGCTGATCCAGCACTTCGATATCGTTCAACATCTTGATCCAGTAAACCCCGCACCAGCCGGGCACGACGAGCCGCAGCGGAAATCCATTCAACAATGGAAGCTGCTCGCCGTTCATGGCGAAAGCAATCATCACCTCACCGTCGCGAGCGTGATCGATGGTGAGCGACTTCAGGAATTTCGGCGCGTCCTGCATCACCGGCTCGTCCAGGCCGCCGAAGCGCACCTGAATGGCGCCAGGTTTCACACCGGCACGGTCAAGCACGTCCTTGAGACGCACGCCGGTCCAGACCGCGTTGCTCATCGAACCGTTTGCCCATTGCGCGCCGGCGACGCGCGGAACGGCGTAGATGCGCGAAGCGCCGGCGCATTGGTTGACCGCGGCGATATCGAAGCTCGGCAAGCCCTGCAAAATATCCTTGAGCGACAGCGAAAGGGGCTGATTAACCAGACCACGCACCGTCAGACGAAAGCTGTCCACATCGATGTCACCCGGAAAAGTCGCCCAGTGCCAGCTGACATAATGCTGGTCGTTTGGGGTGAACACGCCCTTGTCGAAGACTTCGAAAGGCGTCTCAAGCCATGGCGGGCTTGAACGCTGCAGGATCATGCGGCCCTTTTGCGGATAGGAAGTGGTGATCATCCTCGTACTCGGACCGCCCGGCACGTGCAGGTCGATCGTCTCTTGCGCCGATGCCGGCGAGGTCATCAGCGCCAGGCCGGCAATCCCCATTCCACCCAGCACACCACGTCGCGTCAGTCCCGCTCGTCGCACGTCATAACCCTGCATCGCTACTCCTGTCCTGAGCCATTGCGGACGACAAAACCGGGGCAGCTGCGCCAGACTTGACCACAGCCTTACTGGGTCTATCGCGTGAGTGGGTCAGTCGGCGGAGGGGGCGCGCGGCCTGAAGATCGTCTACCGTACTGTTTTCGCGAATGCTGGCCCTGCTTCCAGGTCCCGGGTCTCGTTCTTCGTCGGAACGAAAGCCGGATGTAGGGAGAAACGAGCGCCATGCTCATCACGCTTGAGTGTACGGCGACGCCGCGATCGCTGAACGAGGCCCGGCAACCGTCCGAACGCTCACGCAGAATCAGCGCGATATGAGTGCTGATGGCAAAACCATCATGGCCGAACTGCGATCACGAGAAATCCTGCCTCAACGTGGTTCCAATCACCTCCAGCGCCCAGTCGACCTGATCGCCGGTGATGACAAGTGGCGGAGCGATGCGGATCGTGTGTTCGTGGGTGTCCTTGGCAAGGATACCTCGACCCTGCATTGCCTCGCAGTAGCGTCGTGCGGCGCCTGCTTCCGGGTGAAGTTCGACCGCCAGCATCAACCCGCGTCCGCGCACCTCACGGATCGTGTTGGCGCGGATGCTTCCTAGACCCGCGAGGAAGCGCGCACCCTGGACCGCCGCGTTCTCGATCATCCCCTCCTCGACCAGCACACGCAGGGCAGCGCGTGCCACCGCGCAGGCGAGCGGGCTGCCGCCAAAGGTCGAGCCGTGCTGGCCGGGTTTCAGGGTGCCGAGCACCGCGTTATTCGAGAGCACGGCCGACACCGGATAGAAGCCGCCGGATAATGCTTTGCCGAGCAACGTCACGTCTGCCTCGATGCCGTCGTGCTGCTCGGCGAGTAGTTTGCCGGTGCGGCCGAGCCCGGTCTGAATCTCGTCGAGGATCAGCATCACGTTGTGCGCGGTGCAGAGTTCACGGACCTTCGTGAAATAGCCGGGTGATGGGATGATGACACCGGCCTCCCCCTGGATCGGCTCGACGAGGAAGGCGACCGTGCTCGGCGTGATCGCCTGCTCCAGCGCCTTGGCGTCACCGAAGGGGATGATGCTGAAGCCCGGCGCGAACGGCCCGAAATGCTCGCGTGCCGGCGCGTCGGTGCTGAAGCCGACGATGCCGAGGGTGCGCCCGTGGAAATTGTTGGCGCAAACGATGATCTCGGCTTGGCCATCCGGCACCCCCTTGACCTCATAGCCCCACTTTCGCACGACTTTGATCGCGCTCTCCACCGCCTCGGCACCGCTGTTCATCGGCAGCACCTTGTGGGAGCCGGTAAGCTCCGCGATCTCCTCATAAAAGTACGCCAGTTGATCGTTGTGGAAGGCGCGGGAGGTCAACGTCAGCTTGCCCGCCTGTTCCACCATGGCGGCCAGGATCTTTGGGTGGCAGTGGCCCTGGTTCACTGCCGAATACGCAGAAAGGCAATCGAGATAGCGGTTGCCCTGAATATCCCACACCCAAACGCCTTCGCCGCGCGACAAAATCACGCCGAGCGGATGGTAGTTGTGGGCGCCAAAGCGCGCCTCCGTCGCGATGAAATCAGAGAGTGATGGAATCATCGTCACTCCGGCGCAGTGAGCTGACACCATATGATACGCGAATTTGGTTCAGCCGGCTCCGGCAAGTTTTGTTAAGGCCCAAAATTCCGAACGTGTCACGGCAACGTTCGCCGAAAAAAGCAGCTAACGATCCCGAATCGGCTCCGCCATCGAAGTCTCTCGATCCAGGCTTGGGTTCCCGGCTCTATTCCTGTTGGTGACAAAATGGCGCACCCGTTGGAATGAAAGCCCGAACTCTATGTAAATTTTCAGAGTATGCAGTTCACCGAGGCACGCTTTTATGTACGTCCATACGCGTCGCGCCTGGTCGACGCGCGCCCGCCCTGACGAGTTCCCGCGGGCCGATCCCCGCTTTCTCCTGAAAAACGCAGGCAGAATTCCGCACCCTCATCGCGGCCGAGCAGTGGTCGAGGAAGGCGTCCGTCCTCGATATCTGCGGCCCGCAACCGGGCGGCTGCAGGCGGAAATACAGAGTTCGTTAACGCGGTGGCCCTAGTCCTTAGACACATGGGCAAAATCCCGGAATGATGCCGGAACATCGATGAGAGATGAAGCAGATCGTGCTGCCGCGGCTCTGTCGGACGAGGTTCGCGTGCGCCTCTACGATCAGGCCTTGCATCTCGCTCGCATCGGCGCCTGGGAATGTGATCTCGAGACGGAGCGCCTGACCTGGACTCCGGGCGTCCACGACATCTTCGGCTATCCGATGGGCAAGCCGCTGCGGCGCGCGAACATCGTCGATCTCTATGTCGACGAGTTGCGCCGCAACATGGAACTCGCTCGTGCCGAGGTGATTCGGACCGGCCGCGCGGTAACGCTCGATGCGGAGATCAGGACCTGGCGCGGCGAAAAGCGCTGGATGCGCCTCTCGATCAACACGGTGGGAAACAACGGGCGGCCGAGGCGGATCTTCGGCGCCAAACAGGACATCACGTCGGACCGACAGGCAATGGAGAGCCTGCGGCGGCAAGCCGAAACCGATCCGCTCACGGGGCTCGCCAATCGCTCGGTTTTCCAGGCCCGTTATCGCGAGATCGTCGGCGACAGCCTGAATCATGGTTTCGCGTCGGCACTCGCCCTGATCGACCTCGATCGTTTCAAGGAGCTCAACGATACGCTCGGCCATCCGGCCGGAGATGCGTGCCTGTGCGAGGTCGCGCAGCGCCTGGAGCGGGCCTTCCACAGGGCCGGTCTGGTCGCCCGGCTCGGCGGCGACGAATTCGCTATCATCCTGCACGCTCCGACAGACCCTGCCCGGACCGCGCACGTACTGCAGCAGACCGTCGTAATGTTGAGCCGGCCGCTTTTCTGGAATGGTCTTCGCCTCGAGGTCGGCGCCTCGATCGGAGCTGCTCTCGTCGGCCGCCCGCATCGCCGGCGGATCACCGAACTGTTCGCGGAAGCCGACATGGCGCTCTATGATGCGAAGGCCGCCGGCCGCAACAAGGTCCATCTGTTCGGCGATGCAGGGGACAGCCGGGCGGCCTAGGTCGCGCTTGGCGTACTCATCTGGGTTTGGATTGAAGTGTTTCGACGGCAGCCGCCAGCCGATCGCGAACTCTCCGAGCTAAAACCGCATGGTGAAAATGCCGCGCACGGCCTGGTCGATTGCACCGTCACCGAACTGCCCGTTATAGGACACACCGAGCGTGGTTTGCGGCGCGATGTGCAGATCGAAACCGGCTTCCGTCAGCGCCGAATTGGTAGCGATCGGCACGCCGCTGACGCTGAACGGATTGCCGCCTGCGAATGACATCACCGAAACCGAGGTGATGTCGCCATAGGCGTGCAGCCAGCCGAGCGTTCCGCGCGCCGTCGCCACCATGGAGCCCAGCATGAAATCGGTCGAGGCGCGCGTGCCGAGCGTGGTGAAGCCGGTGTCGGTGTCACCGGCGTGGCTGGTCAACGCGGCCAGCCCGCCTTGTTCGACAAAGCCGTTAGTGTGCAGGTTGACGAAAGCAAGGTTTAGGAAAGGCTCAAGGTCGAACGCACCGGCTCGAATCTGATAGCCGAGTTCAGCGAACCCCTGCGAGGTTGTGGCGCCGTAGTTGGCGCGCAGACTATTGAAAAAGTCCGGCAAGATAACCATGCGGCTCGACGAAACATCGTGCCAGGTGAAGGTGCTGCCAAGGCGCAGGGCGAGCCGGTCCCATTGCCTGCCGCCATAGATGCCGAAGTGATAATCGTCGCTGCCGGAGGAGGCGTTCTGCTCGCTGACGCCATAGTTGCTGAGGCTGTAGCCGGTGAGCGCGCCGACACGCCAGTCATCGCCGACCGCCGCATCGATGCCGGCCACGAAACCGGAGGACGAGCGATCAATCTTGCCGGCATTGGCGTTGCCATCGCTGTGACCCCAAGCGCCGAAAGCTTGCCCCCAGACGGCGAAGCGATCGGGATTGACGGCGCAGCCGTAACTGCCGGCGCCCGCGCCGGACTTGGTCGCGTCCGGCCTCGTCGCGTCGAATTGCGTAGCGTGCCCGGCGGTGCAGAACATGTCGCGGAGACGGTCGATCGCGAGCGCGCGGGTGTAACGGCTGTCATAGATCATCGCGCCCTTGGCTGAGGCTTGGCTGGAACCAGACAGTTGATCCAGCGCATTGCGCGCGGCAGCGTCGCTCTGCGAGTTGAGCACGGCGCCCGCAACCGCGCCGCCGATCGCACCGGCGGTCGCGCCCTGGTTCGGGGTTGTTGCCACCGAGCCAGGGTCGCCGGTCTGCACCACCTTCAAATAGGCGTTGTTGGCATCGTAGACACCCACCAGATCGAGAAAAGCGGAGACGTGGTTTCCGGCCAGCGTGTAGGTGCCGCTGAGGCCACCGCTGGCATTGAGCACCTGATAGACGGTATTCGGCGCATAGTTGCCGGGCACGCCCTTGCTGACGCTCAGCGTCGATCCCGACTGCACCGTCGCGGCGCCGTTGACCGCGATCAGGTCGGACGCGGTCGAGTTCGGATCGAGCTGCACCTGATAGGTCGAGCCCGCCTGCTGGATGAACGCACCGTTGACGTTCAGCGTGCCGATCGAATTGCCCGGCGCGATGATGCCGCCGCTGTGCACCGTGGTCGCGCCGACGGTGCCGCTGCCTTGCAGCGTCGCGTCCGACAGCACGTCCATGGTGCCGCCGAGATTGCCGTTCACCGCCAGGGTGCCGCCCTGCACCGTGGTGGCGCCGGTGAAGGCCGAACTGTCGCCGGTCAGCGTCTCGTTGCCGCTGGCGAGTGTGAGTCCACCGCTGCCGGTGAAGGAGCCGGCGAAGGTGTCGTTCGCGTTCGTCAGTGTCAGCGACTTCGTGCCTGTCGCGAAGGTGCCGCTGCCCGCGAGAGTTTGAATACTGGTCCCGGTGCCCGTCAGGCCGGAAATGTCGAAGCTGCCGTTGTCGACCACCCTGCTCGACGCCGCGATCGATCCAGCGGTCGCCAGCGCCAGCGTGCTGCCGCTCCCGACCACGGTCTGGCCGGTATAGGTACTGACATCGTTTAGCGAGAGCGTGCCAGTGCCTGTCGTGGTCAGCCCGCCGACGCCGCTGAATCCGGGTGCCCCGATCGAGAAGGCGTTGGTATCGATTGTCAGCCCGCCTGCGGCGATGTTGAGCTGAGAGACCGTCAATACGCTGATGAAGCTCGGACTGCTGGCAAGAGCACGGACCGTCGCATCATCGAAATTGACCTGCGCAGGTCCCACGCCCCTGTACAGCCTCGTTGTCGCCAGGGTGCTGCCGCCGCTGATGTCGAGGGTGCCGGAAGAACCGGCAAAGACTCCAAGCTCCGTCCCGCTCGAGGCGGTCACCACCGCGCCATCCTGAATGTTGAGGGTGCCCGTGCCGCGGTAACCGATGCCGAGCAGTCCACTCACGATCCACTGCGATCCGGCTCCCGTCACCGTCGCCGTGGCGCTTCCTGCCGCAAATTCAATGTCGGCGCTACCGTTGGTGGTAAGGGTGCTGCCGTTCTCGATGATCAGGCTGGGCAAGGTGCCTGCGAGGAAAAGTGTGTTTGTCGCACCGCTCGCCGCACCGTTGACGCCGAGGACGGCGGTGCCACCGCTAGTGATTTGGGCGGGCGTAGCACTGGTCGGAGCTGTGCCAGTGGTCCAGTTCGAGCCGACTGTCCAGTCGTTGCTCGTGCCCCCATTCCAGGTCGGCGACGCCGCCTCCGACGTTGCGCACATGAGCGGGAGCGCCGTGAGCGCCGCAACCGAAGCGCCGCTCAGCACGAGCCGACGCCGCCATCGCATGGATGCGGCACTGGACGCGGTGGCAAGACGATGTGTTGTGCGGATCGTGTTGTTGTCGAAAGCGCGTTCGACTGCGCGCATTGCCCCAGTCATTCCCAGCCCATTCCAATCTGCGTCAAGCTTGCCGCAGCGTATCGATCCTAGAGGTTCGCGCGTTGAAGCCTCAAGCGCCTAAAATGCACGGCATGATATGCGCCGCGCAGCGCGCAGATCATCGCGATGAAGTTTCGTTGTGATGTCATCGACTTGGCGGCCACGCCGATGAACACGCATGTCTGTCATGACCAACACGCGCTGAGATTGTAGTTAACACTTCACGAATCAGACGCACGCAATTGCGTCGATCGCGGCGGCCACTCTCGAAAACTACTCTTGGGCGAACCCGAACAGGAAGCGACAGCGATCTCCGATCTCGACGGCATCCCTCTGGATGGTCAGGAAGCGGCCAAAAGGTGGTCGAGGAAGGCAAGAGGCGGGGCCTAATCTGCTGCTAAGTGCTGGCGCGCCCCGGCCGATGCAGATGGGCACTACTCCCTCGCGATTCCCCTATGATGCTGCAGCCTGCGATGCTCTCCAATTGGCAAGTCTGCGATGCTCTGCCATCTAGCACTACGCATCGTGGATCCCCCGATGTTGCGGAGTGGTCCGCTTACCCCTCAATAGCGGCAATCTCGATCAGCCTCCCAGATAGACGCGAAGGGCCAGAAGCGGCAGCCGCCAGGAGGCCTATTTCTTCTTCTTCATCGCCGCCGTGACGTACGGTTTCTTGGCGGCTTGAGCCATCCACGAAAGCACATGGTCGTCGTCGAACTCGTCCATGGCGGTCAACTCGACGCCGCGGGTGGCCTTGCCCATTCTGAACGGTGTCACCGGGGGTTCCGGTTGTAGTTCGTTGCCTCGGATGAACATCAGCTTCAGGTGACCGACGAAGGCGCCGGAAGAGAAGCACCACCCATCGGGAACGCCATAGTACGCCATTCCCCATTTCACCGCGCGTTTGAGGTCCGGGATTGCCTTGGCGGCCAAGGCATCGACATGTTTGGCGATGCTCTTCTGCGGTTCAGGAAGGCTCTCGATATAGGCAAATACCGGCTTGTCGCCTTCGGCCGCTTTCGCGGGACTCGCCTTGCCGGTCATCGCTACCAGAAGCTCGACACTTTTTGCCTGTGGCGTTCCCGTGTCTTTTTTTACTGCCATGGCCCCACCGATCTAATTCGTGATGCGGCAGCGGATACACGGCCCACAACCGACCTCGTTTCGACGCTAAGCGTATCCTTTTCTACCGGCGGCACAATGACAGCTCTGAGTCAATCGCGTCGATTTTGCGACGTCAGCTTTAGCGTCCGCTATCCACAATACCGGACATTATCACGTCCGATTGGGACCGGTCTGCCTGGCTCCTTCCTGCGCCCGAATTGCTCACGACCGGCGCAACCCGCGGCAGCTCCGGCTGTCTGTCCTCGACCGGCTGAGAGACATGAGCTGCATCTGCGGTCGACTAGACCCGGGATATCAACTGCGCCAAATCCGCGATCGGTGGCAGCGCGCCATTCCAGAAGCCCTGCCGCGCGTTCGCCAGGGCGCGACCGGCTGTCCGGGCCGCACCGTGCCGATGGAAAAGCTCGACAATCTGGTCGCGGAGTACATCGAGCAGCGTTTGTTACAGCCCAAGCGTCTTGAGCAGCTTTTGTCACACGTCCTCGATCGCCGCACCGAGCGCGCCGAGCGCCGAAAATCGCACATCGCCGACTTGCGAAAGCGGGCTGCCGAGGCAGACGCCAAACTCAAGCGGCTCTACGATGCGATCGAGAACGGTGTCGCCGATCTCTCTGACCCCATGCTGAAGGACCGCATCGCTGAACTGAAGGCCACGCGCGACCAGGCCCGCCTTGACGCAGAGAGGGCCGAGGAAGCGATTGATCGCGGCGGCCCGACAAGACCTTTGCCAGGACAGCCCGCAAGCGAATGCGGACTGACGGCGGCGGCTACCGCCGCGACCATCTCCGCGCATTCGCCCAACGCGTCGAAGTCGATCAGAAAGAATTGCGCATCATGGGATCGAAAAGCGCGCTCCTGCGCACGCTCGTCGCCGCTTCAAGCGCAAAAACGGCAGGTTTTGGCGTGCCCAGTTCTGTACCGAAGTGGCGCGCCCGAAGAGATTCGAACTCCTGACCCCCAGATTCGTAGTCTGGGCGAGACCATTGAAATCGTTGAGGTCCGTTACCGTAACAACGCCGCGGGCCATTAAAATCGGCGTCATTCGGAGACTCTTGAATGGGCTTCGTTACCGTAAAAATGCACGCCTTTGCCCGTACACGACGGCAGAGACAGCATGACACCTCCTTCTTTGCTTCGGGTCACTACGGAGGCCCTTTCGGTCACCACGAAATGCGCAGAGAGCCGGCGGCCCATTTGACCTTCCGATCTACGAGCTCGTGCTAGATGGGCATCGTGACATACTGATCGATCCCAAGCCGCTGGAGATCTACAGATCGTCAATTGGCAGCTGCCGGGCGCAACCAAGCCCGGCCTTCGGCTCGCTCCGATGGCCAGTCTGGCGGGATCAGCCACAACAATTTCAAATAGAATGTCGTGTTGCCACAAATTCGACCATCTGGCCTCAGCTTATTTACGATTTGATTTCATGGTGGCGGGCGATGTCTCTCAAAGCAGAGATCGAGAGCGTTCTTAGAAAAGCTGCTGTCGCGATCGGTGATGAGGGAGCATATATCCTCCCGGTTGGCGTTATCGGCTATTTGGCATTGTTTGGATTTGGCGTTTATGCGTTGCTCAACGCGTGGCCCGCAACGGACCCTCACTGGATACTATTAAAGGCCTTATATGGCTTCCTGACGGTCGGTGCGCCGCTTTTCTTCTTTTGCGAATACGTCGCCCAATCGGAGCCGCGGGGTAACGAGGGCGAGGCGGCGCGCGCTGCCCGCTTACTGCGGCTGAAAAACATTCAGGACCAGGGCCGCACGGTCTGGCTGGCTTGCGCAGCAGTCGTCGGATTGATGTTCTTTAAAGGGACCTGAGTTTGTAGAAGCGAACAACGTCAGACAAACGTCGTAGCTCTGGATGAACACAGGTGTCGCGGCATGAAAAAAATCGTTGTTTGTTGCGACGGCACAGGAAATGAAATTGGTCCTGAGCTCACCAATGTTTTTAGGATAAGCCGGTTGGCGCGAGAAGCGATTCCACCGCAGATCGTATTCTATGATGAAGGTATCGGAACGGCGATCGCGCCTACGCCGGAAGGGGAAGTAGCTGAGAAAGCGAGAAGGATTATTGAGCAAGCCAAAGGAACCAGCATCGAGAAAAAGGTAATCGCCGCTTACAAATTTCTCATGAAATATTATGAGCCAGGCGACCAGATCTTTCTCTTCGGATTCAGCCGAGGGGCATATGCCGTACGAATGTTGGCAGCAGTGATCCATAAGATAGGCCTACTGCCACGAACCACGGAGCATCTGGTCGGGAAGGGATTAATCAATTTTGAAAAGTTCAGCTCTAGGCAAAAGGGTGATGGCGATACAATTGCAACCCCTGAATACGATCTTAAGGACGAAGCTTACATTTTTGGGCGCGGGTTGAGTTCCAGACCAGTGTCTATCGATTTTGTAGGTGTCTGGGATACCGTCGAGAGCCTGATCAGGCCGAGACCAAAGAACTCCGGCGAACTAAGCTTGTTTGCTTTCACGCGCCGAAACCCAAGTGTCAGAATATTCCGCCATGCCATGGCTATAGATGAACAGCGCCAAGACTTCCCGGTTGATCTATGGAAAGACGAACAGGATTTTTTCGCTGCGCGCCAACGATTTTTTGATCCGTTCCCCTCAGAGCCAACCGGCAAGCAAGACGTCAAGCAGGTGTGGTTTGCCGGCTGCCACGCGGATGTAGGAGGTGGGTATCCGGAGAAAGACGCCGGCCTGTCGAAGTTTTCACTTATATGGATGATCGAGGAGGCGACGAAGGCCGGTCTCTCGATTGATCAGGAACTGTATAACCGCATGGTGTTGGCAAAATACTCCAAGGGCATTGTCTATGTACCGCCAACTTATGCAATGCCGCAGGAACCGATGCTGCAATTCCCTTGGAACATCCGTGGTGGCGCGCCCCGAGTGATCCCAGAAAATTCATTTATCCACGAATTTGTGTTCCGGTGCATGGATGAGGTTTCAGCCTATAAACCCAAAAACCTTCCGAAGACTTATCGCTATCCGGATGTTGACCGGTGAGGGGCCCCCGCTTTTGCACTGATGGCGCACTACGGGATCGGAGCTCAGCCATGTGGTCATCGTCCCACGCTTGCTGAATGTGACCGTCGCATGGCAGCCTTTAAGCGTGCTCGGTTTCGCTCGCTTCGCAATCCAAAATTTCAAACTGCGACACTGCGCCGATCGTTGTCAGGCCTTCCTTAACTGGACCGCTTTGTTTGCTTTCCGTCCTGTCATGGCATCATCGATATGCCCCGAAAGCATGGACATTTCCGATGCCAGACAAGGTTTCGGCTACGGCCGCGCGCTGATGGGTGATCTCGTCGACGCCGACAAGCTCATGGGAATCGAAAGGATCAAGGTTCGAGCCGAGCGCGTCGGGCGCTTTGTATGGGCAAGGATGGGTTTTCTCCCGACCGACGACGCTTGGCTTCAAATGAGACCAGAGGCCCTTGATTTCATCGTGAAGAAAAGGTCGGCGCTCGAGCGGAAGCTCGACGTCATGGATCTGATGAGTAGGATCCTGGCTGGAGGACCGAAAAAGGCGCACACGCTGGTCGCGATCAATGTCGACGTCCCGAGCAGCCGGATTCCAGCGCGTTTCGAACCGGAACTGAGGCCGCTCGGCAAGGTTTTCTTTCTGGAGATCGCGTCGCCGTGGAGCGGTACGCTTGATCTGCGGGACGATGAAACGATGAAGGCCGTGGAAAGCTACCGTTAAAGGAAGTAGGCTGAAGCACTGGAACAGCTTCCATCCGGCCAAGTTCGGTACCCAGTCACGGCTGGGGAGTGTTCGCCCAAAATCCCTCGCTCGACGTCGGGATCGCTGGAGAAGCGTGGGTTGAGGTCGTCCGTTGCAACTTTCGACTTTTGCAACAGTATCCCTCGATGACCGGACATCTTCGAAGCCGGTCCGCATTATCAAAAGTGAGAAATGAAAACCCCGCCGTCGCCGGCGGGGTTTTCATTTCTCAGCTAGGGCCTACTTCGTCCAGCGTTACACCCCCTCGAAAGTCGGGGACGTACTATTAGGGGACGTACTATGCTCGGTGCTGCAGCCCGCCACGAACGTGTGCGGATCCTGTCCCGTCAACCTAGAAGCCGGAATGAACCGGGGGTCGGAAGGATTGACCCGCACGAGAGATCTCGATGCTGACGACGAAGGAGAGACGACCCATGCGCGCGAACGCACTCGTGCGGCAGGCGCCTTCTAACCGCGCGCGCCGTCTGGCAGAAACGGCGTCTGAACCCCTAATTGCATTTTGTTAGATCTGGACTATGTCTAGTTTTGATAAAGCAGGATCTCATGCGAAGCGCTCTCAAAACACGCAAGTCTGTAGCGGCAAAGGGCCCTCCTCGCCTCGACAAATCTCGCCTTGCGCCGGCCAATCGCAGGCGGCTCAGCGCTCCCGCTTTGCGCACCTTCCTCGCCATTGCGGATCTATGGGGGTTGACGGAGGAGCAACGACTCCTGATCCTCGGTTATCCCTCTCGATCCACTTACCACAGCTGGTGCAAGCAAGCTCGGGAGCATGGCGCTTTCACCCTCGACGTCGATGTCCTCACGCGCATCTCGGCGGTACTCGGGATCTATCAGGGTCTTGGGATTCTGTTTGCGACCGAGCAGCTTGGCGTCGAATGGCTGCGAGCGCCGCACAGTGCTGTCGTGTTCGGCGGGCTACCGCCGCTCGATTTGGTGACCAGCGGCTCCCAGGATGGCTTGCTCTCGGTGCGCCGTTTCCTCGATGGCGCGCGCGGCGGTCTCTACATGCAGCCGAACACCATTGACGAGGCGTTCAAGCCTTACGACGACCCGGAAATTGTCTTTCGGTGACGGACGTTTTTGCACCCTCGCCACGGCCTGCCCATCGCCTGATCCCGTCGCAATTTCCGCCCCTCGGGCTGTTCGATACAGTCGCGACCACGGCCGATCTTGCGGCCGTCATGGAGCTGGTCGGCTGGACCAACGATCGGCTTGTCGCTGAACGTATCGCTCGGCTACCTCAGACTGAATGGGTCTATGGCACCACCAATGCCAGCATCGTCATGGCAGCCTTCCTGCACGTCGCTCCCGGCGGGGTGCGATTCAACGGTCCCGAGCTCGGCGCCTGGTACGCGGCCGACGATATCCGGACTGCGGCTGCCGAAGTCGGTCACCACCTTCGACGCGAGACGGTCGCGCGCAATCTAACCGCGATGAGCCGGACCTACAGGGCTTATGCCGCAACTCTGTCAGGCGACTATCTCGACATCAGAGGTGAGCAAACCATATGCCCCGACGTCTATACAAGCGACCGCTATGACGCTTCGCAAAAGTTCGGTGAGGGAATTCGCGCGTCAGGTGGCGCGGGACTGCTCTATGACAGCCTGCGACGCCGCGGTGGCGTCAACATCGTCGCACACCGCCCGCGCAACATTAGGGATATCGCACAGACAGATCATTTCGAAATTACGGTCATGGCACCGTCGCGCGTGATCGACGTCCGCAAACTGTCGCTGTGATGCGGGGAGGCCCCCTAACTTCCCGGCCGAATTTTTGACTGTCCATTAAAACCGAATGGCACCTTTGCGCCAGCAGCAGCCGGTCGCGAGTACCTTCTAGGGAGAGCCAGAATGCTCACGCGGTATAAAGTCACATGCTCGCGATAGAGCGACGCGGAGGGCGGGATGGCGGAGGAGATCCCTTATGCCTGCACGTCCTGTCGACCGATGCCGACGACCTTGGAATAAAGGGTTGCTCATCGGTCAGAAGAAACCTCTCGAACCGAAGCACGTATGGTCCGTTCGAGTTCGCCTTGAAATCGCGCGGTCAAGGCGCGATCTTGCGATCTTTAACCTAGCAATCGACAGTAAACTTCGCGCCTGCGACCTGGTCAAACTGCGACTGGACGACATTTACTCGGGAACAAATGTCCGGCGTCGAGCGACAATCGTACAAAAGAAGACAGGTCGGCCGGTCCAGTTTGAGCTCACGGAGCAGTCGAGAAGTTCAGTTGAAGCCTGGCTGCCAATGCTCCGGGCTACCGGTTCCCGATATCTCTTCCCAAGTCGACTTCATGCCAGCCCTCACATATCAACCCGCCAATATGCTCGGCTGGTGCATCGCTGGGTTGAAAGCATCGGCTTAGAGCCGGCCTTTTATGGCACGCACTCGATGCGGCGTACGAAGGCCGCCCAGATTTATCGTAAGACCGGCAACCTGCGAGCAGTGCAACTCCTCCTCGGCCATACGAAGCTGGAAAGCACCGTCCGATATCTCGGGATTGAGGTAGATGACGCTCTAAATATAGCCGAGCAGATCGAACTCTAAATTGTCGACCACCGGCATCACGCCGGTGGTCGCTTACGTGCCATGAACGAACCCGCTACCGCGGTAGGGCGCTTGCTGGTCGGTCGGGGTATTACGTCTACCATCATAACTATCTGAGCGAGCGCACGTGACGGGCGGGCGCTCCGTCTTGAGGATTGAGGGGTTCAAGCACTCCAACCTCAAGACAGGAGCCCCCAATGAGCGAGAAGCCCATCAGCCCGCTGCGCCAACGCATGCTCGAAGACATGAACATGCGCAGGTTCGTGCCCGATACGCAACGCGAGTATATCCGTGCCGTCAAGAGGCTCGCGACCTTCCTCGGACGTTCTCCCGACACCGCGACGGCGGAAGAGCTGCGCGCGTTCCAGCTGCATCTGACCGAGACCAGTATGCAACCACCGAGCGTCAACGCGACCGTGACCGCGCTCCGGTTCTTCTTCAAGGTGACACTCGACCGGCCGGAGACGACACGACATCTCGTGTTCGTCTACGAACCGCGCAAGCTGCCGCGCGTGCTCTCGCCCGAGGAGGTGTTGCGCTTGCTGGAGGCCGCACCCGGGCCGAAGCACAAGGCGGCGCTCAGCGTTGCCTACGGCGCCGGCCTGCGCGCCATGGAGGTCGTCGCACTGAAGGTCTGCGATATTGATTCCAAGCGCATGACGCTCCGCGTGGAGCAGGGTAAAGGCCGCAAGGATCGCCATGCGATGCTGTCACCGCGGTTGTTGGAGCTGCTGCGCGACTGGTGGCGCATCGCCCATCCCCAGGTGTGGATGTTCCCTGGCCGCGATCGCATCACCCCGATGACCACGCGACAGCTCAATCGGGTCTGCCACATGGCCGCCGAGCGGGCTCAGCTGCCCGCATGGGTGGCGCCGCACACGCTCAGACACAGCTTCGCCACGCACCTGCTCGAGCGGAACATCGATATTCGTGTGATCCAGGTTTTGCTCGGGCATTCCAAGCTCGACACCACGGCGCGCTACACCCAGGTGGCCACCAACATCATCCGCGAGGTCATGAGCCCTCTGGACAGGCTCACGCCGCTGGTGCCGAAGAAGAAGGACGAGCCGCCAGCGTAACGGGCCCACATGGCCCGTCCAGATCTGGAGGTCGCGGACGTCTTCCGCGACCACGGGGCCGCGTGGCGTCATGCCAACCGCGGTCACGTGAGCCTGCTCCAACTCAAGGTGATGAGCGCCATCGAGAACTGCCGCACGGCGGCGCTGGGCGGTCACGTCGCGCGTTGCGAGGACTGCGCCCACACCACGATCGCCTACAACAGCTGCCGCAACCGGCACTGCCCGAAGTGTCAGGGCGCGGCAGCACGCCAATGGATGGCGGCGCGCGAGGCCGAACTGCTGCCGATTCCCTATTTTCACGTCGTCTTCACGCTGCCCTCGGCGATTGGCGACATCGCCTACCAGAACAAGGCCGTGATCTACGATCTGCTGTTCAAGGCCTCGTCGGAGACGATGCTCACCATCGCGGCCGACCCGAAGCACCTCGGAGCTCGCATCGGCATCACCTCGGTGTTGCACAGCTGGGGCTCGGCAATGACCCACCATCCACACGTCCACATGATCGTGCCGGGCGGCGGGCTCTCGATGGACGACAGCCGCTGGATCTCATGCAAGTCAGACTTCCTGCTGCCCGTGCGCGTTCTGTCGAAGCTGTTTCGGCGCTTGATGCTGGAGAAGCTTCTGGCCGCACACGAGGCGGGAAGGCTGCAGTTCCTGGGCTCACATGCGCATCTGGCCGATGCCAATACGTTCGCGGCGTTCCTGGCCCCGCTCGGCAAGAAGCGCTGGTTCGTTTACGCCAAGCGCCCGTTCGCGGGCCCAAAGGCCGTGCTCACCTATCTGTCGCGCTACACCCACCGCGTCGCCATCTCGAACAGCCGTCTGATCGCAGTCGACCAGCGGAGCGTCACGTTCAAGGTCAAGAACTACAGGATCGAAGGCCCCGGCCGATATACGACGATGACGCTCGACGTCGGCGAGTTCATCCGCCGCTTCCTCATTCACGTGCTGCCCAAAGGCTTCCACCGCATCCGCCACTACGGCTTGTTCGCCAGCGCAAACCGCGCCGAGACAATCGCACGGGCGCGTGAACTCCTGGGACTGGCAACGCCCGCGGCCGAAGCGGCGGTCGAGATCGATCCGGCGGCGGCGCAGCCACTCGCAAAGCCTTGCCCCTGCTGTGGCGGCCGCATGTTCGTGATCGAGACCTTCGAGGCCGGCTGCCAACCACGCCACCGCCCGACGACACCTCTCGTCGCAATCAGAATCGACACCTCATGAGCGCGGCCGCCACATCACTCACCCGCATCGTCAAGCGCGTTTCTCGCTGGTCACAACCCGGCCAGGGCGACGCTCGACCGGACAGATGCCCGTCAGCGCGTCCCACAGCGCAACTGGTCCCGAAAGCCATGCTCATCGGTGCTAAAGAGAGCCCGAGACCCACCAGCGTCCGCCTTCAACTCACCGCCATGCTCTCGCGCCTTGCGTCCCCCGCCAACACCGCGATCAAATCGCCATAGCCCGGCATCACCATCGCCACTTCATCTCCCGCGCGTTCCTTCACTGGAGGCTTTCGGACGACGGCCCCGGTGCAAGCCGAACCGTCGCGATGGGCCGTCATCCGAAACCCTTCACAGGAGCGGACTCACGCGCTAGAGCGCGAAGCACTTCTGACTTGAGGGCTCAAGGGCATGATTTCCCCTGAATGCGTGCTGCACGAGTTGCGCCATCAAACGCAATCCTATCGGAGTTTTTCCACGATGTCGGACCCGCAAGCCGGTTGGTGAAAGGTCTATCGGCTGCCAAGATCCTGATTCGGGTCAGGCTCTGAATTGGCAACTCGGTTCTCAGCGATGAATGAGTTGAGGTAGGTGGACGGCACGCCTTCAGAGCGAGCAGGTCGGCCAACACACGAATCCGAGCCAACGCAATGTCAGTGCGCCCTTTCGCGAGGAAAAGTGCGTGTAAGATGGCCTCCATACCGCTCGCCCGGTCAAGGATGTCCTCTCTGCCGGGAGGATCTCGGGAGTCGCGTCCAAATGGCGCACAAAGCATGCCAGGCGTATCTTCAGATAAGGCTCGAATTTAATCCAGGTAAACGAAAAGGGCCGCAAACTGAGGCGGCCTCACATCTGGGTTAGTGCAAGCGCTAGATATGCAACCAAAGCCGACGTACTCAATGTCAAGACGACTAGCGCGCGTTCGCTGTTGGCTTTTGCGTGATGCTCATTCATGCCGGGCTAACGCTAACCGCTTGCATTTGGTTTCCTCGAGATGCAGCGCCAGCTTCTTGGCTTCAAGGTTGGCCATTAGGCGGTCGGCGGTTTCATGCACTTGCCGGTCGGCGACGTGATCCCCAAGGCGCCGGTACGCATAGATGAAGAAAGAGGCCGCCTCATGAGGCGGCCTCTTCAGATTGGCAAATTACCAATGACGATGGTGCCGCCAACCATAGTGGTGGCCTCGGCCTCCGCCCCAGCCATAGTGATGGCCACCACCGCCGTGGTCCCAACCATGACCGCCCCTGACTTGGATGACAGAACCATCCGCCCCAACAAGGCTATTGGGCGCTGCTACGGGCATAGCTGATGCAGATAAGGTGGGAGTTAGAACCACCGCGCAGGCGGAAAATCCGATCAGCAAAAGTCGTTTCATGTTTTCTCCAAGGATCGCCGCGTGATCGCGGCGAAGACGGAAGTCCCGATGACCGAAAGAGTTCCATATTTGAAACTGTAATTCGTCGTCGGCCAGCTCGGCCTCAAAGGTGGCTATTGACGCGCGTGGAAACTTCTCGCCGTAAGGCAGAGTTCCCGGCGCTCGTCTTTCAGCCTCTTGTCGATTGCCTGTTCGTCCAAAAGCCGGTCAATCAGAGTCGGATTTACAGTCCTTGCTTTGAATTTGCTTCCTATATCTCCCGTTTAGGAAGCGCCAGGGAAACTTTCTAATTCGGTTACGTTATTTGCTATTAGACCCACCTTGGATTCATGAGGTCCAATCGGTGGCGGAGAAATCCGCGGGAGCGTTTTGATGGCCGACGAGGTGCTTTCTCCTCAGAGTTGGCAGCAGGCCGATCAGGTGACTGCTCAGGCTATGCGCCGGCGTTTGCTCCTCACTTTGGCTGCCGCGTTCGTGCTCATCGGCGGCGGCTGGCTGACCCTGTGGGCCACAGGTGGGAACTCCACGGTTGCTACGGCGCCACACCCCACCTCCGTTTCCACAGTGAACCGTCGGCCTTCGGGCGAGCTTCTGGAAACGACCAAAGATCTCCAGGCCACCCTGCAGCAGGCTGTCGACCAATTACAGGTCGTTCAAGATCAGCTCGTCGCCCAGCGGGCCGAAACGAAAAGGCTATCCGAACAGATCACCGCCCTAACTGAGAGAACTCGACGCCCAGCAGCAATTGATCGCCAACATGCCGACGACGCCCCATGCGGCCGGGTCGCCATCCGGTCCGCAGCTAAAAGCACACTGAGATCCAATTGGGATGCCCTGCTACGACTCTAGGAAGCCCGCTGGTGAGCCCGGAATGCGTGGGCTGCCCAGGCCCCGGCGGCCACCGCCTGGCTTTCTCCGCCGCTAGGCACGAACCATTTCGTAGAATTAATGAAACGATCTTGAAAAAAGCGAGGGCTATCGAACGTACGCTGTAGTATTGTCAAGCGTGCGTAAAATGATTGAAGCGGTGACGGTGGTCCTGGGCCTGTTTTGCGTTGGCATCTTTTTAGCCCATGCAGTCGATGCTTACCGCACGCTAAGGATCGGTTAGCCTCGGGAGCTGGGCTATTCAGCGGCGTATCTTGTTTCCGCGGCGCCGCGGTCGCCGAGCACGTCAATCAGCGCAGAAGCGCTCAGATTTTGGCCTTTTACTGCGGCCAATCCTCGTAGAGCGTGATCCCGATCATGGTCATCGAGACGGCCGCAACCGTCAGAGAGCAGATCACCTGCGACTCTTCAGGACAGCGACAACGGCTGCCCGCCCGCTAATTCTCTTCCTGTGCGCGAAGCGCCACCCACACCCATACGGAAACTCCGTTTGGCCCCTAGCAGCAGTGCGGTCCGAATCTAACAATAAGCGCTCGCCGGCACCCGCTGCTTTGTATCCTGATGGCAACGACTTGTTTGTTCCTTCGAATAGAACAGCAATTTGGATTCGCCCCGATCGCTGCCAATGCAAATCTGTTGCACCCGGGGCAGACGGGGCTTTTTCGAAATCAAGAGATTTAGAGTCCGGGAGGCCGCCGGGTATTGCCGGCGCCTTTTCAATTCTCCAGACGACCTGCTGGCGTAACCGGCGGCCCCCGGCGCGGACGCGCCCTATCGAACGATAGATCCGGCTTCCACGCGCGATCCGTCTCATTCAAGAAACTCAGGTAGCGAAACCGGCTGCGCATCGGTTTCCCTATCTCGCGCTAAGCTTAGCGGGTTGGTTACTGCGCGTCTTCTTTGAAGTGCGGTGCGGAATACCCCGACGAGCACGAGCAATGCGCCGCCGATCATAAGCCAGTGTGCTAATTGCATTTGCTTTAGCAGGTCACGCCCCTAGCACACCTGCTTGCGCCACGACGGGCGGCGGTTCTAACGCACACGCCATTGACCATGTGCATGCCCGCTCCACATGCCTCCCTGACTTTGATGACTACATCATCCGGCATTTGAAGAGGTACAAGCGGCATCGCCTGAACCGAAGAAACCAACGCCAAGGTTACCGCCACAACAATGCATCTGATCATCGCATTTCTCCCTGCTAAACCGAGCGCATCCCTGCCCGCGGCGCGGCCGGTGGCTGTTGATGTAAATCAATAGATTGGGCGCGCCCCATCCGGGGGGGAAGCATTTTACATCCGTGAACAACACACATTAGCACCCACCTCAATTCAGGGCTGAAAGCACCAAACACTTGCCGTCTTATGACGACGGCTATTTTGCTTTAAACGAATTATGTTGGACTACGTCGCGGGTTTCGGAACCATCCGCCCTTCGACAACCTCATAGGTGACGGCCCTGGCTGACTAATTGGGGATCGAGCTTACCAGTCTGGGTCCACTCCAAAGCTCTACGCCGTGGCGTTGCGCAAGAACCCTGGTCTTCTTGAAGGCCTCAACGTCATCGACGCACCCGGTGAAACGGCCGTCATCGCCTACTGTATAAGCGCGATACTCTGGCATTACCGCGGAGTCAGGCCGGGAGACGCGAGCCATTGACTTATGTGGGCAGCTGTCTCCGCTTGCCGGGCTCGGCGGATAAGTCGCTCGCGTTCGATTCCCGGATGGGTACCTCTCGCCTCTTTTCGGAGGCGCTGCGCTTCTTCGATTAGGCGCTGGTCTAGTGGTGGGGCGGTCGGGTTGAAACGCCGTTGCTGCTGCATCGCGCGCTCCTTTCCATTAGAGGAAGGCGGGAGCGCAACCGACGTTCTCATCACCGATAACTGCCACGGGACGGTGCGGTGATGTAGCTCAAACCCTGCCGCGTATGTTCGGTTCCCGGCACAAGGCAGATTTGATCGGTCCCCGGCTCGAATACACCGAGGGCCTGAAACTGGTGTTCGAGAGCGGCACCTGTGAAGTTCACCCAGGCAGGCGCAGAGCTGTTCCACCTTAAGGAACGAATCGCCCACGATGGCCTTGAATCCTGGTTCCGTAGCGTAGAGTTTGAGTATTGCGTAAATCCAGCTGGACCCCTTCGATTATCCCGCGCACGGATGACCAATATCTGGTGGTGGACGATCTTGGCCGGCTTGGACGGGTCTGGTGCGAGGCCGATTATGAGGCGAGCGACTTCGAAGCAGTGGTCACCGACCTCCTCGAGGGGCAGTACAAGAATCCCATAGGCATCTTCGCGTTCAACACCTCCGAAGGCTGGGCGCGAGACGTTTCCGCCGACGTCGCAACCGACCTGCGTCGGCGTTGCGAGCTGCAGCTGCGCGACGTGCCGGCATCACTGCAAGAGTTCGTCGATCGACATAACGTTATCGGCCAATCACAACCCGAACATTCGATGGGTTTGGCTGGCCTCGGGGGATAACCATGGCAATATTGGACGCCGGCTTTTGTTTACCTTTCCGTGAGGCTTGGCCTCGCGCTTATCATGAGGCGCCCGCGAGCGAAGTGACTTACCGATGAGCAACGCGCCCAGATGCACCCTTTGCGTCGCGCGCCCTCCGCCGAACATAGGCGAGCATCGAAAAAGACGCCGGCGGGGTGTGCGAGACCCCCCACGCGGCCATGGGAAGGTCAACACGCCTGCCCTTGCGGCGGCGCCGGCGCGCTCTGCCCCATGTGCAATTCGAGCGAACATAATGCGTCGCCGCGGATGCCGGACGGCTTCAAGACCGAAGTCGATAAAGACGGCTGGTGGCATTGAGCTGGTCGCCGCCCTTTCCCGACCCGATAGAACTGCCGCACGGCCGTGAGCTGGTCACCCTTGAGGATGCTGCACGCTACATTCAGAAGCTGCCCAAAGCCCAGCACGACCTGCCCCACTGGCAGCACGCCGTAAAGCATTTGATACGGGCTTCAGCCGCGTAATCCGAGGGCGTAGCGAACTCACGCGAGCCCTTGGAGCGCTTTACATCTGCGATCGCCACGACGGTGACATCGTATCGTCGCCGCCAAGCAATGGATCGAGAGCGAACTTCGGCCGCCATCAGACTGACGAGCGAGTTGCCGGCGCTAGGGGTCATCCAAATGGTCCGAGTTGAACCATCCAAAGGACGAACGCCACCAACCCGACGGCCATGGCAAAATCCAGGCGGGAAAATCCAAAAAGATCCTTCATCCCCCTCGATTAGCACAGGATGCAAGTGACCGATTGTGAACCAGTTCACATTTGCCTGGCATAGGGTCGCGCGAAACCGCCAAGGATTTCATGAACCCAGCCGTCATGATTTGATGTGAAGAGCTATTTCCGAACTATCAGAGAACGGAAGGTGACACCCGGGCATCGCAACGCAATGCAGATCTCTGGATACCATCGATCGATATTGTGACGCCGGACGCGGATCGCCGTTCGCCCAGCCAAAAAGGCCGATCCCAACCATCCAAAGGACGAACGCGACCAGCACAGGGGCTAGGATGAGATCGCTGAGGCTGAGTCCGAATTTATCCCCCGTAGCTGCAAATGCCGCGAGAATCTGTTCGCACAAAGCCTTCGCAAGAAGCATCTCGCTCGCGTCGACCAATCGAAGTCCATACGGCACTCAAAAGAAGTCATGTAGAGAAATGCCCGCCGGGTACGAACCGGCGGGCTCGCCCTGGATCAGGGCTTCTAGCCGATCCTTAGATTTTCCGCAGACGTCTTGCCCCGGTTTTCTATCTCCTCATAGCTCACCTTGGCGCCTTCATTGAGGCTGCTCAGACCTGCCTTTTCCACGGCTGAGATGTGGACAAAGACATCCTTGCCGCCATTGTCCGGCTGTATAAATCCAAAACCCTTTGTCGCATTGAACCACTTCACTGTACCTGTCGCCACGTCCGCCTCCCCTTTGAAACAATGGAATCAACCATGAGCGCTCGCGGAGTCCACCGCAAGGAAAACCCGCCGGCGTGAACCGGCGGGCTATCTTTCTCGATCCGAACTTCTCTTCGAATTGATGGCGCGCGACGCGCTATTTCTGATCAGCGCTGGTCTTTGAACCTTCGGGCTGCATGTTTGGCGGAGTACCGCCCTGGGGACTAGCAGCCGTCGTACCGCCGCTACCGGTGGTGAGCGGGCCGGTAGGACCCTGCGGCGAAGGTTGCCCTTTAGTCTTCGTCAGGGGAGCTAACACTCCCGTGGATGGGCTGAGACGCGCTTAATCGATCCAAGTTGGGCTGGGTCTGAGCACATGCCATCGAGGCGTAACCGGAGATGCAGAGCGCGGCGAGTATAAGGCGCATGTGAGATCGTCCCGTGAGGTGATTTCTGCCAACCGAGCGCGCAGGCATTGGTTCCGCGCGCCGCTCGGTGCGCGGGGCGGCTCGCACGCCAAGGGCGGAACAAAAGACAGCTGCCGCGCTTGGGTCTACGGCGCAGGCCCAGCGCCCGATCGGAACGCGTCAAGACGCGTTGAATTCCCCTCGATCGGCTAAAAAGGCCCCACCACAAGGGATCAAACATGGATGCGTTGGCAAGAAACAACGTCCACGTAAGTGGGCGGGGTATGCGGGCTATGGTGTTCGCCCATGGTTTCGGCTGCGACCAGAACATGTGGCGTTTCGTGGCGCCGGCGTTTGAGGACGACTTCAAAGTGGTGCTCTTCGACCACGTCGGCGCCGGCGGGTCCGATTTGTCGGCCTACGAGAAGGCCAAGTATTCGGCGCTTCATGGCTATGCCGACGACCTGGTCGAGATCGGCAACGCATTGGAGCTGAAAGACGCGATTTTCGTCGGCCATTCGGTCAGCGCCATGATCGGGGTCCTGGCCTCTTTGAAGGCTCCGGACCTATTCGCACGGATGGTGCTGGTGGGCCCGTCCGCGAGGTACATCGACGACGACGACTACGTTGGCGGCTTCAGCGAAAAGCAGATTACGGAACTCCTCGAATTTTTGGAGGACAACCACATGGGTTGGTCCGCCGCGATGGCTCCTTCCATCGTGGGTAATCCTGACCGTCCGGAACTTGGCGAGGAACTGACCAACAGCTTTTGCCGGACCGATCCGGAAATCGCAAAGGCATTTGCGCGTGTAACTTTCACATCCGACAACAGGAGCGACTTGGTCAAGGTCACCGTTCCCACCCTGATCCTTCAATGCAGCGAGGATATCATTGCCTCCGAAGAAGTCGGAAAGTTTGTTCGCAGCAAAATTGCGGGCAGCGAGATCGTATTCCTGAATGCCACCGGACACTGCCCAAATCTGAGCGCGCCGGCAGAGGTCGTCTCGGCGATCCGGGCGTATGTCTGAGTTCGGGGCCATCGAGGAGTACCGGGAACTGTTCGAGAATGCCCCCTGCGGTTATCTCACGATCGGATCGGATGGGCGAATAACGAAGGTCAACGCCACCCTCACAGGGTGGACGGGTTTTGAAGCCAATAAATTCGTTGGCCAACGCCTCCATCAATTCCTGAACATGGCTGGTCGGATCTACTACGAAACCCACATCGCGCCGTTGCTGCGTATGCAGGGCTCTTTTAGCGAGTTTGCGCTGGATTTCGAGAGCGCAGCCGGCGAGCGGCTGCCGATGATAGCGAACGCAGCCGAACGCCGCGATGCGGACGGCACGCCGCTATTCACGGCCCTAGTAGTTATCAAGGCAACCGATCGGCGACGCTACGAACGCCAATTGGTGGATTCCAGGTCTGAGCTTCAGAAAGGGCTCGTTACCGAGCGGGAAACTGCGGAACTGCGCGAGCAGTTCATAGCCGTGCTTGGTCACGACCTGCGCAATCCGCTTGCGGCCATCAGCGCCGGAGCCAGGATACTTCAGCGGTCGGGGGCGCTGCAGCAGCAAAAGGAGCTCCGCGTCCTCGACATGATCAACTCAACCGTCACCCGTATGTCGGACCTGATTGACAACATCCTGGATTTCGCGCGTGGACGGCTGGGCGGCGGCATTACATTGAGCCGCGAAGCCACCCGGCCGCTGGAGCCGGTACTGGAGCAGGTCGTCGACGAATTGCGAACCGCGTCTCCCCAGCGCCTGATCGAAACCAGCTTTGAGCTAACAGAGCCGGTCAACTGCGACCGCACGCGGATCGGACAACTGGCGTCAAATTTAATCGGCAATGCTCTCACCCATGGAGCGCGGGATCAGCCCGTGCGCGTGGGAGCAACGACGAAAGACGAGAACTTCAGGCTCTGGGTCGCAAATGCCGGAGAACCCATTCCAGCGGCGGCGATGCAAAAACTTTTCGAGCCTTTCTTTCGCGGCGATGTCCGCGACAGCCGTCAGGGTCTCGGACTGGGTCTCCATATTGCTTGGCAGATCGCACAAGCCCACGACGGCCGAATCGAGGTCACGTCCTCGCTGACTGAAACCCGGTTCGTCTTCACGATGCCACTGACCAACATCGCAGCAAGCTGAATACGCGCGAACAAAACCTTAAGAAGTAACCCGCCGGAGGCAGCGCTGTATTGCGAACCCTCCAGCGAGCGGCGCCACTGCGGCCGAAGCCAGGCGGGCAAGCGCGCGGAGCGGCGGACAGAAAAACACGAAGTCATGCTTTCCCAGAAGCCTTGCGGAAATCAGGAACAGGAACCACCCCATCAGGCTATCACCTTGCGCTTCCATGTTTTTTTCCAAGCAATATGAACTTTGTCGGGCGCAGTCGATTGGATCGGCACTAACAAAAATCCCGGCTGAACATGCCGAGGCAGAATCCCGGGAGGATCGCGAAAATCGCAGCCATCGGAACCAACTTCGCCGACCTCAAATGGCTCGAACAAATGTGTTCGGCTCGACAGATAAATCACGGTTGTAATGCCGGTACTCATTTAGATGAAAAGACAGACCGATGATTTCAGAAACGAAACGTGCGGTCATCCTTATCGTTGAAGATGACTTGTTGATCCGGCTGAACGCCCTTGAAATGATCGAAGAAGCAGGATTTGAGGTCGTCGAAGCCGCGAGTGCGGATGAAGCCATTGCAATTCTTGAATGTCGCTTGGACATCACTGTCGTATTCACCGATATCCAAATGCCGGGCACAATGGATGGACTCAAGTTAGCTGCTGCGGTTCGGGACCGCTGGCCTCCCATTAAGATCGTCGCCACTTCGGGACATGTCACACTTGGTCCCGACGATTTGCCGGAGGGCGGACGTTTTTTGCAAAAGCCCTACAGCCCTGCTGAAATCACCAAGACACTCCGCGAACTGATTGCGGCCTAGCGACCGTTGCCGGCAACTTCGTTTATCGCCGCCATCACCTCGCCCGTCGCAGTCTGATGAATTATGTGACCGTTTTGAGCGACTCGATGAAACAGACTCTGCGAAATGGCGGAATGCAGCCGGGCCGACTGCCTGTCGATGTCGATCAACTGATCCTGCTCGCCTGCGATGATGACGACTGGCATCTTAAGCTCCGCATACTTGTCATCGAAATGGAAGGCGTCCGGGATCATGAGCGCCGACTCGGCGGCCGAAGCACGGATCTGAGAAGGACGAAGCGCCATCTCCTTCGGGAACTTCTCGAATTTGGCGGGCGCCGACCTCGGTCCGAAGATTTTCGCCATCATCAGCGGCCACATCAGCCGGCTTATCATCGGTGACAGCGTGTGGCCCAGAATATTGCCCACAACGGGGATTGCTGGGGCGGACAGCGCCACCACGTCCGGACGCAGGGTAGGATAATAGTAGCCCGAGGCCAGAACTAAGCCGCCTACCATATCGGGAAATTCGAGAGCCAGGGCGACCGCGACCGATGCGCCCCAGGAGTGCCCAAGCACGATCGCTTGTGAAACGCCGAGCCGCTCGAGCGCGCGCCGGATCAATTGAGCCTGGGCATCTGGCGTCCAGACGACGTCGCGCGGGCGGCTGCTGTAGCCGAAACCGGGACGGTCGATGATAATGACTCTGTAGTTCTTGGCGGCCAAGTCCACCAGTCCGCTGGATTCGAAGTCCTGGATCATGCTGCCATTGCCATGGAGTAGCACCAAAGGCTCACCGGTGCCTCGTTCCACGTAGTGCAGCCGGACGCCGTCCACTTCAAGGAACTCCCCGACTGGCGGATTGTCGTGCTCTGCCTTCTTCGCAAGATGACGGTTCAGAAGTGCCGTCGCTGCCAGCGCACCTGCTGCGACCACTGCGGCGACCGCATACGGATGGCGCGCTGGAACGTTCCGGTTTCGGCTGACGGAGGTCGGAAACCGGCCTAGTCGGTTCATTTGGGTCATCCTCATACACCGGGGCGCCCGCACGAAATGTCGGAAACCCGACAAATGTTGCAGTGCGAGTTCGAACCGCCCGTGCCACGGATGGTTCCTCGCCCAGCTTCATCCAAGTCGCGGCTTCAGGCCGCACACGAATCCACTGGGCAGGACACATCCTCGACGGCCAAGGGCTCTCGGAAAGACCGTCTCATTCAGTCCAGCCTACTCCGGGTGTAGACCCTCCGCCTCCCCTGTTCAGGTGGACGATTATCGAGAGAATGCCTAAGGGTGCTTTGAGTCATTGGCGCCGTTCTGCCCCTGCGCACTCAGTTCCGCTCTATCCCGATGAACGGACATCATCAGACCGGGCATCGGGGGAGCGAGTGCTTCACGCCAGTTTCCTGTTAGCCCCGCACGTGCAAAAGCCGCTACTTCTGATCAGCGCTGGCCTTTGAGACTTCGGCGGGCTGCATGTTTGGCGGCGTAGCGCCCTGGAACTAGCGGCCGTTGTACCGCCGCTACGACGCGGTTATTTGAGCTGAGTTTGAGCATATGCATCGAGGCGTAAGCGGAGCGGATGGAACCGCGGCCGGAGACATAGGGCTGCCGCATGAACAGACAGGACGGCCTTCGTTCGGGCTTAATTTTTAGGTATAACCTATTTTATGATAGGTTCAGCAAAGGTTACGCCAAAAAAAAGAGGCAGACCCGCGACGGGAAAAGACCCACTGATGGGATTCCGCGCTTCACCGACAATGCGAGCGTCCGTCGTTCGGTGGGCGGAAAGCGAGCCAGACAACCCGAGCTTATCCGAAGCTATCCGCCGATTGGTACAGCTGGGCCTGACCGTGAAGACGCGGCCCAAGCAGTCTGCTCCCGCGCGCGCTGAGAGAGCGAAAGCCCTCGCCGGCAAGGTAATCGATAGCTTTTCTACTGCCGGCACCGACGTAGAGGAAACGGCAAGCCGGAAGCGTCGGTTGCTCAAGGGACCGGAAGAGTTTCGTGACATCCGGGTCGACCGGCTGAAGGCAAAAACGAAATGATCAAACCAAAACGGACCGCCGAGCAACAGGTCGCGGACGAGGCCGAACGGAGGGCACTCCATCCGCTGACGTCGAGGCAGAAGATAACGGACAGCCAAGCCGATCCAAAATTCGAGGAAAACCGCAAGCGCCTCAAGGCCGAACGGCTGGCGCGAGAGGCGGCAATGCTGAAGGCGAAGGGGAAGTGAGTTGGTCAGGGACTGGAGAAAGTCCTTTGAACGACGACAAAAGTCCCATGATCGATCTCTTGAACTGCATCGTTTGCAAAGAGACGATGAGGATTGAGAAGAGCAATCCCGATGCCCGGGGCAACGATATAATCCAGTATCGTTGCATGCGCTGCGACAGGATTGAGCGAGTGCGGCTCATACGTCGCAGCCGAGATTACGCAGCCTCGTAGTGCCCCCCTTTGGAGCGCTTCTCAAAGGCCACCCACCTGCTGTCTACGGCCTCAGCACTTTCTGCTTACATCAGGCATATTGAAGGGCCTCTCCGGGTTTCAAACCGAAGTCCTCGATCTCCGAGTCTTCCAAAACCCTGTAGGCCTCAACCATCGCCTCGGCGATCGCCTTCGGGTGGTTCTTTACAGCGGTTTCGGCCGTCCGCTCATCGGGAAGCCCGACCATAAACCACTGCTGCCGAAGCTCACCCGCTATTCGGGTGTAAACTCGGACTGCCCAGCCATAATTCGCAAGTTGATCTGCCATGCCCCGATACGCCGCCAAGATGTTCCCCCTCCCGGAACTATGCAAAAATTAAACTGACCGCTACCAAATTGACATTTCCGGCGTCGATAGGGTGAAGTTGTCCGCAGCATATCCACGGCATCTGCACGGCAGGATTAAGCGGATGCTCAAGCGTTCACATGGACTTGCTGCGCACCCGTACACAGGCGCAAAAAAACCGCCGGGCATGAGCCGACGCCCGCCGGATCGCTTAACTAATTTTCCCTGCCCTCGCCCTTCGGTTATGCTCCGAGCGGGCCGCCTCTCACTGTAACCCGCCCCCCTGCCGTCGGGGCTAAGATCAACAACCGCTCGGCCCCATTAGCTCAACCCTTCCGGTTGCAACCGGTCCGCTTCGTGGTCGCCTGACTCGGAATTGAAGGTTCGCTGGACTGAACTGGATCAGACACCGCCTCGATCGCTCTCGTAAATTCGGCTCGAGCAGCGTCTGATGACCATTCCAGATAACGAATGACCGCAGCCCCAATCGCAAACAAGGCGAAAAGCTGGAGCAACGCCATGGCGACTATTCCAAGCTGACGGCCGCTGCGCGTGTTTTGATTCTGGCTATTGAACAATGGCATCGACGTTCCTCCGGAAACCGGGTTCGCGCCGCATTTAAATTAACTGGCGATCTCCACGCGTGAACCACATCACTATCACGGTCACTTGAGGGGGACCGCAGTCAAGGCCACATGCTAGGCGTGGGTCTCGATGCGCGCGGATAGTTTAGGTTCGTGCATACCGCAGACGTACTGCCCACAAAATGGACTTGCCTGAAGATGAACTCTGGAATTTTCCCAGTGACGCGGGTCCTTGATGGGCCACCGCGTAGCAGTACGTGCCGTCCGTCATCTTTCTCGCCAGACCCGAGCCAGCGGTACGGCTCGGGTTCTTGCGTTCTGGGGCGGTCACCCATCGCCATCTTGTGTCCGTCCTGCAACGATTGCGGTGTTCCTTATTAGGAACCGCAACTAAGACTCACACACGCAACTGAACCGGGTGCAGGATAAATCACCGGGGCTGGCGGATCGAACATTTTCAGCATCTGACTATTTTGAGCCTGGTGGCCGCAGCGCGAAAATGCCTGCGGCTTTTCTACGCTCGTCACAACCACTCCGGCCTAGCGGTCGACGTAGCAGGCGGCTTGATGATCGCGGATGACCTTGGCGACACGGTGTGGCGCGTGACGTCCGCGCAATAGCTAGATTGCACTTGCGCTTCAACTTTCAGCCGTGTGACTGCGGTACTTGTGGATTGTTGAGAAAGAAACGCAGCATTTCCTTCGTTGCGTCCGGCCCCTGCGGATCCGTGTAGGAGCCGGCTTGGCTGCCTCCCGACCAGGCGTGGCCGGCACCGTGGATACTCCAGTGCTCCAGGATCTCACGTTCGCCGTCGGCGTAGGTCGTGCGGGTATAGCCATGGCCGCCGGGTATCTGGCCGCGATGCACCTTCTTCCGCGTCCGGGTCGCTCCGATTGCCTGTTCAGCAGCCTGAGCCCCGTTGTCGGGATGCACAGTGCTGTCGCGGTCGCCGTGAAAAATAATGGCCGGGACCAGCGGGCCGTTCGCAACAGCCGGCCGGCCGGCTCCGCCACCTTGACGCATCGCGGAGAACGCTGAGGGCATGTCGGTGGCTGCCCCGTAGGCTAGGCCGGAATGGATCCCGACTGCCGCGTAAAGATCGCTGTAGGTGACGCCCATGATGGCCGCGGCGGCGCCTCCGGCCGAGAGACCAGCGACAAAGATGCGCTTGGGATCGACCGAATAGTCCTGCATGACCTGGCGAGTGATGCCCGCGATCAGCGAAGGCTCGCCTTCGTCGCGGCGTTGGTCAGCGCTGCGGAACCAATTCCAGCATTTCGACGGGTTGGCGTCACTGCGTTGCGCTGGATAGACGACCAGGTAATTCTGTTCTTCTGCGATGAAGTTCATCCTGGTGCCCGCGGCGAAATCGTCCGGCGACTGGGTGCAGCCGTGCAGCATGACGACCAGCGGAAGCGGCTGATCCTGATGGTAGCCGCCGGGGACAAAGAGCTTGTAGGTTCGGCTTCCAGCTTTGTTGCTGTAGGTGCCTTCGATGAACTTCGCTCCCTCGGGCACGATGTCGGTCATCGAGGCAGGCGCGTGCCTTGCGCCGCGCAGGCCCAAAAACGTGCCATCTTTCGCGCGGTCGAACAAAGGCCAACGCTGGCGCGGCGAGGCGGTCGGCGCCTCCGCCGCAGATGAGCGGCCGGCCTCGCCGATGTCCTTTAGCTCGATGGTGGGCGGCGCGCGGCCGGGAAGATGGATATGCCTCTGGGCGGGCGATGCCGCCGCAGGCGGTCGCTCGCAGCGGAACATGCGCTGCAGCAGCGCCGTGGCTTCGGTCAGTTGCCCCGCCTGGGTCAACCGTGTGGCTTCGCGCAGTGTGTCCTGATCCAGCATCGTTCAACTCGTTCTGTCGGCAAGAGCGGCCTTGACCGCAGGAGTGGCGTGCAGGGCTCCGAGCACGGAAACCGATGCGATGGTGGCGCGGGCGAGATCGGCCGTGACATCCTGTGCAATGCTGGCAAGGCCGAGGACGTTAATGTGCAGCATCTCGCCGGCCTGTCGCGCCGCTTCAAGATCGGCGCGGGTGTAGTTTCGGAGACCGAGGTCCAGGCCTTTGCGCGCCGTGGACTGCTTGACCACGTCGGCGTGACGCTCGAGCTGATTGCGGATCGCGGTTCGGATGAAATCGGTGCGGTTCGAATAGAATCCGTCCTGCACCATCAGATCGACGTGGCCCAAGTCGACATAGCCAAGGTTGATCGTGATTTTTTCGGTTTCTGGAGGCTTTGGCCTTAGCTCTTGGACCTTTGAGGGCATTTTTCCATCCATTCAACATCTGCATGGATGGTATATGGATGGTTTTGGCTTAAGCGCAAGAGGCGAGCACAAGGTGGAACCTTCGGAACCGCGGTGCGTCATCCCGGCGGCCTTAATCGGGCTGCCGCCCGTTTGCTTTCATTCCCTGTTGATCACCTCGTGTGCCCTGGGGCCGCGACGATAGATCCTGCCTTCTCGAGACTTGAGGAATATGGCTTCGAACAAACCGCGCCGTCCCTTGGATCGGGCCACTGCGCTGAAGGCCCAACAATCGCTGAAAATGGCCCGATCGGCACATGCCTACGTGCGTGGAAGCACGGTGAAATTCTACGAATGGCTTGAGGCGCAAAAGCGCGGTCGACTTCCGGAGGGCCCGGCCGTCTGGATATGTGGCGACTGTCACGCCGGCAACCTTGGTCCCGTGGCGGCCATGGACGGACGCATCGCAATCCAGATCAGGGATCTCGATCAGACGGTGATCGGAAACCCCGCGCACGACATCATCCGACTCGCCTTGTCCTTGGCGACCGCGTCGCGCGGCTCGGATCTGCCGGGCGTGACGACCGCCCGAATCCTTGAACAAGTCATCGAAGGCTATCAGGCGGCCCTGCAACAGGACGCCGACTCGATCGAGGACGCCCCCAAATCGATTCAACTTGTCATGAAGAAATCGCTGGCGCGATCATGGAAGAAACTTGCCGACGAGCGCCTGGAAGACCAGAGCCCGACGATTCCGCGGGGCACGAAATTCTGGTCGCTCTCCAAGTCGGAACGATCTGCCCTTGACGAGATGTTTCAGACGCCTCCTCTACGCCACTTGGCGACGTCGTTAAAATCCCGGGAGGACGATGCCCCGATCGAGGTGGAAGACGCGGCCTATTGGATGAAGGGTTGCAGTTCTCTGGGGCTGTTGCGCTTCGCGGTCCTGCTAGGGATCGGGGAGCGCAAGAAGCGCACTCTGGCGCTGATGGACGTCAAGGAAGCCGTCGCCGCTGCGGCTCCCCGGTACGCCCGGGAGAAGATGCCGAAGGATCAAGCCGAACGCGTTGTCGAAGGTGCTCTGCATCTGTCGCCGCATCTGGGCAAGCGGATGGTGGCCGGTCGACTGGAAGGGCGGTCGGTCTTTATCCGCGAGTTATTGCCGCAGGATCTCAAGGTCGAGATCGAGCAATTGACCGTTCCGGACGCGATGAAGGCAGCGAGCTTCCTTGCCGGCGTCGTCGGAAAGGCGCACGCCCGACAGATGGACGAAGCCACCCGTAAAGGCTGGTTTAAGGAACTGGAACGCAATCGCTCTGCCACTTTGGAGGCGCCTTCCTGGCTCTGGTCTTCCGTGGTTTCGCTGATCGGAAGCCATGAAATGGCCTATCTCGAGCACTGCCGCAAATACGCGACGCAGGTGTCGGCCTAGCTCGCTAGGGTGTCTCTCGCGCACGCCGGAACAATCGCGAGGGCGAACAAGTTCAAGTATGGCAATGCCTCGGTAACGCGAGGACCTCCATCCATGATGCCGAAGAATCCGCGAGAGAGCGCAGAAGAAAACTCTCCCGCACGAGCCTGTGCCGGAGCAGCAATGGAAACAACAGCCCAGATCAAGCTGACGCAGCCGCGAGGCACCACCTTGATCAATATGGGCGTCGCCGCGCTCATCATCGCCGGGTTGTACTTTGGTCGGGAAATATTTGTCCCGGTCGCCTTGGCTGTTCTTCTAAGCTTCGTGCTTGCCCCATTCGTTAGCCGCTTGCAATCCCTGAGACTGCCGCGCGTTGCGGCCGTGATTGCGGTCGTGATCCTTGGATTCGCGATCATCTTCAGTCTGGGCGGCCTGATGGTGACACAGGCCAGCCGACTTGCGGAAGCCCTCCCCGGCTATGAGCACACGCTTCGAAGCAAGATCGAAAGCCTTCGTGGGTTGGCGGGCGGTGGAACGGGCACGTTGCAGCGAGCCTCAGACGTCTTGAATGATCTCAAAACGGAGCTTCAGAATACAAAAGCCGGTAGCCCAACAAGTAGCACTGTTCTTCAGCAGTCAGTAGACAGCAAACCAATTCCCGTCGAGGTCAGGCAGCCGGACCCGGGCGCCTTGAACACGCTGGTGGCAATAATTGCTCCTCTGGTATCGCCGCTCACGACAACTGGCATCGTCGTCATCTTCGTAATCTTCATCCTGATCCAGCGTCAGGACCTAAGAAATCGCTTCATTCGTCTGGCAGGCTCGGCCGACATCCAGCGAACCACGAGCCGCGCTTGACGAGGCCGGAGAAAGACTGAGCAGGCTTTTCTTAACGCAGATCGCCTTCAACGCCGGGTTCGGCGTGGCGATCGGCGTCGGCCTGCAGCTCATCGGCGTGCCCTCGGCTCCGTTGTGGGGCCTCATCGCGATGATCATGCGGTTTGTGCCCTATATCGGAGCGTTCATCTCGGCGATATTTCCGCTCATTCTCGCCGCCGCGGTGGGGACCGGCTGGGAAATGCTTTTGCTGACCGCGATCCTGTTCGTCGTCCTGGAACTTTTGGCAGGACAGGTCCTGGAGCCAGTGATCTTCGGCCATAGCTCCGGCCTATCGCCCGTCGCGATCATCGTGGCGGCGTCGTTTTGGACCTGGCTGTGGGGTCCTGTCGGCTTGGTGCTGGCGACAACGCTTACCATATGTCTTGTGGTCGTGGGACGTCACGTCGACCGGTTGCAGTTTCTCGACATCATGCTGGGCGATCAGCCGGCGTTGACGCCCTCGCAACTAATCTACCAGAGACTGCTGGCCGGGGATCCGGTCGAGGCTGCGGAGCAGGCTCGTGCGTATCTCAAGACCGCGCCCCTCGAGAACTACCACGACTCCATACTGACCGGTGGGCTTGGACTGGCTGCAGCAGACGACCGGCTCGGCCATCTCGATGCAGAGCGGCTCGACCGTATAACGTCCACGGTGCGAGAACTCGTCGACGACCTGGATGGACACGAAGACATAGAAGTCGCTGAAGCCCCTTTCTCCGACTTCGACTCCCCTCTCGCGACGCTTGGGGCTCCCGAGTTGCACGGAGACGAGACAAGGATGCCTCGCGTCTGGCAGGCTTCGCGCTCTATCCTTTGCATCCCGGGATTCAGCAAGCTGGATGAGGCGACTGCGATCGTGCTTGCGCAGCTACTTCGGCGTCGGGACTACAGTGCATCGGCGGAGCAATACGATGCCATGTCGGTCTCCAAGTTCTTCTCGTTGGATTTCACCGGAACAGAACTCGTCTGCATCTGCTACGCCGATCAGCCAACGAACGCCAAACTTCTCTATGCGGTTCGCCGGCTGACGAAGAAAACAAAATCGGCTTACGTGATTGCCTTGTTTGTCGGTTCCGCGGCTGACGCCGTGGAAAAGGTCCCTGGCTTGTCTGCTCTGACGAAGAGCTTTGCGGTTGCGTTGGACACGGTCGAGCAAAAGGCCATGGAAGCCTCTACGCTATCGGGAGCCGCGGCGGAAGTTTCGGCGGCGGGTTAACCGTTTGGAAGTGGCAATCTGACCGACGTCGAGCTTGCACTTGTTCGAGGCGCACGACGCCGCCCGAGCGACATTTGCACCGTCGCAGGCTTAGTTCACCCAAACCTGCGACGAAACGTCCGGAACGTTCCGGTAACAGGAAGGTTGAGGCCGGACAGTTGGTTCAACGAGCGGAGCACCCCAATGGAAAAAGATCTCAACGCCCTATTTCTCGATACGTTGAAGGACATCTACTACGCCGAGAAGCAAATCTATAAGGCACTTCCGAAGATGGCGAAGGCCGCTAGTTCCGACAAGCTCACGGCGGCCTTTGAAAAGCACCACGGAGAGACGGAGCATCAAATCGAACGCCTCGAGCAGATATTCGAACTGTTGGGCAAGCCGGCTCGCGGCAAAAAATGCGATGCCATCGAAGGTATCCTCGACGAAGGCAAGGAGATCATGGACGAGTACAAGGACGAGCCCGCCCTCGATGCAGGCCTTCTTGCCGCAGCGCAGGCCGTCGAACACTACGAGATTTCTCGTTACGGCACCCTCCGATCGTGGGCCGCAAAGCTGGGTCTGAAGGACGCGGTGAAGCTGCTCGACGAGACGCTGGCGGAAGAAAAGAAGACCGACGATGCTCTCACCAAGCTCGCAGACAGCGAAGTCAACGCCATCGCCCAAGCAGCGTAATTATATGAAATGGCAAAGGCCCCGGTACGAGAGGCCGGGGCCTTTTGCTTTGTCCGAAGTTAAAGAACGCAGTTTGTGCCTGGTGGCCAGACTCGGAATTGCAAGCCTTCTGGCGATGGGAGTTATTCACGTTGAGAAGGCCCCCTATTGGACCGGGGGTTCGCGACTGACCTGCTGTGCTCGCTGTTTGTCGCGAGGTTGTTCCTTGCCGCGCTCGTCCCGCACAATGCCCTCGTCTGAAGGCCGTTCGGCGGGTCTTGGCATTCCAGCCTGCCCGCCATGCTTGCCGCCTTGATCATGTTGTCCCTCTAGATCGTTTTCTCTTGGCATTGATTCGTTCCTTCCAAGGGCTTTGTCTCAATTTATCTTGACGTGTTCTTACGACTTCGAACCACTGGCAAAGCCCGTCTAGGGCTGCAATGCGGACTTCACGTCCCTGCCTTAAAGCCAAACAAGCGCCAGCAACAGCCGTTTCAAAGGCCGCCTCCTTCGTCTCGTAGACGTTTTTTGGGCTTTTCCGTCACGGCGCACACGCCGTCATTGCCGATGATTTCATAGGATGCCAGTCCCATCGCTCTCTCCTCGATTAAAGAACGAATTGTCAGATAGCTCGTTTCTGCTGGCACCCGCGGCTCAAATAAATCTCGGACGAGAACTCTTAAGCGAACGCGCGCGGCCCTGCTTCGCAGACCGCAGGAAACCGCGCGCCATCGGCGGCCATTGGAGACGAGCTGCCGTATTTGGCCAAGCGGCTTACTTTGGCGCGTCGTTGTTCTTCGACGGATCTCCGCCCGGCCCTTGCTTCGACGTCGGCGCCGCGTTGGGTGAGCCATTCGGACTGTCTTGTTGGGAACGATTAGCATTCATTCCGGTCGTGCCTTGAGCACCTTGATGCATCGCACCACCGGTGTTGCTCTTCGTGCCGTTACCGACGTGCACCGAGCCCATTGCGTTACCGCGAGAATTGGTGCTGCCGCCTTGCGCTGATGCAATCGCCGTGCTGCCTGCCAGTACCGCAGCCACAAGCAAAACGCCACTCATGCTGCTCTTCATGGTCCGTTCCTTCCTCTGGTTTGTTCGTTAGAAACGAAACACACAAGATTGATGACTGTTCCAACGAAGAGATCACAACGTTCGTCGGCGCCCGCCGCATGGCGAAGCCCGGGAATATTTGCGATCCCTCAACGCGAGCATTTTCTGGAACGATCCGGGGGACTGAGCCTTACCTAGTTGACAGAACTCTAACCATTCTGAGACACCCATGAGTACTCTCCTGGCCGCCCTGCCCGTCGATCGCGCGTTGCGCATTTACGGCACGCTCGCAGACCGCTCCGAGACAAAGGGAGCCCGCGAACGGCTTTCCAAACATTTGATGGGAAAGTACATCGAAGGTGAGAGGGACTACCATCGGTTGACGGTGGAGGGATTGTCTTATCTTCGCGCGTTGGATCGGGAAATCGATTCCCGAAACTAACCCTGCAGAGCTTCGCATTGTTTTCTTAAGGAATTGCGCCGGGTTATTTTTGCCTTAGCCGCGCGAATTTCATCTGACCTCGAGGGCTTCTGCTTTGGTTGAGGCGCTTTCCCCCACTTTCGGTCGCCAGGTTTGAAGGGTAAACTTGGCGTAGCAATAGTTGAGTCACCCCGGATCGGCTGCGTTCTCATTGGTAACCGGCATGAGCATCCACGTAGGCAGTAGTCAGCCGGCGCGGGGATAGCGGATCGGCATCCAGTATTGACGCATGGCCTCTACGGCCGCCGGGATATCGCTGTGGGCGTTGCGCAGGAATTGCTCGGTCTGGCGGGCCTTGCTTGTCGGTCCGAGCAGCGGACGGCCCTGATCATCCTCACAATGCATCAGGATGGGCAGAAGCAGTGCATGATTGACGTTGCGGGTGTCGAGCAGAGGTGCCCAAGCCGATATTCTCGGTCGCATGGCGGCGTGGAATCCCAGGCACCAGGGACGCGCATCGACCTCGCCGTTCGGCTTGCGCTGATGGATCGGTTCGAACCGATCCGGGTTGGTGGAGAGGGTTTTGCTGATGGCGTTGTGGTGCTGCGCGACGGCGGAGATCGCCGCGAACTCGGCCGTGCCGCCGTGGTTGAAGGCGTCGGCGTCAATGGCGAGCAGCGGACAGATCCAGTCGAGCGGGCTGATCGATACCGGCCCGGTCACGATCGCGGCAATGTAACCGTCCAGCACCGGCATGCTGGTGGCGACGGGACGCCGCTCGGTGCGGTCCTGCAGCCATCGCTCGAGCTGCACGAGCGACATGGCGGCAGCCGCCATCGACGACGATGCTTTATCGCGACGCCGGCTCATGCGGCCACCTGCGCGATGCGCGCGTGCGCTGCCTTCCAGTTCCAGGCCAGTAGCTCGTGCAACTGATGGCTCCTGGTTCGGCCGGAGACGATGCGCTCGAGTACGTCGGCGAGGTAGGCCTGCGGATCGAGATCATGGAGCTTTGCGGTGTTGACGAGCGATGCCAGGATCGCCCAGCTCTCGGCGCCGCCTTCGCTGCCGCTGAACAATGAGTTCCGGCGGCCCATTGCAATCGGGCGCATTGAACGCTCCACCGTATTGGAGTCGACCTCGACCCGCCCGTCGCCGAGGAACAGCGTCAGTCCATGCCAGTGATTGAGCGCATAGTTGATGGCCTCCGCCAGCTTCGACTGGGAGAATAGCTGGCCGACCATTGCCGTCAGCCGCGTCCTGAGCGTCTCCATCAACGGCGCGGTCCTTGTGCGGCGGGCGGCAAGCCGCTGTTCGGCGGTGCTGCCGCGGATCTCGGCCTCGATGGCGTAGACCGCCTGCAGGCGTTCTATCACCTCGCGAGCAAATGGCGACTGCATCGTCTTGTACACCTCGACGAATTTGCGTCGGGCATGGGCGAGACAAAAAGCAAGCTGGATCGCGCCGCCATGATCGCGGGCGAGCGCCTTGTAGGCGGCATAACCATCCACCTGTAGAATGCCGGAAAAGCCGGTCAATTGTCCGGCGATCTCCTCGGTGCCGCGCCCGTTGGCAAACACGTAGGCCACCGCCGGCGGCGAGGGGCCGCCCCATGGGCGATCATCCATCGCATGCGCCCAGAACTGGCAGATACGGGTGCGATGTCGCCCGGGATCGAGCACCGGCATCGGCGTCTCATCGCAGAACAGCCGCGGTGAGGCCTGGATCGTCCGCAGTTGCAGCTCATAGAGGCTCTTGAGCCACCAGGCGGCACGCTTCACCCAGCCGGCCAGTGTCGCGCGGTCGAGATGAAGACCCTGGCCGGCCAGAATTTGCACCTGCCGATACAGCGGCAGATACCAGGCAAACTTCGACACCACCACGTGGGTCACCAGCGCCGTCGAGGCCATGCCGCTCTCGATTAGTCGCGGCAGCACCTTCGCCTGCACCACGCCGTCGGTGCAGACGCGGCAGGCATACTTGGGACGGATCGTGCGCAGCACCCGCAGGATAGCCGGGATCACGTCCAGCACCTCGCTGACGTCCTCGCCGATCTTGTGCAGGCGGCCGTCGCAACACGGGCACGCTGTCGAGACCGGCTCCAGCACCTGCTCGCAGCGCGGCAAGTGCTTGGGCAGCGCGCCGATGTTGCGCCTCGCCTTCTTGCGCGGCTTACCAACCGGCTTGGTCGCAGCCGCATCGTCGTTGGCCGGCGCAGGTGGTGTGACACGGGTCTCCAGATCGTCCAGCTCGAGCGCGAGCTGCTCGGCGACAATCACCGCAAGCCGCTCCGAGCGCTTCCCGAAGATCATCTCCTTGAGTGTCCGCATCACCACGCGCAACGTCTCGTTCTCGGCGTCAAGCGCGAGCACCATCTCGGTAAGAGCCGCTGCATCGGTCGGGAGAGCGTCGGGACGAATCGCCATGATCAAAAGATACATCCGTGCGCGACAGGCTCCAGTGAAAATCCTTCACCTCAGCCGACAACGGCCGGCTGCTTCACAGGCTTGGGTGAAACACGTGTCCACTCAAGCCCGTCGAGCGAGGGGATTGAGGAATGTCCCCAATAGTGAGTTTGACGAATCATTTCCGGAGGTGGTCGAAGTTCGAGACCCCCACCATCCTTTGTACGGCCGCTCATTTCGAGTGATCAGGAAGATCGGCCAGCGAGGCCGAGGCATTCCCGCTTCGTATGAAGTTGAGTTTCGCACGGGAAGCAGTCTCCTAATTCAGGCAACCGCAATCGAATATTATGGACAAGAAGCAAATCAGATTAAGCTGAGTATGGAGGCTCTACTCGAGCTTTTATCGACAGCGGATTGTCCCGACGCACATGAGCATGGATCCAGCCGATCTTTGGTCGACGCTGACGCCCGCGCTCCGACGCCAGATCGTCGAAGACGTCGCCGCGATTTTGGCGGAGATCCCTCATGAAGTCCGAGTTGGTCACACCAAGCCACTTGGCGCGCAAAGCCGTAGTCTACATCCGGCAGTCGACGCCCCACCAGGTCGTAAGCAATCAGGAGAGCCTGCGCCTTCAATACGCGCTTCGCAGGCGCGCCCGCGAACTCGGATGGCGTGAGGCGGCCATCGACGTGATTGATACCGATCTCGGGTTGAGCGGCGCCTCTACAGCGCATCGTAACGGCTTCAAAGAACTCGTTGGCCGTGTTGGCCTGAGTGAAGTGGGGCTCATCCTGTCGATCGACGTGACTCGCTTGGCGCGCAATTGTACCGACTGGTATCCGCTCCTGGATATCTGTGGTCTGCGTGGCTGCCTGATCGCCGACCGCGATGGTGTCTATGATCCGGGCACTCCCAACGGACGGTTGCTTCTCGGGCTGAAAGGTTCGATCTCCGAGCTTGAGTTACATACGATCCGCAGCCGACTGACCGCCGGCCTGCTGGCTAAAGCTGAACGCGGCGAACTTGCGGTTATGCTGCCAATCGGGCTGATGCGGGACCCGAGCGGCGTGGTCGTTAAGGATCCCGACATGGCCGTGCAAGGGCGGCTCGGTCTCGTCTTCCAGCTGTTCCTGCAACTGCGCAGCGTTGCCAAGGTCATGCGGGCGTTGAACGAGCGTGACCTCGAACTGCCACGTCGTGATCGGCATGGCGATTTGTGTTGGACGCGCGCGACGCTGGCTGCGGTGGCTGCCGTCTTGAAGAACCCCGCATACGCGGGTGCCTTCGTCTATGGACGAACCCGCTTCCAGCCGCCGAAGCGGGAGGGCGCCCTGCCGCAAAAGGCTCCGCGGCCGATTGAGGAGTGGCGGATCGTCGTCAAAGATCGATATCCTGCCTATATCGACTGGCCAATTTATGAAAAAATCCGAGCCGTCATCAGAGATAACCGAGCCGAATACATGCGCATCAAAACCCGAGGCGCGCCTCGCGATGGCGAGCTTCTGCTCCACGGCATCGCCTGGTGCGCACGATGTGGCCATAAGATGTACGTCCGCTACAAGGGGGGCGGCGAGTATGTATGCAATCACCTGCGTACCCAGGAAGGCCAGCCGACCTGCCAACACATCCGGGCCGACCGTATCGATGCGGCCGTTGCCGATGCATTCCTAACTGCACTGGCGCCGGCCGAACTCGATGCCTTGTCGCACTCCCGCCGGGTCCAGCAGCAGATGAACAATGCGTTACGTTCCAGCGCAGAACGGGAGCTCGAGCGCAAGCGGTACACGGCGGCGCTCGCCGAACGGCAGTTCAACCGAGCTGATCCAGATAATCGCCTGGTCGCCTCAGAACTCGAGCGCCGCTGGGAAGCGGCGCTAACCGACGTGCGCGCCGCCGAAGAGGCGCTTGCCCGACAGACGCCCTCCAAAGCCATCGCACAAGTGGCCATAAGCAAGGAGCTCGACAACAAGGTCATCAGCCTCACCGGCCGCTTGCCGCAGATATGGGCTGACGAGACTATCTCGGATGCGCATCGTAAGGCGTTGTTGCGATGCCTCATCGAAAAGGTCGCGCTCGACCGCGGTGAGCACGACTTGGCCCGGGCCAGGATCGTCTGGCGAGGAGGCGCCGTGACGGAGCTCGAGGTGAGGATGAGCGTCAACTCCGTCACCAGATTGACGCGAGGCACAGAGATGCGGGCGCGCCTGCTGGCGCTTGCCCGCGACGGCGTCCCAGACGACGAGATCGCCGCAATCCTTACTCAGGAAGGCCACCGCTCTCCTCATTGCACCGATAAGGTGCTGCCCATCACCGTTGGGCGGCTCCGTCGTGCCGCTGCCATCAAGGTGACTACCCAGCGCAACCGATGGGTGCATGCCAACTCACTCCTCAGCCCGCCCGAACTGGCCCGAACGCTTAAGATCCCGGTGAACTGGCTCTATGTGCAGATCCGAAGTAAGCGTTTGCTGATTGAGCGCCAGTCAAGCGGCGCCTATCTCTTCCCGAATACACCATCCATTCTTGACGCTGTCCGAGACCTTCGAAACCACGTCATTGCGCAACTTGATCTAAGAATCTGTCAGCCTAACAAGGAGGGGCATCAACATGGGTGATCGAGCAGCATCGCGAGCTGCGTCGCAGTTAGATGCACCACTCCGTCGCGGATCGGCGGCCAGGTGAAGCGTCCCTGGTGCAGCCACTTCGTCACCAGCACCATGCCGCTGCCATCCCACGCCAGAAGCTTCACCCTGTCCATGCGCTTGCTGCGGAACACGAAGACGTCGCCGCAATACGGGTTCGCACGCAGCGCTTCGCTCACCAGCGCCGACAGCGTGTGCAACGACTTGCGAAAGTCGACCGGCTGTGCCGCCAGCACCACCTTGAGGTCAGACCTTAGTGCAATCACCGGATGCCCCGAAGCGCCGACAGCACCGTCGAAAGCGTCGCCAGCTCCACTCCCGGCTCGACCCGGATGCGCGCCCCACTCACCTCGATCTCGATCACCCCGCCAAGCTTGCCTGGGGGCGATGCCATCTGCGGCGGCGCCGTATGCGCCGGCGCCAGCCAGCCTGGCTCGCCCGCCGTCGCCGGACCGCCCTCGCAGGCGATCCGAACCGGCACGAAGCCTGGCGCCTGAACGCCTGCTGCCGCCGCGAACTTGTGCCGCCACACCGTGAGCAGCCCGCGGACAACGCCATTGCGCCGCGCGACCTCGGAAATATTGGCACCTTCCTCGAAGCTCTCCGCTACGATCCGTGCCTTCGCTGCCGCCGTCCACTGCCGCCGTCGGCGCTCTCCCGTGATCAACTCGATCCGACGATACGGACCGCCTTCCTGCCTGGCATCATGCATGGCATCTGCCATCGATTCACTCCCAACGATCAGCTCATGCCAAGCTGTATCGCAGAACAAGCTCACCACCGCGACGTGGGGGCCTCGTACCGCTTACTCTCATTGGGCCTGTGGTCGATTTGCCTTGGGACATGGTGGATAACCAGTCATGGCCGAATTGGTTCAAAACAGGGCCATTCGTCGCCCTCAAGATTTGTATCGATAAGCTCGAAACGGCGGATGACTGCCCAAAGAGCACATTAGTCCGATCGAAATGCCTCGAAAGCATGAGCGATCAGTATTGCGAGGCTGAGAACGACCAGAACGCCTACTATATCTGTCCACATAAGCACCCCCCGCGATCCCTCAACTAAGAGAGCGCGAGACTGCACAGTCAAAGCGAAACTTAAGCGGCGGCAGGAATTGCTGACGTCATGATGATTCTTAGCAACAGAAAAGGTTTGTTTCCAGACACAGCAAAATGGTGTGCTCTAGCGACAACAAGCGGAACGAGGGCAGCTACATGGCCCGCAAGCAGATTACGCGGGAAATACTTTTGTGCGCTATCCTGGACGTTGTCTGGCCGGCCTCTGCTTGGCGCACGTCGGTTAACGCAGGTCGGACTGTTCCTGGCCAATCAGGCATGCCGTCGCAACCGGTTCCAGCTTTAACCCGCATCCGCGACATCAATCTTAACAATCGAGTGTCGTTGCGGAGTAAAGCAAATTCGGTAGCTTTCTAGCATCGGACAATTGCCGTCCGGGTCTACACGTGGCGAAGCCGTCGGTCGATTATACTCCGGGCGGCGCCTTCGTTTGTCCTATGAGGAATGCATCTTCATGCCGACCTTTCGGGAAGGAGCTAATCTCGATCGACGTGCCATTGGTCGCACGATGATCAACCGCGATGTGTCCATGTTCTTTTTGGGCCAGGACCTGATCCATGCCTGTCGCGTGCGCGATGTGACCAATCATGGCGCGGGCATTCAGTTGAACGGCTTGAACATAGTGCCTTCCGCGTTCGGAATCTCATTCGACAATTTTCGCACGATGCGCCAGTGTCGATTGATCTGGCGATATGGCGACTTTGTCGGTGCGGCTTTCGAAAGGTGACGCCCTACCCCTCGAAGCTCCTCGGCGGTAAGCGCGAGGAAGCTCACAACGGCTATAGTTGTGGCTATCGGCGGAAATAGTTCCAAGAACATGATCCCGCCTTATGAGAGATGCTTCGCCGCCACCAGACACAGCAACACAGATCCGGATGTTGTAATTGTCGCGACCATATTGAGCACCGTGCCGACCACGGCAGATCGAATCGGTGATCGACCTTGCGTCGACGGCGACGACTTCCTGCTCTTCGGTTTTTGCCGTTTTGCCGCCATCTGTAGATCGTGTTGGGTCAGGTTTTTGACCTGACCCCGACGCTCCCCTGTCGGATTTGTTTCCGATCGTTGGACACACCATCGCGCGCCGCGAGTTTCATGGCAAAAAATATCCCACGTAGATTTCGCTGCATGGATTGCGACGGCGAAGACCCGTTGAAATCGCCAGACGTGGCGAAGCTTCTTACAGGTAGTTTGAAGCCTGCAGACTAATTCTTTGAACGGGATTGAACATTTTCCGCACATCGTAGTCGTAATAAATAAGACGATGATTTGGTACTGGAAATGGCTTCAAAAAGCGAGCGCGTAGAACTCGAAATGCAGATCATGAAGTATCGGCATCTCGCCCGGTCTGCGGTTTCAGATCCCACCACAATAGGGCGCATCAACACACTCATCGCCGAGCTGGAACAGAAGCTTCGAGAGATCGACGAGTAAGGCCGCTTAATCCAAACTGCCCCAGCGTGGATAGCGGCAGACCGCCGCACCGGCTGTATTGTTCTAACCTTACCCCCGCAAGTCTGTATGATACGGATGCTGGGGCATTGCTATTTCCAGCGCGGCGAAACGCCACCAAGCATTATTCGGCTTGGGGGCGTTTTGCGTTAGTGGCCCGTTTTGCTTCAGAGAGCGGCCTAATTCGGCCAGTACCCCAGCCTTGCCGTCCGGTTAGTCTTGCTTTCTCACGATCCGCGCGACACGCCTATGGTAGATCGACCAGACCTCGACGATCCGGTGCTGCTCCAGATACTGCCGGGCTTCCTGCTCAGCCGCTTCAGCATCGGTCGCGATCAATCGTACGGCGCTTCCGGTGTCCCGAACATATCGACTGCGAATGCGATGAATTTGGCCATGGCCCAATGTCCCCCGGTTTACGTGTCTTCACGCCCTGATTCGTCCTACGAAACAAGTCGTGCTAAAGGCAAATGCCACATGTCCGGCGCCGAAAAGAACGAAAATGCAGCGACCGGCAAGCAGCGCGCAGCTCACGATGGCGTGTCGATATACCTCGTCAACCTGCTGCCTAAGGCTGTACATGTTCGGTGCGAGCCGGAGTGCAAGCAATACAGCCGAGTCGACTTTTTTATCTTTTGCATACGCGGAGGCGCGATCAAGCAAACCAGCAAGGTTGGTCAGATACGGCACGTAAACTCCGACGGATATTTCGTGAAGCGAAATGCTCAATGTGACCCCCAGAAAGTAAATCTTTCAGCGCCGCGCGCTATCTAACTGCCCGCGTATCGATTGTCAGATCCGGTCGGGTCACTCGCGTCGCTTTCGCGATATGCTGACCATCATAACGCACTCAAATCATCCGGCACATTGCCGAACTTCCTGATCACCTTGGCGTCGCTCAAATCGCCCGTTGCAGGGTCACCAGTGCGGCTGAATGCGACGGCGCCGACGTGGCCTTCCTTGCGTGACAATGCCTCAGCGGGCATTACAGCGGCGTTGGGATTGAGGCATTCGGCGGCCTCGCCGGCCGCTATGCCGTCATCGCTCGCGACAAACGGCAGCGTAACGTAATAGGTCACTTCGGCCATGATCCCCGCTCCCACTGCCGGCTGAACGGTTTAGCGTTTTGAAGAACACCAGCGATGACCTGCTTCGCAGCATCGCGAGCTTCCTACGCTATTTCAGGCGCCACTCCCGGCAATTTGTAATTGTTAGCCAATTCAGACAACGCTGTTTTTGTTTCGGCTCGAACCGCGCGGTTCGCGCAGCGCTAGTCGCGCAGCCGTAGCGGCGGCCGGCGCGGCGGGCGTGTCATCAGCAGCGCAAGCGCAAAACCAATACAGCCCGCGATGAGAAGCGAGCCCAATGGACTTTGCTGCACCTTTTGCACAACAGCTTTCGAACCCGCTCGGAGAGTTCTCGCTGTTCTCGTAAGCATCTTTTGCGGCGTCGCCAACGCTACGTGCGGCATCCTTTGCCTGTCCATATAGATCCTGCGCGGTGCCGGCGGCCTCCCGCAGATGGCCGGAAGCCTGCATCTTGGCGTCGCCAGTCGCATCACCGACGGCGCCCTCGATCTTTCCGCCGATATCTTTCGCTGAGCCGATGATGCTATCTTTGTCCATCACGATCTTCCTCGTTTTCACGATAAGTAACCTAAAGGACTGGCTTCAGTTCCTACGGCAGCTGGTCAGATCATGCCTGAAGCGGCACCAGATGTCGCACGCAGTCTGGAGAAAGCCACCGCGATCATCATCACCAGCACGAGAGACACACGGCAAATCGATGCCGAAGCCATCCCGTGTAGTACCTCGATCCCACCGGTCGCTAGACGCCTTCGCTTCGAAGGCGAGAGTACCACCTCAAAGTAAAGCGAGAGTGCCACCTCAAAGCGCCCAGCATCCCGCAACGCTCTTTCTTCCCGCGCTTAGCGGCAGAAGGCCTTCAATGCTCGTTCGCCCGACCTCTTCTACCGCCGACCTTGCGAATCGCACAAGCGAAGCGACCTCAGCTTGGGGCAAGCTGAGGCCGGTCCTTTGGGGTGTCTTTGGGGGAAAGACATCAGGTTAATGTGCGAGCCGTAAAATGGTGCCACCCGTGCGACAAACGGCCCCGCCCGCGCCGGAAATCGAAACCGATGGGACCGAGCAGACCGGCCCGCTGCTCCCACCGACTCATCGACATAATCGGCAGTATCTAAGAGTGAGAGACTCCTGCGGCCGTCTGACAGCCGGCCAACAGCGCTGCTTCTTCTATGCCCGTCCTCCCTGTCACGAATATTGCGAGCAAGTTGCGATCGTCGCAGTCCGGAACATATCGCGCAGCGACAGGTTAGACGACGCCACGTCACCCAATGGAGAACGACAAAAATGAAGCGATCGATAATCATCATATGCACCGCACTACTCGCGGCAACCGCTGCCGCGGCGCAGACGCCACCGGCCCAATCCGGTCCCGGCAACAATGCCGTTAACAGTTCGGGCCAGAATAATTCGAATGCACCGGTTGCTGGCCGTAACAGCTTTACGGAGGGTCAGGCCAAATCAAAGATCGAAGGTGCCGGCTTTAGCAACGTCACCGACCTGAAGAAGGACGACAACGGCGTCTGGCGAGGCAAAGCCAGCAAGGGCGGCAATCCCTCACCGGTGAGCGTCGACTTTCAAGGCAACGTCAACACCGCCAAGTAATAGGAACAATCACAATGACCGTTACAATTTCTCGGCTTTACGACAGGTACGCTGACGCTCAGAAGGCGGTTAGCGCCCTGGAGGCGGCTGGCGTCTCTCACTCCGACATCAGCATCGTCGCCAACAATTCGGACAATTGGTACAATAGAGGAAAGAAGGTCGATCGCGACCACGACGGCGTGGATGACCGGGCGGAGGGTGCTGGGACCGGCGCTGGAATTGGCGCAGGTGTGGGCGGCGCGGCCGGTTTGCTGGCCGGCCTGGGCCTCCTGGCGATTCCAGGCCTCGGCCCTGTCGTCGCGGCCGGCTGGCTTGCGGCAACGGCAGTCGGCGCCGCCGCAGGAGCGGCTACCGGCGGCATTGTTGGTGCGCTGACAGAAGCCGGTGTGTCGAAGGAAGACGCCCCGCTTTACGCTGAAGGTGTTCGGCGCGGTGGGACGCTTGTTTCAGCTCGCGTTCCAGATGCGGACCGAGTACGGCTTGAAAGTATTCTCAATCAGTCTTCCGTAGATTTGCGCGATCGGAGCTCGGCCTGGAAGAAAAGCGGCTGGAGTGGATATGATCCCTCAAGCCCGCCCTACAACGCCGATCAAGTTCAGAAAGAGCGCCAGCAGTATGGCGGAGCCCTTCGGTAGGTCAGCCCACTTCGAACAAAACCCGCCGGCTCCAAAAAGGAGGCGGCGGCTTTTCTTCTGAGCATAACAGCGCAAACAACACGGCCCCCGAAGGGGCCGCTTCCTATTCAATGGGAGTGCAACTACTCCGCCGCCGGCTCAACCTCACCGTACTGTTCAATCGCCGCAGGCATTTTGGCAACCGACATCAGCGAACGGGCTACTTGGTTAAGCAACTGATCGGCGTTCTCCTCTTCCGCAAGCGACTTCGAAAGAAGCGCTACCACACCGCTGTGGCGAAGTTGCTGTGCAAGATTGCGAGCGGTCGTGTACCCAGATATCTCATAGTGCTCGACCCTCTGGGCGGCCCCAATCAAGGCGAGATCGGCTGCAGCGTCGTCTTTCTTTACCCCCTCCTCTATCACCTCCTGGCCTTCCTCGACGATACCCTGCATGCCTTTGCAGGCTTTCGCGCGAGGAGTTTTGCCAAGCATTTCAAAACATTCGTTCAAGCGCTCGACTTGAGCTTCCGTCTCGGCGAGATGGACCTCGAACAGTTCGCGTAGCTGATCGAACCGGGCCGCTTCCGCCATCCTGGGCAGTGCTTTTGTCAACTGCTTCTCCGCATGCAGAATGTCGCGGAGTTCATCAATCAGCAGCTCGTCGAGCCCAACGATTGCTTCCGGCGGCGAACTTTCCGTGACAATGGAGGGTGCGGCGCCTGGATCGCTGGCCTGAAGTGCGGGAGATTCGGTAAATACCCAGTCATTCCCCTGATTCCACGGGCCGCGCGTATCAATTTCACCATTATCACCGGCGCCGGTTGAATCGTTGAAGAACTGATCCACGAGACCAGGCGTCGGGGCAATACGACCGATACTGAAAGCTGGCTTCTTCATACTTTCAAGCGCCGCCGAGAAGGCCTTCATATGAGTGATTTCTCGGGTCATCAGGAACTGCAATGCGTCCTTCGTACCTGAGTCATCGCAAAAGTTGATAAGGCGCTCGTACACGATCTTCGCCCGCGCCTCTGCAGCAATGTTACTTCGCAGATCGACGTCAAGCTTACCGGTGACCTTCAGATAGTCCGCGGTCCAGGCGTTTCCCTGCGAATTTAAGAGATTGACACCCCCGCCACCTGCAATCGCGATGAGTGGATCAGCTTCTGCCGCCTGACGGTCGAACTTCGAAGGCTTCAGATGCAGGCGCGCCAGGCAGCCCACGACTTCAAGATGACTAAGCTCCTCGGTGCCGATATCCATCAGGAGATCCTTGCGATCTGGATCTTCGCAATTAAGGCCCTGTATCGAATATTGCATAGCGGCAGCCAGCTCACCGTTCGCACCGCCGAATTGCTCGAGGAGCATATTGCCGAAGCGAGGATCGGGTTCGTCGACTCGGACCGTAAACATTAGCTTTTTTACATGATGATACATCGCATGACCTCAATAAGAGTGCAATTGTCGGGCCAACAAAGCGAGGCCCCTTGCGTTCCTTCGATTCCAAACTAACGGGAGTTTACCCAAGACGCCTTCCTTGCGGGGTTCCACACGCCGGATTGGCAAGTCCGCTGTTGGCCCACTGACTGCGTCGGTCTTCATCGGATCGACGTTGTCGCACTTCAGGCAAAGCAGGCTTGTTCGGTCCGTTCTGTTGGTCATTTTGATCAATCGCTTCTTGCATTTGGGGCAGCGGCTTTTATCCATGGATATCTCCGATCAAACATTCTGGGGACTTCCACTTCGATCATCCCCCTGGGTAGCAAGCGTCGCCCCCTTCCCTTCAGCGCCACTTTGCAGATGATCTCAGTAAGTTGTGCCAACTGACGGGAACAAGGTGGAGAAGAACATTATTCAGGATCGTACCCGCTGCCGAGATCGATGGCGTATCATCTGATACGTTTGATCAATTACTTGGAGCACAACGTGTCAAAAGCACTACAACTGTTGATTCGTAAGCTGAAAGAGCATTCGCGCCTCAGTGCGGAGGACTTGGCTGCCATCAATTCGCTCAGCCATAGCGTCCGGGAACTGGAACCGAATGAGGATCTCATTCGGCAAGGCGACGATCCCGACGTCTCCGCGGTCGTCCTCTCTGGAATGGTTGCGCGATAGCATTTGCTCCGGAACGGAGCGCGCCAGTATCTTTCGTTTCATCTGACCGGTGACATGCCGGACTCCCAGGGTCTCTTCATCGAAAAAATGGATCATGCGGTATGCGCGATCGGGCCTGCGCGAATTGCATCAATTCCCCACCAGGAGCTGCTCGCCATGTTCGAGCGCCAACCTTCGGTCGGCTTTGCCATATGGCGGGAGACATTGATCGATGCCGCGATCTTTCGTGAAGCGATCACCAGTAACAGCGCAAGAACAAGGCCGGCGCGGATGGGCCATCTGTTTTGCGAACTATTCTACCGGGCACGCGCATCTGGCCTGGCGAAAGGAAATACTTTCGCAGCGCCGATCAGCCTTGTTCAACTCGGAGAGACGCTCGGAATGTCTATAGCCAGCGTGAACCGCGCCTTGGAGGATCTCCGCAAGTCGCGAACGATGGAATTTCAAAGGGGTCTCCTTCACATCGAAAACTGGGAACGCCTCATTGAGATGGCTCAGTTTAACCCCGACTACCTGCACCAGAAGAGGCCGCCCCTATAACAGTTCCTTTAATGGCCGGTTGCCCCTTACGACCAATGATGCCATATGCACCGGTCAAGTATGCTGCCTTACACTGAGCGTGGAAGATTGCGCCCTGTTTGACGCGACTTGCCCTGATCCTTCAATGCAGCGAGGATGTTATTGCCTCCGAAGAAGAAGTCGGAACGTTTGTTCGCAGCAAATTTCAGGCAGCCAGATCGCGTTACTGCTGCCCAGCGGACCGATGTCAACGGGCCGACGCGTTGGGGCGCGCCAGCCTGAAATAGCTATTGAGCGCGGCTCGGCAGTGATGCCACGAGAGCGGGAACCCGTGATGGCGGGAGCGGATTTGTTTGTAGGAAAGAGACCGCCACCTGATGCGGCCTTATTTCTCTTTGTCCAACTGAATTTCATGCTCCAGCGTGCCCGGATGGTGGCCGCGTTCGAGCACCAAAGCGAAATATCAAGCCTTCCAATCACCCACGAGGTCCGGGATGGACGAATGATTTCGAAGCCGGCCAGATTGTGCTCCTATGTCGGGCACTGGACTTAGTTGCTGATACCCGTGGCCTGATGGGCGAGCGCGAAATGTCATTATCCACCCATCCCAGTCATAGCGAGCCTTGCCTGTTTTTCCCGAGGGCATAACCATTCGGCACCTGGGGGGTGCCGAGACGCCGTATTGCCATATTAGGTCAGGAAGGGTTCGTTGGTTATCGTTGCCGCCACTGCACAAGATGCGTTGTTGATCTTCGATAGCATGGAGAAAACCGACATCGAAAAGTGATCATTCACGATATGGTCGGCGGCACAGTCGACCCCGAGACCATTCGGTCTTGCTGCACGAGCGGGACCTAGGTGGCGCCTACCAGGTAAGGTGAGCAGCTCGGGCAATGTTCATGCCTCGATCGGAGCGGCCTTTGCCCGCGGGAGCCGCGGGCTCTGGAAGATCGAATGGCGCTTCCGGGGCATCCCTTGTAGTGGCAGATGGGAGACTACCAACACTGACCCATGAGGCCGATGTAGAGGGCACAAAAGCCCCCCAGGGTCAGGAGATTGGCGGTACGAAGGGACATTCCGGGGCCCTGATCAATCGATTCCCGTTAAATCGCCGGGCGACGCATCGCCCGGCCGAATTGAGAGAAGGGGCGCGCGTCAGGTGGTGTATTCGATCGACTTGAAGCTGAGATGCTTCACGCCCTCCGGAGCGTCCGCGATCTTCCGGATCGCCCCCCCCCCGATCTCGACGAGACCCGCGCGACATCATCGGGTGGGGGGTCGGTTCCGTCCTTGTCCGTATTTGCCCCCCGTCGCCCAATTCGAATTTTCGCATTGGCCTATTTTGGATTATCATGGCCGCAAGACATCCCGATCAGCAATGAGGGAGATGCGCATGCAATCTTTCTTCGGTTGGGGAATGCTCGTCTTCGTGATCGTCCTCGGGGTCTTAGTCGCCCAATATGTACCGAGGCCGCTTTAGCGATGGTCAAGGAAGCAAAATTCTATCGGAAGCAGGCCGAAAAAGCCGAACGCATGTCGCTTGCACTGACGGACATCGAAGCCGCGCAGAACCTGTCCGCTTTAGCTCAAGCGTATCGTAGCCAGGCGGACATGCTGAAAAAATCAAAGAAGGCGAAGAAAAAACCCGGCAGCAAACGGCGCTGACGGAACCAGTCTTAAAATTGTGGTGGCCGGATTTCATGATAGCCATTGGCTGCGTGACATCCCTATGCCGCGCCGAGCGCAAAGGCCAAACCCGCCGACCGCAGAGTTTGCGGCGTTCGAGCACAAGCACGAGAACGCCGCGTCAGTTGGCGGCCTTTTTCATGACAGCCTTGACGAGGGGCCCTGCGGCGCAGGGTCTTCACCGCCCGTCAGATAATCTTCGATGTTATCGGCGATCTCATCGCAGACTGATGCCAACGCAAGCAGAAATTGAAGCAACGATCCCATTGCTGGCATGGACGCACGTCTGGGCCGGATTGCTCGCTGGTCAGGCAATCCCGGCTCGTATATCGCGGCGGTCCCACTCCTCCCTCATGCCGCGCTGCGCTATCGCGCTCTATTGAAAGAGCGTGATGAAATTGTTCGCTTTAAGCAGTCAATGCCCCCCACGTTTCCCGCGAAGGACTTGTCCCCTTGGAAACTGGAGGCAAATGGAAATGCAAGTAGACTTATTCCTAGACTGGTTAGCCCTGTTTGTGGGCTTGGGCGCTGTGGCGATCTTCTTATAGAGCACCCCGGACCGCGCGCACACAGGGACGCCCCCTGGTGTGTGTCTTGCCTGTCATATCCTGCGCGAGGAACCATTGCTGCCAGCATACGGTTGATTAGGGCAACCTGCGTAATGATGGGAGACTACCGAGTGACGTCAATGGCAGATCGACCACCACAGAGCTCGCAGGGCTTTCTGCCAAGGTTACGACGGTCTGTCGAACGGTTGGGACCGTACCAGTCGTTGGTCCTGCTCTTGATCCCCACGGGCGTTGTAGAGCCCCTAAAGCTCGTCGCGGTTGCTCTAGCTGGCGAAGGGCACTGGGTCACGGGCACGGTCATGATTGTCATCGCCTATGCCGCCAGCATCCTGCTCGTCGAGCGCCTTTTCAAGATCGTCAAACCGAAGCTTTTGACGCTGCCCTGGTTCGCATGGCTTTGGGCGCGGTTCATTGTCTTCCGTGGTTGGGCAATGGGACTTTTCCGCTGGGCCTGAAGTCGAGCCGTTAGAACTATCCAGCTTTGGGTTCTGATGTCATTGGCTCGATATGAACTTGGGTGTCGAAAATATTTCCACACTTCCTGCAGCGCAGGGTCCAGTATTCGAAGCCGGGACGCCCCGGAACGATGCGCTGAACGATTGGAGAGGCTTGGCAGCGAGGACAGCGAGGGCGCTGCGTGGCGCGGAGCGACCGTTCTGGCGCTCGCGAGATCAAATCGTCGGACATAGCAGCGTCTCCTGACGGAAGGTCACACTAGCCCAAGGCTCAACTGCCGGATTGGCCCCACGTGGCTGTTCACAAAGTCTGCAGATGCTCAGGCACCCGCTCGGCTTGCATGTCGCAGCGAGTTTTGATTCGGCGGAGACGTCATCGGACCAGTGCTCAAGCGTATTGAATGCGATTACCCTGAGAGGGTCGTTGAACTGGCCGGTCATAAAATCGTTGATGATGGTTTCGAGGTCTGTCCTCTCGATCTCGGTCTCGCGGTATACGCTGCCGGAAGTAAAGCGATCCACGACTAAATAAGCGGTTTGATCTGCGCCGTACGGCACGATTCTCGGCGACCAGTCTGCTCTTGGCATCAGCAAATACTCCGACGCAACAAACGAACTAAGAACATAATTGCAAACGGAGGATATCGTTCCTGCCGCGCCAAAGAGGCGTCAGATCAAGCTACCGCATGAGGCGGTCTTATTCACACTAACTGTACCGGCTTTAGCCCGCCAGCGAGCTAATGGATCGTTCTGCTCACCGAGGACGTACTTTTGGACACGAATATCGAACGCCACGCAGCGAACAATGTCTCGTAGCGTCACTCGGTGGGCAACAATTCCAGCAACTTCTTTTCCGCAGCGTCGTACACCTTGACTTGGAGCATCGGAAACTCGGCTTTGAGATCCCTCGCCCTTTTCTGCGCCGCTTGAAGCGTTGGAAATACCTTCTTCATGCGGCCATCGACTTCCAAGCCGAAGCCCTCGGTTATCACGAGATCAGCGCGTGTGATATTGCGAGGTTGCGGCTCATCCGGCATCGTCAGAGGCTTTTTCATGGGAACTCCTTTTGTTAGTAACCGTGGATATTGCCGACGAGCTGCGCCGCCGATTTGTCGAATACGACGAATTGCCCGAGGCGATCCTCGAGTTCACGGATGCGGCCCGGCGTTGAGGCTCCGCTCCTTTGTCGTGCAATGCTCACCCTGCGAGGACTGCGGGGCGGTCTGCGAGCGCCACAGAGAAGCCTTGGAAGGCTCGCACGCATGCCCTTGCGGCGCGCCTGGTGCTGCCTGCCTCACCTGTAATGCAACCAATGACGGCGATGCGCCGCGGATGCCGGGCGTCTTCAAAACCGAGGTCGACAAAAACGGCTGGCCGCATTGAGTTGGTCGACGCCCTTTGCCGACCCGATCGAACTGCCGAATGGCCGCAAGTTGGTCACCCTTAAGGAGCCGCCTGCGGCATCCAGAAACTGCCCAAGGTCCAGCAAGACCTGCCCCGATGGCAAGACACCGTAGAGCATTTGATGCTGGGCATCGGCCGGCTCACCGGCATGGGCTGATGTTCGCTCGGATGGGGATGCTTAAAGCATTGCACCACGGCCTCGAGACGTATTGGCCTTCGGTTGGCCATCGAGATTGTTCTTGCCGCAATAGCGACGATCAGCACCCTTTGCAGATACCTTTGATCTTGCGATCAAGGGCGACGTCAGCGGGATCGCGTTTCATCTCTAAAGGGATTTTAATTTCCGGCTTCTTCGTCGCCGCCAGCGCTGTGGTCTTTGGTGCGCGATGGCGCGTTCGAGCAGCGACCGGGTGGATCGTCCAGAGCGAGACCACCACGATTGTCGAAAGCATCCCGATGATTGGTCGCATGTCAGGCTGCTTTCCGTGCGCGGTTAAAAAAAATAGAAGAGGCGGCTGTCGGGCCGCCTCTTTCCGTTTATCGCCAGTAGCGGTGGTGATGCCAGCGGCGCGGATGAGCCATCGCATAGCCATCCCTCCAACCCTGGCGGGACTGATAACTGTCGGGGCCCCGATAGGGATTGCCAGGTCCGTAATTTTGGCAGTTCGCGTTCGGGTAAAACTGAGCGCACCGGCCCGGGTTCGTTATGACTTCCTGCGCTGTGGCAGGAACCGCTGCGACCGTGCCGACTAACAACACTGCTGCGGTCAAAAGTCTGATATTCATGCAGACCTCCTTGTGAGCTATGGGACGAACAGAATTTGACCTACAACGTTCCGGAGCTCACGTTAAATTCGTGAGAAAGATGCGCCAGCCGGCCAACTCGGTGCGGCGGCGCACCTTGCCAACAAGAGAGAAACGTCGCGACTGGGTCACAATTTCGTTCAGCAAATTAAGTTATTGTCATGCACAGGCACTCGAGCTCGGTTCCGGCTGCACATTCCGTTTCAACACCTCTTTGACGCCGGGGAACTGCTGGATGATTTTGGTCGTCGCGGCCGGGCCTACCGGGAAACGGACGTTGAACGCGCCGACCTCGAAGCCGTCATCATGGACATGCTGGAGGGGCAATATCAGAACCCGGTCCGCGTCGTCGGCTTCAACGCCGCCGAAAAGTGGTCAGGGGACGTGTCTGGCGATGTCGCCCACGAGATCCGGCGCCGCTGCGATCTGCAGCTCCGCGACGTCCCGTTCTATCTGGAAGACTTCGTCGAGCGCTACGAAGGCCGATATCACGACATTCAGCTGCCGCTCCCCTTGCCGCTGCGCCTGGTGTGAGCCGTGCCGTTCCAGCGCAAGAAGCCCGCGGCGATCGGCGACAAGGCGCCCTTCCCCGGCTTCATCGAACCGGCGCTCGCTACCTCGATTGAGAAGACCCCGAGCGGGTCCCGCTGGATTCATGAGATAAAATTTGACGGCTACCGCGTTCAACTTCATATCGCCAATGAAGGCGTGCAGGTTTTCACCCGCCGCGGCAACGATTGGACCAAACGCTTCAAGCGGGTTGCCGATGCCGCGTTCCTGATTAATGCGAACTCTGCGATTATCGATGGCGAGGTCGTCGTGCCGGCGGCCGACGGAACGACCGACTTCTCCGTGCTGCAAAACAATCTCAGGGGAAAGTCAGACAAGATCGTGCTGATCGCTTTCGATCTGCTCCATCTCAATGGCTACGATCTGCGGAAATTGCCGCTGGTAGAACGCAAAGCGCTCCTCAAAAAGCTGATCGCCAAGACAGCAATCCAATTCAGCGAAAGCTTCGAAGTCGACGGCCCGGAGATGTTCAAACATGCCTGCGGCATCGGCCTCGAAGGCGTCGTGTCCAAGGTCCGCGATAGCCGGTACAATTCGGGCCGCGGCAACGACTGGGTCAAGAAAACCTGTGCCCAGCGCGAGACCCTGCCGATCGCGGGCTTCGCCTTGAAGGAAAACCGGTTCGACGGGCTCTACATCGGCCGCATCCGGGACAACCAGCTGATCTATGCCGGCAAGATTGACCATGGCTTCGACAAGGTATCAGCCAAGGATCTACAGGCGCGACTAAAGCCGCTGATCCGCAAGACGCAGCCCTATACCAAGAAGATCGCCCATCAGGGGATCTGGGTCGAGCCGTCGTTGCTGGCCGAGGTCGAATACCGAGCGAAATCCGCCGAGGGAAAAGTGCGTCACCCCATCTTCAGGGGCATCCGGGAAGATCTGTGATGGCGTAGGACGCGTTTGATCGCTGGTGGGAATAATGGGCTAAGCTCCATCCAGAGTGCGCAATTGCGTCTCTGGATGGATTTACGCGAATTGCGGTGCCGAATGATGAGGCGATCAGTATACTGTCATCACAATTTTTCCGACGGATTGGCCCTCCCCCACAGAAGCCAGAGCATCTACGGCGGCGCCTAGCGGATACGTCTGCTGAACATGCGGTTGGTAAAGCGCTGAAGGTCAGCGCTTCTCGGCCCCAAGATCGATAAGGGCGATTCCAATATCAGCTCTCTTTTTCCGCCTCAAATGAGTTGGTGAGTTGATCAGGACGACCTCAAGTGTCGGCCGAACTTTGCCCTCGAGAAGGTGACCGCCGCGCGTCGTACCGTCGGAAAGGCCCAGAACCACGTGAACATGAAGGCTCGCTTTGCCGTCGTCGCCGACCGCAACGTCCCCGATCGCACTCAAGACTTCGCACTGTTCGTCGACTACGATCTTCTTATAGGTCTTCTTTTCGAAATCGAACCATCCGACGGTGGCCTTCTCGAACGCACCGATGGCCGTCAGGGATGCCGCCGTGATTTGAGTTTCGTTTGCGAATTTCGTCAATGCCGCAAACGCTTCTTCGCCAGATCCAAGAATGACGACGCGGGTCTCTGCTCCCGCGTCGCCGGCTATTTTCCTGCTTTTCATGATTGTTACGCCGCGCTGCGCCGCGTGTGGCGGCCTTCGTTGACCTCTTCAATGATCTTGGCGCTAAAGGCTTCAAGGTCGCCCGGGTTGCGTGATGTAATCACGCCCTGATCGACAACCACCTCCGAATCCTCCCATTTAGCCCCAGCATTCGCCACGTCCGTCTTGATCGATTTGAAAGACGTCATCTTTCGGCCCTTCGCGATACCGGTCTCGATCAGCAACCATGGCGCGTGGCATATGGCCGCCACGACCTTCTTTGCATCGAATACATCCTTGATGAGTTTAAGCGCCTTCGGCTCGACCCGCAGCAGATCTGGATTTATCTGACCGCCTGGCAGGACGATGGCATCGTAGTCCTGCGCCGACACCTCATCGAGGATCTTGTCGACCTTCACCGGTCGACCCCAATCCTTTTTGTCCCAACCCCTTATCTCACCAGACGCCAGAGAAACGATATCGACGGTCGCGCCAGCCTTCTTCAGGCGATCCCGCGGCACCTCAAGTTCCGCCTGCTCAAAGCCGTGGGTAGCCAGAATTGCGATTTTTTTGCCATTTAACTCCATCGGATCCTCCTTTGCATCGGATGCCCAAACAATCAGCAGCGATGAACATCGTTCCGGGGATTTCGCGGACTCTCAACCGCCTTGCTGCGATATCGCGCAGGACGCCAAGCCACATGGCGGGCTTTCTCCGCTCTCGATGCTTGTCACTAGTCACTAGCCGGCAGATTCGGTCACGGTGGCCCCACCCAGGACAGCGCTGGCGTCGTGTCGCAAAATCCAACCACTCGCCGTTCGGGTGCTGGTGAGTGGCGCGCCGCTCGCGATGGGTCGGCCCGATTTTGCGCTTTGGCCGGCGCAACAGCGGTCTAAACGAGTGCGGGCACGGAACGTAGGACGGATCGGCGGATTAACGATTCTTCAGTTCCGCCAACGGGGATCTACTATGGCAAAAGCCATGAAACCAAACCGCTCGTCCGGCAGGGCCACGACGGTTCACGATCAGAAGCTCGACCGCGGTGAAGGCGGCGAGCTTCATCAGACCGCATCAGGCAAGACAACTGTCCTAACAACAGCCCAAGGCGGACCAGTATCCGACGATCAGAACTCCCTGAAAATTGGTCCTCGTGGACCGACGGTGCTCGAGGATTTCCACTTCCGAGAGAAGATCTTTCATTTCGACCATGAACGTATTCCCGAGCGGGTCGTGCATGCGCGCGGCTACGCGGCGCATGGCTTCTTCGAAAATTACAAGCCGCTATCGAAATATACCAAGGCAGACCTATTCCAGCGCGCCGGCGAAAAGACGCCTGCCTTCGTTCGATTTTCTACCGTCGCCGGAAGCAAGGGCTCTGTCGACCTTGCCCGGGATGTCCGGGGTTTCGCGGTGAAACTCTACACGCAGGAAGGCAACTGGGACATTGTCGGCAATAATATACCCGTTTTCTTCATCCAAGATGCGATCAAGTTTCCGGATCTAATCCACGCGGTGAAAGAAGAACCAGACTGCGCCTTTCCCCAAGCTCAATCGGCACATGATAATTTCTGGGACTTCATCAGCCTCACTCCCGAAAGCATGCATATGGTTATGTGGGTGATGTCCGATCGAGCAATCCCACGCTCGTTTCGTTTCATGGAAGGTTTCGGCGTCCACACTTTTCGCCTTGTGAACGCGAAGAACGAGTCCACCTTCGTCAAATTCCACTGGAAACCCAAGCTGGGTCTGCAGTCAGTCGTCTGGAACGAAGCGGTCAAGATCAATGGCGCCGATCCCGACTTCCATCGGCGGGATCTCTGGACAGCAATAAAGACCGGCAACCTCCCGGAATGGGAGCTTCGGCTGCAGTTGTTTGACCAACAGTTCGCAGACTCATTCGAGTTTGACGTTCTGGATCCGACGAAACTCATTCCCGAGGAGATTTTGCGCCCAGTCCCGGTTGGTCGGTTGGTGCTCGACCGCATGCCCGACAATTTCTTCGCGGAAACCGAGCAGGTCGCCTTCATGACGCAGAATGTTCCGCCCGGAATCGACTTCTCCAACGATCCCCTGCTTCAAGGACGCAATTTCTCTTACCTCGATACCCAGCTGAAGCGCTTGGGAAGTCCCAACTTTACGCACCTTCCGATCAACGCCCCCAAATGCCCGTTCGCACACTTTCAGCAGGACGGACATATGGCCATGCGTAATCCGGTCGGACGTGCCAATTACCAGCCCAACTCTTTCGGCGAAGGTCCCCGAGAGTCCCCCCAGCACGGCTTCACTCCGTTCGCCGATGTCGAGCAAGGCCCTAAACGCCGACTGCGCGCCGAAAGTTTTGCGGATCACTACAGCCAGGCACGCCAGTTCTTCATCAGTCAGACTACGGGCGAACAGGCCCACATTGCCTCCGCGTTGGCGTTCGAACTCAGCAAGGTCAAAACTCCTGTTATCCGGGAGCGAATGGTCTCCCATCTCCTGAATATCGACGAAACGCTGGCCAAGACCGTCGCTGGTAAGCTGGGCCTACAAAAGATGCCGAAACAGGCGGACGCTGCCGTGCCGCCCCGGCAGGATCTCGATCCCTCGCCTGCCCTTAGTATCGTCGATAGCGGACCCGAGCGCTTTGAGGGTCGAAAGCTGGGCATTCTCGTTTCCGATGGATCAGACGCAGCTCTTCTAAAGGCAATTAAAGCTGCTCTCGACAAGGCGGGTGCCACCTTTGAAATCATTGCGCCAAAGGTCACCGGCGTTAAGGCCAACGACGGCAGCTGGATCGACGCTGATCAAATGATCGATGGGGGTCCGTCTGTTCTGTACGACGCTATTGCCCTGCTGCCGGCGCCTAAGGCAATCGATGATCTCCTGCAAGAATTGTCAGTGCGCGACTTTGTCGCTGATGCCTTTGCCCACTGCAAGTTCATTGGTTACGTCGAATCTGCGTTATCTCTGTTCGAAAAAGCGGGCGTCGCTGCCGACGATTTCGATGAGGGCTGCGTCGCGATCGGCAATTCAAAGGATGCTAAGGCGTTTGTCGACAACCTCGCGAAACTGCGGGTGTGGGGACGCGAACCTAACGTCAAAATGCCGTAGGAAACGAAACACGTCATGAGCGGTTTGGACGATGGATTTCGGCCGTGCGTACTGGCCCTCGGAAAATGCCGCAAGACCGACGGTTCGAAGATCGATTTCTAGTGACAAGATCGCGGAACACGCGCCCGCGACGATTGTTCTCTTAAATCCTCCGCGTGGCGCAGTCCAAAAGACGTCACCGGTTAAAGGACGGAAACCAAGGAGAACCATTGTGAATACGAGACAGGTCATTCTTGCAGGTTGCGCAGCCATCATCTTGGGAATCGGTAACGCGCAGGCCGGACCGTGCAATACGAGCGGGAAGGACGCCGGCTCCGGTCCAACGCCTGGTGCTACCGGGCAGTCAACAATTACAACCGGGTCCGCAGACACGAAGTCCCATCCTCCCACCGAAACGATGAACAACGTGGCGGCCGACAAGGCTATGTCTGCCGAGGATGCTCAACGACAGCAGCAGGGTCAGCCCACCGCTGCGCAGCAAGCTCAAGGTGCGAAGCCGTCCGAGAAGATGGCCGACCAAGGTTGTTAAAGGAACCTTGGAAACCATTTCCAAGGAACTGAGGTCCGGCAGCGGTAGCGTCGCCTCTTTGTCAGATACGACGCCACGCAAGCACACGGCGTTTCATCAAATCGCTTTCCTTGCGAACCGCGGCGCTTTCCCGGCGGGCGATGATATGATTGGCCAGTAGTTTTTGCGCGCCTTCGATGATTACGGTCGGCCCTTGACCACAGTCGCACGATGCGCCGCGTTTCGCGGATCAGCGGAGAGCGCCGGGCTTGGTCAGGTGCCGGATTGCCCGTTCGAGCGTCCAGCCAAGTCCAAGGCCCACCACGACGTCGGTTAACCAGTGCGCCAGCAAAATGACTCTGGTGCTGACAAGGACGGTGCCGGCAGCCCAAACGACATTCCGGAGTTTCGCCGGCAGTAAGGTGGCTGCAGAGGCCAGTGCGCCGACATGCAAGGCATGGCCGGAGGGAAATGCATCTTCCGACTTCCCCGATAACGGGATGCCGCGTAGATGCCCCTTGATCGTCAAACGGTCGGGGCGCTCCTGGTCGATGAAGCGCTTCATGATATGAGGGACGATCGCGGTCGTTACCGAGCAAGCGAGAAAATGGGTGCCAAGGCGGCGCTCACGCGGGCCTCCCGTGCGCGTCGCGATCCATCCGAGTGCCGCAAGCGCCAACAGCACATGCTCGTCGGCGCCCCAAGTCAGAGCCTCAGCCCCTCGCTCAATCCGTCGGTCGGTATGAGCGGAGACCTCGCGCGCCACGGCTTGGTCAAGTCGCGTCGGGTGAATGGTGAGCAGTGCCATTTAATCTCACACCAAAAGTCCGAACCAATGAAACGCTTTCCGTCACAAAAGGTTCATAGAAGATGCAGTGAAGAAAGGGCTCGAAAGTGGATTACGCGCTGCGGTTTTTGGCGGGCGGGTTGATGGTGACCGCATTTGCGATATTGGGCGACGTTCTGCGCCCGAAGAGTTTTGCCGGCCTCTTCGGTGCCGCGCCCTCCGTCGCCGTCGCCACTCTATCCTTGGCCCTGTTCGAGCGGGGCGGCACTTACGTCTCCGTCGAAGGCCGTTCCATGATGATCGGCGCCCTCGCCCTCGCCGTCTATTCGGTGGTCGTTTGCCAATTGCTGATGCGGCTTCGTGCCTCGGCGATTACGGCGACCGTCTCCGCCCTTGCTGTTTGGTTCGCCCTTTCGCTTGGCTTTAAGCAACTTCTAATTGGCTGACGCATGATCGTGCACGCGAGGATCTCTGCCCTGAAAGAGAGCCGGTGGTACGAGTACGGCGCGCGCTTTGCGCTCGGCGGTATGACCACTTTGATTGCGGGCGTGATCAGTGACCGGTTTGGGCCGGAGACCGGCGGTCTGTTCCTCGCCTTTCCCGCTATCTTTTGCGCCAGCGCCACGCTGATCGAAACGCACGAGCGCAAACGCAAAAAGGAGCATGGCGTTGATGGTTATCGCCGGGGAACCGACGCCGCGGCTCTTGATGCCTCCGGTGCAGCCTTGGGCGGCATTGGTCTCGCCGGCTTCGGGTTGATCGTCTGGCTGCTGGCGCCCGATCATTCGCTCATGTCGTTCGTTATCGCGTCCGTTACATGGGTCGTCATATCGATTGCGAGCTGGCGTTTGCACCAGAAGTTCCGTCACTCCGGAAAGTGATATTGCGATCTAAACGTTCGTCCGTCCTAGGCACCTAATTCGCGGCGGCGCTCTAATCGCCCGCGGGCGTGGGCGAAGCTGATTACAGGCGGCGCACCAGGCGCGCTCGCCGTGAACCACGTCGCGATCGGAGCCGCCCACGTCCCGGAAACTCTTCCGACGATTGAGGCTTCATGGCGTGGCACTTCTCTTTCTCATCACCGCGGATTCAACCTTGGCCGCCGGTGCTCCTGCGTGGCCGCTGAACATAGGCGCCCCCGCGCCGTTTTTCTTTCACATCTCGATAGAAGGAGTTCCGCGATAAAACTTTCCGCAATTTTTCTGGCCGCGGTCTTTGCCCTGTCCGGCTCACTCGCCTACGCGCAAAGCAGTCCTGGAGGCCCGGGAACCCCGCGGCCTGCGGCGAGCTCGGCTTCCAAATCATCCGACACGAGCGGTATGGCTCCCAATAAGAGCGGTAGCGGCACATCGACGTCGGGCGGCAGCGACGCCAACGGTGATCAGGGTCGAGATACGATGCCGAACAGTAGCAAACCCGTGATGCCACTGGAAAAGCAGAACAAGCCTGAACGGTAAAGCGGCGTTGCGGCGCCTGACAAGAGCACTACCTCCGCTCGCGAAAAGGGTGACGAGCGCACTGCCCTTCATACTTTGTCTAGCCATCGAGCTCAGTTCATTGTCCGCTGGACGAATGCTGCGCCTCGTGTAACCACGCACATGAAGGAATAAGTTTCCGCGGCGCCGTCCGCGACGAAGTCGATGTCCACAATGATCGGCCGCGACTGCCCCTGCCACGTCGACAGGATAGCCGCCGAAACGGGACGCGTTCGAGTTTGCTTGATCGAAAGCCCCGGCAAGTGAGGAAGTGCTTCAGTGGCCTTGGGAATGCAAGGCTGGCCTTCTCGAGCACTAGCGGGTGCTGCGTCAAATAACGCCGTCATAACTGTCAATGCCAACAACGCAACGCGCATTGAATATTCCCTCGCCCCTCAGAATAGATCACACCTCCGCCCCTCGGGGAAGCACCTACCGCCGAGCACCTTGGCCGCGCTCGAGGACATCACTGGCGTTGGAAGCCCCATATTTACTTCAGCGGCGCCGTCGACCTGGCAAGTCCTGGTGGATCGGCGGGTACGGACACGGCCTCGACCGGCCGGTATGAAAGAGGCGGCCAACTCAGGCGGCCTTACTTGTCGATATCGCGGAGCTTCTGTTCTAATTCGGCGATGAAGGCTCGAATGCGCTGTTTGGCTAAGTCGTCCGAGACCGCCAGATCGGCCATCTGTCGGTACTTCATGATCTTGATTTCGAGTTCAACGCGCTCGTTTTTGTGAGCCAATTGCGCCACCTCTGTGGATACGACGGATGGCGATGCAAAAGGTTCAGATTATTTCGGCGGGGCCTGATGGCGTAGCCGCGCGACCAGTCTTGTACCGTTCCAAAGCTGAACGTCATGGCCGTCAACGAGGCGCTTGGCTTTCTCAGTGGCGTCAAAATCGTCGGCACTGACTATCGGCTCGCACCCTACGAAATGGCCGTCAGAGCCGACAACATATGCGCGATATTCTGGCAAGTGCCGTTCCCCCAGACCAGGCGGGAGCATAACACCTCTCCGTCACCGATAGAGGCCAAGAACAGAGCGGTGATCCAGAAATGATAAACCCGCATACGTACGGTCGTCGACATAAATCCGGGAGTCCGACACACGAAACGTTACGAAAACCAAGGCATATATTCCCTTGGCGATAAGCCGATCGGGCGCCCCAAAAGTGGGGTGAGAGCCAATCTAGGCCCCCTCCCCGTCCCGGAAAACACAGAGATAGCCGCAGCATAGAGCCGCTGACGCCATCTGAGTACCTTGAGTAGTTCTGGAAAAGTTTCGCGATTGCGACAAAATATTGGACTCGCGCTGCTGTGTGGGAGGCGCACATTTAGTTCATCACCGCCCGGCACGCGGCAAACATCGGTGAGAGCGCCCGGTTGCGCTCCCGCCCAAGGCAAACAGGAGAAGTCCGGACAGAAAATCAAGCAGACAATGACTTTTAAAGAACGGTTGGCTGAAGAGGCTGAACGCTTCAGGCTGGCGGCGCAAGAACTTCCATATGGCACGGCCCGCGAACTATTACTGAAACGAGCCCGTCAGGCTGAAACCGCCTCCCATATGAACGATTGGCTGTCGTCACCCGGCTTGCAGTCGCCGAAATAACATCTCCGAGGTCGTGGTCCTTGGAGACGGCGCGAAGCGGCTTTCAATGTTCACTCTCGATCTGAAGCACTCGCTTTCGCAAGGACTGACCGGAATCACGGTCCATGAGGCGGACTTACGAGAGGAAACGAGCCAATGAAACGTAAGGTAATTGCTTGGTCCTCATCAGTGCATCAGCACTTGCACAGAGCGCCGGAAGCACCACAGGCGGGAGTTCGAAAGCTGGTGGACCTGCAGTAACGCTGCCGAATTCGGCTACGAGGGGTGGAATGCACATGCACCGCAGGCACCACCACTATCGCCACCAGCATAACACCTAAAAAAACCGCTCCGCCGTCGACGGACACTTGGAAACCCGCGACGGCGGAGCTGCACTCGACGCTGACTGGAGGCGAGCGCCAAACGCAGGGGCCAACTTTAGAGCGCGCGGCGTGTTCCTGCGCCATGCCGTCGCAACCGGTGTTCCAGATTTAACCCGCATCCGCGACATCAAGCTTAACAACCGAGTGTCGTTGCGGAGGCAAGCAAAATCGATAGCCTCCAGGCATCGGACATTGCCCTTGTCCGGGTCTCCCGTGGCGAAATCGTCGGTCGATTATATTCCGGCCGGCGGTTTCGTTTTTCTCCCGGGAGTGCCAGTTGATGCCGACCCACGGCTAACGGCTCGTCGATCGAGATCGGCTCTTTCACGGGATCAGCCGCATGGCGGAAGGAGAAGAGGCGTCACGGTGTCTCGGATAGCTCTTCTTCCTTCGAATTAAGCGGCGCGCCGATTCTTCCTCGACTTCGATGCACCCTTCCTCGCCGCAGAGGATTTCGGTTGATCTGCTGTTACGCGCGCAAATGTTGCAAGTGATGCGGTTAAGATTTCCCGTTGGGCCGCGAGCCAGTGAACGTCGGCTGCCCCTTCTCGGCGGCCATCTTCAATCCAAAGATGGTAGGCTCGCTCGCGAATAGTCTGTTCCAAGTCTTGCATTACGCGTCTCCATTGCGCCCTCGCCGAGCTTGGCGACGCTCAGTTAGAAAATTCTAAACGCATCCCAGGTTCCATGACTTTTTCAATCGTGCCGTTGCCGAGCGTCTGCGTTTGATTCAGTCGGCGCCGCCTTTCCCGCCTTCAGGCAAACGCGCGCCGCAATGAACGTCTGGGTTGCATGATCGGCGGCAGCTCAAAGCGACGTAGTTTAATGGCCGCCCCTGGTATCGTGCTTCTCGTGGCTCTGCATTTAGAGCGAAGGACTCAGCCGAATTGAATTGATGGCGAGCTCCAAGGCTTTAAATTCAAAGGGCTTCTGCAAAGCCGGACAGCCTTTGAATGCCTCGGGCACGCCCGCTGCTCCGTAACCGGTTGCAAAGATAAGGGGCACGCCCCGGGCTTTGATCAATTCGGCTACGGGCGTAATCATTTTGCCGCTGAGATTCACGTCAAGGATCGCGAGATCGAAATCGGCCGAACGGGCAAACTCGATAGCCTTGTCGAGGTGACCGGCTTCGGCCGCGATAGTGTGGCCTAGCTCCTCGAGCATGTCGACCACCATCATCCTGATCATCGCCTCGTCTTCGACCACAAATATTCTCAGGCCCTTTACGCTCATTCGTTACGCCTTACCCTCTATGGAGCGCGTTTGGCACCAATCAGGAACTTTCGCAATGGCCACCATGGTTGCTTCGACAGGATTAGCGCTCAAGCCGCGCCAACCCGGAAGCATCGAGTACCCGAGATCAAAATTTTAGAACCGTTCCCAAACCGAGCACAGCCACATTTCTGAGAGCTTTCTCGGGTTAGATCTTAATGTCTCCGTCGCACCTCCCCCCAAGATGCGTATCGACGGCGGCAATGACGCTTTGCATCGTCGAAACGGCAGTGAGCGCAGCTATCACCCAGATCGCGCGCAACAAAGCTGCTGAATGGCGGACACCCGGCAGGACATGCAACGTGAGGCCGACGTGCGATGACACGCCCATTATTTGTTCAGTTAATCCGGGAACAATGGGACCTCGATAGGCTTGCCAAACGCCAACACAATCAAGGAGGTTTTTGTGAAGATCCGGGCAGGCTACGACATCGCATTTCAGTGCCCTCATGCGGTTCCGATGGTGCTGATGCTCACCACCCATCCCTCGCGCGATGGTGATATTCTCAGCGATCAATCGATGCATTTCTCTCCGGGTATAGACGCACGGGATTATTTCGATCCTTACGGCAATATCTGCACACGACTTGTCGCCCCGCCAGGCCTGCTCGAAGTTCGTTGTGACTTCGTTGTCCAGGACAACGGCCACCGGATGAGGTGTGCTCGGCTGCTCAGCAGTCGGATGTCGATGCATTGCCTGGCGAAGCTTTGCCCTTCCTTTTAGCCAGTCGCTACTGCGACACCGAAAAACTCTCAAACCTCGCATGGGCGCTCTTTGGAGGGATTCAGGGCGGCTGGCAGCGGGCGCAGGCTATTTGCGACTACGCTCATGACCGCATCGAGTTCGGCTACCATCATGCTCGAAGCGACCGCACTGCCTCCGAAGGGCACGAGGAGCGCCGAGGCGTATGCCGGGACTTCGCCCACCTTGCCGTTCCACTCTCTCGATGCATGAATATCCCGGCGCGATATTGCACGGGCTATCTCGGCGACATTGGCGTGCCTGTCGATCCGGCTCCGATGGATTTTAGCGCCTGGTATGAGGTCTTCCTTGAAGGTCGCTGGTTCACCCTCGATGCGAGGCACAACCACCCCCGAATTGGGCGGATCGTGATAGCGAAGGGTCGTGACGCTGCCGATGTTGCTATTTCGACTGCTTTCGGTCCAGCCCAATTGGAACGGTTCAATGTGATAACCGAAGAACTCAAGCAGGCTGATCGGAATACGCAGCTGATGGAAGCCGCATAGCGAAACGACTGGTGGCCCAAGCTTCCGGGCCTATATCGGTTGGCCGAGCGCCGCTTTCAAAGGCGCCCGATCGAGCAGACCGACAGCGGTGTACGCAACCTTAGTTCGATAAACGAAAAGATCGTCCGAAAGCGTCCATCGCATCAGGCTACAGCTTGCTGACAGTTAACTTCATCTTGGCGGATTTGGTCATGTCTTTTTGCTCACGCTTCCCTTCGACATGTTGCCTTTAGACATGTCGTCGCCGCTCGGTGGGCCCCCCTGGTAGCTGGGGGCTTTTGCATCTTGAGCCATCGCTACCTGCCTCGGATCGTGCCGGACAACCCCTTGGCTCATCGGCGATATCCTATCCGGGCAAATATGGCCTATGGTGGGGGTCCAAAGGCCCGGCGGGCCAGTTTAGTCGAGATCCATATGACCCTTGTAAAGACCTCAAAAATCGCGGGATCGGCAGCAAAAACCAGACGTTCGGCCGAGGCGGCCCGTCCCGCCGTCGTGGCGCAGCCGACGGCCTCCCGGAATTGAGGAAACGGGAAAGCGCTGGCTAAAGACAAGGTATCCGAAAGAGTGGCGGCGGCTACGGAGGAATTGGCCAGCGGACTGGCACAGGCCTCCGCCGCCGCGGAGGAGCTTCGGCGCTCCATGGAGCAGATCTCCGCGGGCGCCGAGGAGGCCGCAGGAGCCTCGCAAGAGCAGCTAACGGCGATAAAACAGGTCACGACCAACCTCGTCACCGCCCGCGGAGAGGCTGACAATTCCCGGCGCAGGACCGAATCCGCCCAGGTTTTGCTTGCCGAGACCGCTGCGCAAATCGGCGTGTCAATCCAATCCATCGAGCGGAACTCCGAACGGCAGGTGGCCTCTGGCGCCATTATCAGCGAGCTTGAACGCAGGGCAAAGGATGTGAGCGAAATCACCGGCGCGGTAAGCCGGATTTCCGATCAAACAAACCTGCTGGCGCTCAACGCTGCCATTGAAGCTGCACGCGCGGGCGATCATGGACGCGGTTTTGCCGTGGTAGCCGAGGAGGTCAGGGCTCTCGCCGACGTTTCGGACAAGAGCGCTGTTCAGGTGCAGGCCCTTGCGGAGGAAATCCAAACCAACGTTCGGGGAGCGGCTGTCACCGTCAAGGCGGCTGCTGAAGCGGCGATCGAGCAAGCCAAAATGGGACGGTCTGTGATCGAAACGCTGACCGGCCTGCGGCAGAATATGATTGAGCTCGCTACTGGAAGCCAGGATACGCTCACTGCAGCGATCGAAGCCGAGCGCGCCATCCAGGAGGCACAAAAAGGCGCGGAGCTTGTGGCGGGCGCCGCCGATGAGCAGGCTTCCGCGGCAAGCGAGGCACAGTCAGCGGTCCGCCAACAAGCTCAATCCTTGGATCAGGGTCAGGCAGCTGCCCAATCCCTGGCGTCTCTCTCGGAAGATCTTCGCGCAGGGACTGCCGGCAACTCTGCAGCGGAGCAGATCGCCAGCACGGCGGAGGAGTTGTCGGCGAGCATTCAGGAACTTTCCAGTGCCGCCAGCCAGATATCGACAGCGGTCGAGCAGATCAACCGCGGGTCGCAGCAGCAGGCCGCCGCAGCGCAGCAAACTTCGGCCGCACTGGCCCAAATCGAGAAGAGTGCACGCCTCGCACAAGAGAAAGGGCGATTGGCGACCGACCGCGTCTCGACGATGGCCAAGTCACTCGCTGACGGCCGCAAGGCTGTCGAGGGTCTGATAGAGGGTGTCGGCGAGGGCCTCGAAACCACCCGAGCGAGTCTCGAAACGATCGTCTCCCTGGAAGGCATCGGTCGCAAGATTGAAAAGATCGTCGACGCGATCACGCTCGTGAACATTCAAACCAACATGCTTGCGGTGAGCGGTGCAGTGGAAGCGGCGCGTGCCGGCGAGACCGGCCGCGGTTTCGCGCTGGTATCAAATGATATCCGGTCTCTCGCCCGCGAAGCATCAGAGAGCGTCGAGCGTATCAAGGATACGGTACGCGGCATTCTCGACCAAATCGCGTTATTACGCCGCGACCTCGAACAAATCATCTCCGCAGGAGAGATCGAGGTTCAGAATAACCGCACCGTGATCAAAACGCTCGAAGACATCACGGGTGAGTTTATTGCGCTAGGAGACGCCAACAAGGTCATCCAGCGAGGGGCTGACGCGATACTTGCCGCCGCGGAAGAGACTGCCACCGCCGCCCGGCAGATAGCTGCCGCCGCGGAAGAAGCAAGCGCCGCCTCGCGCCAAGCCGCTACGGCATCCGCCGAGCAGGCTCAGGGGGCTGACGACCTTGCTGCCGCCGTCGAAGAGATCGCTTCCCTTTCGGACGAACTGAAGAAGCAGAATGCCTGATATCGCCAAGATCACAGAGTTGGCTGACGAGCGTTTTCTAACGTTCAAAAGCGAAGGGCGCTTCTATGCCCTGCCCGCTGCATCGGTGTCGGAAATTGCGCGTATGCCGCCGCTGGCACGCGTCCCGCAAGCCCCGCGCAGCCTGTTAGGTCTCGCCAACCTGCGAGGATCCGTCCTCCCCGTAGCGAGCGTCCGCGCGCTTCTGGGCCGCGAGGACGTGGCTGCAACCCATGCTTCCCGTCTTATCGTCCTGGAGGGCGCATCGCCCGTCGCGTTAGCGGTGGATGAAGTCGCAAACTTGATTCGTGTCGCACCCGAGAAAGTAAGGACTGCAGAAGCCGACGTCGCGTCCGAAACCGGCGAACATCTGCGCGGCGTGTTCGACAGCGGTGCCCATGTCACAAAAATACTCGATATTCCGGAACTGCTGCGCCGGGGTTTTGCGCAGACCGCACCAAAGCGGCAATCGCTCGCCAGCACCGCCGGCGCGACAACCGTAGCGGACATTGCGGTTGAAATTGCCCGTCAGCGGCTGGTGACTTTCGAGGTCGCAGGTCAGGAATACGCCCTTCCGCTCGAAATAGTGCGGGAAATCGTAACCGCGCCGCAAAGCCTGACTTTCGTGCCCGGGAGCGACGATGCGGTACGCGGCGTCATGCCCTATCGGCACGGACTGTTGCCACTATTATCGCTACGCCGGCTTCTTGGACTTCCTTCGGCGGCCCTGTCTCGGGAGAAGGTGCTGATCGTCACCATCGGTGAAGTCTTGATCGGTTTCGTCGCGGATCGTACCCGGGCGGTGCTTTCGGTCGACCCCAACCGTATTGAACCGGCACCGCCTGTCCTCGCCGCGCGAGCCGGCGGCGAAGCGCAGATCAAGGAAATCTATAGGGCGGGCCCGAGTAGGCTTGTTTCGATCTTGGCGCCGGAGCGCTTGTTCCGGGAAGACGTCATGCACAAACTCATGCAAGGCGATGCAACCATGAAAGCCAAGGCGCAAGACGAACATCTGGGGCAGTCGGAAGCGAACGAACTCCGATTTCTTGTATTCCGCCTTGACGACAATGAGTTCGCCCTGCCGATCGCGGCAGTCGAAGAGGTGGCGCGCGTGCCGGATCAGATTACCCGTCTTCCGAAAACACCAAGATTTCTCGAAGGCGTCGTCAATCTACGTGGTGAAGTCCTTCCTGTCGTCGACCAGCGCCGCCGCTTTGAGATGAAGGCCACGACCGCCGACGCGAACAGGCGCCTCGTGGTCGTTCGCACCGAGCAACATCGTGCCGGGCTCATTGTGGACAGCGTGACAGAGGTTCTTCGGTGCTCACCAGACAGGATCAAGCCATCTCCTGACCTGACGGGCGATGCTCTTGGTATCGTGCATTCGGTCATCAACCTTGAGGAATCGAGTAGGATCGTTCTCTTGCTGGACCCGTCCGAGTTGCTCACCCGGACCGAAAGAGGCCTGTTGGATTCATTCAGCAAGGAAACCCGCAGTAAAGAGATCCGGCAGACCAAGCCGTGATTAAAATACTGGTAGTCGACGATTCCGCGCTCGTCCGGAAGCTGATCGGCCAGGCGTTTTCAACGCAGACTGATTTCGAGGTGCGGTTCGCCCGCAACGGCCGGGAAGCCCTTGCTGCGATAGCAGTCGCGCGACCAGACGTCGTCACCCTCGACGTTCACATGCCGGAAATGGACGGGCTCACGTGCCTCGACCGAATTATGATCGAGACCCCCTGCCCTGTGGTTATGGTGTCGTCGATGACGGCGGCAGGCGCCGACGCCACGCTTGAGGCGTTACGCCTGGGGGCGGTCGACTTCGTGGCAAAGCCGACTGGCGCGGTTTCACTGCGATTTGACGACCTTGTCCGTCCCCTCATTGAAAAGGTACGAGCCGCCGCTGGCGCCAGACTGAAAACCAGCCTCCGACTGCGCGAAAGGGTCCGGTTTCGAATTGGTGACGGCGCCGGGGCTTCGCCCAAGTCCATCAAAAAGGCCAAGCCAATCTCAAAAGGCGAAGGTTTGGTGCTCGTTGGGACGTCGACCGGCGGTCCGCCGGCCCTGGAAGCGCTTTTCACAGGCCTTCCGGCGTCGTTTCCCTGGCCCATTGTCGTTGCCCAACACATGCCGGCCACGTTCACGGGAGCGTTGGCACGCCGCCTGGACGGAATCAGCCGGCTTGACGTGCAGGAAGTTCGGGATCCAATCGCGCTCAAACCAGGAAATGTCTACATCGGTCGTGGCGACGCCGACGTGATCATATCGAGGCGGGGAGCAGGTCTGGTTGCCATGGCCGCCCCCGCCCAGGCCGACTACCCGTGGCATCCCAGCACCGACAGATTGGTGCGCAGTGCTCTGAACTATATGCCGCCAAGCCAGTTGATCGGCATACTCATGACGGGCATGGGAAACGACGGGGCGGAGGCGATGGCGCTGATCCACACAGGCGGCGGCAGGACGATAGCAGAGGCAGAGGAAACGGCGGTCGTCTGGGGTATGCCACGAGAATTGATCATAGCGAATGGCGCAAGTTTCGTGGTTCCACTGCAAAAAATTGCAGCACAGTTGAAAAATTTGGTGCGTTGATGCCGCTCGTAAGGAAGCCATCCCCTCCCACGGAGATGCCCACACCGGACAGCCGGAAAGGCTCTGAATTACTTGTCTATGGGTCCGACGACGAGCGTTGGACCGCTGCGCGGAGTGCAACGACCCTTCCTGACGCGCTCCCGTTGTTGACCGACGCCCTCTCGAGGGAGCGGGTCCCGCGGGTGCGCGAAGCCATTTTCACGGCCCTCGCAAAGATAAGTTCGCCGGAAAGCGCCGCTGTCGCCTTACCCTATATACGTTCGGACGACGCATCCCAACGCACAGCGGCACTTGATGCTCTGCGCGCCATGCCGGCCGCGGCCGCCAATCACCTTCATCGATTGCTGAAAGATACCGATACCGACGTTCGCCTGCTCGCATGCGAAATAGCCCGCGCGCTCCCGGCAGACCAAGCAAGCAAAATGCTTGCCGACCTCCTTGAGCGCGAGGTCAATACCAACGTCTGTGCTGCGGCGGTCGAGGTTCTGGCAGAAACGGGGAATGTCGAAAGCTTGCCGGTTTTGGCGCGTTGCGCAGCCAGATTTCCAGACGACCCTTTTCTGAAATTTGCCGTTGAGATTGCTCGTGATCGCATCGGATCACGCTGACAGATGGCTGATGCGCTGCCGCCGATAACAGAGGATGAATTTCGGAGACTTGCCGATTTTCTCTATCGGCGCACTGGCATGGTCTTCACGGAGACGAAGCGCTACTACGTCGAACGTCGGATTTCGGAACGAATGCTTGCGACTTCGAGTCAGTCGTTTCCAGGCTATTTCGCCTACCTCCGCAGTGAAATCCGCGATGAGGTCGAACATCTCATCAACGCCTTTACCGTTAACGAAACGTACTTTTATCGCGAAGACCATCAACTCGCTTGTCTCAGTGCCGACCTGTTGAAAGAACGTGTGGCGGCGAAAAGGCCCGGCGATACGATCCGAATTTGGTCGGTCCCGTGCTCGACGGGAGAAGAACCCTACTCGATCGCGATCTGGTTGCTGGAAAACTGGAAGGAGGTCGACGCCTACGATATCGAAATCGTTGGGTCAGACATCGATACCCGCGTGCTCGAAGCGGCGACCGAGGGCACCTTTGGCAAACGGGCGCTGATGAGGTTGTCACCCGAATTGATTAACCGCTACTTTCATCCGCTCGACGACGAACGATGGCAAATCCTGGACGATCTCCGCCAATCGGTCCGCTTTTCTCGTGTAAATCTGATCGAGACGAAGGAAACCAGGCCACAGGGCCGTTTCGACGTGGTCTTCTGCAGGAATGTGCTGATCTATTTCGACGATGAATCCCGCCGCATCGCCGCGGAAAATCTGTACGATAACCTTTTGCCAGGTGGTTTCATTTGCTTGGGACACACCGAATCCATGAGCCGCATCTCGCCTCTGTTCGAGGTCTGCCGATACTCAGGAGCGATCGTTTACCGGAGACCGCGGGAGTTGCGCGCGTGAGCGAGTTTTCCAGGAAAAGGGTCCTTGTTATCGACGATGCCGCTCTCGTCAGAGCGTATTATCGCTCTGCCCTGGAGGAGCGCGGGTTCGTCGTCGAAGAGGCTCTGAATGGGTTAGAGGGTCTGGAGAAGCTGCTGTTGCAGCCATTCGATTTGGCGATCGTCGACATCAACATGCCGCAGATGGACGGAATTACGTTTCTGCATACGTTGCGCTCGAGGGAACTCCCCGTGTCAGGCGTTCCGGTCCTGGTGATCAGCACTGAAGCCGGAGTACACGACGTAGCGGCGGCACGAAGTGCCGGTGCCAACTTCTACCTCGTGAAGCCGATCAAGCAGAAAACGCTATCAGAATATGCGGCCATCTTCTGCGGAGCGCCGCAATGAACGAATTCGTCGAGCAGTTTCTTCTCGAATCGAGGGAACTCGTTGCCCAGGCGGTCGACGATTTGATAGGGCTTGAAGATAAACCAGGCGACAGGGAGAGATTGGACGGCGCATTCCGGGCCTTTCATACGCTCAAAGGCGCCGCCGGCATCGTAGAATTCGCCGCCATGGCGAGGACATTGCATGCTGCCGAAGACGTCTTGGCAACGCTTCGTTCTACGGAAAAACCTATCTCTCCAAACGTCCTCAACGAGTGTTTGGCCTGTCTTGATCTGACTTCAAGGTGGCTCGACGCGATGCAGGCAAGCGGCGAGCCGCCGCCGGCTGTCGATGTCGACGCCGACGATATGATTGCCCGACTCGTCGCTTCGATGGAGACCGAAGAGGACGGAAGAGCCGTCGCTCTCGCTCCGACTGTCGGCGATTGGTTGGACAGGCTGCGCGTGGCCGCCGGAGACCAGTTCTACGGTGGGCTCACTGCCGTGCGCTTCGTACCGGATCCGGAGGCCTTCTTCAAAGGAGACGATCCATTATCAATTATCGCGTCGCTGCCTGAACTCGAGATTATCGATTTGGCTCTCAGGAATCGCGTGGTCTCTCTCGATACGATGAATACGTTCAGTTGCAACCTGGAAATCCTGGCGTTGTCCAAGGCTCCCGTCGCGGAAATTCGAAACGCCCTTGGTACTTTCGCCGACCGAGCAGAGTTCCGCGAATTGGCTCGACCCTCCGTTCCTGGTGGAAACGAGGATTATCTCGCGCACGCGACGTCCGTGCTGGAAGCCCAGATTGTATTGTTGCGTGAGGACAGGCGTGAGGGACTTTGGGCCCGCGTTGCTTCCGCGGGCCGCACGGCCGCAAACGTATTGCTGTATCTCGGAAGGAACGGACCAGCGGCCGAAATTGAACAGGCGATGGCGACCGCGTTGGCGCAACGAAAACTCGACCCCTTGATTGCTGCAATCGAGCAGGCGGTGCAACGAGAGACAAAATCGGAACATCCGACCAATATTCCGCTCGTCCAGGTCGTGGCTCCGCGCGCCTTGCGGGTCGATATGGATCGGATCGACGCCCTCGTGAAGCTCACCGGCGAACTACTTGTCGTCAAAAACGCAATCGGTCACCTGGCAAAGCGGCTTCAAAATAGTGAAGATCCCGCGGCCGCCGCATCGGCGTTGCGCGACCAACACGCACTGTTCGATCGATTGGCGATCGAACTTCAGGGCGCGGTTCTCCGTATCAGAGTCCTGCCGCTGCGCACGGTCTTTCGCCGGTTTCCGAGGTTGGTGCGGGAGATATCCGGCACCGTTGGCAAAACCGTGAGGCTGATCACTGAGGGCGAAAATACGGAAGCAGACGCCACCATTGTCGATGCGCTTTTCGAACCTTTGCTTCATGTGCTGCGGAATGCTGTGGATCACGGTATCGAGAGCCCCGAGCAACGAGCGTCCCTCGGCAAACCCGCGATGGGCACCCTCACTCTCCGGGGTTTCCGCGAGGCCGAGAATGTTCACATCGAGGTCGAGGACGACGGAGGCGGCATCGACGTCGACCGGGTGCGTGCTGTCGCTGGCGCACGGAGGGTTGCGACAGAAGAAGCCTTGGCGGCCATGAATGATGTCGAGATCATGGACCTGATCTTTGCCGCTGGCTTTTCTACTGCGGCAACAGTCACCGACCTGTCCGGCCGCGGCGTCGGGATGGATTCCGTCAGGACAGCCGTAGAGCGCTTGGGTGGAACCGTCGCGGTGCAAAGCAGACCCCAATTGGGAACCACCGTCAGGTTAATTTTGCCGTTCAGCTTGATGATGACCCGAGTTATGACCGTGGAAGTAGCCGGTCAGATGTTCGGACTTCCCCTCGACAACGTGGTGGAGACCAACATCGTTGATCGTCACGTCATCGTTCCCATCGGGTCGGTCCGGGCGTTCTTGCTACGCGATCGGACAATTCCTTTGGTCGATCTCGCAGACCTTCTCGGAATCTCCCGGGATGTATCAGATCAGAAGGCGGCAAAGGTCGTTATTATGTCGGCAGCCGGACAGATCGGCGCCATTGAGGTCGACCGGCTTGGTGAACGGTTGGACGTCATGCTCAAGCCCATGGAGGGCTTGCTAGGCGGCATGCGAGGCGTGGCGGGAACCACGCTCCTAGGCGATGGGCGCGTTCTGGTAGTGCTGGACGTACAGGAGATTTTCAAATGACTGTCGTCTTGCACGACGCGAATACCATTCGGCTCATCGGTGCCTGTCCTGCGGAGGACGGAGAGACGCTGCTGCAGCAGCTACTGGCCAATCCGATTGCCCAGGTTGACTGGCGAGGTTGCGAGAGCGCCCATGCCGCCGTGATCCAGGTTCTTCTGATCTCCGGGCATCCACTCCAGGGACCTCCTGCCGGCCAGTTCCTTCGGAGGTTTATCGAGCCTGCCATTGCCCGCTCGAAACGCCAAGTTTGACCTTTCCCCTTCGTGCTAAAGATGCGAAAACGTTGATGAATTCGGTTCCAATCCTTGGGACCTCCTTGGAGAATTCATGCCCTACAAGCTCCTGATAGTCGACGATAGCAAGCTCGCCAGAATGTCTGCCGCCAAGGCTCTGAATGCCCTCTACCCGGACTGGAGCCGGATAGAGGCTGCCAATGCGGACGAGGCCCTGTTGCTTACCACGCAGACTTCTTTCGACGTCGCCCTTCTGGATTTCAACATGCCGGGCCGCGACGGCCTCGAACTCGCTGCGGAGTTGCTCGCGCTTCACCCGTCGACGCCACTAGCCGTCGTGTCGGCCAACCATCAGGAAGAAATCGTCGGCCGGGCACGGGCGATCGGGGCGGTTTTTCTCACCAAACCTCTGAACGAGCAGGCGTTCAGCGCGTTCCTCCAGGACGCTGTACGGCGACTCGAACAGGGGAAGGCATGACTGCGGCGCCCACGGAATTGCTCACCGAACTGCAACTCGACGCTCTTACCGAGCTCGTGAATATTGGTGTTAGCCGCGCGGCTTCCAGCCTCCGGGAGATGGTCGGTTCGCAGGTATTCCTCTCTGTGCCGAACGTTTCTCTGGAGACGCGAGCTGGCGCCATTGCCATTCTAGCCGAAAGAGAGATCTCGAACCTGGTAGCGGTTCATCAAGTCTTCGAAGGTGACATCACAGGGCGGGCGCTTCTCATCTTTCCCGAAACCAAGAGCTTAGAACTCGTCCGGGCAATCACTGGCGGAGACCTGCCGCTCGAGGATATCATCGAGTTGGAACAGGAGGCATTGGCAGAAACAGGCAATATCCTTCTCAATAGTTGCCTCGCCACGATCGCCAACATGCTCCAACGCAGTCTCAAAATGTCGCTTCCGGAAGTGCTGCACGGCAACGCAGCAACTTTCTTCAGTCTTGCGCCCCCTCCGGAGGCCGGCGACGTCGTAATGTTCTTGTACATTAACTTCGCCATCCGGGATCGAGACATCAGCGGCTATATCGCCATGATCATGGATCTTCCCTCGCTCACCGCTTTGACGCACCTGCTGGATGACTTCATCCAACGAGCGACTGGAGAAACGGTACAATCCCTCAATGATCCAGCTTGAGATCGCGCAACTTGTCGCCGCCTTCGACGCTTTGGATTCTGGCGTCGTCGTGCTGGATCGTGACCGGCGGGTCGTCTGCTGGAACTACTGGTTCGCGTCCGCGAGCAATATTTCTTCCCAACACGCGGTCGGTAAGACATTAGACGAGCTATTCCCGGCCCGTCCCCTCGCCCGCTTGACGACTTCGATCTCCGAAGCGCTTTCGCTGGGTTCGTCTGCCCTTCTAACTTACATGCTCAATCGGAATTTGCTTCCGCTTCGAACGAGAGCGGGCTTGCCGTTGATTTACAACGTATCGGTCCGTCCTTTCGGGGAGCGCCCCTATTCGCATTGCCTTCTCCAAATTTCCGATGTCACCGCCGCCGCGCATCGCGATCGCATTCTTCGCGAGCGCCAAAACGCGCGGTACGATGCGGTCGTCGAAAGCGCTTCTGACGCCATTCTTACGCTGGACGCCGATGGCTTGGTCCAATTCGCCAATTCCGCATCGGCGAGCGAAACAAGCTTCGAGCGGGCCGAGCTGGTTGGACGCTCCCTGGGGCACTTGTTTGAAGAACCCCGGCAATGGCAGGAGCTGTGGGATAAGATCCTGTCCGGCGGTCCGTCCATGCGTGCTGTTGAGCTGGTCGCACGGCGCAAGGATGGATCACGCATTTTTTTGGACGTATCAGCATCTCGATGGTTGAGCGACGGCCGGGTCTTCGTAACCGTCATCCTGCGCGACATCACTCAGCGGCACGCCGCAGAAGAAGCGCTTCGCGAATTGAATGCGAATCTTGAGCAGCGTGTTGAGGAACGGACACAAGAGCGCGATCGGATCTGGAAGGTCAGCCAAGATATGCTCGGCGTCGCCACTGCTGACGGAACTTGGATCAGCGTCAACCCCGCGTGGACAAAAGTGCTTGGATGGCTGCCGGACGAGATTCGCGGGAAGGCATCGGAGTGGCTAGAGCATCCCGATGACAGACGCAAAATGCGAGACGCTGTCGCCTCCCTCGCACAACCCGAACAAAGCGCCGAGTTCGAAAGCAGCTTCCGAACGAGGCAAGGCGACTATCGCATCCTGTCCTGGACAGCGATCAATGTCGACGGGTTGCTCTACTGTGTAGCTCGCGACATCACAGAGCAACGCCGCCAGCAGGATGCTCTGGACAAGGCGGAGGATGCTCTAAGACAGGCCCAGAAGATGGAAGCGGTGGGGCAGCTTACCGGGGGCCTTGCGCACGATTTCAATAATCTGCTGACGGGCATCTCCGGTGCGCTCGAACTCCTGCAAATCCGGATATCCCAAGGCCGCTACAAGGACGTCGAACGTTACATATCGACAGCACAAGGGGCTGCCAATCGAGCCGCCGCACTGACGCACCGTTTGTTGGCTTTTTCCCGGCGGCAGACACTTGATCCGAAAGCAACGGACGTAAACCGGCTCATCGGAAGCATGACAGACCTTATTAACAATACCCTGGGCCCGGAGATCGGGGTGACAATAATCACCGCCTCGGATCTCTGGACGACGCTGGTTGATCCGAACCAGTTGGAAAACGCGCTTTTGAACCTCTGCATCAACGCACGCGACGCGATGCCAGATGGCGGCAAACTGAAGATCGAAACCGGCAACCGTACCTTCGATAGCGTCGAGGCGTTTTCGTTCGAGATGCGTCCTGGCGATTATGTGTGCTTGAGCGTGGCGGATACCGGTAGTGGAATGAGCGACGAAGTCGTTCAGAGAGCCTTCGATCCTTTTTATACGACCAAGCCGCTTGGACAGGGAACCGGGCTTGGACTGTCCATGATCTACGGTTTCGCAAAGCAGTCTGGCGGTCAGGTCCGAATCTCGTCTACCCTCGGTAGCGGCACCACCATTTATCTTTTCCTGCCCCGCCACTCGGAGCAGGAGAAGGTCGCCGACACTTCCGCGGACTTCTCATCTGCTCCCCGCGCCGGAGTTGGCGAAACCGTGCTGATCGTCGATGACGAACCGTCAGTCCGCATGCTTGTGACAGAGGTTCTCGCCGAACTGGGCTATACCGCCATTGAAGCAGCCGACGGATTAAGCGCCCTGCAAGTCCTGCGTTCGGATACTCGCATCGATCTCCTGGTGACCGACGTCGGATTGCCCAACGGAATGAATGGACGGCAACTTGCCGATTTCGGAAGAACTGCGCGGCCTGCGCTAAGAGTGCTATTCATCACGGGCTACGCCGAGAAGGCCGCGATGGGTGTTGATGGGTTAGACAAAGGAATGGCTATCCTTACCAAGCCGTTTGCAATGGACGGATTGGCCGCGCTCATAAAAGAACTTTTACTTCGTTAAAGTCCTTGCGCTCCATCTCTAGTCTGAACGAAATGCTTTTGGTCTGATTTCGTCCGGATGCAGGTGCCGGCTGCTTAGCATACTCTACACCCGCAACGATAGAAGGTTTCGAATACCCCACACAAGCGCTATAGGCGAATTACAAAAGCCACGAAATCAATATGGTTCGCGAAGATGACGTCGGCCTTGATGACGATAACTTTGCCCATCACTTTTCCCGCTGAGCACCCTAAACTTCTTGGCAGCATTCGTTTTATTCGCGACTTCCTTACAGCCATGAATTTGCCGTCACCTTGCTGCGCTTGGTCAAAGTCATCGATCTAGATGCGGCAATTGACGGCCGCCTTGGCGGGCATTGTTTTGCAACCGATTTATTGACCGCTGTCACCTCCTCCTGATGCAGCATCATCAAGTTCCAAATCGGCAAGTTGATTCTCCATGTACGATGTTGCCATCGTGACAAGATGAACAGCAGCCGTGCCGAGTTGCTGCATCGACTTATCGATCGTATAGACTGCTGCCGCACGGCGATGTGCAACCGCGACAACTGCGTAAGCATCCGTGATCATCGACTGCAGGTGATCACCATCCATACGTTGGCGCTCCCGCACTTTTACGACCTTAAGCGCTGCTTCGGCGGTGTCTTGAGCGAGCCGGGGATTTTCGAGGCGTGGATCAGAAACCGCAGGCTGGCAGGCAGCAGCTGCTCCAGCAACTACTTCATAATAGCGTTGCTTGCGCGGGCCATCGGCAGAGAGATAACTTTTCAGAAGGCGCCGGGCCCTAGCCTCGAGGTATTTGCGATCCTCCCGGACCTGCTTTCGCTGACCACTAGCTCTGAACCAGCTGAACACCTTAACCTCTAACCATATGTCAAGGCCGGCAAAAACGTCCGGAATTACCTAACAGCCGGGCTTACTACTCTCACGCTCTGAACAGGCGCATTGGAGGCGCTACGCAGACATGAGGCATTTATGATTGGCCAAGTCTGCTGATTGCAATCCGCCGTCGATGAAGCTTCCAATCGAGCAGGTTGCACCTTACCAGTTTCAGTTTGCGACTGGGAGGCATTTCCCGAAGCACTAGGTGCAGGAAACGCCAGCAACAAAAGAAGCAAAGCGATACTTTTTGTGGCGTTCACGGTCCCGCTCCTCGTTGGTTGCCATGATGACTCCAAAATATCGGTAAAGTTCCACCGAAAGTGCTTCGTAACGAGAGTAAGCATTCGCTCTAAGATATATTTCCCCGTCATGAGCGAGCGCAAGTTTGCCGTTCTTGTTATCGGTGCGAGCACGGCTTCGGTTGCAATGTTAGTGGCCGCGCTGTTTTGGTTGTTAGGCCGCCTCAGTTGACGTTGGCGGCCTCATTCCAGTATGGCGGCGACGGTAACCAGCTAATGGATGGGAAAAATGGCCTCAGCACGGGGAAACGGCTGAGGCCGAGTTATCCTGATGTAGTGCCGGGAGCCCCAGCACCGGACTGCTAACCGGCCTAATCGCCATCCGTTCCTAACTGCGACCCCGCCAGGCCAGGTTTGCACCCGGCGAAGAGGGAAATCGCCGGCGCCCGGAAAATCCTTGGCTGGGATGCGCCTCTGTTCGTGATTCCCGAACCACTGCTGCGCGAGTGGCGCGAGATCGAAGCCAAGGGCCGCCCGTGTGTCGCCCGTACCCACCGTACGGACCGTGATACGTTCCGCCGTTGTGCGACGAACCGGATCCGCCCGCGTAAAACCCACCGTGGCTCGACGTGTGATGTCCGCCACCATAGAAGTGCCCGCCTCCGCCCCTGGCCTCAGCCGCTGTCATCCAAGGTGCGAGCCCAAGCGAAAGCGCCGCCAACAAAGTCATTGCCTTTCATGATATCCCCCGTGCCGAGCTCGTTAAAAAAGCGTCTCGAACAACCGGAGGATGTTCGAAGGGGCAAGTTCACGCAATGGGCAAATTCGGCCGCCGCACGATATTCGTGAACGCGAGGGTTTATGCCGGAAACGTATGTACGGCCCTGCCACGGGTGGGCGAGATCGCGATCGGCTACAGGGCCCGGCATCGTCACAGAGTTGGACGAGGTTTGGCGATCGCGGCCGGCGCCAATCCAGCCGCCGTGAAACAGCGGTTGCAGCAAAACGGCATCAATCCGTCGGGACTTTAAAAAAACCGCTCCCTTGTCCGATATCATCTAAGAACTGGACCCGACCGGCCGTGGGGCTAGTTTCTCGCGATCTCTTGTTAGCGGATGACGCCGGCAACATCGGCCTACGACTGTTAACCCTTGCGATTACTGCGTCCGCACACCATCATTGAGATCATCTTTATCGCAGCCGGGTGGTGTTCATGCTGGGCACGAGTAGTTGGCAGCTCCTTGACGGTGAGCAAATCATTGCCTGCAACAGAAACCTCTTGGATCATAGGCACTTTTTGATCGGAATCACCCGCGTTCGCAATGAAGCACTTATTCTCCGAGATACATTGGACTATGTCGGCAAACACGTAGACGCGATAGTCGCCTATGATGATGCGAGTACAGATCGAACGTTGGAGATTCTTGGCGGGCACCCAAAAGTCGCTTTGATTGTGACAAATCGGTCGTGGGAAGCGGACATCGAGGCGCGCCGGATTGCCGAAGGTCGACATCGCGGACTTTTACTGCAGACCGCGCGTGAACATTTGCAGTTCGATTGGATGTTTTGCTTCGATGCGGATGAGCGCGTTACCGGAGATCTACGCGGATACATGGAACGAACTCATTCTAGCGATTACGACGGCGTCCGGGTTCAACTGTTCGACGCCTATATGACTCCTGGCGATCAGGCACCCTATCAAGCCGATTTCGAACTATTGAATTTTCGTCGTTTCTTCGGCCCAGAACGGCGAGACATTCTGATGCTGTGGCGAGACCGGTTAGAGGTCATCTTCGCGAAGCACCATGGGCGAGAGCCGGCCGGCATAGAACGCGTGGCGACCGGGCTGTATTGCCAACACTATGGTAAGTCGTTGTCGGTGGAACATTGGGAAGAGACTTGCGAATATTACATGCAACACTTTCCGTTCGATACCTACGGAAAGAAATGGCGCGATCGCAAAGGTCGAGCGATCCACACCCAATCTGACTTCATGCGGCCCTTGTACGAGTGGGGTGACACGCTCTTCGCGAATGCGGTCAAGATGTGATTTGTCCGAACCTCAAGCGCGCCTTCGGCCTCATGCCCATATGACCGCTTGGCGGACAGGCTCACACCGAGTTTCACGGATTCCCAGATTTTTTATTTGCGAGCCCTAATATCGGAACCGGGGCGCTCAGCTCGCTCTCAGCTTTGAGGCTGCTGCAGCTCTCGGGCGCTTCGCGACATTCGGGTCATTCCGTACGGCTAAGCGCTTCACCTTCTTCACGGCTGATCCCGCGTGCTTGGAGCCCCGGTAGTGCGCCGCATACTCCTGGCCGTCGACCGGTGCGACATGCGGCGGGTCCGTGCCGAGATATGGGCGCCCGATTCCGAACTCCTTTCCGTGCGCATCAACCCACTTCCATAGCTTTTCGGAGGAAGCCCATCGTTCGTCGCGAGTTCCGCCCTCGACACTCACAATATCGGCCGCAAGCCCGTGCCCAAAGCCACCGCGCAAGCTCCCGCCATGATACGACCTGTTGCTCGCCGCCTTGAGTCCGCTTGCGATCGATTGGCGGTAGTCATCACGGAATGCGCTGGTGATGCCGGGCGAAAGGCCCGCCGCCTCTGCTGCGTGAAGCGTATGAAACAGTTTTAGCTTGAAGCTCCGATCCATGCCTCCGATCACGTAGTCCATCATCGACTTGCGGGCTCGTTCGGCCGCCTTCGGATCCTTCCACCCAAAATCTTCATCGACAAGCTTGGTGAAGGTTCTGGTGACAGTGACCATCTTGCCCTTCCGCTTGACGGCGACCTTCCTCCGTTCAAGCTCCTTGATGCTGTCCTCCTTGGGCGTCCGTTGATAAAGCGCCCACAGATATCGATCGACGCAGATGTCCACGACCAGGCACTCGTCGACGATTTCGATGGAGCTCGCGGCCTTGCCAGCGTCGCCAGGTTCGATATCCGACGGATCCGCCGTTGCGACTTGCACAGGCGCTGGTTCGGTTGGCGGCACATCCGGTGAATCGGTCGAGACCGTTTCGACCACCGGCTCCGGCTTGTTCAGAGCGATTGATGTGTCGGCGACTGCTCCCGCAAGCGATAGCGGTGCCTCGGCGAGTTCCTGTTCGGTGGCGAGAGAGGGAGCGCTGATGTCCTCGCGTGGCGCCACGCCGGTGTTCTGGATTCCTGCGTGCCCGAAGGCTGCGAGCAAGCCGATAACCCCGGTCGCGAGAATGACCGATCGCAACGATGACGAAGGCACTGTCGAAAGTCGCGGCGGGTTCATCATTCCAGCCTCACCGGAACGGGAGTGCACAGCCAAGCATGCGAACGACGCTGATTGTTCGGACAACATAATGGCCGCGCAATAGCGCAAACGGGCAGGTCGTGAGCTTTTCCGGATGTGTTGCCTGTGTGCAACGGCGGGTCTGCGAACGCCCACTTGATGGGCTATGATCACCATAGAGGGTGAAGCATGGGAACGAAACGCCATATCGCCGCGATCAAGAAGGTCCTTGCCTTTGGCATCCTCTTCGCGGTGCCGGCCGCTAGGCCCGATATGTTGAAACTCTGACGCTCGATTTGCGCAAGGTGTGAGACCAAGCGCCCCGCGGGCAATCCCTCTGGAAACCGTCAACCGCCAGCGCGCATGAGCCGCCAGCCGCTGCCAGTTACGCGGTGGACGCCGGTCGGTGCCACACCCAACCCCGAGGAGGTTCTGTGCGCATTCAGGCTTTGGCGATTTTTGCGATCGGAGCGACCTCAATAGTCTCGGCAGCGGCGCAGACATACGATCTGGCTTATCCGGTTTGCCTGCAGAGCTACGGCCTAGCGGGCAACAATATCGATTGCAGCTACACGTCGCTCCGTCAGTGCAACGCAACGGCATCGGGCCTCTCGGCACAGTGCGTTATCAATCCATATTTTGTGCGGGCACAAATGCCCGCGGGTTATCGCTGGCATCGCTAAATGAAAAGATCCTATAGGAAGCAAGTGAAGCGCGGCGATTAATCGATTCTTAAGTTTTCCGCGGACGCCGACGGGCATTCAGCGCGGCGCCGACACCTGGGCGTTGAGACAGCAAGGTCGGTACATGCTCATCAGTTTCTTGCCGCGCAGAAAAATCATACGGAATTTGAAACCGCCACGTCAACGCGCACCGACCGCGAGCCTAATTCATACACACCCATTGTGTTCCCGACATGCCAATCGCACGAGCCGCGCCTCGAGAAAGATCAAGAGTAACACCGCGGGTGAAAGGCCCACGGTCGTTGATCACGACAGTCACGGATCTTCCGTTCTCGGGGTTGGTAACAGCGACACTCGACCCGAACGGTAGTGTGCGATGCGCAGCCGTGTACTGACCGCGATCGAAAGCCTGACCATTCGCCGTTCGCCGCCCCGAAGTATAGTAGGTCGCAACGACACTTTGCCCTGCACAAGATCCGCTTGCCTTGGAGTGCGCAAAAAACCAAGAGAAGCCTCGGCTGTGAGCCGGCGCTAAAGAAGCGGTAAGCGACACCAATCCAATGATGCAGAGATAAGCACGCATTGATCCATCCTGAGACCTCGCGTCCGCCGCAAAACGCGGAGGCGCACAGTACCGATGGCGTGAAGGAGAAACAGGCCATCAACAACTCGAAGCTCGAATTGAGGTTACTCGCTGTTCCAGATTTAACCCCCATCCACGACATCAAGCTTAACGCGTGAGTTTCGTTGCGCTGTCCCCGAGACGCGGTAGCGTCTCAGGACCGGATATGTCCCCATCCAGGTTTACCGTGGCGAAGCCGTCGGTCGATCATGTTCCGGCCGGCGGCTTTGTTCCAAGCTTGACAATGGCTCCTCGGCAGTAAGTAGGAGGAAGCTCAAAGCAGCCATAGCCGAGGCGATCAGCGGAAATAATTCCAAGATCATGACCGCCCTCTCTACGTGAAGTGCTTTGCGGCGACCAGGCACAGCAACACCGACCCGAAGGTTGCGATTGTCGCGAACATATTGAGCACCGTGCCAAGCACGGCGGAGCGAACCGGCGACGAAGATTGCGCCGGCAACGATGGCTTGTTGCTATTCGATTTTTGCTTTTTCATCGACACCGCAGATCTCTGTTGGATCAGGTCCATCGGACCTGATTCGGACGCTCCCGTCGAATTGTTCCGATCGTTGAACTCACCATCGCACGCCGCGGCGGCGAACTGCTTAAAGCAGACGGTAAACTGAAGATGACCGGGACTGATGGTTTACGATTTACAGCTTACGTTTTGAGGAAGCATCAGCGTATCGCCGCGGTAGCGGTGTTGGATGCGGATCCGCGCCTCGCGCCAGCGGGCGGCCTGCGCGTCGCACTGCTCATGTTCGCGCTCACCCCACCGGACATGGCGGCAAGCCACCTCCTCGTCGACGCTGGATTGCGGGACCGCGATCGCGTCGGCGAACAGCGCCCGTGCCTCCCGCCCGAGGCGCGGCTTGCGGAGCCGCGCCGTTGTGTTCCGTGTCCCGATAGGCGGTTGGCCGTGACTACCGATGGAACTCGCCGGAGACTTGCGCTTCACACACTGTGGATATGCGATGAAGAGTTCGCATATTGAACGGTGAGGCTTGTTGCCGCGACGAAGGTAGCGTTTTGCGAATACTGAAGCCGGTTTTTGATCGACCGGGACCGCCACTCGTCTTCAAAGATCCAGCGTCAACACCCACGCCGCGCGATCTGGCGCAACAAATCATAATGGACTTGTTGGCCGTCCGTTCCTGATCCAAACGGACCGTGTCGCGGTGGTCGGCGAACCACCAAGAATTTTCACTTCGCATGCGCCGCATACACCCTTTTCACAGGAAACCGTGGCATGGATTCCATGCGCGCGGACCGCATCAAGTATTGTTGGTTCGCCTCTCTTTTGCGTCGTCGTCTAGGCGGTCCCACTGATAGGGTTCTCGCCGAGTACATGTGCGTCAATGAGGAGGAAATTGTCCGTGCTCCGTCTCATCTCGGTCCGCCGGTGACCGCCTTCGCCGTACAACGGCGGCATGGCGCTTCAGCGCGGCTCTTTCAACGGCCGTGCGATCTGGTTCGCGCAGTTAAGCAGCACAGGCAGCAGACGTTTGCGCAGATCGCCGACTTTGCCGCGGGCCGAGGCCGCACTCATGCTGACGGCGGCGATGATGTCGCCGTTGGCGGCAAACACCGGGACGGCCATCGATCTGATGCCCGGCGCCAGCTCCTCGTCGCTGATGGCATAGCCCTTCTTCGCGGCGGTCCGGATCGCAAACAGAATGTCCGGGATCGTGGTCAGTGTCCGGGGCGAGCGTGCGCTCATCGGATGCCGGCTCAGCCGTCGCGTGATGTCGGCATCGGTATGGCGGCCGAGCAGGATGCGGCCTGTCGCCGAGCAATAGAGCGGCAGATAGGCGCCGACGCGAACGCCGGTCTGGACGTAGTGCTCGGCTTGATTACCAGCTCGAATCTAGTCGACCACCCGATCGGCAAATCCGCCGAACTCTGCACCATCGAGAGTTTTCCCACTTGGTTGACCTAGTCTAATCGGCAATTATGCCTGCTTAGTGCATGGTCTTGCTTAATTCCATCCAACCTCCCCAAAGAATTTGGATGCCGATGCATAAGAGAATAAATGCTGACAAGCGCATCATTACATTTGTTCCGCGAGGTCCAAGTACCGCAGTTATTTTGTGACCAAAGCGATAGCAGATGTAGATTGTCACCGCGATGGCCGCCAGTCGCCGCGGCGCCAATGGTAATTATGTGGATGAGATCGGCCGTTTCCTTCGGCCTCTGGCTACCTAACGTAATCGCAACGGAGATGGACCCCGGCCCGACGGTGAGCGGCATTGTGAGCGGATAGAAACAATCGCTCGTGTTCAAGCGTTGGTGATCTTCATTGAGATCGTCCGGACCATCCTCGGCGTCGCCCGACTGCAACAATTTCCAACCAAAAGCCGTTACGACCAACCCGCCTGCGATGCGTACAACGGGCAGCGTAACTCCAAAGAATTCCAACACGTATGAGCCGACCACAAGCGACCCAAAGAGAAGGAAAAAGCTGTTTATCGCGACAACTCGAGCGAGGCGGGAACGTTCGGCATTGCCGTCATGCCGTGTAAGTCCAAGAAATATGGGAATGTTGCCAACCGGGTCTACAATTGGGAATAGGCCGGCATAGATTGCCAGAAAGACATTCAGGACTTCATTCATAGCCCGCTCTGCTAATGCGCCTGAATTGCCGAGACTACGAGGTCAACGCATCGTCGTACAAAGCAGCTCTACGTTCTGTGCTAATCGCAACTTAAGGCATTTCAGCTGTTCTATTAGATGCTGCGCATCTTCGCTGCTACTCCCGAAAACATAGGAAAGCTATGTGGGCGCGGGATAGAGATTATGAAGGCGATATAAAGGTCAACCAGGGAACGTCGGGGCACGACCATTCAGACCCTGGGCGCATTTCATGGCGGCGGGGACTGGCGCCATCACCGGCACGCCCACCGTGACAAGTTCACCCACGACCTACACGGTGACGGTGACCGACGCCAACAGCGTGACAGCGACGGCGACTCTCAGCCTGACCGTCGCCGCGGCGACGCCGGTCCTTGCATAGGAGGGCGACCGCAGCTCGACACGGAGCTGCGCGTTGATCCGGCGGATGAGCATGGAGAATCCGCTGTGGGGCGCGCCACGCATCCACGGCGAACTGCTTAAGCTTGGGTTTAGCGTCGCTCAATCAACCGTCGCCAAGTACATGGTCAAGCGACGTGGACCGCCCAGTCAGGGGTGGAGGACCTTTTTTGCGAAACCACGCTCCGGACATTGCTGCCATGGATTTGTTCGTGGTCCCGATCATTGGCTTCAAACTGCTGTATGGCTTCGTGATTGTACGGCTTGATCGTAGAGGCCTCGTCTGGATTAACGTCACAACCAACCCGACGGCGGAGTGGATCGCACGGCAGATCACCGAGGCTTTTCCTTGGGACGGGGCTCCCCGTTATATGGTCCGGGACCGCGATCGGATCTACGGCGCCATTGTCAAACACCGATTGCGAGCCATGGGCATTCGGGACAAACCGATTGCACCAGCCTCGCCCTGGCAGAATGGCTTTGCTGAACGGCTGATCGGATCGATCCGTCGCGAGTGTCTCGATCACGCAATCATCTGTGGCGAGACGCATTTGCGCCGGGTCCTGACATCCTACGCTGACTATTACAACCGTTTTAGAACGCATCGGTCCTTGAACAAGGATGCTCCGGTCTCTCGCTCGGTACAGCGCACCGGTGTCATTCGTTCAAGCGCCATTCTGGGCGGCCTTCATCACCACTATGGTCGGATTTAAGTTTTCGGTACGTACAGGTGTTGTTAGCATCGTCGGCATTGTCGTGCTGATGTTCGTTCGTCATGGCCGCTCTCGTGAAATATGTTTTTCCCGGCCTCGCCCTTCCCGGGCCGCGATACGGACGACATCCACACCTCACCCCCGGAATTTGATGCTCTCGTTCCTTGGCGCGTCGCTGTTCAGCGCGCCCAGCGCGGAAATGGCACCGTCGTGCCCTCCCTTGGCGGCTTTCTCGAGCAGCGCCCTGGCCGTGAAAAGATCACACCGGCCGCCGCTACCGTTGACCATCATCTGCGCCAGCGCCACTTCCGCTTCTGCCATCCCAGCGCCGGCCGCCCGTGCGATCCAGGCCCGACCTTCCCTGGCGTCCGTCTGCACGCCGCGCCCCTCGACCAGCATCCGTCCATACCAAAATTGCGCGCTCACGACACCATCCGCGGCTCGGCGCATCCACTGCGCTGCCAGGCGCTCGTCACGTTCCATCCCGACTCCTTCTGCCAGGCAGAAGCCGAAGTTGAAAGCCGCGACAAGGTCGCCGGACGCGGCTGCCTGCTCCAACCACTGGCGCGCCTTCACTAGGTCTTCAGGATGGCCAACACCCCTGAGGGAGAGATTGGCAAGGTCCGCCCGCGCTTGCGGGTCGCCGGCTTCGGCGGAGACACGGAGCCAGTGCGCCGCTTCATCCGGATCGCGCGCAACTCCAGCTCCGGTCAGATAGAGCAGGCCGAGTGCCCGCGCCGCTGTCCGGTGACCAGCCTCCGCGGCGCGGCGATACCAAATCGCCGCCTCCGCATGATTTGGGGGGAGTGCCTCACCGCACCTGGCGTAAAGATCGCCTACCCGCGCCGCCGCTTCCGGATCCCCAGCCACCGCAGCTCGGCGCAGCCACGATTCGCCCTCGGTCGGGTTCCGCTTGACTCCCAGCCCCTCGATCAGCGCCAACCCCCAACGCGCCTGACCCGAGCGATTACCCTTCTCGGCCGCCTGCCGATAGAGGTCCGCCGCGATCGCCTCGCTGCGCTCGGCGCCGATGCCGCATCGGGTCAGGTCGCCGAGCAAGTACAACGCGGTCGCCAGCCCCGCCTCCGCCGCGCGACGGAAATATTCCGCGACCTCGCGTTGCCCTGCCTCGTCCTTGACCAGCCGCGCCAGCAATAGGCCGTAACCCAGAGCACCTTGCGGACAATTGCCCTCAGCTGACTGCTTGTACCATTGATGCGCTGCCTTGATGTCGCGCATCGCTTCGGGGCCGGAAGCGAGGATGTAGGCAAGGATGGCTTGCCCATCCCCAGAGCCGGCTTCGGCCGCGAGGCGGGCCCATTTCTCAGCCGCGACGAAATCCGGTTCGTGGGCCTCATCGCGCAAGAACAGGCTTTCCACACCGGCTGAAATCTCCCCGCGATCCCCCGACGTGCCGAAGCCCTGTAGATAGAGCATGGCAAGCTGCCACTGGGCTTCGATATGGCCTTGGGTCGCGGCGCGCCTCAGCCAGTACAGGCCGTCGGCGCGGCTGACGGGAACGCCCGAGCCTTCCAGATAGGACCGCCCGACCCGGTATTCGCCCTCCGCTATGCCCGCACGGGCCGCGCGAGCGAGGAGCGAAAAGGCCTGTGCGCCCTGGCCCGCGTCGGCAAGCCGTAGAGCGTGTCGCAGCGCCGCCGCCGGCGACGGCGCGTCGACCAGCCGACCGAGGAGACCGAGGAGACCTCTCCGATATTTGTGCCCGCCGCCCGTCCTGCGCTCGCCGGTCCGGCTCATGGCTCGCGCATCGCCTCAGACGCGACCGGCAGGATCCGGCCGAGCAGGTAGGTGAGGATCGTGCGCTTGCCAATCATGATGTCGGCGGTGACGGGCATACCGGGTGCGATGCGGAACCCGGCTGGCACGGCGTGCAATCGCACGTCGTCGATGGTGATGCGGGAGCGATAGAAAGGCTCGGTACTGTCGGATTTAACCGGCACAGAGCCCGAACGCGTTTTCAGTTCGTCTTGCCCGGTAAAGCTGTCGGCGCTGACGGTTCGGACCGTTCCGTGCGCCAGTCCGTACTGTGAGAATGGGAACGTGTCGAACTTGACTGCTGCGGGAACGCCGGCCTGCACGAAGCCGCCGTCGCGTCCGACGATATTCGCCTCCACCTCCAGCGGAGCATTGGTCGGGACCAAGGTGATGAACTGGTCTCCGGATTGCAGCACGGAGCCGACGGAAACCTTAGCCACGGTCAAAACGGTTGCGTCGCGGTTGGCGCGCAGTTCGACCAATTGGTGCCGCAACCGCGCTTTGTTGAGTTTTTCGCGCGCATCGGCCAGCTTCTGCATCTGGTCCGAGAGCTTCTGCGACACCTCGGCGAGCCAGTTCTGCTCATAGGCGTCGCGCTCCGCCTTCAACGCATCGAGGTCGCGGCGCGCGCTTTCCACGGTTGCCGTGGCATTTGCGAGACCACGCGTCGTTTCCAACAGACTGTCGGTCGCGGCCAGCGACAACAGCATGCTGCCGACCTGATGCCGTTCCAACTCCTTACGGACGGACACGACCTGCTCGGCCACCGCCTTGCGCGCCTGATAGGCGTCCGCGTCGGCTACGCCGCGCGCGACAGCCGCCTGCAGGCCATTGATGCGCTGCTGATAAGTCTCGCGCTTGAAATCGCGCTCCGACTGACGCTGGGCGAATATCGCCGCCTGTAGCGACAGGTTCGGATCAGGGCCTGTGGAGGCGAACGGGAGTCCCGTGGCTTCCGCCTGCATGCGCGCGACTTCCGCCTGCAACGTCGAAACCAGCGCCTCGGACGCACCGACATCCGCCGCCGCGAAGGTCGGATCGAGCCGCGCCAGCACGTCGCCGGTGCGCACGCTCTGCCCTTCGGTCACGTCGATCGAACGGACAACCGAGGTTTCGAGCGGCTGCACGACGAGCAAGGGAACCTTGGAGACCACCTTGCCCTGAGCGCTCACAACGCGGTCGATCGGGATCAGCCCCATCGCCATCAGGCCAGCGGCGAACATGCTGGAGATGATCCATATCGTGCCGCGCGCCGTGGGCGGGATTGGGGCGGCGGTGATGGCTTGAGATGGCGACTGGAATTCCAGGATCGCCGGAAGCGTTGGATCGCTCGCGCGGTTTGCGCGGCTAACTGGCCTTTGCATGACGCGGACCTTGATTCCCGAGATGGCGGTTCTGTTGGGTCCAGAGCTGCCGGTAGATGCCGCAGCGTTCGAGAAGCAAACGGTGCGGCGCGATGTCGACGGCCTTGCCATTTTCCATGACAAGTATCTCGTCACAGTCGATCAAGGACGACAGGCGGTGCGAAACAATGATCATCGTCCTGCCGTGCGCGATGCGAAGCAAATTGGCGTTCAGCACCGCCTCGCTCTCCGGATCGAGCGCGCTCATTGCCTCGTCGAGGATCAGGATGCGCGGATCGGTGATCAGAGCGCGTGCGATCGCCAGCCGCTGCCGCTGTCCACCCGAGAGGTTCGGCGAACCTTCTTCGATTAGCGTCTCGTAGCCATTCGGCATGCGCTCAATGAATTCCTCGGCACCGGCGAGGCGCGCCGCGCACACGGCATCGTTCAGCGTGAGCCCGGGACGGCCCGCGATGATGTTTTCGCAAATCGAGCCGCGGAACAGGAAATTCTCCTGCAGCACCACGCCGAAACTCTGGCGCAGATGCCGTAGATTGATCTCGCGCACGTCGTTGCCGTCGATCTTCAGGAAGCCGCTATAGTCTCGGTTGATCCCCTGCAAGAGCCGCGTCAACGTCGACTTTCCGGACCCGCTACGCCCGACGATGCCTAGCATCGTGCCCGCGGGCACCGCAAAGGTGACGCGTTCGAGCGCGGGAATTTTAGTGCCCCCATAGGTGAAGCTGACGTCGTCGAAGGCGACCGCGCCGGAGAGTTGCGGACGCAGTCCGCGGGAAAGAGCACCGTATTCCAGCGGGCGGTTCAGCACCGACGCGGCCTCGCCGATCGCGGCGCCGACCTCCTCGTAATTCTCGATCAGGCGCGCCAGCCCGGCCAGCGGCTGCGCGACGCGCATGCTGAGCATCATAAAGGCGAAGAGCGCCCCGACGGCGTAGCCGGATTTGTCGGTCATCGCGAGATAGGCACCGACCAGCACGATACCGATCGACATGAATCGCTCGATCGGATTGACGATCGTTTGCGGCCAGTTTCCCAGTTTCCCGAAGGCCAGCCGCGCCTTTCCGGCCTCGGCAACGCGCGTATCCCACAGCATCCGGCGCTGCGGCTCGAGCGCGAGGGATTTCACCGTCTTGATCCCGAAGATAGTCTCGCCCAGTACCGCGGCCTTTTCGCCCTCGGTAACAATGACTTTGCTGAACACCCGCTGCAACGGACGCAGATAGGCCAACACGACCAGCACGATGAGGGCGGAACAGGCCAGCACCACAAAGGCGAGAGTGGAATTGAGATAGAACAGGAACGGGATCAGCACGGCCAACGTCATCATGTCGAGGAACGTGGCCAGCAGCTTTCCCGTCAGGAATTCACGGACTTTGTAGACCTGCGCGATTTTGTGCATCGTCTCTCCGGCCGGGTGGCGCTCGAAATAGTCGAGCGGCAGCCGCAGCAGACGGTTGAAGACATGCAAGTTTAGCTTCGCATCCAGCCGCGCGCCGACGACCATCACGATCAGCCGGCGGGCGTAGCCAAGGACCGCCTCATAAATGGTCGCGATCGCGAGGATGGTGCCGAGGAGCAGTAGGGTCGAGTAACTATGGTGCGTCAGCACCTTGTCCACCACTGTCATCACCAGCAACGGCGGGAAGATCGTCAGGAAGCTCAGCGTCAGCGAAGCAAGCCCTATGTCCCGGAGCGACGTCTTCTCGTGCAACACCAGGCCAGACAGCCAGCTCAGGGTGAACGGCGCGTCCGTCTCCACTTGCCCGCGCCGGGCACGCAGCAGCACCGCCTCACCGGACCAGATCCGCTCCAGGCGCAGTTCGTCCACCGCGAGGGCTATCTCGCTTGCCAGCGCGCGGGGATCCCGAAGGAAAACCACCTGGCGGTCGGCGTCGGCACCCACCATCAGGGTCGCGCTTCCGTCCGTGAGCAGCAGCACCACCGGCCCGGTGTCCACGAAGTGCGTCAGCTGGCGAAAACGCAATCGCACCGCCCGCGCCCACATCCCGGCACTCTGTGCCCATTCGGAGAGCGAGGCGGCTGAAGGGATGTCCTGCGCACCCGTGGAGACGACCTCGCCTGGATCCAACTCCATGCCGTGGAACCTGGCCGCGACCATCACCGCCTGCACGCGCGGATGGATCCCGTCACCAGTTTGGCGCCCGCTACCAGCATCAGCCGGGAACGCAGGCTGGCGGCATGGCGTCAGCGAACCGAGGCGCTGTCCGATCGACATCTCCACGACGGCGCCTCCTCAGAGGGGCATCCGAAAAAGAGGAGCATCCGAAAAAACATTCCCGACGTTCTGGACTATGAAATGCCGCGCCGTCATCCGTACGTGGCGCAACAGCGGAGGGCGGAGTTCAACATCCGCCTTCCGAAAATTGCGTATCCGTCGCTTCGCGGTCGAAACCACCTGCAAAATGCATGGTCCGACTGTGCTGGCACCCTCACCCGTGCAAAGAATGCGAGCCTGCCGTCGACATCGCCGATTTATCCGGTTCTGGAATCGCCGCCAGGCTGCCGAAGAGACCGTGCGCCTCGTTCTGAACGCCTGCGGTAAAGTAGATCTTGTTCGGATCGCTTCCGGCAGCGCCAGTACCGGGAATAAGCGCCCAGAGATCACCGATGGTGATCGGGGCACCATTGGCGCCTTCCAACTTGCCCAGGAAATGATCGTTCTTCGGATTGAAGACATTGATGGTGCCGTCGCCAAAATTCCCGACAAGGAGATCATTGGCGAATTCTCCGAAGCCAGGAGGTGCGATCGCAAGCCCCCAGGGAGAATCGAGCACCCCGCCAGACGCCACCCTTTGCATCATGTGCCCTTCCAGGTCGAACTCATCCACGAAGCCATGGCCGGCACCGGCGACGTCGTCGTGTTTGGTGTCATCCTGCAGCGCGAACGTGACGAACAGGTGGCCATCAAGAACTTGAACGTTGAAAGGCGCGTAGCCGGCTGGCACTTTCGGATCGGTAAAGCTATCCACCTGCTTGAAGTTCTGGTCGAACACATCGACCGTTCCATTCCGGAAATTTGCTGCGTAAAGGAAGGTGCCGTCGTCGGTTTGCGCAATCGCAAGACCCTTGTAGACGGCTCCGGTGCCGCCCTGCGAGTTATCGACGGCCAGCACGGAGCTGGCGGCGTTCACGTTGGGGTTCCAGCCGGAGATGGTGCCGTCCTCGGTTGCGAAAATGAAGACCGATGATCCTGTCTGGCCGCCGCTGGTAATGTTGAATCCGGCTCCCGCAATATTAAACACGTCTCCGGTCGGGCTGGCCGGCGAGGTTTGCCCCGGAGGCGTCGCGATGGCAATTGAATCAAGCCCACCGACGTTCACCTTGGCTCCGGCACCGGTATAGACCGTCGTCACGCCCATGCCGTTGTCCGAGACCCAGAAAGGGCTGGTCGCGCTGAGAGTTAGGCCCCAGGGATTGATGAGATTTGGATCGATTGTCGGCGCGGGGACGAAGCCATCCGAGACCAAATTGGTTTGCGTAAAGGATGTCTCCTGCTCGGCCTTATGGTGCTTATGGTGAATGCGGCGGTGATCCTCGTGGTCAATTGGGGACAAGTTTGAACTCATTGCAGCCTCCTGTGAATTGTCGATTTTTCAATCCCGCTAGGCGCCATTGGAATCGCGCCTGCCCGCGGCGCGGCATCGTCTCCTCGTATTCAAATGTGACCCTCGTTTTCGAAGAGCATGCAACATCGGCTTTTGGTATCGGCCGTGTGCAATCGGCACTAACGTCTCTATTTGATGAAGACTGTGCAGCGACCACTTACTGTGCAGCGACCACTTTATAAGCTCGTTTAATCTTCTAAGGAAACATGTTGCCAGAAATCAAGTGAGGGGTACTGCCATATCGGCACGAAGCTGCGTCATGACGCGATATAGGAGCCGTGATCCCCGCGAAGCTCCGGCGTCAGATCGAGGTCGGCGGACAGAAACGCGGAGCCCAATTCGGCGACAAGCTCTTCCATGGCGTAGCCTTCGTCGCCAAAGCGCTCGCGACCGAAATCGCGATCAAGGCGCGACTTGTGGCGGGTCCAGTGGGTCATCTCATGCGCCAGCGTTGCGTAATAGCTCTCGGCGTCGCGGAAGCTTTCGAACGACGGCATCTGCACGAAATCTTGCGAGACATTGTAATAAGCCATCGCGCCGCCATGCCGGATGGTCGCCCCGGTACTGGCAAAAAAAGAATCGGCTCGTTCGATGCGTTCAACTGTGTCAACGTGCGGTGCGGGTTTCGCGTAGTAGTGTTCGGGCAATCCATCAATCTGCGCGACGTTAAACACGGTGTAACCTTTGAGAAACGGAATGGCGCGTTCTGTTTCTTCTCCAGTCTCGGCGTCGGCTTCGGTGCGGACGATCTTGTCGGCGTAAACGACAAGGCTGCCATGCTCGCCCTTGCGGACGCTCGCCTTTAGCCCGCTTCCCTGTTTGAAGGTCATCCAGACCTGCGCGGCGTAACCCTTCTCCAGAGCGGCCGACCACAACATCAGGACATTGATGCCCTTGTAAGGAATCCCGTTACCGCGCAAGGGCCGTGTGATGCGTCCTGCGACATTTTCGGCATTCCATGGCTTGAGCCACGGCCTGACGCCTCTCTCAAGCTCGCAAACGATTTGATCCGTGATGCGCTGATAGATATCCACTTTCATTGCCTGTTCCTTCCTTGGCTTACGGGTTCGCATGAACCCGACTAGCCACGCGGCAATGAGCGGGGGCTGGGCCGTCACAGGCCAAAAAACGCTGGGTGGCGCGGGCCGGAGCCCGGCCTTGATCCGGGCGACAACACGGCCTGCGTTTTTTGTCCACCGGGCTTGGCCTTGACGGCCAGGGGGGCGCAGACCCCGTCCTCCAAAAAGAAACGCGGCCTTAGGCCGCCATCACAGGAAAGTGGCGTATGGCGGACGGAGACCATCCGACGACGCCGAGACCACTAGAAGGGCATGCACAACACGGTGGAGGTGCACCGCCAGCAATCCGCTGGAGCGGTGCAGAACATCGACGCCTGACCGACTGCTGGAGCCCTCAAACGAAAATATCCGATGCCGCTGCGCGTAAGTGGCCTGGCCCATGTCAACCTTGTTTGCGATTGCATGGAAGGGCTTTCCGTCGGCGGGATCGAAGTCGATTGTGACGCGCTGATCGAACCCGAAGATATCGATCGAGTCTGGAGCTTTCTTCGACTTTAGGACATGGAATACGCCATTGTCCGACAGCATTGGCCCCTCGAAGCCGGCTCTCGGCGTCTCTATCTCAAGTTCGAGCCTGGCGGTGGGGGGTGGACGACGACGGAAGGCGATCGTCTCCTTGAGGCCCTTCAGGGTCAGCCAAGGGGCGGCCCCCTGACCACATTTGGCGACGCCAAGCATGAACAGCGCCTTTGTCTCTTCATCGCTGCAGACTTCAGCAAGCTCCGTGGCGATCTGCCCGACCGCGAACCGGTCGCGTGTCCGCAGATCGTTGTCTTCTGGAGGACAATAGGCGGGTGTGCGCCGTCCCTCTTCATCGGTTGTGAAGTCGACGATGTCGACCAGGATGGGACGTTGCACATCGCCGTCAAAACGCACGACGATGTTGTGCGGCGAGAGATCGCCGTGCACCAGGTCGAGATCGTGGAGTTCGTCCACCGCATCCGCGAGTCCTAATGCGAAGCGCCGAAGAGCCTCGGGGGGTTCCAGGCCAACAGCCATCGTAAAACGCGCGAAGCGAACCGGCCCGCCTTGTCGGTGCGGGATTACACGCCTCTCGCGCGCAACGGCTTCCGCTCGCTAGAACCTGTAGGCCTAAAACTTATAAACATAGACCCCTGTGGTACCAATTTCCCGCCAGCCTTCCTCGCCGATAGCACGACTTGGAATCGACAAGCTCGGGTTCTGCACCACCGCCCGAGCCCCGGTCTCACGTATTTTTTGCAGGACCTGAGCCCTTGTGGCCGAGTTCGCGGCCCAGAATGCCAGCGAATCTGGAACTTCTGAAACAATCCTGAGCCTTCCGAGTCTGGCCCAATAATATTGCCGGAGATCGAGATTAGCGACCCCCGTTCCAGGTGATATGGACAACGCCTTTAGCCCCTCGGAAACCTGCCAGTCCAATGGCTTGGTGGAGCGCCCATATTTGATTTCCTCGCTCACATCGAGAAGGAAGAAGCTTCCCATCGTCACGACCGTTGCGAACGTAAGGCCTGACACCAGCCTTCTGGAGCCCAGACCGTCGGGCAGAGGCACGCCGACAAACAAACCCGCGAACAGCAACACGGCAAACACCGCGATATAACGCGTGTCCGGCTGGCTAACGAAGAAATTCAGTTCGAGGTCGCTGTCGAGCATGTAAACGGCCAGGCCGGCCGCAGCGGGGACAAGCAATTTCCAGCTCTTGCACAACAACTCCCGAACAGAGGCAGCAAAGCCATCACTGAAAGCAATCAAAAGGAGAGCGATAAAGATCGCCACTGCCAGGAAGTGTTGAAAATAGAACCTGCCGTTTTTGACGATCAGCCGAATATGCTGGGCTATGTCGAATTTGGTTTTGACACCTTGGTACCAGTACGTCGGATCATACCAGGGCGCGTATGTACCACCGATCGGACCGGCGAACTCGAACGCTGCCGGACTATCGAAAATTTTTCGTGTCGGGTGCTCGGGCACTCCACTGTCGGGAGGGCCACCCTGCCAATGGTGATCCGGTATTATGAATTCGCCGGGATTTACGAACCAGGCGTAATTCAATTTCCCGGTCTCGCCAAACGTAAGATGTCCCTTGGTGTAAGACAGCGCGGCGATGAAGGGAGCCGTCGTCATGCCGAAAACGAACAAAGCCACGAAGGTCAACGGAAGGGCTTTGCGAAAATTGGCGATCGAAAACAGACTGACGCCAAGAAAGACCAGAACTCAGTGGAAACATCACGGTTTTGGAAAGGTAGCTCAGCCCAAGAAAGAGTCCCAAAAGTGAAAATTCGAGCCACTGTCGCTTGCTGCGTTTGAGATTCAGAAGAATCCCGGTCGACAGGAAAACAAATCCTGCGGTCAGAAGATCCGGCGTATCGCTGGATACCTTGACCCATTCCAGCGCGAACCAGAGAAACAGCGCGTATCCGAGCAGCCACCATTCCGTTTCCGAGGCCGCGAACAGGTTTTCGGATTGCGAACGCCGGTCCAGATAAAATCGACGCAGCCTGCGAAGAAAAAATTCAAAACACCCGAAGACAAATAAATAGATCGAAAAATTGACGAGCTTGACGACCGGAAATTCCCAATAGCTGGAGGGCTGCAGGATTTTCAGGGCGAGGCCCAGAATCCAGGAATAGGCTGGGCTCCACTGGCCATTGATTGCGTTGGCCCAATCGCCCCGCCAATAGGCATCCCCGATATCGAGGTAGGCGACGCCGTCCTCGGAAGAGATATGATAGCGGCTGGCCCAGGCCTGAAGGCCGCCCAGAATGACGACAGCGGACCAAACAAGGAGCTTTGTCTGACGGGCCTGCGTTTCGGCGCGGTGGAGATCTGGCGTCATCGATCTTCTCGGAAACACTTCAGTGATGTGACAAAACCCCGAAGCGAAACTCTGCTACCGGCCCGACGAGGTCAGGAACCCCTGATAGGCCTCGAAAATAATATCAATATCGTTCTTCAGCGGCGTCCAACCCAAGCCGGCATTGGTTGCTTCCGTATTCAGAACATAATCGAGATTCGCAATGGCAAATTGCTCCGGATAAAGCAGGGTCAGACCGGCTTTATCGAGCAAAGACAATGCGGGTTGCAGAACCGCAGCCGGTGTTGACAAAAGAATTGAACTTGACCCTGCGCGACGGATCAATTCCCTGAGGAGCTGCCTGATCGTGGGCGGTTCACCCGAGCCAAGATTGAACGGGCCGGAGGGACAATTCCTCTCGACCGCCCCCAGCGCCGCAGCGACGCAATCCTCGACCGCGACCATTTGATAGCGATTTTTGCCGGAACCGATCATCGGGATTGGCAGGCCCAGCCTGATCAGCCGAAACAGTTTGGTCAGGATCCCAAGGCGGCCGGCACCCGCGATAAGCCTTGGACGAAATATCGTTGCCTGCAGCCCGAATTCCCCGCGTGCATGTATCAAAAGCCGCTCCGCTTCGACTTTGCTTCTGCCATACGGTCCGATCGGACGTTGCGAATGGTCGGGATCGATCGGGGTATGATCGGGCTTGCCGTAGGTCATGTCGGTTGAAAAAAATATCATGCGACGCGTGGATGCGGCCGACATTTGCTGCAGCAGGCAGCGGGTGCCATTGACGTTGACATCGGCGAACCACGCGTTGCGATTGTGATGGGGCACGCCGGCGTGAAATTGACGGGCTGCGAAGTGATAAACCACATCGGCGGGACCGAGATGGAGTTTCGCAAGATCACTGTCCCGCCGGATGTCGCCTCTTACGAAATCGACGGAGCTGTTTGTTGCCGCCGGCTCTTGCAGATCGAATATGACAACTTTCTCGCCTCGCCCAATGAGCGCGGCAGTCATGTATGATCCGGTAAAACCCGCTCCCCCGGTGATGACGTGCCGCATCGGGCTATACCGTCCGGCTCACGCAAACCACGCCAACGCAAATCAACGCGATGCCGACAAGCCGCATCGACGGGATCGCCTCGCCGAGCAGTAAGAAACTGAATACGGCGGCGATGACATACCCGATGGAAAGCATGGGATAGGCGACGCTGACCTGATTGCTGGAGAGCACAGCCAGCCACAGCAGGATGCTGACCGCATAAAAAGACAAGCCGCCCCACAGATAGACGTTGCGCGCAAAGGTCCAGAGGAACGCCAGGGGCTCGCTGATCGACGGTATTGCGCCCAGCGTCAACATCCCCTTGCGCAAAGCGATCTGGGCCCCCGCATTCATGCTGACGCTGAGAAAGATGAGAGCGAACGACGAAGCGGTCATGACAATCCGTGGCCTTTGGAAGCCGAACTGCGGTCCAGGCAAATCGCTCTACCAGCTAATCACGGAGAATCTGTTAAAGCTCTGACATCGAACGAGCTGTCGGCTTTGCGACAACTCGAAAGTTAACCGGACGCTTAAAAAGCACCGTGCGCCCGAGCAGCGCGGCCGCGACATAGCAGGGCGAGTGCGCCACTCCACCGCCGGCGCAAAGCAGCTGTCGTGCTGGTTCACATCGGTCGGCATCTGTTGTTCCTGTTCAGATTTCAAACAGCTTGAGGACACGCCTTCGCGATCTCGCGGCATGAAATGTCCGAGCCGTGCGTTAGCCTTCCACCCTCTTGAAAGAAGAGGGCGCAGGGAAAGCCGGGTGCGCGCTGCACCCGCGGTCTCGTGTGCAAGATGCATAGAAAGCCCGATTCCACCCACCCCGTCTTGATCTATCCAGCCCCTAAAGCCACGCACGGGCAAGTGCAATCAGAGGGACCGCAGTTACAGCCAAACCACCCTCACCGGTAGCTTGCAGACTTTTGATGTTCACTGTATGTTCCGATCGCCCGCGGATCGAATCCGTTTCTCGCAATCAAACCGCTAATGCCCAGTCAAATTGTCATCACGGAGAAAACCAGCCAGGCAAAAGACGTCCGGGCTGCCGTCGGTTCTCGCTACGGAGATATCCTGCCGGCCGAAGGCCATCTATTCGACCTGCTCGAACCCGAGGATGTTGTTCCGGAGTGGAAGCGGTGGTCGCCAATACTTTTGCGGCCCGAAGGTCTCTACGACACTTGCCCGGCAACGGGCGGAAACAAAGTGACCAAGCTCAAAGCCATTCGCGAGGCGCTGCGCACCGCCAAGCGGGTTTGGCTCGCCACTGACTGCGACCGTGAGGGGCAGCTCATCGGCCAGGAAATTCTCGAGCATTACAAATACCGCGGCGAGGTCATGCGGGTGCTGTTCACCGCGCAGGATTCGCAGACCATCCGCGACTCATTCGGCCAGGCAAAGCCAAATGCCGAATACGCCCGCCTGTACGCCGCCGCCGTTGCGCGTCGGCAGGCCGACCAGATCTACAATTTATCACTCACTCGCACTGCGACCGTCATCCTGAGTCAAGGTACGCGGAGGGTGATCGGGGTTGGACGCGTGAAGACTCCGACCTTGGCCATTGTGTGCAGGCGCGAGTTGGAAATCCGGAATTTCGTGCCGCTTGCCTATTTTGAAGTTGTTGCCACCGCGGAGGTTGCGGGAGGCCAATTCCAGATGCGGCACGCGCCGCAGAACCGGATCATTCGGCGCGAAATTGCCGAGGACGTCGTCAAAGCCGCGGAAGGCTTCGAGGGCGCGCTCGCCGTGCGCGTCGAAGATAAGCGTCAAGGACCGCCCAAACTGCATGATTTGCCGTCGCTGCAGAAACTCTGCGGCTCACGCTTCGGTTGGTCGGCCAGCAAGACGCTTGAGGTGGCGCAGGCACTCTATGACGGTCAGGGCAAGAAGATCATCACTTACCCGCGCGCCGAGGTGCGCTATCTGCCGGCGAGCTTGATTTCGGACGTGCCGCGGATCGTAGCCGACCTGCGGGTGGGCCAATCGTTCAGCACGATCCCCGTGCCTGAGCCGCCGGTCATCCGTAAGGGTGCGAGCGGCACCTTCTACGACAAGGGACTGGAAGGCGCGAGCCATCACGCCGTTATTCCCAACGTCAACACGATCGACAAACTGCCGGAGGTCTGGCCTCGGCTGTCGTCGGACGAGAAGAAACTGTTCGACGTGATCGCGCGGGCCTATCTCGCCGCCCTGATGCCTGACTTCCGGTACCGGCAGACTACCGCAACGCTCGACGTGCGCGGCTTCGAATTCCGCGCCGCCGGGCGCCAGCCTATCGATCTCGGTTGGCGAGCAGCCTTTCCGGAGTGGCAACCCGCCGAAGAAAAGGGCGACGAGGCGCAATTGCTGCCGCCGCTGCGCAACGGCGAGACCGCGCAACTACAGGACCCCAAAATTGAGGCCAAGGAGACCCGACCGCCGCCGCGTTACAACGAGGGCACTCTGATCGAAGCAATGCAAAATGCCTGGCGTTTTGTCGACGATGAAGCTCTACGGGAGCGCCTGAAGGAAGCCAAGGGCATTGGCACGCCGGCGACCCGGGCTGAGATCATCGGCGGACTGAAGAAGCAGGGTTTTCTGATTGCCCAGGGAAAGAATATTGTGCCGACCGAGACCGGCCTGTCGCTGTTCGGCGTCCTCAAACAGGCCGATCCGGCACTGGTCGATCCGGGCGTGACGGCGCAACTTGAATGCCTGCTCGACGATGTTGTAGTCGGCAAGCAGGAGATGGTCGGCGCAATCGACGCCGTGTGTGAAGTCGCCCTGCGCATCATCGGTAAGCTCATGGAAGGCGCCGCCATCGGAGGACCTCCCTTGCTTGGTGCGTCGGTCGAAAACGGCGCTGCAGCATATCCACCCACGCCAGCGATGAAGCGCTTTGCCGACAGCCTTAGCCGGCAAAACGGCATCAAACCACCGCCCGGCTACAAGACGTCGATATCAATCTGCGGCGCGTTTCTCAAACAGCACGCGCCCAAGAAAACCGATGGTGAAGCAACTGGGAAGCTCGAACCCAAATCGGTTAGTCCGGCGCAGTTGTTGTACGCCACGAAAATCGCGCTCGGGAAAGGCGTCGTCATTCCCGACGAGGCCAAGGCCAACTCGGCTGCGATGGCCGCGTGGATTGAACTCGAACAAAGGCACGAAGCGACGCAAGGGTGGTCGCAAGACCGCCTTCAGGCCGGCGGGATCAATTGCGACGCAATCGACGGCTCCAGCGAAGATATCCCGAAAGCGCAAAGCAGCTGCTGTAGCTGCATCGACGACCGCTCAGACTAATTCCGTAACTGGGACGCCGCTGCGGATTCCTTACGGCAACAAGGATATCGCTCTGAAGCTTGGTGCCCGCTATCGCTCGGGTGGATGGTATGCCCCGCCGGGTGTTGACCTTGCCGCATTCGGCGATCGCGGATGGCTATAACGCCCAGCCGCTTTCGTTGGTGACCCGAGAGGATTTTCTATCGCCCTTCGTTTGCACCGGCAGCACAGGAACACTTTGCGTCCCCGGCGTGTCCCCAGGCCAAATAGAGACACAGGTCGTGCGGCCAAAAATGGCAGAAATACCTTATTTAAATGGCGCGCCATTCAGAATAAAACTGCGAACTCATATGTAATTGAAATTGCTATATAATTTATTGCAATCGATTCTATTGGGAGCGCCATCTCATCTGCTACGCCCCCACTTCGACGAATAGGCGGCGCAAAACGTGCCCCCCGGCTCTCTCACATCCGCCCAGCGTCCCTGAGGACCGCGATCGTCCGCAATGCGATATCGCGCATCAATCCGATCTCCGTCACATCCTGTCCGTCGACGAGCGCTTTTGCAACGATCGCGAGCTCGCGCCAGCATAGGTCGGCCTCCGGTGGAGCCTCCCGCATCCATAGGGCCGTGCGCAAAACAATGTCAGCCCATCTGTCACGATGTCGTGCAATGACGCTCTGCAATAGATAGGTAGCTAGTTTGGCGCGATCACGGCCGCGGGCGCGCTCCACCGCTTGAGCGACCTGCGGGTCGTCCTCGAACCAGGATTGTGCGACGGACTCCAGCTCGGCAAGTTCGTTGCTCTTCCGCAGCACCGATGCGAGCGTGGCGGGCTCACACATCGCCTTGGGGACCTCGGCGAACAGCCCGGCGAGCGTTTCACCAAAGGCCATACGCGCGGGCTGCCAATCGGCACCGCCGATAGTTTCGGCGACTTGGAGCAGGCCGAACGGCGGCGCTTCCCGTTTCTCGATAGTGAGCGCCAGTTCGTGCGCCACGATGCGATCGAGATATGATCGGGATACGGCAAGTGTAGGGGTATCCATCCCGGCGGCGGCGAAACTCATCTCGATCTGGCGGCGCGATTCCGGCTCGCCGCTCCAGGCATCCGCAATCCCGCCTTTGGTCAGGACCGAAGATATCCGCTTTTTCCGTCCGGCCGGGGATATCAGCAGGAATCCCTGCGCTGTGGCACCATCGACGGCGGTCGCGACGATTGCCTCGATGCTGCCAGCGCCCCATGGCGCGCAATCGATCCCAGCCGCCCGCGCCTTGCGTATGACCGCGTCGACTTCGGCTCGCTCGTTCTCTGGTCGCCAATTGCGCATTGCGATCAGCCGCCGGACCTCTGTCGGCGTCAGCGAGGCGGCGACCTGCGCAAGCGCGCCGGCAACCGCCCGGCGCACAGTCGAATTCGGGTCGAGCAGGAACAGAACCGCGGCGCCACGCGCTTCGGGGATGCCAGCAAGCGCCAGGCCCACGGCCAAGGCGCTGCGGGTTTCCGCCGGCATGGCATGACCGCTTTCGATCAGCGAGCCCACGGCCAGAAACGGATCGCCGTTGCAGGCTTCGAGGATGCCGGCGAGAGCCGCGTGGACATCGGTCGGAAGCGGTCCGTCCTCGTCCGGGTCGACGGGCTGACTTGCCGACGCCGCGGCAAGCTCAGGCGATGCCGGGATTTTCGATTGGTGTAGGGCTCCTCCCACAAAGGCAAGCATGCGGCCGTCGACGTTTCCGGCCTCGACCTGTGCGACGACATCGGCCTGAAAATCCGCGATCAGTTGGCTTGCGTCCGCGTAGCCGCGATCGGTGCGATAACGTAGATGCTCAAGCAGCCGCTGAAGCAGGAACAGATAACCGATCGCAAGCGGCTCATCCTTGCCGACCGGAGGCATGTGGCGAGCCGCGCCCGTGAAAGCGGCAAAGATTTCGCGTGGGGAGCTTTCGCAATACCGATCGAAGGCATCGTTGAACGGGGGCGGTCGACCTTTGGCGATCGCCTGCGCGATCCGTCTCGCATGCTCATCCGTCGGCGAGGATTTTGTCTGGGCTCGGCTCATCGAGGTGCCTCCGCGAATTATTTGCAATGATAGCCGGGAGTTGGTCTCGTTCCTTTGAGAGCCGGCGATATCCACTCACAAAATCCGCGCCCTTGTCGACGGACAGGCTGAAAGGAACTATCCGGCTTGGTCGCCTCTTTTTAATTCCGCCCGCGCTCCTCTAGCTATTTGGTCGCTTAACTATCGCGTAGCTGCCGCAGGTACGTTCAACGTGACCACCTGACCGGAAAACAAATCGCGCGCACCCAATACCTTATAGCCTATTGCCTGATAACCAATACGGCGTTTCGCAGCCATGCGGGCCAGAACCGGCACTCTCATGTCGACATAATCATATATAATCACCTCGCGCTTGGCGTCGTTGAGCCGATGCAACCGGCCGGCATACTGGGCAAGCGTGCCTTTCCAAGCAATCGGCATAGTAAGAAAAAGGGTATCGAGGCGCGAATCATCGAAACCTTCGCCGAGGTAGCGTCCGGTCGCGACTATGACACGTTCCTCGGCTTGGGGAATTGCTGCGAGCCGCGCGGCGATGTCGCGGCGCTGCTTCTCGCTTTGCCCACCGCGCAATACGACCACATGCCTAGCGAAATGCTCAAGACGCTTTGCGATAGTCTCCAAATGGGCGGTGCGCTCAGTTATCACGACGGGTGAACGGCCCTCCTCCAAAGCACACAAGACATCATCGAATATCAGATCGTTGCGCGCTTCATCATCAACCAACTCCTTGAGAACATCCTGAATGGAAGGAGCAGGAGTGCCCAATGTGGTTTGGAGTTGGAAGCTGGTATCCCTGATCCGCACCACGTGATCGAATGGGCGCTTGGCCGCCTCGGTTCGTGCATCCACGCGATGGCGAACGGGACCGCATTGCATAACGATGATCGGGTGATGTCCGTCTTTTCGCGTAACCGTTGCTGACAGACCGAGGATGTAGCGAGCCTTGCTGCGGCGCGCGACCAGTTCAAAGCTAACCGCCGACAAATGGTGGCATTCATCAACTACGAGATGCCCATAATTGCCGACGATATCATCGACCTCTCCCTTGCGAACCAGGCTCTGGATCAGGGCGACGTCAACCTGACCTTTCGGCTTGCGACGACCGCCGCCGATCATGCCGATCGCGTCACGCGGCATAGTCGAGAACGCTGTGAGCCTCTCGATCCATTGATCCATCAGCTGACGGCGGTGAACGAGGATCAATGTATTCCGTCCACGCTCGGCCATCATCCGGATGGCCAGGACCGTCTTGCCGAACGCCGTCGTTGCCGCGAGCACGCCGGTATCATGCGGCAACAGGGCTGTGATCGCGGTTTCCTGATCGGAGCGTAACGCGCCAGTGAAGGCAAGTGGGATCGCCGCACCAGAAAAGCGGTGATCTTCGACTGTTACCTTAATTCCAAGCGACGCAAGCAGATTTAGTACGGCGTCGAAGCACCCGCGAGGTAGCGCAACGTGATGGCTGGTCAACTCTGCGCAAGAGATAATCCGAGGCTTGTCATGGGTCGATCGGCGCATGGCTTGTGCGGCGTAAAATTCAGGATTTTGAAATGCAGCAAGGCGAAGGAGGCGCGCGATCAACGACGGTGGCAGCGCGTGACGCGGGAGGTAGATCTGGTCCGCCTGTACGACGGTGATCGCTCCTGGCAATGGCTCGCGGATTGCTGGCAGCGACTGTCGCCGCGACGGCGGAGCAAGCCACGGTTCTTCGTCTTCGTCGACGACAGGAATACGCACGCCGAGAATTTTTCCAGATGCACTTGCATCCTCGACCAGATGTTCCACCTTCGCTCGCGGCATAGGTCCAATCGCGGACAGGAAGGCCCACTGATCCGGATACGGCGAACAAGATTCGTCGATGAACTCGCTGTTGCCAGAATTTCGCGCAAGCCCCTGAAGAGGCAAGGCAATCAGGTTGCCGAAGCCACCTGCTGGCATTGAATCCTGACTCGGAAAAAACCTATCGTAGGATCCGAATCCGATATCGGGGACGCGTTCCATCGTGTCGGTAATTAGGAAGGCTCCGAGACGGCGCGCCAATGCCGCTGGAATCGGCTCATCGAAAAAAATCCAGGCGTGAGCACCGTTTCCGGATCGGGACCGCTCAATGGCAACAGGTATTCCATGACGCTCGCAAGAATCCTCAAAAGCGAAGACATCTCTTCGCCATTCCCCGTCGTCAAAATCCGCGGCCAGAAACGAACACGTATTATCCGCAAGCATCGGATAGACACCCATAACGAACGGGGTTCCGTTCGCGTTGGTCCCACGTAGATGGCGTTCGATCGACACCTCATCTACGGCCTGGAATGCTTGATTTGGACATGCCGAACATTTGACTTTTGGTTTTTCGCAAATCCCACGCTGCCATTCATTCGCACAGGCAGGTGCGTAGCCGCTCCGTCCCGTCGTGTGATTCTCCCAACGCATGGGGAAGACATCTGAGCGGCCGCGGAAAAGCCGGCGAAACAGAGCAATCTTCTTTTCGATTGTCGAATTCCGGTCGATGGGATCGCCGGCTTTTGCCGAAGGGACCGCTTTTATAGCCGCGGCCTCTTCACTCCGCACCGATCGCAGGGTGTTGATCTCGGCCAAGATCTCCGCGCGTTCGCGTTCCAGCGCCGTGAGCCGGGCCACGAGTTCGGTAGTTCTGGCGTCCATTTGCGTCATCGTGAAGATTGGTTTGCGCCAATATTATCCAATATCAGCTTGACGCAATTTTGCTTCGCCCGATAGCCGCGCAAAAAGGGGGCCGATCCACGGCCCCGAGTTCGCAGTTTTATTCTGAATGGTGGCAATTTGGCGCGCCAGCAATTGTGTTGGACGCCACATAAGTTTGGACTTATGCCACCCAAACTGGACTCAGCGCCAAGTATGTCTGGACTCGAGAGACCTCGGTCCCTGCCCTCCGAAGCGTGATGGCGCCTCCCCAGCCCTGTAGGGGTTCAGCACTTCGCCCGGCACGGTTTGACGAGCCTGCAGCTCAATCGATAGAGATTTCTGCTCATAACCTTCCGGTTTCAGATTCAAGTCTGCCGTGTGCGGACACGAAAGAACGTGTGCGGACACTTTGAGAACGACACCTGTTCCGTCAACCTAGCAGCCGGAACGAACGGCTGGTCGGAAGGATTCGGCCCGGCAGGAGAGATCTCGATGCTGACAACGAAGGAAAGACGACCCGCGTTCCGGACGCTGCGCGGCTGGGCGATCTCGGCGTTGCAAGAAGCCGGCGCCATCCGCGAATGCGAGGAGCACGGCTGGATGCAGGATCGCGCCGATCGCCATGCGCGCGAATGCGCTCTTGCGGCGGGCGCCTTCTAACCGTGCGCGCGGCCGGGCGGAAATGGCGTCCGAACCGACAGGATTGCATTTTGTCTAAATCTGGACTATGTCTAGTTCCGACGAAAGCAGAATTTCATGCGACGCGCTCTCAAAACACAATCCTCTGAAGCGGCAAAAGGCCCTCCACGCCTCGACAAATCTCGCCTTGCACCAGCCAATCGCAGGCGGCTCAGCGCTCCTGCTTTGCGCACCTTCCTCACCATTGCGGATCTATGGGGGTTGACGGAAGAGCAGCGACTCCTGATCCTCGGTTATCCCTCTCGATCCACCTACCACAGCTGGTGCAAGCAAGCTCGCGAGCATGGCGCTTTCACCCTCGACGTCGATGTCCTCACGCGCATCTCGGCGGTACTGGGGATCCATCAGGGTCTCGGGATTCTATTTCCAACCGAGCAGCTTGGCGTCGAATGGCTGCGAGCGCCGCACAGCGCTGTCGTGTTCGGCGGGCTACCGCCGCTCGACCTGGTGACCAGCGGCTCCCAGGATGGGTTACTCTCAGTGCGCCGTTTCCTCGATGCAGCGCGCGGCGGTCTCTACATGCAGCCGAACACCATTGACGAGGCGTTCAAGCCTTACGACGATTCGGAAATTGTCTTTCGGTGACGGACGTTTTTGCACCCTCGCCACGGCCTGCTCACCGCCTGATCCCGTCGCAATTTCCTCCCCTGGGGCTGTTCGATACGGTCGCGACCAGAGCCGATCTTGCGGCCGTCATGGAGTTGGTCGGCTGGACCAACGATCGGCTTGTCGTTGACCGCATCGCTCGGCTACCGCAAGCAGAATGGGTCTATGGCACCACCAATGCCAGCATCGTCATGGCAGCTTTCCTGCACGTCGCTCCCGGTGGGATGCGATTCAACGGTCCCGAGCTCGGCGCCTGGTACGCGGCCGACGATATCCGGACGGCGGCTGCCGAAGTCGGTCACCACCTTCGACGCGAGACGGTCGCACGCAATGTAACCGCGATGAGCCGGACCTATCGAGCATATACCGCAACCCTGTTAGGCGACTATCTCGACATCAGAGGCGAACAAACGATACGCCCTGACGTCTACGCAAACGACCGCTATGACGCCTCGCAAAAGTTTGGCGAGGAGGTTCGCGCGTCAGGTGGCGCGGGACTGCTCTATGACAGCCTGCGACGCCGCGGCGGCGTCAACGTCGTCGCGCATCGCCCGCGCAACATTACGGACATCGTACAGACAGATCATTTCGAAATTACCGTCATGGCACCGTCGCGCGTGCTCGACGTCCGCAAACTGTCGCTGTGATGCGAGGGAGGCCCTTAACCTCCGGCGGAACTTTAGGCCGCCCACTAAAACGAACGTCCGCATCGCGCCGATTGCGTTGAAGACGTCAGCGAACTAGCCATTCGGGATTGATCGAAGAGCTACGCGCGCGAGCGCGCTCATCCACGATCGATCGCCTCGATTGGAGATAGGCTGCGGGGGGCGCCGACCATCCAATCACCTCCGGCTATCGAAACTATGCCGTGCGCGTAGTTCTCCGGCAGGCGGGCGTTTCCCCCGCCGTGTTCTTTCCTCGGTCCCCCCTCGGCGTTACTCGATGAAATCTGCGACACGACTACCCAGTTATCGCGGCGCGTGACGAAATCTTCCAATACACTGCGAGTATAGTTTCCATAGCGGCGGAGAATGCTGCCGCAGCGATCCTCGCTGCGGCTCGTACATCGAGGCGAGTTGCGCGAGAGGTCCCGCCAGTGACATCAATCGACCATACTGGTCAAGTTGAAACGAAAGCCCTATGCAACCGTCCAAGATGGCTTTCTCGCTTACCTGCTGAATCGATAGACGAGTGCCATCAGACCCGCGCCCAGCCGCAGTGCTGATGGGCAAAGCCGATCTGAGCATGGACCGCTGTCACCGCTTGCCGCAGGTGGTCCTCAAGCCTGTCGATATCGATCTCGCCGCGCGCCGCAAGGCCAATTTCCTCGGCTCTTGGCAACAGCGTGCGCAAGGTCTCAGCAGCCCATGCGTAAAGAGGCGAATCAGGGCCTCCGCCCGCCGGAGTCTCCGAAAACAGGCGAGGCAATTCCACTCCTGCATTGTAGAAATGTTCCACCATGCGCGCTCCGGCATCCGGGTGCGTGACGACCGAGCGAAACGTCCTATTGATGAGGTCGGAGGTATCCTCCCATAACGGCACCACGGGAAAAGACCACCATGTTCCGAGCAGGAACACCTCGTGGAAGGCAACTGTGCCCCCTGGCCGGAGGTGGGTGAGCGCTGCGCGGATCAGTGCGACGGGATCGCTCTGGTGGACCAAGACATAACGACCGATAGCTAGGTCGCAGTTTCCGGAACCAATTATTTCGGAGGCATTGCCTTCGACGAAATGGATATTTGCGTGACCGGCGGCACGCGCCCGCTCACGCGCCGTAGCAATCGCAGCAGCGTTGCGGTCGATCCCGACGACGGCCCCGGTCGGTCCGACCATTTCCGCGGCGAGCATTGCCACGTCGCCCACTCCGCAACCGAGGTCCACGACGCGCATGCCTTGTGCGAGCCCGATCTCGCGCAGGAGGCGGGTCGTAATCGGACGGAGGTTGTCCGCCTGCAGCATCAGTCTGCGAAGCTCCCGGTTCGAATGCCCCAAGACATAATTTTGCATCGACCAGTTCTCCTCATGTTGTCATGCACGGATGTGCCGACGCGCAATACATTTCGTTGTTAGGATGGTAGGCTGAGTGCGGAGCGCGCACTTCCAGTGCACGGTGGCCCCGTTTCGTGTCACATTAGGATTACAAGTTCGAAGAACTCGGCTACGGCGGTGGTTATGCGGTTTCGCCGGAAATGCGGCGAGTTGAGACCGGCGTGAGAAGCAAGCGCACCGCCGCTGTCACATCGGCCTGGCGCATCAGGCTCTCGCCAACCAAGAAGGTCGACATGCCCACGCGTTCTAGCCTAGCCAGATCGTCCGGCGTGAAAATGCCGCTTTCGCCGACCATCAGCCGCTCCTTCGGGATCAGCGGCGCCAGCGCCTCGCTGGTGGCGAGCGTGGTTTCGAAAGTGCGGAGATTGCGGTTGTTGACGCCGATCATCGGCGAGCGGAGTTTCAGCGCGCGATCGAGTTCGGCGCGGTTGTGAATTTCGATCAAGACGTCCATGCGGAGTGCGATCGCGGCGTCCTCGATCTCTTTCGCTGCAGCGTCATCGAGCGCAGCCATGATGATCAAGATGCAGTCGGCGCCATGCGCGCGCGATTCGACCACCTGGTAGGTGTCGAATATGAAATCCTTGCGCAGAACCGGCAGATTGGTTGCCGCGCGCGCTGCGACCATGAAATCGAGGTGCCCCTGGAACGAGGGCGTATCGGTCAGCACCGACAGGCAGGCCGCGCCCCCGGCCTCGTAGCCCTTTGCCAGCGCCAGCGGATCGAAATCGGCGCGGATGAGCCCCTTCGACGGAGAGGCCTTCTTGATCTCAGCAATCAGCGCATATTCACCCGCAGCATGCTTCTCGCGGATCGCGCTGCCAAATCCGCGCGGCGGCCGCGCCGCCTTGGCGCATGCTGCGATTTCGGAAAGCGGGTACGTGCGTTTGGCTGCGGCGATCTCCTCGCGCTTGTAAGTTTCGATTTTCTTCAAGATATCTGACATCAGCACCCCGATTGTCGATGTTATGGTGAAGCATCGACGTTTCGCCGACCGGGTACAAATCAATCGTTATCGACGCAAATCACATCTTAGGCAGCACCGCGCTGACGGGGCGGCGTGCCGTACAACGCCGTCGAAAGCGGCGTCGAAGTGCGACGCGAACTAGGATCATCGTTTTTTCACGAGCGTAGCCCACTCCAATCGCCAGTTGCGAGGACGGTCGGAGCAGTATTCCTCGCCGCTATGGAAATTATACATGCCGGCTATTGGAAAAGTTCGTCCCACGTTGCGATCAATCATTACCACAGTCGCAGATTTCATCGAGTATGGCCCGGCGCAACCTCAGTCCGAACCCCCATGACGTCAGCGCACTGACGAGGGCGCGCTATCCTCCTGAATATACTGCACCGGGCAACTTGATCCTGCCGAAGAACTTCAATGAGTAGGTGTCCGTCGACCCACCGCTCACTCCCAACGCGAAGAGGCATCGATGGCGTTCACGTTAAAGATCAACGGCCCCCCATGAGGTCGATGTCGACGGTGACGCTACGCTTCTGTGGGTGCTGCGCGATGTGCTTGGCAGGACCGGAAACCAAGTTCGGCTGCGGCCAGGCGCTTTGCGGCGCCTGCACCGTGCATGTCGATGGCCCATCCGCGCTGCGATCAAGCACGCGGCGGGAGTTTGAGATCATGCATTGGCATATTCTGAGAGAGCAGGCTGCCGATGAAACAGCGGTGTCGCGGCGCGCCTTTCTTCAGGGCGCAGGTTCACTGCTTGGCTTTGCGCTGACCGGTGCGAGCACAGAGTCCGTCTTCGCGGCGCCTGCTTCGCAGGTGGTCGAAAACGAGGTCACGGGTACTTTCGCGCCGAATGGATTTATACGGATCAATCCAACCGACGAAGTAGTCATACAGATGGTCGAGATGAGACAGGGAGTTTACACATCGCTCTCGATGCTTCTCGCGGGAAACTGGCCGCAGAAGCCACGCTGCCCGGTGACTGACGTGTTGAATTTCCTTTGATGTTGGTGAAGCCGGTAACTTGCGGAGATTCTTATGCCAAGAATTGCGGCTCTAAAGCCGGAACAGGTCCCAGCGGATTCGAAACCGTACCCTTCACACTCGGCGAAGGGCTCTTATCGAATGTCTTCGGTTGGCTGGCGGACAGGATTGGCGCGCGGACCATGCTCATTGCGGGACCGGAGGCGCGGCGCTCGCCTATGTCTGGACGGCGCTCGGTCAGAAAGAGTCCTTGATAGTCGGCGTGATCGTGCCCATGACGCTGCTTGGCCTGTCCCTTCGCCGTGCTCGTGGCGCCGCTTACCGCGTCCGTCATGTCGAGCGTTGACCAGATGGACGAAGGGCTCGCCTCCGGCGTTAACAATGCGGTGAGCCGTATTGCGCAGCTTGCCGGCGCGGCACTGGCCGCCGGTGTAGCGTCTTCCGAGTCCGGCTACGAAGTCGGCCTCGCCGTTGCCGCCGAGACATCGATCGGCGGCGCCTTGACAGACACGATAACCCTGACGCCGGCCGCGGCGAAAGCGAGCGGCGCGGAACGAACCTAGAAAAAGCATGGAATTACTCTGGTTCGATGTTTCGTAAACTAAGCAGACACTCCTAGCTTCCCTGAAGTAACCATGCGGAGCGGAGTGTCTCAGCACTTACCAGCGCGATGCGACCGGTCACCTCGGCCATATGTGCGAGATGCGGCTGTTTGCGCGCCACAAGGGAGACACCACAATGACAGATTACGTTCTGATCCACGGCGCGTTCCATGGCGGTTGGTGCTGGACTCGCGTGCGCCGCCTGTTGGCTTCCGAAGGGCACCGGGTGTTTACACCGACGCTGACCGGTCTTGGAGAACGGTCGCATCTCTTGAGCCGTCACGTGGGCCTCGACACGCACATCGCGGATGTCACCAACCTCATGGTTTGGGAAGAGTTGCGCGACATCGTCCTGGTCGGACATTCTTACGGGGGATTTGTGGTGCGCCACGTCGCTGATCGGATGCCGGACCGGATTCGCTCGCTGATCTATCTCGATGCCTTTGTCCCTGCCAACGGCAAAGCTCTTCGCGACTACGTACCCGACAAGGGCACGAAATTCCGAGAACTAGCTGCCGCGAACGGCGACGGCTGGAAGCTCCCGTCGCCTCCGGCATCGTCCTTCGCGGTGAACGCGGCAGACGCCGATTGGGTGAACCGACAGTGCACGATGCAACCATTGTCCACGTTTGAGACGCCGGCGCAGATCAGCGGCGCTGGTGACGCCATTCCAAACATCGGCTACATCCGGGCGCGGAACTATGACAGCCCTTATTTCGACAGCTTTTACGCCCTCGCAGGAGAGCAGCGCTGGTGGCGGAAGGAATTTGCGTGCGGGCACGACGTGATGCTCGACATGCCAAACGAGCTTACAGCCCTGTTGCTCCAACAGGGGTAGAGCGCGATCCCGCATCCGACCCCATCTCGCAGCTGTCGATAAGGCAACATTCGCCGTCGGGGCAGAGTGTTGGTGATCGCGGTCGTTCAGCCGTAACGTATGGACCAAGCAACCCGAGTTCATCTTTCAACTCTAGGATAACCACGGCCCATGGTCGTTCCAAACCTCGAGTTCAGCCGTTGCTTGTTGAAAGCTGCGTTTGTCTGCGGTAGCGATCACGTAGCGCAGTTATTGCCACGCGACCTTCGACGGGGTTTTCGTCCCGTCGGAAGCTATCTGAATGGACGAGCACCGCTCATGGCGGCTCCCACCAGAGCGAAGCCCGTTCCGGCGACCAGACAAAAAACCGCGCCATGGTCTCCGCCCAAGCCGAAGATCAGCGAGACCAAGGCGGAACCAACTGACCACCCGACGTAGCGAGCCGCAGCATTCATCCCGCTTGCGGCCCCGCTACGACCTATGGGCCCTACCGTCATCATCGCAGTGTTGTTGGGTGTCTGGAAAAGACCAAAGCCGATACCGCAAAGGGCAAGCCGCCATACGACATCCCACTTCGCCGGAGTAGTCGGCAAGAAGACCATCAGAAGCAGACCGGTCGCCAACAACGCCAAACCAATGCTGCAAATCACTGGGGCGGGGTAGCGGATTGTCAAGCGACCGGCGACTGGAGCCGTGACACCAGTCATGAAGGGCCAGGGCGTCAAGAGAAAACCTGTTTCGACGGCCGAAAGATGCATCCCCGTCTCAAATAAAAACGGCAACGAGACGTAGGCCAGAATTTGTGCTGCATAGGAGCAGACGGATGTCCACACCGATAGGGCAAACGGCCCTATACGGAAAAGATCGAATGGCAACATTGGCATAGGATGCTGGAGCTGTTGTCGAACGAAGAGGCTAAAGCAGAAAAGACCTGCTACGATCTCTCCCATCGCGATGCGTTCATCGCCGATACCTAACGTACCGACACCGACGACGAAAAGCCCGAACGCTAACGCATTGAGAGCGGTTCCGATCCGATCGAGAGGGCGAGCAACCCGAACGTCCGGTGGTGCAGCGGCAACGAATATCGGTACGGCGAGGCCGAATGGCACATTCAGCAGAAACAACCAGGGCCATTTTGCGACGGCTAGTATTGTCGCGGCGACGGTAGGACCCAATGCTCCAGGTATCGCCACCGCTAATGCGACCAACGCAAGGCCCTTACTGATCATGCGGTGCGGATAGATCACGCGCACAAATGCGACGCCGGCCACAGAAACTCCGGCAGCTCCGGCACCTTGAATCAAGCGCGCGCTCACCAGCATCGCCAATGTTGGAGCAAAAGCGCAACCCAAAGATGCGAAGACAAACATAACCAGACCGACGGCATAAACGCGCTTTAGACCTAGTGTGTCGACTAGGCTGGAAATGGGCAACAAGCAGACCGTTGCCGAAAGCTGATAGGCATTCACGACCCAAACGGTCGCAGCGTCACTACTTACCAACGAACGCGAGATATTTGGCAAGGCGATATTCACGACCGCGCTTCCGAGGGCACTGAGACCAAGTCCGAGCAAGATACAGAGCATTGTCCAGCGTCGCCTCGACGCCGTTAAACATTCGGCATCGACCATCAGAATACAATCTCCGGCGCGAACTTTGGATGGTCGACTCTGCGTATGCCGTCAGCAGCGAATTTCGCAGATCGGTACTTGATGTCCGGCGAACGGTAGAGTTGTGTTGGCCATAACTGCACACCAGTGACCGGCATTCTCTTCAACATTAGGTCTCTCTCGCTAGAAGAGGTCGGGATGGACATCGACAACATAGTCCAGGCGACAGGACGCTCGATCGGCGCGACATTCCGTTCCTTCTGATCAAATCCGCAACGGGATGCCGCGTCAAAATCGAAGCCATCCTCACTGCCGTTCGCGTGCCGAGGTTCGCTCGCTGGCGGCGCCCACCTCAGGCGCATTGAAAATTGAGGTCGTCAGCAGGACCGACGCGGCGAGCACAGTGGTACCAAGCGTCAAGCCGGTGAAATGGAAGGCGAACGGGGCAATGATGAAGACCACACCCACGGCGCGTCCCCCTAGAGATGCAGCCAATAGGGGATGACCCGGATGAGCCCTGTGGGGTGATATGTAAGAGCCGCCAGCAGCAGCGCCGCCACGCCGGTCGCCACCGAGAGCCACAGCGCGATAGGATCGTCGATTAGGTACGCGTGAATGGATTTTGGAAGGAAGCGGAATGGCCTAACTCCTGCGTCTGTGCTGTTCGATCGAGTTATCGCGACATCGAGAGTAGAGGCCACGCACGCGAACCCCGGGGCGATCGCGTTGTGATCGATGGGCCATGGGTGCTGCCACTGAAGTATCCCGATACAGCGCACGCGAAGAATAGTCACGCCTGCGCGCTGCTAGAAATGCCGGATCGTTATGGTTTTCATTCCACTCAGAGTCTCAGATGCCAACGATCCCCTATGTGTACCGACAACTTAAACGTGGGCGTAGCGGTGATGAAGTCCGCCCAGGACGGCGCGTGTTGATCACACCGGTTCGTTGAACCGGGCGAGAACCGGCGCGTCCTTGTTCAAGGTTCGATGCGTTCTGTCGCAATCGTGATAATCGGCGTGGGATTTCAGAATTTTGGCGCAGATGCGCCTCGCCCAGGACAATGATGTGGTCCACGCATTCACGCCGGATCGATCCGATCAGCCGTTCGACAAAGCCATTCTGCCAAGGCGAGGTTGGGGCGGTAGGCTTGTCCCGGATGCCCATGGCGCGCTCGGCGTCTGACGACGCTGCAATAGATCCGGTCGCGATCGCGGATCAAGTAGTGCCGAGCCTCATCCCAGGGAAATGCCTCGGTTATCTGACGTGCAACCCATTCTGCCGTCGGATGTGCTGTAACGTTGATCCAGACGAGGTCTCCTGCGACCCAGCCGGACGATGACGAAGGCATAGAGCAGGTCGAAAGCGACAGTTGGAACAATGAACAAGTCCATGGCGGTAGTGTCTGGCGCGTGGTTACGCAAGCCGCCATTCCTTGGCTGGGCGGTGCCCGCCGTTTGACCATGTACTTGGCGACGCTCGACTGCGCGACCTCAAACCCGAGCTTGAGCAGTTCGCCGTGGATGCGTGGCGCACCCCAAAGCGGATTCTCCATGCTCATCCGCCGGATCGGCGCGCGCAGCTCCGTCGGTCCGCGGTCGCCCTCCCAATGGACGCGACTTCCAACGCCGGTGGCTACGAAAGCCGGTCCCGTGCCAGCGCACGAACGCCTCGGGCTGGACGATCGTCAGGACCTGCAGGATCGACGGACCCAGCGCTACAGCTGGATAAAGAACCAGCGATCATGGTTCGTAAGCCGGACGCGGCCAGGCAGCCTGCGCCTCACGATAATCAAGTGGCGGCGGTGGCGCAACGGGCGGCCCGCGTTTAACACGTCGGCACCGGTTGATGGACCGCGCACGTTCAAATATTGCCTCCTCTGCAAACACGGGGTCGTCCGCCGCCAACACAGGAAGCAAGATCGTCGCAACGATTGCTGTTTTGACATGCAACTTGCCCCTCATGATGCCGTATGGAGTAGCGCACGTACTTGGGACGATCTTGTTCGTTACTGATCCATTTAGACGGTTACTGCGCAGTTACGTGCGCGACGCCAACCGCCGTTCGTCTTCCAATTCCTCCCTGCGAGCGCAAGTCATTCGAAGGGCCATGACGACGTAGCGCGCCTGGACGGCCTAGCATTCGAGCTCGCCACGCCTCTATCAAATTGACAGCAGCGTCTGCCCGTCTTCGGTCTTGTCCGCCGACGTGTAATGGGACCTCTCGCGAAAGGTCTTGATTGAGCCGTCTGTGCCAGACCGCGCTTGTTTTCCAAAGTTGTGCGATCGACGGTGACCGGCCGTGTATCTGGCTTAAACTGGGCGATAGCCTCGAGATTCAATTGGTCCGGCGCTTCGTCAAACGGCAGCGAGACCGACGACTGCTCCGTCTGAGGATCCATGACAACCGGAGGCGTCATGGGCGGCTGCGGTGCGAAAGTCTTGGGCCGCCCATGTCGCAGTTGGGTCAAGGTCGGAAGTGGAGAGCCATTCGCGGAGAGTCCGTCTACCCCGATGAACGGGCATCATCAGAGCGGGCCGGCTGGTCCGTTTCGTGCCAATATCGGAAGTAGTCACCCCTCATTCGATCATCTCGCTTTCGCCTCCGAGGATGCGCGGGTGACGTCATCGCTGGCCGCAGATGCTATCTGATACCCGACGGAAAGGATGCACATCAGGGCAGACACGAATGAGTGAGATGTGAAGCAGTTCACGTTCGCGCGCAGCGATTCGACCTAATGAAACATGCTGCAAACATCTTGATCTATCGAACCGAACAGGAGGTTTCCCATGAAACGTCCAATGACGTCTGCAATTGCAGCTGTCGCCGTGCTCGCTACAGCAATCACCCTGCTCTGGCCGCATACTCCGTCAACCAAGCTGTCCGCCGGAACTGCCGCTATGCCGTCGGTGCAGGAGCTCCACGCCACGGCCAACGCAAATAAGCTCGCAAACCAGGAAATTGAGGATCAGTCATTGATCTTTCCAAGTGTGGCGCAGCGCTAAAAGTGAGAGACAACACAAATCCCGTTCGTGCACGCCTCAGGTTCGCTGCTCGCGCGTACACGGCCCAAACTGCGGACCTGAGGCGGTCCCGCACGGCGACGACGTAACCGACGTGTAGATGGCCGTCTGCACCACCCGCACGGTGATCATGCCGATTTTGTTGCAAAAGTCAGTTGAGAGGTGTGGCGAACCGTGATTCCGTTGTGTTGACGCGAATCTCGGCGAGATCGATCCATGATGGGCCGTCTGAAGAGTGACCAAGGTCAACTGTTCTACGAGTTTCATCTTGGCGACGCGGTTCCCGAAGACCATCTGGTGCGGAAGATCGACGCTGCTCTCGATCTTTCCTGGCTTCGCAGCGAACTTGCACCTCATTATCCGCCCATGGGTCGCCCATCGATCGATCCGGAGCTGATGATCCGGATGCTGGTCGTGGGGTATGTCTTTGCGATCCGCTCAGAGCGGCTGATCTGTCGTGAAGTACAGGTGAACCTGGCCTATCGCTGGTTCTGCAAGCTCGGCATCGAAGATGCTATTCCGGACCATTCAGCGTTCTCGCGTGCCCGCAACGAGCGTTTTCGCGAGGGAGATGTTTTTCGCCACGTCTTCGAGCGGGTCGTCGAGGCGTGCATTGCGGCCGATCTGGTTGGTGGTGAAGGCTTTGCAGTTGATGCGAGCCTCATTGCGGCCGATGCCAACAAGCAGCGCTCGATCGAAGGTCAGGATTGGCGCAGGGATCGTGATCCCAAGAGGTCCAGCCGCGCGGTGAAGGAGTATCTGGCGACCCTCGACGATACGGCATGGGGAGCGGCCAGCGAGGTTGTCCCGAAGTTCGTTTCGCCGTCCGATCCTGCGGCCCAATGGACCGGGGCTCACAAGGGACCCGCATTCTTCGCCTACTCCGACAATTATCTCATCGACGTGAAGTTCGGGGTGATCGTTGATGTCGAGGCGTCCCGCGCCATCCGCCAGGCCGAGGTCGGCGCGGCGAAGACCATGATCGAGCGAACGGAGGAGCGCTTCGGCCTTAAGCCGGAGCGGCTTGTTGGAGATACCGCTTACGGGGCAGCTCCGATGCTGAACTGGTTGGTCGAGGAGAAGGGTATCGCGCCAAATATTCCCGTGTTCGACAAGTCGAAGCGCGATGACGGCACCTTCTCGCGCAGTGACTTTCGATACGATCCGACGCGCGACGTCTATCATTGTCCTGCGGGCAAGACCCTCACGACGACGGGGACACTTGTGAATGGCGGGACCACGCTGATCTATCTGGCTAGAAAGCGCGACTGCGACGGTTGCAAACTCAGAGCGCTGTGCTGTCCGAAGGTCCCATTTCGCGAGATACCACGCGATCAACACGAAGCCGCTCGGGATATTGCGCGTTCCCTCGCCGGGTCCGAGGGGTTTGAGCAATCAAGGCGGGAGCGCAAGAAGATCGAGATGCGGTTCGCACACCTGAAGCGCATCCTGAAGCTCGGTCGGCTTCGACTGCGTGGCCCACGAGGCGCCCAGGATGAATTTGTTCTCGCTGCCATCGCCCAGAACCTGCGGCGGCTCGCATCGCTGGTCGCCGGCCGCCACCATATGCGGTTCAGTGCATCGCGTAGCGTGATAGTTGCGTAGTGAGCGTCAAGGCCGGCAGATCAAAGCCGGGCGCCCTCGACCGAATGACTGACAAGAATCCACGGAAGCAACCGACTTTTGCAACAAAATCTGCCAATAGGTGACATCGTGAGATGGCGGGCGGCCCGGTGTGAGCCGTCCGTCATCTTGAGGCTGTCTCTTTTTACTGACTGATACCCTTGCTCGCAGCTTCCGCCTGCTCCATCCTTCTCGCCATCTCAGCTTTGACCGCGTCAAGATTGAAGCTCGCGCCTCGTTGCATTGGAGGGAATTCGATGAAAGTCTGTAGTTCTTTGCCCACTGCCTGCTGAACAAAGACGAAACGCCAGAACTGATACTTGAACCAGTCGAAGTATTGCTGGCCACCTTCCTTTGTGCCGTTGTTGGGCCAGCCTGTACGCTCGAAGGGATCGAGTCGCAGATTAGTGATATAAGGTACGTCGGGCTTGGTCTTTTCGCCCACCCAGCCGGCCGGCTGATCGATAAAGCGGAACTTATAGTCGTCAAGACGGACGGCGCCGACAGTGCTTTCACCGAGATAAAATATTTCGTGCCGCGCTGATGGACCCTTCCCGGTGATGCAATCGAGCTGGTTATAACCATCCAGATGGTTCTTGTAGACTCGACCTCCGATTTCCTTGCCCTTCAGCAATTCGTCTACAATGTTCGGATTGCCGGCCGCGGCGACGAAAGTCGGCAGCCAATCCAGCCCGGAGAAGATTCCGTTCTGTATGCTGTCGGCCGGCACCTTTCCAGGCCAACGAACAATTGCCGGCACGCGGAAACCGCCCTCGAGGACCGTACCCTTGGATTGCGCGAACGGCGTCTGGCCACCGTCGGGCCAAGTGAACACCTCGGTCCCGTTATCGGTAGTAAAGACAACGATGGTGTTGTCGTCCACTCCGATGTCCTTCAACTTTTTCATGACCAGACCGATGTCATCATCGAGTTGTGCCATGCCGGCTTCTTCTTCCGACCAACCGTTCTCCGAATTGCGCATTGCTTCGTACTTCGGCGAAAGATGGGTTACGATATGCATACGCGTTGGATTGAGCCAAACGAAGAACGGCTTGTTATCAGCCTTGGCCTTATCGATGAACTTCAGAGCAAGGTCGCGGATTTCGTCATCTACCGTTTCCATCCGCTTCGGATACAGCGTTCCGGCATCCTCTATTCTCTGCTTGCCAATCTTGCCCCACCGCGGCATTTCGGTTTGATCATCATTGTCGGTAGCCCAGCTATGAACCATGTTGCGGGGGCCTACCACATTCAACAGATTCTGCGGGTAGTTTGGGTGAGCTGGGTCTTCCATCGCATCGAGATGATACAGATAACCGAAGAATTCATCAAAGCCGTGAACTGTTGGCAAAAACTCATTCTTGTCACCTAGATGGTTCTTGCCGAATTGACCGGTTGCGTAACCCATCGATTTCAGGACCGTCGCGATAGTCACGGCCTCTGCCGGCAGGCCGGTCGGCGCGCCAGCCTGACCAACGGTGGTCATGCCGGTGCGGATGGGCAGTTCTCCGGTGATGAAGTTGGCGCGACCGGCCGTACAACTTGCCTCGGCATAATAGTCTGTGAAAAGCATGCCTTCCTTGGCAATCTTGTCGAGATTGGGCGTTCTCCCAGCCATCAAGCCGCGATGATAAGCTCCAATATTCCACATACCGATGTCATCACCCATGATGACGACAATGTTGGGTGGTTTCACGGCGGTCTGCGCTTTAGCCGCGCCACTAAAGGCCAGTCCGAGGGTCAAGCTCGCGGCTGCAATAATGCCCATTTTCATGTCACACTTCCCCTTTCACCGATATTGTTCAGCTTGGCAGCGGTGGGATTTGATTGATGGCCGGATAGCGATAGCCCCAACGACCGATTGCGCCTTTACACAATTCCGTCCGCGCGATTGTCTGCGGGGGCTCGTCATATGTCGTCTGAGCGATGAAACCGGTTCAAAATATCTAACGTGCGCCCAAAGAAAGCTGGCAAGCTATCCAGGAAAGTCAAACCGACAAGCGGTCAAATGGGCTAATGGTGGGCTGTCCAGCCCGACGGAGGGGCCTGAAATCGCGTTTGCGAACAGGGAGCAGGCCTTCACACCAACACAAGCAAAAGGCCACGCCGGCGTCACACCGTGCGGCCTTTTGCGAGACTGTCCCCCATGGCCCTCAAGGGATTCTGCCTCTTGTGCATAGTGTGGGGATGACTGAATCTGTCCAGCCCGCCGGGCATTTACCCATAGAGTCAGTAAAAGGCGGACAGCTGAGGATCACGCGCTTTACCCATCTCGGGACGCACTCCCGCAACATCCGCTCATGAGCGGAATGAGGTGAATGCGGGCTCAGGTTGAACATCGCGGCATGTCTCAAATGTGCCAAACTGCGACATTGGGGTGCCGGGTATCTGACTGTAAAGTTGGCACGGTGGCCCGGCCATCGTAATTCGAGATGAACAGGAATTGCGTACCAATGGCGCAAGAGCAGCCAATTCAGGTTGGACGCAGGTTATCCGCGATATTGGTCGCTGACGTGGCCAATTATTCGCGACTAATGCACGACGAAGAAGAAGTTACGCATTCCAAGCTGAGCGTGCTGCTGACCGACGTTGCCCAACCCGCTATTGCGGAATATGGCGGACGCACGGTGAAGAATACCGGTGACGGGTTCTTAGCGGAGTTTTCGAGCGCGGTGGAAGCGGTTCGAGCAGCGGTACAATTCCAGAGCCGCATCAAGGAACTTACAATCGGTGATGCGGAGAACAAACGTATGGCCTTTCGGGTCGGAATTAACATCAGCGACGTGATCGTCGAAGCCCATGACATTTTTGGGGACGGCGTCAATATCGCAGCTCGGCTTGAGGGCATCGCGGAACCCGGCGGCATCTGCATTTCGTCTTCTGTTTACGATCAGGTCCGGGGCAAGGTGGACGTTGAGTTCGCCGATATGGGCGAGCAGAACCTCAAGAACATTGCTCGCCCGGTACGAGCCTATGCCGTGGTCTGGGATAGACGACTTGGTTCAGCCGCACAGATCAGGGGCGCGACGGTTAAATCACCGTTAGCACCCCGTTTGTCCATCGTGGTGTTGCCCTTCGCGAATATCGGCGGCGAATCCGAGCAGGATTACTTCGTTGATGGCGTGACTGAGAGCCTTACCACGGACTTGTCGCGCATGGCCGGCTCATTCGTCATCGCGCGCAACACCGCGTTCGCCTTTAAAAGCAACGCCATCGATGTAAAGAAAATCGGACGCGAGTTGAACGTCCGTTACGTACTTGAAGGCTCCGTGCAGCGTAGCGGCACCCGGCTTCGGGTGAACGTGCAGCTCATCGATGCGGAAACTGGCAATCACCTTTGGGCCGAACGCTTTGACAAGCCGGTAGCAGACCTGTTTGACATGCAAGACGAAATCGTTTCGCGGCTTGCCAACACATTGAATGCTGAACTCATCGAGGCGGAAGCAAGACGCGCAGCGCGCTCTCCAAACCCCGATGCGATGGAGCTTTGTTTTCAAGGAAGAGCCTGCATCAATCGAGGGATTACGCCAGCGTCAATGCAGCAAGCAAGAAGGTTTTTCGCGCGTGCGCACGCGCTTGATCCTGGCTATATTGAAGCGACTGTCGGCACGGCACAGGTGGATATGGCGACAGGCGCGGCCTTTATGACCGATGTTGGATCCACACATTTTGAGGCGGCTGAGAAGATATTAATCCAAGTGCTGTCGCTTGCACCCAATCATGCGACAGCACACATGCTTCTTGGCGCGGTTCTGATGCAGACGTTGCGCGGCGACAAGGGTATTGCCGAATGCGAGCAAGCTCTTGCGCTGGACCGCAATTTAGCAGATGCGCACGGGTTCATTGGGCTAGGCAAGTATTTGACCGGGCGCGGTGAGGAGGTCGAGGCGCACATCCAAGAGGCACTTAGATTGTCTCCACGGGACACTCGCATCTTCATCTGGTCCATGTTTGTTGGAATGAGCAAGTTGACCACGGGCGCTGACCTTGAGGCAATCAGGTGGTTTCGCCGAAGCCTTGAGGCAAATCGAAATCACGCACTCACTCATTTTCACTTCGCCGCCACGCAGGCGCTCGTAGGAAGCATGCAGGAGGCTCGATCGGCCGTTCAGGAGGGACTAGCACTCGACCCCAGCTTCACCATTCGCCGCTATCGCGTTCACAAAAGAAGCGACGATCCGACATATCTCGCCAAGCGCGAACGCTTCTGTGAAGGCATGCGGTTGGCCGGGGTGCCCAGGGGCTGAAGCCCGATGCGGGTCAAAATGCGAAATACTCATCGCGAGTAGATGTTTTCCGCTTTGCCTCCAAACTCGGACGTAACTCGATGCGGTCGACACTTCGCATTTGTGCCAAAAAGAGATTATGCGCTAGATCGCAGTCGAAAAGTCTTTACGCGCTACTGGACCGTTGAAAATTCGAGCGAAGCCAGTGGAACGTCGAGCATGTAAACAAAGCCACTCGGCTCATAGATCAGCTTGACGTTACCCTTGAGCTGCCTGCCGAGTGTCTCAATCAGTCGTGTCCCAAAACTTTGTTTGGTAGGAGCATGGACCGTTGGGCCGCCGTGCTCCTTCCAGATAAACTGTACGCGTCTGGCTTCATCCACGACCCAGCTAACGGTAACCCAGCCGGCGGGCATCGACAGCGCGCCGAACTTGGTGGTGTTGGTGCAAAGCTCATTTAACGTCATGGCGATGGCGATGACGGCGCCGGATGCGATCTGGACATCAGGCCCCTCGACGGAAAATTTTGCCATGTCCGGATTATCGAACGGCTCAATGGCGCTCGAGACGATTTTTCGCAGGTCCGCACTACTCCATCGCACCTGCAACAGGAGATCATGTGCGCGGCCTAGCGCCAGCAGACGGCCTTCGATTGCCTGCTGTGCATGCTGCGTGCTCGGAGCATTGCGCAGGCTCTGGGAGGCAATGGCGCTCACCGTCGCGAGCGTATTCTTGATACGATGGTGAAGTTCTTCCAGGATCAGCTTCTGCAATCTGTCGGCGGCTTCGCGCGCCTTGGCCTCAATGCCGGCCTGCTCAAGCAGGGTCTCCGCACTGAGCTGGGCTTGGGTCAGCAACAGCCTGAGACTGACGTTCTCCGCAGTCAGCTGCTCTTGGGCAAAGCTTACGTCAGGCGACAAATCAACGGCTTCGCGATCATGGTCGATTTTGAGCATGAGCAGGCTTACCACTATATGTCAGGTCCCGCTCATATCTTTGGGACACGAAACCGTGGCTGCCCGCGACTGCAAGGGATAGCGCCTACTGGCCTTTTTGAGCCAATATCAGCCAAACCCGATCATATTCTGCATTTCTGCGATGATTTGGTGCGATACGAGCGGCTTGCCGAAGAACCGGCTCTCGCGCGGGATATCTGCGCTCGACAACTTCAACCGGCCCGACACAAGGATAATCTTGAGGTGGGGCCAGCGTTCGTAAACCGCATGTGCCAATTGGAGCCCGTCCATGGTGCCCGGCATCTGGATGTCCGTAAACAGCAGCGCGATATCGGACCTCGACTGGAGAACGGAAAAGGCTTCGTCCGCGTCCACCGCTTCGACTGAAGCGTAGCCGGCGTCTTCCACGATATCGACAGCCCGCATGCGCAACATGATGTCGTCTTCGACCACAAGCACAATAGGCAAACTTCTCGGCCGATCAGAAGCCATCATCACATTGCCCTGGTAATGGAGCTTGACGCGCCGGCCGTAAACTGAGCGGTGCGAAGGAAAGCGAAGCATGAGCTGTATTTGTTACCAACATGGTCAACGCCGCGTAGGCACCAGGCGCGTTTCCCTGACCAGCAGGCTTGCGCTCCCGCCATGCAAGCAGGAGGCGTCGAAATTGGGCCAGACCTGGTCGGAACAGGCTCCCGCGGCGCTGTGAAGCGGAAGGCGGTCTGCCTTGGCGATCACCCCCGCTTCGTCTGCTTTCACTGGTGGTGCAAAGCCGGGCGACGTCATTACTGATGCTCCCAGCACGGCGAATATCGCGAATGCGGCAAACGATTTGATCATTTTGGGGCTGCTGACTGCGCTGTCGCCAATCCCACTACGCTCGGGGATCGGTTACCAACATAGTCCGCGATGTGAAGTTCCGTTGACGCTTTGTTATCTTTGCTTGACACTCCTGATGTCTGGTGCGGGTCAATCGCTACCGGTCGTTTGGCCACCAGGCCAGAGGCGAAGTCCGCTTTCGCTCGAGAACCCGACCTGATTTCGATACGTAATCTGGAGGCCCATGCTTGTCGGCTCTGTAACCGAGCCGAGGAGTATGGCCATGCAGGATCAAGTAAATGCGCCCCAGCGAGTGCCGTGGAACAAGGGAAAGCTGACCGGAGCAAAGCCACCGCTGCGACCCAAGCACGTCTGGTCAATCCGGACGAAACTCGAAATCGAAGGCCGCGCCCGCGACCTCGCGATGTTCAATCTGGCGATCGACAGTAAGCTTCGCGGGTGTGATGTCGTCGCCATGCGGGTCGGGGATGTCGCTGCCGGCGGGTATACAGCGGATCGTGCAACGGTCCGGCAAACGAAAACTGGACGGCCTGTCAGATTTGAATTGAGCGAGCAGACCCGCCACGCAGTCGATGACTATCTAAAGGCCACCGGCAAACGGCCCGACGAGTTCTTGTTCACCGGCCGTCGGGGTCCCGACCGAAATTTGACCACGCGCCAATATGCCCGACTCGTGTCTGAGTGGATCGGAAGTGTCGGACTGGACCCAAGGCTTTTTGGGACGCATTCACTGCGGCGCACAAAAGCTACGCTGATCTATCGGCGAACGGGCAACCTGAGGGCTGTCCAGCTGTTGCTCGGGCATACCAAGATCGAAAGCACGGTCCGATATCTTGGCATCGAGGTTGATGACGCCCTGGCAATCGCGGAACAAGTTGATGTCTGAAATACGCGGGCAGAGCGGACATGCTCTGCCCGCCCTCCAACAGCTGCTTCGTGCCGATAATGTTGCAAAAGTCGAAAGTTGCAACGGTCTGAATTTCTGGCGAGAACTTGAAGCGCGAAGAGATCGATGATTCGTATAGCGTCAGTCGCGCTACCGAAGTCGCCTATGAGTTTCGCGTGAGGCGACGAGGTCCATCACATCTCTACATGAAAACCGAGCCCGCGGCCCTCGGAAATTTTTATGCCTTCTGCAAAACGACTTTTGCAACAGTATCTGCCAAAAGCAGAAGCCAGGCACCCGACCCCATTACGTCTGAGGACACTGAAATCTACATCTTGTCGATGATCGACGAAACACCGACTTCGGACGCGCTATCTTTAGCAGCGGCAGCGACAATCGCGGGGATTACGTCCTCGGCACGATCAACGATAATGGGTTGAAGCAGGTGGTCTCTGTGAAGGAAACCTACGCTGCGTATGTGGTCCAGCATTGACATCATCGGCGCCCAAAAACCTTTGATGTTCACCAAGACCATCGGCTTACGGTGCTGCCCAAGCTGGGCCCAAGTCATGACTTCCACGATTTCTTCGACGGTACCGATGCCACCCGGAAGTGCCACGAAGGCATCAGAACGCTCGAACATTCTGTGCTTGCGCTCGTGCATGGTGTCTGTGATCGTCAAGTCTTCGAACATCTTGAGCGCATCAGTCGTCGTTTCCCAGTTTGTGAGAAATCTCGGAATGATCGCGCCGACCTTGCCGCCGTTATTCAGTGCGCCGCGAGCGACCGCGCCCATCACACCCTGGGTTCCGCCGCCGTAGATCAGTGTTAATCCCGATGCAGCAAGAGCGTGTCCCAATCGTACGCCTGCCTCAACGTAGGCAACATCGTGACCGGGCGAGGAACCGCAATAGACGCAGACTGCCTTGATCATGCTCATGCGGAGGATAAACGCGATGCACAGCCATAGCGTCAAGCTTGTTTTTGCTCGCCAGAGTCCGCGTTGGGTCAAACTGAGAAGAACTCAACCTGAGCAACGTCTTCCGGGTTACATCCAAAAGCGGCCACCGCTCGATGCAGTCAGCATGTCTCAAAGGTGCCAATTTCGGAAGTAGGGATGCATCCGGGTTGCTGTGCACCCAGCCGCTGCGGGGGCGCCGCAATGGAACTGGCGCGGTTCCTCGACGACCGCGCCTCCATGCGAGCCTCTCCCAATCCCGTTCGTCCTAATATCAGTTCGGACCCGGCTCCGACGCAGCGAAGGAACCGGATCCGACCTCTAAATCGTTGACGCTCAGGCCGCGCTGGTGGCCGCTGCGTCACTTGCGACATAGGGCTTCACCATCTTCTTCGGATCGACGACCTGATCGAATTCGGCCTCGGTGACAAAGCCCAATTTCAACGCCGCAACCTTCAGCGTGAGATCGTTATCCATAGCGTAGTGGGCAATTTTCGACGCCTTGTCGTAGCCGATAACTGGGGAAAGTGCCGTCACCAGCATCAGCGAACGCTCGACGTATTCGTTGATCTTCTTCAGGTTTGGCTTGGTACCCTCGATCAGGAACTTCCGGAAGTTCACGCAGCCGTCGCTCATGATCGTTATGGAATGTGTGACATTGAAGATCATCAATGGCTTGTAGACATTCATTTCGAGGTACCCACCCGCACCGCCAAAGCCAACCGCGACGTCATTAGCCATCACCTGTGCGGCAATCATCGTCAGTGCTTCGCACTGGGTCGGATTGATCTTGCCCGGCATGATCGAGGAGCCCGGCTCATTCTCAGGAATTTCCAATTCCGCAAATCCCGCGCGGGGTCCACACGACATCAGGCGAATGTCATTGGCGATCTTGTAGAGCGACACTGCGAGCGTGCGCAGTGTTCCGGACAGTTGAACCAGCGCATCATGGGCGCCCTGCACCGTGAACTTGTTGGGCGCGGTGACAAACGGCAGCCCTGTGAGCTTGGCGATCTGAGCAGCCGCTGCTTCGGCAAAGCCCGGGGCCGAGTTGATGCCTGTTCCGACCGCCGTGCCGCCGAGTGCCAATCGATACACACCTTGCAGGGCTGTTTCGATCCGCTCCAGATTGTCCGACAGCATTCCCTCATAACCGGACCATTCCTGACCCAGCGTTAACGGCGTGGCGTCCTGCATGTGGGTGCGCCCGATCTTGACGATGTCGCTCCACGCCTGCGATTTCGCGGCGACCGCATCGCGCAACGCCGCGACCGTGGGAATAAGGCGCTGCTTAACGTTGACGGCCGCGGCGATATACATGGCCGACGGAAACGAGTCGTTCGACGACTGCGCCATGTTGACGTGATCGTTGGGATGAACCGGAGCGTGGCTGCCGAGGGGAGTGCCTGCGAGCTGGCAACAACGGTTGGAGATCACTTCGTTGACGTTCATGTTGAACTGGGTGCCGCTGCCGGTCATCCAGACATGCAACGGAAACATGTCGTGGTGCTGGCCGGCGAGGATTTCGTCGCAGGTCTGAATGATTAGTTTGTATCGCCGATCGTCAAGCCGCTTGCTCGCGTGGTTAGCGGTGGCGGCGGCCTTCTTCAAGATGGCGTAGGACGTGATCATTTCGCGGGGAATTAAATCTTTCCCGATACTGAAATGCTCGAGCGAGCGCTGGGTCTGAGCACCCCACAGCTTGTCCGCGGGCACCTCGACCACTCCGAGGCTGTCGGTCTCTTTTCTCATCTCGACCATGGATCTCTCCTGGGTTTGACCACGGAGGGCGTAGAGTCTTTCTCGCGTGGTGGCGGATGCGCAGGTCTGGAGGTGCTCAGACGTTCTCGATCTTGAGAACCGGCGCGGTTTCGGCGCGGGTGCGCCGGCAGGCGTCCGCATCGGTCTTGAGATCAATCCCGTAGGTAGGAATGATCGCCTTCAACCGGGGCAGCCAGGCGCCTTCGGTCAGTTCGTTTCCGAAGCACTTCTTCAGCACGTCGATCGAGATAGACGCGGCCGTGGAGGCGCCCGGCGAGGCGCCCAGCAGCGCCACGACCGACTTGTCTTCGCTCACCACGAGATCGGTGCCGAACTCAAGCTCACCTTCCTCGTGCTTGAGCAATCCTTTGCTCTCGTGCGGCTTTATGGTTTCGACGCGCTGCCCGGCGACAGCCTCTCTCCAATCCCTCTTCACGGCGCGCGGGAAGAACTTCTTGAGGGTCGCAAACTGCTGGTTCGAACTCTGCAGGACCTGGCCAATGAGATATTCGGACAGGCGGACATTGTCGCGCGCGACATCGAGCAGTGGAATGACGTTTTCGAAGGTCAGTGACGTGAACAGATCCGTAAGTTCGCCATGCTTGAGGAAGCGGGTAGAGAAGCCGGCATAAGGCCCGAACAGCAGCGAGTGCTTCCCGCCGATAATGCGTGTGTCGAGGTGCGGCACCGACATCGGCGGCGAACCTACGGCGGCCTTGCCATAGACCTTGGCATGGTGGCGATGGCTTATGGCGTCAACGTCGCAGCGCAACCAGATGCCGCTGACGGGAAATCCGGCATAGCCTTTGCCTTCGGAGATCTTCGACTTCTGCAGCAACGGCAGGGCGCCGCCGCCCGCTCCGATGAAGACGAATTTGGCCGACACGGTTGCCGCCCCGCCATCGTAAGTGTCCTCGACCGACACGCGCCAGCGCCCGTCGTTCTCTCGATCGAGGCCAACGACCTTGCGATTATAGTGAACGCTGAAGCCGGGCTGATCGGACAAATGTTTGAAAAGCAGGTGGGTTAGCGCGCCATAGTCGACATCGGTGCCGGTGATGATGCGGGTGGCCGCAAACGGCTCTTTGTCGTCCCGCCCGTCCATGATGAGCGGCGCCCACTCACCGATCTTGGTGCGGTCCTCGCTGTACTCCATGCCATAGTAGCAGTGGTTGGCCGACATCTCCTTGAATCGCTTGCGCAGAAACGCGACATTGCCAGCGCCCCAGACGAAGCTCATGTGCGGGCACGGATGAATGAAGGCGCGCGGGTCGGGGATCGCACCCTTTTTGATCAGGAACGACCAGAGTTGGCGTGATAGGTCGAACTCGGTGTTGACCTCCAGCGCCTTGGAGATATCGACGCTGCCGTCCTTGCGCTGAGGCGTGTAGTTTAGCTCGCAGTTGGCGGCGTGGCCGGTTCCAGCGTTGTTCCAGCCCTCGGAGCTCTCCTGTGCGCAATCGTGAAGCGTCTCGAACATGGCGACGGTTAGCGACGGTTCGAGCTCCTTCAAGAAGGTTCCGAGCGTCGCGCTCATGATGCCCGCGCCGATCAGAACGACGTCGGGTTTATCCGAATTGCTCCTGGTGGGCATGGGAAGCTCTCCTTTAACGAAATCGAGCGCGTGTTGGATCTGGTGATGCGCGTCGTGGCGGCGATGAGATGAACCCTTCGCCCGAGATCAGTGATCCGCTTTGCGGAACGGGACCGCGACGTCGGGCACCAAAATCACATAGGCGCGACGCCAGGGTTGGTCATCGACGAGCCGCCAGCTGTGCCCGGTGCCGGTCGTATCCTCGGCCAGTAAAATGTCGCCGGGACGGATCGTGAAGATCTCGTCCTTGGCGGTCTTGAACTCAAGCGTGCCAGACAAGGTGATGACGAGCTGGCGGGTTGGCGCGTCGTGCCGCGCAAAGGCGCCGCCCGACTTGGTCTCGCGGAACGAGATGCTCGACGACATGATCTTGTCGCTGAGGACATCGCCGCGCTCGCCCTTCGGAAGGTCGATCGTCCCTTCCTCGAACAGCGAGTCGCTATGCTCGCCTGTCCAGATCCGCACACATCGTATCATCATGTCTCTCCCTTGAACGAGGGCAGGCGCCAGATGTTTTGCGTCAGACGAACTGGGCCTCGCCGCGGCCGAACGACCAGTTCTCGCGTTTCACTTCGACGAGGTTGACCACAAGGTCCTCGGGGCGCAGCCCGACGCGCTCGCACAGGCCGTCCGCCAACGTCCCGTAGAAGTTCCTTTTCACGGCGGCATCACGACCTTCGTTAAGCGTCACCTGGACCACGATCGCATCGGCGGATCGGTCGATCCCGAGGTAGGTCCGGTCGATCACAAGGTTGCCGGGCGCATGCTCGGTGAAGATCTGGAACCGCTCTTCCAGCGGAACCTTGAGTGCCGCATGCATGGCTTCCTGGATTACTTCGCCCACCGATGCTCGATAATCGGCGGCTTTGCCCGCGGGCAGTTCAACGCGAACGAGGAGCATTGGCTCGCATCCTATCGGGCTAGTCCGCCTCCTGGCGCGAGCAGATATCGCCTAGCGCACTCGCCATGTTTGGACTAGCAGTCTATGCGGAACGGGTTTGGCTCTTGCGCGCTTTTGGGCGTAATCTTGCCGTCATTTTGAAGTGGTTCCTAGCGCCTTGTGCTCGGCATGACGGTACAATCGCCCGTCGGCGCGCTTCAATCGCGCCTCAGTACAGGCCGTCCTATACCTTGGTTTATCGCACTTGACGTTTGCCCGCGGCCACACCGCGAGTTCTAACCACCATGACCGCTAATGGGACGGTCCGGCCGTGCTCCTGCCCCGCCAGCAAGCGAAGCTGGCAAGGGGCGCCAAAGACAAGGAGCACGCCATGTCTCAGACACCCAATACCGCGATCGCCGTGATCGGCATCGATATCGGCAAGAACTCGTTCCACGCTGTGGGCCACGATGCGCGCGGCGCCATCGTGCTGCGGCAAAAGTGGTCGCGTGGCCAAGTGGAAGCGCGGCTCGCCAATATACCGCCTTGCCTGATCGGCATGGAAGCCTGCGTCGGCGCACATCACCTGAGCCGCAAACTCGTATCGCTGGGTCACGATGCCAGGCTGATGCCGGCCAAATATGTCCGCCCCTATAGCAAGGGACAGAAGAACGACTTCAATGATGCCGAAGCGATTGCCGAAGCCGTGCAGCGTCCGACGATGAAGTTCGTGGCGACCAAGACCGCGGAGCAACTGGATCTGCAGGCGCTGCATCGGGTGCGCGAGCGGCTGGTGTCGCAACGCACCGGCATCATCAATCAGATTCGCGCGTTCATGCTGGAACGCGGGATCGCCGTGCGCCAGGGTATCGGCTTCCTGCGTACGGAACTGCCCACCATCCTTGCGACGCGCACCGATGCCCTTTCGCCCCGCATGCTGCGTGTCATCGAGGAGTTGGCAGGCGACTGGCGCCGGCTGGATCAGCGCATCGATGGCCTCTCCGGCGAGATCGAAGCACTGGCCCGTCAAGATCAGGCGTGTGCGCGCCTGATGACGGTGCCTGGCATCGGGCCGATCATTTCGAGCGCCCTGGTGGCTGCGATCGGCACTGGAGATGTATTCTCCAAAGGCCGCGACTTCGGCGCCTGGCTCGGACTGGTGCCCAAGCAGATCTCGACGGGAGACCGCACGATCCTCGGCAAAATCTCGAGGCGCGGCAATCGCTACCTGCGCGTTCTGTTTGTGCAGGCGGCATGGGTTGTGCTGGTCAGGATAAAGAACTGGGAACGTTACGGGCTCAAATCCTGGATCGAAGCCGCCAAGAGGCGGTTGCACCACAACGTGCTGGCGATCGCGCTCGCCAACAAGCTTGCCCGCATCGCCTGGGCGGTGCTGGCCAAAGGACGCGCCTTCGAGCTGACGAGGACCGACGATGCAGGCGTCCGACCCGCTTGATCCTCGCGCCGTGCTCGGCGCGGTCAAGGCGCAGCCTGGCAACGCCGGAGCCAGCCGCAAGCCCAGCGCGACGGCCGGCCTTGACCGCCCTTGCGCGCGACGCGATCGACGTTGTGCGGGCCGGGACGAAGGAACGGTCCTTGGCTCGAACAAAGGAACTGCGCGATAGGAGGAGCAAGCGATGACGTAACCTATCAACAGCTTCCAGCCGAGGTCTGCGAGAGGACAAGACGAATGGAGGATCGGTCTTCCGAGCGCGTGCGAACCCTGGTGACCCAAATGGCCCAACCGAGGCCTGTCCGCTAATCAGAACGCACGCGCGCTGATATCCATGATGGCCCGGAGCACAACACGCTCCAATCGGAGGCCGGATACATTGATGCAGGACCGCCGCCGCCAATTCGACGAAATCTTCTTGCGACGCACGGCCGGACCATACATTCGGGTCAAAATGCGAAATACTCATCGCGAGTAGATGTTTTCCGCTTTGCCTCTGCCGGCTCAACCGGTCGACGCAACACAGGCGTTAAATCTCTCCGCTGGGGTTTCAAATTGCAAGGTCTCACGTGGTCGTTCGTTTAGCTGACGAGCCACTTTGTTCAGATAGGCTTGCGAGTGCATCGACAAGTCGGTGCCCTTTGGAAAGTACTGCCTCAGCAGGCCATTGGTGTTCTCGTTCGATCCGCGCTGCCACGGGCTTTGCGGATCGCAAAAATACACGTCGATGTTGGTCGCCAACGTAAAGCGACGATGATCCGTAAGTTCCTTTCCCCGGTCCCAGGTCAGCGACTTATACAGCTCCTTTGGCAGCTTCTTCGCCTGTTTGATCAGCGCGGTGACTACCGTTCGGGTGTCCTTACCGGCCACCTTGGCCAACATCACTTAACGCGTATGACGCTCGACCAAGGTTGCGATATAGCTGTTGTTCGGCCCGGACAACAGATCGCCTTCCTAATGGCCAGGCACCGCCCGATCTTCAACCGCCGCCGGTCGCTGACGGATTGAGACGATATCCTTGATATGCCCCCGCCTATCGCCGTTCGGATCAACCGGCTGGGAGCGACGCATCGAGCGCTTCGATCGAAGATGACGAAGCAGCTCTTTCTTGAGCACGCCACGTGTTTCTACAAATAGGCTGCGGTAGATCGTCTCGTGTGACACCTGATTACACCCGTCTTCAGGATGCGTTCTCTTCGGCCAACCGGCTATCTGCTCGGGCGACCAATCCAATCTGAGCTTGCCCGCCACAGCTCGCCGTAGCCGCGGACTGATCGCCAACTTACAACATTTTGGACGACGAGCTCGCGCCCAGGCATTCTCGTCCGCAAGCGCACTCAGTAGCGATCACAGCCGCCATTGCGACTCATTTCCCGGCTCACCGTCGAGGGTGAGCGGCCGAGCAACCTAGCGATCGATCGTGCCGATTGATGTGCCGTAACGCCTCTGGAAATCACCTCACGTTCCGCAAGCGTCAAGGCCAACCTGGAGCGACGCCGCTGGGCAGGACGAATCCCACCATGCGGAGCCACCAAAAAATAGATCGACGATGAATGCTTACCAAAAGCTCGTCCGATCGCCTTCGAACTCTCCGCGCTTCCAGCGATCCCATAACTCCGTCTTCTCCGCCGCCGTAAACCCTCTATGAAATTTGTGACCCATCAAACCACACTCTATCTCTCCTTCAAGATAAAGTGTTGCGTCGACCGGTTGAGACCACCCTCCAAACTCGGACGTAACTCGATGCGGTCGACACTTCGCATTTGTGCCAGAAACGGACGTTGACCTCACGCAGATCGAGTGTCAATTTCTGAATATCATCGAAGGCGAGTATTGGTTAGTTAAGAAATAAGTACTTAGGGTTGTGGCATGAAATTTGGCCCCGTGCACGCCCCCCTGACCAATGCTTGCGACTGCAAGCGGCGGTGATGATTTTCCGGCTGGTCTGTTCGTTTCCGGTTGGTGTCGTGAGAAGCGTTCGCCTATGAGCAGGTTAGCATCCGAAGTAAGTTTTATTCTTTTTTTGCTCTATCTGCCATTCTATGGGTTGTGCATTGGATTCATATGCGCAGCAATCGCAGCTGTGCGCCGCCGATCCTACCTGATAGCGGCGTTGTTGGCCGGAATAGTAGCGTTCCCGCTTGCAAATTATTGTTACGCCTATTTCTGGGCAGTATATGAAGCCCCCCAAGCACGTCGAGCAGACGTGGCGTCCTGGCCGCGCCTACACATCGCGCATGACAACAAGCCCCGTGTTTTCGTCTCAGGGTTGCGCTTCGAGGACGGATTTCTTCCAAGTACATTGGTTGCCCTTGGTCGTTTCGAAAAGGCGTGTGGCTTGATCGGTGATTATTGGGTACAGCTTTGAGCGGGTGCCTAGCTTGAGTTGTGTCGAAGCTGGCAAAGACGAGCGCGCCATTCGGACGCGAAGCAAGCGCGTTCCGAATCCCTGCGTGACGCTTACAGAGGCTGGAAAGCAAAACGGCAAGGATTTGGACATACCGGAAATCGCTGAGCCCCACCTAGAATTACTGGCCGACATAGATGCTCCGTCGCATTACGAAGACGACGCAACTCGCGTTGCGGGGAGCGCGCTCGAACTCAGACTTGTTTCCAGCGAAGGCGGCAAGTTAGTTTCTTTCTGGGAGGCACCGCGTTTTCAGATACCGACGTTCCCGCCCTTCACAATAGGCAAGGGCGGCTGGGCTAAGACTTCGTACAGAGCCGAACACGCTCCTCGACCCAACCCAATCCAGTTCGTTCTAGATGCAATGGAGGGCGTCTAGCCGTGCGGGAAATGGTCACGCGAAATGCAATATATTCGGGTCCAAGCCCAACGCCACGACCGATGTGTTTTTCGACGAGGTGCTTCCTGATCTTGGGCGGACTTCTAATCTTTCCGTTGTCGGCGTTTTCGCAAGCTTCAACTCAATGTGTTGAGGCGGCATCGCTTTGGTTGCCGTCTGAGGATGCGCAAATAAAGGTCGTCAGCAAGTGGAATAAGGAAGTGCGGTTCGGCATCCTTTCGAATGAAAGAGACGCAGGCATCGTTAAATCAATCGAAGCTGAGCTGAACTTTATATCGCAGCAAAGTGGGTTGAATCTCGTTAAGGTAGATCAATTCAGCAACGGGTCCCTGCCAGATCTCGTAATTGTAATTCATCCCGATATCGAGAGTGGCGCTGAGCGTTTGAGAGAGACGGCATTAAAATTCTTTCAAGTAAGGCTTGGTCAGCACGGTAATACGACGATCAATGCTGAGGGGTGGGCGGAGAATTTAAGAAACATTGTGCCCAAGTGCGGCGAGATCGATTTTGAAGTGAACGGTGAGAAGGCGAGTTCCTTCGCCGTTGTGCAAGAGAATGCATCATTGGCATGTATCCGAGTTGGCCTAGCTGAAACCTTCGGTCTTACTGGCGCCCGGGATTACTACACTGCGAACAACCAAAAGCTACCTGACGCAATTGTGGGATCAGCTCTCCGAGGTCTTTATTCCGAGAAAATTCACTCGGGGATGGGGCGAACGGAAGTCTCCACGACTTTGAGAGAGGCCTGCAAATGAGCGGCTACGGCGCGCACAAGGGTGTTTGCGCCACGCATTAGCGAGCTGGATGTCCTTTAAGATGAGTTCAAGCGTGGCGTTTTATTGTTCAAGCAGGCGGTCAGGAATACCGGATACTCGTTCCCCTCGAGAATCAGGAAAGCCGGCAAGTTTCCAATCAAAGTTGGATTGACAACGACCGACGACGCTCAGGCGAGAGTAGCCCAACAGCGCCAAGACCACATACTGTTTTGAGTTCCCAGTAATTCTAATGACATGGGAAGTGCAGCGGGTCGCTGCCGTCGAGGATGCGATCCATTCGACGCTCGAAGCGCGAGGTTCGAAGCGCCAAGCTCCCGGCGCTGAATGGTTTGACACAACTCTCGGAGAGGTCACGAGCATCGTTGATTTCGTACAGCCAGCGGCACGAGCCATTGCCGTCAAGGAACTAGCTAGAAGTAACCGCTTGGATAGCCAGTTGGCTCGGGCCTTATTTGTGTATGTCAGCAGGGTCCTCTGTTAACCCGCAAGCCCGCGAAATTTTTTTTCATATTGATCGAGCGCAGCGCAGGTAGGTGTTCGCGGAAAGCGAACCTTCGAACTTTATGGTGACACGATCTGGGTGCATCGGGTGCACACGACAATCCGTTGTGCATATCAAATCGCCAGCTGTAACCTTCTGAATGTTCAGAAGCTCATAAGCGGACTTGATAGAAGCGAAAATCTGACGTGTCTCGTCGAGGCCACGTGGACTCGCGCAACTCGCCAGCAAAAATCCGACAAGCAAAAGGGGCAGCGCCCCGATCTTCGACCTCATTAGATGCCCCGTCTCGATATTGGAAAGCGCCCAGTTACAAACCGACGGCAAACAACGAACGGCTGGCAATTGTCTCGCTGTTTCCTCGCCCCACGAGCTCCATTAGGCATACACGCGCTGATTGCGCAACGTCTTTCACTCCACGCGATCTGCGCGACCGCGCGCGAGCAAATTGCCCTCGATGTCGATGGCAACGAGACGCGTCGTCGAATGAGCACTTCAAAATCCTGATGATGGTCCGCTCTCGATCAAAAGCTGCGGACCTAAGGTGGCACGTGGCACCCCTACGGCCGCAAGACTTTAAAAGCAGACCCGATCTCCGCGTCATCACGCATGCTCGACACCCTCACAAACCGAGGAGTATGATCATGCGTGAGGAAAACAGCCTTTCACTAGAGCTCGCCGGATACCCTGGAACAAGGGAAAGCTGATCGGAGCCAAACCTCCGCTGCGGCCAAACCAAGTTTGGTCCATCCGAACCCGGCTCCTGATAGAAAGACGAACCGCGACCTTGCCCTTTTCAACCTCGCGATCGACAGCAAGTTGCGTGGTTGCGACGTCGTCGCCTTGAGGGTCGAGGATGTCGCTCCGAATGGCTATGCGGTCGATCGCGCGACCGTCCGGCAGAAGAAGACCGGAAGACCAGTCAAGTTCGAGTTGACGGATCAAACCCGACAAGCCGTTGACGACTTCTTGAAGGAAGCCGGCAAGAGGCCAGGTGAGCACTTGTTCACCGGGCGCCGTGGGCGCGATCGATCGATGACAACCCGCCAATATGCTCGCCTTCTTGCCGACTGGGTGGCAAGCATCGGGCTTGACCCGAAGGTGTTTGGCACCCGCTCCCTGCGCCGGACCAAGGCAATGCTGATCTACCGGCGCACGGGGAATCTGCGAGCCGTGCAGCTCTTGCTCGGCCACACCAAGATCGAAAGCATGGTGCGCTATCTCGGCATCGAGGTCGACGACGCGCTCGCGATTGCCGAACAAGTTGATGTCTGAGTCACTGGGGCAGAGCAGACATGCTCTGCCCATCGGGCATCAACAGCTTCGGGCCAACAGCAGACCTGGCTCTTGAACAAGGCCCGGCTTGATATCGCGCAAATCGCGAGAGCATTGGTGATATGCGTAGAAAGCGACGCCTAGCGAATCCAGCGTCGCTCGGCACCTGAAATGTTCTTGCTCAGTGCCAGCAATTCCTCGCAACGTTCATGGAACCACGGGTAGCTGAAGCCGGAGAGGTTTGCGTCCCAATACTCTGGCGGATGCCCGCAATCGGTCAAAGCCGGGAGTCAGTCTCGCCGGCACCGAGTTGAGACGAATGAGCATGAAATTGCGGCGCATGGACATTAACGTGCGTTTTCCAGCTAGGTAAATCAGGTCCACCACGTGCAGCGTAAGCGGCGATCGGAGGAGCGAGACGTGCGCCAACACGAACGATTTGCGATGCCTCAGACCACAACAGAGGCTCATCCCCGCATCGTCATCGTCGGAGCCGGATTTGGTGGTCTAACCGTCGCCAAACGTCTGGCGAAGACGGCGTTCGACGTTACAATTGTAGATCAACACAATTATCACCTGTTCCAACCGCTGCTATATCAGGTGGCGACTGCAAACCTGTCACCAGCCGACATCGCCTCTCCAATCCGTGGCATTCTTCGGCACGCCGACAACGTCAAGGTAGTTTTGGCCGAAGTCTCGGGAGTTGATGTCGCGCGCTGTGAGGTCCTTGCTGAAGGGCGCCGCATACCGTTCGATGATCTGATCATCGCCACCGGCGCGGAACATGCCTATTTCGACAACAACTGGGTACACATTTTACCCAGTCTCAAGACCATCGACGATGCCACTTGTATTCGCCGGCGGATTCTGCTCGCCTTCGAGCTCGCTGAAACCGAGCCGGACGCGGACGAGCGTCGGCGGCTGTTGAATTTCGTCGTCGTGGGCGGCGGTCCGACCGGCGTCGAAGTGGCGGGCTCCATCGCGGAACTTGCCAATCGCTCGCTTGCGTCAGACTTCCGCGTCATCGACCCGAGCTCCGCTCGCATCATCCTGGTCGAGGCCGCGGCAAGGTTGCTGACATCCTTCCACCCGTCACTGTCCGAAACGGCACGGCGCTCGCTTGAACAACTCGGAGTTGAGGTGCGTCTCAGAGCCGGTGTCACCGAATGCAATAGCGGCGGTGTGTCGATCGGCGCGGAACGTATCGAGGCCCGCACCATTCTTTGGGCCGCGGGCGTCAAGGCAACGCCCGTCGCCGAATGGGTCGGCGCAGAACACGATCGCGACGGCCGTGTCATAGTCGAGCCGGACCTTTCGGTTCCCGGACATCCGAACATCTTCGTCATCGGTGACGCCGCGCTCACGCTCGGCGCGAACGGCGATCCGATTCCGGGCGACGCGGGGCTCGCTAAGCAACAGGGAAAATATGTCGCGAAGCTACTAATCGCTCGCAACGAGTTGAAGACATCCCTGCCATTTCGTTACCGCCACCTCGGCTCAATCGCGGCGATCGGGCGCAAGAGCGCAATCGTACAAATTCACTGGCTGAGGCTCACCGGCTTGCTGGGTTGGCTCGTCTGGAGTGTCGCACACATCTATTACCTGATCGGTTTCCGCAATCGCGCCATGGTGGCTACGAACTGGGTGTGGAATTACCTGACGCTCCGGCGCGGGACGCGATTGATCACGGGGTCTCCCGGCTCGCGTATGGAGGACATCGTACGACGTTCACCGCATCGATGAAACCTACGCCAAAGTATCGGCCGATTTGGGTCGCGCCGACGAACCTTGCCAGACGCGTGTGAGAGGATTTCCCAATGATTATCAGCTATGAAGCAGGCCCGATCGCGTGCAAAGCCGCTTTTACGTCAGACTTTGACTTGGCGCCCGGTTTGCCGTTGCAACAAGTCGTCACCAATCTTGACGTGGGACGGAGGAAAATGGACGTCCGCCCCGGCATGCGTCACAAATATGCGCCGCTGCGCTTCGATCCAGCTACAGGTTTGCGCCAATCGGGAGGACGCTATCTCTTCGACACATGGGAGAATGCCGTAGACTACGTGCGTTTCACCGAAGAACTTGAACTTGAGAAAGGTGTGAAATTTTGGGAGCGACCATTTTTCATTGGCGTGGATAAGCTCGCTTGGCATGTCGTCGGAGCTTACGATTTTGCTCCAATCGCGGTCCATTTCGCTCACAGATTTGAACGCTTCGAGTATACAGGCGAGATGTCGATCGATTACCTTCAGGCGCGCTGGACGCTGGTGCTCGAAGCGGCCATGGAGGCAGGCTTGGCGAGCGTCTGGCTGTTGTTTCAGCCCGATGAGCGTCAGATCGGTATTCTAACCGTTATCGCGCAAGTGCCTGACGTCGATGCGGCGCAGAGCGCCTCTGCTTCACTAAAGGCTTTGGAACCCGAAGGCTCGCTTTCCAAACAGTTGTTTTTCGGCAACGTGCGCCCTCGAAAGATATTCGATCGGTCCAGCGTGAACCTTTCCGTGTGGTTACCACAGTCACGGCGCGCCGGAGGCGACGCCGCCGTATTCCCTACGTACCCTGTTCACCCGCTGCCGCAGCCGGCAACGGAAACCAAAACGTCATATTAGTTTTGTTGGGCCGTACAGGTACGCCGTTTTATCGCCTCAGCCTCGTCCTTATGCGGGCGATACGGGCTTGTCCGCTGCGGGTCAAACTGAGAAGAACTCAGCCTGAGCAAATGTCTTCCGGGTCACACTCCAAAGCGGACATCGCTCGATACGGTCGGTATGTCTCAAAGGTGCCGATACTGTTGCAAAAGTCGTTTTGCAGAAGGCATAAAAATTTCCGAGGGCCGCGGGCTCGGTTTTCATGTAGAGATGTGATGGACCTCGTCGCCTCACGCTAAACTCATAGGCGACTTCGGTAGCGCGACTGACGCTATACGAATTATCGATCTCTTCGCGCTTCAAGTTCTCGCCAGAAATTCAGACCGTTGCAACTTTCGACTTTTGCAACATTATCTGCCAACAGCGGAAGCCAATGACATTTCCAATATCGTTCAATCCTCGCGGCAACTCGGCGACCACCGAAGACCAACGCTTTGTTGCCTTACGGGTATCGCCCTCAACCCAAATTCTCACATCTTCATCCCGGGCGACATACCTTTCTACCCTTCTTGGTGCCAGAACTGGGAGAGGCAGTCGGTCCCTGCACGCCCTCGACGTCGAGGGACACCTACACCTTGCCGGCCTTCTCGAACTCCAGCGTGATCAGCTTGTCGCCCTTCTTGATCGGGCTCTTTCATCATCATCAGATGATCGCCGCCCTGCGTGAGCTTGACAGTTTTGCCCGGCTCGATCGCAAGTCCGTTCTCCAGTGGGCGCATTTTCATCACGCCCTTGTCTATCGACATTTCGTGGACCTGCACGCTGCCGGCGATATCGGCCGAACTGCCGATCAGCCGGTCGGGCGCGGTTCCCTTGTTCTCGATGGTGAGATATCCGCCACCGATTTTGGCCCCCTTCGGCGTGGCGCGGGTCCAGGCCTCTGTGATGACGAGATCACCGGCTTTGACCTCCTCGGCGCGCGCAGGCGCTCCCTGGACAAATGCAAGCACGGCGGCGCAGACGATCGCTGCGAAGGTAAATTTTTGATCTGCATTTGTTGCCTCCTGTTTTGTGGTTTCATTGCAGGAGGTGAACGGCGGGATGCAGCGTTCCGAGCACGCCGACGATAGCGACGATCGAGAGCCCCAAAGCAATCTCGATCCATGTATTGCGCAAGAGAGCACGAAGCGCATCTTGGCGCGCTTGGTCGGAAGACAACGCGAGCCGCGGAGTCAGGACGAAGCGGTTGAACGCGGCGAACGCCAGCATCACGGCGAAGGCGGCAAGCTTGAGCATCAGGAGCTGCCCATAAACGGTAAAAACTAGACCGCGAAACGAACCGACCAGGATCCAGGCATTGACGAACCCCGACAGGATCAGCGCCGCGACACTGGCCATGCCAAGCGTTGAAAATCGCCGGATGACGTCAAGTTCCAGCGGAGCCCAGCCTCGATGGCACCTGACTGCACCGAGCAGGAGCACCAGCGGCACCAGGCCGCCGATCCAGGCCGAGGCTGCGGCCAAATGGAACGCATCGCTGGCGATATGGAGATATCCCAATGTAAAGGGCGTCGACGCAGCATGTCCGGTCCATGCAATCGAGGCAGCCAGCGACACCGCGGCCGCCAGCCCGAGCCAACGCCACAGCGCGGAGCGTTCAAACGCCAGACAAATCGCCAGCACGATCGCGAGCGCCAAACGGACCTGCGACACCAATCCAAATTGCGTCAAGTTGAGCACGTCGCGCAGCGCCCCCGACGTCACCGCTTCGCCAAGGCTCTCGCCGCTCAACGACATCGTCAGCAACAGCACCAAGATCAGCCCGGAGACCACGGCGACGGCAAGCCCGATCCAAGCCACCCCGCGGACTTGCTTCCCAACAAGCGCGGCCGCCGGCGGCACCGCGTGCAACGCCGGTTCCGCGACCAGGCCGCGGAACATCAGGGCGCCGGCCAACGACACCGAAGCGGCGAAATGGACCGTCCGCGTCACGATCAGCGAGCCGTCAACCTCGGCCCAAAGCCAGCTCATCGCTCTTTCCCCCGAAGCCTCACTGCCCGACCTGAAACGTGAAATTGCCCTCGGTCGTATGGGTATCGACCGAAAGCACGTGCCACGTCACATGGTATGTTCCGGTACCGCCCGGGCGCAGCGATACCGACATCTGGTCGCCGCTAATGCGCGGTTTACCCGTATCGACGCGCTGACCGGCCGCGTTGGTCACGGTGACGTTGCTGAACGCTGGCTCCAGCTTCTGCGTAAACCACAACGTCACTTCGTGAGGCGGTGTCGCGACTTTGTTGCCCACGCGGGGCTCGGCACGATCGAGAAAGGCGTGGGCGGAAGCTTCATTCGCGGCAAGCAAGCTCAGTAGCGGGATTACTCCGATAAGAGACGAGCGTCGCATGGTCAATTCCTTGGAAAGGGGCTGGCGGGCTGCACCGGGCCGCCGAAGATCGGCTTGCCGATGCCGCGCGGATCGATGTCGTCGAGATAGTAGTGCAATTGCGCGATCACCCCGACGTTGGTGCCGCTCTGGCGGTTGATCGGGATCAATGCTTCGATGCCAAACTGCCACTTATTGCTGACCCAAAGGACGCCGGGATTGATGGTGCCGGTGGTTTGAGTTCCCGAAGTAAAAGTGTTCGAGATCGGGGTTTGCAATGTCGCTTCAACGAGCGGGATCAAATGATTGATGAAATCCGGCAAGCCAAGATCGACGACTGCCGTCTTGAGATACGGCATGCTGTACTGGATCGTGCCTCCCCAATTGAGCACCCTCGGATGGAACTCGGTATCAGCCGTCAGATCACCGCTGTCTGGATCGATACTGAAGGTCGTCGTGGATCCTCTTGCCGGGATGGCGTAGCCGATCTGCCCGGTTACCGCGACCGGCCTGATCCAGGATAGGGTGTCTGGAAGATCCCCGAACCCTTTTCCGAACCAAATCGTCGGCGTGTATGTGTGAAACGGGTCGGCGCCAACGCCCTGCGCGCCCGTCCCACCCCATTCGACAGTGAGGCCCACAGACATCACGAACTCATGTTCGGGATTCTTAAAGACGCGGTATTTGAACGTGGTCTCGAGGTTCTGGAAACCGTTGGCTCCCGCTGCCGTTGGATCGATCGGACCAAGGAACGTGTAAGTCGAGCCGAACGAAACCGCGAAATCCTCCGTGATCCGCTTGGAGAACTCCGCGGATACATCGCGCTGCCGGACTGGCGGCACGTCGCCGGTCTTGAAGCTATCGACGGTCGGTAGCGATAGTTCGTCGTTAACACCCGGATCATCGATGCCAATCGTTGCGGGAAAGAAGCGGTTTCCGACGATCTCGTGTGCGTCGGTTCGACCAAGCGGAACGAGCGCTATCGCGAGCATCAACATGCCCGCACGCCAAAGATGGATAGACATGAAAAATCTCCGCAAGTGTTGATGTGAATGCATCGGCAGCCGGGGCCGCCGGGGTTCACGTCAACTGCGGTGGAGCGCGAGCTTGGGCGTTCGAGCCGACCCGTACTGTCGGCATCAGGTTTGTGGCTTCCAGCCAGGATACCCGCTGGTATTGACGCTGCAGGATTACGAAGATGAAGGGAGGCGGATCGACCGCAATGGCGACGACGCTATGACCAGCCGCGGAGAACACACAACAACCTCCGTGAGATTGTTGCGTCGGAGCCGTTCGCGGATCGGCCGGAGACGACATCATTTCAGAACAGATCGATCCCATGGACAGCGGGTCCGAGACCGCATCGGCAACAAGACGAAATGCCGCGACCGGCGCGAATATTTGCACCAGTATCGAGAGCACTACGATTGGAATGAATACTTCCAGTCGTCGTCGCATAATTGTCCCCGGAAGGCTTTAGTTTACCATTCGCCTTAAGGCTTGTCGAGATTGCTTGCGACGCCTGTATGCTGGCCTCGCCTGCGGCCGTTAGGCATCGTTCGCCGCTCCAAGTTCACTATTGATCCTATTCTTGCAGGCAATCTCGGCCGCCGTTTCGTGGCGGTACTCAGGATCGCTCTTGATCTGCGGAAGGGCCTCGCCGCTTTGGTGGATTATCCATCGTCACTGCGACAGCGACACCTGTTCCACGTCGAATCTCCCTTGTTCACGCTGCTTCCTTTGGTTGCATGCTGGCGGTACGAACCCCGGGAGCACCTCAGACCGCTCGCGTTGTCGCGGCCTGCGATTCCGCCTTCCCCGTTACGGGATAGGGTCAGCTACTCCGATCACGATCGATTTCGGGGCTATTTTCCCGTTCACTTCATTCCGGCCTACAACCTCCCTGTCTACGCTTCGCAGCGGCCGTTACCGGACGCCACGCAAGACTCGGTTCGCGGCTGCTCGCTAGGCTTTGCCGCGGCCGTCATCGCAGACGGCAGACTTCAACGCGCTTGCAAGGCGCAACCCGCGCAGAACCGTACGGGCGCGGACGCAGGATCGCGAGATCAGCGGACCGGCAGCATCAAATGCTCGTATTGCGTGCCAGGCCACATCACATAGGGCCTCGTTGGGTCGGCCTTCGCGTCGCGTGGATAACCATCCAACATCTTAGCGCCAGAGCCCACGATCATTACGTGTGCGCCGGTTTTAACCCAATTGTTGCTTGGCTCTTCTTTTGTTGCATAGGGGTCGGTATTGCTTGCACCTCCGTCCCCTCGGAGCATGTACATGAACCCTACCTTATTCGCCGGCGGCTCCTTGTGATCCATCCATGCCGCCGCCCATTCGATGGCATTTTGATCGCCACACATCGGATCGGGGTTGGCCGGATCGGCGTGACCCGGCATGCACGTCCACTGCCCGGTTCCTTTGCGCAAGGTCCGCATCTTGCCGTCATGATCCATAGCGACGATCGTTGCGTCTTTAGCGATGGCCTCGGGTGCCGCGGACAGTGACAGCTTAATCAGCTCTTCGTCGCTCATCTTGTGGCCGGGTGACTGTTGAGCGAAGCCGTAGCTCGGGGTAAGCGCGAGCGCAAATAGAGTTACATAGGCCAGCGATTTCATCGCGAAATCCTCCCATGATTTTTCGCTGATGCCAGCCGCGGAGGAGCCGCAGGCGGGCATCTGCGCTGAGGTGCTTGCACGTAGTTATCCTAGCCCCCCGGTTGGCCTCCTGAAAGCGCCATTTCGACGCTCAGGGGCAAACCCGTCGTCTTGACCGTGGGCTGACCACTTCCGGTCTATCCCGATAAGCAGACATATGCGGAGTTGGTCGGCATGTCTCAGAGGTGCCGACTCGTAAGTCGCCGCTCATTCGAATACTTCGTTGGCGCGGCCCAGCATTGTTGCTGGCAGATCCAATCCGAGTGTCTTGGCGGTTTTCAGGTTGAGCCAATTGGAACATGGTCGGAAGTTAAACAGGCAAATCGGCAGGTTTGGCGCCTCATCACAACAGTCGTCGGTGGACAAAATCGCGTCTTTTGGTAAGCTATTCCATGTTGAACGGTGGAGATCACACCGCCTAACGAACATTCCCGCGGATGAAAATCCGATTCGCGGAAGGCGGCACACGTTGTGTCTCTCCATAACATTGGCAGCAGACTGCGCTTGAGCCGGCTGGCACGATGTGCCGTGGGTGAAGCGTGAAGTTTTGTCAGAGAGCCGGATGCTCTGCCTGTCCGGTTCGTGCCGGCAACGATCCCAAGCTGAAGATTGGGGATGACCGCGATGGCACCTGAGACACGCAAGACCGGAATCGACGCCGTTGGCGACATGCCCTGGGGTACCCACTTTTGTCTCTTCTATGAGACAAAAAGGGATCTCCTCGACACGTCGATCTCATACTGCAAGACCGGATTGGAAGGCGAGGAGTTTTGCCTGTGGGTTGTTGCCGAGCCTTTGACAGTCGAAGAAGCCATAGATGCGCTGAAAGACGCGGTGCCTGACCTTGATCGATACCTCAAGGATCCCAGTATAGAAATTGTCTCAGCCCGCGACTGGTATCTGCAGGGTGGCACGTTTGATCTCAAGAGAGTAACAGGCCGTTGGCATGAGAAACTCGCTCTCGCATCGGCCAGAGGTTACGCCGGCGTGAGAGTGACCGGGGATACGGCCTGGTTGGAAAAGAAGGACTGGAAAGACTTCTTCGAATACGAAGAGGGTCTCAACGAGGCTATCGCCAATCAGCACCTGGCCGTGCTGTGCACGTACCCGCTTGCGGCCTGCGGAGCTGTTGAAGTCCTCGATGTGGCGCGTACACACCAGTTTGCGCTGGCAAAGCGACACGGGAGTTGGGACGTTGTCGAAACCGCCGGGCACAAGCAAGCCAAGGCCGAAATCAAGCGACTCAATGAGGAGCTCGAACAACGTGTCGTGGAACGGACCGGCCAACTGATGCTGGCCTCGGAAGCGTTGCGCGAGGCACAGACCGAGCTCGCGCACATCAACCGCGTCACGACGATGGGGCAGCTTGCGGCCTCGATTGCGCATGAAGTCAACCAGCCGATCACCGGAATGGTCACCAACGCCGATGCAGCCTTGCGCTGGCTTGGCCGCCAACCTCCTGACCTGGAGGAAGTTCGGCACTCCCTCGATGAGATCATCAAGGACGGCCATCGAGCCGGCGACGTTGTCGGCCAGTTACGCGACCTCATCAAGAAGGTGCCCCCGCGGAAGGAAGGTTTGGAGATCAACGAAGCGATTCTTGAGGTCATTGCCCTGACCCATAGCGAAGTGGTGAAGAACAGCGTCTCGTTGCAGACGCAACTCGAGGCCGGCTTGCCGTTCATTCAAGGAGATCGAGTCCAGCTGCAACAAGTGATCCTTAACTTGATCATCAACGCCGTCGAAGCGATGAGCGGCGTCAGCGAGGGGTCGCGAGAGTTGCTGATCGGCACCGGGAAAGATGGATCGAGCGGGGTGCTCGTCGCGGTGCAGGATTCCGGCCCGGGACTGACCCCGGAGAGTTTTGAACGCCTGTTCGACGCATTTTACACGACCAAGCCCGGCGGCATGGGCATGGGACTATCGATCTGCCGTTCGATCGTCGAAGCTCACGGGGGACGGATATGGGTCTCTCGCACTGCCGGCCCGGGCGCGACCGTTCAGTTCACCCTTGCCTGCGGGTGAGAATTTGCAACGTGAAGCTACGCTCGTCGTCGCCCCCCGGCAGCGTGAACGGTAGTCTGTCGTGCCAGAAGGAATTCTTGGGCCTGAAGTCCGAAGAGGGCAATCGCGTCACTTTGACCTCGCGCCGCCCACTTCCGGTCTTGGCCGATTAGCAGACATTCTCAGGATCATTCGGCAGGTCTCAAAAGTGCCAGAAGCGCTCATCCAAGATAGTTTGAATTTCCAGCGTTTACGGTCTCGCAAATCTCCCTAGAGGGCCATCAGCGCCATCTTGGCGGCCGCTCCGCCCTCCGATGCTCGCGCAGTCGGCAGGACGTTCCTGATCTGTTGCGCTTATCAATCGGACAGCTTGTCGAGCAGCTCGCCTTGTAGAAACGCAGCGACGCTGATGCATGATTTATCAGATGTCGTTAAATTGTCGCCGCGATACCAGCCCATCATCGTCATCATGGGCGGAAATGCGGGCGGCGCATAAGCCGTATAGATCCTTTTACGAATTGCTCACCGGGAAGGAGCTGCCTTGGTCTAGCTCCCGAGGCAGATCATGGACCTAACCAAATAGTCCAAGAAGTCTAACGACTACGCGACCGCCTGAAGACTGGCTCACTCTAAAAGAAAGGCTCAAACAATGAACAGATTAGCGCTCTCTCTGTTGCTCGCACTTAGCACCACAGCTCCATTTACTGGCGCCAATGCAGGAACCGGAAAAGCAACAACTTTGATGGCCAAAGAGCTTCCCGACTTTCCTGGGAAGGAAGGTATGGTCGAAGTCGTCGACTTCGCTCCGGGCGAAGTCTCGGAGCCGCATCGGCATAATGCAGATCTCTTCGTCTATGTTTTGGAGGGGAGCGTCGTCACGCAGGTAGAAGGTGAAGCCCCAAAAACCGTAAATGCCGGTGAGGTCTTTTATGAATTGCCTACAGACGTGCACATTGTGAGCCGCAACGCCAGTGCGACGCAGACCGCAAAACTACTTGTCTTCTATGTAAAAGTTAAAGGCGCTCCACCAACCGTCCTGGTAGGGCATGGACATAAATAACGCTTTTTGACGTCGGGCGAGGAAAGGGCGTGGGTGTCCTGATGGATCTCATCCTTGCTACGGCGGAACAACGGCGCCTAGGCCCCGCAAGCTTGTTGACGTCCGCTACCGTGCACGGCCCTTCTAGGAAGGATTTGGTTTGTGAGGCCCTTTCCTACCGACGGGGCGGGGCCGTCTGGATGAGCGTCCAAAGGCCCTTCTGGCGATCCGAAACTATCGCCTTTTACGGCGCGAGGGCCATGGTAGAGCCGCCGAACGTGAAAATGATCGGCTATGCTCGGTGCACAACTGAACCGACGCGGGTTGTCACCTTCTATGCTAGTGATCCGGACACGACTTTCCTCGATCTTTATGCCCGCATCAGGTCATCGCGCCGTTCTGACTGCGCGCCGACCACTTTCAGTCTCGCATGGCAAGCGACGCGCTACAACGTCGCGAGCGCCGAGGCATCGCCACGGCCTGCGCGCTGAACCGCCGTGCGAAATCGTCAGGCCCGAAGACGAAAATCGGGAGTCCAACCCAGCTCCGCGTGTGCCTTTTCGGTCGCGACGTGTCTGTTGGACTCCGCGATGTTGTAGATGCCCCGGTCGCCGTGGTCGATGGCGAGCAGAGCGGCATAAGCCGCCGCATCCACATGAATGGGCGCAGAGTTTGACGGCCGGTCCGAAGCGGTTCCGGGGCCATAAAGCTGGCCGTAGCGAAGGACGACGCCCTCGAGCGGCGGCGATTTCAAAGTGAGATCTTCCAGCGCGATTACTCCCTGCATGTTGATACCGTTCTCTCCCTTGGCCCCGGTATCGAGCGGGTCTGTCTCCGCGTGCGGCTCGGGCCCCGGCGCGTAGGCCCACGCGATGCTTTGCGCCACCAATCGGTGCGCACCCGCCGCAATTGCGGCCCTGACGAGGTTCCGCGTTCCCTCGCTACGGATGCGGGCGGTGCGAACGATCGCTGCTCCCATCTCTCGTGGATTAAGATCCTTCGGGAGGTCGGTTAGCTGATGGATCACGACATCGGGGCGTGCTGATGCGACAGCGCGTAATAGCGCCGGCGCGTCGAAGACGTCGACCACGACCGGGTCAGCCCCGAGCGCGCGCAGCGCGTCGGCATTCGCTTCCGATCTGGTGCTGCCACAGACGTAATGGCCAGCGCCGTGCAGGAGCGGCGTCAGGCGCCTGCCGATGGCCCCGGACGCACCGGCAAGAAAGATCCTGTAACCCATCACCGTTACTCCGTTGATACCGTGCG
>CAVTWC010000057.1:0-15310 GCA_963738105.1 uncultured Alphaproteobacteria bacterium | reverse complement strand
AGAAGCAGTCGGTCGCGAGTTCTAGGGAGAGCCTGAATGCTCACGCGGTATAAAGTCACGCGCTCGCGATAGAGCGACGCGGAGGGCGGGATGGCGGAGGATCCCTTATGCTTGCACGTCCTGTCGACCGATGGCAGCGACCTTGGAATAAAGGGTTGCTCATCGGTCAGAAGAAACCTCTCGAACCGAAGCACGTATGGTCCATTCGAGTTCGCCTTGAAATCGCGCGGTCAAGGCGTGATCTTGCGATCTTTAACCTAGCAATCGACAGTAAACTTCGCGCCTGCGACCTGGTCAAACTGCGACTGGACGACATTTACTCGGGAACAAATGTCCGGCGTCGAGCGACAATCGTACAAAAGAAGACAGGTCGGCCGGTCCAGTTTGAGCTCACGGAGCAGTCGAGAAGTTCAGTTGAAGCCTGGCTGCCAATGCTCCGGGCTACCGGGTCCCGATATCTCTTCCCAAGTCGACTTCATGCCAGCCCTCACATATCAATCCGCCAATATGCTCGGCTGGTGCATCGCTGGGTTGAAAGCATCGGCTTAGAGCCGACCTTTTATGGCACGCACTCGATGCGGCGTACGGAGGCCGCCCAGATTTATCGTAAGACCGGCAACCTGCGAGCAGTGCAACTCCTCCTCGGCCATACGAAGCTGGAGAGCACCGTCCGATATCTCGGGATTGAGGTAGATGACGCTCTAAATATGGCCGAGCAGATCGAACTCTAAATTGTCGACCGCCGGCATCGCGCCGGTGGTCGCTTACGTGCCAGAAGCGGTCATTTGATGACTGATGACTTTGATGTATTTTCTTATCCGACGGGTAACTGGCCCATTTTCTGCGTAGCCTTATCGGTAACGACCGATTCCTTCCGGTCTGACTTTCTGAAATCCCAACAGCCTTCCTAAACGGCCTTTGTGAGCGCACCATCGATGATGAGGTTGGTACCGGAAATGCGGCTCGCGACCGGGCTTGCAAGGAAAACCACTCCTGCGGCGACTTCCTGCGGTGTGCCCATGCGTCCGGTCGGGTTTAACCCCATCGCCGTCTTATAGAGATCGGGCATCCCGCGTTCGATGTTCTGCCAGATGCCGCCTTCGAAGTAGGTGTTGCCCGGCGACACCGCGTTGACGCGGATACCCTTGGCGATCAGCTGGTTGCTGAGGCCCTTGGCGTAGTGGATCAGGGCTGCCTTGAAGGCGCCATACGAACCGGCCGCGAAATCGACCTCGAAGCCCGACACGCTAGAGACGATGATGATCGACGCCGATTTCGACTTTTCCAGATAAGGCAGGGCGGCCGCGACCGAGTTGACGGTGTGCATCATGTCGGTACGGAATGATTTCTCCCAGGTCTCCGCCGTGTCGCCGACCGCCAGCGCGCTGACGTTGCAGACGATGGTATCGATTCCACCGAGCGCGGCGGCGGCGCCTTCGATCCAGCCCTTCAGCGCGGCCGGGTCGGCAACATCGATCCCCTGGCCCCACGACTTGACGCCTGTCGCCGAGAGGCGCTTTACGACGTTACCGACCTCGTCGGCATTGCGGGCGCAAATCGCGATGTTGGCGCCCTCGGCTGCAAACAGTTCGGCGATCGCCAGCCCAATGCCCTTGCTGCCGCCGGTCACGAGCGCGCTCTTTCCCTTTAATCCGAGATCCATGGTCGCCTCCGTTATGAGTACGGCGGCCTGCCCTGATACCGGCAGGCCGCCTGCCCGGTTACATTCTCTTCCAATCGCCGGCGCCTTCGAACGCGGCTGCGGCCCGATAGATCGTCGGCTCGTCAAAATACTTGCCGATCAGCATCAACCCGACCGGCAGACCGTCGCTCATGCCGCAGGGAAGGCTCATCGCCGGATGCCCGCTGGCGTTGAACGGCGCGGTGTTGGGAACCATTTCGAACGCGCGCTGGATATAGAGTTCGCGCGGCGCGTCCGCCGGCGGCAATGGTGTCGCCTTCATCGGCAAGGTCGGCATCAGCAACAGATCGTATTTGCTCAAGGCCACATCGTAGGCGGTCCGCAGCTTGCGGTTCAGATTTTGTGCCTTGGCATAGAAGTGGCCGCGATAGTGCTTTGTGAAATATTGACCGAGCAGCATCGTGATCTTGAGGCTGTCGGACAATTCGTCGGCGCGATGTTTCCAGCCGGAGTGGGCGTCGAGCAGCGTGGTGTTGTAGAGACCGCGCCAGTTGGTCCCCATGCCGTTGCCCTTCATCATGAATTCGGTGGCGCCTTCGGCGGCAATTGGCAGCCATATCGCCGGCGCGACCAGATGCATCGGGATCGAGACTTCATCGACGACGGCACCGAGCTTGCGGAACAGATCGGCGCCCGCCTTGACCTTGGCATCGACGTCCGCTTCCGAGCTCGGGTGCCCAAAGCCTTCTCTCACGACGCCGATGCGCAAACCCTTGACGCCACCACCGAGGGCTTCGGTGTAACTCGCGACCTTTGGAGTTCCCTGCCGAGGGTCCAGTCCATCTGCGCCCGCCAGCACTTCCAGCAGTAGCGCGTTGTCGCGCACGTTGGCCGTCATTGGGCCGGTATGATCGATCGTGATCTCGATCGGCATCACGCCGGTATAGGGCACCAGGCCAAACGTTCCCTTCATGCCATAGATGCCGCTGAACGCCGCGGGAATGCGAATCGACCCGCCCTGATCGCCGCCGATCGCCATATCGGCCTCCCCGGTCGCCACCACGACGGCGCTGCCCGATGACGAGCCGCCGGCGGAGTAGCCCATCTTGTGGGGGTTATGCACGGGCCCGGCGGCGCAGGTGTGGCTGCCGCCGGAGAAGCAGAAATACTCACAATGGACCTTGCCGACGATGGTGCCTCCGGCGTCCAGCATGCGGGTGACGATGGTCGCATCGATGTCGGGGATATAACCTTCGAGCGTCGATGCACCGTTCATCATGGGAACGCCGGCGAGCGAGATGTTGTCCTTGAGAGCTATCTTCTTGCCGGCCAGCTTACCGCTGGGGGCTCCCTTGATCTCTGTCTTGACGTACCAGGCGTTGTACTTGTTCTCCTCGCCCTCGGGGCGGTAGCCCGGCGTGCGCGGATATTTTACTGCCGGGACATAGTCCGGCATGGCGTCGACCGCTTCGTAGGCGGCGTAATTCGCCTGCATCAGGGCATCGTATGATTTGAGCTCTTCGTCGCCCATATGCATGCCGAGGTCTTCGGCGACGCTGCGCAGTTGATCGAGTGTGGGTCGCCTGACTGCCATGACTTGTGTCTCCCTCTGATCATGCCCGCTCAAGCGGGCCTTACGTTGCGATACCGACAAATTCCCCGACCAGGCTTGCATCGCCGAGTTCGCCCGGCGTCACTTCCCGCGTTATGGTCCCCTTCTGGATGATCAGGATGCGCTGCGAGAGCGCGGCGATGAAGTCGAGATTCTGCTCGACCAATATCATCGTGAGTCCGCTCCGGGCCCGCAGCCGCTGCAGGGTTTCGACGATCTCGTCGATGATCGAAGGCTGAATGCCTTCGGTCGGCTCGTCGAGCAGGACCAGACTGGGATCACCGCAAAGACAACGCGCGATCGCCAGCAATTGCTGCTCGCCGCCCGACAGCGCGCCGCCGGTGCGATCGAGCAATGCCTTCAGGCGGGGAAACTCCTCCAGCACGGCGCCGATAATGTCTTCTTCCGCACCGTTCTGCGTGCTGCAGCCCATACGCAGATTTTCGTAAACGGTGAGACCGGGGAAGATCTCGCGGCCCTGCGGCACGTAGCCGAGCCCAAGCCGCGCGCGCCGGTAGGGTTCGACCCCCGTGACGTCGTCATGACCGAACATCACGCGACCGCCGGTCGCCGGCAAAAAGCCCATCAGCGCTTTCAAGAGCGTGGTCTTGCCCATGCCATTGTGGCCGAGAATGCCGATGAATTCACCCTCAGTGACGGAGAAGCTCACCCCGTTGAGGATCGGAATGCGGCCATACCCCGTTCGCAGTCCCTGCACATCGAGCATCATGCGGCCGCCTGTTTGCCCAGATAGATGTCGCGCACCTGTGGATTGCGCATGATGTTTTCCACATTGTCCTCCACCAGCACGCTGCCTTGGTTGAACACAGTGACCTGCTTGGCGATCATGCGAATGAACTGCATGTCGTGCTCGACGACAATCAACGCTTTGCTGCGGTTTATCTCGCGGACCAGTTCGGCCGTCTTGTTGACCTCTTCGTGCGTCATGCCGGCGGCCGGCTCGTCGAGCAGGATCAATTGGGGATCGGTCGCCAGCACGAGGCCGAGTTCGACCCATTGCCGCTGCCCATGGGCGAGTTGGCCGACCAGACGTCCGGCCGCTTCCGTCATGCCGACCCGTTCAAGCATCTCGTCGACTGCGTGCCTGGCCTTCGCTCCGGAATGGAGCCGGCTTGCTGCCAGCCAGATGTTTTCGCGCACCGAAAGGCCATCGAAAACGCTCGGCACCTGAGTCTTGATGCCGATCCCGAGCCGCGCGATATCGTGGGCGTGCGCGTGCGAAATGTCCTGGCCGCGGAACAGGACCTGGCCATGGGTCGGGTCCAGTTGCCCGGTCAGCATCTTGAAGAAGGTGCTCTTGCCCGCGCCGTTCGGGCCGATCAGACAGCGTAATTCCCCTTCGGCCAGCGAGAAGTTGATGTGACGCACGGCGCGAACGCCGCCGAAATGCATGCTGAGATCCCGAGTCTGAAGCAGCGGCGCGGCCATCAGCCCTCCTCCGCCTGCTTAGGCTCCAGCCGCTTGGACCGCTTGCCGCGTGAAAAAAACAGCGATTGGCCGATATCGCCAAGCGTCGGCACCAGCCCTTTTGGCACCAGCAATACAAACGCGATCAGGATGATTCCCAGGATCAGGGGCGCGTTGGCGAAGATCTTGGCCCACCAATCCGGGCCGCCGCTAGGCTGGTTGGCGCCGAGCGCGGTAGTGAGCCATTGAATGCCGATGCAGCCGACGATCGGACCGATCAGCGTCCCGCGCCCGCCGACGATGACCCAGATGATGATCTGCGCCGATTGGGCGAGGCCGAAGATCGTGGGACTGACGAAATTTCCCCAATTGGCAAACAGGCAGCCGGCAAATCCGGCCAGCGCACCTCCAATGGTGAAGGTCGCGAGCTTGTAGGCCCGCGGATCATAGCCGAGCAGCTCGGCGCGGCGTTCGTTCTCCCGGATGCCGACGATGATGCGGCCGAACCGCCTCGCGAGCAGCAGTCGCAACCCGAAATAGGTCGCGAGCAGCGCGGCGGTTGCAAGATAGAACATGCCTTCGAGATCGATCGGTGCGCGCTTGTTGCCGGGGAAATTCAGCGGCGGGATGCCGGGAATGCCGTTGAAGCCGCCGAGCCGAGCCGAACCGATGTGGAATTCCGGTCCGGCAGTCGAATTGATGCAATTGAACAGAATTAGCGTCACCGTCAGCGTGATAACGCCGAGATAGACGTCGCTGATGCGGCCATAGAACATGAAATAGCCGAGCAGCGCCGCGAACGCGGACGGCACGACGATGGCCAACAGCAGCGGGATCGTACTCTCGCCGATGTTGAACATGGCGATGGCGTAGGTGTAGGCGCCGAGCCCAAAGAAGGCCGATTGCCCGAAACAGAGGATGCCGCCATAGCCCCAGATCAGCGCCAGGCTGAGCGCCAGGATCGCCATGATCATGTAGACCGTGAGTTCGAGCACCACATCGAGTTCGAACAACCGCGGTACCAACACCAAGAACGCGATGCCGATCACGCCGACGAGAGCGAGGCCGACAACATTGAGTGCGCGAGCGGTCACAGGCCTCTCCGGAAGAAGCGGCCGGTGATGCCTTGTGGCAGCAGCCGGATCAGGACGATGGCTGCCGCGAGCAATGCGACCTCACCGAACACCGGCGTGGTGACAAAGGTGGCGATCTGGTTGATCGTGCCGAACAGCGCGGATGCCGATACTGTGCCACTGAGGATCGCCGCACCGCCGCCGATCACCGTGATGAAGGACTTGGCGACATAGGCGACCCCGATGGTCGGAAACACGCCCGAGACCGGCGCCAGCACCGCCCCGGCAAGCCCCGACAACGCGGCGCCGAGGCCGAAAGTAATGGCATAGACACGCGGCGGATTGACGCCAAGCGCCGCCGCCATGTTGGCGTTCTGCATCGTGCCGCGGGCAATCAGCCCGAGCCGTGTCCAGCGCATCACGGCGAAGATCGCGGCCAGCACCACCACCGCTACGGCGATGACGAATAGCGTGTAGCCGCTGGTGCGGTAGGCGCCGATCTGGAAACTGCCGAGCGGCGCCGAGATGCCGACGGTCGTGTTGCCAAAGATCGCCGTAGTCAGCCCGACCAGGAACAGGCTCAGGCCCCATGTCGCCAGCATGGTGTCGATCATGCGGCCATAGAGAAAGCGGATAATCGTCCGCTCGACGACGACGCCGATGATGCCCACCACGATCGGCGCGACCACCAGCATCGATAGCCAGATGCTGATGCCGTGGCTGGTCGCGACGATCGCCGCATAGCCGCCGAGCATCAGAAACTCGCCATGGGCGAGATTAATGACCCGCATCATGCCGAAGATAATAGCCAGCCCGACGCTAATTAGCGCCAGGCTGGCTATTGCGTAAAGGACCTGGATTGCCAGGAGAGCAACGAGATCCACGTTCACCTTTCCCAAGCAAGATTGGAGGGCGGACCCGCGCTCAAATCTTGATCACGTATTGCTGGTTGTCGTTCGGGTTCTTGATAAGATCGCAGACGGCGGCGGTATCGGCCGGCTTCTGCTGGGCGAAATCCTCGAGCACCTTGAGCTTCTTGTCGGCCACTTCGGCGATGTGGACGTCGAGCACGCAATGGTGCGTCGGCGGGTCGATCGTGACCTTGCCCGAAGGAGCGTCCATGCTGATGCCGGTTTCCAGCGCCTCGATGACCTTTATGCGGTCGATACTTCCGGCCTTCTTGACCGCGGCCGCCCAGAGGTTGAATCCCTGATAGGTCCCCATGGCGAGTTCGGTGATGTTCGGATAGTCGGCGCCGAAACGCTTTTGGAAGGCGGCGACGAATTTTTCGTTCACCGGGTTCTTCAGGTCCTGGAAATAATTGTAGCAGACCAGCATGCCGTTGCATTCCTCCGGCGACAGCACGATGTGCTCGTTACCGACGGCAAAGGTGGTCGACGCCATCGGAATGCTCTGGCGCATGCCGGCCGCTGCCCACTGGCGATAGAACGAGATATGCGCGCCACCCACCAGCGCCGACCATACGAAATCCGGTTTTGCCGCCTGGATCTTGGAGATGGTCGGGCCGAAATTGGTGACGTCGAGCGGGAAGAAGTCGATCGAGGCCACCTCGCCACCATTTTCGGTGACGTATTTTTTCACCCATTGCGAGGTGATCTGCCCGTAATTGTAGTCGGCCGCGACAACGTAGACCTTCTTGCCCCATTTCTTCATGGCATGAGGCACCAGCTTTTCTACCGTCTGGGCCGGGGTCACGCCAGTGTCGAACTGGTTGCGATCGCAGACGCCGCCTTCATACTGCGTATTGTAGAAATACAGCGTCTTGAACTTGTCGAGCACCGGCCGGATCACCTCACGCGAGGCCGAGGTTATGCCGCCATGCACGACGGCGACCTTGTCCTTCAGCGCCGCCTGCTGCGCGAACTGGGTGTAGAGCTGCATGTTCGACTGGGTGTCATAGTTGATCAGCTTGATCTGCCGGCCCAGCAGGCCGCCGGCCGCATTGGCTTCCTCGATGGCAAGGGTCATCGCGTCGACCATCGGCTTGCCGTAGATATCGAGGCCGCCGGAGAGGTCGTGGATGCTGGCCACGTTGATCGGATCTTCCGCCCAGGCGCTGGAGGAAAACATCCCGGCGGCAGCGGTAGCGGCCGTCGTTTGCAAAAACGTTCTGCGATTGACCTTCATAACTGTAGTCCTCCTCGCGGTTCCCGATAATTTATGAAATCAGGTATTTCTTCAGTATTGATGCGCCCATCGTGTATTTCGGATCGACCATGTTGCCGAGCCGTATCCGTCCCGCCTGGCTGAGCAGCATGTAGGCGTCGATCTCGTCGAAGCCGTATTCCGCGCTTATCCAGCGCACCAGTTCGCGATAGGCAATGCGCGCCGCATCTTCGAGTGGCCGGGCGCTGCCAATCGTCATGAGAAAATCTTTGGTCTCAAGCCGCGGCCAGGCAAAACTCCAGCCCTTGATGACGTCGATCTGCATCGTCACTGTGGCGCGCTGCTCGATCGCTACCCCCGACAATTCGCCGTCGCCCTGGGCTGCATGGCAATCGCCGACATAGAGAAAACCACCTTTGACATGTACGGGAAAGTACAGGATCGCGCCGGGCGCGACGTCAGGCAGGTCCATATTGCCGCCGTGATAATCCGGCTGCAGCGACGAGATTGCCTCGATCTCGGGGGAGATTCCGATGGTTCCGATGAACGGCTGGTACGGCAGCGTGATCTTGTCGCTCCAGCGTACCCCATCCTTGTCGACGTGCATGACCCTGACCCGTTCGGGCAGGGGCGGATTGAGCAACGCGGTTGACGCTGTTCCGACAAGGCCACCGAATTCCGGAATGATGCAGGTCTTGCCGGCGGGCTGCGCGCCCCTTGTCTCCACGGCATGAATATGCACGGCCAGGCAGTCGCCCTTCTCGAGCCCATTCACGGTAATCGGGCCGCATTGCGGGTTGAGAAAAGGAAACACCAGTTTCGCGCTCGGGCTGTCCTGCTCACTGGTGATGACGCCGCCAAATGCGTCTTCCGTTTCGACCACGACAACATCACCCGGATCAATCGTGAGAACGGACTTCGCATAAGGACCGTAGACGTAGTGGAAGGCGCCCTGTTTTTCGATCGTGAGCTCGTGACGGGTTCCGGCCACGCCGTTGGCAAGGCCGCGCATTGCCATGATTGAGGTCTTGAGCCAGGGGTCGGTCATCGCGATCTCCTCATATCGTCACAGCGGCGGGTGGCGGCGGTGCCAGTCAGTGACACGTTGGTACGCATCGCCGGCAGCAACCAAACGCGCTTCGTCAAAATGGCGGCCAATGAATTGAAACGCGACCGGGCCGCTGCCTTCTGCAAAGCCGCCCGGAAGGGTGATGGATGGACTTCCCGTCATGTCGAAGGGACAGCTGAAGCGAAGCAGACCCGCGATCAGTTCCGGATTTTCACCCAGCGTTGCCATCTTGGCGAGGGTTGGCGCCGCGAACGTCTGAGCCGGCACGGCAAGCAAATCGACTTTCTCGAAAAGCGCCCTCACTAATCCCCGAAAGGCCTCGCGGCGCAGAACAATCTTTTGATAGTCAGTGCCGGACTGCTGCAGACCAAGTTCGATCAGACCAGCGAGCCCCGGACCATAATCCGATTTCCGCGCGGGATAAGTTGCTTCATGGGCTACCGCAGTTTCGACGCCGCACAGCGGAAACCAGTCGGTGATCATGTTCGTTGGGTCGGGAAAGGCGATCTCATGAATTTTCGCACCGAGATCAGCCGCCACGCGCAGCGCGTCCTGGAATACCCTGGTCGAGGCAGCGTCGACCCCTTCGCTGGTCCAGCGCGGGTCAACACCGATCCGGGTTCCCTGAAGGCTGCCACTCAATCCGGCCAGATAATCCGGGACCTGCTCAAGAACAGCTGTTGGATCGTTTGGGTCGGCGCCTGCGATCGCACCCAGCATCGCGCCACAATCCACAGCGCATCGTGCCATCGGCCCGATATGATCGAGCGTTGCGGCGAGTTCGAACACACCGTAGCGGCTGACGCGCCCCCAGGTCGGCTTCAAACCGGTCACGGCGTTGGCGGCCGACGGAAAGCGGATCGAGCCCCCGGTGTCCGACCCAAGCGAACCGTAGCAAAGCCCAGCCGCGGTCGCGACGCCGGATCCGCTTGAAGACGCACCGGACCAAAGCTGTGCATCCCAGGGATTGCGCGGTGGATCGATTTCCGGATGGTGGTCGGCGTAAGCGCCTTCGGTCAATTGCAGCTTGCCGAGGATGATCGCACCAGCCTCCTTGAGCTTAATGACAACGGTCGCATCTTCCTTGGGACGATTGTCGCGATAGATCTTCATGCCCGCCGCGGTCGGTGCATCCTTGGTCCAGCACAAATCCTTAACCGCGATCGGAACGCCATGCAGCGGCCCTCTAACTTTCCCTGCCGCGATTTCCAGATCGGCCGCCTTGGCCTGCTCCAGCGCCGATGTGGCCATGACGTAAGCATAGCTTTTCAACTGGCCGTCGAGTTGTGCGATACGATTCAATTGAGATTGCGTTGCCGCCACGGAAGACAGTTCGCGCTTTTGGATAAGCCGTCCAACTTCTACCAGTTCGGAATAATGCAGATCGTTCGCCGACATTGGAGCGTCTTCCCGTTTATCCTAGTTCAACTCGCACGCTTCAATCGCCCGAGCCAACTTTATCAGTGTTACTTCCTCGAAGTGACGCCCCACCAACATCAATCCGACCGGCAAACCATTGACGCGGCCGCATGGCACGGTGAAGGCGGGATGCCCGGAAACGTCGAACGAACAGGTGTTCGCCTGCATATTCAGTGCGACGTCGATCACGGTGTTGAGCGGTGCATCGGGCGGCGGGATCAGCGTAGCGGTAAAGGGAATGGTTGGCATCACCAGCGCATCAAACTTTTGCAGCGCTTCGTCGTAGGCCCGGCGCAGCAATACCCGCAGATTCTGCGCCTTGGAATGATAGCGCCCGTGATAATTGCGGTGCATGTATTCGCCGAGCATCAGCACCAGTTTCACGGTCGGCGACACGTCGTTGATCCGCGTCCCCATGCCGCGCGCGAGCGCCTCCTGCATCGAGATCGGATAGTAGCCCGGGACGTTGTTGCCGACACCATAGCCTTTCAGCATCATCTCGGCAGCGCCTTCCAGAATGATGCCGCTCCAGACATGGGGGCCGTCGAGATGCCAGGGCACGGAGACTTCTTCGCTTGCGATGCCGGCCTTACCTAGCGCCGCAATGGTTTGCCGTACCTTCTCATTGACCGCGGGGTCGCTTTCCGGATGGCCAAATCCCTCGCGCAGCACGCCAATGCGCAATCCCTTGGCCGGGTTGCCGAGCGCCGCCATATAGTCACCGGTGCGCGCGGCGATCGTTCGGGTATCCCAGCCATCATGACCGGCGATGACGGTCAGCAGGCGCGCGACGTCTTCAACCGAGGCGCCCATCGGGCCGCAATGATCGACGGAATAGCTGATCGGCATCGAGCCGGTGGTCGGCACCAGACCCCAAGTCGGCTTCAGACCATAAACGCCACACCAGCTTGACGGCGTACGGATCGAGCCACCCTGGTCGCCGCCGAGCGCCATCGGTACTTCGCCGGCGGCTACCAGCGCTGCGCTGCCGCCGGACGAGCCGCCGGCGCTGTGCGCGGGATTATGCGGGTTGCGGATCACGCCGCCTGCGCAAGTATGACTTGCCCCTGAAAAGCAGAGATCCTCGCAAGCGGCCTTGCCGGCGATGGTGCCGCCGGCGTCGAGAATCCGTGTCACCACGGTGGCGTCGAGTTCGGGGACATAGCCTTCGAGCAGCGCCGAGCCATTCATCATCGGGACGCCGGCGACACAGATGTTATCCTTGATCGCAACCTTCTTGCCGCTCAGCAATCCCTCGGCTCCAGTCTGAATATTCGTTTTCCAGTACCAGGCGCCGTAAGGATTTTCAGATGGCCCGGGCCGGTAGCCCGGCGATCGCGGCGCGATCGGCGCCAGAGCTGGCGGCACCAATTCGTCCAGCCGGCCGTAGGATGCCAGCGGTCCTTTGAAGGCCTGCTGAAACGCAGCAATCTCGTCAGTGGTGAGGACGAGACCAAAGTCAGCGCCGAGATCGTCGATTTGCTGCAGCGTCGGAAGGCGAACTGCCATGCTCCACCCTTCACCCATTCCCGTACTTGGGAGACAAAACAAAAAACCACCCGCGGCCCGAAAAGGCCCCGAATGGCATCAATGCCGCTGCTATCAATGGTCGCGTAGGTCAAGGTGCAGAACGAAATTCGGAAGTCGTCGCTCAGACGTCATCGGCTGCGCGAGAACTTTTCGTCATGCACGCATTCACGTACCAAGTTATTGTGTCTTAGCGTCGCCAGCCTTGTCAATGCAAAGCCGGCACCTTTTTTATGCTGGCAGCCCGAATGATGCGCAGCGCAGATTGACGATGCAAGCGAGCAAAGTCTAGTTTCCTGCGACGAGACTGTTGCCGCATAGCGCCAGAGCTTTTTGATGACCAAGCCGTCTATCCCTCTCGGTCTCGTATTTTCCCGATCGGGGCCTTATGCCATGATGGCCGGCGAAATGCGCAAGAGCGCGCTGATGGCGGTCGACGAAATCAATCAAAGCAATGAGTTCGATTTCACATTCACGCCGCACCTGCGCGATCCTGGCGGGGTCGTCGCCGGCTATCACACCGCATGCGCGGAGCTAATCCGCGAAGACCATGTCGACCATATCGTCGGCTGCTACACGTCTGCCTCGCGCAAGCAGGTTATTCCCATCGTCGAGCGGACCGAACGATTGCTCTGGCATCCGGCACGCTACGAAGGGTTCGAAAGCAGCGACAATGTCATCTATGTCGGGGCCGCGCCCAATCAGCACGTCGTGCCGCTGGTGCGCCATATGCTGGATCACATCTCCACCGACGTGTTCTGCATCGGGTCAAACTATGTCTGGACCTGGGAAATGAACCGCGTCATCCGCGAAATCGTGACCAGCGCCGGCGGCCGTATCCTCACCGAACGCCTGCTGGAACTCGGCGAGACCGCCGTGGACCACATCGTCAAGGAGGTCATCGACCGAAGGCCGCCGGCTGTGTTCAATACGCTAGTCGGAGAATCCAGCTACGCTTTCATGCGCGCCCTGCACGCGGCGGCGGCGCACGCCGGCCTCTCGATCCCGATGCTGAGCTGCAGCCTGTGCGAGCCCGAGCTCAAGCTGATCGGATCGGCAGCCTCGGTCGGATGCATCACGTCGTCAGCTTATTTCGAAAGTATCGACGGGATTGAAAATCGCAGCTTTGTGGCGCGGTGGAAGGCCCGCCACGGCGCAGACAGCAGCCTTTCCGTCGACGGACAGTCCACCTACGTTTGCGTCATGCTGCTTGCCCGCGCCATCCGCCGCGCGGGTTCCGCGGACGTCGGTGCCGTGCGGCGCGCTGCGGCAAATCATCGCTACGATTCCCCGCAGGGGCCGGTTTGGGTCGATCCCGACAATAATCACTGCTTCCTCACGCCGCGGCTGGCGCGCTCCGCTGCCGGATGTCAGTTCAATATCTTCTGGGAGGCGGATGCCCCCGAGCGTCCCGACCCCTATCTTTCGGACCTCGACCTCGCGGCGATTGGCACGAGGCCGGAAAAGCGCAATGATGCGATAACGAAGCGCCCAACTTATCTGCGTATCGTGAAATGACCAGACCGTCGCCCTTCTCGGTTCGCGGCCATCGCGCTCTCATGGTGATGAGAGATGAGCGCGAGATCTCCATCGTGCGCCGCCAGCTCAGCCGCCTCGGCATGACGATCTCCGAGCACGATCCCGCCGAACCGCCGCCGCCGAACCAGGCCATCGACGTCATCCTGATGGATGCGGACAGCATTCCCATCAAGTCCGACCAGGCCCAGTTGTGGAAAGGCAACGTGCCGATCATCGCGCTGATCGGAACGGAAACGCCAAGCCGGTTGAAGTGGTTGCTTGATCTGCGGCCGGCATCTTTCCTCATCAAGCCGTTGCGTTCGGCCGGGCTTTACACCGCGCTCGTGATTGCGTTCGATTCAGCTCAACGAAGGATCGACGAAGCCGCGCACATCGAAAAGCTGGAGGACCGCATCCGGTCCCGCCGCGTCGTGTTCGCCGCCGTCCTGCAGATCATGCGCGGTCACGATATGTCCGAGACGGACGCGTTCGCCCTTATTCGACAGACCGCGATGCGGCATCGCACGACGATCGAGGTCATGAGCGCGGAAATTATCGCGGCCGGTGGCATGCCGAACCGGACGCCGCGGTCCGCTTAGCGATCGCAGCGCTAAAGATCGCCAACACGCTGTACGCCGGCCGCGGCCATCCCTGCCCAGGCGGCATCAAGCGAGCCCGCCAGATCGATGGCCCTGCATCCGGCCTCGACAAGCACGGTGTCGAAGCCGAGCCGGCGCGCATCCACGGCTGAAAAATGCACGCAAAAATCGGTAGCTAATCCGGCCATGAAAATTCGGCGTAAACCGCGGTCACGCAAGTAACCCGCCAGACCGGTCGGCGTACGCCGGTCATTCTCGAAAAAAGCCGAATAGGAATCGATTTCGGAGCGAAAGCCTTTCCGGATGATTAGCTCCGCCCGGTCGATCTCCAAGTTCGGGTGAAACGCCGCTCCTTCCGTGCCCTGCCGGCAGTGATCGGGCCAGAGGGTTTGCTGCCCATATGGCATGGCGACGCTCTCAAAGGGGGTCGCTCCAGGATGCGATGTGGCGAAAGAGCTGTGGCCCGAGGGATGCCAGTCCTGGGTCAGCGCGACGTGATCGAAGCGTTCGGCGAGACGATTGATGACCGGCACCACAGCGTCGCCGTCGGCGACCGCCAGCGCTCCACCGGGACAGAAATCGTTCTGCACGTCGATTATCAGCAGCAAATCGTCGTTGCCGGGCTTCTGCATTCTGGACCTGTGCTTGTCTTGATCACCGAACTCTAGCGCAAGACAAGGGATCTGGCATCAGGAATGCAGCGTGGCGAATTATTTACGGCTGCTTACCCGGGCGTGCGGCGTCACGGTTCGACGTCCGCCGTGAAAAGAAGAGACCGTTTGATTTGCCCTCCCGAAATATCGGCCCGCCGCTGATGCTGCGGCGTGTTCACTTCAAGCTGCTCAAATTGGTCGCCTCCAGATTTTCTTTGATCTCTCGGTACACACATCGTGCGCACGCCGCCCTCTAACCGATTGAAAACCTTTAACTCTCGGTCCAATCTATCATGAGGAAGTTTGAGCTAGGTCCAGCGAGCATAAGAAAGTTTGGTCTAACAGCCAGCCTTAACGACCGCTTTGCGCCAGTAGTGGTCGTCTCAACATGGACGCGGCTGCGCCGTCAGCGGGAGAGATTTGCTTTCGCAAGGTCGACAAGCTTGGTCGCCCGACCGTCGAGAACGGCCTTCATCATGAACATCCTAAAATGATAGGCTTGGCCCAACGTCGTCTTGGGCGGCATGGCAAGCTCCCGTCGGGCACTCACCACGTAAAGGAGAACCGGTCCCTGGTGCGCCAACGCCGCCCGTCGTCCGGCCCAATACTCGATGACAGCGGCGCTAACCCAACGGCTTAAAGG
>CAVTWC010000056.1:0-14352 GCA_963738105.1 uncultured Alphaproteobacteria bacterium | reverse complement strand
AGCGCGTGATTGGCAAAAGCAGCAAAACCCGTCGGCGTCTCCAAAGGCGAGTGCCTGTGCGGCAAGGTCTGCTTCGAGATCGATACGCCGGCGCGCTGGGCCTGGCACGATCATTCCGCCGCGAGCCGCCGCGCGCACGGCGCGGCGTATGCGACCTATGTCGGAAGCTGGCGCAAGCGGCTGCGGATCACCAAGGGCAAAGCGAGCGATCGCGCGTTTCGAGGACAAGGCCACCAAAACCGTCCGCAGTTTTTGCGCGGGTTGCGGCACGCCGTTGTTCTATGAACGTCCGCGCTCACCGCACATGGTGAACATCCCGCGCGCGCTGTTCTCGGGCCGCACCGGCCGGCAACCGCTCTATCACATCGCGATCGAGGAGCTGCAGGACTGGGCCTATACCGGCGAGCCGCTGGTGCCGTTGAAAGGTTTTCCCGGCGTGGTCTGGCAGCGCTCGAAAAGAAGAAGCCGGTCGAGCACGAGGGGATGTTTTGACGCTCGTATGCACGATACTCACTTCGCATCCTGCAAACCGGCAAAAGCCTGATCGAGCTTTTGCGATGCAGCCGCAAGCTTTGCGCGCGTGGCGTCGAGCCATGCTCTGTCGGCGCCGAGTTTTTCCCTGGCGGAGGCCAGCATCCGCGCCACTTCGGCCGGCTGCGGACCGCCAAGTCCCTTGCTCGTGGCGACCATGTTCTCCGCCGTCAGCGAGCGGCGAAATTGCGCCTCCGTGAGCGGCAGTTTGGCGTCGACCTTGGCTGATGTCGCGACCTCGGCATAGATCCGCTGCGCCTCGGCATAAGGAATTTCGCTGGCGCGGAGATGATGGCCGCGGCCGAAATTCACCAGCTCGGACGCGAAATGGTGGCCGATGCGGAACGGCACGTCGGCCTCGCGCTGCAACGTGTCGGCGAGCTCGGTGGTGGTGGAATAGTCGCTGTTGACCTCATCGAGCGCACGGTCGGGCCGGAACATCATGGTGCGCACCACGGCGTCGGCATGCGCATACAGCGCGGCCATGTCGCGCAGGATCACGTTCGGATATTCCTTCGGATTGCCGAAATCCTTGTAGTCGCTCATGCCCGGCTCGACATTATGCGCGATCAGCGAAAACGTATTGGCCTCGCCGATCAGCGTGCTGGCTTCGGCGCGCAGCCGGACGAGGCCGCTGGGATTGCGCTTTTGCGGCATGATGCTGCTGACTGCCGGTCTGCTCGCCTTCGGCCAGCAGAATCCACGGTTCGGTCTGGGCATATTGTGTGGTGACGTCGGCGATCAGCGCGCCCAGCACCAGCGCGCCGGAGGTCGCCAATCCGCCAAGCTCGGCGCCGCCATCGATCGGCGAGATCTGATTGGCGTCGTAGGAATTCTCGACCGGCCCGTCGAAGCCGAGCAATTCCGCCAGCCGCGGCCGGTCGACCGGGAAGCTTGATGTGCCGAGCGCGGCCGCGCCCAGCGGCGACTGGTTGAGCCGGACATAGGCCTCGCGCATCCGCGTCGCCTCGCGTTCGAACGCCGCCGCATAGCCCGACAGATAATGTCCGAGCGTGATCGGCTGCGCCTGCACGCCCCAGGTGTAGGCGGGAATGATGGCATCGGGGGCTTGCGCCGCCATCGCCAGGATCGCATCGCGCATGCCGTTGAGTTTCTCGAACGCGGTGAGGAAATCGTCGCGCGTGATCAGCCGCTGGGTGGTCGCGCCGATATCCTGCCGGCTGCGGCCGGAATGCAGTCGGCTGATGTCGGGGCCGCCGGCCGCGATCAGGTCCTTTTCCACCACCAGATAATCGCGCGATCGTGCCGCGCCCGGCTGGTCGCCGGCGGCGTTGACCCGGTTGATGGCGTCGAAAATCCTGGCGCCGAGCGGCCTCGGCACGATGCCGCGCTCGACGATCATGACCGCGGAGGCCTTGTTGATCTCTGTCAGCCAGAAAAACCGGTCCCTGGGGGCGGCGTCTGCGGAAGTTGCCTGGCCAATCGTCATCAGAACCATCCCCGCGGTCCAGAAAAAGCGCGCGCGCACGGCACGTCCTCCCATTTTATCGATTTCCGACCGTGATAGCACGATAACGCCGCCCCTCGTGCGCGCCAGCGCAGGGCAGCCATGAGCGCCTTCCATTGATCTGACGGTGGCCGATCGTCCATGATGATTCGATCCCGGCGGAAACGGCCGCGGGCAGGAGGAGACCTTTCATGAATCGCATTACCGGCCGCTCGGCGTTCCTTGCATTGCTGAAGGATGAGGGCATCACGCATCTGTTCGGCAATCCCGGCACCACCGAACTGCCGATCATGCACGCGCTCAAGGACCATCCGGACCTGACCTATGTGATGGCGATGCAGGAGAGCCTGGTGGTCGCGATCGCCGACGGCTACAGCCGCGCCTCGGGCCGGCTGGTCGCCTGCAACGTCCATGTCGCGCCCGGCCTCGGCAACGCGATGGGCTCGCTGTTCAACGCGAAATTCACCGGCACCCCGATGATCCTGACCGCCGGCCAGCAGGAGCAGGGCCACGGCCTGATGGAGCCGGTGCTGTACGGACCGCTGGTGCAGATGGCCGAACCGCTGGTGAAATGGGCGGTCGAAGTGACGCGGCTGGAGGATTTGCCGCGGATCGTGCGCCGCGCCGCCAAGATTGCGACCACGCCGCCGACCGGGCCGGTGTTCATCTCGCTGCCGGGCGATATCCTCAATGCCGAGGCGGGCATCGAACTCGGACGTTCGACCCGCGTCGATACCCGCGTGCGGCCATCCGATGAAGCGTTGCAGGCGCTGGCGCAGCGAATCCTGAAAGCGCAAAATCCGGTCATCATCACCGGCGATGAAGTCGTCAAGAGCGATGCGCTGCAGGAAGCGGCGGCGTTTGCGGCGGCGCTCGGCGCACCCGCCTATCAGTGTTCGACGCCCTACGGCTCGCACTTCCTGTCGGAAAGCCCGTGCTTCATGGGGGCGCTGTCGCGCCTGCAGGACCAGGTCCGCGGGGTGCTGGCGCCCTATGATCTGATGATTGTGCTCGGCGCCGATCCGTTGCGCATGTCGGTGTACAGCGAAGTCGATCCGCTGCCGGAGGGGCTGTCGATCGTTCAGGTCGGCCTGGTCGATTGGGACCTAGCCAAGAACTACAGCGCCGAGATCGCGCTGAAGGCCGATGTGAGGGAAACCCTGCGCGCGCTGATCCCGGCGTTGAAAGCCGCCGGCGGCGCCGCGCTCGAAACCCGTGCCAGGAAAGGCATCGATGCGCTGGCGTCGAAGAACTGGACCGCGAAGCGCAAGACGCTGGTCGAGCAGATTACCAAGGCCAAGGATAAATCGCCGATCGATGCCGACTGGCTGGCGCTGCAGGTGGTCGAGGCGATGCCGGAAAACGCCATCCTGGTCGACGAAGGCCTGACCTCGTCGCGGCAGATGCTGGCGCTGCGGCCGCATCGCGATCGCTACGGCTATCATGCGCTGGCCTCGGGCGGCATCGGCTGGGGATTGCCGGCGGCGGTCGGCGTCAGCCTCGCCAACCCTGATCGCCCTGTCGTGTGCTACTCCGGTGACGGCAGCTCGATGTATTCGATCCAGTCGCTGTGGACCGCGGCGCAATCACAAGCTGCCGCTGACCTTCGTGATCGTCAACAATGGCGGCTATCGCATCATCAAGCAGCGGCTGCTCGCGTTCCATGGCGACGACCATTATGTCGGCATGGATTTCATCGATCCGCCGGTCGATTTCGCCGGCGTCGCCAAATCGCTGGGATTGGAATCGATCAAGATCACCGATCCCGGTCAGCTGAAGTCAGCATTGTCGTCGGCGTTCAGCCGGCCGGGCGCGAAGCTGATCGAAGTGGTGGTGAATAATTCGGTGAATTGAGAGTTTGCCGTCATTGCGAGCGAAGCGAAGCAATCCAGGGCAACAAGGAAGACTGGATTCGCTTCGTCGCTACGCTCCTCGCAATGACGAGACTAACGTATTTCTGTCCACACCTTCGGCCGATACCCCACCGCCGGATGCGGCGCCGCCAACCGTGCGCGGCCGTCGCCGAACAGTTTCTCGCGCAACGTGCCCTGGCGATACGCGCTCTTGTAGCGCCCGCGCCGGGTCAATTCCGGCACCAGCATTTCCGTGATGTCCTCGAAATCGCCGGGCGAAACCGCGAACGGGACATTCAAGCCGTCGACGTCGGTCTGCTCGAACCAGGCCTCGATCTCGTCGGCGACTTTTTCGGGCGTACCGACCACGACCGGGCCGACGCCGCCGATGCCGACATGCTCGGCGACCTCGCGCACGGTCCAGACCCGATCCGGATCGGCGCGGGTGACGTTGTCCATCGCGCTGCGGCCGGCGTCGTTTTCGACATGGCGCACTTGCTGATCGAGGTCGTAGGTCGAGAAATCGACCCCGGTCCAGCCCGACATCAGCGCCAGCGCGCCCTCGGGATTGATGTGGCTGCGATAATCGGCGTATTTCGCTTTGGCCTCGGCCTCGGTGCGCCCGAGGATGATCGTCATCATGCTGAACATCAGGATTTCAGCCGGGTTGCGGCCGATTTCCCGGGCGAGGTCGCGAATAGCCGACACCCGCGGAGCGATGATCTTGGCCGAAGGCCCCGACATGAAAACGCATTCGGCATGCTCCGCCGCGAATTGCCGGCCGCGCGGCGAGGTGCCGGCCTGATAGAGCACCGGCGTGCGTTGCGGCGACGGCTCGCTCAGGTGAATCGCATCGAGCCGGTAATTCTTGCCCTGATGCTGGACGCGATGCACCTTGGCCGGATCGACGAACAGGCTGCGGGCGCGATCGCGCAATACGGCATCGTCCTCCCAGCTTCCTTCCCAGAGCTTGTAGACCACCTCCATATATTCGTCGGCGACATCGTAACGGTCGTCATGCGCGGTCTGCTTGTCCTTGCCGGCGCCGCGGGCCGCGCTGTCGAGATAGCCGGTCACCACGTTCCAGCCGATCCGCCCTTCGGTCAGATGGTCGAGCGTCGACATCCGCCGCGCGAACGGGTAGGGCGGCTCATAGGACAGATTGCTGGTGACGCCGAAGCCGAGATGCTCGGTCACCGCCGCCATCGCCGGGATCAGCAGCAGCGGTTCGTTGGCCGGCGTCTGCGCGGCGTTGCGCAGCGCCGCGTCCGGACTGCCGCCGTACACGTCATAGACCCCGAGCACATCGGCGAGAAAAAGCCCGTCGAACCGTCCGCGCTCCAGCGTCTTGGCCAGATCGATCCAGTACGGCAGCCGGTTATATTCGGCGGTGCGGTCGCGCGGATGGGTCCACAGCCCCGGCGATTGATGCGCGACGCAGTTCATGGCGAAGGCGTTGAGCCGGATTTCTTTTTTCATGATTTTACAGCTTCGGCGTCAAAACCCCCGTCTCCCCGCCGCAACAATGGCATTCCGGTCAGGATGCATCAAGCCACCGATGCATCCGTCCCGGCGGTCCCCATGGTTTTCAGACCGGAGACAGGCTCTACGCAATTAGTACGGTGGTGGCGAAACCAGCCGAAACCCTTGGGCTGTCCCTTGTCATCGGCCGATTTTATGGCCCAGAATGAGCCCGCAAGTTCTGTTTTGGCGCGATCCATGCATCCAAGGTTTCCCAGCAAGGAGAATACGTATGAAACATCTGCGCATCTTGGGCTTGACGCTCGCCGCCGCGTTCTTCGCGGGCGCTGCGAATGCCGAGGAACTGACCGGGACGCTTGAAAAACATCAAGGAAACCGGCGCGATCACGCTCGGCTATCCGCGATTCCTCGATTCCGTTTTCCTATCTGGACGATAACCAGAAGCCGATCGGCTTCGCGATGGATATTTGCTACAAGATCGTCGACGCGGTGAAAAAGGAACTCAAGCTCGACAAGCTCGAGGTCAAGCTCAATCCGGTGACGTCATCGACCCGCATTCCGCTGCTGGCCAATGGCACCATCGATCTCGAATGCGGATCGACCACCAACAATGCCGAGCGCCAGAAGCAGATCGCCTTCACCAACACCCACTTCCTGACCGCGAGCCGCTTCGTCTCGAAGAAATCCAACAAGATCAACTCGATCGACGATCTCAAGGGCAAGTCGGTGGTTTCGACCTCGGGCACCACCAACATCAAGCAACTGACCGAAGCCAATGCGGCCCGCAACCTCGGCATCAATATCATCGCGGCCAAGGATCATGCCGAGGCATTTCTGATGGTCGAGACCGATCGCGCGGTCGCTTTCGTGATGGATGACATTCTGCTGGCGAGCCTGGTTGCAGGATCGAAAGATCCTGCGGCCTATGTCATCTCGACGGACGCCTTCTCGAAGCCTGAGCCGTACGGCATCATGCTGCGCAAGGACGATCCGCCCTTCAAGAAGGTGGTCGATGCCGCGACCGCCGCGCTCTACACCAGTGGCGAAGGCCAGAAACTCTACGACAAATGGTTCATGCAGAAGATTCCGCCGAAGGGATTGAATCTCAACACGCCGATCGGGCCGGAGCTCAAGCACGAATTCGCCAAGCCGTCGGATTCGCCCGATCCCGCTTCTTACACGGCGATGTAAGGCTTCGTGAACTACCACTGGAACTGGCGCATCTTCTGGGAGCCGGCCCCTGACGGGACCGGCACCTATCTCGACATGCTGCTGTCGGGGCTGGTGGTCACGATCGAGACCTCGCTTTGCGCCTGGATCATCGCGCTGGTATTCGGATCGATCGTCGGCGTGATGCGCACGCTGCCGTCGAAGACGGCCTCGCGGATCGGCTTTGCCTATGTCGAGTTCTTCCGCAACATGCCGCTATTGGTGCAGTTGTTCCTCTGGTTCTTTGTGCTGCCGGAACTGGTGCCGTCGGCGTGGGGGCTGTGGCTGAAGCAACTTCTCAACGCGCCGTTCTATACCGCGGCGATCGGCATCGGGCTGTTCATGTCGGCGCGCGTCGCCGAACAATTGCGGGCCGGGATCGGTTCGCTGCCGCGCGGACAGAAACTCGCCGCCACCGCGCTCGGGCTGACGACGGTGCAGACCTATCGCTATGTGCTGCTGCCGATGGCGTTCCGCATCATCATGCCGCCGCTGACTTCGGAATTTCTCAACACCATCAAGAACACCTCGGTCGCGATCACGATCGGCCTGGTCGAATTGACCGGCGAGGCGCGGTCGATGCAGGAATTCTCCTTCCAGGTGTTCGAAGCCTTCACCGCCGCGACGGTGCTGTATCTCCTGATCAATGTCGTTGTCGTCATCGCCATGCGCCTGCTTGAGCGCGCCTGGCGATCCCCGGCTACATCAGCGGGAAGTGAGCCAGCGCGCATGTTCGCCAATTTCGATTTTGACGTCATCCGCCGCTCGCTGGGCTATCTGTTCCTCGACGGCATGACGTTCACGCTGATGCTGACCGCGCTCGCCGGCGCTCGGCGGCATCGTGTTCGGCACGCTGATCGCGCTGATGCGGCTTGTCGGGATTCAGGCTGCTCGGCCGTATCGCCGGCCTCTATGTCGACCTGATACGGTCGCTGCCGCTGGTGCTGGTGATCTTCTGGTTCTATTTCCTGGTGCCCTATGTCGGGCAATGGCTGACCGGATCGTCGCGGCCGCTTCCGGTCGGCGCGTTCACCTCCTCGCTCGTCACCTTCATCATGTTCGAGGCCGCGTATTTTTCCGAAATCATGCGCGCCGGCATCCAGTCGATCTCGAAGGGCCAGCCCGCGGCGGCGCAGGCGCTCGGCCTGACCTATGGCCAGACCATGCGCTACGTCGTGCTGCCGCAGGCGTTCCGCAACATGCTGCCGGTGCTGCTGACCCAGACCATCGTGATGTTCCAGGACACCTCGCTGGTCTATGTGGTGTCGATCACCGATTTCCTCGGCGCGGCGAGCAAGGTCGCGCAACGCGACGGCCGGCTGGTCGAAATGTATCTGTTCGCGGCGGTGGTTTATTTCGTGATTTCCTGCCTTGCGTCCTTTGGCGTCCGGCGCCTGCAGGCGCGCATCGCCATTGTCCGTTAGTGAGACATCCATGATCGAAATCAGCCACGTCGACAAATGGTACGGGCCGAGCTTCCAGGCGCTGAAGGATTGTTCGACCAGCGTCGCCAAGGGCGAGGTGGTGGTGGTCTGCGGTCCGTCCGGATCCGGAAAATCGACCCTGATCAAATGCGTCAACGCGCTGGAGCCGTTCCAGGCGCGGCGACATCATTGTCGATGGCATCAGGGTCAACGATCCCAAGACGGATTTGCCGAAGCTGCGCGCGCGGGTCGGCATGGTGTTCCAGCATTTCGAGCTGTTTCCGCATCTGCAGATCATCGAAAATCTGTGCCTGGCGCAGGAGAAGGTGCTGGGGCGTTCGCATGACGAGGCGATGGCCAAGGGCTCGAAACTGCTCGACCGGGTCGGCCTGAAGGACCATGCGCGCAAATATCCGGCCGAACTGTCCGGCGGCCAGCAGCAGCGCGTCGCGATCGCGCGGGCGCTGGCGATGGACCCGATCGCCATGCTGTTCGACGAGCCGACCTCGGCGCTCGACCCCGAGATGATCAGCGAAGTGCTCGACGTGATGGTCGATCTCGCCCGCGAGGGCATGACCATGATGGTCGTGACCCACGAGATGGGCTTTGCCAGCAAGGTCGCCCATCGCGTCATCTTCATGGACAAGGGCGAAATCGTCGAGGACGCGCTGAAGACCGATTTCTTCGGCAGCCCCCGCAGCGACCGCGCGCAGAAGTTCCTGTCGAAGATTTTGTCGCATTAAGAGGCGACGTCATTCCGGGGCGATGCGAAGCATCGAACCCGGAATCTCGAGATTCCGGGTCTCGTCGCTTCGGACGCATCCCGGAATGACGTCGCAAGTTGTGTGCATCGCCTCCCAAAATTCATCGATCAAGCGTTAACGAATTGGCGTATATTGCCCGCGCCACCGCCTCGCTGCCCTCCAGGAGAACTCGCTTGGACCCGATCGCTTACGTCAATGGATCGTTTGTGCCGCTCTCCGAGGCCAAGGTCTCGGTGCTGGATCGCGGCTTCCTGTTCGCCGACGGCATCTACGAAGTCGCCGCCGTGCTGGACGGCAAGCTGATCGACAATGCCTCGCATCTGGCGCGGCTGGAGCGCTCGGTCGGCGAGATCTCGCTGGCGCTGCCGGAAACCATCGCGCGGATCGAGGAAATCCAGAAGGAACTGGTCAAGCGCAACAATCTCGTCAACGGCATGGTCTATCTCGAGGTGACGCGCGGCGCCGACACCGGCCGCGATTTTGCGTTTCCCAAGGGCGTCAAGCCGACGCTGATCATGTTCACCTCGGTCAAGGACATCGTCAACGCGCCGTCGGCGAAGACCGGCATCGACGTGATCACGGTGCCCGACATCCGCTGGATCCGCCGCGACATCAAGAGCGTGGCGCTGCTGGCGCAGGTGCTGGCCAAGCAGGCCGCGGCGGAAGCCGGCGCCGGCGAGGCCTGGATGATCGAGGACGGCAAGGTGACCGAAGGCGGCTCGTCGTCGGCCTTCATCCTGACCCAGGACGATGTGCTCGTGACGCGGCAGAACGGCAGCGAGATCCTGCCGGGCTGCACCCGCAAGGCGGTGGTCACGCTCGCCGAAGAGCATCAGCTCCGGGTCGAGGAGCGGGCGTTTTCGATCGAGGAGGCGCTGGCGGCCAAGGAAGCCTTCATCACCAGCGCCACCGTGTTCGTGCAGGCGGTGGTCACCATCGACGGCAAGACCGTCGCCAACGGCAAGCCCGGGCCGATGACGAACCGGTTGCGCGAGATCTATGTCGATTTCGCCAAGGCTACCGCGACTTAAGAGGCCACGGCGAACTGACCGCCGCGGCTTGATGCAGCGCCGTCGCGGCGGATTACGCCGCGTTGGCCTTGACCTTTACCTGCGGCACCGCGCGGAAACTGATCGCGATCCGGTTCCAGGCATTGATGGTCGCGATCAGCATGGTCAGATTGACCGTCTCGGCTTCGGAGAAATGGGCGCGCACCGCCTCATAGACGTCGTCGGGCGCGTGGGTTTCCGAAATCAGCGTCACCGCTTCGGTCCATGCCAGCGCGGCGCGCTCGCGGTCCGAATAGACGGGCGATTCCCGCCACGCATTGAGCAGATACAGCCGCGCCTCGGTTTCGCCATGCTTGCGCGCGTCCTGCGGTGTGCATGTTGATGCAAAAGGCGCAGCCGTTGATCTGCGATGCGCGGGTCTTGACCAGTTCGATCAGCGATTGTTCGAGGCCGCTGGTCTGCACCTGGTTTTCCAGCGCGCGAGCGCTTTCATGGTGTCGGGCGCGGCCTGATAGGAGTTCATTCGGGGTTTCATGGCCGTTCTCCTTTCGGTTGCGGTTTGAGGGATATTTTAGTGGGCGCCGCCGGCGTCAAGATGGCCGGGCTTTTTCAGGAACAGGGCTGCCATGAGCGCAACGATCAGCGCGACGCCGAGCAGATAGAACGTGTCGCTGAAGGCCAGGATGAAGGCCTGCTTCTGCACGATACGGCCGATCGCGACGAACGCACGGTGCGCGGCTTCGGCGCGATCGGCGACGCCGTGATTGATGAAATATTGCGTGAGTTGATCGATCCGGGTGCGGGTCGCCTGTTCGAACAGCGAGACCGACTGCGTCAGCACGTTGGAATGATATTGCTCGCGCTTGGTCAGGAAGGTCTGCAGCATCGCGATGCCGACCGCGCCGCCGAGGTTCCGCATCATGTTGAACAGTCCCGACGCCGAGCCGGCATTCTCCGCCTCGATGCCGGCGGTGGCGACCGCAGAGAGCGGCGCGAACGCCAGCGCCTGGCCGACGGCGCGAACCACGTTGGGCCAGAACAACTGGTCGGAGCCGTAATCCGGCGTCATGTAGATGTTCATGAAGTTGGAGGCGGCGAACAGCGCGAAGCCGACGCCGATGACGAGCCGCGCATCGAAGCGCTTCATCAGCCGCGGCACCAGCGGGATCAGGACGAGTTGCGGCAGGCCGGTCCAGGCCAGCACCATGCCGATCTGTTCGGAATTGTAACCCTGAATGCGCGCCAGATATTGCGGCAGGATGAACACCGATCCGTACAGCGCGACGCCCATCAGGAAGTTGGCGAGCACGCCGAAGCCGAAATTGCGGCGGGCCAGCAGCCGCAGGTTCAACAGCGGCTTCTTGCTGGTCAGTTCGATCCAGAAGAACAGCGCCAGCGCGATCGACGGCGATGACCGACAGGCGGACGATGAAGGCCGATCCGAACCAGTCGTCCTTGTTGCCTTCCTCGAGCACGGTCTGCAGCGCGCTCAGGCCGATCGCCATGGTGACGATGCCGGGCCAGTCGCCCTCGCGCAGCAGCGACAGCTTCATCGGCTTTGCTTCCAGCGAGAACCACAGCATGCCGATCATCAGCGCGCCCGGCACCAGGTTGACATAGAAGATGTACTGCCAGCCCCAGTTCTCGGTGAGATAGCCGCCGATGGTCGGGCCGATCGCGGGCGCGAACGTCGCGGACACCGCGAACAGCGCCAGCCCGATCGGTTGCTTGGCCTTCGGCAGCAGCGTGATGATCAGCGTAAAGGCCATCGGGATCAGCACGCCGCCGGTAAAGCCCTGGATCGCGCGCAGCACGATCATCTGCGGCAGATCCTGCGCCAGCGCGCAGGCGGCCGAGAACACCAGGAACAGGATGGCGTTGGTCAGCAGATAGATCCGGATCGAGAACACCTGCGCGAGCCAGCCGCTCAGCGGAATCACGATGATCTCGGCGATCAGATAGGAGGTCGAAATCCAGCCGCCGTCATCGATGCCGGCGCCGATCGCGCCCTGGATGTCGGCGAGCGAGGCATTGACGATCTGGATGTTGAGCACCGCCATGAAGGCGCCGAGCGTCGCGCCGAACACCGCGAGCCAGGTTTTTGCCGAGACCGTCGGTGCGCGGCCGGAGTCGGCGCTGGTGCGGCCGAAGCAGCGGCGCCGTTGAGGTCGGCGGATCCGGTGTTGAGGGTGGTCTGGAGCGCGGTCATGGCGGTCTCCTCTCGTTGGCAGAGGCAGAATGCATTGAGCGGCGAGGTTCGATAATCCGCTTAAAAGTGGAAGGATTATCCAGCCGGGCTTGATGATGCCCTGCTGGATAGGATGGCCTAGCCGCCGTTCGGGCGTGCCGAGGCGGTCTCGGAGGCCAACCGGCTTCGGTGCTCGCGCTCGGCGACCACGGTGGCCTTGGTGTTGACGGTCGGCTCGGCCGACATGCCCGGGCGCAGCAGGCCGGTCAGGCTGTGGTCGTCGAGCACGATCTTCACGGGCACGCGCTGCACGATCTTGGTGAAATTGCCGGTCGCGTTGTCCGGCGGCAGCAGCGCGAATTCGAGGCCGCTGGCCGGCGACAGGCTGTCGACATGGCCCTTGAGCCTGGTGCCGTGGAAACTGTCGATCCGCACTTCGACCGGCTGGCCGTTGCGCACATGGGTGAGCTGGGTCTCCTTGAAATTCGCCACCACATAGACCGCATCGAGCGGCACCACCGCCATCAACTGCGTGCCGGCCTGCACGAATTGGCCGACCCGCAGCGTGCGCGCGCCGACGGTGCCGTCGACCGGCGCGGTATCTCCGTGTAGGACAGGTTCAGCGCCGCCTGCTGTTCGACCGCGCGGGCGTGATCGAGTTGCGCCACCGCCTTGGCCCGCTCGGTGGTGAGCACGTCGACCTTCTTCTGCGCGGCGATCAGACCGGACTTGCCGTGCTGCAACTGCGCGGTCTTTTCGCGCAGCGCCGCGTCGGTCTGCTGCGCGCGCTGCACCGTGCCGGAGCCGGACTTCATCAAGTCGTCGTAGCGGGCCTGCTCCTCGCTGCGCGAATTGCAGATTGGCTTCGGCGGCGGCGACATCGGCCGTGCCCTGTTCGATCAGCGGCTGCTGCAGCGCGATCTGGGCATCGAGGTTGCTGACCGCGGCTTCGGAGCCCGCGACATCGGCATGGGCCTGTTCGAGCGCGGTCCGGAAATCGCGATCGTCGATCCGCGCCAGCAATTGCCCGGCCTTGACCGGCTCGTTGTCGCCGACCAGCACCTCGGCGAGATAGCCGGAGACCTTCGGCGAGACGATCGTGGAGTCGGCTTTGACATAGGCGTCGTCGGTCGTTTCCAGGTAGCGCCCGGTGGTCAGATAGCCGTAGCCGAAGTCGGCCGCGCCGGCGATCCCGAGCGCCACGGCCAGCGCGAGCGCCGCCCGCTTGATCGCCTGGCGGGACGGGCGCGAGGCCGGTTTTCGTATGTGAATCAGCAGTATAGGAAAGCTCGGCCATGGCATCCTCCTGGAAAGGCGCGTCCCTGATGGGGCGCGCCTGATGCGGCGAAGATGCAATATCGCGCTCGATGTGATAATCCGGGAAAAACTGGAAGGATTATCCAGTGAGAGCGGATAATCGGAGACGCGCGATGGATCGGCTGACCAGTCTGACGGCGTTCGTCCGGGTGGTGGATACCGGCGGGTTTTCCGCCGCCGGCCGCAAGCTCAACATGTCGACCACGATGGTGAGCAACCACATCCAGTCGCTCGAAGACCGGCTCGGCGCGCGGCTGCTCCATCGCACCACGCGCAAGGTCAGCCTGACCGAGGTCGGCAAGGCCTATTACGATCGCTGCACGCAGATTCTGGCCGATCTCGAACAGGCCGACGACATCGCCGGCGCGTCGCAGTCGATCGCCGCGCGGCACGCTGCGCATCTACACCGCCACCCACATCGTGCCGTTTGTCGCGCCGGTGGTGGCCGAATTCCTGGCGAGCTATCCCGAGGTCAAGGTCGATCTGACCATGGGCGAACGAACGGTCGACATGATCGACGAAGGCTACGACGTGGCCATCCGGCTGACGCCGCCGCCGGATTCCAGCCTGATTGTCCGCAGCCTGGCGACCTGGCGGCACGTGCTGTGCTGCTCGCACGGCTATCTCGAAGCGCACCGGCGGCCGCAGCAATTGTCCGAACTTACGCGAGCATAATTGTATGCGCCATGCGCTCTATCCCTATGGCGATGAATGGCACTTCGCCGATCGCAAAGGTGCGCCGGCAGCGGTGCGAGTATCCGGCAATCTGATCTCCAACAGCGGCGAAACGCTGCGCTTGGCCGCGCTGCAGGGCGCCGGCATTTGGCTGGCCGCGGGATTTCTGGTCATGACGATCTCGAGCCGGGCCGGCTGGTTCGCCTGCTGCCGGAATACCGGCCGATGGAATTTGCGATGAACGCGGTCTATCCGCACCGCCATCATCTGTCGGCGAAGGTCCGGAGCTTTATCGACCTGCTGGTGCAGCACAGTGCCGAGCAGCAGAAGCTTATCAATCCCTATTCCTGAGCCTCGCCGCCATGCGGCCAGGCCATCTGGATCAAATTGCAGCGATGCAATAACGTCCGCTCGCGTCCAACGGATTGGTC
>CAVTWC010000055.1:0-217942 GCA_963738105.1 uncultured Alphaproteobacteria bacterium | reverse complement strand
TGAGATAAGTATTGCAATTTAATTTTTCCACCGCACCGGAATCTTACGGAGATTCGAAATCTTGACATCCGCCGAGCTGGAGGGGGGCGGCCGGTTGACACTTGTCGCCGTCCGCATAGAATGCCCGCCACGTGCCGCCCCGAAAAGGCGGCACGTTTTGTTTTCCGGGCTGGCTGTTGCTGCATCGCGCCATTGCGCAAAGCGGTCGGCTCCAACCGTCAGTGATTGCCATGAACAAGAGCGCCGCGTCGCATTTGCTTCCCGTATTCGCCCGAGTTGATCTCGGTTTTGAGCGCGGCGAAGGCGCGTGGCTGATCGCAACCAATGGCGATCGCTATCTCGATTTCACCTCCGGCGTCGCGGTGAATGCGCTGGGTCATGCGCATCCGCATCTGGTCGCAGCGCTGCAGGAGCAGGCCACCAAGCTGTGGCACATGTCCAATCTGTTCAAGAGCCCGGATGGCGAGCGGCTTGCGGCACGGCTGTGCGAGCAGAGCTTTGCCGACTTCGTGTTCTTCGCCAACTCCGGCGCCGAGGCGATGGAATGTGCGATCAAGATCACGCGTAAATATCACGCCGCCAAGGGTCATCCCGAGCGTTATCGCATCATCACTTTTGAAGGTGCGTTCCACGGCCGCACGCTGGCGACATTGGCCGCGACCGGCTCGGCCAAATATCTCGAAGGCTTCGGGCCGCCGATGGATGGCTTCGACCAGGTGCCGCACGGCGATCTCGAAGCGGTGAAGAAAGCGATCGGGCCGCACACCGCGGGCATCCTGATCGAACCGGTACAGGGCGAAGGCGGCGTACGCTCGGCGCCGAATTCTTTCTTCAAGGCGTTGCGTCAATTGTGCGACGACAACGGGCTGCTGCTGGTGTTCGACGAGGTGCAGACCGGCATGGGCCGCACCGGCGATCTGTTTGCCTATAAGCGCCTCGGCGTGACGCCGGATGTGATGCCGCTGGCCAAGGCGCTTGGTGGTGGCTTTCCGATCGGCGCCTGTCTCGCAACCGCAGAAGCTGCGGAAGGCATGACCCCGGGCTCGCACGGTTCGACCTTCGGCGGCAACCCGCTGGCGGTCGCTGCCGCCAACGCGGTGCTGGACGTCATGCTCAAGCCCGGTTTCTTCGATCATGTGCAGAAGATGTCGTTGCTGCTCAAACAGAAGCTGGCCTCGGTGGTCGATCGCTATCCGAAAGTGCTGGCGGAAGTGCGCGGCGAGGGATTGCTGATCGGCGTCAAGGCCGTGGTGCCATCGGGCGATCTGGTCAATGCATTGCGCGAGCAAAAACTGCTCACGGTCGGCGCCGGTGATAATGTGGTGCGCTTCCTGGCACCGCTGATCGTCAACGAAGCTGAGATCGAGGAGTCGGTGCAGCGGCTCGATCGCGCCTGTGCGGCGCTGTCGGGCAGTGCGTCGAAACAGGCGGCGGGGCAATGAGCAAAGCGCTTCGCCACTTCCTTGATCTGAACGAGCTTCCGACCAAAGAACTGCGCAACATGCTCGCGGCCAGCGTCGCCATGAAGGCGAAGCTGAAGGCGCATGACAAGCCGGCCAAGCCGCTCGAAGGCAAGACGCTGGCGATGATCTTCGAGAAGCCGTCGACGCGCACCCGGGTGTCGTTCGACGTCGGCATGCGCCAGCTCGGCGGTGAAGCGATCATGCTGACCGGCGCGGAAATGCAGCTCGGCCGCGGCGAAACCATCGCTGACACGGCGCGGGTGCTGTCGCGTTTCGTCGATGCGATCATGATCCGCATTCTCAGCCATGACGCGCTGCTGGAGCTCGCGGCACACGCCACCGTGCCGGTCATCAACGGGCTGACGCGGCGCTCGCATCCCTGCCAGGTGATGGCGGATTTGATGACGTTCGAAGAGCATCGCGGCCCGATCGAGGGCCGCACCGTTGCCTGGACCGGTGACGACAATAATGTGCTGGCATCATGGGCGCATGCCGCCGAACGCTTCAAATTCAATCTCAATGTCGCGACTCCTCCGCAACTCGCGCCGAACAAGGCGATGAAGGACTGGATCAAGGCAACGCATGCGCCGGTGGTGCTCGGCAATGATCCGGAAGCTGCGGTGAAAGGCGTCGATTGCGTCGTTACCGACACCTGGGTTTCTATGGGCGACAAGGATGGCGAGCATCGCCACAATCTGCTGAAGCCCTATCAGGTCAACGCCAAGCTGATGTCGCTGGCCAAACCCGATGCGCTGTTCATGCATTGCTTGCCCGCCCATCGCGGCGAGGAAGTCACCGACGAGGTGATCGACGGCCCGCAATCGGTGGTGTTCGACGAAGCGGAAAATCGTCTGCATGCGCAAAAGGGCATTCTGGCCTGGTGTTTTGAGGCGGTAGCATAGCGCAGCCGCGCAATACTTGTTTGCATGCCGTCGTCCCTGCGTTCGCAGAGACGACGGATCGATCATGTGCAACCCCTTTCGTTTTACGCCCATCGACCCCAGATAAAGCGCCATGACCTCACAATCCCCCGACATCAAAATATCCAGCGAACCCCCGATCCGTGCGCCGTCGGCCATCCCGGTCGATGATGCGGTGCTGCCTTTCGAGGTAAGCGCGCTCGATTTGCGTGGACGGCTGAGCAGGCTTGGACCTGCGCTCGACGACATCCTGACCAAGCACGATTATCCGGCCCCGGTCGGCAAGCTGCTCGGCGAGGCGATCGTGCTGACGACATTGCTCGGCTCGTCGCTGAAATTCGACGGCCGCTTCATTCTGCAGACCCAGACCGACGGTCCGGTTTCGTTTTTGATCGTCGATTTTCAGGCCCCGGATCGTCTGCGCGCTTATGCACGCTACGATGCCGGGCGTCTCAAGCCAGGGCAGGATTCCGGCGCACTGTTGGGCAAAGGCCATCTCGCGATGACCATCGACCAGGGACCCGACATGAGCCGCTATCAGGGGCTGGTGGCGCTCGAGGGCGGCAATCTCGAAGATGCCGCGCACGAATATTTTCTGCGCTCGGAACAAATTCCGACCCGGGTGCGGCTCGCGGTCGGCGAGGAATGGCGCGGCGGCGACGGCGATGGTCCAAAACATCGCTGGCGCGCCGGCGGCATGCTGCTGCAGTTCTTGCCGAAGGCGCCGGAGCGGGCGCGGCAGCGTGATCTTCATCCAGGCGACGCGCCAGAAGGCGCCATCACGCACGCCATCGAGGAAGATGACGCCTGGGTTGAGGGCCAGTCGCTGATCTCGACCGTCGAGGATGTCGAACTGATCGATCCTGACCTGTCGGGCGAGCGGCTGTTATATCGGCTGTTTCACGAGCGCGGCGTGCGAGTGTTTGCGCCGCTGCCGTTGCGCGCGCAATGTTCCTGCTCGCGCGATGCGGTGTCGGCGATGCTCAAGAGCTTCGCGCCCGGCGATCGCGCCGACATGGTGAAAGACGGCAAGGTGGTCGTCACCTGCGAGTTCTGCTCGTCGGTCTATGAATTCACGCCGGACGAAGCCGGCGTGGAGTAGAGGGCGCGACAGCCGACGTGAAATCTTGCGCGGCATCAAATCGCCGGGCAAATCACCTGGAACCTGCCTGGCCCTTAATTTCTGATTTTCCGAAATTTTGCTTGACGCCGAGCCCAAATCACCGGCTTATCGCGGTTGTCCCGTCCCACAGAGGGGCGGCTCGCGATCGTCACGGACGCGGGGCGGGATGCGGTGGACGCAAAGACGCCTTTGACGAACGGCGTTAAAGCGGACGGCGAAGTCGTGTGGTCCCGACGCCCCGATGCTGGCGTCAAGTTTTTGAGAAGCAAGCTTCTCGGAGATGATGGTGACAAAAAAGCCGGTCGCCAAGGAGAGCACGAAATAAGCCGTAAAACCATTGCGCAGGGAAGGCCGGACTGCTTCCGCTGAACCTGTATGCTCGTGTGCGTTTTTCTTTCTGCCTTTGCACACGAGATCGCGGGTGCAGCGCGCACCCGGCTTTCCCTGCCTCCCTCTTGGGATGGCACTGCGCCCTTTGTTTTCCGGGCGAACGATTTTGTAAAACTCGGGCGTAACGTGCCGCGAGAATGCAACGATGTGCGCACTTGCGACGAAGCAATCCACCCACGTCGTCCCGGCCTGCGCGCCGGGACCCATAGGGCGAGGACTCGCGTTTTCGGCGATGCGGCCGATACCTTCTCTACCAAGTAACGCCAGGGGTTATGGGTCCCGGCGCGGAGGCCGGGACGACGCCGATGTGTCACGCACCGCAGTGCTCCACTCGCCTAATTCAACACCCGCCTGCTGTCGGGGCTGTCGAGCGAGAACGTCGGCACGTCGATTTCGAACCGTTCGCCGCTCTCGGTCACCATCTGATAGCGCCCGGTCATGAAGCCGGACGTGGTCGGCAGCGGCACGCCCGAGGTGTATTCGAAACGTTCGCCCGGCGCGAGCACCGGCTGTTCGCCGACCACACCTTCGCCGCGGACTTCCTGCTTGCGGCCGGAGGCATCGGTGATGATCCAGTGCCGCGTCCGCAACTGCACCGTCTCCTTGCCGGAATTGGTGATGACGATGGTGTAGGACCAGAAATACTGGGACTTTTCGACCGACGAACGTCCCGGCAGGAAGTTCGGCTCGACGGTCACCTCGATCTGACGTGTGATGGCGCGGTACATGCGGACGGACTTTCGCAAAATCGGACGTCATCATATCGAAAAGTTCCGGCAGAACCAATCGCGATAGCGCGGCGGAGCCGGCAGCGACGGTATCTGCCATCGCGGTTTAAACATAGTTCCGGCCTAAATGCCCGGCCGCACGGCGGTAAATGCCGGTAACTTGCTTGCACCCAAAGGGCCGGTACACTGCCATATTCGCCTTTCGTGTCGTGCAAGCGCATAAAGAGCCACCCTGTTCCAGACGGTTCCAGATGACGTCCGTTGCCGATCGAATAGCCGGACCATCGCTCGCGGGCGCCACCGAGGTGGTGGTGCGGGACGCTGCGCCGGTCGCGACAGATGTGCCACCGCTGATTTCGGCTCCCCCGGTCAGCGAGCGTGAGCTGCGGCTCGATCTGTTTCGCGGGCTGGCGCTGTGGCTGATCTTCATCGATCATTTGCCGCCCAACGTCCTGACCTGGCTGACGCTGCGCAATTACGGATTCAGCGACGCCACCGAAATCTTCATTTTCATCTCCGGCTACACCGCGGCATTCGTGTATGGCCGCGCGATGCGCGAGGCCGGTTTTGTGGTCGCCACCGCGCGGATTCTGCGCCGGGTCTGGCAGATCTATGTCGCGCATGTGTTCCTGTTCACGATCTTCCTCGCGGAAATTTCCTACGTCGCGACCAGTTTCGAGAACCCGCTCTACACCGAAGAAATGGGGATCATGGATTTCCTCAAGCAGCCTGACGTCACCATCGTCCAGGCACTGCTGTTGCGATTCCGCCCCGTCAACATGGATGTGCTGCCGCTCTACATCGTGCTGATGCTGTTCCTGCCGTTCATCCTCTGGCTGATGAAGTGGAAAGCCGATGTCACGCTGACCCTGTCGGCGCTGCTCTATGCCGTCACCTGGCAGTATGATCTCTATCTCAGCGCCTATCCGAACGGTGTCTGGGCCTTCAATCCGTTCGCATGGCAATTGCTGTTCGTGTTCGGCGCCTGGTGCGCGCAGGGCGGCGCCAAGCGGATGTCGCGGATCCTGTCGTCGCGGATCACGCTGTGGCTGTCGCTGGCCTATCTGTTCGCGGCGTTCTGCGTCACTTTGACCTGGTATCTGCCGCAGCTCAGTTTCCTGATGCCGCGCTGGCTCGAGCAATGGATGTATCCGATCGACAAGACCGACCTGGACGTGCTCCGCTTCGCTCATTTCCTGGCGCTGGCGGCGGTCACTGTGCGTTTCCTGCCAAAGGACTGGGCGGGCCTGAAATCGCCCTGGCTGAGGCCGCTGATCCTGTGCGGGCAGCATTCGCTGGAGATCTTCTGCCTCGGCGTGTTCCTGGCGTTTGCCGGGCATTTCGTGCTTGCCGAGGTCCCCGGCGGGGCGTGGCTGCACGCCGTCGTCAGCGTCGCCGGTATCCTCATCATGTCTGCAGCCGCGTGGCTGTTTTCATGGTACAAGCATTCTGCCGACAAAGGTGGGACCCGTACAAAAAGCACCATCGGCAACGCAGATATGGCAGGGGGAAGCTTATGAGACCCGGCTCGGCGGCCGTCTCGACAGCTGTTTTAGGATTGGCGCTGGTGGCCAGCGTTTTGACCGATTCCCCGGCGCGCGCCCAGGATTTGCCGCCGCCGCCGCAGACCTCGCCACAAGCGACGCCGCAGAGCTGCGACGTGCCGGCCTATTTACTATCGACCGATAGCGCGCTGCCCAAGGTCGCGGAGGCGGTCAAGAGCGGCCATCCGCTGGACATTCTGGTGATCGGCAGCCGCTCCTCGACCATTCCGTCGTCGGAGGCGAGTGCCTATCCCGCCCGGCTGCAGGCGTCGCTGAAAGACAGGCTGCCCGGGATCACGGTTAACGTGTCCGTAGAACTACGAGCCAAGAAGACCACCGAAGAGGTCGACGGCGAACTTGTTAAGCTGCTGGAGGATAAGAAGCCTACTTTGGTTATCTGGCAGACCGGTACTGTCGATGCTATGCGATCAATCGATCCCGATGATTTTCGCAGCGCGGTCGACGACGGCGTTGCTGCGATGCAAAAGGCCGGAACCGACGTGGTTTTGATGAATTTACAATATAGCCCGCGCACGGAATCGATGATTTCCGCGCCGCCTTATCTGGATAACATGCGCGTGGTGGCGCAGCGCTACGACGTTCCGCTGTTCGATCGTTTCGCCATCATGCGGCAATGGAATGACTCCGGAGATTTTGATTTTTTCAGCGCTTCGCACGGCCTCGATCTTGCCAAGCGCGTTCACGATTGCCTTGGTCGCGCGCTGTCGAAATTTGTGATCGACGCGGCGCATCTCGATGCTGCCCAGCAGAACTAGGAATTGGTGTTGATGCGTTCCGACCGGCCTTTTCTTCCCAGGACATCTTTGGCTAGGATATTTGCAGCTCATGCGTCTGTAGCCATGACGTTGCTGTTCGCGGCCGTAATGTTGCTGGCGCCGGCGATGCTGCTGCCCGCGCGCGCCCAGGCCGCCCAGCAGGCGACCTTATCCGACAGCGCTAAACTGGATAATGCCAGACCGGATACTGCCAAACCGGATACTGCAAAGTCGGACGTCGCGAAAACTCCTGCTGCCCAAGCCACCAATGCGGGCAGCGTCGCATCGGTCGATCAGTCTGGCCCTGCAGCGCAAAAGAGCCTCGCCTCGAAAGCAATCGACAAGGTCAAGCAGGTGGCGAAATCGGCCGGCGATATTTTCAGCCGCGTGCCGTGCCTGCCGGCGAAGCGCGGCGCCCAAACGACGGGATCGCTTCCGCATGTCGCGAGCAAGCTCGCCGCGGGAAAGCCCGTCGTCATCATCGCGTTCGGGTCGTCGTCGACGCAAGGCTATGGCTCGTCGTCACCTGAATTCAATTATCCCAACCGGCTGGCGGCGCAATTGCACCGGCAATATCCGGGTGCTGACATCACCGTGCTCAATCACGGTGTCGGCGGCGAGGATGCGCCTGAAATGATGAAGCGGCTGCAGACCTCGGTGATCGATGCGAAGCCTGATCTGGTGATCTGGCAGGTCGGCACCAACGCCGTGTTGCGCAACCTCGATCCGGCGGAAACCGCCAACATGGTCGAGGACGGCGTCGCGCGCATTCAGGCGGCCGGGGCGGATCTGGTGCTGGTCGATCCGCAATATTCGCCGCGGGTGACCGAGCACGGCGAGAGCGCCAGCAAGATGGTGAAGCTGCTCGGCAAGGTCGCCGAGCTTCGTCATGTTGGGATTTTCCCGCGCTTCGAAGTGATGCGCCAATGGCATGATCAGCAGGCGCTTCCGATCGAGAGCTTCGTGATATCGGACGGCCTGCATATGAACGACTGGGGTTACGCCTGCTTCGCCCAGTTGCTCGGCGACGACATCATCAAGTCGGTGGGGCAGATCAAGCTCGGCGTCAACGTGCCGTCTGCCGTGCAGACCTACCGGCCGATGTAAGAGTGACGATAGCGAGGGGCGAATGGGGATTCCATTCCCCATTCACCATTCGCTCTTAGGCCTTCTCCAGCGCTTGCTGCAGATCCTCGATCAAATCGTCGCGGTGCTCGAGGCCGACGGAGAGCCGGACGAAGCCTTCGCTGATGCCGAGTTCGGCACGCGCTTCCGGCGTCAGCCGCTGATGTGTGGTGGTGGCCGGATGGGTCACGAGGCTCTTGGCGTCGCCAAGATTGTTTGAGATCCGCGACAATTTCAGCGCGTTGAGCGCGCGGAAGGTCGCGGCCTTGCCGCCCTTGATCTCGAAGCCCACCAATGTCGAGCCGGCGCGCATCTGTTTCTTCACCAGAGCGGCCTGCGGATGATCCTCGCGGCCCGGATAGACCAGCCGTGAAATCTTCGGATGCTTTGCCAGTGCGTCGGCGATCGCGGCCGCGCTCTCCGTCTGCGCGCGCACGCGAACGGCCAGCGTCTCCAATCCCTTCAGCAGCACCCACGCATTGAACGGCGATATCGAGGGGCCAGTTTGGCGCAGAAAGTTATGTAGATGCTCGGCGATGAAGGCTTCGGAGCCGAGGATCATGCCGCCGAGACAGCGGCCCTGGCCGTCGATGTGCTTGGTCGCGGAATACACCACGACGTCGGCGCCGAGCGCGAGCGGGCTTTGCCAGATGGGCGTTGCGAACACATTGTCGACGATCAACCGCGCGCCACCCTGATGCGCGATTTCGGCGATGGCGCCGATATCGAGCACGTCGAGGGTCGGATTGGTCGGGCTCTCCAGGAAGCAGCTTTTGGTATTGGGCCGCATCGCCTTGCGCCATTGGTCGAGATCGAGGCCATCGACCAGGGTCGATTGAATGCCGTAGCGTGGCAGCAGGTCTTCCACCACATAGCGGCACGATCCGAACATCGCCTTTGCGGCCACCACGTGGTCGCCGGCTTTCAGCGGCGCCAGTATTGCGGCCGTTACGGCGGCCATGCCGGTCGCGGTGGAGCGGCCGGCCTCGGCGCCTTCGAGCTCGATCATGCGGCGCTCGAACATCCCGATCGTCGGGTTGGAATAGCGCGAATAGATGTAGCCGGGGTCTTCACCCTTGAACCGCGCTTCGCACTCTTCCGCGGTGTTGTAGACGTAGCCTTGGGTGAGAAACAGCGCCTCTGACGTTTCACCGAATTCGGACCGCAAGGTTCCGGAATGCACCAGCCGGGTTTCGGGACGGTAGCGGAGAGTTGAAGACGCGACTTTTTTAGCCTCAGACATGTGACCTCCATCGTGACCACCTTGAAATGGTCACAAAAAAACCGGCCTGGAAAACAATTCCAAAAGGCCGGGATCACACGTGTCCCCGGCCTGTTTAGCGACTTATTTAACGTGGCTGCAAGCCGGCCGGCTCAAATCACCACGGGATAAGTCATGCTCTTATTCCGTCGTGCCCTTTCCGTCAAGGCGGCCATCGGATAACGGGGTAAAAGGCTATATTTCATGCGTCCGGCGTAGTGGTTCCGAAATTGTCTTTCACGCTCCAACCCGATGCCCATGGCATTCTTCCCGACCGCATGATCGCGGCGATGGCGGATGCCGGCCTCATTCTGCCGGCCTATCCGTTTGTCGAAAGCCAGATCCAGCCGGCAAGCCTCGATCTGCGGCTCGGCGATATCGCCTATCGGGTGCGTGCGAGTTTTCTGCCGGGGCCGGGCGCCACGGTGGCCGAGCGGATCGATGAATTAAAGCTGCACGAAATCGATCTCAGCGACGGCGCGGTGCTGGAGACCAATTGCGTCTACATCGTGCCGCTGCTCGAGAGCCTCGCGCTGCCGCCAGAAATTCTCGCCGCCGCCAACCCGAAAAGCTCGACCGGACGGCTCGACGTGTTCACGCGCGTGATCGCCGATGGTACGCGGCGCTTCGACATGATCGGCGCGGGCTATCACGGGCCGCTCTACGCTGAAATCAGCCCGAAGACATTTCCAGTGTTGCTGCGCGAGGGATCGCGGCTCTCGCAGGTGCGCTTCCGCGTCGGCGACGCCATCCTTAACGCCGATGAACTCGACGCGCTGCACGAGGCCGAACGGCTGGTCGATATCGACGACGCCGATCTCGCCAACGGCGTGGCGCTGAGCGTCGATCTCTCCGGCGAAAACGCCAATGGTTTTGTCGGCTATCGCGCCAAGCGCCACACCGGTGTCGTCGATATCGATCGCCGCGCTGGCTATGCAGTGGGCGAATTCTGGGAGCCGATCGCGGCGCGGCCCGATGGCAGCCTCATTCTCGATCCCGGTGAGTTCTACATCCTGGCCTCCAAGGAAGCCGTGCAGGTGCCGCCGGATTATGCCGCCGAGATGGTGCCGTTCGATCCCTTGGTCGGCGAATTCCGGGTGCATTACGCCGGCTTCTTCGATCCGGGCTTCGGCTATGCCGGCGCCGGCGGACAGGGGTCGCGGGCGGTGCTGGAAGTGCGCTCACGCGAAGTGCCGTTTATCCTCGAACACGGCCAGATCGTCGGCCGGCTGGTCTATGAAAAGATGCTGGCGCGCCCCGATGCGATGTATGGCCAGCGCATCGGCTCCAACTACCAGGCCCAGGGCCTTAAGCTCAGCAAGCACTTTAAGGTTTAACCGGCCGCGGCGCCCCCTGGCCGCAAGAGCCAAGGGCCGCGAGAGACAAGCCGGTTCCTTCTTGCTAAAACAGACGGGATGAGCATTTCCCTCCACCCCGATACGCCGCAGGGCCGAACGCTGGATGCATCCGGCGCGGCGGCGGCGACGCCTGAGGCGGGAAAGCTTGCCACCAAAACCCGCAGCCGGCTGTTTACCAAATATGTGACCCTGTTCGTCGCGGTGGTCGGCATTGCGCTGCTATCCAACGGGATTTTCGAGGTTTTCCTCTATTATCGGGAACACAAGGCGGCCCTGATCCGGATCCAGCATGAACAGGCTGAGGCCGCGGCGGCCAAGATCGGCCAGTTCATCAAGGAGATCGAGAGCCAGCTCGGCTGGACCACGCAGCTGCCGTGGTCGGCGGGTTCGATCGAGCAGCGCCGGTTCGATGCCTTGCGGCTGCTGCGCCAGGTGCCGGCCATTACCGAACTGGCCCAGGTCGATTCCACCGGAAAAGAACGGCTGCGGGTCTCGCGGCTGGCCATGGACGTGCTGGACTCCGGGCTCGACCTCTCCAAGGATCCGAAGTTCACGCAGGCCGTCGCCAACAAGGTCTATTACGGGCCGGTCTATTTCCGCCGGGAGTCCGAGCCCTATATGACGCTGGCGCTGGCCGGCACCCGCAAGGACGCCGGGGTCAGCATTGCCGAGGTCAATCTGAAGCTGATCTGGGACGTGGTCTCGCAGATCAAGGTTGGCGAGCACGGCCATGCCTATGTGGTGGGCGAGCAGGGCCGCCTGATCGCGCATCCGGATATCAGCCTAGTGCTGCGCAACACCGATATGTCGAAGCTGGCGCAGGTGCGGGACGCGCGGGCCGGCATGGCGGACCCGACGTCGGAAGCGACCAATATCCAGGGGCAGCAGGTGTTGACGGCGTCGGCGCCGATTGCGCCGCTGGGCTGGACCATGTTCGTCGAGCTTCCGGTCGAGGAAGCCTATGCCTCGCTGTATCTGGCCTTGCAGCGCCTCGCGATCGTGCTGGCAGGGGCGTCGATCTTCGCCGTGTTGGCCGGAATGTTTCTGGCCCGCCGCATGGTGGTCCCGATCCAGGCATTGCGGGCCGGCGCGGAGCGGATCGGCGGCGGCGATTTCAGCCAGCGCATCAACATCAAGACCGGCGACGAACTGGAAGGTCTGGCCAACCAGTTCAACGACATGGGCGCGCGGCTGCAGGAATCCTATGCCGACCTCGAAAACAAGGTCGAGCAGAGAACCGCCGAACTGAGCGAGTCGCTGCAGCACCAGACAGCGACCTCGGACGTCCTGCAAGTCATCAGTCGTTCGCCCGGTGATTTGAACCCTGTGTTCCAGACGATCCTGGAGCGGGCGACCAAAATTTGCGACGCAAAATTCGGTCTGCTGCTTCTGTTCGAAAATGGCAGTTTTCGTTGCGTATCGGTACTGAACCTGCCGCCTGCCTTTGCGGAAACCTTCAGCCGCGTCCCGGTCATCTTGCCACCGCCATCCGATCCGTTGGGCCGCCTCGCCTCGACGCACCGTCTTGTTCACGTGACGGACGTCAGGCTCGAGCCGGATTATCTGGCGGGTTTTCCGCCGATCGTGGAATTGGCAGATCTCGGCGGCGCACGGACCATGCTTCTCGTACCCATGTTGAGGGAAGATAATCTCGACGGCGTGATCGCAATTTTCCGGCAGGACGTTCGTCTCTTCACCGACAAGCAGATCGATCTGGTGACGAGCTTCGCCAGCCAGGGCGTTATCGCGATTCAGAATGCGCGACTGCTCGGCGAATTGCGCTTGCGCACCGACGATTTGAGCGAATCGCTGCAGCACCAGACGGCGACCTCTGAAGTGCTGCAGGCCATTAGCTCGTCGCCGGGTGAACTGGAGCCTGTGTTCCAAACGATTCTGGCGAGCGCGAACGATATATGTGACGCCCAGTTCGGTAATTTATTTCTTTATGAAGGTGGAGGCTTCCGTCTCGCCTCGATACTAAATCTGCCGCCGCCCTTCGCCGCAACCTTTTCCCGCAATCCGATCGTCTTCCCCCCGCCGACGGATCCGTTGGGTCGGCTCGCTCTGAGCCGTCAGCCTGTTCACGTCGCAGACGTTACCCAGGAACCGGACTATGTGGCGGGTTTCCCGCCGATCGTGCAGCTCGTCGAACTCGGCGGCGCGCGGACTATCCTGCTTGTGCCGATGCTGAAGGAAAGCAGGCTCGTCGGTGCAATCGCAATTTTTCGGCAGAGCGTTCGCCGGTTCACGGACAAGCAGATCGATCTGGTGACCAGCTTCGCCAGTCAGGCCGTTATCGCCATCGAGAATGCGCGCCTGCTTGATGAATTGCGCGAACGCACCCGCGAATTGTCGCTGTCGCTCGACGAATTGCGCGCCGCGCAGGATCGTCTGGTGCAGACCGAAAAGCTTGCCTCGCTCGGCCAGCTCACCGCCGGTATCGCGCACGAGATCAAGAATCCGCTTAATTTCGTCAATAATTTCTCGGCGCTCTCCGCCGAACTGATCGACGAGCTCAACGGCGTGCTCAAGTCCGCCGCGCTCGACGACAAGGCGCGGGAGGAGATCGACGAGCTGACGCTTATGCTGAAGGGCAATCTCGAAAAAGTCGTGCAGCACGGCAAGCGCGCCGACTCCATCGTCAAGAACATGCTGCTGCATTCGCGCGAGGGCTCCGGCGAACACCGCCCGGCCGATATCAACGCGATCGTCGAGGAAAGCCTTAATCTCGCCTATCACGGCGCACGCGCTGAAAAGCCCGGGTTCAACATCACCCTGCAGCGTAATTTCGATCCGGCTGCCGGCATGATCGATCTGTATCCGCAGGAGATCACGCGCGTATTGCTCAATCTGATCTCGAACGGCTTTTATGCTGCCAACAAGCGCAAGGAATCCGGCGAGGAGGGTTTCGAGCCGGTGCTGAGCGCGACCACAAAAAGCCTCGGCAACGGTGTCGAAATCCGCATTCGCGACAATGGCACGGGTATCCCGCTGGAAGTGAAGGAGAAGATGTTCAATCCCTTCTTCACGACCAAGCCGGCGGGCGAGGGCACCGGGTTGGGTCTGTCGATGAGCCATGACATCGTCGTCAAACAGCACGGCGGCAAGATCGACGTCGATACCGAACCAGGTGTGTTTACCGAATTCATCATTACGCTGCCGCGAGCAGGTGCAGCGCTGGGAATGGCTGGAGGCAAGAATTGAGCGTTTACATATTGGTCGTCGACGACGAGCCCGATGTCGAGGCTTTGTTTCGTCAACAGTTCCGCCGCGATCTCAAGTCCGGCCGCTTCACGATGGAGTTCGCCCCGTCGGCGCCCGTGGCTCTGACGCGCGCCGCCGAAATCCGGGATCCGACGCTGATCCTGATCCTGTCCGACATCAACATGCCGGGCATGAGCGGCCTCGAAATGCTGCCGAAGGTCCGGGCCGAGCGGCCCGACGTTCCCGTGATCATGATAACAGCCTATGGCGATGCGGAAACACGGCGCAAGGCGATCGAGCAAGGCGCGATGGGGCTGTTGACCAAACCGATCGATTTCGCGCTGTTGCGTCAGGAAATCGACACCAGGCTCGAGCAAGCCGCATGACCGCAACTATCCTCGTTGTCGACGACGAGCCCGATCTGGAAGCGCTGGTGCTGCAGAAGTTCCGGCGGCAGATTCGCGATGGCGCGGTCGCGTTCGTGTTCGCCCATGATGGCATCGAAGCGCTGGCTTCGATCGAGCAGCACCCGCACGTCGATATGGTGGTGTCCGACATCAACATGCCTCGGATGGACGGCCTGTCGCTGTTGCAGAAGCTGCAGGAGGCCGAGGACAAGAAGTCGACCATCATCGTCTCGGCCTATGGCGATATGAGCAACATCCGCACCGCGATGAATCGCGGCGCGTTCGATTTCCTGACCAAGCCGATCGATTTTGGCGATCTCGAACTGACCATCGACAAGACCATCCGGCATGTCGAGATGATGCGCGAGGCGCGCCGCCGGCAGGCCGAGGCCGAGCGCGCGCATGCTTCGCTGTCGCGGTATTTCTCGCCCCAGATCGCAAGCCGGCTGGCCTGCGATGGCGAGGCCGAGGGCATGGCGGTGCATTGGCGCGAGATCGCGACCATCTTTACCGACATCACCAGCTTCACCTCGCTGGTCGAGAGCGCGACGCCGGAGGTGCTGGGAGCGCTGCTCAACGAATATGTTGGCGGCATGACCGATGTGGTATTCTCGCATGAAGGCACCGTCGCCAAGATCATCGGCGACGCGATCCAGGTTCTGTTCAACGCGCCCGGGGACCAGCCGGATTACGCGACGCGCGCGATCGCCTGCGCGCACGATCTCGACGTCTGGGCGGAAGGATTTCGTGAGCGCTGGAAATCCAAGGGCGTGAATTTCGGCGTGACCCGGATCGGCGTTCACGCCGGGCCTGCACTGGTCGGCAATTTCGGAGGCAATCGCTTTTTCGACTACACGGCCTATGGCGACACCATCAACACCGCGGCACGGCTGGAAGCCGCCAACAAGCATCTCGGCACCCGCATTTGCGTCAGCGCTTCGGCGGCCGAGGGTGCCGAGCAATTCCGGGGGCGTCCGGTGGGCGACCTCGTGCTGCGCGGCCGCAGGGAGCCGCTGCGTGCCTACGAGCCACTGGTATCGGAGCGTTTCGACGCGCCCGCGACGGCGCAATATGCCGAGGCGTTCGCCAAGCTCGAGGCTGGCGATGTCGCGGCGATGCCGGCCTTTGCCGCGTTGGTCGGTCTGCATGCCGACGATGCGCTGGCGGGCTTCCATTTGCGGCGGCTGCTCAACGGCGCCAAGGGCGTCCGCATGCAATTGGAATAAATCCGGCTGCTGCGTATCATTGTTCGCTTTCCAAGGTTCACGTTTCAAGACCATGAGGTGATCCTATGCGACGTCGTGAATTCATCGGTTCGCTCGCCGGCGCTGCGCTGCTCGGCGCACGGACCGCGCGAGCTCAGACGCCCGGCAAGACCTATCGTCTCGGCACGTTCCATCCGGTGGCGCCGCTGACCGAGGCCAGCCCGTTCGGCAAGATCATCGTCAGGGTGCTGGCCCAGCATGGGTACGTGCTTGGACAGAACCTGACCTTCGACGCCCGCAGTTCGCTCGGCGACAATTCAAAGATCCCGGCCGTGCTGCAGGAATTGAAGTCCCGCGACGTCGATGCGATCGTGATCATCGGCTTCCCGGCGGCGCTGGCCGCAAAGTCGATCGGCGTTCCGATCATCGGCGCCAATGGCCTCGGCGACCCGGTTGCCACCGGCCTGATCGAGAGCTCGGCGCATCCCGGCGGCAATATTACCGGCATCTCCGACGTCGCCGCCTTGTTGACGACCAAACGGCTGTCGTTGCTGAAACAACTATCGCCCAAGCTCCATAAGGTGGCGATGCTGTGGAACAAGGATGATCTCGGCATGACGCTTCGCTACCAGGCTTCGGCCGAAGTCGCGCAATCGATCGGGATCGAGGTGCAGGCGGTCGGCGTTCGAGAGCCCGACGATTTCAACGAGGCCTTTGGCATGATGGGGCGCGATATGCCGGATGGCATTCTGATGGTCGCCGACGCATTGACCAATCTCAATCGCAAGCGGGTGTTCGAATTCGCCAATGCGCGGAAATTGCCGGCGATCTATGAATACGATTTCATCGTGCGCGACGGCGGGTTGATGTCCTACGGCCCCGATCTGACGGAATCGTTCGAACGTGCGGCCGCACTGGTCGCGCGCGTGTTCGGGGGCGCCAAGCCAGCCGACCTGCCGTTCGAACAGCCGACCATGTATCCGTTCGCGCTCAATTTGAAGGTCGCCAAGGGCATCGGCCTTGATATCCCTCCGACCTTGCTGGCGCTGGCCGACGAAGTGATCGAATGAACGGCGCGCGTTCATCGCGGCTCACGGCTCTTTTGAATCCATCAGTACGAACAGGATGCGGCAGGGCTGGGTGCCGTGATTGATCCACCCGTGGTTGGTCGCCTGCTGCACGATGACGTCGCCCTGCTTCAGATGCACGGAATTGTCGTCGAGCATCATGTCGATCTCGCCCGAGAGGATGACGGCGTAATCCAGCGTTCGGGTGCGGTGCATCATCGGATGCTTGACCGCGATGCCTTTTGCCGGAGGGTGATTGACGCCCTTCATAATCATCTCGGGCGGCAGTTTGGCCTCCGTCGCCGCATCGAGCGGCGCGAATTCGACGATGCGAAACTTGGTCCCGTTGTCCGGCGGCGACACCCCGATCTGCCGGTTCGCCGTGTCCTGATTGGTGAGGCTCGGCGGCGTGCTGTCGGTGATCCAGAAGTTGGTCGATGACAGCACCGGGCTGTCGGCCTTCAGCGGGATCCGGCTGTCGAACAGCACCACGGCGTGGTTTTTATCGTCGAGGCCGGTCACGACCCGGCGAACATCGTCAGCGAACGCGTTGGACGCCATCGAAGCTGCCGTCATGGCTAAAAGGATGACACTGCGCCGCATAGTTTCCCCCCAAGTCTATCAGTTGCGTTTCCATATCGCGCACGTTGGCGCGGATCACCGGTCGATTTTAGCAGCTCTGGCGTGCGGTGAAGGCTGCGACGCTACAGCAACTGCTGCAGGTCCGGAAGGGGAGGGGCGCGGCACTTCAAGCCGGTCGCCGGTGAATTGACAGGCCGCCGAAATCCAACCAGAGTTTCCGCTCGTTCAAAAAAAGAAAAGAGCCCGGGATGAGAAACGCCTTGAAAATTGCGCCGCTATTGTCGTGTGTCGTGGTGGCCGTGCTGGCCGCACCTGTTCTGGCGGAGGACGCCGCCGGCCTGAAGAAGAGCGCCATCCTCGATCAACTGGTCAAGCAGACCGGCGTCTACGACAAGTCCAAATCCGGCAAGACGCCGAATTTCGTTGCCGATCCGACCTGGCCACGGCCATTGCCGCATAGCTGGCTGCTCGGGCAGATCGGCGGGCTGTATGTCGATCGCCACGACCATGTCTGGGTCTACAACCGGCCGCGCACCCTGAATGACGATGAAGTCGGGCTCGAAAAAGCCGTCGCGGGCGCGACCGACGCCAAGGGACAGCCGGCCAACGCGCTGGGTTTTGCGCGGGTCAATGGCTTCGGAGCCGATTGCTGCCGCGCCGCGCCGTCGGTGCTGGAATTCGACGTCGACGGCAAGCTGCTGCGCTCGTGGGGCGGGCCCGCCGATCCTGAATTCCTCAAGACCCGATGCAAGGCTGATGACGGCTGCATCTGGCCGAACAGCGAACACGGCATCTATGTCGACCAGAAGGACAACGTCTGGATCGCGGGCAATGCCGCGGCGCCGAAACCCGGCACCAAGGAAATACCATGGACCACCAACAAAAGCGGTGGCGACGGCTTCGTGCTGAAGTTCGATATGGACGGCAATTTCAAAATGCGGATCGGCGGCACGCCGCCCGGACCCGACAGCAACAACAAGGATGGCGGCAGGAACGGCACGCCGTTGCTGTATCAGCCGGCCGATATGGTGGTCGATCCCAAGACCAACCGTCTCTATGTCGCCGACGGCTACGGCAATCGTCGCGTGTTGATCGTCGATGCCGACACCGGTAAATATATCGGCCATTTCGGCGCTTACGGAAATAATCCGGTCGACGATGCGGGCGCAGCCGCCGCAGGCACCTGGCCGGAGGCTTCGGCCAAGGGCGAAAAGAAACCGGCGTTCTTCCGCAATCCGGTGCACTGCGTGAAGATCGCCGACGACGGCAAGATCTATGTCTGCGATCGCGGCAATGATCGTATCCAGGTGTTCGACGGCAAGGATCCGACGCTCGGCAAGGCCTGCAGCAACCCGAACGGCGAAGCCGGCAAATGCGGCTTCGTGACCGAACGCTGGGTCAGCGGCAACACCTATACCCAGCCGGTAATGCCGGGCACGGCGGTGTCGATGAACTTCTCCAAGGACAGCGCGCAGAGCTGTCTGTATGTCGGCGATAACACCAACCAGACGATCTACATCCTCAATCGCGGCAGTCTCGAACAGCTCGGCCGTCTGGGACGCGCGGGCCGCATGTCCGGTGATTTCCACTGGCTGCATCAGGTCAGCCTGGACAGCAAAGGCAATATCTATACCGCCGAAGTCGATACCGGCAAACGTGTCCAGAAGTTCATCCGCTATGGCGACGCTGGTTGTAGCGGCTCCGGATCGGCTGTTGTCGGCGGCGAGCCGGCGGAAATGAAATAGCGCGGCAATCCGAGCCGAATTTCCCCGCGCCGAGGATGCACATTGTGTATTCCGGCGCGGGGTCACGTCCGGCATGCCGGACCGATATTGTCACCGCGTTCATGAATGCCCCGACCAGAGAGCAGCAGCCGAGGAAATCCCGATGTCGGAACAGAACCAGACGACCCGCCGAACGGCACTCGGCGCGATGGCCGCGTTGAGCGCAGTCGCGGTAAGCAGCTCAGTTCAGTCGGCGCAGGCCCAAACCGCCCAAAAGACCTTCGTGCTGGTGCATGGCACCTGGCATGGCGGCTGGTGTTGGCGACGAGTTGTCGATGCGTTGGAGGCGAGAGGCCACAGGGTCTATGCGCAATCATTGACCGGGGTGGGCGATCGCTCGCATTTGCTGACTAAAGACGTCAACCTCACCACGCATGCCAACGACGTGGCCAACGTCGTGAAATGGGAAGACCTCAAGGACATCGTCCTGGTGGGGCATTCCTCCGCGGGCTTTGTGATTACGCAGGCGGCCGAGTTGATCGGCCCGTCGGTAGCATCGATCGTCTATCTCGACGCCTTCGTGCCGCAGCCGGGCGACAGCCTGATCGCGCTCGCCAATCCCGGACCGAAGAAAGCGATGGAAGACGCGGTCGCCCGTGGCGATCTCGTCGCCAAGCCGGTTCCGGCGGCCGCCTTCAAGGTCAATGAGAAGGATCGCGCCTGGGTCGATAGCAAATGCACGCCGCATCCGTTGGCCGCGATAGCGCAGAAGATAGAGGCAGTCGGCGCGCATGAAAAGATCGCGCGCAAGACTTACATTCGCGCGACCGGCTGGGACAGTCCGGTGTTCGATCAGACGCTGGTGAAGATGAAGGCGACGCCGGGTTGGAAAACCTACGAAGTGGTATCGGGCCACGACGTCATGATCGACCAGCCGGAGCGGTTGGTCGAAATCCTGCTTGAGGTGGCGTAAGGGGCGGGTCTCACCGCGAGGCCGACTTCGCCGATGATGGTGTCACCCGCCATATCGAATTGCCGACATCGTCAGCGACCAGCAGTGCGCCTTGCTTGTCGATCTTGACGCCGACCGGGCGTCCCTGCGCTTCACCATCGGCGTTGAGGAATCCGGTCAAGATGTCCCTCGGCGGGCCGGCAGGCTTGCCGTCGGAAAACGGGACGAAGATCACTTTATAGCCCGCGCGCGGCTTGCGATTCCACGAGCCATGCTGGCCGATGAAGGCGCCGCCCGCCATCTCGAACGGAAACAGATCGCCGGTGTTGAAGGTCAGTCCGAGTGACGCGGTATGCGCGCCCAGCGCGTAATCGGGCGAGATCGCTTTCGCCACCAGATCGGGCCGTTGCGGCTCGACGCGGGTATCGACATGCTGGCCGTAATAACTATACGGCCAGCCGTAGAATCCGCCGTCCTTCACCGAGGTCATGTAGTCCGGCACCAGATCGTTGCCGAGTTCGTCGCGTTCGTTCACGGTCACCCATAGCGCGCCGCTTTGTGGCTGCCAGGATGGCCCGTTCGGATTGCGTATGCCTGACGCGAACACCCGCCATTTGCCGCTGGCGCGATCCACTTCGAGGACGGCTGCACGATTGGTCTCTGCGGCGATGCCATTCTCGCCGGCATTGCTGTTGGATCCGACGGTGACGTAGAGCTTGCTGCCATCGGGGCCTGCGACGAGATCCTTGGTCCAGTGGTGATTGATGCGGCCCGCCGGCAGGTCTGCCAGCTTCTCGCCTGGCGCGGTGATCCTGGTGTCGCCGTCATGGTAGCGGAATTTCATGATGGCATCGGAGTTCGCGACATAAAAATCGTTGCCGACAAGGGCCATGCCGAACGGCGAATTCAGCCCCTCGATAAACATGCTTCTGGTCTCGGCGACGCCGTCACCATCGGCATCGCGCAGCAGTGTGATGCGGTTCGCGCTCGGCTTACCGGCGCCGGCGCGTCCCATTACCAGCCGTGTCGCCCAGGCTTTGATGCCCTTGCCGTCGCTCGGCTTCGGTGGTGCGTTGGTCTCGGCCACCAGCACATCGCCATTGGGCAATACGAACAGGGAGCGCGGATGATCGAGCCCGGTGGCGAAGGCATTGACCGCCATGTTGTCCGCCGCGACAGGCTTGTCGTCGGCCGCCCAGCTACTCGCGCTGGCGACGTTCACGGTCGGGATCCACGATTGTTGTGGTGCGGGCAGGGTCGGGGAGGGCCCATAGCTCTGCTGGGCCGTGACGGTGTCCTGCGGGTCGTTGCAGGCGGCGAGCGGCAGCACCAAGGCGCTCATCGATATCGCCAGCACAATTTTGTTGCGCATGAGGGCTCCTTGCGTGTCCCCTGATAATGCGGAAAACCCTTGAACGTTCACGGCATTCGTCATGAAGTTCCTGTGAAACGGTCCGTAACGCTGTCGTATCGGGCGGCCGACAACCATAAAAGCGCCGGGAGGCAACATGGGTGATGGAGAAGATCAGGCGCAGCAGGCGCAATGGCGGAGATGGCGCGGTGTCGCCGACCTCTATCATGGCTATTTCACCGGCTTGATCCTCACCGTGGTAAGCCGGCGCGGCACCGCCGATGCCGCGGAATTCATGTTCCGGGTGTTTCGCCGCCAGCAGCAGGAGCGGTTCCTGCCAGGTCTTGAGAAACTTGGGCTCAGCCATCTACCGCCGGCGGTGGCGGCAGCGCAGTACCATTATCTCTCGAACTGGATCGGTGGCGTCCATGTCGAATACATGTACGAGTCCGACCGCAAGGCCTGGATCCGCTATCCGCCGCCGCGCTGGATCTGGCGGGGCACTGCTATCTGCGGCGTGCCGGGCGAAGTCTCGCGCGCGATGCTGCGGGGATGGCATGCCAACAACGGCGTCACGCTCGGCCATCCGAACATGGGCTTTGTCTGCACCAAGCAAAGCGTCGACGGCCAGGATGGGCTCGAAGGTTATTATTGCGAACACGACCATCCGCTCGATCCGGATCAGCGGCTGGTGTTCGCCCGGCACCTCGAAGCACCGCTGTTCGATGCCGACAAGGCGCCGGCGTTGCCGGTCGCAAGCTGGCCGAAGCCGCGGCTTGAAAAAGCCTATCGCAACTACGCGATGGAATATGTCCGCACCGCCGCGCCCGCGATGGCGCAATTGTTCGGGCCCGAGGATGCCGGCTATTTATTGCACCTGACCGGCAAACTGATCGGCATGCAATATTTCGACGAGATCGCCGCAAGCCTTTCGATCGGCAGGGGCGATGCGAGAAATTTCGCGACTTTCCTGCGCGCGCTGTTCGAGGCCCAGGATGATGTTGCCGTAACCACCGAATCCGAAGGTGTCGTCGAGATCCGGCAACAGAGCTGGAAGCTGATGGCCGATGTCGACGATTATCACCCGGCCTGCGCGAGAGTGCTTGATGGCCTGTTCGAGGGCTTGGCCGCCGGCTGCGGCCGCCACATCGCGGTTCACCGGCGCCCGTCGGCTGGCGGCAAGCCGCCGTTTGTCTGGTCGATCGGCTGAGCGAAAGGTTCGCCTAAGCATATCCTGTGGTTGCAGGCGGCCCATGCGCCTGACGCAGGCGGCGACTGCGTGCACCATGCTAGGAACAGGGCGGCGCGGCTGACCAGATCGCGCTTTTGGGAGAGGAAATGTCCGATATCGCGGGCGCCGAGATTCCCCTGGACGACGGCGGCGAACAAGCTCTTCCGGCCATCACGGCACCGGCAAGGAACGGGCTGGTCGAGGGCCCGATCCTGCGCACGCTGCTGCGGCTGGCGTGGCCGAATGTGATCGCGCTCAGCGCCGGCACCTGCGTGGTGATTGCCGAGACCTCCTATATCGGCCGGCTTGGCGTGGAATTGCTGGCCGCGATGGCGTTGCTATTTCCCTGCGTGATCCTGACCATGACCATGTCCGGCGGCGCGATGGGTGGTGGCGTCGCCTCGTCGATTGCCCGCGCGATGGGGGCGGGTGATCTGGATCGTGCGTCGACCTTGGCGTCGCACGCCATTCTGATCGGCCTGGGCTTCGGTCTGACCTTCACGCTGGGCATGCTCGTTTTCGGCCCCCGCCTGCTGGAATTGCTCGGCGGCCGCGGCAACGTGCTCGCGAACGCGATCGGCTACGCGCAGATCTTCTTCGGCGGCGCGGTGCTGCCCTGGCTGATGAATACGACGACGGGAATCCTGCGCGGCACCGGCAACATGAAATTGCCGTCGCTGGTGATTTTAAATTCGGCGTTCTGCCAGATCATTCTTGGCGGCACGCTCGGTCTTGGCCTCGGGCCGATCCCGCAATTCGGCATGCGCGGCGTCGCCGCCGGTTCGTTGACCGCCTACGCGATCAGCCTCGCTATCCTGTGGTGGTATCTGGCTTCAGGCCGCGCCCGCGTCGTTCCCAAGATCAGGGGGCTTCGGATCCAGCGGGCGATGTTCTTCGACATCCTCAAGGTCGGCCTGATCTCCTGCTTCTCGCCGCTGCAATCGGTGCTGACGATCAGCATCTTCACCCATTTGCTGGCGGGATTCGGCACCGCGATCCTCGCCGGCTACGGCATCGGCGCGCGGCTGGAATTCATGCTGACCTCGATTGCGTTTTCGTTCGGCATCGCCTCGGTGCCGATGATCGGCATGACGATTGGTGCGGGCCGTATCGCGCGGGCGCGGCGGATTGCCTGGATCGCGGGTGCGATCTCGTTCGTCTCGGTCGGGCTGATCGCTACCATCATCGCGATCTTTCCCGATCTCTGGGTCAATTTGTTCACCGATGATGTGAGCGTGCGCGCCGCCAGTCATCAATATCTGTCGACCGCGGCGCCGATGTACGCGTTTATCGGTTTGGCGATGTCGATGTATTTTTCATCGCAGGGTGCTGCCAAGGTGCTTGGGCCGGTGCTGGCGCAGACCGCGCGGCTATTGTTCATCGGCATCGGCGGCTGGTGGCTCTCGACCCCTGACGCGACCGCCCAGAACTTTTTCGTGCTGGCGGCGGCATCGATGGTCGTGCTCGGCACCTTGTCGTCGCTCAGCGTCGTGCTGACGCGATGGGGGCCGAAAGGCGGCCCGGTTCCGAAGATACGGCCCGCGTTGTCGTAGCAATCAACGCCGGCACCGTCGCCGCCGAGCATAGCGCCGAGACGGATAAGCTGCATCACGGTTCTGTTGACGTTGCTCAGGCCGATCGCACGGCGGCTCCGAAGGCGCCTTGCATCGCCGCTACGCCGAGATCCATCTGGCCGCTGATATAGGGCGCGATGTCGTTCGGCAGCACGTCGACGATCCAGCTTACCCGGCTGCGCGCCGGACCATCCTCAAAAACTTGCACCGACGCGCTGTAATGCGTCATGCGTTCGCTGACGATGGCATAGACCAGCCGCCGCCGCGCTTCGTCGCAATCCACCAGGAGCTCACGCGCCACATTGCCGTTGGCAAAAGTGACGATGCGGGCGCCGTCCTCGAGTTTGGTGTCGACGACAAAGCCCGGCGCCAGCCGATGCACCGCACCGAAATCGCGCACCGCCGCCCAGACGCGATCGGGATCGGCATTGATGGAGATGTCTTTGTGAATGGAGGCCATGGGAATGTGTTTCCGTTTTAGGGTGTCCAGTTCATGCGGTCATCGACAAGTCCTTGTCATTCCGGGATGCGCCCCTTGGCGCAGGCCCGGAATCCATACTCCCTGTGGTGGTTATGGATTCCGGGCCCACGCAAAGATGCGTGTCCCGGAATGACGACGGTACGTGTGGTCACCGCTTTACCTTACGCGCAAACCGCCTCGACATTATTGCCGTCTGGATCGATCAAAAACGCGGCAAAATAAGTCGGGCTGTAGTCCGAGCGCGGGCCCGCGGCACCGTTGTCACGGCCGCCGGCCTTCAGTCCTGCTGCGTGAAATTTCTGGATGGCGGCGTGATCGGGGGCGCGGAACGCGATGTGGACGCTCGCGCCGGCGGCAGGCTTATGCGCGTAAAGCCAGAGCGCCGGCGCGTCCTTTGGCCCGAAACCGGCGCCGCTCTCGTCGCGAGAACACAGGACATAGCCAAGCGGCGCCAGCGCCTCGGTGTAGAAGCGCACACTGGTGTCGAGATTTCCGACTTTTAATCCGAGGTGGTCGTACATGATGATCTCCAATCTGGGCGCGTCCGATCGCGCCGTCTGGGGTTCACCCTAGTCAGTGCAGGCCGAGCCGTTCTTGGAAAATCTTGCGGTCGCCGCGCGAGGCCTGACGGAATTTCAAGGGCGACACACCCGCAGCGCGGTGGAAGGTGCGCACGAAATTGGACAGGTCGCCGAAGCCGACCTCGTAGGCCACATCGGTGACGGGGCGGTCCTGGTCGGCCAATAGCCGCGCGGCATGGCGCAGCCGCGAGCGCACCAGATATTGGTGCGGCGTGACGCCGATCACGCCGGCAAACAGCCGCAGGAAGTGAAACAAGCTGATATCGGCCTGGCGTGCGGCCTGCTCCAGGTCAATCGCCTGATGTGAGTGCGCATCGATCCAGAGTGCTGTCTCGACCGCACGGCGGCGGTCGCGCGCGGTCGCCGCAAACGGCTTTGGCGCACGTCCTGAGATCACCTCGACAAACCGGCCGGCGAAAAACTGCCCGATCTCGTCGAGACCGATATCGCTGCGGCCTTCGGCTGATGCCTGCGCCAGTTCGCCGAACACCATCAATTCGGGCAGCGGCGGGGTAGATCCGATCTGCCAGATGTCGGCGCGGTCGCCGATCGTTTCAACGAGGTCGGGCTGAAGGAAAAACGACAGGCATTCGTCACCGCAGACATGATCATGGCTGCAGACATATTCGTCGCCGGGATGACCAACCAAAACCGATCCGGCCACCAGTTCGGTGAAGCGGCCGCGGGTTTGGCAACCAAAACTGCCCTTGCGCACATAGGAGATCGAATGACAGCGGTGCTGTTCCATGAACGGCGCATCACCAGGGGCGGCGTCGCAACGGAAATCGGACACCGAAATCGATGGGCGCTGCAGCAGCGTCGTTGCGGTCATCCCACCGATTTAATTCTGCGGGCGCGGCGGTGCAACGGGCAGCAGCACGTCGAACAGTGTTTTGCTGCCCGGGCTGAGCCCGCCCTCGATCGACAGCAGCCGGCGCTTGGAGATGGCGCCTCCATTGGGCGAGATCCTGTCGGCATAGCTGCCGGCTTCGAGCACGCGATGGCATGGCACGATCAGCATAAACGGGTTTTTCGCGATCGCCTGCGCCACCGAATGCGCCGCGCCGGAGGCCCGCAGGCTGGCGGCAACCTCGCCATAGGTTCGGGTTTCGCCGCGCGGGATGGCCCGTGCGAACTCGTAGACCCGCCGGTTGAAGGCCGGTATGGCCTTCATATCCAGGATGACGTCGGAGAGGTCGCTGGCCTGGCCGCGCAGCAGCGCAACGATACCATCGATCGCGATCTCGACATTCAGCGGCGGCCGCATGTCGCGGGCGTCCGGATAAAGCTGATACAATCGTCTTCGCGTTTCGATCTCGCGTGCTTCAGGAAGCTGCACGCCAATCACGCCATCATCGCTCCAAGCGATGCCACACCGGCCTATCGCGGTGTCAAATACCGAGTACCCACGCCCAGACATAACGCCACCCCAACCCCGGGCGGGATCATAGCATCGCCGGAAGCCGGCGCATCCAAAAAGTTAAGATTGGGTTAAGACGCCTCTTGGAACAGGTCAGCAGGTCGGCGGGTTCACCGCGCGACCTGCTTGCCGCGCTAATGCGACATCGCGCTCGCCGTGACCGGGCGCCCCAACACATGCCCGAGCACCGCGCTCAGCGCCTGGCCGGGATTGTCGGGCAAGGCTCGCGTGCGCCAGGCGACATACCCGTCGGGACGCACCAGCACGGCGCCACCGTCGCCGACGTCATAGGCGGTTTGCCATTCATGGTCGTTGTCGAGCACATCTTCGCCGATGATATGGACGTTGACCGGCACATGGGATTGCGCGGCGACCGCATCGCGCCAGGCACCGCCATGGGATCCCGCCAGCAGCACGAAGTGCGCGCCGAACAGATCGACAGTCGATAACCGCTCGCCGCCGCGATGCAGCCAGACATGCGGCGCCCGGCACCCGGGATAGGCTGAGGGCGTGTATTCGGTGACGGAGTTGGTGGTCTCGGGCGGCGGCACGCTGTCCGCGATCACGGCGGAAGAAACGTAGCGTGCGCCGAAGATCAGCCCCTGCTCGTTGAGGAATTCGCGTCGCGGCAGCTTCGCTTCGCTTTGCCGCGCGGTGCGTCCCATCGATAGCGCATTGAGCAGGCTCGCTTGCGTGATCCGCTCGGCTTGCGGCCGGCGTTCCCGGTCATAGGTGTCGAGCAGGGATTCGTCGGCTTTGTTCTGCAGCACGGCGGCGAGCTTCCAGGCCAGATTGTGCACGTCCTGCACCCCGGTGTTGAGCCCGAATCCGCCGGTCGGCGGCATCTCATGTGCGGCATCGCCGGCCAGGAAAATCGAGCCGCCACGGTAGCGGTCGGCGACCACGGCCGACGCGGTCCAGGCGCTGACGCCGAGGATCTCGACCTTGAGGTCGGCAACACCCGCCGCCTTGCGGATGATCTCCGCGCAGCGTTCGGGCGTGAAATGATCAGGCGTATAATCATATTGTTTGAGGCTATGGATCAGAAATCCCCAGCGGTCGGTGCCGTTGATGGTCAGGAACGTGCCGCGCAGGTCCGGCTGCTCGACGAAATACAGCGCGGCAGGACGGTCGGTGACCCATTGCGTGAGATCGACACGGCAATGAATATTGAGGCTGTCATAGACGTCGCGCTCGCCGATCATCTGGGCGCCCACCGCCTTGCGCATCCGACTTTGCGCGCCATCGGCGCCGATCAGGTAACGCGCCCGGAACGGCATTTGCTCGCCGGTTGAGCGCGTTGTCAGGATCCCGGTCACGCCTTGACCGTCCTCGCGCACCTCGGTCAGTTCGGTGTCGAACCGCAGCGTGCCGGGACCGGCTTCTTCGGCGTGACGCCGGACCACGGGCTCGAACACGTCCTGCGCGCAACCGCAATTCGTCGCCGGCGAGACGCCCCTGTTGCGGGCGGCGTTGCGGCCCGGCTCGATCCGGTTGATCTCCTTGCCCGAGAGCGTTTCGGTCCACACGATCAGCCGGCCGAATTCCGAAGGAAAACCCGCCGCGCGAATGTCGGCATCGATCCCCATCTGGCGATACATTTCCATGGTGCGGGCGTTGATGCCCCGGGCCTTTGGCAGGATCGCGGTCCCGGGATGACGTTCCACCAGCAGCGATTGCACGCCGTGCTGCGACAACAACAGCGACGCGGTCAGCCCGACCGGACCGCCACCGACGATAACAACGGGAACCTCGATCATCGTTCAACTCCCTGCCCAAATATTGTTGGCTATGACGCTCGGTCCCGCGCGCTTTGCGGGTGTTCGACCGTCAGCCTTTTTTTGAAACTCTAGTGCCGAAACGCTGACATCACCAGCCTCGATGGCCAGCGGTCTTGCATGCTCTATTTGGCGAGCAGGAATGCCTGCACCTCCCTGGCAATGGCGGCGGGATTCTGGATGGTGCCGACATGGCCGACGCCGGCAATTTCGGCGGTCCGCGCGCCCGCGATTTCGCGCGCCAGCGAGAGCGTATGCGCGGGCGGAATCAGGCGATCCTCGGCGCCGGCGAGAACCAGCGTCGGCGCCGAGATGGCGCGATAACTGAACGTGACCGGTTGCGACAGGATCGCGCCGCGCCGCTGCTTCTGTTCCGGCGTGCGCTTGTTGCCCTTGAATTGGTCGGCGACCTCAGGATGATCGGCGAGATAATCGCGTGTGTAGAAATATTGCGCCAGTTCGGGCGCCGACTCCGGCAGCTTGCTGCGCAACACCGCGATCTTGGGGAATTCCTCCGGGTTGACAGTGCTGAGCTGCAGGCCTGGACGGAACGTGCTTGCGAGCACGAGGCGATCAATCCGCTTCGGATGGCGCGCGGCCAGCAGTTGCGCGATCACCCCGCCCAGCGATGTGCCGAATACATGGGCACGTGGGTAGCCGAGCGCTTCGATCAGCGCGCCGGCATCGTCGGCCAGTTCGGTCGGACCGTAGAGCGAGGGCGGATTGCGGGTCTCGCCGGAATCGCGCTGGTCGTAGGCGATTACGGTGAAATGCGGCGCCAGCAGCGCGCCGAACGCATTGAACTGGGAATGATCGGCCTCGGCGCCATGCAACAGCAGGAGCGGCGGTCCCTCACCGGTGCGTTTGTAGGCGATCGTCGTATCGTTGGCCCTGATCGTCTCCATGGCCGATGCTGCAGCGCACACGCTGGTTTCCCCACCGTTGTTATTGCCTGAGAGTTGCCCGGTTTTCGGTATCTCGCAAGAACATGTTTGATATGATCGTTATCTCACTCCGAGATGGAGGCGGCGATGGATCTGCGGCAATTGCGCTACTTCGTGGCGATCGCCGAACGCGGCGGCTTCGGCGCCGCGGCGAGCATGCTCAACGTGGCGCAGTCGGCGTTGAGCCGGCACGTCAAGCAGCTCGAGCACGAAATGGGCGGCGCGCTGTTCGAGCGTGGCGCGCGCGGCGTCTCCGTCACCGAGTCCGGCAAGGTGCTGCTGGCGCGCGGACGCTGGCTGCTCGGCGCCGTCGATGATCTCAAGGCCGAGGTCCGCACCGAAAACCGCGAACCCAGCGGCACGGTGCGGCTCGGCGCGCCGTCGAGTCTCGCTGACATCCTGTATGCGCCGTTGGCCGAATTGTTCGTCAAGCGCTTTCCACGGGTGCGGCTGGAATTGAGCGAGGGCCTGACCGACGTGATGTTCGATCGGCTGTTGCGCAGCGAACTCGATCTCGCCATCGTGACGTCGCCGGAAAACAACGATCACCTCGATTATGAAACGCTGATGGTCGAGCGGGTCTATCTGATCGGGCCGCCACGAGATCCACTGCTCAAGCGCGGCAAAATCAGCCGCAAGGAATTCAACCGGCTGCCCGCTGCGGTAGTGCCGCTGGCCCGCAATCCGTTCCCCGCCAGTGTGCCGTTCACGCTGCGCCTCGACTCCAGCACGACGATGAAGAAGATCGTTGCCTCCGGTCTCGCTTATGGGGTGCTGCCGTTCTCCGGCATTTCCGAAGAGGTGGCGGCGGGCACGCTGTCGGCGGTGCCGTTGCCATGGGCGCGCGCCGAACGCGTACTGGCGCTGCCGCGCGGCCGCCCCGTCAGCCGTGCCGCGCGTGAAGTGATGGACGCGCTAAGGGAGGTGTGCGGCGATCTTGCTCGCCAGGGCAAGCTGCAGACGATTTCGGCGCGCGGCAAGGCGCAGTGAGCCATTCGGCGCCTTGATCACAAGGCGCCGCGCCGGTGCGTTTGGCCGCGATCCGGGACTCGGCAATGTTGCGATCGCGCGCTATCATCGCTCGGTGAATTGGGCGCGTCATGCTTGATGTTCTTTTCCCACATCCCTATTCGGTCGAAGTTTCCAGGCTGCGTCAGCAGCTCGACGAAGCGCATCTGGCCTGGGCGACGGAATGGAAAAGACAACAGCTCGACTTCAAGATCGAAAACATCCGCTTCAGGCACGATCCGCGCTGGAACAAGCGCTTCTTCAGCCTGCAGGCGGCCCGCGACGGCGAGACCTGGTTCTGGCGCGCCACGCATATGCTCGTAAGCTGGAGCGTATTGCCGGTCTGAGCGACCGTGCGTTTGCCCGGCACTACACCAAAAAGCCAATATATCAGCTGGTTCTCTCGCTTTACGCTCACCGCAAGCGTGGCTGGGTCGGAGATCAGGCCGTGGGATGGCCCGGACAGGCGCCAACCAAACCGGCCCTATTCGCGTGACGGGCCTAGGCCCGGGAACAATATCGAAGTTCCGGCGTTGCAAGCGGTTGGGCGGGAAAAATAGATAATGGTTCGAAAATCTAAACCGGAGCGGGACCGGGACTTGGCCGAGAGCGAGCGCAAGTTTCGGCTGCTCGTCGAGGGCGTCATCGATTACGCCATCTACATGCTCGACCCCGCGGGCATCATCACCAATTGGAACGCCGGCGCCAGACGCATCAAGGGTTACCAGGCCAAGGAAGTCGTGGGTAAGCACTTCGGCATGTTTTATCTGCCGGAGGATCGCGCAGCGGGTCTGCCGCAACGGTCGCTTGAAACAGCCAGGGAAAACGGAAGGTTCGACGCGGAAGGTTGGCGGATACGCAAGGACGGCACCAAATTCCTCGCATCCGTCGTGATCGACCCGATTTACGAAAAGCGCAAGCTGATCGGCTTCGCCAAAATCACCCGTGACATTACCGAGCGCGCCCAAGCGAGCAATGCGCTCAACACCAGCGAAAGCAAGTTTCAGCTGCTGGTGAACGGCGTCACCGATTATGCGCTGTATATGCTCGATCCGAATGGCATCGTCACCAACTGGAACGCGGGCGGCCAGCGTATCAAGGGATACACGCCGGAAGAAATCATCGGCCAGCACTTTTCGCGGTTCTATTCCGATGCGGACCGGGAGGCCGGCCGGCCGGCGCGTGCGCTCAGGCTGGCGGTTGAGAACGGCCGCTATGAAGAGGATGGTTGGCGGGTCCGAAAGGACGGCACCTTCTTCTGGGCGAGCGTTGTTATCGACCCGATTCGCGACGAAGCCGGCAAGCTGCTCGGGTTCGCCAAAATTACGCGCGATCTCACCGAGCGCCGCGAGACCCAGCTGAAATTGGAGAAGATTCAGCGGCAACTGGCGGAAAGCCAGAAGCTTGACGCGTTGGGCCAGCTCACCGGTGGCGTTGCCCACGACTTCAACAATCTACTGATGGTCATCACCGGCGGCATTCATACGCTGAAAAAACTGGCCGGCAATGATCCGAACGGTGTTCGCGCGGTACAGTCCATTGAGGCTGCCACGCAGCGAGGGGCAGCTCTCACCCGTCAGCTTCTGACGTTTGCACGGAGACAGAGCGTCAATCCGCAAACCATCGATCTGGCACACCGCATCCATGCGATACGGGATGTGATGGACATGGGCGTCGGCCGCGCGGTTCAATTGATGGTCGACGTAGACCACGACATCTGGCCGGTGACAGTCGATCCCGCCGAATTTGAAACGGCGCTTGTCAATCTCGTCATCAATGCGCGAGACGCCATGCCGGGCGGAGGATCGGTGACGATACAGGCGAGCAACGTTCGCATCGACGATGGCGAACGTAAAGGCGATCATGTCGCCATCAAGGTCCGGGACACCGGTGTCGGCATCCCGCCCGACATCGTCGCCAAGGTGTTCGATCCGTTCTTTACGACCAAAGGTGTTGGCAAGGGAACCGGATTGGGGCTCTCGCAGGTGCATGGCTTTGCCCACCAGGCGGGCGGCACCGTCACCGTGGATAGCAAGCTGGGTGAGGGGACGACATTTACCATCTGCCTTCCGCGAATGGGCCAGGCGGAAACCAAAATCGCCGAGCATGACGTCAAAAGCGAGCTTGGAAGCGGCACGGTACTGCTTGTCGAGGACAATCCAGACGTGGCTTTCGCCAGCACCGGCCTGCTCGAGCAACTCGGATATTCCGTTCGATGGGTTGCCGATGCCCATTCCGCGCTTCAGGAGGTCGAGCGAGACGGGATCGATGTCGTATTCAGCGATATCGTGATGCCCGGCAAGATGGATGGGCTCGGCCTTGCACGCGCGATCAAGCAATTGCGGCCGGCGCTGCCGATCCTGCTGGCGACGGGATATAGTGAGGCTGTCCTGAAAGCCGGCTCTGACTTTTCAATCCTCCGAAAACCGTTTCAGCTCCATGAGCTAAGCCGCGCGCTGGCCGACTTGCCTCGTTGACATTTCAAAGATGCGCGCGGGCACGCGCGCACAGCGGTAGCCAACTTCCGGTGGGAGTACCGGACGTTGCTTTTCGCGATCCAAACTACAGCCATTCACCCATTGCAGGAGCGGTCGGCTTTGAGGCGATCGCTATAAACCTTCGTATTGTTCCGCGCCGCCCTTTGGATGGCCGACGATTACCTACGTTCAATTGAGCCGCTGATCGCAATCGTTCTAGGCTGCATGCGTTGGAAGAGCGCACGGCACATGACGTGCGATTGTGAAGAAAAGGATGATCGACCAGCAGCGACGATAATTCCAAGAGGAGCCTGCAATGCCCAACTTCTCCGATAATCTTAGGTCTGGCAGAGCTGCGCGATGTGCAGTGTGTGACGGCAAATTTGGTCTCGTCCGGCACTATTCGTGGCGAACCGCCCTTTGTTCCAGCAAGTGTGTCGACTGCTTCAGAGCTCGCCGGGCAAGTGATTGCAATTGGCTGTCCTGGTTCCAATTCGTTCAGACGCCAGAGAGTCGCGCGAGGGCTCTGTGACGTTCGATATCTCACAACAAGGCAGGGAATACTTGAAAACGGCACAGAGTTTGCTTCGTGCTGCCCAAACCATGACCGACCGAGCGGTTGCGGGTCAGCTTAAGGCTCTTGCCGACGACTACCGGCTCAGAGCTGAGAAGGTGTCGCATGTTGATGCGGCCGAACTATTCGCTCGATCGGCTGCTAACGCCGAGGACGAGTAGATGGGTGATGTCGCAACCGACCTGCTGGAGAAAATGACTGCTCACGCAGGGCTGCGCGGCACGAGGCCAGTCACGGGCTTTTTATGCCTTCGTGACTGCCCGGGGACTTAAAAATTCGAGCTGACACCCCAAATCATCATGGAATGATAACAATCATCTCATCGCGGATGTGTTGTCTATCTGCGGACACCTTACCTGACTGATGTTTGGAGCGAACATGGGCGAAGTTATTCGATTTCTCGCAAAGCATGAGCGCGAGCGAGCCCGTTTAATTCGGGAAGCCCGCGCGATATATGACAGCATCTTCCCGCCTGCTGCAGTTGGCGGGCCTCAGGACGAGGGATCGGTAAGTCAAACGATCAGCGGCGCCAGTCCCCATTACAGAAACGGGTTCATCCTATCATGATCAAGATCGTCGCTGTGCTTTGCAGTCTCGCCTCTCCGGCAAATTGCCACGAGGAGACCGTCACCACTTCGGACTTCGCTCAAATCTCGATGCAGTCCTGCCTGATGGGCGCACCGCAGCTCGCCGAGTGGATGAAGCAGCATCCGGCGGAGCGCCTGGCGAAATGGCGTTGCTTGTTTGGTAAACACGATGGCAGCCGCGCTTAGGGTGGAAAGCAGTTTTTCTCAAGAAAGACCGCCAATCCGATCGGTGTCGCACACGTGAACCTGCATGCCGCGGGCGCGGCACCGCCGGTGCGTTGCCATCGCATCGATGACGCAACTATACGGGTCACCCCTGCCATTCTGCCGGCAATCGCTGCAGTAGCCACTGTGCTGCGGGTTGTGCCTAACGGGGTGAGTACCCTTGGATATGGTCGTAACGCTCGCTATAAGCTTCTGGTAGGGCAGGTCTGCCGGTCGGTTCGTGTCCACTCAATGGCCACTAAGACAGGCAGCCTTTTCCGGCTAAGTGATTGATTTGCGGGCGTAGTTCAATGGTAGAACGGCAGCTTCCCAAGCTGCATACGAGGGTTCGATTCCCTTCGCCCGCTCCAATCCAACAAATCTCTGTAAAATGGGCGTTTCCGGGATTTCGACTTAGTCGGCAGCTTACAACGGCCGTACAAATCCTGCGCCGAACCGTGGCGAGACGTTGCTGCGGCTATGACCTACTTAAGCGGCGGCGCGTCGGTGCCTCAGGGCGGAGGCGGGTGGTTTCCGATCGATGGAAAGTCTACGAAACGGGCGTGAGAATCCCATTCTCTCCGCCAAAGAGTAATAAAATTAATACGTTAGTAGCGGATGCGGGCCAAAAACCCCGGCTGAGCATCGGAGCGGAAGCCCGGACAGCGACCGGAGCGATCCGCCGCTATTCCGGAGGCTCTAAACGCCGCCGAACGCGCCCCGCCCCAGTTACGCAATGTCGGGGCACAGGTGTCATGGTATGTCAGTTAGCTCGTAACCAAAGCTCAACTCGAACGGCGTCATGCGAATCACAGCTACGTCGCCGTATTCGCCTCTGAAACTTTGGCACAATACGCATCGAACGAACGCTGCGGAAGCTGCCGTCCGGGTTCCTCGAAATACTTGGCGATCCGCTCCGGCGTCGCCTGTGCGAAGCCATGCCGCAGCTCGCAATTGAACACCACGATCTCACCCGTCGGAGCGACCAGTTTGGTGGGATTAGGCGTCAGGTTCGCATCCTCACACGCCTGAAGAAAACCGTCGTAAAGCTCTTGGAGAATCGCCCCGTCGCTTGCCGAGCAGATTAGATCATGGCCGCCTTTGCGGTAATGGTAGAAGCAGGTCGGAAATTCTACCTCACGATCGCAAAAGTCGATGATTTGGTCGGCCGCGCCGGTCAGTATCCTTAGTAGGCGCAAAGATGATCTTGCCGTTGCGCTTCCATATCCATTTGTAGTTTCGAAAATTCGTGCAAATCATCGTCCGATATCGATCGCAGCGACTGAAGCTTGATTATGCTGTCTTTTAGCTTCGAGGCCCTTTGCAGCATCGTGGTCGAATCGACAACAATCCTCTTTGCAGTCAGCGTCTGATCTACTTTGCGGTAAACGAAAGTCAAGGCTTCGCCTTCGGCAAAAACTTGACCATGTATGATCATGTTACGGTTAGCTTCTTGCGTTGCTGTGCTTATTGTCTTGATTGCCTCTGAGGATTCCGCGGAGATATCGAGTGCATGAAAACTCTGTAGGATGCTGGCGCGGGCCTGAAAACCTAGGCTGGCGGTGACTATTGTGCTTTGGGTGCAATTCGAGACGCTTCATGATTGCAACCTCTAAGACTGTTTCAACAGCGACCAATATGGCAACCATTACGCTAGCAACAGTTTCCCTCTCGCGTCGCCCATCGAGGCCGCAGCCTTCAGTGTTTCCAGATCGGTTTCGAGAAACTGGTTCGCGACGATCAGCGCCTTGACCGCTTGGCGCGCATCACCGCGGCGGCAGGCTGCGATAGCTTGATCCGCTGCCGCCTCTAGCTGGTCCGCGTCCGATTGTGGGTTGGGTGATGATGTCATGTGGAAAACCTCTGGGTAGAGAGACGCCAGAGAAAATGTTCTCGTTTTTTTCTGATGTCCATCCGGTACGGCAGTTGATTGCGCTGGTGTGAAATCCTGCTGGTAGCTACTTGCGAGGATCGGGGACCCACCAATGCCGCCACCACCTGCGGATTTTTCATTCCGAATTGTCTTCAAGAAAGGAAGGTGATCCCCAGCGCATATTTGACGCCGCTAGCGAGTTAATCGAAGGCTTCGAACAATTGGACCAAGCTGCCGCCGGATCGGTCGATGTCAGATTGCAGCCCGCGAGGGTCTTGGACGATATCAAGGCTGGGTCAATTCGCGTTCTAATGAGCAGCCTTCTAAAGAAACTTGATGATGAAGGTTTGAGACAGGGCGAAATTAAAAAGGCAATAGGCCTCGCTTTGGTGGAGACAAAATATCCGGCGATTGGGTACCCGGATAAAAGACAGGGAAGCCGCAGCCAACGGTGCCATTGAGTTACGTGAATCTCTTCGCAATTTAGCGGCGATAAGTGACCTTCGCAGATTAGGCGACTATGCCCCAATATATGAAGCGAAGCTGGTAGCGGCTCTAGACTTGCTGCAGGATGGCAAGAGGTTGTTAGGTCCAAAAGATAAGCTGATGCTGGAAGCCCCTGGTCACAAACCTACGACGTAAATTCAACAAAAACCTGGGACCCGTCCGAAATTATGACCATCCGCAAACCCGACATGGTTGGAAATTCCAAATCGCAATTTTCCAGAGGAAAGTTTCCGGTTTTCGCAAAAAGCACCGACGAAGATTGGTTGAGTAAATGTCACGACAGGAAAGTGAAGGCTTTGCATTCTGGTGATGCCATGCGTTGCAGGGTCCGGTTCACCCATATTTTTGATGACAAAGGAACGATGATTGAAGAGCAGATAGAAATTACCAGGGTGATTGAGGTTATCGAAGGATCAGGCGGCGAACAATTATCCATTCCGCTTTAGGTTTGCCGATTTTTCTGCTTTGGCGATCCAATCTTTTTGCCTTTACTTCCCGTCGCTCCAGCCACTCAATAATCTCGCCGTCGATACAATGCACGGCAGACAATAGGTGAAGGTCCGTTGGCTTCGTTCCAATGTAGCAGACGACGATATCGGAATCGGCAGCGTAGCTGGCCGATGCCTGCTCTGTGCCGGGCGATTCCGTCACGAGAAGGTCGTACTTCCAAGATCACGGCGATAGTGATCTGATGCAAAGCAGGAAATCGTTCCAATTCGGGATATTGGGAGCGTCGCAATGTTGAAAACTCTACATCGAACGTCGCAAAAATTGCTCCTGGTCGGCTGTTGCGCCGTTAGCACTTTCGGACCAGCGGCGTCATTCGCTGCCGATGCCGATAATGGAAAGACCCTCGCAGATCGTTGGTGCTCCAGCTGCCATCTTGTGGGACACGACCAGAAACTTGCAATCGATCAGCCACCGACATTTGCATCCCTTGCAAAAACGCCCGGCCTTGATGCGAGCAAGCTTGCGCTTCTCCTGCTCAAACCGCATCCGAGTATGCCAAGCTTATCGCTCAGTCGGGCAGATGTCGCGGACATAGCGAGTTATATCGCGACGTTGAAATAGCTAGCCAGAGTGGCTGCGATGGAGCTCAAGCCTTCGCAGCTTGGCGCGGATCTTGGAGCAGACGACACGTCACAATCGGCAGCGCAGCCTGACCGATGTCTGCTTTCGGGGGTAGCACAGACATCCCGTTTCAAGAGTTGTCAGGACCCCGGCGGTGCGTTGCAAGCGGACTCTGCCGAACTGGCGGTGAGCGGTCTTGCATCAATGTATCCGGCCTTTGATTGGAGCGTGTGGTGCTCCCGGCCATCATGGATGTCAGCGCGCGTGCGATCTCGTTAGCGGCCAGGCCTCAACGAGCCATTTAGGTCACCAGTGTTTGCATGCGCCGGGAACCCTCATCTCGTCTCATCCTCTCGCAGACCTCGGCGGGAAAAGCGTACCGATCCGGCTACATCATCACGGGCTCCTCATTTTTCCGGCCTCTGCGGCGTTGGCGGGAAGCGGTAAAGTTTCAACACCTGGCTGCATCCCGGCTTCATTTTAAGTCTTCAGCTCCTGCGCCATTTGATATCGCTCAATACCAAGTCGATCGAGCAGTGCCACCGTCAACAAGGAGAAAATAGCCTGGTTGGCGGAGAAGACCTTGCAACGGCTAATTGACGATATTGACGAGAAACCGCCGGTAAACGCGCGGGCGGGCGATCCGCTCAAGGATGGGAATCTTGCCCCGGTTGCCGGTACCGATCATTTACCGGTCACCGTGCCATTTGTGCGCACCCGCAATGCTCGGCGATTGCGGTTCTCGATCGGGCTTGCTGCCATTCTTTTGGCCGCAGGAGGCGTCGGTTTCTATTGGTGGAAGCACTCGCAAGCGCAACTCCCCGTCGGCATAAGTTATGGCAATGGCCGGCTGGAGGCCGACGAGATTGATATCAACACGAAATTTGCGGGCCGGATTGCGGAATTGAACGCTGAGATCGGCGACATGGTCAGCGCCGGGCAAGTGGTCGCGCGCATGGACACAAGGGATCTGCAGGAGCAGCTCAGCAAGGCCAAGGCCCAGGTCCGGCAGGCGCAGCGCGCCATCGGAGAGGCCAATGCCAGTCTGGAGCAGCAGCGCACACAGCAGACCCTGGCGGCTCAGGAACTGGAGCGAACCGCGGGCCTGTTGAAAAACGGCTTTGCCACCAAGGAACTGTTCGACCAGCGCAGGCAGGCGCTCGACGGCGCCAACGCCGGATTGCGGGCCGCCACCGAGCGGGTTGCACAAACCGAACACGCGCTGGAAGCGTCCCAGCATGACGTCGGCCTCATGATCGTCAACATCCAGGACAACGACCTGGTCGCGCCGCGCGACGGCCGGTTGCAGTATCGCATCGCTAATATCGGCGAGGTGCTGCCGGCGGGCGGAAAGGTCTTCACCATGCTGGACATCTCGTATGTCTACATGGACATTTATCTACCGGCGCCGGAATCCGGCAAGATCAAGGTCGGCAGCGATGCGCGGATCGTGCTGGACGCCTATCCGAAAATGCCGATTCCGGCAAAAGTCTCCTTCCTGGCCAGCCACGCGCAATTCACGCCGAAAACCGTGGAGACCCAAAGCGAGCGCGACAAGTTGATGTTCCGGATTCGGGTGCGGATCGATCCTGAGCGTTCGCGCGACCACGCCACGGCGGTGCGCAGCGGATTGCCGGGAGTAGCCTATGTTCGCGCCGATCCGGCGGTTGCCTGGCCCAAAGACCTGCAGGGCGCTCCATGAGCGCGGCGAGCCGACCCGTCGCCGTCCTGGAAAATCTCACCCAAACATACGGCAATGTCACGGCTCTGGATCGCGTTACCATCAGCATCCCGGCCGATTGCATGGTCGGACTGATCGGCCCCGACGGGGTTGGAAAATCCACGCTACTCGCGATCATCGCCGGCGCCCGGCAAAATCAGGATGGCCGCGCTATGGTGCTCGGCGGCGACATCTCCGATGCGAAGCATCGAGCTTGGGTATGTCCACGGATCGCCTACATGCCGCAGGGCCTGGGCAAGAATCTCTATCCTGACCTGAGCGTCCGCGAGAACATCGAGTTTTTTGCCCGCCTGTTCGGGCAATCCCGTGACGAGCGTACATGGCGGATCGCGGAGCTGCTGGACAGCACCGGGCTGGCTCCTTTTGAAGATCGTCCGGCGAAGAAACTGTCGGGCGGCATGCGACAGAAACTCGGCCTGTGCTGCGCGCTGATCCACGATCCGGATCTGCTGATCCTTGACGAACCGACCACCGGCGTCGATCCGCTGTCGCGCCGCCAGTTCTGGGAACTGATCGACCGCATCCGTTCGCGCCGCGCCGGCATCAGCGTTATCGTGGCCACCGCCTATATGGAGGAAGCCGAGCGCTTCGATTGGCTGGCGGCGATGAATGTTGGAAAAGTCCTCGCCACCGCATCCCCCGCCGAACTCAGGGCCAGCGCCGGCGCCGCTACTATCGAGGAGGCTTTCATTGCGCTATTGCCGGAGCAACAGCGCAGCGGTCACCAGGCGCTGCAGATCCCGCCGCGCCAGATTTTTGACGGCGAGCCGATCATCACTGCCCACGATCTCACTTGCCGGTTCGGCGATTTCACCGCCGTCGACCGGGTCAACTTCACCATCGAACGCGGCGAGATCTTTGGCTTTCTCGGCTCCAACGGCTGCGGCAAGACCACCACCATGAAGATGCTGACGGGGTTGTTGCCGCCTACCACCGGCGAGGCCCTGCTGTTCGGAAAGCCGCTCGACGCCGACAACATCGGGTCGCGCTACCGCGTCGGCTATATGTCGCAGTCGTTTTCGCTCTATACCGAGCTCACGGTGCGGCAGAACCTCGATCTGCATGCGCGGATTTTTCATATCCCTGCGCAGAAGGCGGCGGCGCGGATTGCCGCGCTGCTCGGACAATTCGGCTTGGAAGATTATCTCGACCAGCGCACTCTGGATCTACCGCTGGGGATCCGCCAGCGGCTGTCGCTGGCGGTCGCCATCGTCCACGAGCCCGAGATCCTCATCCTTGACGAGCCGACCTCCGGCGTCGATCCGCTGGCGCGAGACCGTTTCTGGGAAGCGCTGATCGATCTTTCACGCAACCAGGGCGTGACGATTTTCGTCTCGACCCATTTCATGAACGAGGCCGAACGCTGCGACCGCATCGCGCTGATGGATTCCGGCCGGGTGCTGGCGAGCGGAACCCCGGCGGAACTGGTCAAGGCCCGCGGTGCCGCCAGCCTCGAAGACGCCTTTATCAGGTATCTGCAGCAGGCGACCGGCGCCCACGCCTTCACCCTCCAGCAACGCGCCGAGGCTGGCGCCACCGTTCATCCGCTGCAACCGCGCACGCAGCAACATTCGGTGTTCAGCCTGCAGCGCCTATTGGCCTATACCGTTCGCGAGGCGCTTGAGCTTCTACGGGACCCGATCCGATTAGGGTTCAGCCTGCTTGGTACGACGCTTCTGATGCTGGTATTCGGCTTTGGCGTTTCGACTGACGTCAACAACCTGTCGTTCGCGGTACTTGATCGCGATCAAAGTCCGGAGAGCCGTGCCTATTTGGAGGAGCTCAGGGGCTCAAGTTATTTTGTCGAGAAGGCGCCGCTCCGTAACGATGCCGAACTCGACAACCGTCTCAAGAGCGGAAACATTTCGGCCGCGATTGAAATTCCGCCCAGCTTCGGCAGCGACATCAAGAGCGGACGCCCGGTCTGGGTCAGCGCGCTGGTCGACGGCGCCATGCCGTTTCGGGCCGAAACGATCCGAAGCTATCTGCAGGGCATGCATCAATTGTACCTGACCGATCCGGCGGTAAAGACCACTGGCCCCTCGGCGTCGCCGCCCGCCGACATCGAAGTCAGGTTCAAGTATAATCAGGATTTCGACAGTATTTACGCGATGGTGCCTTCAAACATGTCGTTGCTGTTGGGACTGTTTCCGGCAATCCTGATGGCGCTGGCTATCGTCCGGGAGAAGGAACTCGGCTCCATCACCAACCTCTATGTGACGCCGGTGAGCCGGCTCGAATTCCTGCTCGGCAAGCAATTGCCCTACATAGCGGTCGCGATGACCAATTTCACCTTGATGCTGCTGCTGGCGCTGTTCGTGTTCAAAGTGCCCCTCAAGGGCAGCTTTCCGACGCTGCTTGGTGGCGTAATGATCTATGTGACGACGATGACCGGCTACGGCATGCTGATTTCGGCGTTCACGAAGACCCAGATCGCTGCCTTGTTCGGTACCGCGATCCTGACGGTGCTGCCGGCGACGCAGTTTGCCGGCATGATGACGCCCGTGTCCTCGCTGGCCGGAGGCGCCCAGATCATCGGCCGCGCCTTTCCCATGAGCTATTACGTGCCGATCAGCGTTGGCACCTTCACCAAGGGACTTGGCTTTGCCGACCTCAACGGAGATTTGCTGGCGCTCGCCGTCTTCGTCCCGATCATGACGCTGCTGAGCGTTCTCTTGCTGCGCAAACAGGAACGCTAGGACCTGTCATGATGCGAAAAGTCGCCAACATCTATTGGCTGGGGATCAAGGAGCTCCGCAGTTTCTCGCATGATTTCGTGTTGCTGGGTCTGGTGGTCTACGCATTTTCGCTCGCGATCACCCTGCAGGCGCGTAGCAATTCGCAGGAGTTGCACAACGCCTCGATCGCCATCGTCGATGAAGACCACTCGGAGCTTTCGCGCCGCATCGCCCATGCTTTCTTTCCGCCGTTGTACCAGATTCCGCGGCCGATCGCCGAGCGCGACATAATTCCCTTGATGAACAAGGGGCGCTATACCTTCGTGATCGATATCCCGCCGGATTTCGAACGCCATGTGTTGGCCGGGCAGCAACCTGGATTGCAGATCAACGTCGATGCGACCGCCATGGTGCAGGCGGGGCTTGGCGCTGGCTATGCCCAGCAGATCATCTCCACCGAGATTGCCGATTTCCTCTCCCATGCCGAAGGGGGCAAGTCATCGACGGTCAATCTCGATGTGCGGATTGCATTCAATTCGAACCTGACGACCGCCTGGTTCACCAGCGTGATGGCGGTCATCAACAACGTCACCATGCTGGCTATCATTCTGGCCGGGGCCGCGGTGGTGCGTGAGCGTGAGCACGGCACCATCGATCATCTCCTGGTGATGCCGCTGACGCCGTTCGAGATCGCGATGTCCAAAGTCTGGGCCAATGGCCTGGTGATCGCTGTGGCGGTGGCGCTTAGCCTCTATCTCGTGCTGCGCCTGATGCTTGGGATTCCCGTGGCGGGTTCGATCCTCCTGTTCATGGTCGGCGTGATAATCTACCTGTTTTTCGCGACTGCGATCGGAATCTTTCTCGGCACGGTGGCGCGCTCAATGCCGCAACTCGGGCTGCTCTTCATGCTGGTCTATCTGCCTATGAACATGCTGTCGGGCGGCAACACGCCGCTTGAGAGCATGCCGCCTTGGCTCGCCCGCTTTATGCAGATCTCGCCATCGACACACTTCGTCGCCTTCGCGCAGTCGATTCTGTATCGTGGTGCCGGGCTGGATGTGGTGTGGCCGCAATTCCTCGCGGTCGCCGTCATCGGGGCGTTGTTCTTCGGTCTCGCCATCCTGCGTTTCCGGGCCGTGGTTACGCAGGCAGTCTAGCGAGCACCGGGTTGCGCGAAGGTGCGCCGTCCCGCTCTCGGTGCAGTTCGAGATCGGATCGAACTCAGGGGGCGTTTGATCCAGGTCAATGCCGCGTGCGCCAATGGCATACATTCTGTTCATTGTGCAAGCGACCATTAAGGTATTGCACGTTGTCGGCGATCAATGCGGCGTAGCCTTCATAGTATAAGGGGAGCGATATGAACATGATCTTGTATTGTCGCGCCATGGCAGCTTTCTGCCGCCAACATGCACATTTTGAAGATGAGGATGCTTCGTTTTGGATCGAAGAGGCCATAAAGTGGGATGCTTTGATAACGGAAAACGTCACCCAACACCTCGCCTTCAAAGCCGACCACCGGCAACCGCTTCTGACTGTTTTTTGATGATCTGTTAACGTCGGCTTCGCATGTGAATCTCACGAGCATTAACGTCTCGCTGATTTTAGTGTTTAGCCGTGAACACGATTTCGAAGCGATTTAGACCTGTTGACCCGTTGGTGAAATTGACAGCCTCGCCAGAAAGGGCAGTCAATGTGCCTGATGCGAACTTGAACAGGGTCTTTCCCGGCGAATTCGGTGCCGACAAGTTCGTCGTCTTTCATGATGACAGAGCCGCTACCTTCCGGAACCTGACCGATTGCTGTTCCCCGGCGCACGATGAACTGCCAGCGCAATGACGGTTTTGGGACCCTCCTACTCAGAGGCCGAAAACGTGGTGACCACAGCATCTTTCGGAAGTTCCTCGACGCCGACACAGGAATAGCCGTTGTACCACCTTCGGCCCTTCACTCCTTTGCGATATCGAATTTCGGCATACTGTCCGCGTCGTGACAGGGAAAGTAGCAAGAATAATGATCGGGAGGTGAGCCAACATATCTTCGAGCAGGCTGGATATCTCCGAGCAAGGCTGGTCAGCTTCTTGGCTGGAGCAATCTTTCATACGAACCAGCCGAACATTTTGATCGACATCAAGCGGGGTGGCCACGCTGAGCCCCCTGGCGCACCTTGATCGAGCGCAAAGGGGAGGTTGGCCGGGAGCGCTAGCTTCCGTCACGGCCGGCCGGCCAGGCGATGCCAATGCCAGGCGATCGGGGAGCTTCCAATGAAATTGCGCCGATATATGGCGACCCTGCTGACGTTTTGTTTGCTGACATCGCTTGCTGTTGCACAGGGCGGGATGAATGCATTGATTACCGAGCAATACGTTCCCCGCTTGGGCGATATCATGAACGCCGTCCAATCCCGGCATATGAAACTGTGGTTCGCCGGCAAGGCTCTCAATTGGGAGCTCGCCGCTTACGAGCTTCGCGAGATCGAGTCCGGCTTGATGGAAGCCGCGACACTTTATGCGGGCATTCCGGCGGCCAACGTGACGAGGATGACAGGGCCTGTTCAGTCAGTAGCCGATGCGATCGAGGCAAAGGACAGCCGACGGTTTGCCAAGGCCTTTGCCGAGTTCACCAATGGATGCAATGCCTGCCACCAGTCAATCGGACGCGGCTTCATCGTCATGCGGGTTCCGACTGAATCGCCGCTCAATAACCAGATGTTTCCACCGCAAGGAAAGCCGTAGAGGAGCGGGGCAGTTTCATCTCACGTGGTCAAAAAAGGAACAGGGAACGCTTCGCTCATGACAATTGGCAAGATTGTTCTCGTCACGTTTGCGCTTTCCGCGACCCAAGCCTCGCCAGCGCAGGCCGAGGTGCCTTCGGACGACCAAGTTGCAGCGGGGCGCCAATTAGCCGAGATGGTCTGCGGCGCTTGTCATGTCGTGGCGCAGCAACGCGACGAGCTTCCGGTCTTAGCGCCACCCGGACCCAGCTTCGCCGTGCTGGCGCGGCGTCCGGCATTGACGGAACAGGCGCTGCGAGAATTTCTTGGCTCGAATCATCGCAATCTCGGGCCCGCTGAAGCGATGCCTAATCCCGGGTTGGTCGGCTATCAGATCGACGAAATCGTCGCATACTTCATGACGTTGAAAGTCGGAAAATAGACTGAGGATGGCACGATGAACCGCGTCCAAGGCGATCTCAGTGCGGAAGAGGTCTGGCGGGAGCCGGTTGATAGGCTTCTTGCAAGGCTCGCGACGAGCACTGCCGGTCTTGATACCGCAGAAGCTGAAGTGCGCCTGGAAACGTTCGGCCCCAACGACGCTGCGATCGTCAAGCGAGCGCCGCTCTGGCTGCAGTTTCTTTCCAGATTTCGGAATCCGTTGGTCATCATCTTACTCGCGGCGAGCGGATTATCCGCCGCCACGGGCGATGTTGCGAGCTTTCTGATCGTTGTAGTGATCGTTACGATCAGCATGACGATCGATTTCGTCCAGGAAGTCCGCGCGCAAAATGCGGTCGAGGCGCTGCGGCGCTCGGTGGCGGTGCAGGCTACAGTGCGCCGCAACGGCACCAGTCTGTCGGTGCCGATTGATCATCTGGTGCCTGGCGACATCGTTGAACTCATCGCGGGCGATCTCGTACCGGCAAACTCGCGACTACTTGAAAGCCGCGACCTTTTCATCAACCAGGCGCTCCTGACCGGGGAGCCGTATCCTGCCGAGAAACAGTGTAGCGATGCGCCGTCGGGCGCTGAAAACCCTGCGGGAGCCTCCAACGCCGTATTTGCCGGTACCTCCGTGATCAGCGGCACCGCAACGATCGCTATCTGCCGAACTGGTGGCAGGACGGCGCTGGGCCATCTCGCGACAAGTCTGGCGGAAAAGCCACCAGCCACCGCCTTTGCAGTCGGCATTCGCCGGTTTGGCTTGCTGATCATGCGCCTTACAACATTGATGGTGCTCTTTGTCCTGGTGGTGAACATCTCATTTCACCGGCCAGTGCTGGAATCGTTGATGTTCGCGCTGGCGCTTGCCGTTGGCCTGACGCCCGAATTGTTGCCGATGATCGTGACCGTGACCTTGGCGCGCTCGGCGCTGGAACTGTCCAAGCGGAGGGTAATCGTGAAGCGCCTGTCGGCAATCCACGATATCGGCGCCATGAACGTGTTGTGCACGGACAAGACCGGAACGCTGACCGAGGCCAGGATCAAGCTTATGCGGGTCATAGACGGGCGCGGTGCCGAGAGTGCCTCCGCCTATGCCCACGCCTATGTGAATAGCCGCTTCGAGACCGGGATGAAGAGTCCACTCGATGAGGCAATTCTTGCGGCCCATCCGTTCGATATGAACGACTGGGAAAAGATCGACGAGGTGCCATTCGATTTCGAGCGACGGCGCGTCTCGGTTCTGGTGCAGCACGGTGCGGAGCGCCGGTTGATCGTCAAGGGTGCGCCGGAGGATCTTCTGCGGTTGTCGGGGCGGTACGAGGGGGCGGACGGAACGGTTCTGCCGCTCGACCCCGAGACGCGCCGTTGTTTTGTGACGACCCTTGACGAACTCGGCGCTCAGGGATATCCGCGCCCTGGGGATTGCCAGCCGCGTGGTCGATGCCAATCATCAGACCGCTGCAGTAGGTGACGAGCGCGACCTTGTCTTTTCCGGTTTCGCTGTTTTCCTTGATCCCCCGAAGGCGAGCGCTGGGGCCACCATCCAGGCCATGACCGCCGCTGGCATTGCCGTGAAGGTGTTGACCGGGGACAACGAAAGCGTGACGCGCCACGTGTTCGCCGAGATCGGGGTCCCGGTTACGGGGGTGCTGACTGGCGACGCGCTGACACACCTTTCGGACGAAGCGCTGATCGGGCAGTTGCCGCGGGTCAATCTGTTCTGTCGCGTCAATCCGCAGCAGAAGCTCCGTATATTGCTGGCGCTTAAACGGCTTGGCCATGTCGTGGGCTTCATGGGTGACGGCATCAACGATGCGCCTGCGCTGCACGCGGCCGACGTCGGAATATCGGTCGACGGTGCAGCCGATGTCGCGCGCGCGGCTGCCGACCTGATCCTGCTCGAACACGATCTTTCGGTGGTGCAAGAAGCGGTGATCTGCGGACGAAGTACGGTTCAGAACGTGTCCAAGTATGTCCTGATGGGGTCCAGTTCGAATTTTGGCAACATGTTCAGCATGGCGGGTGCCGCGCTGTTTCTGCCGTTCTTGCCAATGCTTCCGATCCAGATTTTATTGAACAACCTTCTCTACGACGTATCGGAGATTGCGATCCCCTTCGATCGGGTCGATGAAGAGGCGATCGCCGAGCCGGTCAAATGGGACGTCAAGTTTATCGAACGGTTCATGCTCGTATTTGGGCCCGTCAGCTCCATATTCGATTTTCTGACATTCTATGTGCTTTTGTATTTATTCGGCGCCGGCGAATCGCTGTTTCAGACCGGCTGGTTCATCGAGTCGATCACGACCCAGGTTCTGGTGGTGTTCGCCATCCGAACGCGGCGATCCATCGTTCGGAGCCGACCGCATCCGTTCCTCGCCACCATGGCGATTGGTGTGGTGGCACTTGCGATCGGGCTGCCGCTTCTTCCAGTCGGTCGATGGCTCGGGTTTGTAACGCCACCGCCGCTGTTCTTTGTTTTCCTGATCGGCGCCACGCTGGCATATCTTGCGATCGTGGAAATCACCAAGCGGGTTTTCTATCGCGTCATGGTTGCGCCATCACCCCGTCTTGAGACCATCGCTCACACCACTGTGCCGTCCTGAACATGGCTCCGATGCCCGCAGCGATACCCATGGCGAGTGCCCCCAAAACGTGACGTGTATCGCGCCGGCATCATGTCGGCGCCGCCGGCGCGCGCGGCCAATGCACCCGGCAGTGCGAGGAAGAGCAGCAACGTTGCATACCGAATAAATCATACCGGGCTCAGGGGCTATTGCAGCGACGAGGAGTGGCGTGGCTCCTCCGGCGCTGCTGTTCGGTGATCGCGATCAGGATAAATCTTCGTTGGCTCGAAATCGTCACCCTTTCTTTTTATCGCCTTCGGTCAGATGCCACGTATGACGGGCGATCATCAGATCCTCGTTCGTGGGGATAACCCAGACGGAGACCTTGCTTGCAGGGGTGGAGATCCTTGCGGCGCCACTGGCGTTCGCGGCATCGTCCAATTCGATACCGAGCCAGGAAGCTTGCTGGCAGGTGAGGCGACGAATTTCAGGAGCATGCTCGCCGATACCCGCAGTGAAGACGAGCGCGTCCAGTCCGCCGAGGCTGGCCGCCAGTGACCCCAACTCCCGGCTGAACCGGTAGACGAACAATGCGATCGCATTGGCGGCGAGCGGATCGTCGCTGGCCAGCAGCGTCCGCATGTCGTCGCTGATGCCGGATACGCCGAGCATGCCCGAGGAATGATAGAGCAGGTCGCTGACAGCCTGCGACGTCATGCCCTTCTCCTGTATCAGATAGAGGATAACGCCCGGATCGAGGTTGCCGCACCGGGTGCCCATCACGAGGCCGTCGAGCGGGGTGAAGCCCATGGTCGTTGCCACGCTCCGGCGTCGATGCATCGCGCACATGCTGGCGCCGCTGCCGAGATGAGCCACCACGATGCGCCCCTCGGCCGCGACCGGACCGAGGACTTCAGGAATAACACCGGAAACATATTCGTAGGAAAGGCCGTGAAAGCCGTATCGTCGGACGCCTGGCGTCGTGATCGAATGCGGCAGCGCGTAGGCCGCGGCGGTTTCCGATTGCGTATGGTGAAAGGCAGTATCGAAGCAGGCGACCTGCGGCAATCCAGGATGGAGCTTTGAAACCGCGGCAATGGCCGCCAGATTGTGGGGCTGGTGAAGCGGCGCCAATGGAACGAGGCGGCGTAGATCGTCAATGGCGGTTGAACTGATACGGACAGGACTGGAATAGAGCGATCCGCCATGTACCACGCGATGTCCGGCAGCGACCAGGTGATGGTTCGGGAATTGTCGCTCGACCCAGCTCAAGAGCGCTGCGATTGCGTCCTCATGGGTCGCGCCGTCTGTCAGATACCGATCGGCCAGAGATATTTCCGAGTTGTCCTTTGCGACGAAATGCACGCGATGTCCGATACCATCGAATTCACCGTCGCAGACACGCTGCTTCGGGTCCGGGCCACTCGCGCCCCTCGAACAGCGAGAATTTGACGCTGGACGAACCGGCGTTGATGACCAGGATGGCATCGCTCATGATGTAGCTCGTGTCATTGCTCAGCCGCCGGCGCGCGGAGCGGCATTGTCGCCGTATGGCCACTTCCAGCCCTGGATTTCGGGCATGTCTTCGCCGTGGCTGCGGACATAGCGCGCATGCTCGATCAAGGCGTCGCGGAATTGCTGCTTGATGTGCGCCGCGGTGACGCCGAGGCCGGGCACCCGCTCGATGACCTCGATCGCCAGATGAAACCGGTCGAGTTCATTCAGCACGACCATGTCGAATGGCGTGGTGGTTGTGCCCTCTTCCTCGAAGCCGCGAACATGCATTCCGGAGTGGTTGGTGCGGCTGTAGGTGAGGCGATGGATCAGATAGGGATAGCCGTGATAGGCGAAAATCACCGGCCTGTCGCAGGTGAAGATGCCATCGAAATCGCGGTCACTGAGACCATGCGGGTGCTGGTCTTTCGGTTGCAGCGTCATCAGGTCGACGATGTTGACGACACGAATCTTCAGATCGGGAAACGCCTTTCGCAAAAGGTCCACCGCGGCCAGTGTTTCAAGCGTCGGCACGTCGCCGGCGCAGGCCATTACCACGTCCGGTTCGGAGCCTTCGGTTTCGGTGCCCGCCCACGTCCAGATGCCGATGCCGGCATCGCAATGCGTCGCGGCCTGCTGCATGGTCAGCCATTGCGGAGAAGGCTGCTTGCCGGCAACGATCACGTTGATACGATCGTAGGTCCGCAGGCAATGGTCGGTGATCCAAAGCAGGGTGTTTGCATCCGGTGGAAAATAAACGCGGACGATGTCGGCCTTTTTGTTGACCACGAGATCGACGAAGCCGGGATCCTGATGGCTGAAGCCGTTATGGTCCTGGCGCCAGACATGCGAAGTCAGGAGATAGTTGAGCGAGGCGATCGGGCGTCGCCAGGGCAGGCCACGCGACACCTTTAGCCATTTAGCGTGCTGGTTGAACATCGAATCCACGATGTGAATAAAGGCCTCATAGCAGGAGAAGAAACCGTGCCGCCCGGTGAGCAGATATCCCTCGAGCCAGCCCTGGCAGAGATGCTCGCTCAGCACCTCCATCACGCGGCCGTCTCGGGCCAGATGGACGTCGTAGGTCTCGATGCGCTCCATCCAGACCCGCTCGGTAACGTCGAACACCGCGTCGAGCCGGTTCGACGCGGTCTCGTCCGGTCCCATGATACGGAAATTTCGTGCTTTGGCATTCAGCGATACGACCTCGCGGAGGAATTGGCCCATGATGCGCGTCGCCTCGCCATCGACGCCGCCAGGATGCGGGACCTCCACGGCGTAGGCGTGGAAATCCGGTAATTTGAGTTCGCGCTTCAGTAATCCGCCATTGGCATGCGGATTGGCGCCCATTCGCCGCTCGCCGGCCGGCGCGAGCGCCTGCAGGTCGTCGCGCAGTCGGCCGTTCTCATCGAAAAGACTTTCAGGCTGGTAGCTTCGCATCCAGTGTTCGAGCAATTGGAGATGCTCTGGATTGCCGCGAGGGTTGGCTATCGGCACCTGATGGGCGCGCCAAAATCCCTCGACCTTCAAGCCGTCGACTTCTTTCGGACCGGTCCACCCCTTGGGACTTCGCAGCACGATCATCGGCCATTTCGGGCGTTCGCTCGTTGCGCGCCCGTCCCGCGCCGCCTGCTGGATAGCACGGATTTTGTCGAATGCGGTATCAAGCATCGCCGCCATCAGACGATGCATGGCGGCCGGATCGTCGCCTTCGACGAACAGCGGCTCGTGGCCATAGCCCAGAAACAGATTTCGCACTTCGTCGTCGCTCATCCGACCGATCACCGTCGGATTGGCAATCTTGTAGCCGTTAAGGTGCAAGATCGGCAGTACGGCGCCATCATGCACCGGATTCAGGAATTTGTTGGAATGCCAGGAAGCGGCGAGGGGACCGGTTTCGGCCTCGCCATCGCCGACCACGCAAGCGCAGATCAGGTCGGGATTATCGAATGCGGCACCATAAGCATGCACCAGCGCGTAACCGAGTTCACCGCCTTCGTTGATCGAACCCGGCGTTTCCGGTGCAGCGTGGCTCGGAATTCCGCCGGGAAACGAGAACTGACGAAACAGCTTCTGCAGGCCATCGGTATCGCGGCCGATATCGGGATAGATTTCGCTGTAGGTGCCCTCAAGATAGGTATTCGCGACCATGCCCGGTCCGCCGTGGCCGGGGCCGCAAACATAGATGATGTTGAGATCCCGCGCGCGGATGGCGCGATTGAGATGGGCATAGATGAAGTTGAGTCCGGGTGTCGTCCCCCAATGTCCGAGCAGCCTCGGCTTGATGTGTTCAGGCCGCAGCGGCTCGCGCAGAAGGGCGTTGCCGAGCAGATATATCTGGCCGACCGAAAGATAATTGGCCGCACGCCAGTACCGGTCAAGCTTTTCCAGATCGCCGGCCTTTGGGTCGGCATCGTGTGCATTGTGGTTTTGCATGCTGACGTCTCCCGAATGGAAATAGGCAACAACGTCGAACACAAATCGATCCGCTGTTGCTGTGACAGGAAGATGAACGTAGATTGTGCCGAGATAGCGTAAGCTTAGACCGGGATTGATGCGTCGATGACGGAGCGGCCCGAACAAGTTGATTCATCGCTGCATTTCTTCAAAATAGTCGCGGTTTGCCCCTCTCCCGTCTGGCGGTCCAGGTTAATAGCGTTGCCGTGGCGATCATTAAGGCAATTCCGGAGATGCTGACGACAGCCTGCATGAGCACCGTGCCGGACATTTTTTCCAGAATGACGTGGCCGGTGAGCGAGAGCAGGACACTCAAGCAAAAGATTACCAGCGAATTTTCACCGCAACGAATTGCTGCGGTCGACCATGGCGAGGACAAGCCGCGCCAATTGTGCGGCATCAGCCGAACCACGATCAATGCCAATGCGAGAAAATGCAGAAGCCGTAGCGGGTCCAGATTGCTTTTGTCGATGGGGTAGATCAGCTTCGATAGTGCATCGGGCAGAAGCCCCGCGAGCGCCTTCATATGCCAGCTTAATGTCACAGCCAGACTGAATACGAGATACAGGATCGCGCACACCAGCGCACCGCCCGATCGGACCAAAGCCTGCAATCTCGCGGGATCAGCGCTCGCGCACCATATGCCAAATACGAAGAGTAACTGCCATGCCAGCGGATTGAAGTACCACTCGCCGCGCGGCCAAGCTTGCAGGTCGATGCCTGAAACCTGCACGGAAATATAGAGGAAAACTGAAGCGGCCAAGGTGACCCAGGTGCTGCGCGTCAAGAGCAGTAGCAACGCTGGAAAAGCGAGATGCAGAAGCACGAACAGCGGCAGGATGTCGGTGTTGACCGGCTTGTACTGCATCAAGCTGGCGTGGATAATCGCGGCTCCCGGATGTTCGAAGAATACCGCGGTATTTGTCTCGTCTAGATAGCGGACGTTGCCGAGGTTTTGGACAAGTACCAGACAAGCGATCAGCAGCAGCAGAAAAGCGACGTAGATCTGCCAGCTGCGCCGGACAGCGTGCAGGATCATGGCGAGCCATCCCTGCTCTTTCAACACGTCGCCATAAGCGATCATGCAGGTATAGCCAGAAATGAAGACGAACGCCTCGGTCGTATCGCTGAATCCATAATTGCGGAGAGTTAGCCAGCTAACGATGTTGTTAGGGATGTGGTTGATGAATACAAACCACAGAGCCACGCCGCGGCAGGCGTCCAATCGAACGTCACGGTGAACGTCGTCGACCTGAAACGACTGGGATTTGGCTTCGGGCCCGAATTGCATTTCGGCTCAGCCTCGTTCCCCGATGCGCCGTGCCTCGCCGTACTTCTCGGCTCGCTCGACTGCCTCGCGTACCCTGTTGGCCGGGATGGCAAAGCCGATCCCGGTGTTGGTTCCCCTCGGCCTGGCAATCGCGCTAGCGATCCCGACAAGCTCTCCACGCAGGTTCACGAGCGGGCCGCCTGAGTTGCCCGGATTGAGGGACGCATCGGTTTGGATAAAATCCTGGAAACCGCCGACGTTGGGCATGGATCGGTGCAGGGCGCTCACAATTCCTTGAGTGACTGATATTCCCATGCCGAAGGGATTGCCGACAGCGATCAGATATTCGCCAACTTCCAGCGTGTCCGAATCAACCATGGGAAGTGCCACGAGGCCACCAGCTGCGATCCTTATCACCGCAATGTCTGTGTCTGGGTCGGCTTCAACGCGAATGCCTTGAAGATGTCGTCCGTCCGAAAGTGTGACCGAGATGTCATCGGCATGCTCTGTGACATGAGTACTCGTCACGATGAGTCCCCCACGAGCGTCAACTACGACGCCTGCAGCGCTGATCTCGCGATCGGTGGATCTGTACGGGGGGTCGGGAAACCCTGATTCTGGGTCGACAAATATGGGCGCCTGCACGGGAGTATGTTCCTCGACCGTAATGACGACTACGCTTGGAACGACTTTCCTGACAAGCGATGCGAGTGTCGGCGGAGGCAACGTTTCAGTGAGGTCGCCCGGCGTTTGGGCCCAACCGTCCGCGGTGAGTGCAGGAATGAGCATCAGTGCAGCGATCAGGCAGATGACGCGATGGCCCCTTCGGCTGAAGGGTGTTGCAGGGCTTCTCCCGAGATTTAGGCGGCGCGCCCCGATCTGGCTCGCTATCGATACCGCACATGCGAGCGCGGTCAGGCCTTCCTGTTGGCCATTTCGATTGATGTACATCGCTTGCATCCTTCTCGCCATCGGAGCAGCTACTTTTTCATTTCGATAATAAACAGGGCGATATCCATGGCGTCCTGGCGGCTCAACGATGGATTCGGCATCGTCGTGTGCGGCAGAAGCAGAAACGAGGCGATCACATCGGCGTTGATAGCGTCCCTGGCTGCGATCGCCGCAAATGATGGAGCCCTATGGAGTTTGTCTGTTGTCGAGCCGATAGCGTGGCATTCCGAGCACCATCGCTCGGATAGTCGCCGGCCATTCGCGGCATTCTGTGCAAGCATCGCCTGGGCCTCCCCGAAGAGGAGAAACGCGACCGCGAGGTAGAACTTGAAAACTCGCATGGCTGTCCTATCGATTTGAGTCTTAGAGCGGTACGTCATCCGTTGTCGACGGCTCATGCTGTAATGAAACGAAATCGCCGCCACCCAGGTCATCTTCGGGAGGCGGGTAGCTGCGGAGTTCGTCGTTTACTTGAGTGACGCCGGGTGTATTTTCCGCCGCGACAATCGCGGCTTGTCGGCAGCGTTCATCGGTTACAATGCCGTTGAGATAGACAATACCGTCACGCACGATGACGTTGAATTGAGAAGGCGACCAGTCGGCGTTCTCGATAACCGCGCGGATTTCGTTCTGGATATGATCGTCATCGGCGGTGGGGTCGGGAACGTCCCGCGCGAGATCGGCTACGACTTGAAGAAGGTTGGATTTCGTCACAATGCCGACAAGCCTGTCGCGACGTACAACCGGCAGGCGCTTGATGTTGTGCCGCTCGAAGGTCCGCACAATCTCGTTGAGCGGCGTATCTTCCGTAATGGTGACAGGGTGCTGCGTCATGATCTCTCTCGCCTTACGCCCCCGTTCATGCACGAAGTCGGATGCTATTCGGCCTGCGCCCACTAGAAACCGAAGCCACCGGCCGCGCTCTCGCTGGGTCCCGATTTCCACCCGGCGAATGAAATCGCCTTCCGAGATAATACCGATTAGCTTGCCTGCTGCATCGAGTACCGGCAGCCCGCCGATGTGATGCTGCAGCATCGCATTTGCAGCCTCAACGACCGGAGTTTCAGGGCCAACCGTGATGACCTGACGGGTCATGATTTGATGAGCGCGCATGGCGTGACTCCAAATTCCGAAATTGACGGAACATGCAATCGTTAAGAGAAAAGTCGCGTAGTGGCTTGATCGAGATCAACCCGAGATGGTCAGGGCGATATTTTCGGCCTCCGTCGCTGTCCTGGCGCGATCCTGCGGGGCCCGGCGGGGAGAATTTTCCCGCCGCGGCAGCCGCCCCGCGTCGGCCTATGTCCGTGCAGTCGGCGCGCCGCTTTCAGCGCAAGATCAGCGCGAGAATTGACGCTGGTGGGAGTTGCGTTTCGTGCGCCGACCGGCCATGCGCCATCGTTCCGACCAGAGACGCCCACCGCTGCGATGCCCATATTTTCGGGATGTGAATCGCGGCCTGAAGACCTCCAAGGATCAGCATCATAAGGAGAGCCTTCGCGGTTTCGTGTGTCATGTCAGCACCAGGATATTCGGCATTCTTTAGTTTAGAAAACTCCCCGGGCCGGGCTGTGTCTTTGTCTTGGATCAAATCGTTTGGTAAAAAGTCGGCTTCGTCGGCGCGGCACCCCACAGTGACGAGTTATTTTGAGTGTTTCTTCTGCTGAATGGAAATGAGATAGTTTACCGCGGCTTCGGCATCGCGTCGCTTGAATTGAAAAGTCGGCATGTCGGGGTGAATGGTGGTCAGCCCGTCCTGTAATCGCTGCCCCAAATCGTCGTCGTAAAGCTTCTCTCCAAACGTTCGAAATGGCGGTGCCTCGGGGTGTGGACTTTGGCCTGTCGCGCCCACTGCATGGCACCTTGCGCACAGCTTTTCGAGCAAAACCCTACCTGGCTGCCGCTCCTGATCAAGCGCATAACCGGCCTTGCTCCACGCGCCCATCAATAGAAGCGCTAGACAGAATTTGTTCATTGGCCCCGTCGCTGTGTTGCCAGGATAATCCGCTCTCGCACGTACGCCGACCGGCTGATAGTGGAGCGCTCGTGCGATGGATCGCCGCGCTTGATCATTTGATTCTGCTATCAGACGGAGCTGAAGAGCCATTGACAAAGGTAACGTCTGACAAGGTCTCCTGACGGGCAGGCAAAGCGGCGGCAAACTTCATGCTGGCTTTGCCAGCCTTAAATGCGTGCGCTATCTGGGGGGATCGGTCGTCGGTCTTGAAGCGGGCCGCGATCCCAAAGCTGGCAATTCCGATACTGGCCACCAGCGCGACGACCACGATTTTCAGGTGGGTGGTGCGATCTGCACCGTAAATCGAATAATTCACCAATGCCTCCTGTGGCTCCACGGTTTCGGAATTGGGATGACGACATTTTTGGAAAAGTCTAATCAGGCATCCATGCTGCGCAGGCGCGGGCGGTTGCGCAGGACGATCTGGCGCGCGCCGGAAAATCCCAGCACGCCCTCGCTGTGCAATTGCGAGAAGGCCCGCGAGACGGTTTCAAGGGTCAATCCCAGGTAATCACCGATATCCCTGCGGCACATCGGAAGCGCCATCATGCCTGTGCCCGCCAGGCGGCGGTCCATCTCCAGAAGGAAACTGGCGACGCGTTCTATGGCGTTCTTGCGGCCGAGGAGCAGCATATGATCCTCAGCGTGTCGAAGTTCTCCGGCGGTCATCGACCAAAGGCTGCGGGCCACCTCGATGGTGTTGCCGGCCGCTTGCTCCAGGCTCCGGCGCTTCACCAGACGCACGGTCGTGTCGACAATGGCCTCCGCCGTGAGCCGGTGTGCGGGCCCCGACTCCAATCCAAAGACGTCACCGGGAAGGTAGAAAGCGCCGATCTGACGCCGACCGTCGGATAGCAACCTGTAGCTCCGAACCGACCCGTGAATGACTTGGTAGATATATTCGGAAGGTTCATCCTCGCCGTAAATTTCCGCATCTTTTTTGTAGGAGAATTCCGTCGCCACGAGGCCAGCCTGGCCCGCGATCATGTGGAATTGGTCGTGGACGGGGAGGGCGATCGGGGTGACTTTGCGAGCAATGACGGAGGTGCCGATTGACTGGGTGAGCATGTGCCATCTCCTGCCGGGGTTGGATGGCTAATTCCTAGCGAAGATTGCGACTCCACGAAATTTCGCTTCTTATCTTAGGGAAGACCCCTTACGTAATTAACCGGAGGCTCCATTCTGCTATAATTGCGCTTCGACGTTCCCCTTTACGCCAGGAAGCGTTACCTCGAAGGAACTCGACGGTGACGGCTGACCCAATTGTGGAGAGCGCCTGGGTCGCGGGGAGGATTTTCTGCACGAGAAAATCGGCGGCATCGTTTGACGAAAGCACTACCCCTGATCGGCCGTGGCGCGTGGGATGCCGATCTTGAAATGCCGCTTTGCGTAAGCGACGATTTCAGCATCGCTGGGATGGTCGGCGGTTTCAACCGCCGCTATCCGACTGTCGACTTGAGGATTATGGTCGCGAATATATTTGGCGAGTTCGACCTTCGCGACCGACGGGCCAAGGATCAGCATTTCACCGGCATCCTTGACGGCGTTTAGCACCTGCTCGAGAAATACATCGCTGCCATGAACATGGCCGCTGCCGATCGAGTTGGCCTTGTGATGAATATGCCGCGTCAGCAAGTGAGGATGCAGGACGACCTCGTTGAGACCGGAAAGGCCGAGGTGGAACACTCGCGCCTGCAGATGATCGATCCAGATGACCGAGTGAAAATGATTCTGCACTGCATTGATCCGTGGCTTGTCAGATCGCTCGTTTCGATTGCTCGTCTTCAGGGGAATAGAGATAGGCTCCCGACGTTGGTTCGACCCAGCAGAGGTGATCGTGAACCTTGGTGACGCCGGAAACATTCTCTGCTGCGACGATCGCCGCCTGCCTCGACCGCTCGTCGAAGATGACGCCGCTAAGATGCACGATGCCGTCACGCACGGTAACGCTGAGTCCCATCGGCCCCCAGTCGCTTTTTTCGATCGCCGCGAAAATGCGATTGCGGATATGATCGTCATCAGCGGTCGGATCCGGCACATCGCGGGCAAGGTTTACGACAGCTTGAAGCAGGTTGCCGCGCGTCACAATGCCGACCACTTGATCTCCACGCAGTACGGGAAGGCGCTTGATGTGATTCGTTTCCATCACCCTGACGATCTCTTCAAGTGTGGCATCTTCTGTCACCGTGAGAGGCTCCGGTGACATGATTTCGCTGACCTTACGGCCTTGCTCGTGAATAAAGTCGGCTGCAGCCCGGCCCGGCCCGAGAAGCAGCTTCAGCCATCGACCGCGCTTCCGTTGGGTCCCGATCTCCGCGCGGCGGATAAAATCTCCCTCCGAGATGATGCCGACCAGTTTGCCGGTCTCACTGACGACCGGCAGTCCACTGATATGGTGCTGCAGCATTGTGTTGGCAGCATCCGCAATGGACGTATCGGGTTTCACCGAGATGACGTTGCGGGTCATGATTTGGTGCGCGCGCATGATATGCTCCGGGTATTAGGGGCCTGGGGAATATTGCTCAGCGTGACGCATCCTCACCCTTGAGCACTTGATTCAAGTCAAACTGTGAATCGAGAAGGGAATCGTCAGCCGAAGCTTGATCCGCGTCAACACGTCGCCGGCGCTCAGCCTCCAATATTTGCTTTGGCTGTGAAGGAATTGGAGATGCTTGATGGCGAACTCGATGAAAGCTGCAATCGTTCGGCAATTTGGCAGACCTCTAAACATCGCAGGGGTTTCGTTTCCATTGCCGGTGCCCCGGCGACTTTCGGATCAAGGTCACGGCGATCGGTGTCTGTCGCACACACTCATCGACGGCCGCTGGAGGATATCAATGGCCTCTTTGCCGACCTCAGAGCCGGCAAGTGGATTGCCGGACCGTCACCAAATTCTGAGCCGAACGCGAAAGACGCCTGGTGCGAACCGAAATCTCGATTTGGCCTGACTTAAGGTCCGTTCGGCAACCCGGGATGTTCTTAAGTCGATGAAAGAAAAGCAGCAAATTGAGACGTCCGCTCATCCCTATCGACGTCGCGAAGCGTTGCCTTGGCAACAGCCGAAAGCAGTCGAGGAGGATCCGGAGGCCGTGCGGCGGGTGCAGGCGATCCTCAAAAGCCCGAGCTACCGTCCCGCCGACGCCGATACTGCGTTTCTTGCGGAAGATGATCTGCGTGGCGTGCGCTTGCAGATTGACTACCTCAAGCCCGAGTTGCTGCTGCGCGAGCATGAAATCGAGCAAACGATCGTGGTTTTCGGCAGTACGCGGATCTGCGAACCCGCCGCCGCGCTCCGCAAGGTGCAGGAATTACGCGCGCTGGTCGAAGTCGACCGACATAACGGCGAACTTGGGCGCCGACTGGCGGTCGCCGCGCGAATTCAGGTCAAAAGCCGCTACTATGAAGTCGCCCGCGAACTTGGGTGCCTCGTGGCGACGGCGAATCACGCGGCTCGCAAGTGCCATACTGCCATTATGACCGGCGGTGGACCCGGGATCATGGAAGCCGCCAACCGCGGAGCGTCCGATGTCGGAGCCAAGTCCGTCGGCCTGAATATCAGCCTCCCGCATGAGCAATACCCGAACCCATATGTCACGCCCGAGCTCTGCTTCAGCCTTCATTACTTTGCCTTGCGCAAGCTGCACTTCCTGCAGCGTGCCAAGGCCCTGGTCGCGTTCCCGGGCGGTTATGGCACGTTTGACGAATTGTTTGAGGTTCTAACCCTCATACAGACGCAGAAAATCAAGCCGATTCCGGTGGTGCTGGTGGGCGAGGCCTATTGGCGTCGCGCCGTCGATATCGACTTCCTTGTCGATGAAGGTGTTATCGAATCCGAGGACCGGGACCTGTTCTGGTTTGCCGAGACGGCCGAGGAAATATGGAATGGTATCTTGCGCTGGTACGCTGCGCGCGGAGAGTCTTTGCGTGCGGCACCATGATCAGCGCCTGCATGTTTATGCCGCCATACTCCTGCGAATTGAGTTTGAGTGAATTAACGCGAGGGAGAGTCACCTGAAAATATCGTTTCATGGAGCAGATCGCAACGTCACCGGATCCTGTCATTTGGTGGAATGCGCTGGCAAGCGGATCCTGATCGACTGCGGGCTATATCAAGGTAGTAGCGAGTTGGACGAAGAAAACGCCGAAGCTTTTGGCTTCGACGCCGCGAGCATTGATTATGTATTGCTGACCCATGCGCATCTGGATCATTGCGGCCGTCTGCCTCTGTTGACCAAGCGGGGATTTCGAGGGGAGATCATTACGACATCCGCCTCGCGCGAACTGACGCGGCTTGTCATGCTGGATGCAGCCTATTTGTTGGAGGAAGACGCGCGTCGCCGCGGGCGCAGAGGGGAGCACGGAAATACCAAGGGTGGCGCGAAAAACCCGCTCTATTCAACCCTCGACGCGCTGAACTGCCTCGACAATTTCGGACGAACGGCGACTTACTCCGAAATCCTCGAGGTTACCCCGGGCGTAAGTGCGACGTTCCTCGATGCTGGTCATATCCTCGGCTCGGCGAGCATCTTTCTGCAACTTTCGGAGCAGGGCCGTTCGACCAGCGTGCTGTTTTCCGGTGACCTCGGCAATGCCGGTCGCCTGCTGTTGCGCAGCCCCGCCAAACCGCCCCACGCTGACAATGTCGTGATGGAAACCACGTACGGAGACCGGGCGCATAAGCCATTGGGACCATCCATCGATGAGCTCTTTGAAGCTATAACGGCGACATTCAAACGTGGGGGAAATGTCATCATTCCCACATTCGCCGTGGAGCGGGCACAGGAGCTTCTCTATTTCCTGCGCGACGGTATTGGCAACGGGCGGCTCGCGAAATCGACACAAGTGTTCCTCGATTCGCCCATGGCGATATCGGCTACCGAGATATTCCGACGGCATCCCGAGTGTTTCGAGCCCGCCACCGAGGAACTGTTTCAAGGCGGACGTGATCCGTTCGGCTTGCCTGGATTGCACTTCACGCGGGAAGCTGCCGAGTCCGTGGCGCTGAACAACATTGGCGGCGGAGCCATCATCATGGCCGGCTCGGGCATGTGCACCGGCGGTCGCATTCGTCATCACTTGCAGCACAATCTGGGCCGCGACAAGTCGGCCATTGTGTTCGTTGGCTACGCAGCTGCCGGAACTCTCGCGCGACGAATCATCGATGGCGCCAAGGAAGTAAGAATTTTCGGCGAAGAGATTCCGGTCAGGGCGCGCATTTACACCATCAACGGATTTTCGGCCCATGCGGACCAGGCTGAATTACTGGCCTGGCAAAAGCAGACCGGCGCGAACCGTACCTTCCTCGTCCACGGCGAGGAAAACTGCATGATCAAGTTCGCGGCGCATCTTGGCGATACTCAGGTCGAAATGCCGGTGCCGCATCAATCGTTCGAATTGTGAGACTGTAAGGAAAGGTTAGGGCGCAGGCTCCCGAAAAACGGGGGCGGCCTATCCGTTCTCGCGCGGAATCCATTCATCGCCTTGCTTCTGGTACTTCCGCTTCACTGCGGCCCACGCGACGCGGTGCGCGGTTTCTTCGCACTGCGCGGAACCGCGCGCCGCGTATTCCGTCCACGCATTGTTGAACGCTCCCCGGTAAATCTCCTGCGCGTGGAGTGGCAAATGAGTTTGTAGCGGGGGAGGAAGGTCTTCGACTGAAACATAAGGCAAGCGATATCCCTCCGCGTTGGCGCCGCGCTGAAGCGACGCACGAACTGGATAACCTGCGCGCGATCCATGCGAATTGATCTAGAGCAAGCCCCAGCCCATCAGACCTGGCATCATCCGGCAACTCCCGGGGCCACCAATGCATCTAACGCTTCCGCCCGGGATATTCTCGCAAAGTACCTAGGCAATCTCGACGCGGCGTGCATCTGCTGATCGGCATGAAAACTCCGACACCGGAGCAATTCGCACCCTCGCGGGCTGCTCGCACTGAACAGGTTGCAACCTGGGGGACGCATTTTCTCCGATCAGTAAGCAAATATCGGGCTGTCCGCGAGGTGATCGTTGACCGCAACGACTCCGGGAATGCTCTCCGCCGCCACGCGGATCGCTTTCCGCTCCTCATCGGATTGAGCATAACCCCAGAGGTCGACAACTCCGTTCATAACCGTGGCGTTTAGATTGTGCGTGTGCGCCCAGGCTTGCTTTTTCAGTTCGCTAAGCAGCTCCTGTCGAATTGTGGAATCAGGAAGGGTCATCTCCAGCCTTGGCCGGGCGCTGGCGACCACTTGGACCAGATTGGCCCGGCTGACGACGCCAACGAGATTGCCGACCTTGTCAACGATCGGAACGCGTCTGATCTGGTGCTCCTCGAGCAATGCCGCGATCTCGTGCAATGGCGTTTCCGGGTTAGCTGTTACGACCTCGGAGGTCATGACATCTTCAATTTTTGCAGCATGTGATTTGACGTAATCCGCTGCGACCGTCGCGTCACCCGCGAGGAAACGCACCCACCACGAGTAGGGGTGCTCAGTGGCGGCCTCTGCGCGACGCATCAAATCGCTCTCACTTGCTATGCCGACAAGCTTGCCGAGACTGTCGACCACCGGAACCGCACTTATGCGTTTCTCAAGCAAGAGTTTTGCGACCTCCCGAACTGTCGCACTCTTTCCAGCGGTAATTACCGGAGACACCATCACGTCACGCGCTTGCATGATAAGGTACTCCAAGTATGCAAGTATGGTCGCCGCTAATAGGTATCCTAGGTGTCTCGCTCGCTCCTAATTTGACCCTCCTCAAAGCTGCGCACCTAGCCGCGCCGATAATCAATAAATAGAGCTGTCGTACTTTGAGCCCGCAACTAACTTGGATCTTGGCAGTGCTGGGTAGCTCCAATCGCGCGGTCGTCTATGATTGGCCGGCTTGAAAACACCGAAGACGAATGAAAGAGGCCGGCAATTGACCCCTATGGAGTGTCTGATTTATCGCGCCGCCCTCGCGGGGAGGGAGGTACATCTTTGGCCTCTTCCTCGGCCAGCAGCTTCTGAATGACGTTCCGCTTGTCCTCATTTTGCTCCATGTTAAGGAGATTTCGGTAGCGGCGTATGTTCTCATTGTGAATGAAGCGCTCCATGATGAACACTCCCTCTTGGCGGACTCTCGTCGAACAAACTTACTGCTTGGAGGGAATTGTAGTCTGTACGGTACCCGACAGAAGGTAAAATAAATCGGACGCAGAACCAGTTCGGCCACCAGGGGTGAAACGGTCAGTACCGATGATCGAGAGGATCCATCGGAAAAAAGTTTCCATTCGGCTGTCGAGCGCCGCCGGCTCGTGTTCTCTGCTGGTGTGTCCCCAAAGCTCGCCGCGTCTATTCATGAACGCTGCAAGGATGCCCTGATCGGGCGGGGCCGAAAGGCGTTGATTTGCGTCAAGGCGTCCCGCCAAGACGTGGATATAGTAGTGCATCGGTGCAATGAGGAAGCCGTCATGTCCTATGCGACGCTGCTGGTCTACGTTAACGCCGATCACGTCTCCAAACAGCTTGTCGGCGTCGCGGCAGATCTGGCGGATAGATTTTCGGCTAAGCTAATCGGGGTGTCGGCCCTTGCGGTCATGCCACCCGTGGTAGCTAGCGGCGTGGTGGTCGTCGACAATGCGACGGAGTTCGACATTGCGCAAATGAAGGCGAAACTTGAATGGGCAGGCGAACAGTTTCGCGCTGTCGTTGGAGGCGACCGTCAAGCCGAATGGCGATCATTCCTGAAGCTTCCCGCAGAAACGCTGATCACCGAAGCGCGCTGTGCCGACTTGATCGTGGTCGAGAAGAGCAAAGCCCCGTGGGATATTCATAGAGCTGCCGACAATGGGTCGGCCATCCTGGGAGCGGGGCGTCCCGTCCTGGTTGTGCCTACCGCAGTGAAAGCACTTGCGGCCGACCATATCGTAGTAGGATGGAAGGATACGCGTGAGGCACGCCGCGCCATTCTGGACGCGCTGCCATTTCTCCACGAGGCAAGGCGCGTGACGATCGTTGAAATCAGCGAGACAGATCGAATGGGAGCCCCGCGCCATTATGCCGATGACGTTGTGCGCTATTTGGCCCGACATAGGATCAAGGCTGAAGCTCGGGTCGAAGCACGGTTACTTGGATCAACTGCCGCGGACCAGATCATGGGCCTTGCCCTGGATGAGGGGGCCGATCTGCTCGTGACCGGGGCTTACGGCCATAGCCGGCTCAACGAATGGATCTTTGGTGGGATGACTCGCGATTTGCTCGCCTCGAGTCCGATCTGTTGCCTGATGTCTCATTGAGGCGATGAGTTGCCAGCGGGACACCTTGAACTCGATGAAGTCAACCGGGTGGTGCACCAGTCAGCTCTTCTGGCATGAGGTCGTCGCTTGGTGCCTCGATCGCGTGCCCGAGCTTTTCGCGTGCTGCTTCTTCGATCCGGGCCGCCAGCTCCGGCTGGCGGTCCATCAGCGCGTGAAGATCCAGGGTGTCCAGAACCAGCAGTCGTGTCGGCGTCACGGCCGTCACCGTCGCTGAGCGACGGGTGCGGCGCAGTGCCGCGATCTCACCGAAAAACTGCCCAGCGCCCAGCCGTAGACGCTTGTGTCGGAGCTTCACTTCGACTTCGCCGTTTGCAATGAGGTACATCGCATGGGCAGGCTCGCCGCGGCGGGCAATGACCGTGCCGCCGTCCACTTTCTGCGCGCGCAACATCGTCATCACATCGGCGATCTCGCTCGCCGTCAGGGTGTGAAACAGCGGAATACGCGCGACGAGACCCCAGGTAATGATGAAATCCCGGCGGTGTACTTCGTTTGCAAAAGCGGTCGCGAAAATGCCCACCGGGAGTGCCATCATGAGCAGCCCGGCGAAAATCGTAAAGCTGGCCAAAACGCGTCCCATGACGGTGACCGGAACGACGTCGCCGTAGCCGATCGTCCCGAGCGTTACGATCGCCCACCATAGCGCGTCCGGAATCGTTCCGAACCGTTCGGGTTGCGCCGTGCGCTCGGCGAGGTGCATCAATGCGGCCGCGATGAGCGCCGTTCCCAGCAGAATGACGAAGCAGCCGCCCAGCGCGCGGCGCTCGGAATACAAGGCGTCCAGAAGTGAACGCATCGCTGGAGAATAGCGCGTCAGTTTGAAGAAACGAACCAGACGCAGAACGAGCAATATTCTGAAATCAGAAGCAATAAAGACACTTAGCCAAAGCGGCAGGATAGCGGCAAGATCGATCAGTCCCGAAAAACTTAAGGCGAAACGGATCCGTCCGAAAAAGGCGCCGCGATTCAAAAAGGGATGCTCAGCTGCGCTCCATAGCCGCGCCGCGTACTCCAGCGAGAAGACGAGCGTCGCGGTCCACTCGATCACGCTAAGCGGCAGAGCGTAGGCGGTTGCGAGGTCCGGAACGGATTCTACCACCGTTGCAGCAAGCGTGACAACGATCAGCGCGATAAGGACACGATTCAGCGCAATACCGACGCCATCGGCGCCGTCACCTTGTTCAAGAGCGGTGTAGACACGGCGACGCAATCCGCTGACGCGCTTCTTTGCCCGTAACGCGCTATTTAAGGCGGTAGTCAATGTGACATCAGTGTCGGCACGGTCATGGATTGGAACATGCCGCGTGTGACACCACCTAAAATACGCTCGTTCAGCCGCGAATGGCCATATCCACCCATGACGATCAGATCGAGGCCCGCGTCGGCTGCAATAGACAAGATTGTCGGCTGGATATCCGTGCGGTCGGCGTCCATCCCGACGATACTTGCGGGCAACCCGTGCCGCGCCAGGTGAGATTTCAGGACTGCAGCGGATACATCGGCGGGCACTTCCTTCTCGTTGACGCTGATGATGGTGATGTCTTGCGCGCGAGCCAGAAATGGTGCGGCGTCGCGAAGGGCGCGTGCGGCCAGGCGGCTCCCGTTCCAGGCGATGCCGATGTGCTTCGGTTCAAACGGGCCCTTATGCGTATACGGGATAAAAACGACCGGGGCGCCGGATTGGAAAAGGATTTCCTGCGGTACGGTGTTGTCGAACGTGTCGTAGTCGGGTTCTGGCTGCAGCACGACCGTCAAGTCGTAGAGTCGTGCCAATGTACCCACGGTTGCCGCGATTTCGGCCGGACCACCCGTAAGCGGCTGGAGACCATAAGTGATACCGGCGTTCCGGGCTTCCGTTTCAAACACGGCGAGCGCGGCGTTGGCTCGTGCCAATGCGCTTTCGTGTTCGACCCGATATATAGCAGCCACCGCGGCGGCGCCGTCGATCGACAGACCCAGATTGGCGGTTTCAAAGCCGATCGAGACCGCGTCAAGATGGGCGGCGTGCATTATGGCGAGCGAAATCGCGCTATCGGCGATCGGACGTATCGACCGCTCAGAGGGAATGTGAACCAGAATATCTTTCAACATCATAGCTCTCCATGCTTCTTCAACGGCATCCGCCACTGCGATCCGTACTCGGCATTAAAGAACAAACGCGCATCAGGCATTTGATCCACCTCAACCCGTTGGGACCTCGTCGAGGTTAACTTATAAAAAGTTTGCTGCGCCCCCGCGGGAATGACCGAAGGATAGAAGCATGGCACGAGTTGCATTGGTTTCCGGCGGAACGCGCGGCATCGGTGCCGCCATTTCCGAGGCGCTCCTCAAGGCCGGGTATCACGTAGCTGCGACCTATGCCGGGAATAACGCTGCCGCGGAAGCTTTCCGGGCTAAAACGGGTGCCAGCGTGTACCGCTGGGACGCCAGCGATTTCGAAGCCTGCGCCGCAGGCATCCGGCAGGTTGAAGCCGCCGTCGGGCCGATCGATGTTCTGGTCAACAACGCCGGAATCGTCCGGGATAGTGCCTTGCACAAGATGACGAAGGCGCAATGGAACGCCGTCCTTGCTACGGACCTCGACACTCTGTTCAACATGTGCCGCCCGATAATTGAGGGCATGCGGGCGCGCAAGTTCGGGCGCATCATCAATATATCATCGATCAATGGCCAAAAGGGACAGTTCGGCCAAACCAATTACTCGGCCGCCAAAGCGGGGGATCTCGGCTTCACCCGCGCGCTGGCGCTCGAATCGGCTCGTTCGGGGATCACGGTGAATGCCATTTGCCCGGGTTACGTCCATACCGAGATGCTGGACGCCGTTCCTCCGGAAGTGATCGCAAACAGCATCCTTCCGCTCATTCCAGTGGGTCGTCTTGGCGACCCTCGGGATGTTGCGCGCGCCGTCGTGTTTCTCGCGGCTGACGAAGCGAGTTTCATCACAGGTTCGACGCTATCGATCAACGGCGGGCAATATATGAGCTGAGCGAGGAGAGGAAAGATGACGAGTTTTGACCGTAGGGAAGAAGCTTTCGAAGCGAAATTCGCGCGTGACGAGGAGAGCGCATTCAAGGCCCGTGCGCGCGCCTTGCGGATGCTGGGATTGTGGGCTGCCGGAAAACGCGGCGAGACGGGGAAAGCCGCCGAAGCTTACGCGCGAGCCTTGATCGAAGCCGATATTGGCGCGCCCAATGGCGCCTTCAACAAGCTCGTTCGCGATCTCGCAGGCCATGGCGTTGACGCCGGGGAAATCAATCAAAAGCAGGATGCGCTTCTCGCGATCGCGCGAAGCGCCTCGGCGCGTGGAGCAACCGTGTGAACCCAGCCTCAAAGGCCACACCGATGAATGTATCCCATATGATGCGCCGCTCAGTCGCAACGATCAAACCCGAGGCGCCGTTGCTGGAAGCCGCGCATTTGCTTTTGGAAACCAACCAGCGCGGCCTGCCGGTGATCGACGGCGAGGGAACGCTGGTGGGAATAATTTCCGAGGGAGATTTTTTGCACCGGGTTGAGCTCGATATAGACCCGCCACCCGGAAATTGGCTGGAAGAAATTCTCGGCATCAAGGAGGATACGCCGGCTCGCCGTCGGATGCAGGCGCGCGTCGTCCGTGAAGCGATGAGCCGCAACCCTGTCTGCGTCAGCGACGAGACAACTCTCGACGAGGTCGTTGCATTAATGGATGCGCGCCATGTGGCGCAATTGCCGGTCGTTTGCGGTACCACCGTTGTTGGCATCATAGGTCGCGTCGAATTGCTGAGGGCCGTCGCACACGCGCTGTGCCCCGGCGAAACAGACGGCTCCGGAAAGCCCACCCAGGACTAGTTCCGGTTAAGCGGTACTGCTGCGGGTCGAGGTGTCCGAGACGGCTCACCGGTCTCTTTGATTTTGATCAAGGCTGCAGCCTTGCATGTCGCTTAAGTAGGAGACGTCAGTAAGTCTTAACCAGGAGGTATATTCATGACCAAGCAATCTCTCATTCCTGTCGGGACCGAGCGCGCCGTCAGCCGCCGTGAGACCAACCCCTTCACTTTCCTTCAGCACGAGATCGATCGGCTGTTCGACGGCCTGGCCCGAAATTTCCCGACGATCTCCCCCACGACGGCGACTTTGCCGAGCATGGACGTAAGCGAGACCGACAAGGTTTTGGAGATTACGGCCGAATTGCCCGGCCTCGAGCAGAAAGATGTCCAGCTGAATATCACCGACAATCTTTTGACCATCCGCGGCGAGAAGAAGAGTGAGCGTGAAGAGAAAAACAAGGACTATCACCTCGTAGAGCGCAGCTTCGGTTCTTTCGCCCGCTCGGTCGAACTGCCCGTGGGTGTGAAGCCGGAAGACATCACGGCTGAAATCGCCAAGGGTGTTCTGAGGGTGACCGTGCAGAAGCCGGCGCCCAAGCAAGCCAAACAGATCGAAATCAAGTCAGCGGCATGAGCGCAAACGGTGTGCCTCGTGATGCCGCGCGGCACGCCGTCCGCCGCCGGGAAGATATCCGCCTCGAGGTGGCGGTGGTTCCCTGGGCCTCGTCAAATATCGCGACACCGCTAAAGTCCGCAAATCCTCGACCTGCATGATGGCCGCAACTGCCAGGATCCGATCCTCGCGATCGGGCGTGTGAGATCGTTCCTGGAGGCAACGCTCGCGAAAAAGTAATCATCAATATTCGGACGGGAGTTGTCCAAATCGTCGAAGGACCTGGTCGGCGCCGAATTTGCCAATCTCAAAATCGGTGGTCCGGCTGACGGCTATCGCGCCAGCGTGGCCAAAAGTCCTCCAAAGGTCTTGCGCATGCTGTATCGCTGCGGCGGGGCTCGAGCACCCAGTGGGTTCCCCAGCGACTATTTCGCCGTCTACGTAATCGAACGGGATGGCCATGAAACAGATAATTTCGGTCATAAGCCCCGTCCTCCCTCGTTCATATTGCAGCCGAACAGCGCACCGATGCGCGACCCTCCTGCTCTTAATTTCTGCTCTCCTGCCGCGCATTGAGGTTGCGGGGGGCGTTGGATCAGGAAGGAGTTTGCGGATTCAAACTACGTCAATCGGCTGATTGTATTTTGACGGAGATCAAAAAGGGTAATCCGTCGGTTTGATGCAGCTCAATGTGACTGCCGGCCAAGGCCGTATGGTTTCATGATGGCGCAACAGCCGGAGGTCATCATGCTGGAATTTTACGAACCGGGTGCGGCTATTATCGAGGATTCAGTCGCTAAGACAGTGGACCGAGTAAACACGGCAAACAGGCGCGTCCTGGATTTCATGTTCGGTGCGCAAAAAGTGATGCTGGAAGAGGCGATCTTCGTCAGCGACGAGATCCTCGACCGGGCTCGAACTGAAACGCATCTATTAAGTGAGTTCATCTCGAAGGTTGCCGGCGCCCATTCGGTCAAGGACCTCAGTACGCTGCGCGAAGAATGTGGCCAGCATCAGATCGACTTTATTCGTCGTGATAGCGCTCGGATTGCCAAGCATGGCGAGCGAATGATCGAGGCCACAGCGAGTCTGTTCAATAGTCGGCCGCAGTTCTGATCGGCGTTCGGGCCGGCATGGTTTTGAGAATTCGGCAATTGCGGCGAGATTTGAAAGAGAGATGAGTATGGTAGAATCGACATCGGCGGCTTTAAGGGCTGACGTGGCAAGATTGCCGAGTTGTGCTGCTCTCCCCGGCTCCGGCCAAGAATACGAGTCGCTGCCGGTCGAGCCGAGCATCCAGCAGACGGTCGCTATTGACGATGCGCAACGGGAGCGATATCCGGCCGATCGGGCCTTCCACGCGATGCTGGCGTGGCTAACCGGCGGCATATCTCCGGTCGCTCTATCACTGGCGTATGCGGACTGGGCTTTGCATTTGGCGGCGGCGCCACAACGGCAACTGGAGATATCGCAGGCTGCGTTGCGCGGCGCGAGACAGTTCCTCGAAGCGGCGCTTCATTTTTTTTCGCCTCAACATGGACCTTGGTCAGTGATCAAGCCACAGCCGCAGGATCGGCGCTTTGCTGGACCGGAATGGGAGCGGCCGCCATTCAATTTGTTCGCGCAGGCTTTTCTGCTGAACGAGCAATGGTGCCACGAGACCACGACCGGCGTGCGCGGTGTAGCCCCGCGCAACGAAGCGATCGTAGAGTTCTCGGTGCGGCAGGTGCTCGATATGCTGGCGCCATCGAATTTCGCAGTTACCAATCCGGAAGTACTGGATAAAGCCTTCCGCAGCGGCGGCGAGAATTTCGTGTTCGGTTGGCAGAATTGGCTCTCAGACTGGCTACAATTGCTGGCCGCGGGCAAGCCGGCTTCGGAAACGAATTTCGTTGTTGGTAAAACCGTCGCGACGTCTCCTGGCAAGGTGGTATTCCGGAATGAATTGATCGAGCTGGTCCAGTACTACCCAACTACAGACAAGGTGCATCCGGAACCAGTCCTGATCGTGCCCGCCTGGATCATGAAATACTATATCCTCGACTTGTCGCCGCAAAACTCGCTGGTCAAGTTCCTGACCGGTGAGGGCTTTACCGTCTTCATGATTTCCTGGCGGAATCCTGGGCCAGCAGATCGCGACATCGCTTTCGACGACTATCGCAGGCTTGGCGTGCAAGCCGCGCTGGCGGCCATTGGCGAGGTCGTGCCCGGCCGCGAAATCCATGCCCTGGGCTACTGTCTGGGAGGGACGCTGCTGTCGATCGCAGCCGCCGCAATGGCACGGGAGGGGGACGCCCGATTGAAGTCGATCAGCTTGCTCGCGGCGCAGACGGATTTTACCGAAGCTGGCGAACTGACCTTGTTCATGAACGAGAGTCAGGTCTCCTTTCTCGAAGACATGATGTGGGACCACGGCGTTCTCGACACCACGCAGATGGCGGGCGCGTTCCAGTTGCTGCGCTCGAATGATCTGATCTGGTCAAAGCTTACCCGCGACTATCTTATCGGTGAACGCGCGCCGCTCAGCGACTTGATGGCCTGGAACGCTGACGCCACTCGGCTGCCCTACCGGATGCATTCCGAATATCTGCGCAAGCTGTTCCTGAACAACGACCTGGCCGAGGGCCGTTACCTCGTTGAAGGCAAGCCCATTGCGCTGTCGGACATTCATGTACCGATGTTCGTGGTCGGAGCCGTTCGCGATCACGTAGCGCCCTGGAAATCGGTCTACAAGATCAACTATCAGGTGGAGGCCGACGTCACCTATCTTTTGACCAGTGGCGGTCACAATGCCGGGATCGTCGCGCCACCGGGTGAGGAGGGGCACTCCTATCAGGTCGGGAAGAAGGCGGCGGAGGCCGCCTACATCGGGCCAGACGAATGGCTCAAGGCTGCCCCAGAGGTGGAAGGGTCGTGGTGGCCCGAATGGACGAAGTGGCTGACTGGCCAGTCCGGCGAGCCGTGCGATCCGCCGCCGATGGGCGTTGGACGCGCGAACGGCCAGATGTTGCCTGATGCACCGGGGGATTACGTCCGTCTTTGACCTCCTAGACCGGAAGCGGTTTCAGCGCCGCCAGCTTTCGGTAGGCTGCGGCAGCGCTCTGTAGCAATCGTTTTTCACGCTTGGGGTCAAGATCCTGTAAGGACGTACGGGCGCGGCCTTTCGGCAGCGCGGCAGCCAAAGAGCGGCCTTTTACGTCATCGTTCAACTGTCCGAGAGATTTTTGCACTCTGCGCAGGTATTTGAGCGCAGCCAGCTGGCGGGAAAGTCCTTCATTTCGAAACAGGTCTTTGGAGAATTCGGTCGAGTAATATAATCTCTTGTTCATCAAGCGCAGTCGATGTCGCTTTTTCACGCTCATATCCCGAAGTTTACGGCCCTTCCTCAAGAGTTTTTCCTGCCATCGCATCAATTTGCCGGTGGCATATACGGCGATCGGGGAGGCGCGCTCCTTGGCAGCTCGTTTTCCCTTCGCGATCGACCAGGGTCCGTTCTCGATCCAGCCGGATGCAGTTTTGATCAGTCGCCGATATCTGGCTGAACAGAGCCCTCGGGCTAGACGCCGATGGACCTGCGCCCGCTTTGCTTTCCAGATCTGATTGTCGGGCGACCGCTCTTTGCCAGCGGTTTCAAGTCGCCCGATTGCGACATCGAGATCTCGCACGGCGCCAAGCCGGGCGTGCAGCCACTTCAATTCGCCCCTGATTTGCTTCCGCTGCGTGTCGGCAACCATCGGAGAGAAAAACGAGATGGCCGAGCGCAGGCGAGCGAGCGACACGCGCATTTGATGCAACGCTTCGGGATCGCCCCTGCACGTCGCGGCATGATTTGCCGTCAAATCCGTAAGACAGCGGCGCGCCACCACCCGAAAAGCTGTGTCGCATGCCATCACGGGACTTAACCGCAGGTGCGATCGCGGTACCCGCTCGATGCGAGAAGCGCCCTTACTTTCTGATCTCAGGAATGGCGACATGTCCTAAGTCGCCTCATGACGTGTGATCCGGGATTGGCATTGCCTCAGGGTCTGTTCCGGCGTTCCGGAGACATCGATGATGTTCCAATCGACCGCGCCAAGATCATATTTTTCTTGGAGCGCGGCGATCTCGGGCGTGGCGTCGGATGCATCGCCCTCGCGGCGGTGAATGCGGCTTTGTCTGGTTGCAAGGTCGGTCACCAGAAAGAAACCGACAAAGCGGATGTTTTGCTTGAGCGCAGCCTCGCGGATCGCGGCGCGTTCGGCTTCATGGGCAAACACCGCATCGACCACCACGGAATGGCCTTGGAGAAGGACACGAGAGGCGCGTTGTACGAGGGTGTCGTAGATTTGATCGGTAACCTGCGGTTGGTAGGCGTTCGCGGGCAGCCGCTCCGTTTCCTTCACTTGAAAATGCTGCTTCCGCAGAACGTCGCTGCGTAACACGATCGCTCCTGGCAAAGGCATGACGTCGGGCGCGAGGGCACGCCCCAGAAGCGACTTGCCGGTTCCCGACAGGCCGCCGACCGCGACCAGTGTTGGTGGCGCGGGGTGGATCAATCGGCCGGCAAGTTCAAAATATGCGCGGGCGGACCGCATGACGTCCGGATCTTGGCGGGACGTCTGGCTGAAGCGGGCGAGCAGCACGTTGGCGCGGATCGCTGCGCGGAGCGACATAAACAACGGTAGTGCCGCGAGCGCATCGAAATGCTTGATGGATGCTTTGTTCAGATACCTGTTGAGGAGCGCGTTTGCGGCGGCGTGCCGGTGGTATCGCATGAAATCCATCACGGGGAATGCGAGGTCGTAGAGCACATCGATCGAAGCAATGGCCGCATCAAACTCGATCGCATCAAACAAAACAGGCTTGCCATCGATCAGCACGATGTTCGCCAGATGCAGGTCGCCATGGCAACGCCGCACATATCCCTGCCTGCCACGCTGTTCCAGCAGTTTGCGGACCCTGGAAAACGCGGATTGAGACGCGCGCTCGAGGCCGTCAACGTCGCTTGCTGGAAAGCAAGCGACGGTCCGGAATGCTGTGGTATTGCGTTTGATGAACGCCGGGATCGATTTGATCCAGGGTTCAGTCGGCGCCGGCCGCGCGAGGGCGTGGGAAGCCGCGATAGCGTCGGCAATAGGGTCAACCAGTTCGTGATCCAGCTCACCGGCTTCTGCCAGATGATCGATGGTCTGACGCTCGTCGAAGCGCATCATTTCGATCCCATATTCGACCGGTACACCGTCTCCGTCGATACTTAACTGTCCGTTGCTGCCTTGCGTAATCGGGACGACGCGACGGTAGATTTGCGGCGCGAATAGCCGATTTATTTTCATCTCTTCCTCGCAGGCTTCCTTCCGTTTCGCCAGCGTCGAGTAATCGAGGTATGGAAACCGGACGGCGCGTTTGATCTTCAGCGCGTGAGTACCTTCGAGGAACACCGACGCTGCGTGCGTATCGATGCGGCGAATGCCGGGATGCGCGGCGGGATTCGCCAGAAATGCGAAAACCTCGTCCTGCATGTCGGCATTGCTCGGCATCGGTTCTATCATGCTGTGGACCTAGGGTTTGAGCACGGCGGCACCGAGGAGTTGTCCTGCCCGCAGTTTTTGAAGAGCATCGTTCGCTTCAGTCAACGGGAATGCGGTCGTCTGGGTCCGGATCCCGGCCTGTGGGACGATTTTCAGGAAATCCAGCCCGTCCTGGCGCGTAAGGTTGGCCACCGACAGCAGCTGTCGTTCTTCCCAAAGAATGTCATACGGGAAGCTCGGAATGTCACTCATGTGAATTCCTGCGCATACTACCTTGCCGCCCTTGCGCACCGCGCGCAACGCCGCCGGCACCAATTCTCCGGCCGGAGCGTAGATGATGGCAGCATCGAGGGGGGTGTCCGGCCGTTGGTTCGATGCTCCCGCCCACACCGCTCCCAATTCACAGGCAAAATCCTGCGCCGCAGCGTCGCCCGATCGCGTGAAGGCATACACAGACCGGCCCTGCCAGCGTGCAATTTGGGCGACGATATGCCCGGCGGCGCCGAAGCCATAGATGCCGAGCCGTTCGGCTTTGCCCGCCATCACCAGCGAGCGCCAGCCGATCAGGCCGGCGCACAACAGCGGGGCGATCGAAACATCGTCGCCGTCTTCGCCGAGTGGGAAAGCGTAGCGAGCATCGGCAATGGTGTGCGTGGCGAAGCCGCCGTCCCGAGTATATCCGGTGAAGAGCGGACGATCGCAAAGATTTTCCATGTTCTCCCTGCAAAACCGACAGATGCCGCAGGTGTATCCGAGCCAGGGGATTCCGACCCGGTCGCCGATCCGGTGGGTCGTGACGTTGCCCCCGACGAGGTCGACGCGGCCGATGATTTCATGCCCGGGGATGACTGGATATTTAATGCCTGGAAGCTCCGCATCGAGAACATGAAGGTCGGTCCGGCAAACTCCACACGCACTCACCTTGACACGGATTTGCCCGAGGCTGGGAATGGGATCAGCGCGCTCCTGCAGCTTGAGGGGAGTCCTCGGGGCCGATAGCACCATTGCACGCATCGGTTTCTCCAGAAGTCACTGACCGGCCGACAGGATGACGCATACGGCCTGAGGCCGGTCGAGCCCTTGATTTCAATCAAATGCAAGTCGGTGGGATCATCTATTAATTGAATAGAACTCTTGTTGTCTTGATGAAGATCGCGAGCTGACGCTTGCGAGCATCTATCGCTGATCAAAGGGAGAAATACATCATGGCGATCAAGGATATCCTGTTGCCGCTGGTTGGCGAACCCGACGCGGCGGCGATTGCTGCCATCGACAAATGCATGGCGGTGGCCGGTGATATCGGTGCCCGGGTTACCGCAATAACAGTCGAGGAGGACATTCTGGCCCGGCCGAAGGTGACCATCTTGGCCGACCTGGACAATGCAGCAGCGGCCGAAGCGGTACGGAGTGTATCGAACGCGCATGGCCTGCTGGAGGCGTTCGATGCTGCGGCGAGTTGTTTTGGTGTACGCAACGAGCAAAGAATTTACCGGTTTGCTGCGGCGGATATTTCAGCGAATTTCGCAGTATTTGCACGGCTCAAGGATCTGTCGCTTGTCCCGGTCAAGTCGCATGACAGCCGATCGGAAAAGATTGTCGAGGGGCTGATATTCGAATCCGGCAGGCCGATCCTGATGTGTCCGGAGGAATTCGCCGCCGAACTAACGGTGGCCTTTGATGATGTCGTGATTGCGTGGGATCATACCGCGCCGGCCGCGAGAGCCGTGGCCGACGCGTTGCCGTGGCTTCGGGCGGCGGCGAATGTGCGCATCTTCACCGCCACCGACAACAAGACGCCGGCCGAACTGGAATCCGGGACAGCGCTCGTGCGCCATTTGGCGGAGCACGGCATCAAAGCGACTTTTGAAATGATAAAAATCGACGGCAGCGCGGTCGGAAAAGTGTTCGAGGCTTATGTGAAGGCCAACGCTATCGACCTTCTGGTCATGGGCGCCTACCGCCACTCCCGGCTAAGCGAAACCGTATGGGGCGGTGCGACCAAAACAGTCATCGGACGGCCACCATGTTGGGTTCTGATGTCCCGCTAGTCGGCTCGGTCAGTGCTTACCGCTGTTAAGCTTCAAAAAATCTAGACCGGCACCAGCTGGGCGATTGAACCGATGTCGACCTATCGTTTGAAAAATCTGCTCGCACCCCGATCGGTCGCGCTGGTCGGCGCAAGTCCACGCAAGGGCTCGGTCGGGCGGGCTATTCTTGGGAATGTCCGTAAGGCGAAATTCAAAGGCGAATTCGGCTTGGTGAATTCACATTATGCCGAGATCGACGGTGTCGCTGCGGTCGGCAGTCTGAGCCGACTGCCTTTTGTCCCCGAACTCGTGGTGATCACGGTGCCGGCAGCATCGGTCGCTGGTGTCATCGATCAGGCGGGACAGCTCGGTGCGGCAGGTGCCCTTATCGTATCTGCCGGGCTGGGCCACGGCGCTGGATCGCTGGCGGAAGCCGCCGAGCGCGCCGCGCACAAATACGGAATGCGGCTGATCGGGCCGAATTGTTTAGGCATCATGATGCCCGGGGTTGCCCTCAATGCAAGCTTCTCCGCGCATATGCCCGGTCCCGGGAGTCTGGCGCTGATTTCCCAATCCGGCGCGATAGCCGCGGGCATGGTGGATTGGGCGGCACAGCGCGAGGTCGGATTTTCCGGGATCGTTTCCATCGGTGACCAACTCGACGTCGATATCGCCGATCTGCTCGATTACTTTGCCCTTGACGGCGGTACCCGCGCCATCCTGCTCTATATCGAAGCGATCAACGACGCGCGCAAGTTCATGTCCGCCGCCCGTGCGGCCGCGAGGATCAAGCCTGTCGTTGTCGTCAAATCCGGCCGAATGGCGCAGGGAGCAAAGGCGGCCGCGACCCACACGGGCGCACTGGCGGGCGCAGACGCGGTCTATGACGCGGCGTTCCGCCGCGCCGGGATCCTTAGGGTATTGGATCTTCGCGAGTTGTTCGACTGCGCCGAGACGTTGGGGCGCGTCGAACAGCCCCGGGGAAAGCGATTGGCGATCCTGACCAACGGTGGCGGCATCGGCGTCCTTGCGATCGATCGGCTGGTCGAACTCGGCGGGATTCCGGCTAGCGTCGAACCAGCTACCCGCGAGAAGCTCGACGCGATCCTGCCGCGGACCTGGTCCGGAGCGAACCCCGTCGACATCGTCGGCGACGCCGATGCTGCGCGCTATGCGGCTGCACTTGAGGTGCTGCTGGCGGACACCGGCAATGACGCAGTGCTGGTGATGAATGTTCACACCGCGATCGCCCCTGCGGACGAGATCGCAGCTACCGTGACCGGTATTGTTGGCAAATACCGCCGACAGCACCTCGGTTCCGCCAAGCCGGTGCTCGCGGTTTGGGTCGGGGCGGACCAAAAAATCATCGACATGTTGAGCGGCGCGGGGATTCCGAATTACCCGACCGAAGGCGATGCGGTACGTGGATTCATGCACTTGGTAAGGCAGCGCGAGGTCGTAGAGGCGCTAGCGCAGGTGCCGCCGGCGATGCTCAGCGAGTTTGCGCCTGATTCCGATACGGCCCGGAAAATCGTTACAGCGGCGCTTGCCGACGGGCGTCAGTGGCTCGACCCGGTCGAGATCGCGCGGCTGTTCGAGGCTTACCGAATTCCGATGGTGCCGACGTTTGCAGCTGCCGATGCCGAGCAGGCCGTCGCCCACGCCTCGCCGCTGTTCGCCCAGGGCGCCACCGTCGTGCTCAAGATCATGTCGCGAGACATCGTTCACAAATCCGATGTCGGTGGCGTCGTTCTCAATCTTACGAGCGCCGATGCCGTGCGTGCGGCAACGGCTGATATTCTCGCGCGGGCGAGATCGCTGCGTCCGAAGGCGCGGATTGCCGGCGTTATCGTGCAGACGATGGTGGTTCAGCCCAAGGCGCGTGAGCTCATTGTTGGCCTCGCCGACGATCCAACTTTCGGCACTGTGGTTGTATTCGGTCACGGCGGCACGGCGGTCGAGATCATCAACGACAAGGCGCTGGCACTTCCGCCGCTCGATCTGCAACTGGCCCGCGATCTGATCGAACACACCCGTGTCTCGCGGCTGCTGTCGGCCTATCGTGACGTTCCAGGGGTCAAGCAGGACGCGGTCGCGATGGTTCTGGTCAAGCTGGCACAGATGGCGGCGGATATTCCGGAGATCCGTGAGCTCGATATCAATCCCTTGTTGGCCGATGAATCCGGCGTCCTGGCGGTCGATGCGCGCGTCGCCGTGGGCCAGACAAAACGGAAGTTCGCGGGCTCAGGCTCTGCCAACTTCGCGGTCCGGCCGTATCCGTCGCAATGGCAGCGGCATCTCGAAGTCAAGGACGGCTGGCGGATCTTTGTGCGCCCAATTCGTCCAGAGGACGAACCGCAGATCCATGAATTGCTGCGGCACGTTACCAGCCAGGATCTGCGACTCCGGTTTTTCGCGCCAATGAAGGAGTTTACCCATGAGTTCATCGCCCGGTTGACCCAGCTGGACTACGCCCGGGCGATGGCTTTTGTCGCATTCGACGAAGCTACCGACGAACTGGTAGGCGTGGTTCGGATTCATTCGGATTCGATCTATCAGAACGGCGAATACGCGGTCCTGCTCAGATCGGATCTCAAGGGCAGAGGGTTAGGCTGGGCGTTGATGCAACTGATCATTGAATACGCGAAGTCGGAAGGCCTGAAACGAATATCGGGTCAGGTGCTTCAGGAAAATTCGGCAATGCTCAACATGTGCCGAGAACTGGGATTTGCAGTAAAGTCCGACGCGTCCGATTACACGCTTTGCGAAGTTACAATGGACCTTGGGAGTGTTTGAACACGATTGACCGTCAATTAAGTCGACGGCGCCCATCGTGGGCGCCTATCGTACGACCAAATTCCTGAATTGGTGCAACAGCGCCAGCAGCACGACCAAGGACGTTCCCAACAGGCCGATGTTTTGCACCGACGTCAAGAAAAACGCGACGTCAATTTGCCAACCTGATTGCCCGCCTTCGGCGATGGGCACCACGTCCGGCACGATCAGGATACGAGCGGCATAAGCGGCTGCAAAAATTGAGACGAAAACCAGCAGGGATTTAAGGAAGGTTCTCATTTGATCCTCCATGACTACAGGCGATTTACCGATACGACGCGGTATGTGTGAAACTTCCCGTCGTTGATCGAGAGATACTCGCCGGGTATGAAACGCTCGTCCGCGAAGTGAAACCCGACCTCGTCCGGCATGGCCTCTGCGTCGTAGTGAAATACCCATCCACCACCCTGACGATGAACCAGATGACCATGGGCGTCCTGCTGATCCGGCCTTAATCGCGCGATCCGGCAGGCCTCGCGATGCTTCCGCCACAGCGCCGCATCGATGCGGTCGTCGGCATCGAGCGGCGCAACGATGATATAGGCGACGTCGGTGTCGCCCTGGGGATGGCCGGGTTCGCGCGCAAGCTCGACCCGGATTTGGCGGAATTGCGCCGGAAGCGATGTGTTCAGGATCGGCTTGGGATGCGTGCTTGGCATGGCGCTGGGTCTCTCTTGCTATCCCAGTAGAATTCTATGCCAAACCGCGCCGTCGCAATTGATTTGCGTCAAAAGGCCGCCCGATTGTTGTTCTTTTGAGGCAGGTCAAGTTGAGTGCCGGGCCCGGGTTTAGAAGGGACGTATTCCATTTGATGAGGATACGGATCTTGGCGACTGCCCCTCAGCTAACAGCCTCAACATCAGGCGATGTACTTGAGTTGCGCGTCGGCGGGCCCTGGACTGCGGCTCATGTCGGGACCCTGGAGGCGCTCTCCGAGTCCGTGGCGCGGCAGCTCGATCGGTCGAAGGCCGTAAGGGTGGATATGACCGGGGTACGCCAGCTCGATACGCTCGGGGCTTGGCTGCTCGAGAAAATGTCGCGGCGCGCGACATCAGCCGGTGGTCGCGCCGATCTGGTCGGAGTTGCCGACGACTATGCCGGGCTGATCCAGGAGGTGCGCCAGGTCAATCGTCACAATCTTGCGCCATCCCCGGCGCCAAATCCCGTTCTGGTCAAGGTGAGTGATATCGGTCGCTCCGCCATCGCTTCGACGGAAGACATAACCGTCTTCCTGCAGATGCTCGGCTCGCTTTTTGTGGCCCTCTACGGCGTGCTGCGCCGACCGAGATCACTGCGGGTGACGTCCCTGTTTTATCAGCTCTATCGGGTCGGCTTTCAGGCGATCTCGATTGTGGTGCTGATCACTTTCCTGATCGGAGCCATCATCGCGCAGCAGGGCATCTTCCACTTCCGAAAATTCGGCGCCGATTCCTACGTCGTCGATATGGTCGGGATTCTGGTGCTGCGCGAGCTCGGCGTGTTGATCGTCGCTATCATGGTCGCAGGCCGTTCGGGCAGCGCCTACACTGCCGAACTCGGCTCGATGAAGATGCGTGAGGAAATCGACGCGTTGTCGACCATGGGTCTTGATCCGGTCGAAGTGCTGATCTTGCCCCGCATCGTCGCGCTGGTGTGCGCGCTGCCGATTCTGACTTTCATCGGATCAATGGCCGCGCTCTATGGCGGCGGTCTGGTCGCATGGCTCTATGGCGGCATGGAACCGGCGATCTTCATCGCGCGGCTGCACGACGCCGTATCGGTGACGAGCTTCGAGGTCGGAATGATCAAGGCGCCCTTCATGGCGCTGGTGATCGGCATCGTCGCCTGCAGCGAAGGCTTGCGGGTGAAAGGAAGCGCGGAGTCACTCGGCAAGCAGACCACGACTTCCGTGGTGAAGTCGATCTTTCTAGTGATCGTGCTCGACGGGCTGTTTGCGATCTTCTTCGCCTCGGTCGGAATGTGACCATGCCGGAAGTGCCCCCGCAATTTGCAATCCGCGTCAAGGCGCTTGTGGTCGGCTTCGGCCGGCATGTCGTGATCGATCATTTGTCGCTGGACGTTCGAAGAGGCGAGATCCTCGGTCTGGTCGGCGCTTCCGGCGGCGGCAAGTCAGTGCTGATGCGAACCATCATCGGCCTCATTCCGCGGCAGAGCGGCGAGATCGAGGTGATGGGTAAGGTGATCGGCGACAGCCACGATCGGGTCACCCAGAGCGCCGCGGGACGATGGGGTGTCCTGTTCCAGCAGGGCGCACTGTTTTCATCGCTCACCGTGCGGCAAAACATCCAGTTTCCCCTGCGCGAAAACCTGGTGCTGTCGGATACGCTGATGGACGAGATCGCCACTGCCAAGCTCGAGATGGTCGGACTCAAGCCGGAGGATGGCGACAAGTTTCCTTCTGAATTGTCTGGCGGCATGACCAAGCGCGTGGCATTGGCCCGCGCGCTGGCGCTGGATCCCGCGATCGTGTTCCTCGATGAGCCGACCTCGGGCCTGGACCCGATTGCGGCGGGTGATTTCGACGTCCTGATCAAGACATTGCAGAAAACACTGGGGTTGACGGTGTTCATGGTCACCCATGACCTCGCCAGCCTGAATACCGTCTGCGATCGCGTCGCAGCACTCGCCGACGGCACGATCGTCGCCATCGGACCGATGCGCGAACTGCTTCAATCCGAGCATCCCTGGGTGCGGGCCTATTTTCACGGCAAGCGCTCTCAGATGCTGCAACCAAAAGCGAGTTGAGAGATGGAAACCCGCGCTCCCTTCGTCGTTGTCGGCGCTTTCGTGCTGGCAGCCATCGCTGCCGTGTTCGGCTTCGTGTATTGGCTTCACAACACCGGCGGGCTCGGCCCGCGTGCGACGTATCACGTCCAGTTCGATGGTTCCGTGCCAGGACTCCTGGTCGGCGCTGCCGTTCTATTCAACGGCATTCGTGTCGGAGAGGTGACGGACCTGGGCCTCGCGCCGGACAGCCCGCGCCGTGTCGACGCGACGATCTCGGTGGCTTCGACGACTCCGGTGCGGTCCGACACCAAGGCCGGGCTGGAATTTCAGGGCCTGACCGGCGTTCCCGTGGTCGCGCTGGAAGGCGGAGTGCTGCTGGCGAACTCCGGTCGCGTGTCCACGTTAATTGCTGATCCTGGGGCCGGCGAGGGCATGACGCAGGCTGCCCGTAGCGCGTTACGGCGGGTCAACTCCGTGTTGGCTGACAATGCGGAGCCGCTGAAGAATACCATCGCCAATCTGCAGGTTTTCTCCGAGGGGCTGGCGCGAAATACCGGAAAGCTCGACAGCATTGTGGCCGGGCTGGAGAAAATGACCGGCGCCAGCCCGCCCGCGCAGAAAATTACCTACGATCTGAGTGCTCTGCAAAATCAGGGAGCGCCGGGAAAAACGATCAAGGGACAGTTGGCTATCCCCGAGCCGACTGCGGTTGTGATGCTCGAGACGCAGCGGATGCTGTTCTCACCAGCGAGCGAGGTTCCCGGATTTTCGGAATTTCTCTGGGCCGACACGATACCGAAACTATTCCAGGCGAGATTAATCGAGAGCTTTGAAAACTACGATATCGCTCACGCGCCGTTGCGTTCAGCGGACGTCGGACAAGCGGACTTTCAGCTTCTAATCGATATCAGGCGTTTTCGAGTGGCGATGGGATCAGGGCCGGAGGCCCAAATCGGATTGTCGGCACGAATTGTCGACAAGGAGGGAAAAGTCGTTGCGTCGGCTCTGTTCGAAGAGAGCGAAAGGTTTGACAAGGTCGAGCCACAGGCTGCCGTCACGGCATTTGACGCCGCGTTCCGCCGAATTGCGAATGAGATGATCGATTGGACGGTGCGGACGCAGGCGTAGCGGCCGGGGTGAGCTTATTGGGTGAGCTTATTCTAGGGTCTTCATATACGACAGCAGGTCGTGAATCTGGTCGGGGTCGAGCTGGAACTCCGGCATGGTCGGATGGCCGGTGACGATTCCTTCGGCCAAGGCCTCGCCAAGTGTTTCCACCGGGTAGCGTAGATGCAGGGTTCGGAATGGCGGCGCGATCTTGAACGGGCTTTGAGTCACTCGATCAACAGAGTGGCACCGCGCACAATTGGTTAGCGCAAAGGCCTTTCCGCGTTGCTCGGCAGGCGACATCGCCAACGCCGGCGTCGCCAGCATCAGCATGAGCAGCATTTGGTGCGGAACTGATCGCATCATGGCGGACCGATCTCTTGAAACCGCGGCAGCGCCGCAAGGATAAAATTGCGCATCTTGCGCGCCGGACTGGCCTAAGGGACAGGCATTATCTGCGGTCATTTCCAACTCCCTCGCGGCGATCTGGACTTTGTCCTGGTGGGCAATGCTAGCCCTCCCGCCAGACCCGCCAATATATCGGGTAAATCAAGACCGGCTCGCCTGCCCAGACATTGAACCAGTTCGAGTGATATTTCCGGCAGGGAAATTCAAAAGGTTGAATGCCCTTCTTGCCGATCGTGGCGACCTGCAGGTCGCAACTTTCAGGCGCAATTGATATGGGAAGCCATCGATCGGTTGGAAGGCGGGTGCTGGCCATTGGAGTCCGTATAGAAAGGTATTGGCCGGCCGGCATTGATCTCAATCAACCGAACGGGCCCCTTCGATTGCGCGGTGCTGAAAGCCACCATTATGACGCTCGGCTCCATGTGTGTTTGCACATGTGCATTGGATCGCGTGCGGTTTGCTGCGAATGATGATCGTCAGGCAGGTGGACGACTTCGACGCAATCCGCTTCCAGGCTTTCGCTGTGGGTTAATTGCTGTGCCAGCATCAACGCCTGGGATGGGCTGTCTGATTGCACATCGATCTGGCGTTGCAGGCATTTAAAGCTGTGCCCACTCGAATTGAGCAGATCCTTATAAAAAGAGACGCGATAGCTGTTCATTTTGATCTCCCGATGATCCAGAGATTCAAGCGTCCATATCAGCCAGGCGCTGGCGGTTGCGGAGCACGATCTGGCGGGCGCCGGAGAAAGCCAGAATGCCCTTGTCGTTGAGCTCCGACAGAGCTCTCGAAACCGTTTCCAGTGTCAGACCGAGGTAATCACCGATATCGCGGCGGCACATCGGCAGCGCCATCATCCCCGCCTTTGCGAGCCGGCGGTCCATTTCCAGCAGGAATGTCGCTACGCGCTCAAGCGCGGTTTTTCGGCCGAGGAGCAGCATGTGGTCTTCGGCATGCCGAAGGTCCCCGGCAGTCATGGCCCACAGGCTGTGCGCAACCTGAACATTCGAGGCGGCGGCCGCCTCCAGGCTCCGGCGTTTGACCAGACGAACCGTGGTGTCGGTAATCGCCTCGGCGGTCAGGCGATGGGTGGGGCCGGGATCAAGTCCGAAAACATCGCCCGGCAAATGGAATGCGCCGATTTGGCGCCTCCCGTCGCTCAGGAGCTTGTAGCTACGAACCGCTCCCCGAACCACCTGGTAGACATACTCCGACGGCTCGTCCTCGCCATAGATCTCCTCGTCCTTCCGGTAATTGAATTCTTCCTTCCGGTAACTGAATTCGGTGGCAATCACTCCCAGGCAGCCTGGGATCACGCTGAACCGGTCGGCTGAGGGAGGAACCGGCGCGTGGCGGCTAGCGGAACTGGTAACGGGTGTGGTGACAGTCTGGGTATGCATGTTGCCATCTCCTCGCAGTGGGATGGCTGGGTTTACCGAGGATCCCCGCCGCTGAATATTCCGGTCGATATCCTAAGGGAAGCTCCTTACCGGGGTTTTACGGGGGAGTAAGAGACCGGCGAAGATCTAGCGGGGCGTGTTGCTTTGGTTGATGGCATCCCGGACAGCTACCGGCAGGTTTTCCGCCAGATGAGGTTTTTTCAGAACCTGGCGTACCCCCACAGAACGGGCCTTCTCCGAAAAGTCCCCGTCGACAAAGCCAGTAATCACAACGACCGGCGTACGGATGCCGAGGCTCCTCAGTCGGCGCACCAGCTCCAAGCCGTCAATTCCGGACATTTTGTAGTCGACAACCAGGCAATCCGCATCGTGACGCGCGCGCGATCCGAGTAGTGCGGACCCGCTATGGAACGTTCGTACATCGAAGCCTTCCGTTTCAAAAAGGAACCGTAGTGACTTGAGCACGTCGAAATCGTCATCCACGATGTAAATCGTTGATTTCTTCGATGGCTGGCGAGTTTTCCCGCCGCCGGCTTCGTTGCAAGAGGCATCGATCATGGAAGCAGAATAACCCAATTGCCTCCAACCGAATTGATGTGGCTCAATCCTTGAGAATTCCAGCCCGGATCGCAAACCTGACGAGTTCTGAGAGGTTCCCCGCCTGCATCTTGGTCATGACGTTCGCCCGATAGACCTCGACGGTCCGTGGACTGATGTCGTAGTCCCTTGCGATCACCTTGTTCGATTGACCGGACACCAGACCCTGCATCACCTGACGCTCGCGTGGGGTGAGGGAAGCTACCCGCGAGGCTATGTCAGCCGATACCGCCTCGCTCTTGGAGCCGGTATCGGTCTGGGAAAGGGCGGTTTCGATCATCCTGACCAGCCGTTCGTCCTCGAACGGCTTTTCCAGAAAATCAAGTGCACCGAGTTTCATGGCCTCGACCGCCAGCGGCACATCGCCGTGCCCGGTCATGATAATGACGGGGAGTTTCCGGACGCTGGACGTGGAGTGCAACTGACGCAGCAGCTCAATACCGTCGATCCCCGGCATGCGAATGTCGGTAACGACGCAACCCGTTTCCATATCCGGAAGCTCCTGCAGAAATGATTGCGCGGAATCGAACAGCAGCACGTCAAATCCGGCGGAGCCGAGCAGGAAACCCAGGGAGTCCCGCATCGCCGCATCGTCATCGATGACGTAAACTCTACCGCTCTGCGACATGCGTCAAATCCTTGGCAGATGCAGCGGGCAGCGTGAACCGAAATGTTGCGCCGCCTGCTTCGTTACTTTCAGCCCACATCCGGCCGCCATGGGTTTCGATGATCGTCCGGCTGATCGAAAGGCCGACACCCATGCCGGTCTCCTTCGTCGTGAAGAATGGCTGGAATAGATTAGGCTGGATGTCGCTGCCAAAGCCATGTCCGGTATCGGATATCGCGACCTCGACCATGTCATCTGCCGCCCGCATGTTCGTGGCGATCAGTTCACGGTCGCTGGAATTGGCCATGGCCTCCAGCGCATTGCGGAATAGATTGACCAGAACCTGCTGGATCTGAACCCGATCGGCGAGTATCAGGTCCAGGCTTAAATCGAGGTTGAAACGCAGCTTCACGCCCTGTTCCCGCGCGCCGGTAAGTCCGAGCGCGCCAGCTTCCTCGATCAGCTTCGAGAGGCTTTCAACGCGCTTTTCCGATTCCTCACGTGCGACGAAGTTACGCAATCGCCTGATAATGTCGCCGGCTCGTAGGGCCTGCTCCGCCGCGCGATCCAGCGCCCCTTCGATCTTGGATGCGTTGGGATCCGAGCTGGTCGCCAACAGCCGCCGCGATCCCCTCATATAGTTGCTGATGGCGGACAGCGGCTGATTAAGTTCGTGGGCAAGGGCGGAAGCCATCTCTCCCATCGCGCTTAGCCTTGAAACATGAACCAGCTCGGATTGCAGCTCCTGCAACCTGGCCTGCGTTTGCTGCTGCTCCGTGAGGTCGCGAACAAACCCGGTAAAATAGGGCTGTCCGCTCGATTGCATTTCCCCAATCGTGAGATGCATGGGGAATGTGGTGCTGTCCCTCCGCATGCCGGTGACGATGCGGCCGATACCGATGATCCGTCGTTCTCCGGTCTTTAGATAGCGGGCGAGGTAGCCGTCATGGCGGCTCCGGTCAGGTTCCGGCATCAGCGCGCTGATGTTTTTTCCGATTGCTTCAGTTTCCGAATAACCAAATTGCCGCTCCGCCGCGCTGCTGAAGAACTGGATGATGCCATGTTCATCGATGACGATCATCGCGTCCGGAATGGTGTCGAGGATCGAACGAAAGTGTCCCTCGCGGATCCTCAGAGCATCCTCAAGGCGCTTCTCCTTGTCGATATCGATTACAATTCCACTGAGCCGTGCAGGCTCGCCATCCGCGTCGTTTACGATTGCGCCGAGTGCGCGTACCCAGTGCCCCGCATCGGAGTTCCTGTTAATCCGGTATTGAATGTCGTAATTGCAACCGGTTGCGATCGATTTTTGCACTGCCTCTGCAGTACGATCGAGATCGTTCGGATCGAGCCGGGACAGAAACAGTTCGTAATTAACCGGCTCTTCCGGCGAGACGCCGAACAGCTTTCTGGTCGTGTTCGACCAGGTCAGTTCCTGGGTGGAAAATTCAAGGCTCCAGGTGCCGACGCCGGATCCTTCGAGACCGCTACGGACGTTCTCGTCAAGGGGATCCTGACTGCGAAATGGCCGGTCGATGTCTATCATGCCGTGTTCTTGCAGATGTTCAAAGTTGCACCGTCGCTCAACCAAGGGAGCTAAGACCTAGATATCACATCCGGCTAATGGCGCCGGGTGGGATGTGTATAACGCACAAATCATTGTAATGTCTGCGGGATATTCGGCCGCGGCTACCGATCGCCCTGGGTCTCGCCCCGCCGATCATTGAGCCCTGGGTCGAACGGGGAATCGGATCGTCCCAAACCAGGTTGGCCCGCAAACGTTGAAAATCCATAAGCCGCGAGCTACTCGCCTTGATCTAGGTCAGTTGCGATCCGGAGCCCTGTCCTAAAGTCGAGCTGTTGTCGCGGATGCCCCGGCGACCAGGCCCCAAGGCGCGGAGCAGCTCATGAACTACAAAACGATTATGGTCAGCCTCGCACTGGACAAGCCGAACGATGCCTGCCTGGCCGTGGCCGGGGACCTAGCAGAGCGCTTTGACGCTCGGGTTATCGGGATTGCAGCGTCGGATCTCAGACCGCCGCTGTATTTCGAGGAAGGTGAATACGCCCGAAATCTCATCCGCCAGGAGGAGAGAGCGATCCGCGGGCGCCTGTCGGAACTCGAAGCCCAATTTCGCGGTTCGGTGCAGAAGCGCGCGAAGTCCGTGGAGTGGCGCTCCACTTTGGCCATGCCGGCGAACTACCTGGTTCAGCAGTCCCGAGCCGCCGATATTCTGGTGGTTGGTGCGTGCGCGGAGACAATCGTCGACTTGAGTGCGGCGGTTGATCCGGCCGATGTGCTGATGCGAGCCGGCCGCCCGCTGCTCGTCGTTCCTCCCACCGCGGAATGGCTTGATTTGCGGAGCGTGCTGGTCGCGTGGAAGGACGTGAAGGAAGCTCGCAGGGCCGTGCTCGATGCGCTGCCAATTCTCGCCACCGCCAAGGACGTCACGATCGCAGAAATTCCGGAGGAGGGATCCAAGCGCGTGGACGCTCTATCTCACGTGGAGGACGTGGCGGCCTGGTTGCGAGGCCACGGCATTGTCGCCAGCGTTGTCGCCTGCGAGCCGGCGGCAGACGTTCCAGGTCAACTCGACTGGATCGCCGCCAACGCCGGCGCCGGCATGGTAATCGCGGGCGCCTATGGACATTCCCGGCTGCGAGAATGGGCGCTGGGCGGTGTCACGCGCCATCTTTTGACTTCTTCCCGCTGTGCCTTCCTTTCGCACTAAGTCAACAACAACGAAGCGGAGGAGCCGTGAACAGATTCCTTGAGGCGACCGCAGGCGATTACATGACGCAAACGGTGAAAACCGTGACACGCGATGTTTCGATGCGGGATCTTGAAATGAAGTTTGCGGAATACGGCTTCAACGCGTTTCCTGTTCAGGAAAAGGATGACATCGTCGGCCTGGTGACCAAGTTCGATTTCCTGGGATGTTTCGCCTTGACGCCGAACCGGATGGTTCCACGTTATGCCGAACTGATGGCGCGAACGGTCGCAGACGTGATGACGGCTGATTTCATTTACGTCGATCCGACGACGAAGCTGACCCGCGTGCTGCAGCTCATGGTCGACCATCGGATAAAGAGCGCCCCCGTGCTGGATGGCGAACAGCAGCTCAAGGGCATCATCGCGCGTGAGGACGTAATGCGCGCTCTGAGGAAATGCGCCGATGCGTGATCCCGGGTACCGGATACATCTGCCCGGTCAGCTCGCCTTTTCAAGCCTGGCGTCTTCCGGCGATTTCAGAGGCAACTCCGACATGGCGTCGACCCAGCACAAGTGATTTGGCGATTTTCAGGAAATCAGCAAGGCTGACGGATGCTATCGACGAGTAGCATGGCCCGAAATGCCCAGGATACTATAGAGCGGGCAGTATCGAAAGAATGCGGTCAACAATAGCACCACGCCGATCAATCCTGCCCAATGCCATCCCTGAATAGACAGTCCATCCTGGAGCGCAAAAGCGATCAACGCCAGCCCCAGTACAATCCGTGTATACTGATCAATCGTTCCAATATTCGCCGACATGATGATCTCCTCTTGGTGAGCCGTGCGACAGTCGCATGTTCAATGGTAAACCTGCCGCGGTGCGATCAGGGTTCCGCGGCTGCGGCCGCCGTTGCGGGAGATGTCGCGCTACGCGATTTCTTCAAACTCCTGATAATGACCGTGATCAGCGGCACCAGGAGCGTTGGAAGGACACCGTTCAGGGGATGACGAATTATTCCGGACAGTTGCGACTGCATCGCACTAGCCTCAGCTTGCAACGCCTCGATCGCAGAACCGTGAATCTCCATCGCGAGTTCAAGCTCATGTCCGGTATCGGGCCTCGCTGCGATCGCCAGTATAATGGCGGCAATCGCGAAATTGACGATGCCGAGAATGGCTGCCGCCAAAATAGCGCTCCAGATCTGGATCAAGGCAAAATAGGCCGACAACTCCAGCATCAGCAAACCGAACGCGGCGACCAGAGCTGCAAGCGCCTTCAGCCCGAGCCCGACAAGAAGGTGCCGCATGCGCAGATCCGCGATGATCCTGTCGGTTCGCCAGAGCAGGCGCAGATTCTTGACGATGTTCTCTGTGCTCACTTCAATGCTGCCTCATCATGAATCCGATGACGACGCCAAGGGCGAATGCCGAAGCGAGCGTGGTGATCGGCCGGTCCGATATCAGCTTCTCGGCATGGTCTCCTTGTTCGTGCAAGGTCGCGCTGAGTTCATTCAAGGCTGCCTTGATCTGGCCAGCAAGAACGTCGGCGTGAGACTTGCTGCCGCTATCTGCGCTCTTTGCGTTCAAGAGGCGAGATAGCTCTCCTTTTAGTATTCGCAACTCGTCGGTCAACCCGGTGGCGTTTAGCATCGTGCCCACTCGCAATGTTCGCCGATTATGGTGCTACGCAAGGCCGGGTGCCGCATTGATTTGGGTCAATCGCTGCGCTGTTGCCGCCGCGGCGGCGAGCCGGCGCTTGATTTAGATCAAAATCGGCCGCCGTGATCTGGATCAGTATGGAACCTGCGCTGGCGCTTTCGGTCAAGCGCCAATCGCGAGCCCTTCTGTGGAATCACCCCTTCAGTCACACGGAGCGGAAATGCGAACCGACCCCTTTTGCGGCTCGAATTCGGCGTGCATCCGGTCACATCGCTGTGCTGTATGTGACGTGCGGTTGCTCAGCATCTGTGGTGTCCTGGACAACGCGGATCTGCTTGAACTCGAACGGATCGGCCGCTCCGTCAATCTGGCTCCGAATGAAGCACTGTTCACGGCGGGCCAGTCGGCCGGTTCGGTCTATAACGTAACCGGCGGGGTCGTTCGCCTTTACAAGCTGTTGCCGGATGGCCGTCGGCAGATCCTCGGCTTTGGTTTGCCGGGCGATTTTGTCGGGGCGGGTCCGTCCGACCGTTACGGCTTCTCGGCTGATGCGATTGAGGCGGTTTCTGCCTGTCGGGTTTCTGCGGACCTATTCGCCCGATTTCAGCCTAACTCGGCCACATCTGTTACTCCGAATCAATGATTTTGCTGCCCGGGAATTAACACTGGCCCACGATCAGATGCTTCTGCTCGGGCGACGCACCGCCGAGGAGAAGGTTGCGGCTTTCCTGATCGGCTGGCGCGATCGGTTGATCCGCATCGGTGGCGATCGGCAAACAATAAGGTTGCCGATGTGCCGGCAGGACATTGCGGATTTTCTGGGCTTGACGATCGAGACAGTGAGTTGAACGTTGACCCGGTTCGATCGCGAGAAAATGCTGATGGTCGTCTCCGGTGGCGTTCGCATTCTCGATGCGAGCCGGACGGAGGCTCTGGCGGCAGCGTAACCAGATGTGAGCGAGGTATTCGAACTCGTCATGCCAGCCAGCCAAGAGCCGATTGATTTAGGTCAAAGACCAATCGCCGCCCCTCAGGCATGAAAGCTCCCCGACAAGGAGGTCGCTCATGCCAATCGACGCGATACTGCTTTCCGCAGCCGTTGTCTCAATGTTCGCCGTTTTCGCGGGCGCGCTCGTTTGGGGTGGCGCGTTCCAGACAACAAACACAGCCGTCCCGGGTGAAGCCCGAGCGCTTCTAGAACGATTTGGCAGCCGCGACGAATTCGTTCGGTTGCAACGGGCTCAAATTGGAAGGAATGCCGATGTCGATTATCTCCGCGAACGCCACGCTCGGTAAGCGTACCTTGCTCGGTTGGATAAAGGCGGTTTGTTTCCCAATTTGCTACCCCTAACGAATTGCAGGGCATCGACCGCGACGAGTTTGAACAGATCGCCAGGACCGGCGGTGCCGGCGGCCCCGACAGGTAGGTGATATGGAGCCCCTTGGCTCACATCGAGAATGATCTCTTCGGGGTCGGCGTCTTGAAGCGGTCGAAGACCTCGATCACCTCGTCAGCGTGAAACAGACGATTGCGCCGTGCGTCCTCAGGCACGCTCACGATCTCTTCGTCCTGCAGAGCCCGGACGGCAGTGTTGGCTGCAGCGAAGCTGACGCCTAGATCCTTTTGGACATCACCTACGGTGAAGACCGGCTTCGAGATCGCGTACGGCACGAGCCGGTGGACGACGCTGTCGCTTCGGGTTTGCGAGAAGCGGTCCTTCCAATTCGCTTCGATCGCCTCCAACCAATTCAGACGCGCGATATTTGCATCAGCCGTTCTCCGTAGGAAACTCAGCATCTGACGAACGTAATTCGTCATATCGCCCGATATCCTGGCGTCCTTCAAAGCGTCGATATAGAGCAACTTGTCCTCATGGACGGCCTCTCCGAAAAACGTGCATGCGGTGTTTGAGAAGCGCTTGGCTTTCAGAACGATCGGCACCAGAAGCCGACCGATGCGTCCGTTTCCGTCTGAAGCCGGATGGATGTGTTCGAACATCCAGTGGGATAGTATCTGCCGAACCAATTCGTTCGTTCCGTCCTCCGAAGCAAGCGTGAAGCCGCTCCAATCCGATAGTGCAGGCCCGACCGAAGACGGTTTCGTGTAGCCAAAGAGCGAAACGGGAGCGTCCGGGTCTCGTACGTAATTCGGCAATTTCTTGAAAGCGCCGGCGCCGGCGGCCAGCATCTTGTTCGAGTTGCCTTCGAATAACCGTCGATGGATTTTGAGGACCAGTTCCGTGAGATTCCCGTGTTCGAGGTTTTCGTCCGTTCCAGCAGCAGCAGCAGCGGCGACAACGGCAGCGTCGTCCTGGTCGGGTGCAACCCGGAGAGCGCTTTCGTACTCCATCAGATCGGTGAAGGTGGTCGTGGAGCCTTCCGCTCCGGAGGAGTGGACGGCATCCAAACGCGCGAACAAGCGGCCAACCGTAACAAGAAGAACGAAACCGAAGCGAGCGCCTGCACCTGCTCCGCGCCCGTTGTTCGTAGCTGACCCGAACTCCTCTTGGCCTAGAGTGATCGCCACCGGAGCTTTGATCTAGGGGGCGTACTTTGCTCGGCAATCATCCGATTTCGCCAGTCCGCAGGGAATTCGGATTGTGAGATTCCAACGGCTTACAAAGACACTAAGGGACGTGCTTTGGTCGGTGTCACATCCCCGTTGAAGAGCGGCGGGTACCTCACGACAGCGCAGCTTAGTTCGATGATGGGTCCCGAGGTGCCTCGCATCAAATGCGGCTGACGGGAGATCTAGTAGAAGCTGTGTGTCCAGGCGTAAAGCCCGACAAACACAATCAACACGATTGTCATCAACGTGGTGACGAGTTGAATGCCGTCAGGACGTTTGGCGGCCCTGGTGGTTAGCAGATTGGTGAGCATAAGTTTGAGAGCAAATTTCTGCATCGAACCAGACTCTGGGAACAGGACACGAGCTTGAGGACGTTCGATCGGCTTTCGTCTGTCCGGTAGAATAATGTTATGTCCACGGGGTGTCCCGGTACTTGATCTGGATCAACTGAAAATCGCCCCGGCAATGCATGTGATTGGACGGCTCCTAACTCCCGCCTAAATCCAGAGCGGTTGACGACGATGCCGGACGGCTCCGCCATCTCTCGGCGCAGCAGCAGTAGTGCCGCCGCAAGGTTGGTTCCTGTTGCAATAACGCCCCGCCAGGCCTCCAGAAGTCTGGCCCGGCGGAAGGGCTTTGCGAGATGGCGACGGGTGTCCGCAGTTGTCGCACGAGACACTGCGATTGTCGGCTTATGACAAACTGAGAAGAAGCGGACATAGCTCGATACAGTCGGCATGCCTCAAGAGTGCCATGAGCGGACCAGGAACGGACTCTGTGCCGCGAATAATCAGAGCGGGGGCGGCTCAGGCTGTTTCGGTTTCGGGCCGAAAGCCCGCGCCGTATCCCGCTGAGAGCGGCTAACTTTGGATAGAACGAGTTGCCGTGCATATTCCTGGTCACCGATTACCTTGTATTGCGGGCTTGTCAGTGAGGCAAGAAACGCTACCACGTCATCGATCTCCGGCTCCGTCAATGCCAACGGCTGCATGTCCTTGTCGAGCCAGGGGTTCGTGATCCCATCACCCTTATTGTAATGATCCATTACATCCCACAGCGTTTGCATCGACCCGTCGTGGAAATAGGGCCCGGTCACGAGAACATTTCGCAGGCCCGGCGTCTTGAACGACGCGATATCACCCTGCTTTCTCGTCACGAGAAAGCGCCCGAGGACCGACATCTCGCTCGTGATCGATGCGGTGTCGATAGCCTCGAGACGTCCTTGCGCCAGCTCGCGCTCTGCCTGCTGTGCCAAGGGGGCTACATGATGCCGCAGGATGCCGACGCCAATGTTGTGAAAATCGTTATCCATGAAGAGGGTTGTATCCGGCTGATTGTCCGTCAGGGCGTGGCAGAGCTGGCAACGAGCCTTACCGTTGAACAATTCCCAACCGCGCTTGGCCGAGTCGGTGACGGCGTTAGCGTCTCCGGCGATGAAATGGTCGAAGGGAGAATCGAAGGAAGCCAACGTCCGTTCGTAGGCTGCGATAGCACTCAGCATATCCTGCTCGTTCACGTCCCGGCCGAAGGCCTGCATGAATTGAGTCTGATAGTCCCTGTCGCCATTGATCCTGGACACCGCATCGCCGATGCTGGCCGAGCCCATCTCGGATGGATTTGTGATCGGCAGCGCGGCCTGCTGCTCGAGTGTATTGACCCGGCCGTCCCAGAATTGCGTCTTGTTATAGAGCGCATTCAACACGGTTGGGGCGTTGCGTTGGCCGACGCGGCCGTGGATGCCGACTGAAACGGGCCTGCCGTCGGAGAAGGCCCGCGCCGGATCGTGGCAGGTGGCGCAAGCGACCGTGCCGTCGCCAGAGAGCCGAGGCTCGAAGAACAGCTTCTGACCCAGTGCTACTCTGGCAGGTCTGAGCGTGGATGGCGAGATAACATAGTTGGTCAAAGCCGTGGGGAAGCCGGCCTGAGCTGATGAACGGGGCTCGGCTAACGGACCCGGCTTGGGCAGGGGCGGTGCCTGCCCCGGCGCCAGCGCGGGCGGCGGACCGACGCCGGTGTCTTCCTCAACGGCCTGCGCAGCAACTACCCCGAAAATACACGATAAAAGCAATAGACCCGAGAGGGATGTGGCGCACATCCGATGTGTCTTTGCTCTGGAGGTTAACATCATCGTTAGCACCTCATTAGCAGTAGGCACCTCATAGCGGCGGCACTCAATGGTCAGGCTGCCGCACGGTCTAGCAAGTCAAGCTGCTTCATGTGTCCCAAACCAAGGACGGTCTGCCGGAACGACTATAACACCTTGTCGAGCGGAAATTAGTCGTTGGCCATGACCTTGCCCGGCCGGCCCGATGTCGTGCACGGGTCCAAAGTCAGAAAAACTCCGTCTGAGCAATTGTCTTCCGCGCTATCGAAGCTCCGTTTACGGCTCCCGAGGGCCTCCCGGTGGTCAGTTTGCGGATCATGCGTGGTCGAGATCCGGCCAGGGCCGGCGAGCGCTACGCGCCGCACTCACGGATCTCGCCGGGCGCCCGGAAATGGGATCACGTCGCCATCCGCCGCCCTGATCACCACCTCTGCCATCGCTCTCGGGTTGAACCCGAGATTGGCGAGGACCTCGGCCACGCCTTGGCGCTCCAGTTCCCTGATAATCTCGTCCATCACTTTTATCAGGCGGGCCGTCGTGGCGGTCTCATCTGTCATTGGCGTCCCCTCGCTTTGACCGTGGAAGCCGAATATGTATCTCTCCCTTGATGCACGATGCTGGTGGCTCAGCTTCGGGTCACTTCCAAGTGTTCCAGGTCATTTCACGATCATCAAGGTGCGGATGCTGTTTCTTGATGTGCTTAAACAAGCGGACCAACCACGCATTAGCTTCTTCAGCGCTCATATGTTGCACCCGTTCACGCATTAGCTATTCAATCTGAAAATCGAGGTCGCTCTATTAGTACCATCGTTCCGAAAGGCTAATATTGATCAGGATCACAGTCCCCGGCGCGCTTGTAGCTCAGCTAGGATGGCGTGAAACCATCAGTCGCCGGATTTCCGGTGTTTGCGTTTTACTGCCGCCCAGGAGACGCGATTAGCGGTCTGCTCGCGCCGCTCTGGATCGCGCGATTGATACTGGAAATTGACATGATGTCAGATCAGCTGTCACGGAAACAAAAGACAATGATCGCTATCCTGGCCGTTGCTGGGCGCTCGTATCCCATTGGGGCGGATATACGATCGTGTCGATTCAGTTCCCATCATCCGGTGCGAGCAACTGGTTTGCCGCTGGCAGCTTCGCCGAAGTGATCGTTGTTTCCGACGCCATCCAAAGGATAACTTGTCGGAGGGTAATTCGCTTTTTATGACGGCCAGCCTCGATCCGGAGCTTGCGGAAAAGCTGGTTGTCAAAGGTGTTCTCTTGCGGAGCGTATCGTCGGGCGGTTTGCTGCAGACCGGCTCGCTATGGGGGCTCCTCGCAACCTCATGAGCCGTCGCTTGCAAGGTGAAGAAAGGCGGTGGCGGATTCATGTCGATCGGCACGTCGCGCGAGAAAGTGTACGTCGAAAAATAACATCAGGGTCACGTCCGCCGACGTTGCCGGCGCCAATGGGACGACTGCGCGAAGCAGAGTCTGGAGAATTGGCGGCGGGATCTCGAGGCCGGTGTTGCGCTTCTGATAGCACACGAATCCCTGACGGCCGAGCAATTCGTTTCCTTGCGCTCCCAAAGATGCGGCGCGGCAGCGGGCAGGCGGCGGCCTCGGACCCGCGGACTAATAGGCAAGCACCGGGCTATCTGCCAGGTGATCGTTGACCATGGTGACGCCTGGAATGGCCTCTGCTGCGACGCGGATCGCTTTTCGTTCCGCGTCGGATTGAGCGTAACCCCAGAGGTCGACAACTCCATCGGTCACCGTCACGCTCACGTTGTACCTATGGGCCCACGATTGCTTCTTCAGTTCGTCAAGCAACTTTTGTCGAATGATTGAATCCGGTAGTGTCATTTCGAGCTTTGGTCGGGCGCTGGCTACCACCTGAATCAGGTTGGCCCGGCTGACGATGCCGACGAGATGACCCTCCTTGTTGACGATCGGCACGCGCTTGATCTGATGCTCCTCCAGTAACGTTGCGATTTCATGTAGAGGCGTTTCTGGAGCGGCCGTCACAACTTCGGCGGTCATAACATCTTCAATCCTTTCGGCATGCGATTTGACGTAATCGGCCGCGACCGTCGCGTCGCCAGCGAGGAAATGCATCCACCAGGAATAGGGGCGTTCAGTCCCGGATTCTGTGCGGTGCATCAAGTCGCTTTCAGTTACAATGCCGACAATCTTGCCGTCGCCGTCGACAACCGGAACGGCACTTATGCGTTTCTCGAGCAATATCTTTGCTACTTCTCGAACAGTCGCACGTTTTCCAACGGTAAACACGGGGGAAACCATCACGTCGCGCGCTTTCATGTCCAGAACTCCTTGTTGGTCGAACAGCGGCGATTACCTTGAGAGTTTGGCTTCATGACGAATTGATCCGGATCAAGCTAGCGCATTCGGCGGCGTCGAAGACTTGCGGTGTCAGTCCAGCGTAATGATCGCGAGAATCCACCGGAAGATCTCCCAACCAGCCGCGACCAACAACGTTCCCACAATCAGCAGCCTGCCGTACCAGGACACGGTGGCAGCCTTTTCGCGTCTTTGCTGTTTGACGTTCGTCATCTCCTCCGTCGGTTGTGGTGATGGCGTTCTACCGGCTTTGTTAACATGTGGAGGGTCGCGGGAAGCTATTGTCATGGGTTTTCCGATCCCTGAAAAGTCCGTGGTTTCTACGAAACCCAATCAATCCTCGGAGCAGTCCTCGGAACCGCGGGAGGGGCGGACTTCGGATGCCCGACGATTATGGGAGCAACTGGGATGTGGGTCTCAGGTAGTTTCAGGATCGATTTTCCGTCGGGGGTTTCGAGCCAGTCTTTCGCAAATCCGATCCAGCACGTACCAAGCCCAGCAGCGTGCGCCGCGAGCATCAGGTTCTCAGCCGCAAGGGCACAATCCCCGATGGCCCAAGGACCTTGGGCCATCGGAGATCACGATCAGGACGGGAGCGCCATAGAATATGTCGAACTTCGGATCGTTCAGGATATGCAGGAAATGGTGCGAGGCCAGAGCGGCGGCCGAAGTTCTCAGGATGTGCGTTTTCGCTTCGTCCGAAATGCGCGCCAGCAGCTCCCTGTCCTTCACGATCGTAAACAGCCATGGCTGTCGATTGACGGCGCTGGGAGCCTGGATCGCCGCGTCGACGAGCTTGCGTATGGCCGCTTCTTGCACGGGCTCGGTTGTGAATTCGCGGACAGCCCGCCGGCCGTAGATTGCTTCTCTGATGTCCATCATCGTTTCCAGCCAAACCGCAACTGTATTTGCATTAAGCCTGCTATAATCGGGCCAGCTCTTGATTTCGATCAAACTGTTCGGGCGAGGACGCAATATCGTCAATCCAGTGGAGGATTGACGCGTATGCGTGGCAGGATTCGATTTGAGGCCGGTGGCTTGCTTGCTGCTCCGCGATACGACGATGCGCCATATCCCTGCTATTATGGCTACTACCCTCCGCGATGTGTCGGACCGACCGGTTGCGGCGCATCCGGTTGGGAAGCGCATTGCTTTTCGCGTTAACGTTCCTTCGATCTTGTGTTGGGTCGTGACGTTGGCGGGCTATTGCCGGTAGTCGGTAACTCAACTTCGACGCGCGACGGAGGGCTGTCATCATGGCCGTTCGGACTTTCAAGGATCGGCCTTCAAGTGAAGTGACCTCGTTTCCTTCGCTCCGGAAGCGGATGGTCGAGCGAGATATCGCTGCACGCGGCGTGCGCGATGAGCTGGTACTTGATGCGATGCGCAAAGTGCCGCGCGAGCTGTTTCTGCCAAAAAACCTTCGTGAATTTGCCTACGAGGATTCGCCGCTTCCGATCGCGGGCGAGCAGACCATTTCCCAGCCCTACATCGTCGCCTTCATGGCCGAGGCCTTGACGCTCAAGGGGGCCGAAAAGGTCCTCGAGATCGGCGCCGGCTCCGGTTATGCCGCGGCGGTACTGTCGGAGATCGCGGCCGATGTCTACACCGTCGAGCGGCTCGGCCTGCTTGCCGAAAAGGCCTCGGCGCTGCTTGCCGAGTTGGGTTACCATAACGTTCATCTCCTGCATGGCGACGGCACAAAGGGGTGGCCGGAGCACGCTCCGTATGATGCCATTGTGGTCGCCGCCGGCGGGCCGCAAGTTCCGGAATCTCTCAAGGAGCAATTGAGGATCGGGGGCCGGTTGGTGATCCCGGTGGGGGCGGACCAACGCAGTCAGGAATTGGTGCGGGTCACCCGGGTTTCGGCCAACGAGTATCGCAGCGAAGACATTGCCGACGTTCGCTTTGTTCCATTGATCGGGGAAGAGGGTTGGGAGACCGCCAGAGGAGACCGCCCCGCGCGTGCGCGCCGGGCACCGCATCCAGCCTCTTCGGACGAAGAAATGCTGGTTCGAACCCTCGCGGATGCGGCCGAATCGTTTCCGTCGATCGACGCCGCCGATCTCAATCCGCTAATGGACCGGATCGGATCTGCGCGGATCGTACTGCTTGGTGAGGCGACCCATGGCACCTCGGAATTCTACCGGATGCGCGAGCGCATCACCCGCGATCTCGTCGTCAACAAGGGCTTTCGCTTTGTTGCAATCGAGGCCGACTGGCCCGATGCGGCGCGGGTCGATCATTATGTGCGGCACTTCCGGTATCCACCTTCCGAGTGGACGGCGTTTGCGCGCTTTCCGACCTGGATGTGGCGAAACACCGAGGTGCGCGATTTCGTGAGCTGGTTGCGCAAGCACAATGGCACGGTCGAACGGACCAAGCGCGTCGCCTTTCACGGCTTGGATCTCTATAGTCTCTATGACTCGATCCGGTCGGTTCTGAACTATCTCGACGAGGTTGACCCGGAATCGGCAAGAATGGCGCGCGAGCGCTACGGTTGTCTGACACCGTGGCAGCGCGACCCGGCAACCTATGGCCGCGCCGCCTTGACTGGCTTCTATCCAACCTGCGAATCGTACGTCGTGCGCACGCTCACGGATCTCCTGAAAAAGCGGCGAAGCTACGCCGAGCACGATGGTGAACGCTTCCTCGATGCCGAGCAGAACGCGCGTCTGGTCGCGACCGCGGAGCGCTATTATCGCATCATGTATTACGGTTCACGGGCGTCATGGAATTTGCGCGACAGTCATATGTTCGAGACGCTGAACAACCTGCTCGCGTTTCACGGCCCGGACAGCAAGGCCGTGGTGTGGGCGCACAATTCGCACGTGGGCAACGCAGGGGCGACTGAGATGGCTGCTCGCGGCGAGCACAATCTCGGTCAGCTCTGCCGCAAGGAGTTTGGGGAGCAGGCCTATCTGGTCGGGTTCGGCACCCACAGCGGGACGGTTGCCGCGGCATCAGACTGGGACGGCCCGATGGAAATCAAAACGGTTCGGCCGGCGGTCCCTAATAGCTATGAGCAGTTGTGTCACGCGACCGGGCTGGCGCGTTTCATGCTTAGTCCGCGCGGCCGCGACGATCTGTGCGGGCCGGCTGGTCTCGGCAAGGAGCGCCTTGAGCGGGCAATCGGCGTAATCTACCGGCCCGACACCGAACTCGCCAGCCATTACTTCCGAGCTAATCTGCCGCAGCAGTTCGACGAGTACATCTGGTTCGACGATACTCATGCGGTGGTCCCGCTGGAGACCGCGAAGATTCAGGGGCTTCCGGATACCTATCCGTTCGGTGTGTGACGAGCCAAATCCCGTGACGTGCCCCGAGTGCCGTTTGATTTTGAGGAGCACATGAGCATGCTGAAGATTCCGCACAATGCCCTGGTGTTTGTCGGCGACGGCCGAAAGGCCTTATTCCTGCGTAATGACGGCGACGCGATATCTCCGAATCTCAGAACTGAGAAGGTCTTTGAGGACGAAAATCCGGCGACTCACGATCAGGGCAGCGACCGGCCCGGGCGTCTGACCGAAACCGCCCTGCCGGCCCGACGCGGTGCCGTCGAGCCGACCGATTGGCACGACATCGAAGAGCACCGTTTCGCGCGAAAAGTCGCTGCGGCCATGGAACAGATGGTTCGAGCCAGCAAGGCAAAGGCGCTGATCGTGGTGGCTCCACCGAGAACGCTCGCTGAGTTGCGAAATGCGTTCCATTCCGATGTGAAAGCCTGCGTTGTTGCAGAGATAAACAAGGACCTCACGAAACTGCCGGTCGGCGAAATTGAAAGGCATCTTGGCGATGCGTGAAGCCGCGTCACCACCGGTCTGAGCGGGCTGCAGAAGCCAATGCCAATGCAAGGGCTTGATCTGAGTCAAGGGGCTTGCGTCGAGACGTGATCGTATTGCTTCTGTCGCCAAAATGAGGAGGTCGGCATGTCCTACACAACGCTTTTGGTCTATGTCAACGCAGACCGCGTTTCCAAGCAACTGATCGGCGTTGCGGCAGGCCTCGCTGACAAATTCTCAGCCAAGCTGATCGGCCTGTCGGCTCTTGCCATCATCCCGCCCGTTGTCGCCGAAGGTGTTATCATCGTCGACAACGCGTCGGAGTCCGATATCGCTAAGATGAACGCCACACTTGCAGACGCCGGAAGAAAATTCGAAACAGCAGCTGGTGCCGACCGGAAGACCGAATGGCGATCGGCGATTGAGTTTCCGACGCAGACTCTGTTGCGCGAAGCGCGCTGTGCCGATTTGATTCTGATCGAAAAAGGAGCGTTCGCGGGCGACATTTATCGAAATGTCGATGTCGGCGCAGCTATTCTGGGAGCGGGGCGCCCCTTCCTGGTTGTGCCAGCGGCAGTGAAATCCCTGAGCGCCGACCACGTCGTGATCGGATGGAAGGATACGCGCGAGGCGCGGCGCGCGGTCCAGGACGCATTACCGTTTCTCCACGAGGCGAAGCGCGTGACCGTCATGGAGATTTGCGGAAAGGACGAGATGGATATCGCGCGTCATCATGTCGCCGACGTCATTCGCTACCTGGCACAGCACAGGATAAAGGCTGAACGCCGAGTCGAGATCCAGGCCCGCGGGTCGGGTGCGGACCAGATCGTCGCACTGGCCGAAGACGAAGGTGCCGATCTGCTGGTGACCGGGGCTTATGGCCACAGCCGGCTCAACGAGTGGGTGTTTGGTGGAATGACCCGCGATCTGCTGACGTCGAGCCCGATCTGCTGCCTGATGTCCCATTGAGGCGACGAGCTCCGAGGGCCCATGCGATACGCAAGCCAACGGAATGTTTCGGAATCAGCATCGCCTCCACGGAAAAGGCGTACCCCTCCTTCTGAACAAACAAACGAAGCCTCGGGCCTGATTGAAGAGGAACAGGTCGACGTCGAACGCGAGATTCCGGCAGAACACAACGAGTTGATCGAACAAATCCCGCGCAGCGACGAGCCGAACCCACCGTCGTTTGAGGACTGAAAGCTTCCAGGCCATTGGCTGCCAAGCTTGAAGGGTGGCTTGATCACATGCCTCAGCCAGCGGCGCCGTTCCGATCGATCAAGACGCCTTCAGTGTAAATAAACCTGAGCCGTGTCCGTCTCCTACCAAAGCGGAGTGTTGGCCCCATGAATAGCGGGGGCACGTCGGCGGAAAATTCAGATCGATTCCCTAGAGGGCAGTACGGAGCGCCCGCCGATTTGGGGTATGCCAGTAGCTGGCTTCTGCAGCTTTTCGGCCGTGATGTCTGACCGCGGGCCGATGCAAGAGCTATGGTTTTCTCCAATCGAAGTGAATAGCCTATCAGAGCGGTTCCTCGAATTCTTCTGCTGAATGACCGAATTTCGAAAGGGCTTCCTCCAGATAATCGGACAGCAAGGGCATTCCCAAAAGATAGGTGGCGGTTCGCGTGTTATGCGCGCGGGAAGCTTCGGCGCGAAGTTCATCCCAATTCTCGATACCGCCGTCGCCGCGTCCAAGCCAGGTGAGGGCAACCAGATCTATTTGCTCGTCCTCGTTCAAATCGCGGACGAAGCTGACGAGCTCGGCACGAACCGGATCATCCTTTCGGTCCTCGAGCACCGAGCGCATCCCGTCATCCGTCGCATTGGAGCCCGATTCGGGGTCGGTGACGCCGTCCTTGGCGTCGTACTGGCGCGCCATGGCGACAACGAAGAATGTTTTTTCCGGGGAGATCGATAGGTTGGGAAGGGTTGGGGATCTCGTCATCGCACGCCTCACGAATTCAAAGGTCAACCTTTATGAACGCTCACATCCATTGAACGATAACAACACCAACCGAAACCTAGCCTTGCGATGGATCAAACCCATCGCGATGTTCGGCTGCGACCGGTCTGTCCGTTTTTCCTTGTATCCCGCGTCTTTTGTGAGACGGTGGTTCGCGGCCGATTACATGGCCATCTCCGGCTCGGCCGGCCGTTCCCTCTTCGTTTCCGGAATTTCAGTCATGGTCGCTTCGGTGAGCAGCAGTACGCTGGCGACGGAGACTGCATTCTCCAAGGCCGTTTCGGTGCGAATAACGTTCGGGCCGCCCGGCGCGAGCAGCAGCTTGGCCTCTGCCTCAGTCAGACCTGATTGCCTTCCCGTGTTGTCTGAGGGGTCCTGATCCATAGCGAATCCAGAAGGAATCAATGCGAAAGGAATGTTGGTACCGGCGGTCTCGACATGATCGATCTAGTGGCGCCACCCAGAATGAACTCGCGAAAGCGGGAATGACCGTATGCACCCATGACCAGCAGATCGATCTCGTTGGCGGCAACGGATTGCGTCAGAACATCTCCGATTGCTCGGCCGGCGGAATCGACCTCATCGACAATGACGTTGAGCCCATGTCGGGACAAATGCGTGGCCAATTCAGAGCTGGCGCGAGAAGACTTGAAGGACTTTTCGTTGACAACGCAAACGATCCGTACTGTTTTCGCTCGCTCCAGAAGTGGCATCGCATCGGCGATCGCGCGCGCGGCGGTTCGACTGAAATCCCAGGCTACCGCGATTGCATCGAGCTTGGCCTCAGCGGGTGGCGGCTCCTCGGGAACGATCAGAACGGGTCGACCCGATTGGAAGACGACCGTTTCCGCATATCCTGGGTTGCCGCTGTCGTTCGCTGGCGCCGGAATGATCGTCAAATCCCTTAAGCGCGCGTAATCAGCCATCAGATCGGGGACTGCGCCGACCAGGCAGCGTTCGTGAATGGGTTCATGCAGCACGCCGCGCTTTTCTGTTTCCTCCATGGCGATCGCCAACAGGCTCCTGGCGTTTTCCTTGCTTTGTCTCATTTCGGCGCCGGCAAGCGCCGAGATATTCAGCAGAGAGTTTCCAAATAGACTGCCAGGAACTTCGATTTTCACGTCGGCGACGAAGGTCGCAATCCGGCAATTGACGAGTTCCGCGAACGAGGTAGCCCACCTTATGACGTCGATACTTGACGCATCGGGATAAGTGGTCAGTCCCAAAAGGACATCCTTGATATTCATGTTGGTTGCCCGTGGTTAGGTGGCCGGAGCCGCACTGTCATTGGGAGCCGACATTGGACGGAATGCTCGCGGCGGCGGCCCTCCGGAACGACCGCCACAAGCCAAGAGCGTTCACGCGATCGCCGATGGGGGGCGCAGGCACTTCCGATCTAACCCGGTAAAGAGATATTTGGTAACCAATCTGGGACGCCGGAATATCAACACTCCATCAGGCGACCTTCTTAAGGTGGGATGCGTCGGTCGAGTCATTCGATTGATTGACCTGTCTGCGACCGCGCGTCCATGAGGTTGTGCTATGATCTGCCCACGCTAGAACGGCAGCGAAAAACGCGAAAACAAGACAGACGCCGACCGATACGAGAATTGAATCCAGAGGCATTTTCAACTCCCTTGAATTGGTTAGAGAGCTTATTGCTTCCCTATTCCAGGAAAGATGCCTTGATTTGGATCAATCGTGTCTACTTTGCCATCCTAACCCCACCTCTGATATCTGGTTGGGGTCATTTTCGGATCTCAGCACGGTCTTGGTGGTCGTCGTCTGCATGGCTCGCTCCTCTCGATCGTGGGGGCCTTGACAGCGCTCACGTCGATCGCACGTCCAGCGCTAGTCTAGTCTGTCGGCTCAAGCAAATCGTCTAGGTTTTCGACCACGGCCCGAACCACATCGGCGCGGCTGACCATGCCAACCAACACGCCGTCACGCAGGATAGGGACGCGCTTGATCCCATGTTTCAGCATCAAATCAGCCAACTCCGCAAGCGAGGCTTCCTCGTCAGCGGAGATGATGGCCGTGTGCATAATCCCGCGGACCTGCTGCTGGTTGAGGCGGATTTCGGCGAGGAACTCCGGGGCCAGTGCCTCGCCTTCCGCCAGCATGCGTAGCCATTGCGCTCGCCTACTTTGAAACTGCGCGCCGAAGTGCCGCATCACGTCGCCTTCGCTGACCAATCCAAGCGGCCGGTTATCGGGGTCCACCACCGGTACGGCGGTGACGTGATGGTTCAGCATGCGCCGGGCGGTCTCGGCCACGGTCGTCTCAGGCGACACCGTAACTATATCCGTTGTCATCACCGACTTTGCGGGGATCGTCATGGTACGGCTCCAGCTAGATGAGTATGGACGATACCGGATCGGCTGGGCGGCCGCCTTGACGTACCGCAATGTGCGATGGCGCGGTTGCCGCCTTTTGCGCCCGTCGCCCGCGTCGCCAGCCGGCACGGTCGTCGTGGCGAGGGATCAAGTCAAGTATCGCACGCGGTACTGTCCTCGCGTAGGTCACCGCATCAACGGCTTGCAAACTCGACCAGCATGCAGTCACCTGTGGTCGTGGCGCCGTGATGCGCAGCGATGGCGGGGTCGACGGCTTCGCCGATGCATTTTCAACATGTGGCCGTTCCGATCTTCTGTGGTCGGTCTTTCAACCTGCGTCGCCATGATAGCGAGTTCGATGTCCAAGTGACGTCGGTTGAGACCCCAGTATTGACGCAGGTGCGACGGGAGGGGTCGGGATCCTGACATGTGCTGTGATCGAGGTCATTGACCATGCGTTCTGATTTTATCGTTCGGTCAGTTCTTCTTACGTTACCTGCTTTCGGTCTTCTATCGGGCTTTGCTGTGCCTTTGTTTGGTTTGCCGGCATGGCAGGGATGGGTGTGGGCTGCCTTCACGGTGCCGGTACTACTGGCTCTCCTTTGTGAGATCATCTCAAGCCTGAGACGCGGGGAGGTCGGTCTCGATATCGTCGCAGCGCTGTCGATGACGGCGGCGCTGGCGGTTGGCGAGAATTTGGCGGCCGTCGTCGTCGCATTGATGTATTCGGGAGGCCAATATCTCGAAGCCTTTGCCGAGCGCCACGCGCGCCGCGAGATGACGGCGATCCTGGCGCGAGTACCTCGTACCGCTGTGAGGCATCGCGATGGCGCGCTTGAAGAAGTCGGCCTCGAGGAAATTGTGCCGGGTGATCGGCTGCTGATCCGGCGGGGCGATGTTGTCCCGGTCGATGGAACTGTCGCCAGCGGCGTCGCGATCCTGGATCAATCGGCGCTGACGGGTGAGGCGATCCCGGTCCGACGGCGCTCTGCCGACGAGGTGATGAGCGGATCGACCAACGCCGGCGAAGCTTTCGACCTCACGGCATCGCATCACGCCGCTGAAAGTACCTACGCCGGCATTGTCAGGCTGGTCGAGGCAGCGCAGCGATCCAAGGCGCCGATGTCACGGCTTGCCGATCGATTTGCCATGCTCTTTCTTGGCGTGACCGTTCTGATTGCGGGTTTAGCCTGGTACCTTACCGGTGATCCCATTCGCGCCGTCGCCGTTCTCGTGGTGGCAACGCCGTGCCCGCTTATTCTTGCGGTGCCGGTCGCTATTGTGTCGGGCCTCTCACGCGCAGCGCGATTTGGCATCCTGATCAAGGGTGGAAAAGCTATTGAGGCGCTGGGGCGCGTGTACTCTCTCGTCATCGACAAGACGGGAACGCTGACCGACGGCAGGGCACGGGTCGTATCGGTCAACGACCGCGGTCACCTCGCCCCCGACAATATCTTGCGACTTGCAGCTTCACTCGATCAGGCGTCGAAGCACATCATCGCCCAAACCCTTGTGACCGAGGCGCGCGACCGCAAGTTGCACCTTTCGACCCCATCCAATGTGATCGAAACGGCGGGTGAGGGCATCGAGGGCTGCATTGACGGGCTGGCCGTGGTGGTCGGCGGCATCCAGTTTGTCACATCTAAATTGACCGAGGCGGCAACGAGTACCCTTGATCGGACGCAGAAGGCCGGCGCCGTCATCGTCGCCGTTGCGATCGATGGCGCGATGGCCGGCGAGATCGTGCTCGCCGATGAATTGCGAGTTGGCACCCAGGCGCTTCTGAAATCGCTTCGAAGACTGGGGATACAGCGGATCATTCTCGCGACCGGAGACCGGCAAGAGGTCGCGGAAGCGATTGCGGCGGATCTCGGGATCGACGCTGTAAGGTCTGAGTTGACGCCGGATCAGAAGGTGCTGGTGGTGCTGACGGAGCGGAAAAACGGTCCGGTCATGATGGTCGGCGATGGCGTGAATGACGCACCGGCGCTTGCGGCGGCTGATATTGGGGTGGCCATGGGCGCGCGAGGGACGGCGGCTTCCGCCGAGGCGGCCGATGTGGTGCTTCTGGTCGATCACCTTGATCGTATCCTGCTTGCGATTTAGATCGCTCGACACTCGCGCCTTATTGCACTCGAAAGCGTTACTGCCGGAATTGGACTTTCACTGCTCGGCATGATTGCCGCTGCGCTTGGCTATATCACGCCGGTTCAAGGTGCCTTGCTTCAGGAGGTGATCGACGTCGCGGTCATACTTAACGCGCTGCGGGCGCTCAGTGGAAATGAAGCGCAAGATACGCTTGCGAAGTAGGCGGCTCAAGACCGTGAGAAGGTGCCGCTGGTACCTGGTCCCAGCGAGCTGCTTCGCCGAGTGTTCGCCGGAACCGAAAAACCTGTAGCCTTTTATAGCTCCGGGTCACCCAAAAGGGCACAGTAAGGACAGTAACGGTCGGCCGCCTTGCGGAGCTGGCGTCCAAATTCTTTCCGAAGAGCTTCTCCCTCCCACGTCGTGCCATCGCTTTTTACGAGCTTTCGGGCACGCGCAAAGGCATGGCTTTCAGCCGCGTCGTCACCGGTGCGGATCGTTAGATCCAAGTGGAAAGGACATGCTGCTATGGCATGGGTCGTTTCCAATGCGTAGTGCACCGCTGAACCCAGATCATCCGCGTAGCTGGTGATGGACATGTGCGCCTCCTGCTCAGACGAAGCGGGGCTCGGAGTGGCCTAGGAGCCCGAGCCCCATAACCTCAACAGCCTTGGAAAGGCAGGTTGTTCGGTTACACCGCTTATCTAGCGTGGCCGGCAAATGAGCTTTTGATGTAGCGCAAAGGAACTCGGCTCTTGGTCAGAGAACTGGCGAAACGGCTGGAAGGTTTGTCAGACTAAAGTGCGTCAGGCACTGGGCCGCAAAAAGTGCGGGCTCCCGATGTCTGAACCTCCTCCGAACTGATGGACACCTGTAGTAGGCTCGAAGAGCCAGGAGGTGTCGGATGGAAAGACGTCAACGTCGCTTATCCGATGGAGACCGAGACGGCTAAACTGGTTTCGCCCTCATGATCGCCGCAGCCACTCTGGTGACCTGGACTTTCCAAGCGGGACCGGCCTGGGCCAAACTTGTTTGAGGGTCCAGCGCCAGCGAACGCCTCAGCTTAGCTGAAGGTCGCCGGCCAGCCAGCGGGTGAGCCGCAGAAAATCCAGCGCTGCCTTGCAGTAAGCGCGGGCTGATCGCTCTGTGCAATCATTTTCATTCAACTACCAAGCTTGTAAAGAATGGTTTGATGACTTCAGCGTCCGAGGTTGGCTCTTCATCCGAAGCAACCAGCGTGACAAACTCATTGCTGCAATTCCAACAGCGCCAAAGATACTGAACCTCTCGCGCATTCACCCGCTCATTCCACGCGGGATCAATTAGCTTTGAACCGCACCGAGTGCATTTTTGCTCATGTAGTCGAGGAATCAACGGCATTTTAGCCTCCTCTGCTTTTTCTCCAAGATAGGGTATGCGGGCTGGCCCTATTGGTAATGATCTGGATCAATGTGTCGCGCAGGAACCTAGCGAAGAATTATTTCACAGAAATCTCCATCGCGGCCTGCCATTCTTCAGCATCGTGTTCTGTCTTGGGCAGTTTGGTGATGTATTGCGCGGCGTGGCGGAGCGTGACGAACTGGCTACTCCGGGAAGCATGATCGGATCGAAAAACCGTTTATCCCAAGACACAAACTCCGCCCCCGCCCAGACTACGCGAACCCTATCCGCGCCCCCTCTGTGTCAACTTCACGTAGGCACCTGACGGATGTGATTCGAGCCAGCCGTCGGCAATCGCCCGATGCATCGCCGCGCCGTATTCGTTGATACTACCACCTGCGCGCAGGAACGCATGGTTGATCGCGCCGACCGAAATGCGGCCAGCATCATCAGCATCAATCCCATTTGCAATTTCGAGCAGCTTCGCCATCGCGGCTTCCGGATTGGCGAGCGGATGCTTCTCGTTGAATTTCATGTTCCTTCCTCGGGGGGCTAGCCGACCGCAAGCGAGCTCTTGGTTTGTCTAGAGGGGTCGGCGGCAACGCACTGTATACGCCGGATAGCTTGCGGACGTCGTCTTCGGCAGCGGTCCTGCTGTAGTTCCAATCGACCCGTCCGCTTAACGTGACCCAGCCGTCCTGTACGAGAACGTTGACCGAGTCCTTGGGGACGAGAACGTCCCAATTCAGGATGTCGGAAGCACGCTTGGCAATTTGATCGTCGGCCGCTTGCTTCTGGAACGGATAGCGAACCTCAATGTTCTCGGCGATGGCGTGAACGCCCTTGACCCGTTGCACCGCGGCGATGGCGGCAACCTTCTCCGCGTAATTGTTGACGTGTCCGCTCAGGCTGGCGACGTTCTTGTCGACGGCAACCCCAATGTGCTCACCGTCAAAGCTCGGAGACGGTCGTAACTTTCCGCTTCGTGCCGCTGTTTGCCAGACGCTCGACGATCATGCTTGCGGGGAGGGGAACTGCCGACCTCGATAGAATTCTGATCAGATCGGGCTCGGGCTTTCGGTCAACACGTTTCCTCGGCGGCTTGATCCCGATTGCAGGGCTCCGAGAAGGCGCACTACGAGCTTTTTGGCCGCCCGCGCTATCGTAAGGTTATCCTTGGTACGGTTCCGCTTCCCAAGCTGCATACGAGGGTTCGATTCCCTTCGCCCGCTCCAATTAGGCGTCACCGCACGATGACGCTGACGTTCCCGATCCTATCCAGCGAAAATCCGAAAGCCGCATCTTCGGTCGGGAAGATGGTCTTCATCACGCTTCCGGTCATCACGATCTGACCGGCCTGCAGGCTTTCGCCTCGGGTGGCCAGATGTGCGGCCAGCCACGCCACCGAATTGAAGGGATGACCGAGGATATCGCGGCCGTGGCCTTCGCCGACCGCGGTACCGTCTTTCGTTGCCTTGCCGAGCACGCTCTCCAAATCCGGCCATGCCGTGACCCATTCGGACAATACGATGCCGCCATTCCAGGAGTTGTCGGCCAGCAGCGCCAGAACGTCGAGATGGCTATAATCCGCGGCGCGGTCGTCGACCAATTCGATGGCGGCACAAACGCCGCCGATATACGGCGCGATCGCCTTGGCCGTCATGGGCAAAGCGGTTGCCGGTACGTTCGATTTAATGCGGACGGCGATTTCGAATTCGAGGCCCAACCGCCCGAAATCGGCGCGCCGGATGGTCGCGCCCGATCGGTGTTCGCGTTTGGCCAGAACGACGCCGGCGATCGGATGATCGATGCCGCAGAACGCCTGCATCGTCTTTGAGGTCAGTCCGACCTTGTAGCCGATACTGTCGCCGTGTTCGGCGCGCAGCAGGGCGACATAGTGCTGCTGAATGTCGTAGGCGTCGGAGACGTTGGCAGGCCCCTGCAGCCGGTCGAACGGCTTGAACTGCGTGTTCGCCTTGTGCTCGGCGAGCAGCATGTCGGCAGCGTGCCGCGCCGCGGTCTCTTGCATCGTTCTCTCCCTTTTTTCTTTCCGGACCATAATGCCAAGGCTTCCAGTGTCAAAGGCTTCCAGTGTCAAAGGCTCGGTCCGTCAAAGGCTTGCTATGCCGGGCACCGGATACGGCCAGCTTTGCAACCCTGCCAAATTCCACTAGAAGGCCAGCATTGAAACGCGGAAAAGGTGGGTTCGCCAACACCCCGCCGCAGGACCGATCCAGATGCGCATTGCCCTCGTTCACGCCTTGAAACATTCGATCGTGCCGATCGAGGCCGCCTTCGCCAGCCATTGGCCGGAAGCCAGCCTGATGAACCTGCTCGACGACAGCCTGTCGGCTGACGTGGCGCGCGACGGCCGCATCACCGATGCGATGACCGAGCGTTTTCTGCGGCTCGGGCGTTACGCGGCCGGCGCCGGTGCCGACGCGATCCTGTTCACCTGTTCGGCGTTCGGCTCCTGCATCGAGGCCGTCGCCCGTGAGCAGGCGCCGATGCCGGTGCTCAAGCCCAATGAAGCGATGATCGAGCAGGCGGTCGGCAAGGGCCGCAGGATCGGGCTGCTCTCGACATTCCCGCCGACCCTGGTGTCGATGCCGCCGGAGTTTCCGCGTTCAGTTGAAATCGTGCCGAAGCTCGCCGCTGGCGCCATGGCGGCGCTCGATCGCGGCGACCGCGCCGAGCATGATCGTCTGGTCGGCGAAGCGTCAAAGGATCTGCGCGATTGCGACCTGATCGCGCTGGCGCAATACAGCATGGCGCCCACGGCGGCATTGGTCGCCGAACTATCGGGCCGTCCGGTCGTGACGACGCCGGACAGCGCCGTGTTGAAGCTGAAGCAGGTGCTGCTTTAACGAACGCCGAGTCAGCCGCTTCGTGCGCCGGCGGGGCCAATCTTTCGCAGGTGATTTGCCCTGGGCAGATCACCTGTCCAGCCCTGTCGCGAAAAATAATTTGCTTCCCTTCGAGGGCAAATCACCGGCTTATTCGGTGCATCCCGTCCCGCATGAGGGGCGTATCGCGATCGTCACGGACGTTGGGCACGGGATGCGGTGGACGCGGAGGCGCTTTTGACGAACAGCGCTGACGCGGACGGCGAAGTCGTGTGGTCCTGACGCCCCGACGCTGGCGTCAAGTTCTTGAGAAGCAAGCTTCTCGGGGATGACGGTGGCAACAAAGCCGGTCACCGGGGAGAGCTCGAAGTAAGCCGTAAAACCATTGCGCAGGGAAGGCCGGACTGCTTCCGCTGAACCTGTATGCTCGTGTGCATCTTTTGTTGTCCATTTGCACGCGAGACCGCGGGTGCAGCGCACACCCGGTCTTCCCTGCGCCCTCTAATAAGAGGGCGGAGTTTTTCAGCAAGACTCGGGCTTAACGTGTCGCGAGAACGCGGACGCACACGTCACCGTCATCGCCCGCGAAGGCGGGCGATCCAGTATTCGAAGCGCCGGCGATTAAATCGATAGCTCGCGGCGTACTCGATATCCGCTTTCGCGGGGATGACGACGGGATGTGACTATGAATCAATTCGTCTTTGCCGCCATGCGTACGAACGCGGCCAACTCGGCGTTGAAGCGCGGCGCATCTTCGTAGAACGGCGAATGTCCGACCCCGTCATAGATCGAGAGCCTGGCACCCGGAATAACCGAGGCGGTGTATTCGCCGGCGCCGACCTTGGCGTTGCGATCCTCGCGGCCATGCGTCACCAGCACGGGGATTTTCAGCTTGGACATCAACTCGCTGGCGTCGAGCGGACGGCCGCCGAGGCCGGCCCGCACCTGCGGGGGCACCATCATGTTGAAGGCGAGCATGGTCTCGAAATCATCGGCGCTCGGTTGCCTGGAGAAGCAGCCATGCACGAAGGTTCGCGTCGCCGTGATGTTGGTGACGAGATCTTCCGAGGCCATCAATGGCAGGTTCTTGAGATTGTCGCCGACCAGGGCCGGATCGACCTTGATCGGAGCATCGACGAAATTGATGCCGGCGAGCTGGCCCGCGCCGTGGGTCGCGACATAATCGGAAATCACGCGGCCCGCATAGGACCAGCCGACCAGCACCGGGTGCTTCAATCCGGCGGCGTCCATCACCGCCTGCACTTCATCGCCCCAGGCCTTGGAATCTCGATAACGGGCGGGATCCAGCGGTTTATCGGAATTGCCGTGACCGCGCAGATCATAGGTCACCATGTGAAAATCCCTGGCGAGGTCGCTGTCGACCTGGCGCATCCACGACAGATAGCTCTGCGAAAACCCGTGGATGAAAAGAATTTCGGGACCGTTGGGGTTGCCCCATTCCTGGGCGGCGATAGTCAGCCCGTCAGGCGTTTTCACGGCGATCGGTTTGTGTTTCAAGCTCTCTCCCACGCTCGGTTGCGCCATTGCGACAAACAAAGTGGTCGCGAGCACTGCTATTTTGACAAGGCTGTGTTTGATAGGGACTTGTTTGGTGAGGTCTTGTTTGACAAGGTTTTGCCCCTGCACGGAAGCTATCATCGAAATCCTCCCATTGTTTTGTTCTGCCATTATTTTTATATGCAGCCCGCAAGTAGTAGCATACGCAGCCGATCCGGCGTCGCGCTCTTTTCATCGCGGTCCGGATGCAAACGCTCCCACTCCAACGCCCCACTCTGATCCCGATTGTCCATCATGCCCCTGTCCACTGTTACGGCCTCCCACATTCGCACCGCATTGCTGTTGCGAGATGAAATCGCCTTGCTCGACGTCCGGTATGAGGCCGCCTTTGCTACCGGACATCCGCTTTTTGCCGCCAACATGGCCGCCGACCGGATCGCGCTCGAAGCCGAGACACGGCTGCCGCGCAAGGACGCGCAGATCGTGGTGTATGATGCGGGCGAAGGTCTTGGCCCGGTGGCAATCGATCGCCTGAAGGCATTGGGCTACACCAACGTTCGCGCGCTCGAAGGCGGGCTCGCCGCCTGGCAGGCTGCGGGCTATGAACTGTTTCAGGACGTGAATTCCTACGCCAAGGCCTTTGGCGAACTGGTCGAGTCGCGCCGGCACACGCCCTCGCTCTCGGCCGATGAAGTCTCAGCACTGATCGCGAGCGATGCCAATATCAGGATTCTCGACGTCCGCCGGTTCGACGAATACACCACCATGAACATTCCGGGTTCGATCAGCGTGCCCGGCGCCGAGCTGGTGCTGCGCGCCGGCCGCGCCGCGCCCGATCCCGACACCACCATCATCGTCAATTGCGCCGGCCGCACCCGCTCGATCATCGGCACCCAGTCGCTGATCAATGCCGGCGTCACCAACAAGGTGAGGGCGCTGCGCAACGGCACGATCGGCTGGACCTTGGCGAAGCAAAGCCTTGAGCATGGCTCTGATCGGCGCGGCGAGATCGGCGCGTTCGAGGGGGCCGACGCCAATGCCCGCGACGTCGCCTATCGCGCCGGCGTCAAGCGGCTCACCATGGACGAGATGACCGCCTTGCAGGCGCAGACACATCGCACGCTGTATCGCTTCGATGTGCGCGATGCGGAAGAATATGCCGCCGGTCATCTCCCGGGCTTTCGGCATTATCCCGGCGGCCAATTGGTGCAGGAAATCGACATGGCGGCACCGGTGCGCGGCGCGCGCATCGTGCTGACGGACAATATGGGCGTCCGTGCCGACATGACGGCGTCGTGGCTGGCGCAGATGGGATGGGAGACCTACGTGCTCGACGGCGGTTACGATCGCGCGCTCGAGATCAAGCCGCCGCTGGTGTGGCCGAAGGCCGATCCCGCGCACCGTTACCGGCGCCCCTACGAAGGCACCGATATCGACACCGGAGCGATGCAGGCCTATCTCGATTGGGAGTATGGCCTGGTCGAACAGCTCCAGCGCGACGGAAGCCATGGATTCTTTGTGATTTAATGGGTTTTTCGTGATTTGAACGGTGTCATCGAGGGGGGGACTGATCGCATGAAAATTCCTGCACTGCCGTTCACCGTCACCGACTGGTCTGGCGTCGCGCCCACGGTTCATCCGGGCGAGACCGGACAAGCCATTTGGCGCACGTTCAATATTGGCGACCTGCGGGTGCGGCATGTCGAATATTCGGCCGGCTACCTCGCGGATCATTGGTGCGACCGCGGACACGTGCTCTATGTGCTGGAGGGTGAACTCGATACCGAATTACGCGATGGCCGCAGTTTCAAGCTCATGCCCGGCATGAGCTATCAGGTTTCCGACCACGGCGACGCGGCACATCGCTCGTCAACCGCAGTGGGGGCAAAACTCTTCATCGTCGACTGACCTTGATCTTAATGCGCACCGGCACCGCCGGCTCCCTTCACCCGGCGCGTCAGCGCCACTGCGAGGGCGGCGAGCACCAGCACCACGCCGAGCACGGCAAAGGTGTCGCTGAAACCCATCACCAGCGCCTGACGCTTGACAGCGTTGCCGAGCGCGATGACGGCTTGCTGATGCGCTTCGGCGGGATCGGAGACGCCGCGGGCCATGAAGTAGTCGGTCATCTGCGCGATCCGGTTGCGCACTTCCTCACGGCCGGGCGTCACCGACTGGCCGATGATGTTGGAATGAAACTGTTCGCGCTTGGTGATGACGGTGGCAAGAACCGCGGTGCCGATCGCGCCGCCGAGGTTGCGGAACATGTTGCTGATGCCGGACGCAGCCGCGGCGTCCTGCGGCGCGATCTCGCCGGTGGTCACCGAAGTCAGCGGCGTCAGCACCATGGCCTGGCCGATGGCGCGGATAATGTTCGGAATCCAGAGCTGGTCACCGGCATAATCCGGCGACATCGCAGTGTTCATGAAGCAGCTATAGGCAAAGATCGCCAGGCCCGTGAAGGCGATGTAGCGGGTATCGAAACGCTTCATCAGTTGTGGCACCAGCGGAATCAGAATGAGCTGCGGCAACCCGGTCCACGCCAGCACGGCGCCGATCTGCTCGGAATTGTAACCCTGCGCCTGGCCGAGATAAGCGGGCAGGATGTAGACCGAACCGAACAAGGCAAAACCCAGCATTGTCATGGCGATGGTGCCGAAGCCGAAATTGCGCCCCTTCAAGAGCCGCAACCGGATCAGCGGCTTTTCGGTGGTGAGCTCGATCCAGACGAACAGCGACAGGCTGACCAGCGCGATGCCGGCAAGGCGCAGGATGAAGGGCGAAGAGAACCAGTCGTCCTTGTTGCCTTCCTCGAGCACCGTCTGCAGCGCCGACAACCCGATCGCCATGGTCGCGATGCCTGCCCAGTCGCCTTCCTTGAGGAGCTTGAGCTGCATCGGCTGCCGCGGCAGCGTGAAATAGAGCGCGGTGACCATCACGATGGTCGGGATCACGTTGACGAAGAAGATGGTGCGCCAGCCGTAATTCTCGGTGAGATAGCCGCCGATGGTCGGGCCGATCGCCGGCGCAAAAGTCACCGACAGCGCGAAGATCGCGAGGCCGACCGGCTGCTGCGGCTTCGGCAGCTTGGTCAGCACCAGCGTGAAGGCCATCGGAATCAGCACGCCGCCGGCAAAGCCCTGCAGGCCACGCATTGCGATCATCGAGGGCAAATCGTGGGTGAACGCGCAGGCGACCGAGAACACCGCAAACAACGCCGCGCTCGCGAGCATGTAACGGCGGAACGAGAACACCCGGCTGAGATAGTCGGTCAGCGGGATCACCACGATCTCGCCGATCAGATAGGAGGTCGAAATCCAGGAGCCGTTGTCGACGCCGGTGCCGATACCACCTTCGATATTGAGCAACGAGGCGTTGGTGATCTGAATGTTCAGGATCGCCATGAACGACCCGATCATTGCCGCCAGAACGGCGATCCATACCGTGGCGCTGGCGCGATTGGGATCGACCGCCTCAGATTTGGCGGGCGAGGTCGGAAGCGCTGCGATCGAGGCTGACGGGGTGTGACTGGACATGGCACGATCCATTCAAAGACGTGTTGGAAGAAACATTGTTGGAAATCCTGGACGCGCCGCTGGCGTCGTGGCGCGGCGCCGAATTGCGCGTTTCGATGGTCGGGATCACGGACATGCCCGGACGCAGCGCGATCAGCGAGTTGCTGCCGTCGTCGAGCGCGATCTTGACCGGGATGCGCTGCACCACCTTGGTGAAGTTGCCGGTGGCGTTATCAGGCGGCAGCAACGCGAATTCCTGGCCGCTGGCGGGCGCGATGCTGTCGACATGGCCGTGCACCAATTGACCGGGGAACATGTCGACGGCGATCTCGACGGCCTGGCCTTCATGCACGTCGGTGAGCTGAGTCTCTTTGTAGTTCGCAATCACATAGGCGCCACGCGCCGGCACCACCGACATCAATTGCGTACCGGCCTGGACGAACTGGCCGACCCGCAGCGTGCGGTTGCCGACCACGCCGTCGATCGGCGCGACGATCGCGGTGTAGCTGAGATTAAGCTCGGCCTGGCTCTGCAAGGCTTGCGCGCGGGCGAGCGCGGCTTCGGCCTGAACGATCTCGGCCTTGAGCAGGTCGACTTGCTTGGTCGCCGAGGTGAGGTTGGCGGTGTCGCGCGCGCGGGTGGCCTCTGCGCTCGCGATCTTCGATTGCGACAATTGCGCGTTCTGCACGCTGCCGTAGCCCGAGTTCGCCAGCGTGGCGTAGCGCTTGTTGTCCTGCGCGGCGAAGGTGACATTGGCGTCGTCGACGTCGATGGTTGCCTGTGCGGCGTTGATCACCGCCTGCTGCACCTCAAGCTGCGCCTGCTTGCTGCTGATCGCAGCCCTGGCCGCCGCGACATCGGCCTTGGCTTGATCGAGCGCGACCTTGAAATCGCGATCGTCGATCCGGGCCAGGGTTTGACCGGCTTTGACGCGCTCATTGTCGCCGACCAGCACCTGATGTAGGTAGCCGGAAACCTTGGGCGCGATGGTGGTGTTGTCAGCCTTTACATAGGCGTCGTCGGTCGACACCTGATATTGCCCGACGGTCCAGTAATCCCAGCCGTACCAGGCGCCGCCCGCCAGCGCGACGAGCGCGGCACCGGTCAGCAACAGCTTGCGAAGATTGAGTTTTTTTGCCGGGGCGGGTGCCGCAACGGTACCCGGCAGCAGGTCCCCAACCGCGGCGCCGGCCGGAACCGGGCGGTCGATTTCAAAGGTGGTGGAATGCTGGGTCATCGGGGTCGCTCCTGCCTGTCCTCGGAGAGGTTAATTAGGAAACTTGATATTTTCCAAAATAGCCCCCATATTGGGACTGTCAATGGAATGACAGGCATCATTTAAAAGCATGGCTGCAAGCGACACCCGGGATCAGAACAAAGATCAGGCGCAAGGCAACGCCCAGGACCGGCGCTGCCGCGGCCGGCCGCAACTGCGCCCGGACCAGGAGACGCGCCAGATCATCTATGAGGCCGCACGTCAGGAATTCGCCGGCAACGGCTATGCTGCGACCAGCATGGAGACGGTGGCGCGCCGTGCCGGCGTTTCGACCAAGACGCTGTACCGACTGATCCCCAATAAAGCGACGTTGTTCGAGGGCATGGTCTCAGACCGGCTCGATCGCTTCCTGTCGCAGTTCCATCTGCAGGCCGATCAGGTCGACATCGGCGAAGCGCTGTATGCCGCGTTGATGGCCTGCGCGGATCTGATGTTGGATCAGGAAGTGGTCGGGCTGCAGCGCATGATCCTGCAGGAGACCGGAAAGTTTTCCGATCTTGCCGGCACGTTTTACAACAATGGAATCAAGCGAACCGCCGCGGCTTTGGCCGACTGGCTTCGCGTGCAGGAGAAGCGCGGGCGGATCGTGCTGGACGATGTCGATGAGGCCGCCGGCATGCTGCTTGGGATGCTTTCCTCGGCGCCGCAGCGGGCTGCGATCTTTGGCGGCGTCCCGATGCCGACGCGCCCGCAGATCGAGGCGCGGGTTCGTACCTGCGTCAAACTGTTTCTCAGGGGATGCCAGCCGGCGTGAGGTCTATGCCGCCTGGGCGTTGCGACGGATCGCCTGCGGCGGCCGTCCGAGCACACGCAGGAAGGCGCGCCGCATCCGCTCCCGGTCCGCGAAGCCGGTTTCCTGCGCGATCGTATCCATCGAATGCCGGCCTTCTTCCATCATCAATCGCGCGGCCTCGACCCGAAGGTTCTCAACCGCCTTGGCCGGGGACTGCCGGGTCTCGGTGCGAAAGGCGCGGCTGAATTGACGCGGGCTCAGCCGCGCCACCTCAGCCAGTTCTTCCACCGACAGCGCGTTGCGCAGATTCTCTTTCGCGTAATGCAGCGCGTTCTGAATCCGATCCGATTTCGGTTCCAGCTCGAGCATGGCCGAGAATTGCGACTGGCCGCCGGCACGGCGGTGATAGACGACGAGCTTGCGCGCCACCGCGCGCGCGGTCTCGCGGCCGTGATCGTTTTCAACCATCGCCAGCGCGAGGTCGATGCCGGCGGTCATTCCTGCCGAGGTCCAGATCGTGCCGTCGACGATGTAGATCCGGTCTTCCTCGACCTTCACGTCGGGATAGCGTGCCTGTAGATCGCGAGCAAAATGCCAATGCGTGGTGACGTGACGCCCATCGAGCAAACCGGCTTCGGCCAGCACGAATGCCCCGGTGCAGGGCGCGGCAAGGCGGCGTGAGGTCTTGATCGCGCGTCGCACGAAAGCGAGCAGGCCCGGCGTCATCGGCTGGATCTCGGTGCCGGCACCAACCATGATGGTGTCGAAACGCCGATCGCTGAACGCTTCGGTCTGCACGCCAAAGCCGGCCGAGGTTTGCACCGGTCCGCCGGTCTCTGACAGCAGCGTGACGGCGTAAGCCGGTTTTTCCAGCACCAGGTTTGCGACCTCGAACGCGGTAATCGCCGACAGCCCCATCACCTGGAATCCGGGGAAGACCACAAATCCAATTTGCTGCATGCGACGCTCCTTGCAAGCGGTGATCGTGTCCCGAAAAGCTGTTTATATGACATTTGAGACATGAAAGGAAAGGTCTATCTCCGTTGGCAGCCTTGGCGCCGGTCCCGGCGCAGGCATCTGGAGACCAACATGACCAATTCAGCAAAAGGCACCGCCCTCATCACCGGAGCTTCGTCAGGAATCGGCGCGATCTACGCTGACCGGTTGGCGCGACGCGGGTTCGACCTCATCCTCGTGGCGCGCAATCGCGATCGCCTTAACGCGCACGCCAAGCGCCTGGCCGACGAGACCGGACGTTCGGTTGAAATCATCGCGGCGGATCTGACCGACAGCGCAGACCTCGCTCGGATCGAAGCACGGCTTCGCAGCGACGCCGGCATCACCACGCTGGTCAATAACGCCGGCGTCGGCGCGACCGGGCCGCTGCTCGGATCCGATGTCGACAAAATGGCGGAGATGATCTCGATCAACGTCAACGCACCGACACGTCTGACCTATGCTGCGGTGCCGGGCTTCGTCGCACGCGGCGGTGGAACGATCATCAACATCGCATCGATCGGTGCGGTCGGGCCGGAAATTCTCAACGGCGTCTATGGCGGCAGCAAAGCATTCGTGCTCGCTTTCAGTCAGTCGCTGCGTCATGAACTCAAGGACAAGAACGTCAAGATCCAGGTGGTGCTACCCGGTGCCACCGCGACCGACTTCTGGGAATTGGCGGGCACGCCGGTTCAGCACCTTCCGACCCAGATCGTGATGGCGGCGGACGAGATGGTGGACGCCGCACTGGCCGGCTTCGATCAGGGTGAATTCGTCACGATCCCGTCGCTGCCGGAGGCGGCCGATTGGGAAGCTTATGAGGCCGCACGGCAAAAGCTGATGCCCAACCTGTCGCGCAGCGCCGCGGCGGCGCGTTACAAACGCACGGTCGCGGCATAACAAGACTGGTGTCTTCAACGTCTATGCCGGCAGCGAACCCGGCATAGACGGGACGCACGTTGCAGATTCGTGGCGATGCCCACGGATCCCATCGACGGCTATTCGGCCTTTATAAGAACCTCCGCCCAGTCCCATCGATTTCCTACATCGCAATCCGCATCTTTGATCTTGGTTGTCCGGGCTCGCCCGGCAATGGCGGAGGTTGAACATGCGTCACACGATCAAGCTGCAACAGTCATCCGCGCCGATCCGAACCAGGGTTCGGCGCGCCGTGGACGGCTTGCTGATGTTTCTTTGGGGCGGATCGCCGAAGCAATACTTTCCGGAAGCGCATTACATGCGTGGCCCCGGGCCGAAATGGCTGGAAAAGCATGGTGGGCTCCGGGAAGATTCCAGCCTCGTGAAGGTACTCAACGCTACCAACGAAAAGTGGAATGCTTGAAGGTGAAATGCGCTTGAACGGCCCGGCGCGTTGGCGTCTGTTCGCGGCGCGCCGGCATCTCAAGTGGAGTGTACATAAAATAGTGTAATAAAATCAGTCTATTACATAAATTCGTATACAAAATACGAAAAATTATTGCTGCTCTCTGCCAAATGCACCAGACTTGGTGCCGCCGGCAATTGGAGAGAGCCATGAGCGACACCGTCTCAGCTATTGCAGCGACCGACACCGCCAAGCCGACCGGCGTGCGTTGGAAGATTTTTCTTCTGATGCTGTTTTTGATTTCAATCAACTATATCGACCGCGCATCGCTGTCGGTCGCGATGCCGCTGATCTCCAAAGAGTTCGATGTCGATCCGGCGCTGCAGGGTTTGATTCTGAGCTCGTTCTTCTGGACCTACGCGCTGATGCAGGTTCCGGGCGGCATGCTGGCCGATCGTTTCAAGCCGCGGATTGTGATCGCGTCTGCGACGATTTTCTGGGGCGCGTTCCAGGCGATTGCGGCAGTGGCGACCAGCTGGCCGATGCTGCTGTTGACGCGGCTTGGATTGGGAGCGTCGGAAGCGCCGATCTATCCGGCGGGCGGCAAGCTCAACGCGATCTGGATGACGCAGACCGAACGCGGTCGTGGGGCGACGCTGCTCGACGGCGGTGCGCCGCTCGGCGCGGCACTGGGATCAATCGTGATCGCCTGGCTGATCGCAGCCTTTAACTCCTGGCGGGTGGCTTTCCTCATCGCCGGTGTCGGCACCATGCTGTGCGGCCTGCTGGCCTGGTACTACATCCGCAACTCCCCGCGGGCGCATCCGTCGGTCAATGAAGCCGAAGCGCGCCACATCGAACAGGCGCATGCGCTGGAAGATGCGGCAACACCGGCCTCGCAAGGCGGAAGCTGGATGGCATATTTCCGCTATCGTTCGGTCTGGTGCATGTGCCTGGGGTGGATGTTCTTCAACACCACCTTTTATGGCCTGCTGACGTGGATGCCGACCTATCTGTTCAAGGTGCATAATTTTGACATCAAGACGCTCGGCGGGGCGTCCTTTATCATCTTCTTTTCGGGCTTCGTCGGCGAACTGGTTGGTGGCTGGATCGGCGACACCTGGCGTGCGCGTGGTGGCGGACCCAATCTCGTGTTCCGCACGCTGTTCGGTATCGCCGCCATCATGGCGACGATATCGATCTTCTCGGTGGCCTATGTGACCGACCCAGTCGCCGTCGTGGTGCTACTCTCCGCCACGCTGTTCTTCCTGCGCTGGTGCGGGATGTATTGGGCGATTCCCTCGGCGTTGGCGGGCCGTGAAAAGTCCGGCTTTCTCGGTGGCTGCATGAATCTCGGCGGCAACATCGCCGGCGTGCTGACGCCGCTGATCGTCGGCTTGATTGTCCAGGCCACCGGATCGTACTTCCTGGCGCTGATGTTCTTCGCCTGCGCCGGCGTCGCGCTGCTGATCTGTTCGAGCTTGATCGATTACAGCCGCAAACTGCCGGTCTAACACGACACGGGATGGACGCGGTGATGGCCGCGCCCATCCCGGCACCGACTTTCTGATGAGGCTTGAATGACGACACGTCGGGTTCGAACTCGGGATGCTGACCCCTTCGTCCAACACCGCGCTGGAGCCGATCACCAGCGCGATGCTGGCCGGCATTGCCGATGTCTCGGTACACTTTTCGCGCTTCAAGGTGACCGAAATCGCCCTGTCGGAAACCGCGCTGGCGCAATTCGACGATAGTGAAATCTTGCGCGCGGCTGAGCTGCTGGCGCATGCCAAGGTCGATGTCATCGCCTGGAACGGTACGTCCGCGAGTTGGCTCGGCTTCGATCGCGATGAGCGCCTGTGCGAGCGCATTAAGGCCTCGACCGGCATTCAGGCACGGACCACCGTGCTCGCCTATCGCGATCTGTTCCGGCGTGTCGGAAGCAAGCGGATCGGACTGGTGACGCCCTATCGGAAGGATGTCCAGGACAAGATCATCGCCAATTGGGGCTCGGAGGGATTGCACTGCGTCGCGGAGCGGCATCTGTCGCTGCAGGATAATTTCTCGTTCGCCGAAGTGCCGGAAGCCGAGGTCGGGCGTCTGATCGAGGAGGTGGTGCGCGAAGGCTGCGACGCGGTGGCCGTGGTCTGTACCAATATGCGGGGCGCCGGCGCTGCCGAAGTCCTCGAAGCGAGGCTCGGTGTTCCCGTATTCGATTCGATTGCGGTGACGCTGTGGGCATGCTTGATCGCGACCGGAATAGATCCGGCGCGCATCGAGAACTGGGGTGGCCTGTTCACCAATCCCGTCCTCGCGAGCTCTCGTCAGGATAGTTAGAGGTCTTCATCTTCATGAACCGCACCAAATCGGGCGTTACCAAGATCAAGGCTAAATTGCCGACCAAGCCGCGCCGCACGGCAACGGCGTTGCCGAGACGGCAGTTACGGGTGCCGCGGTCCGGGCTTTATGAGCAAGCCGCGACGCGACTTCGCCAGTTGATCGTGCGCGGCGATCTTGCGCCCGGGCAGCAATTGCTCGAAGCTGATCTGTCCGACGCGCTTGGGGTGTCGCGGACTCCCTTGCGTGAAGCGCTCAAGCAATTGGCGTCCGAAGGCCTGGTCGAGCTTCGCCTCAACCGCAGCACTATCGTCGCCCCCTTGCGCCGGAACGAATTGATCGAATTGTTCGAGGCGTTGAGCGGTATCGAGCGCTGCGCCGCGGAACTCGCGGCGACACGGATGGAGGCGCGCGATTTCGAGCAGCTCGAAACCATGCAGGGCCGTATCGAATGGCATCACGATCGCGGCGAGATGCGTGATTATTTCGAGATCAATCAGCAAATTCACGGCGTCATTGTCGGCTTCGCCCGCAATAATGTGCTGAAGGCGACACATGAGGTCCTGCTGCCGCGGGCCGAGCGCGCGCGCTTCTTCGGCCTGTCGGTGCTGGGACGATGGGAAGAGTCAGTGCGCGATCATCGGGATATCCTGGACGCGCTGAAGGCGCGCGACGCCGAGCGCGCCGGACAATTGCTCGGGCATCATGTCCGCCGCACCGGCGAGGTCGTGGCTGGTACGCTGCCCGTCGAGACCGATGATGCGCCGCCAGCGAAAACGACGCGCACGGTCCGGACGATGTTGAAAAGAAAGGCGGCACTGTGAAAATCCTGCTGCTCAATCCCAACACCACGGGTGCCGTAACCGATCTGCTGTATTCGGCCGGCGCCAAAGTCGCGTCTCCAGGGACTGAGCTGGTTGCCGTGACCGCCGCGCGCGGCGTGCCTTATATCGCCACGCGCGCCGAAGCACAGATCGGCGGCGCCATCGCACTCGAAATGCTGGCGGCTGCCGACGCGGACGTCGATGCCGCAATTATCGCCGCCTTTGGCGATCCCGGCTTGTTCGGCGCACGCGAATTATTCGATTTCCCGGTGGTCGGTCTGGCCGAGGCTGCAATGCTGACCGCCTGCATGCTCGGGCGAAAGTTCGCCATCGTGACCTTCGCCCGCGCGCTTGGGCCCTGGTACCAGGAATGCGTCTCGATGCACGGCATGGATGCACGCTGCGCTGGTATCCGCACGCTGGATGGTGCGTTCAAATCCATTTCCGATGTCCAGGGCGAGAAGGAAGAGATGCTGGTAGCGCTGGCGAATCGCGCCGTCGAACAGGATGACGCTGATGTCGTTATCCTGTCCGGCGCGCCTTTAGCCGGCCTCGCCGACAAGGTCCGCGACCGCATTCCGGTGCCGGTGGTCGATCCGACTGCTGCGGCCGTGCGTCAGGCCGAAACGCTGGTCACGTTGAAACCGCGCAAGGCCGTCGCGGGGACGTTCCGCCGTCCGGATCCGAAGCCGACCATCGGGTTGGCGGAGCCATTGGCTGCGGTGATCGAGCATCGCCGGCCGAATGATGCGAAAGGAGGGTCTCGCCCATGACGTTCGACACCATCATTCGTGGCGGCACCGTCGCCACCGCCGCCGACACCTTTGCTTGCGACGTCGCGATCCGCGACGGGCGGATCGTGGCGCTGGGACACGATCTCGGCACGGCCACCAACATTATCGACGCGACCGATCGGCTGGTGCTGCCGGGCGGGATCGACAGCCATGTGCACTTCGCCCAGCCGTCGGGCGACGGCATCGTGATGGCGGACGGTTTTGCCACCGGCACCCGGTCGGCGGCATTTGGCGGCAACACCACGGTGCTGCCGTTCTGCCTGCAGGAGAAAGGTCAGACCCTGCGGCAGGCGTTGAAGCATTACCACTCGCTGGCGGACGGCGAATGTCACATCGACGTCGCCTTTCACCTCATCGTCACCGATCCGACCGAGCAGGTCCTGGGGCAGGAACTGCCGGCTTTGGTCGAGGACGGCTATACCTCGCTCAAGGTGTTCATGACCTATGAGGGGCTGGCGCTGTCAGATCGCGAACTGCTGGAAACCATGGCGGTGGCGCGCGAGACCGGCGCAGTGCTGATGGTGCATGCAGAGAATTTCGATGCCATCCGTTTCCTCACCGACCGGCTCGAACGCGCCGGCAATACCGCGCCGCGTTTCCATGCGACGTCGCGGCCGATCCCGGTCGAACGCGAGGCGACGCATCGCGCGATCTCGCTCTCTGAGCTGATCGACGTACCCATCATGATCGTGCATGTCTCGAACCGCGAGGCGATGGACGAAATCCGCCGCGCCCAGCAGCGCGGCCTCAAGGTGATGGGCGAGACCTGTCCGCAATATCTGATGCTGACCGAAAAGGACCTCGACCAGCTCAACATGGAGGGCAGCAAATATGTCTGCTCGCCGCCGCCGCGTGATGTCGCGAGCCAGCAGGCGTGCTGGGAAGGCCTGCAGCAGAAGGTGTTCTCGGTATTCTCGTCGGACCATTGCCCGTTCCGCTACGACGATCCGCAGGGCAAGCTGGCGCCGAAGGGCCGCACCAGCTTTCGCTGGGTGCCGAACGGGATTCCCGGCGTCGCGACGCGGCTTCCGATCCTGTTCTCCGAAGGTGTCGTGAAGGGCCGGATCGACCTCAATTCCTTTGTCGCTTTTACCGCGACCAATCACGCTAAGATTTATGGGCTTTATCCGCGCAAGGGAACGATCGCGGTCGGGTCGGACGCCGACATCGTGCTATGGGATCCGAAACGCAAGGTCACGATCAGCCACGACCTGATCCACGATGGTTCGGACTACACCCCTTATGAGGGGCTCGAAGTGACGGGCTGGCCGGTGCTGACCATGGTGCGCGGCAAGGTCGTGGTTGACGATGGTGTGCTGGTTGGTGCCAAGGGCTATGGCACCTATTTGCCGCGAACCAAGCCGCCGGCACACGCGCCCTAGCATTGCCGAAACAAGCCATCGCTGCAATTACGATCCGGACTTAAGGAGACCGACATGCCCCACGCAACGACCGATGACGGAGTTCGCCTGTATTTCGAGGAAACCGGATCGGGGCATCCCGTGATCCTGGTCCATGAATTCGCCGGCGATCTGCGCAGTTGGGAACAGCAGATGCGCTATTTCGGCAAGCGCTACCGCACCATCGCCTTCAATGCGCGTGGCTTCCCGCCGTCCGACGTGCCGGAGCAGGTCTCGTCTTATTCGCAGGCCCGCGCCGCCGATGACATTCTCGCGGTGCTCGACCATATCGGCGCACCGAAGGCGCATATCATCGGGTTGTCGATGGGTGGTTTTGCGACGCTGCATTTCGGCCTGCGTCATCCACAACGTGCGTTGTCGCTGTGCATTGGCGGTTGCGGCTACGGCGCCGAACTCGATAAGCGCGATACGTTTCGCGCCGAGGCCGACGTGATCGCCAACATGATCCGGAGCGAGGGCATGCCGGCCTTCGCCGAACGTTACGCCTACGGCCCGACCCGCGTTCAATATGAGAACAAGGATCCGCGCGGCCACGCCGAGTTCAAGACCATGCTGGCCGAACATTCCGCGACCGGGTCGGCCAACACCCAGCAGGGCGTCCAGAAGGAGCGGCCGTCGCTTTATACCCTGGTCGAGGAAATGAAGCGCATCGACGTGCCGACATTGGTCATTACCGGAGATGAGGACTGGCCGTGCCTGATGCCGGGCATCCTGATGAAGCAAAGCATTCCCTCGGCAGCGCTGGTGGTGATGCCGAACGCGGGCCACGCGATCAATATCGAGGAGCCGGAAGAATATAACCGGCTGGTCGGCGACTTCCTCTCCCAGGTCGAAAGCGGGCGCTGGCCGAACCGCGATCCCCGCGCCGCCAGCGCCTCCATCACCGGCATGAAGTAGCGATAGCGCCAGACCCGGCGTCGGGTGACGATATTGCCACGTTAACCGTTACCCTTGCCAATTTTTAATCCGGCGTTATCCGAACGCCGGTCATGGCGATCTCGACCAATCCTCATCGAAAGCAGGAGGTCGCCATGAAACATTCAACAATCAAACATATCGCGCTGTTCGCAGCGCTGGTCGTCAGCACCGCGGCCAACGCGGCGACGTACGACTACACCGAGCACTACGACTACATCCGCAAGCCTCAGCTCAGCAACGCGCAGATCGATTTGCAGATTCACGAAGATACGGTGGCTTGCGATAATGCCGTCGGGGTGCAGCAGGGAAAACCTTCCGCAGATTATCGCAGCTGCATGTTGCAGCGCGGCTGGAAGTACAGCTTTCTGTCGCGAACCCGGGTGCAAACGTTACGCGCGCCAGCGGATCCTTACTTCAGCTCCAACGTCAAGCTAGCGCCCGGCCATTTCATCGATCATGACAGTGGCATGGATTGCCAGAACGTGGGCGGCGCGGAAGTCTGTGACGCGCCGCAGGGCACGGTGCACTATTTCGACCCGGACCAGGACTTGCCCTGTACCCGCACCGGTCTGATGTCGATTTGCACGAACATGTAGTGCGATGGCGTGATCAACGGATCGGCTGCAAAGCCGGTCCGTTGGCGCGAAGCAACCCCTGATCGCTTGGGCTCCGCTCGTATGGGCCGGTGGCGACGGCGCCCACAGATAGACTTTCGTCTTTGTCGGCCAGTGGTTTTGCAAATCTCTGATAGCCCCGTCATACTGTCAAACAGCGAACACGATTCTCGCCGCCGATCCGATATGCGGAGCCGGCAGCTACCTTCGGAATCGAGTTTGGCGAACGAACGAGAACTCTTTGTGGGAGGTTCGAATGATGGATCGGCGTCAGTTGATTGCGCGATCCGGTGCTGCGCTTGCCGCGCTCGGCTCCGGTACGGCTTTTGGTACGTTGCGGGCGTTGGCCGCTGACACGGTGACCCTGCCATTCGAGAATGGCGAGCGGCCTCTGGTCAAATATCCGCAGAAGCGGCCGATGATCGGCCTCACCAGCCGGCCGCCGCAACTGGAAACCCCGTTTTCGGTGTTCAACGAAAACGTCATCACGCCGAACGATGCATTCTTTGTGCGCTATCATCTGGCCGGCATTCCCTATGACATCGACCCCGATGTTTTTTCGGTCGAGATCAAGGGCAAGGTCGACAAGCCGATCAAGCTTTCGCTTGCCGACATCAAGAAGCTGCCGGCGGTCGAACTGGTGGCGGTCAATCAATGTTCGGGCAACAGCCGCGGATTTTCCGAGCCGCGCGTCGCTGGCGGCCAACTCGCCAACGGCGCGATGGGCAACGCACGATGGAAGGGCGTTCCGCTCAAGGCGGTGCTGGACATGGCCGGCGTGCAGGCCGGCGCCAGGCAGGTCGTGTTCGGTGGAATGGACGGTCCGGTGTTCGACAAGACCCCCGATTTCGCCAAGGCGCTCGATATCGATCATGCCCGCGATGGCGAAGTGATGCTGGCCTATGCGATGAACGGCGCCGATTTGCCGCTGCTCAATGGCTTTCCGCTGCGTTTGATCGTGCCCGGCTATTACGGCACCTATTGGGTGAAGCACCTCAACGAGATCACCGTGCTGGACAGCGTGTTCGACGGCTTCTGGATGAAGTCGGCCTACCGCATCCCGGATACCGATTGCGCCTGTGTCGAGCCGGGTACCTCGCCGAAGGCAACCATCCCGATCAACAAGTTCAACGTCCGCTCGTTCATCACCAACCTGACCAGCGGTGCGAGGGTGAAGGCAGGGCCGACGCTGCTCAAAGGCATCGCCTTCGATGGCGGCAAGGGCATCAAGGACGTCAGCGTATCCACCGATGGCGGCGCCACCTGGCTTGCCAGTCAGCTAGGCCAGGATCTCGGCAATTACTCATTCCGCGAATGGCAATTGTCGGTTCCGCTTGCGGCCGGTCCGCACGACATCAAGGTGCGCGCCACCAATCAGGCCGCGCAGACCCAGCCGGATAAGCCGCTGTGGAATCCGCCCGGTTACATGCGCAACGTGATCGAGACCACTTCCGTAACGGCGGCTTGAGGGAGGGCGCACATGTCACAGATCAAAACAGCGTTCTGCGTCGCCGTATCGATCATCGCGCTCGGTATCGTGCCGGTGATTTCGGTCGCAAAACCGATCTCCTATCAACTGCCCGATGAGACCGCGGCGTTTGGGCCGGGCCCGAACCAGGATGCCGTGCTCAGCAATTGCACCGCGTGTCATTCGGCCGATTACATCAAGACGCAGCCGCAGGGCGCCGCTTTCAAAAAGGAGTTTTGGCAGGCCGAAGTGACAAAAATGATCAAGGTCTACGGCGCCCCGATCGATGACGCTGATGTCGGCAAGATCGTCGATTATCTGGTGGCGACCCATTAGACGTTGGACGTGCGAGACATCTGAAACATTCCTGGCCGTCACGAACCCTTGGTTGGTCTGACTTTATTGTCTACGCTACAAGTCAGACCGAAGGAAAAACCATGGCTGCCTTTCCCACCTCAACCACCGTTCTCGATTCCATCCTGTTCCGCGACGCCTTTGGCACGCCGCGCATGCGTGAGGTGTTTTCGGACTTCAGCCTGATCTCCCGCTATGCCGAAGTCGAGGTCGCACTGGCGAAGGCCGAGGCGCGCTGCGGCGTGATCCCGCGTGAGGCCGCCGACGAGATCGCCAAGCGTACCGACGTGTCGAAGTTCGATTTCGATCTGTTGCGCAGCGAGACCGATATCGTCGGCTATCCGATCCTGCCGCTGGTGCATCAGATGGCCAAGCAATGCGGCGAGGCCGGCCGCTATGTGCATTGGGGCGCGACCACGCAGGACATCATGGATACGGCTGTCGTCCTGCAGGTGCGCGACGGTCTCACCATCATCGAGGAGGATATTGCGGCGCTGCGCGGTATCCTAGCCGACCTGTCCAAAAAATATCGCGACACGCCGATGGCGGGCCGCACCCATTTGCAGCAGGCGCTGCCGGCGACGTTCGGCTACAAGACCGCGATCTGGCTTGCGATGTTCGATCGTCACGCCGAACGCCTGGCGCAATTGAAGCCGCGAGTTCTGGTCGGCCAGTTCGCAGGCGCTGCCGGCACGCTCGCTTCGCTTGGCGACAAGGGATTCGACGTGCAGACAGCGCTGTGTGAGGGACTCGGGCTCGGCGTTCCCGTCTCCACCTGGCACGTCGCGCGCGATGGCCTCGCCGAAGTGGTGAATTTCTTCGGCCTTGTCACCGGCACGCTCGGGAAAATGGCGCTCGACATCATGATCATGGCTTCGACCGAGTTCGGTGAACTCTACGAGCCTTTTGTGAAGGGACGCGGTGCGTCCTCGACCATGCCGCAGAAGCGCAACCCGATCTCGTCGGAATTGATGCTGGCCGCCTGCAAAGGCGTGCGCCAGCATGCCGGCCTGATGCTGGATGCGATGGTACAGGATTTCGAGCGTGCCACCGGACCATGGCATGCCGAGTGGATGGCTATACCGGAAAGCTTCGTCTTGACCGCGGGCGCGCTGCATCAGGCCAAATTCGCGTTGGGTGGTCTGATCGTCGATGAGAAAAAGATGGCCGAAAATCTCGATATCAGCCGCGGCCTGATCGTCGCCGAAGCGGTGATGATGGGGCTGGCGCCCGACATCGGGCGGCAGGACGCGCATGACGTGGTCTATGATGCCTGCCGTCTCGCCAACGAAAAGGGCATCACGCTGGCGGATGCGCTGTCTGCGGATGAGCGCGTTTCCAAACGGATCGATCGCGCCACCATCGAACGTCTGACATCGCCGAAAAATTATCTCGGCCTTGCGCCCGAAATGGTCGATCGGGTTCTGGCCAGCGTCAAGCGCTGAAGCACCGCGCCCGTCGCAAAGCGCACAGCAACAATCGTTTAGTTTTTCTTAATCGTGGCGAACTCACGCTAGTACGCGATCGCGATCGCGTCATTCGTTCGGATGACGCAAATCGCATTTGCATCAGGGCATATCCTCACATCTTTTTGTACGAAGGCGCGCGGCGACTGTGAAGCATCTCACAGCCATCGGTTGCGATCGTCGCCATGTTGGCGGCGTCAACGCGGAGCTCGCTCATGACGCATTTCGAACCGGTACCAAGTATTTCTGTAACGAAGGAGTCTCTTATTTCTCTGAAGCGCAAAAGTATTTTCGCGCGTTTTCTGGAAGCGCTTCACATCTCGCGGCGCCGGCAGGCTCGATATTTCATCAATCGTCATCGCCACCTTATCGCCCCGAATCTTGGTGCGAGGCCGATGGTCATCAATTTTGATTCACGCAAAGCAAGAGAAAGAAACGCCAATGCCAACGGACATCAGACGCCTGTCGTCGCCGAGGAGCGAGCGCTCGCGGACGCCTAAACTGACCCTGCCGACCATCGCGATCACGATCGCATTCGCACTGCTTCATCTCGTCAGCGGCGCCTTGATCGACCGCTCGCACGCGAGTCCGGGGATCGTGTCCTCGACTGTCGCTGCATTGGACGACGACGCGACATGTTCGGCGGATGCGCAACAGTCGAAACCGGCGCTGCCATACGATTAGGCCGTTTAACTGGAGTCAGGACTATTACCGATCTCGCAACCAACCTGTTATTGAGCGCCGCGGTATTCGCAGGTGCCTTTGTCTCCGGTCTTGCCGGGTTTGCTTTCTCGGTAGTCGCCGGCGCGGTCCCGCTGCGCATTTTTCAACCGCTGGAAGCGGTTCCGCTCATGATGGCGTGCAGCATCGGTGTGCAGGCCGCCAATCTGTGGGCGTTGCGCCGGAATATTCAATGGGGCGGCAGCGCCCTGCTGATCGCAGGCGGCGCGCTCGGCATTCTTGCATTCCGGAACATCAACGAGGTCGGGTTCCGGCGGACCATTCTTGTGGTACTGTTGTTCTCCGGCGCCTCGCTCGCATTTGCCTGATCGGCCAGATCTCGCGGATACTAGCGTGTGTCGACGGACCCGGACACCACCCGAATCCGAACAAGCAGCGGCTGCAAGCAGCGATACCTGGAAGATCATGACCGCACATCAACGCAATTTTTCGACGCCGATCGATCCCGTCAAGCTCGACCGATTGGCCGAGGTGGCTATCAAAGTCGGCCTGCAATTGCAGGCCGGCCAGGATCTGCTCTTGACGGCGCCCACGGTGGCGCTGCCGCTGGTGCGCAAGATCGCCGAACATGCCTACAAGGCCGGTGCGGGCCTGGTGACGCCGATCTTTTCGGACGAAGCGATTACGCTGGCGCGTTATAAATTTGGCCACGACGGCAGCTTCGATCGCGCGGCGAGCTGGCTCTATGAGGGGATGTCGAAGGCGTTCGGCGCCAACACCGCACGGCTTGCCATCGTCGGCGACGATCCGATGCTGTTGTCGGGACAGGATCCCGCCAAGGTGGCGCGCGCCAGCAAGGCCAATTCGATCGCCTACAAGCCGGCGCTGGAGCGGATCGTCACCTTCGATATCAACTGGAACATCGTCGCTTATCCGAGTCCGTCATGGGCAAAGCAGGTATTTCCCGATGACGAAGAGGATGTCGCGGTCGGCAAGCTCGCCGATGCGATCTTTGCGGCCTCGCGCGTCGACAACGACGATCCCATTACGGCATGGAACAAGCATAACGCGATGCTGCGCAGCCGGACCGAGTGGCTGAACGGCCAGCGCTTCAGCGCGCTGCATTATACCGGGCCGGGCACCGATCTGACGATCGGGCTGGCCGATGGCCATGAATGGGAGGGCGGTGCCTCGACGGCCAAGAACGGCATCACCTGCAACGCCAATATTCCGACCGAGGAAGTCTTCACCACGCCGCATGCGCGGCGGGTCGACGGGCATGTCGTCAGCTCGAAGCCGCTGTCCTATCAGGGCTCGCTGATCGATAACATCGCGGTGAAGTTCGAAGGCGGCCGTATCGTCGAGGCCAAGGCCTCGCGCGGTGAGGAAGTGCTGAACAAGGTGCTCGACACCGACGAGGGCGCCCGCCGGCTCGGCGAAGTCGCGCTGGTGCCGCATTCCTCGCCGATCTCGAAAAGTGGCTTGCTGTTCTTCAACACGCTGTTCGACGAGAACGCCGCATGCCATATCGCGCTGGGCCAGTGCTATTCGAAGTGCTTCATCGACGGCACCAAACTGTCACCGGAGCAGATCGTGGCCCAAGGCGGCAACAAGAGCCTGATCCACATCGACTGGATGATTGGTTCGGACAAACTGGACATCGACGGCATTCACGCCGATGGTCGGCGCGTTCCCGTGTTCCGCAAGGGCGAGTGGGCCTGACGAGGAGTACGCGAGTCCTCAAGCGACTGCGCGGAGGACAGCGCGAGCTTACCGGGGCGGGCTGAGGCGCTCCATGAACTGACGCAGCCGCGGCGCCCATTTATCGGCGTCGATTCCGGACGCCGAATGGCCATATTCGCTGTCGAGCAGGAAGTAATCGGCGTCGACGCCGGCGCGCTCGAGCGCCTGCATGACGCCGGGCGAGAGCTCGGGTGGGAACAGCTTGTCGGTTTTCGACAGCACGTACAGCACCTTCGATCTGATGTTGCCGAGCTGCGCCGTGACGTCGAATTTCTGCAGCGCCTTGGCCAGGATGATCAGCGAGTTCGCGTCAAAGCCGCTTGCCCACCTAGCAGCCTCCGCGCGAATCGCTGCCGCGATTTCGCCAGCGTCCGATAGGGTGCTGCGAAGCCGGGTCTCGATGCCGTAGGTCTTCAGTGTCGCGGTCCTGATCTGGATCATGGTCTCCAGCACGCCGCCGCGATCGTAGTAGTCACCGCCGTTCCAGTTCGGATCCTGTGACAAGGTCGAGAGCAGCCGATCGACATTGCCGGCTGAGCGCTCGCGCGGCACCACCGGCGCCGTGACGACCGCCGCGATGCCCTGCATCATGTCCGGATAATTCACCGCCCACTGGAAGGCCTGAAACCCGCCATAGGACGGGCCGACGATCGCCACCAGCCGCTCGATGCCGAAATGGCCGAGCAGCGCATGCTGGGTGGCGACGATATCGCTCACGGTGATATCGGGAAATCGCGGTCCGTAGGGCTTGCCGGTCAAAGGATCTGTGCTCGCGGCGTTGGTCGATCCGTAGGACGAACCCAGCATGTTCGGGCAGATCACGAAGAAGCGGTTGGTATCGACCGGCTTGCCGGGGCCGACGAGATCCTTCCAGCTTCCTTCGCCGGTCGAGCCGCCGGGATCGATCATCTGTGGACCGCTGGTGTTGCCGTGGGTGATCAGCACGGCGTTGTTGCGGTCAGGCGCGAGCGCGCCGAGCGTCCGATAGGCGATGGTCACGGCCGGCATTACGCCGCCGCTCTGCAAACGAAAATCCTTGAGGACAAAATTCTTCACGCCGGCGTGGGATGCTTCAGCAATGGCGCGGTGAGTTGCTGTCATGGCTTCCCCCAAAGCGGTCTGTCGCAGCCCTTCTTGCGCGGCGTGCGAACTGATTTTATTTTTAATAGACCGTTAGCTACGGAGTGTCGACGATTGTCACGCGCGCCTCGCGGAAGCGCGCAATTTAGAGCGCTTTCGCCGCACCGTTTAGCGCGGATTGCAGCGGTTGCCGTAAGGAATGTTTAAAACGTTACCGTTAGTTTAGGTTTTGTCGCAACTTGTTTGCATCCCGTTGAATAATCAGTCGATTTTCAAGTCGATATGTTGAGGTCCATGATGTCTTCGGCACTTATTGAAACCACCAATCTCGCCGTCAACCTGACGCCGCGGCCGATCGAGCCGTCGTGGATCATCGAAGGCAATCCGACAGCGCAATGGCATGTGTTGTCGAAGAGCGCGGACGGGCTAGCCTCGACCATGGTGTGGGAGTGCAGCAAGGGCAAGTTCAACTGGTACTATGATTTCGACGAGACGGTGCTGATCCTCGAAGGCTCGATCCTGCTTGAAAGCGACACCATGCCGTCGAAGCGCTATGTCGCGGGCGATGTCATCTTCTTCAAGGACGGCGCACATGCTCGCTGGCATATCGAGGATCGCGTCCGCAAGCTGGCGTTCTGCCGCAAGACCCAGCCGGTCTGGCTCGGTTTCGCGTTGCGGGTGGTGTTGAAGCTGAAGAAGATCATGATGCCGGCAGGCGCGCGCCCGGCAGCGAGCCTGCTGGGCTCATCCTGAGAAAATCGCAGGACGCAAAATCGTTATTCGAAGCCACCGGGTCGCGCGAATGCGCGCCCGATGACTTGCGGACGAAGTAAAAGATCAATCCAGTTTCAACTTGTAGACATCTGTCGCGGTCTTCGAGAACAACGCGGTCTTCTCGGCGTCGCTATATTGCGCGGCGATCCGCTTGAACGCGTTGAAGATCACCTGATAGCTGCACTGGCCTTTATCGGGCGGAAAGTTGCTTTCAAACATGCAGCGTTCCGGGCCGAAGGCTTCGATGCAGGTTTCGATATAGGGGCGCCATGCCGCGGCGGCCTGCTCCGATGATGGCGGCTTTGGTCGTTCGTGAAAATCAAAACCGAGCAGCCGCATCGCAAGGCCGCCGAGTTTGACTACCACGTTGGGGCATTTGGCGACTTCCTGGATTGACGCCTTCCATACTGGAAAGGTCTCTTCGCGCCGGCCGGCAAAGCGGCCAAGGCCGACCGGGCCGCCGCAATGATCGAGCACGATCCTGGTGTCCGGGAAGGCGCGCGCGAGATCGACGAATTCCGAGAGCTGCGGATGAAACAGCCATGCATCGAAACTCAGGCCAAGCGGCGCGAGGCAGCCAAACCCCTTGCGGTAGGTGGTATCGAGCAACAGGCCTTTCGGCCGCGTCGCGTACATGTGGGCGATATCGGGATCGGCGTCGTAGGCCGACGAATGCCGGATGCCGCGGAAGCGGCCCTGGCCCGCGACAATCTCGGCTTCCAGCACCGCCTTGACGCGGTCGCCGAGCAGCAGATTGGCGTGGCCGACGATGCCGTCACAGATCAAGGCGGGGCCGTAGCCGCCGCTCGCGCTCATCGCCGCGGCGCCGTTGGCGAACTCGACTTCGTTGACCGGTCGGAATTCTTCTGGGCCGCGGGTACGATACATCGAGCGGGCCTCGACATAGACGGTGGCGATAATATTGTGACCGGACGCGATATCGGTCGATAGCTCCTCGATCATGTAGCGTAGGCCGCCGCGATCCCACAGATGATGGTGCGGGTCGACGATCGGACGCTTGGGATCGATGATTTCCTCGGTGTGCTGCGCGAGCCAGTCTTCGCGCGGATCGGCATAGAGCCCGCTCGCGGTGGCGGGTGCCGTACTGACGCTCATGATTTCACTCCCTGTCTTCTTTTATTGTTGTTGCAGAGTATTAACGCCCGGAGGCGTCAAACGCCATCCAGAATAATCACAGTAGGTGTGCCCGGGAGCAAGTCCCGCGAAATCTTCAGTGTGCGTTCGGTGCGGACATCGATCGCGAATTGCTGGCCGATCCGGCGCATGAATTCGTCCAGCGGCGTTGCGAAACGATGCATCGGCAACACCACGGAGGCGCGCAGGCGCCGGGTGATCTCCGATATTCCGTCCAGCGACATGGTGTAGGTGCCGTCGATCGGCACCATCAAGATGTCGATCCGGCCGATCGCGGCCAGATGGCTGTCGTCGAGCGGAACGTGGAGATGCCCGAGATGGCCGATGCAGAGCCCGGCGACCTCGAAGATGAAGATCGAATTGCCGTCCCTGATCATCTCGCCGCCGGCGTCCTCGCCCCAATAGCGGCGGATATCGGTCGTCACATTGCGGATATAAACGTCGCCGATGCGCTGATCGATATGCGCGGGCTGGCCGTCGTCGCCCCAACCGTGCAGCACATGGGGAATGCGCGGATCGGGAAACAGCGTGTAATGCGTGGAGTGGGCGCGATTCATGGTGACGACGTCGGGCAGGCGGCCGATCTGATAGGCGCCGCTATAATCGGTCGCGATCCGCACACCGCCGGGCGTATCGATGAAATAGGTCGAATGGCCGGCGTAGGTGATGGCAACTTCGTCGGACGCGGCGACGGCCTCGCGAAATGTAACCGGCGTGGCGCGGGGCCGCGCGTTGGACATCGCCATGCATTCGCTGCGCGAGGGTCCCTGGGCGGCGGCCGGTGTAATCAGTAAAGGCGTGACCAATAAAGGATTGACCAGCCAAGCCATGATCGGCGAACCCAGCAGCGCAAGGCTGGCGACAAGCGATCGCAGCATGACAGGGTCTGTCTCCAATGACGCCGGCAACGTCAGTGTATCGCCGAACGTCCGAGCGCGCTATTTTGTCAGCATCACTAGATTGTCAGCGCTGCCGTGTCCCCCGGGGCGCGGTCTTGTCGGGAGTTGCGGCGATGGAATTGACTTCGGAGACATCATCGATGGCGCGTGCACCTTCATCGCGCCGGCTGGAACCGCTCCGTCAGGTCGATGCCGGCGTGCTCAGCATCAGCTATTACGAGGCTGGTCCGGCCGACGGGCCGGTGGTGATGCTGATGCACGGCTTCCCGTATGACATCCATTCCTTCGTCGACGTCGCGCCGCAACTGGCGGCACAAGGCTGCCGTGTCATCGTTCCCTATTTGCGCGGCTACGGGCCGTCGCGCTTCCATGACCCGGCGACGCCGCGCTCGGGCGAGCAGGCCGCCGTCGGCGCCGATCTGATCGCGCTGATGGATGCGCTGCACGTCAAGCGCGCGGTTGTTGCGGGCTATGATTGGGGCGGGCGTGCCGCATGCGTGGTCGCGGCGTTATGGCCGGATCGCTGCATTGGGCTCGTATGCGTCAACAGCTATCTGATCCAGAACATCGCGAAGGCCATGGTTCCGGCAAAGCCGCAATATGAAGTACCGCTCTGGTACCAATACTATTTTCAGCTCGAGCGCGGGCGCGCCGGGCTCGAAGCCAATCGGCGCGAAATTGCAAAAATACTATGGCAGCAATGGTCGCCGAACTGGCGGTTCGACGAGGCTTGCTTCGAGCGCACGGCATCGGCGCATGACAATCCTGATTATGTCGACGTCGTGATCCACAGCTATCGCCATCGCTTCGGTCTGGCTGAAGGCGATCCGCAATATGCCGATCTGCAGCGCCGGCTGGCCGAACTGCCCGCGATCGGCGTGCCCGCGATCACGCTCGACGGCGCCGCCGATGGCGTCGCGCCAGCGACCGACGGCAAGGCGACCGCGGCGAGATTCACCGCACGCCGCAGCCATCACGTGATTGCGAACGCCGGCCATAATCTGCCGCAGGAAGAGCCGGAAGCGTTCGCGGCGGCGGTGATGGAGTTGGTGAAAGGGTGAGGCGCTCGCGCTCACGCTCGCCGCGGGCTGATCTTCCAGGTCGCCGCGACGATGACTGCGGTCATCGCCCCGGTAATGACGGCTGCAAGCGGCATTGCCAGGACCAGGGCGGCGGTCGCGGCCCAGCCGATCGACGAGAAGGCTTCCGCGAAGGTCGCGAGCCGCGACGAGGTCTGGCGGCGGCGGAACTGGCTGCGTTTAGCCTGTACCCGGAACCAGAGCTGGATCGCGGTTGCGCAGATCGTCGCGATCGCGACGCCCGAGGCGGTCACGAGCGCCTGCAGCGGCGAGGCAAAAGCCAGTGCTGCAATCAGCGGTGCGAACATCACGCCGATGGCGATCAAGACCACTTCGATCTTGGCGCGGGTCACGCGTGAGGCCGACAGGGGTGCGGTCGCGACCAAATCGGCGGCGTCTTCGCCCGAGATCGTCAACCAGGCGAGACCACCGGAGAGTTGGCCCGCCGCCATCACCACGACAGGCGTAATCAGAACGATCGCGGTCGAGCTATCGGAAAAGCTTCGCCATAGCATCAAGGCCGGCGGCACCAGGTACAACAGCTGCATCAGGGATTGCGACACCAGCCACGGGTCACGCCGCAGCAGCACGAATTCCTTCCAGCGCAGTGCCTGTTGCCGGGATCCGGTGTGAAAGACCGCAGAGCGTGAACTGCGCTGGGCCGGGCTGGCATTGGACGAAACCCGGACCGCGGTGCCGGCGAACTGGCGGGAGAAGATCGCCATCACGGCGCCGAGCAAGGTGAGGCCCAACGCCAGCAGGAGCAGCAGCGCTTCGCTGTCCCCGAGCGTGGCGCGCGCGGGCCACCAGATGATGCTGTCGGCGTCGGGCGCGAAGGCTGCCGCGGAATCCGAAGTCAGCACCGCGAAACGCGACAGCGTGCCATAGGACACGATCGCCGCGACCTGTAGCGCGATGACAAATCCGGCGCCGATGATTGCGGCGAGGATTTGCGCGACCAGGCGCGTCCGGCTGGGGCCGATCAGCCGAAACAACGCCACCGTAACCGCGATAGCGACCGCTGCGGCCGACAGGCCGATGCCGATGACGACGCCGAACGCCGACAGCCATCGCACCCCGCCGCCGATCACGAGTACGTCGACGAAGGGCGTCGACAGCAACAGCGCCATCGCCGTGACCGACAGTGCGATCGCAGCGATGCGAACCGAGAATACGTTGGTCAGCGAGACCGGCGACGACATGATCAGATCGAGATCGGCGCGGGCATAGAACACGCGCGTCACCGACTCGATCGCCTGTGACAGCATCAACGCCCAGGCCAGGAAGATGGTCGCGGTGATCACGATCAGGGAGGATTTGTCGATCGGCATCTGTAAATCCGCAAACCGGCCGATCACGGCGTAAGCCGGCAGATGCAGCACGACGGCAAACAGGATCAGCCCGATCACGGCGCGCTTTCGCTTGCGCCGGCCGCCGGTCATCATGGCCAGCCATTCGCGCCAGGCCAGCCGGATTTCGTGGCGCGCGAACCATGTCAGGGCTTCCGCGGAGCTCATGCGGCGGCGGCCTCGACATCGACCAGCGCGATGAACATGTCTTCGAGGCTGGTGTCGTTCTGACCGTTCTGCTGGCGCAACTCGGCGAGTGTGCCCTCGGCAACCAGCCGCCCTGCGGCGATGACGCCGATGCGGTCGGCCATGCGCTCGGCGACTTCCAGAATGTGGGTCGTCATGATCACGGTGCAGCCGGCGCGCACGCGCTCGCCGAGCAATCCTTTGACGTGGCGCGCGGACAGCGCGTCGAGGCCGGTGAGCGGTTCATCCAGGATGATCAGCCGGGGATCGTGCACCAGTGCGCCCGCCAGCGCGACCTTCTGGCGCATGCCCTTGGAAAATCCTTCGCAGCGTTCGTGCAGATGCGGCTCTAGCCCGAGCGAGACCAGCAGCTCACGCGCCGACCGTTCCGATTGCCTGGGGTCGATCCCCCACAGTCCAGCGACGAAGGCCAGATATTCCAACGGGGTCAGCTTGTCGTAGATCATCGGCTCGTCGGAGACCCAGGCCGTGATCTGCTTGGCGGCGATCGGGTCGGCGAGGGCGTCGATCCCCAGTACCGCGACCGAACCGGCATCGGGGCGCAGCAAGCCCGCGACCATACGCAGCGTCGTGGTCTTGCCGGCGCCGTTCGGCCCGAGCAGTGCGTAGAATTCGCCTGCACGAACGGTGAGATCGAGCGCGTCGACCGCGAGGCGATCAAAACGCTTTGTTAACCCTCGCACCTGCAGTGCGGATGGCTGCTCAGCGGAGTTCATGGTGTGGGGACAGTCCAGGTTTTAGGCACGCCGCGCCTTGGGCTCGCCGGGTACAGGTTCCGACGCGAACCATGAACCCAAGAGATTTCAGCACCGTGAACGGCCGACCGTAAATCCCAGCAATGCGAAAAGGCTCTGGTGGCAACGCCAAACTCGATCGGTTGCAGCGCCTGCCGCCCGGCCTAGCTGCGCCTGGGTCTAGTTGGAAGAGGTGGTCAGATTGATCGCAACCACAGGAACAGCTTCGCCATCCGAAAAATTCGCCAGCACCGGCGTGTCGAGATATTTCATGACGCCGCGCTGATCGATGACGAACAGCGGTCGGTAGTTGCGCGTGTTGTCGTCCTCGACCATCGCCATCCGGCGATTATCCAGCGTCAGCCAATGCCCATCGAGCCGTGCGGCAGCGACGGCATGGTCCTCGCCGTTGAGGTTGTCGTGGACGACCACGATTCGCAGATCGTCGGAGGGGATGCCGGCCAGACGCAGGGCGACGAACTTGGCGATGGCGTAATCTTCGCAGTCTCCGGCGCCATGCGCGAACGTGACCAGCGGCGAACTCCAGACGTCGGGCTGGCCATACTGCGCCTGATCGCTCATCGGCCGGATCGCAAGATTGATCGCGCGATTGATCTCGCCGATGCGGGCGCGGCCTTCACGGGCGCGCGCGCTATCGACGATTGCGAGGAGCCGGAGTGCGGCCGACGAGGCGCAGCGCTCACGGTCGCCGTCGCAGAGCGCCAGTTGTACCCGTTCGTCGTCCAGGTTTCGCTCCGCCCCAAGCCATTTGTCGCGCAAACCGCCATAGGTCAAAACGGCGGCAAACAATCCGAAGGGTTCGCCGGATTTCCGGACCTGCGCCGCGGGACCCGGCGTCAGCAGGCTCGCAGCCTGAAGATTCGCGGCCGGCGCGAACCAGGCCAGGCCACAAGCGATGACGATGGCACGCCAGGCGTGCGAACGACCCAAAATCCCCATTTGACGCCCTTTGTCCGAACATCGGCGGGGCCCGTTGGCCTGCTCGTGACCGGATCTTTCACGAAGGATGATGCGTAATCCGGCTTTTAGTCCGCTTAACAGCGACCGTTTGAACCTTGAAAGCCGGAAACAGACTAAATATCGGGTCGCCAGTTTGCTGAAAATTTTACGGAATTGCCCGTTTGGCGGTTGAGGGCGCTGACGAAGCCGAGAAGTGGGTGTTTCGGTTGGATTTGCAGCAAATTCCACGGGGTATGGCTAATTTGCCGAAATCGCTGGTTTTGTTATCCAAATCACAGTCTTGGTTGGGGAATTGATGCAGTATCCCGCCGGGAAAAGCCTGCCAAAGACAGCGCAGGTATTGGGGCCTTATTCTATACATCAAACTACATCGAAGTACTTCTCCGGCGCTACGTCGTGGAGATCAACACGAATGCGAGCGCCGTGGAATACTTCACTTCTTGCGAATTTACGCAAATTATTCCGTTGCAACAATGCAACTGGCGACCTTCCGCAGCATTTGCGGAGGCGAGAGATGGTTTCGCGATGCAGTCCCGAATGATATGCCAAGTCTAGACTTTAAAAATTATACAAATATTAACTTTTTTTGGTGGCCCATTGAATTTCGTTGGTAAATTCGACGCCAAGCTGCCTGTTGAAGGATCGGCAGCGCATCCCGTTGCATTTGCACACGTCGATGGTGCGTCCGCACACGCCCCCTCCGATGCCATTATCGTTCCCGATGCCCAATTGCTGTTCGGCGGCGACTTCAAGCGATCCGGCGTCGATCTGGTTCTGTCCAAAGACGACCATGAATTGATCCTGCACGATTACTTCAAGGGCGAGAAGCGCGCAGCGCTGGCCTCGCCCGATGGCGCCCACCTCACCGGCGACCTCGTCAACGCCCTTACCGGCCATGTCGAATATGCCCAGGCCGACGGCACAGTGGCTGTGGCCGTCGTCGTTGTCGGCCATGTCACCAAGCTGACAGGTAGCGCGACTGCGATCCGCAATGGCGTCTCGATCATCCTGAACCAGGGTGACAACATCGACAAAGGCGACGTGCTTCAGTCCGGCGCCGACTCGACGCTCGGCGTCACCTTCATCGACGGCACCGTGTTCGGCATGTCGTCGAACGCGAGGATGGTGGTCAACGAGATGGTCTACGACCCCAACGGGTCGAACAATTCATCGCTGCTCAGCCTGGTTGCGGGCACCATCTCCTTTGTCGCCGGCGAGACCGCCAAGCACGGCGACATGAAGGTCGACACGCCGGTCGCGACCATGGGTATCCGCGGCACCGCGGTGCTGGTCGAAATCGACTTCGCCGTTCCCGGCCAGAATGGTGCGCCTTCGGCGAACTTCCAGGTCTTGGTCGAGCCGGACGGCACCACGGGATCGTACATCCTGTTCGACAAGAACACGCTGGCGCCGCTGGCGACGGTCAATACGGCGGGAACGCTGACCAAGATCAGCCAGGGCGTCGTCAGCTTTCAGGCCGGTTCGCCGCTGACGCCTGACGAGCAAAAGCTGATCAATGATTTGTTCACGACAAAATTCGGCGACAACAACAACACCAAGAACACCCATCACGCCTTCACCGATACGCCGGTTCCACAGTCATTGGAGCCGATCAAGCTGGCTGACGGAACAATTGTCACGCCGGTAATACAACTCGTAAACAATTCCGGAAGCGGGACGCCATCCAGTTCGATCAGTGCGGCGGCCGGCCTCCTGCACATCCCAGGTGCTCCGACCGTTGTGACGTTCGACGATGCTTTCACCGAGCACACCCTTATCACTGGCAGTGCGGCGCTCGACACCCAGACCGGGCAGATCAGGTTTGCGGACGTCAATGCCGGCGACCTTCCGTCGGTAAAGGTCGAGTTCAGTTCGTTCACCTATCAGGACGCTCACAAAAACGATATTACGCAGGCGCTGAGTTCGACCGCACAGACCGCGATCAAGGCGGTCGAAGCGATCAGCCTGCAGCAGGATCCAGGCAACAACAACAACGGCTCGGCGACCTGGACGTACAGCTTTCCGGACAAGGCATTCGACTTCCTCGGCGCCGGTGAGACGCTGACGCTGACCTATACGGCGCTGGTGAACAATAATTTCGCGCCGAGCCCTGAAATAGGCATCCAGCAGTTCACCATTACGATCGTCGGCACCAACGACATTCCGGTCATCACGTCCAGCATCCCGCAGACGATCGCGTTTTCTGGCGGCATCCACACACACGGCGGCAGCCTGACCTCTCATGTGCCGACGTCCGGAACGCTGACATTCGCCGATGCCGATCTCACCGACACCCATACCGTTTCGGTTCAGTTCTCGACGGCCGGGCTGCCGCCGATCCCGAAGACGATATTGGCGGAATTCAACAACGCGCTGACTGCCTCGATCGCGGCCGACAGCACCGGGACAGGCTTCGGAACGGTCAACTGGAAGCTTGCGGACCTTCCGGTTTACCTCGCCGACTTCATTCCGAAGGGCGAAACCATCACGCTTACCTACGCGGTGACGGTGACGGATTTGCAGGGCGCGACCTCAACGCAGGATATCACGGTCACGATCACCGGGAAAAATACCCCAGCGGTGGTCTGGATCGCCACCACCTCGGGCCCCTCATCAGGCGGGCTTTGGAGTGACGGATCGAACTGGGAAACCGGCGCGGCCCCGACCGCCAATGACGACGCGATTATTATCACCCATCAGCTGATCGGCCTGACGCCGTCTTTTCCGGTGACGATCGCCGATCCGGCCGAGGCCAAGAGCTTGAAGATGAACAATTTCGGGACTTCTGCTCCGAAACTGATCAATCAAAGTACGCTGACGATCGGCGGCGCGTTCCGCATGAGCGACCACGCGGCTGCACACCCTGATTCGACAACAGATACCGATCCGCCAGCGAAGCACACGCCCCCCGAACTGGACAATCAGGGCACGTTGACGACCGGTGGTGCGTTCGACATGAGGGTCGACTCGATTGTCGATAATTCCGGGACCATCAGCGTTGGCGGCCTGATGGAGGTGCTGGATGCCAGCGTGCTGGAGAATTCCGGCGCGCTGGTCCTTCGGCACGGCGGCGACTTTAAGGGCCAGAGCGCGATCACGAATACCGATACCGGATCGATCGAAATATCCGGCGGTACGCTGAACGTGCAGGTCGACATTGCCAGTGATGGATCGATCAAGGTCGATGCGGGCGCAACGTTGACGGTTGGCATCGCCGCCATCACCGGCGGTACCGTCACCAATGACGGTATGTTGTCGTTGAATGGCGTCGCGCCATCCGATCCGTCCAGCGGAGCGCCGCCCGCCACGGGCGAAGCCATTCTGAAGGATGGTACGCTGAATAATGCGGGCGTGTTGCACGCCGAAACCGGCGCGGTGCTGGAGAAAGAGACTGTCACCAACACGGGCACGATCGAAGTGCTGGCGCTTGGCGCGCTGACGCTCGATCTGGGCACCACGGTCGACAACACCGGCGGCACAATTGTGATCGACGGTACCGGCACGCTGACGCTCGATGACGCCACCATCGAAGGCGGCACGATCAACAACTACAGCCTGCCTTCGTCGCCCTCGGGCAGCATCATCCCCGGCGACATCGATGTTACCGGTTCCAGCACGATCAGCAACGCGCATCTGAACAATGGTCAGGTGACGGTCGGAGCGAATCAGACGCTGACGCTGGATAACGACACGATCACCGGTACCATCTTTGCCGATACCGCCAGCGGCGCAATCATCCAGATCGACGGCGGCACGACGTTGAGGCTGGATCACGCCACCATTGATGGCGGCACCATCAACGATTTCATCACGCCGGCTTCCGGCAGCATGATCGCTGGCGATATCGACGTCACCGGCTCCAGCACGATCAGCAACGCCCAGCTTAATAACGGCCGGGTGACGATCGGAAGCAATACGACACTGACGTTGAGCGGCGACACGGTGAGCGGCACCAGCTTTATCGATACCGCCGACGGCGCCACGATCCGGATCGACGGCGCCAGCACGCTGGATGGCGTAGCGATTACTGGCGGCACCGTCAGCAATACCGACGCGACACTAACGGTTGATGCGGACCAAACCCTGACGCTTCAGGGCGGCGCCACGGTTATCGGGGGAACGGTCAGCAATTTCGGCACGGTCGCGATCGAAGGCGCTTCGGAGGTGACGCTCGATGGCGTCACTGTCACCGGCACGGGTACAATTCAAGTTGACCGTGCCGTGCCCACCACAAGCACCCCGTTGGTACTGGAAGACGGCACGACCATCACCGATGGCAAGCTGAAGGTGGGAACGGTCGGAGTTGTCGCGGTCAAGACCGCCAAAGGCGCGACGCTGAATGATGTTGCGGTCACGAACGACAATTCCATCGAGGTGTTTGCCGCCAGCGTCCTGGCGCTCGGCTCCGGCACCATCATCGACAACACCAAAGGTATCATCACGGTTGACGGTACCGGCGCGCTGACCTTGAGCCAGGCCACGATCGATGGCGGCACCATCAACGATTACAGTACGCCGCCTTCCGGCAGCGTGATCGCCGGCGATATCGACGTCACCGGTTCAAGCACGATCAGCAATGCTCATCTCAACAATGGCCGCGTCACGATCGGAAACAACGCGACGCTGACGCTGGACGGCACCACGGTGACCGGCACCACCTTCGCCGACACCGCTGATGGCGCGGTCATCCAGATCGACGGCGGCACTACGCTGACGCTGGATCAGGTCGCCATCAATGGCGGCACCATCAATGATTTCAGCACGCCGCCTTCCGGCAGCGTGATTGCCGGGGATATCGATATCACCGGCTCCAGCTCGATCAGCAACGCTTATCTGAATAACGGCCAGGTGACGATCGGGGCGAACCAGACGCTGACGCTGGATAACGACACGATCACCGGGACCCATTTTGTCGATACCGCTGATGCCGCCGTCATCCAGATCGACGGCGGTACAACGTTGAAGCTGGATCAGGTCATCATCGATGGCGGCACCATCAACGACTTCAGCACACTGCCTTCCGGCAGCATGATCGCTGGTGACATCGACGTGATCGGGTCCAGCACGATCAGCCATGCCCAGCTCAACTATGGCAACGTGACGATCGAGAGCGGTATGACGCTGACGCTCGATGGCGACACGGTCACGGGCACCGCGTTCGCCGGTGTCGCGACAGGCAGCATCATCCATGTCGATGGCGGCGACACGCTGGCGCTCAACAGCGCGACCGTCAGCGGCGGAGGCGTGACGATCGGGACGGACGCGCTGGTCAAGACCAGCGGCGACGTCACCCTGACCAATACCAGCGTCACCAACGACGGCACGATCGAAATCACCAGCGGCACGCTGAAGATCACCGGCTCCGTCGCGAGCAGCGGGCCGGATGCAAGCGGGTCGATCAAGATCGACAGTGGCGCTGTGCTCGATCTCGATGGTTCGGACACCCAGAACATCGTGTTCGCCGGCGCCAATGCCGAGCTGAAGATCGATGCGTCGAGCTTCGGCGGCAGCATCAGCGGACTGGCAGCCACCGACGAAATCGACCTGAGCACCATCGGCTTTGGCCCAGGCACCACCGGCACCTATAGCGGCGGTGTTCTGACCATCACCGATGGAACCCATTCGATCAGCATGACGCTGACCGGCGACTACAGCGACGCGCATTTTGCCGGTTCATCCGACGGGCATGGCGGCACGCTGATCACGCTGAATGCCAATGACGATGCCCCGGCTTTCGATTCAGCGGACACGACACAGATTGCCAAAGTGGGTGAGCTTGCGGACGCGACCGGGTCGACGACCTCGGATTCGTCCTCGCCGGCCAGCGGCACCATTCATTTCACCGATATCGACCTGACCGACCGGCCGACGGCAACAATCACACAAAGCGTTACCTGGGCGAGTGGGACGACAGATCTGTCCTCGTCGCTGACACCGACCGAAATCAGTGCGCTCGAACAGGCGTTCTCGCTGACCCAGTCGGGCAACACCAACAATGGGGCCATCGGCTGGAGCTATCAGATCAGCGACAGCGCGCTGGATTTCCTCGGTGCCGGCGAGACGGCGCGGGTGACGTCGACGGTCCTGCTTGACGATCACCAGAATGGTCATGACACGGCGACCGTCACGATCACGATCACCGGTGCGAACGATGCGCCGGTGCTCACCGCCGATACCTCCGGCATTGCCGGAACGGACCTGCATGCAATCGCGGAACGCGCGGGCGCAACCGGCGACACCGCCGATCACGACTCCGCTTCCGGTACGCTGTCGTTCAGCGATGCCGATCTCAGCGATACCCACACGTTGGGCCATAGCGGGCCCACTTATGTGCTTTCGGGCGGAACGCTGGATACGACGCAGATCGATGTCCTGACGGCCGCGGGCCAACTGACCCTGAGCGAGATCGACAGCACCCACAGCGGCGCCGGGTCGGTCGGCTTCAGCTACAGTGCTCCCGACAGCAGCTTCGACTTCCTGGCCGAAGGGCAAACGCTGACCGTGAGCTACACCATCACGGTCACTGACAACAGCAACGTCAGCTCCTCGCAGCCGGTAACATTCACCATCACCGGCACTAACGACGCGCCGGTCGTGGACGCGCACAATTCGACGCTGTCCTATACGGAAAATCAGGCGCCGGCAGCGATCGATGCCGGCCTGACGCTGTCGGATGTCGACAGTGCTACGCTTGGCTCGGCGACGGTGCAGATCTCCGGTAATTTCGTCGCCGGCGAGGACGTCCTCGGCTTCATCGACCAGAACGGAATCCACGGCAGCTACGATGCGGTCCACGGCATATTGACTCTGACCGGAACGTCGAGCGTTGCAAATTACCAGGCCGCGCTGGCCTCGGTGACTTATTTCGACAGTAGCGACAATCCCTCGGCTGCGCCGCGCACCATCAGCTTCTCGGTCGATGACGGCGCCAGCGCCAACTCACACAGCAATACGGCCACGGCGACGGTTGATGTCACCCCGGTCAATGATGCGCCGGTGGTGACGTTTGCGGCGCCCGCGCACGGAGCCATTTCCGTGCCGGAAAATACCGCGACTCATTTGAGCGGTATCAGCGTCTCGGATGTGGACGCCGGTGCCCGCGATATCACGGTGACCCTGGCGCTGCCCGATGGCAGCAGCGGATCGCTTTCCGCCGGCAATTTCGACGGCGTGACGATCGGCGGAAGCGCCATCGCGTTGACGATCACCGGCAGCCTGGCCGAGATCAACACCTTCCTTGCCGATACCCGGCACGGCGTGACCTACACGCCGGCGACGGGTTTGATCCACGACGTGACGCTGACGGTAACGGCAAACGACCATGGCGCCACCGGCTCCGGCGGCGCACTCGATTCGGCGCCGCAACCGGTGCCGCTCGATCTCGTTCCCGACGGTCTGCCGGCGTCACACACCAACCTGATCGTGAACGGCGGCTTTGAAACCGGCGATTTCTCCGGATGGAAACTGGGCAATGGCAGCGGCCACGCGATCGGCTTCAACTTCCTGGTCGGCAGCGAACACTCCGAAAATCACGATTCCGGTGATATGGCGCATCACGGCCTGAAAGAGGCCCTGTTCGGCGGCATCGGCGGTGACGTAACGCTGAGCCAGAGCGTGGCGACGAATGCCAATGAGCATTACACGGTCGATTTCTGGGTGATGAACGATACCTCGGCTTCGCCGCGCGAGCATGGCTCGGGGGCCAACGATTTCAGCGCAAGCTGGAATGGCGTTGCCCTGATGCCGACCATTGTCAACGCGGATAAGAGCGACGGTTACACCGAATATCAGTTCGATGTGATCGGCGCGGCCGGTCATTCGACGCTTGAGTTCTCCGCGCGCAACGACCACGGCTACTGGAATCTTGACGACGTGTCGGTGCGCGAAGGCGCGCCTGATACGGTAAATCAACTGACCGACGAGACCACTTCGGTGTCCGGCGTCCATGCCGGTGATGCGCTGACGGTCACGCCAGCCGGCTCGCACTCTCTCGGAATCGTGACCGCTGCCGCGGGCAACGGCACGGTCGAATGGCAATTCGCTGCCAGCAATGCCCAGCTCGATCATCTGATGGGTCTGACGCAGACCTATACGGTGAGCGATGCAAGCAATCCTGCGGTTGCGCAAACCATTGCGGTTTCGATCGGTGGTCTCGGCCACGACCAGTTCGTGTTCCATCCCGGCGTCGGCGCCGATACGATGGTGAATTTCTCCACCATCTCGAATTCCCAGGGCAACTATGTCGGCGATACCATCGAACTCGACAAGTTCAGCAATATCCACAGCATCAGCGATGTGCTGCACAATCTCAGCACTGATGCGCATGGCAACGCCGTGGTTGACCTCGGCAACCACGACAGCATCACGTTCCAGGGCATCAACGCCGCCACGATCCAGGCTAATGCGATGCATATGTTCGTCCTGCATAGCACCAGCGGGAATATGGCCTGATGTCGGCGCGCTGCCTCGGGGCTTTTCCTGCCGCGCCCCGGTTCACGGCAATCGCGGAATCCCGAGTTGGTCGACTTCCCTGAGCACCGTCTCGATATTCTGATGACCGCCACCGAAATGGCTGTTCGGATCGGACAGCGGTAGGGTCTTTACGCCGTCCAGCCTGTAGTATTTGTCGTGCACAAGGCAGTGATTGCGGATCAGCGGCCATAGCATCAAGCCCAGCATGCGCTGGTCGTGGCCATATTTCACGGTCGGTCCGAACGTGAAATAACGCCGCATCAGCGCTGCGATATCGATGCCGCAATCGGTGCGTCCGGCCCACAGGCAGCCGATCATCAATTCATTATGCAGCACGTGGTCGCGCACGACATGAAAGGGCGCGCCGCTGTCGATCCATTGCCCGACCAGATCGGCCTCGGCCTGGGACAGCCGCGCATCGCAGTCGCGCACCAGAAAGCGGCCGACCGTGGGATCGTTCATGACCAGGAAACGCTGGAACAGGCCGACACCCGGATATTCATCCTCGATATTCCGCACATCGGCGCCGTTGTCGCGCAGGAAAGCCGCGCATGCCGGCGGCACCGCGGAATTGATGTAAAAACGGCAGGTCCAGCCCGGATAGATCGTGCGGCTCTGCACCAGGTTGATCATGGCGCCATAGGCGTAGAACGGGGCCGGGCCCCATAGCGAGTAGGAAATGACATGGCTTCCCCGGGGCGGGCCGGCCGGCTTTGTCAACGCAAAAGGCAACGGGTTCTGCAGGGCTTCCTGGTCCCGCAGGGTGATGCCGCGCTGCCCGTAGCGGATCGCTTCGTCGATCCTGCCGCTGTAGAAATTGGCGACCTTGAGCGCGTCGAGCACCGTCAGGTCCTCGCCATGCCGCGCGACATAGCTTGTGGCCTGTGCGATCGCCTCGGCAAAGCGTTTCATGTTCGACAACGTCGCGATCTGGGATCGCTGCAGCCGTGGATCATCCGGCCGGGCGCGGATCAGCTCGTTCAGCAGCACCAGCGCCGGCGCCCATTCGCGCTTCTGGAAAAACGCGTCGAACAGCAGTTCTTTCGCCTCCCAATCGTCCGGCGCCGTAATGACGAGGGCGCATAGCTGGACGACGGCCTCATCGTTCTTGCCGGCGCGCAGCAGCAGGCGGATGGCTTCATGCGGCCGAACCGGTGGCGAAGCCGTGCTGCTATCGGTGCTCGACATCGTCACTCCGGTTTCAACGTTTCTTTGCTGGCAAAAACAGTTTGCACGGACTGGCCGGCAACGCCAAGATGAGCGGCCAATATTAACAATCTCCCATTTGCAGCGCTGGCGCCGAAAAACACCATCGCGGGCGTGAATAAATCGCCAAAATCTGATATCCGGACAGCATGAAGCGATTGAGGGTATTGCGACGCTGGTTCGCGCGAAAGTTCGGCTATGCGAGGTTGCTCTGCCTGGCAATCCTGATCGCATTCGCGGCGCTGCGCCTCGCCGATCCCGGGCCGATCGAAGAACTTCGGGCCAGGACGTTCGATACCTTTCAGCGCATCGAACCGCGCGTGAAGACCGCAAGGCCGGTCACCATTGTCGATATCGACGAGAGGAGCCTTGCCAAGCTCGGCCAGTTTCCCTGGCCGCGGACCCGGATCGCGGACCTCGTCACCGAGTTGACCCGGCTCGGCGCGGTGGTGATTGCATTCGACATCGTGTTCTCCGAACCCGACCGGCTCAATCCGGATGTAGCGGCCGAGACGTTCCGGAACCTCGATGAGGAGACGCGGGCCAAGTTGCGCGCGCTGCCGTCCAACGATCAGGTTCTCGCCGATGCGATGAAGAAATCGCGTGTGGTGCTCGGTGAGTTGGGATTGCCATCCGCGGTCACCGATCTCGACAAGTCGCTCCCGGTCACCGGGTTGGCAATGCTGGGTGAAGAGCCGCAACCGTTCATGCTCGATTTCCCCGGCCTTCTACGCAACGTGGATGTGCTGGAGCACGCCGCCGCTGGCCGCGGTCTGTTTACGATCAAGCCCGAACGCGATGGCATCGTCCGCCGCGTGCCGATGATCATGCTGGCCCAGAGCGCGACGATGCCGTCCTTGAGTTTTGAAATGCTGCGGGTGGCGACCGGCACCGACACCATCTTCATCAAGGCTGATAAAGCGGGCATCCAGAGCATCGGCGTCAAGGGCTTTCAGATCCCGACCGATCGCAACGGTCAGCTCTGGGTTCATTTCGCGCGCAATGATCCCACGATCTATGTTTCGGCTCTCGATGTGCTCCAAGGACGAATGGCGCCGGAGAAGATTGCGCGCAAGCTGGTAGTGATCGGCACCTCGGCGGTGGGGTTGAACGACATCAAGACAACCCCGGTTTCGGCCGCTACGCCAGGTGTCGAAATTCATGCACAGGTGCTGGAGAGCGCGCTGACCCAAGGTCTGCTTTCGCGCCCCAACTCGGCGATCGTGGCCGAGCTTGGCGCCGCGCTGGTGTTCGGGCTGCTGGTGATCGTATTCGCGCCGATGTTCGGTCCGGCGACCCTGGCCGCCGTCGGTGCGTTGTTCGCGACGCTCTTGATCGGGACGTCCTGGTATTTCTACAGCCAGCAGCGGCTGCTGATCGACTTCACCTATCCTTTGCTGTCAACCACGGCGATCTATCTCACGCTGATCTTCTCCAGCTTTGTCCGGGAGCAGGCGCAACGCCGCCAGATTCGCTCGGCGTTCGGCCAGTATCTGTCGCCGGCCCTGGTGGAGCAGCTCGCGCATTCGCCGGAAAAGCTCGTGCTCGGCGGCGAGGAGCGCGAGATGACCATCATGTTCTCCGACGTCCGAGGCTTCACCTCGATCTCGGAATCCTACAAGCACGACCCGCAGGGCCTGACCGCGCTGATGAACCGGTTCCTGACGCCGCTGACCAACGTGATTCTGGCTCGCAACGGCACCATCGACAAATATATGGGCGACGCGATCATGGCGTTCTGGAATGCGCCGCTCGACGACGGACAGCACCAACTCAATGCATGCGAGGCCGCGGTTGACATGCTGGAGCGTATCGACGAGCTCAACAAGGAGCGTGAGATCGAGGCGCAGAATGGCGGCCACGCCTACATCCCGCTCAATGTCGGTGTCGGCCTCAATACCGGCACCTGCGTCGTCGGCAATATGGGGTCCGACCTGCGGTTTGATTATTCCGTACTCGGCGACAGCGTCAATCTGGCGTCGCGGCTGGAAGGCCAATCCAAGGAATATGGCTTCCCGATCATCGTCGGCTCGAAGACGGCGCTCGCGGTCAAGGACAAGTTTGCGATCCTCGAACTCGATTTCATCATGGTCAAAGGCAAGAAAGAGCCTGAGGTCATCTATGCCATCGCCGGCCGCGGAGACACGGCGCAGTCCGCCCGCTTTCAGCGGTTGCGCAACCTGACCATCGAGATGCTGGCGTGCTATCGCGGCCGTGACTGGGAAGGTGCGCTCGCGGCGATCGAGCGCGGCCGCCACACCGACGAAGCGAATTCGCTGGAATTACTCTACGGTCTCTACGAGGCGCGGATCCGGGCCTATCAGAACAACCCGCCGCCCGAGGACTGGAACGGCGCCTTCGCGTTGTTGACGAAATAGAGGGGCGTCATTGTGAGCCAACGGGTCGCGCGAATGCGCGCCCGATGATTCCTTGCAATGACGAGAATATCTTCCTGACTACTACTCCATCCCGATCTGAGTCAGATCCTGGAACCAGTGCTGCGCCTGCACGAACTTCTTGACCTTCGGCGACAGCGCGTGCGGGTTGGTGTCGTGCACCACCCACACCAGAGCAGCGTCATCGACGATCAACGCGTGGGCTTGCGCGATCAATTCGTCCTGTTTGGTGGGATCGAAGGTCTGTTTGGCCTCATTGATCAGCGCGTCGACCTTCTCGTTCTTGTAGCCGCCCCAGTTGACGCCGACCGGCGCGACCTGGTCGGAGGCGAAAAACCGGACGATGGCATAGAGCGGATCCGAGGTCACATAGGCGATGTTGTTGGCGGTGATGCCGGCGTTGCTCGGATCGGCCGCGCCCTTGCGCCAGGCGGTGTACAGCGTTTCCAGCTCGACCACCTTGAAGTCGATGTCGATGCCGATTTCCTTGAAACTCTGCTGCAGGAATTCGTTCATCGGCAGCGACAGCATCTGTCCGGTGCCGCCTTGTGCGATGATGAAGGTTGCCTTCAGCGGCTTTTCCTTTGAATAGCCGGCTTCCTCGACCAGCTTCTTGGCTGCCGCGGGATCGTATTTGAGGTCGAAGGTCGGCTTGCCGAACCAGGGGCTCGATGGATCGACCTGGCCCTTGGCGGGTTTGGCGAGGCCGTTCATGAGCGCGACCACACCGTCGCGGTCGATCGCGAGATTGAGCGCCTTGCGCAGCCGGATGTCGGTCCAGGGCGAACCCGGCAACACGCTGAGGTGATAATTCCACACATGCGGCGTGATGTTATCGACGATCCGCATACCAGCCGATTTCAACTGCGGCACCGCGTCGGGAGCCGGCGTCTCGATCAGATCGACCTGGCCGGCCAATAGCGCATTGGTTCGCGTCAGCGCTTCCGGCATCGGCACCAGCACCAGCTTGTCGACTTTCGGGATCCGCTTCTTGTCCCAATAGTCGACGTTTTTCGAGAGTTCGGCCAGTTCATGCGGCACCAGCTTGGTCAGCTTGAACGGGCCGGTGCCCGAGGGATCGCTGGCGAATTTGTCCCAGTCCTTGCCGACCTTTTCATATTGCGCGGGGCTGGAAACCAGGAACCAGAGCATCTGGTAAGGGAAGAACGAATCCACGGTCTTGGTGGTGATCTCGACGGTGGAGTCGTCGATCTTGGCGTAGCTGGCGACCGAGGGCAGGCGGGTCTTCACCTGCGCGCTCTGGCGCTTGTCGAATTGCGGGGCCTTGTCGTTCAGGACCTTGTCGAGATTCCAGATCACCGCATCGGCGTTGAAATCGCTGCCGTCATGGAATTTGACGCCCTTGCGCAGGGTAAAGCGCCATTTGGTCTTGTCGGTGTCGTCGACCTTCCATTCGGTGGCAAGCCCGGGCACCAGTTTGCCGGGCCTGTCGGACACATCCATTTCCCAGGAAACCAGGGGATCGTAGATCGTGTATCCGGTGAACTGATAGGCGCCCGCACCACGATCCGGCTGGCCGGTCGTCAGCGGGATATCCGCCATCGAAATACCGTAGCGGACGACGGACTCGGCGTGCGCGGAGATGACAGAAAAGGCCACTGCCAGGACGGCGAGAAGCATCGAATTTCGAACGCGCATGCACTAAGCTCCATTGAACAGATACTGGGCGTACCCGGTGCATAACCTGCAAACTTGATGCCAGATTAGGCAACAGCGTCGGTTCGCCGCGTCCTTGGCGCAAGGAGTTGGTCGGCCAGTCACAATTGGGTGCACGGCCGCCGCCCTTGGCACGGGCGTTGCATATGTTTGCATAAGAATTAGTCACCCGGAGCGATAAGGAAATCCGATCGATGCGCAGTGTAAAATTAGGAAAAAGCCGGACGGCACTTGCCATTCTGGCGGTTGCAGCGATCGCCGTGCTGCCGCGAGGCGCGGGCGCCGAAACCATCCTGCGCATCGGTATGACCGCCGCCGATATTCCGCGCACGCTGGGCCAGCCCGATCAGGGGTTTGAAGGCAACCGCTTCACCGGCCTGACCATGTATGACGCGCTGACGATGTGGGATTTGTCCTCCGCCGACAAGGCGAGCGTCGTGATTCCGGGACTTGCGACCGAATGGGCGGTGGACGCCGCCGACAAGAAGAAGTGGACGTTCAAGCTTCGTCCCGGTGTCACATTCCATGATGGCTCGCCGTTCAATGCCGACGCCGTGGTCTGGAATGTCGAAAAGGTGCTCAAACAGGATGCACCGCAGTTCGATCCAAGTCAGGTCGGTGTGACGGCGTCTCGGATGCCGACGCTGGCCTCGGCCCGCAAGATCGATGACATGACGGTTGAACTGACCACCACGGAACCGGACAGCTTCCTGCCGATCAACCTCACCAATCTGTTCATGGCGAGCCCGGCGAAATGGCAGAAATTATATGACGCCGCGCAAGGCGCCGATGCCAAGGCCAAGTCACAAGCCGCGTGGGCTGCTTTTGCGCGCGACGCGTCGGGCACCGGCCCATGGAAAATGTCGGCCTTTACGCCGCGCGAGCGGCTTGAATTGGTGAAGAACGAAAATTACTGGGACAAGGCGCGCATCCCGAAAGTCGACAAGATGCTGCTGCTGCCGATGCCGGAGGCAAATGCCCGAACCGCGGCACTGCTCTCCGGCCAGATCGACTGGGCCGAAGCGCCGGCGCCGGACGCGATCGCGGAAATCAAGCAGCGCGGCTTTACCATCTATGCGAACGAGGAGCCGCATGTCTGGCCGTGGCAGTTCTCGCGGGTCGAAGGCTCGCCCTGGAACGACATTCGCGTTCGCAAGGCCGCCAATCTCTGCGTCGATCGCGAGGGCCTCAAGGACGGCCTGCTCGCCGGCCTGATGGTGCCGGCGACCGGCACCTTCGAACCAGGACATCCCTGGCGCGGCAAGCCGACGTTCGAAATCAAGTATGACAAGCCGGCGGCGCAAAAGCTGATGCAGGAAGCAGGCTACGGCCCGAACAAGAAATTGACCGTCAAGGTCCAGACCTCTGCGTCGGGATCGGGCCAGATGCTGCCGTTGCCGATGAACGAATATCTGCAGCAGGCATTGGCCGAATGTTATTTCGATGTTCAGCTCGATGTCATCGAATGGAACACGCTGTTCACCAACTGGCGCAAGGGCGCCAAGGATCAGTCGGCTAACGGCGCCAATGCCACCAACGTGACCTATGCGGCGATGGATCCGTTCTTCGCCATGGTGCGCTTCCTGCAATCGGGCATGGCGCCGCCGGTGTCGAACAATTGGGGCTATATCAACAACCCCAAATTCGACGAACTGGTCAAAAAGGCACGCCAGACCTTCGATCCGGCCGAACGCGACAAGGCGCTGGCCGAATTGCACGCGGCCTCGGTCGACGACGCGGCGTTCCTGTACGTCGCTCACGACGTCGGTCCGCGCGCGCTCAGTCCGAAGATCAAGGGCTTTGTGCAGCCGAAGAGCTGGTTCGTCGATTTCTCGCCAGTCTCGATGACGCCGTAGCGCCCATCTCATCGTCATGGCCGGGCTTGTCCCGGCCATCCACGTCTTGATCGAAGCCAAGAAAGACGTGGATGCCCGGCACAAGGCCGGGCATGACGAACGAGAGACCTGTACCGCTTCGCGGACGCGCCGCGTGCGAATTTGCGTTTAATGAACGAAGGTGATCTGTGCTCGCTTATGTTGCCAGGCGCATTGTCTATGTGATCCCGATCGTGCTCAGCGTGGCGCTGGTGTGCTTCATGCTGGTGCACATCACGCCCGGCGATCCGCTGGTCGCGATCCTGCCGGCCGACGCCTCGCAGGAACTCGCGGCGCAGTTGCGCGCGGCCTACGGCTTCGATCGGCCGCTGCCGGTGCAGTTCGGGTTGTGGCTGTGGAAGGCGCTCAATGGCGATCTCGGCAATTCCATCGCCACGGGACGTCCGGTACTGTCAGAGGTGATGCGCGCGGTCGGCAATACCGTGACGCTAGCGATCGCGGCGGCGATGATCGGGTTCTCGCTCGGATTGTTCTTCGGCCTGATCGCGGGCTATTTCCGCGACACCTGGATCGACAAGGTCGCAACGTCGATTGCGATCGCCGGCGTCTCGGTGCCGCATTACTGGCTCGGCATGGTGCTGGTGATCATCTTCTCGGTGGAACTGAACTGGCTGCCGGCCGTCGGCGCCGGCCCCGGCGGCTCCAGCGCCTGGGGGTGGGATTGGGAGCACATCCGCTATCTGATCCTGCCCGCGATCACGACGTCGGTGATCCCGATGGGGATCATCACCCGCACCGTGCGCGCGCTGACCGGCGACATATTGAGCCAGGATTTCGTCGAGGCGCTGCGGGCCAAGGGCCTGCGCGAGACACACGTGTTCCGTCACGTCATCAAGAACGCGGCGCCGACGGCGCTGGCTGTGATGGGCCTGCAACTGGGCTACATGCTCGGCGGCTCGATCCTGATCGAGACCGTGTTCTCCTGGCCCGGTTCGGGATTGCTGCTCAATTCCGCGATCTTCCAGCGCGACCTGCCGCTGCTGCAGGGCACGATCCTGGTGCTGGCGCTGTTCTTCGTCTTCCTCAATCTCATCGTCGATATCCTGCAGGCTTCGATCGATCCGCGGATCAAACGGAGCTGATGCCGGTGAGGATGCATTCATGAGCGCGATTACGGACGACGCCCTGCAGGCCGCCCCCGCGACCAAGGCACGCGGTTACTGGACGACCGTGGGCCGCAGAATCATGCGCGACAAGGTCAGCATGGCCTGCGCCTTCGTGCTGCTCGCCATTTTCCTCGCGGCCTTGCTGGCGCCGTGGCTTCATCTCGCCGATCCCTATCAGGGCTCGATGATCCGGCGCCTCCGCCACATCGGCACGCCGGGCTATCCACTCGGTACCGACGAGCTCGGCCGCGACATGCTGGCTCGGCTGATCTATGGCGGACGGCTGTCGCTGCTCGTCGGCATCTTGCCGGTGATCCTGGCATTCGGGATCGGAACCTCGCTTGGTCTGATTGCGGGGTATGTCGGCGGCAAGGTCAACACCGCGATCATGCGCACGATCGATGTGTTTTATGCGTTTCCCTCGGTGCTGCTGGCGATCGCGATTTCGGGCGCGCTCGGCGCCGGCATCGTCAATTCCATCGTGTCGCTGACCATCGTGTTCGTGCCGCAGATCACCCGTGTTGCCGAAAGCGTCACCACCGGCGTGCGCAACATGGATTTCGTCGAGGCGGCGCGCGCATCCGGCGCCGGTCCCTTCACCATCATGCGCGTGCACATGCTCGGCAACGTGCTGGGATCAATCTTCGTCTACGCCACTGGCCTGATCTCGGTATCGATGATCCTGGCGGCCGGTCTTTCGTTCCTTGGCCTCGGCACCAAGCCGCCGGAACCGGAATGGGGCCTGATGCTCAACACGCTGCGCACCGCGATCTATGTCAATCCGTGGGTTGCGGCCTTGCCCGGCGTCATGATCTTCGCGGTGTCGATCTGTTTCAATCTGCTGAGCGACGGCATGCGCAGCGCCATGGACATCAGGAATTGACGCCATGACTGAAATCAACGCATCCGTCGATATGTTGGAGCCGGTTGAGGACGTCGGTGGCGCGGCGCAGCCGCTGCTGCAGGTTAACGGCCTGACCAAGCATTTTCCGGTGCGCGGCGATCTCTTCAGCGCGCGCAAGACGGTACGCGCGGTCGACGACGTATCGTTCTCGATTGCCAAGGGCGAAACGGTCGGGATCGTCGGCGAATCCGGCTGCGGCAAGTCGACCACCGCGCGACTGCTGATGCATTTGATGAAGCGCGATGCCGGCGACATCATTTATGACGGCATGACGGTCGGACGCGCGCTGTCGCTGCGCGAGTTGCGCCGCGGCATGCAGATGGTGTTCCAGGACAGCTACGCCTCGCTCAACCCGCGCCTGACCATCGAGCAATCGATCGCGTTCGGCCCCAAGGTCCACGGCATGGCCGATGCCGCCGCGCGCGCGCTGGCGCGCGAACTACTCGGCAAGGTCGGCTTGCGGCCGGAAGTTTTTGCCAATCGGTATCCGCACGAGGTCTCGGGCGGCCAGCGCCAGCGCGTCAACATCGCGCGAGCGCTTGCATTGTCGCCGCGGCTCGTGATCCTGGATGAGGCCGTCTCGGCGCTCGACAAATCGGTCGAGGCCCAGGTGCTCAATTTGCTGGTCGATCTCAAGCGCGAATTCGGGCTGACCTATCTGTTCATCAGCCACGATCTCAACGTCGTCCGCTACATCTCGGATCGCGTGCTGGTGATGTATCTCGGCGAAGTCGTCGAACTCGGCCCGGTCGATCGGGTCTGGGACGCGCCGGCGCATCCCTACACGCGGGCGCTGCTGGCAGCGATGCCGTCATCCGATCCCGACCATCGCACCGAAACGCCGCCGATTTCGGGCGACCCGCCCAATCCGATCGATCCGCCGTCGGGTTGCCGGTTTCACACCCGTTGTCCGTTTGCGGAGCCGCTCTGCGCAAATGCTACACCAAAATTGACGGCGCTCGATACAATGGGTCATCAGGCGGCGTGTTACATGGCGATTCCCGGTTCGGGGCATAGCCGCGCGCCGGCGCAAGGAGAAAATGCGGCATGACGAGACCGAGTCCAAAAGAGATCAGGGCGATCGCAGACGTCGCGGGTGTGCCCGTGAACGCCGAGACCGCCGAACGCATCGGCAATTCGATCGGCCCGGCCTTTGATGGCTTTGCGCCGATCGCCGGCACGCTGCCGTTCGATCTGGAGCCCGCGAGCTTTGTCCTGGCACAAACCGCGAAGGTTTCGAAATGAGCACCGAACTCGCCCTGATGTCGCTCACTGCCGTCGCCAAGGCTATCGCCGAGAAAACCGCATCGTCGCACGAGGTGACGCGATCCTGTCTGCATCGGATCGCCCAATGGCAACCGCGTCTTAATGCCTTCATGGCGCTCGAGGCCGAGCAGGCGCTGAAGGCGGCCGACGAGGCCGACGCGGCACTGGCGAAAGGCAACGCCAAAGGTGTCCTGCATGGCGTGCCATTGGCACACAAGGACATGTATTACGAAGCCGGCAAGGTCGTGACCTGCGGCTCGAAGATCCGGCGCGATTTCGTCGCGACGACAACCTCGACCGCCCTGCAGCGCATCAAGGATGCCGGCACGATCCGGCTCGGCTCGCTGCAGATGGCCGAGTTTGCCTATGGTCCGACCGGGCACAACGCGCATTTCGGTGCGGTGCATAATCCGTGGCATGTCGATCACATCACCGGCGGCTCCTCGTCGGGCTCGGGTTCAGCGGTTGCGGCAAGGCTGACGTTTGCGGCGCTAGGTTCGGACACCGGCGGCTCGGTGCGGATGCCTGCGCATTTCTGCGGCGTCACCGGATTGAAGACCACGGTCGGCAGGGTTAGCCGGGCCGGCGCGATGCCGTTGTCGCATTCGCTCGATACCGTCGGGCCGCTGGCGCGCTCGGCCGAAGATTGCGCGTTGCTGATGGGCCTGATGGCCGGCGCGGATCCCGAAGATCCGACCGCGGTCAATCTGCCGGTGCCGGACTACATGGCGGCCACCAAAGGTTCGCTCAAGGGCATTCGCATCGGCGTGCCCACCGCGTTCTATGTCGACGATCTTGATGCGGACGTGGCACGGGTGCTGGATGAAACGGTGGCCACGCTCAAGCGCGAGGGCGCCGAGATCATCAAGGTCGAATTGCCCGATCAGCGCCAGCTCTCATCGGCGAGCCAGCTTGTGCTGGCAGTCGAGGCGGCTGCCTTTCACAAGCGCTGGATGATCGAGCGGCTGGAGGATTACGGTCCGCAGGTGCGGATGCGGCTGGAAAACGGGCTCGCGGTGCCTGCGGTCACCTATCTCGAAGCGATGCGCTGGCGTGGTCCGGCTTTATCGGCGCACAATGCCGCCGTAGCCGGCGTCGATGCCGTGATCGCGCCGGTGTCACCGATTCCGGCACCCACCATCGCCGAGAGCGATGTCGGTGGCGGCGCGGGCGCCGAAGCGGTGATCCAGCGGCTGACGCGGTTCACCCGCCCGGTGAATTATCTCGGCGTGCCGTCGCTATCGATCCCTTCCGGGTTCAGCAGCAACGGTCTTCCCGTCGGGATGCAACTGATCGGCCGCTCCTTCGATGAGGCGACACTGCTGCGGATCGGCGCCGCATTCCAGCGCGCGACCGATTTCCACGACCGGGTGCCCAAACTCACATGAACGAGCGCGCATGACCCAACTCGTCGACATCCGCAACCTCAGCATTCGCTTCACCGGCGATCGCACGGTTCATGCCGTCAACGATCTCAGCCTTTCGCTCGGCGAGGGCGAAGTGCTGGGGCTGCTCGGCGAGTCCGGTTCAGGCAAAAGCGTGACGTTGCGGGCGTTGATGCGGCTGTTGCCGAAGAAACGGACGCAGATCTCCGGCAAAGTCGAAGTGCTCGGGCGCGACGTGCTCGCGCTCGATGACGAGGAACTGTCGGCGTTTCGCGGCCAGACCGTGTCGATGATCTTCCAGGAGCCGGCGCTCGCGCTGGATCCGGTCTACACCATCGGCCAGCAGATCGCCGAAAGCGTGATGCGGCACGAAGGCAAGAGCCAACGCGAGGCGACGGCCCGCGCGCTCGAAATGCTGGAAGTGGTGCGCATCCCCTCCGCCAAACGCCGGCTCGATGCCTATCCGCACGAGATGTCCGGCGGCATGCGCCAGCGCGCCATGATTGCGCTGGCGCTCGCCTGCAAGCCGAAGATCCTGCTCGCGGATGAGCCGACCACCGCACTTGATGCCACCGTGCAAATCCAGATCCTGCTGCTGCTGCGCGAGCTGCAGCGGGAGTTCGGAATGTCCGTCATTTTCGTAACCCACGATATCGGCGTGGCGATCGAAATCTGCGACCGTGTCGCGGTGATGTATGCAGGCCAGATCGTCGAGCAGGGCACGCTGAGCCAGATCGTGCGTTCGCCTGTTCATCCCTATCCGCGCGGCTTGCTGGCCTCCACCGTCCACGGCGCGAAAAAGGGTCAGAGGCTGGAAACCATTCCGGGAACGCCGCCGTCGCTCGACAAGGCACCCGCCAACTGTGCCTTCGCGCCGCGATGTGGATTTGCGGAAGCCCGCTGCGTCGAACAGCTGCCGCCCGATGTGCAGATCGGACCGAACCGCAGCGCCAGATGCATTTTGGCGGAATCGGTTGCTGCTCCGACCTAAAATCATCACGTCGTCCCCGACATTCGTAGGGACGACGAATGATCTAACAAGCCCTTGTCACCCACCGAGACCTGGATCGGCCCAGCGCTCCACTTCGGAAGCCGGGACGATCTGTTTGGGCTGATGCGGATTGAGCGTGCCGGCGCTTGCCGACCAGCCCTTCGCCAGAATCTGCATCGCGAACAGCTTGGCATCGACTTCGGTTTTGAACGTGCGGGTAGAACGGACCGTGCCGGCGCCGTTGCTGTCCGTTTTGACTGCTTTGTCTGGCCCATAGGCCACGTACCAGATATCGGGTTGGGTCATGCGGAGATAACGTTTGACGTGAACTAAAGTTTCGCCATTTGCGGCTTGTCAGTCGCGCGGCCGAACCGAAATCTCCGCGAAGGGGGTCGTCACGTCACGTAATTATGGTTAGGTTCGCGGTATCGCGCAGACATCGCGCGTGCCAACAGGGGGGAGCGGCTATGGTATTATCCAACGAAGGCATTCTCGTTATTTTGTTCGTCGGCCTGGTTGCAGGCTGGCTCGCCGGAAAGATTGTGCGCGGCACCGGCTTTGGCATCATCGGCGATATTATCGTCGGTATCGCCGGCGCGCTGATCTCAAGCCTGTTGTTTCCGCGGCTTGGCATCCATCTCGGCACCGGCCTCGTCTCCGAGATCATCTATTCGGCGATCGGCGCAGTGGTATTGCTGCTGATTGTCCGGCTGCTTCGCGGCCGTTTCTGACCCGTAGCTGCCGTCAAAAGAAATGGGGCCATCCGCGAGGAGGGCCCCATTTTTAGTTTCAGAATTTCTGTTTCAGAATTTCAAAAAAGCTCGTCCGCGTTATTCAACGATCTCGACGATCCTGCGCGTGCGCGGCTCAACCAGTACTGTGCGGCCATTGACAACCGTATAGCGGTAATCGTGGACACCATATTCCGGCGGCACGTCGTAATAGGTCACACCCTCCTCCGGCAGAACCGCGCCAACCCGGACGTCCTCGCGATATTGGTACGACGGGCGGTGCTGCTCGACCACATAGCTGTGGAAGCGCGGGCGCTGGTCGATGCCCAGAACGCCGCTGACGCCGCCGACCACACCGCCCACGACGCCGCCGACTACCGCGCCGACCGGCCCGGCCGCGCGCTCCCCCTCGCGGGAGCCTCGCTCGACCCCGCCCGGGACGCCCTGAGCCTGCGCGACGGCGGGGAGCGCCAGGGCGGCGGCAACGGCAGCAATTCCGATAAAGCGGCGGATCATGATAACTCCCAAGAATGTCTGTTAAGGTGGTCAGACAACCGATGGGCAGCCCATAAGTTCCCCCTAAAACGGGCTTTCCGGCAGCCGATTCGGCCTGCGGCATTTAGGTTAACGCGACTTAAATGGACGCTCGGCTGAAACATCGATAAAACAGGGTTCCCGCTTTAATCGAAGAGATTAGGCTTGATGGCAGGCGCTCCCGGTGTCCGGCGTTCCGAACTCGGCGAAGCGTTGCGCACGTGCCGCAGCGCCTTCGTCGGCGTGGGCGTCATGAGCTGCATGATCAACGTGCTGTATCTGACCGGCTCGCTGTTCATGCTGGAAGTGTATGACCGGGTGTTGCCAAGCCGCAGCGTACCGACCCTGATCGGGCTGGCGATCCTTGCCGGCGGATTGTATTTGGCCCAGGGCCTTCTCGATCTGCTTCGCGGACGAATCCTCGGCCGGATCGGCACTGCGCTCGATGAATCGCTTAATCGCCGGGTGTTCGAAACCATGGTGCGTTTGCCGCTGGTCGTCGGCAGCCGTAACGAAGGCCTGCAGCCGTTGCGCGATCTCGACAACGTTCGCTCCTTCCTCGGCGGCCTGGGCCCGGGCGCCTTCTTCGATCTGCCTTGGCTGCCGTTCTACCTGGCGATCTGCTTTGCCTTCCATGTCATGATCGGCCTTACCGCGCTGGTCGGCGCCGTCATTCTCGTCAGCCTTACCCTGGTCACCGAATACATGTCGCGTGCGCCCGCGCGCGAGGCGACGGGGCTGGCCGCGCGCCGCAACGATCTCGCCACCACCAGCCGGCGCAACGCCGAGGTGCTGGTGGCGATGGGGATGTCCGGGCGCCTGACCGGCCGTTGGAGCGAGGCCAACCAGAATTATCTCGACGGCAATCAGCGCGCCAGCGACATCGCGGGCGGCCTTGGTGCGATCGCGAAGGTACTGCGCATGATCCTGCAGTCCGCGGTGCTCGCGGTCGGCGCCTATCTCGTGATCAATCAGCAGGCCACCGCTGGCGTCATCATCGCGGGCTCGATCCTCAGCGCACGGGCATTGGCGCCGGTCGATCTGGCTATCGCGCATTGGAAAAGTTTCGTCGCCGCGCGCCAGAGCTGGCATCGCCTCAACCGTCTGCTCGAACAGATGCCGGCGCGCACCGAGCAGATGCAGCTGCAGGACCCGTCGAGCCGGCTTGCGGTCGAGGCGGTCAGCATCGTACCGCCGGGCGACCAGAAGGTTATCGTCCAGGACGTCACGTTCACGCTCGAGGCCGGACATGGCCTGGGCGTGATCGGGCCGAGCGGTTCCGGCAAGTCTTCGCTGGTTCGGGCGCTGGTCGGCGTATGGCAGCCGTTCCGCGGCAAGGTGCGGCTCGATGGTGCTGCGCTCGACCAATGGTCATCGGACGTGCTGGGACGTCACGTCGGTTATCTGCCGCAGGATGTCGAACTGTTCGCCGGCACCGTGGCGCAGAACATCAGCCGCTTCGATCCCGATGCCAGTTCGGACGCCATCATTGCGGCTGCCAAGGAAGCCGGCGTGCATCAGATCATCATCAAGATGCGCGACGGCTATGACACCCAGGTCGGCGAGCAGGGCACCGCGTTGTCGGCCGGTCAGGCGCAACGCGTCGCGCTAGCGCGGGCACTGTATGGCGATCCGTTCCTGATCGTGCTCGATGAGCCGAATTCCAATCTCGATACCGAAGGCGACGAGGCGCTGACCCGCGCCGTCCGCGGCGCACGCGAGCGTGGCGCCATCGTCGTGGTGGTGGCGCACCGGCCGGTCGGCATCGAGGCGGTCGATCAGCTCCTGGTGCTCAAGGACGGCCGCATGCAGGCCTTCGGGCCCAAGGAACAGGTATTGGGCCAGGTGTTGCAGCGCGTCGCGCCGCCGACCCCGATCAAGATCGTTAGCGAAGGCGGGGTTGCCAAATCATGAGCGGCAGCAAACCAGTCGATGCGCGGTCGTCGATACGGCTGCATTTGATCGTCGGCCTGACGGTAGTCGTGCTATTGGCTGGTGGCCTCGGCGGCTGGGCGTCAACAGCTGAAATCTCCGGGGCGCTGATCGCGCCGGGATCGATCGTAGTCGAATCCAGCGTCAAGAAAGTCCAGCATCCGACCGGCGGCGTCGTCGGCGAACTGCGCGCGCATGACGGCGATCTGGTCAAGGCGGGCGATATCGTGGTGCGGCTCGATGACACCGTCACCAAGGCCAATTTGGCGATCGTCACGAAAAATCTCGATGGCCTGCTGGCGCGGGCCGCGCGGCTTCAGGCCGAGCAACAAGGGCTCGACAAGGTGGTCTTTCCGGCGTCGCTGGTCGATCGCGCCAACGACCCCGACGTCAAGAATGTGATGGCGAGCGAGGCCAAGCTGTTCGAAGTTCGCACCACCGGGCGGGCCGGACAGAAGGCGCAATTGCACGAACGCATCACGCAATTGAACGAGGAGGTCGCGGGTCTGTTGGCGCAGCAGCAGGCCAAGGATCAGGAAATCGCGCTGGTGACCAAGGAACTGGTCGGCGTTCGCGGACTGTACGATCAGCACCTGGTGCAGATCAGCCGCCTGTCCACGCTGGAGCGCGACGCGGCGCGGCTCACCGGCGAACGCGCGCAATACCTGGCATCCATCGCGCAGGCCAAGGGCAAGATCACCGAGACCGAGTTGCAGATCATTCAGGTCGACAAGGATATGGTCAGCGACGTCTCCAAGGATTTGCGCGAGGCCAACGACAAGATCGGCGAGTATGTTGAGCGCAAGGTGACGGCTGAAGATCAGTTGCGGCGGGTCGACATCCGCGCGCCTCAGGACGGCATGGTCGAGCAATCGACGGTTCACACCGTCGGTGGCGTGATCACGGCTGGCGACGCCATCATGCTGATCGTACCGCAGGCCGACGACCTTCAGGTCGAGGCCAGGGTCAATCCGCAGGACATCGACAAGTTGCAGGTCGGCGAGAAGACGCTGCTGCGCCTGTCGGCGCTGAACCAGCGCACGACGCCGGAACTAAACGGCGCGGTGATCCGGGTGTCGCCCGACGTCACTATCGACCAACGCACCGGGCAATCCTATTACACAATCCGCGTCTCGATGCCGCCGGAAGAGGTCGCGCGCCTCGGCGAGGTCAAGCTGATCCCGGGCATGCCGGTGGAAGCCTTCGTGCAGACCGGCGATCGCACCATGCTGGCCTATCTGATCAAACCGCTGCACGACCAGTTGATGCGCGCGTTCCGGGAACGGTAGTCTTCAGCCTCAGTCGTCGTCCCGGAGCCTCAGTCGTCGTCCCGGCCTGGCGCGCAATTGCGCGTAAGGCGCCGGGACCCATACGCCGTGTCGTTTCGTTTTCGGCAGTGCGGCAGAGACCTTCCGCCACCATTACCGTCAGGGGTTATGGGTCCCGGCGTGCGCCGGGACGACGGGAGGTTAGTGATCTCTACTATCCGCGCGACAAATTCTGCAGCAGGAAATTCAGCGCGGTGCTCGCAAACACATGCATGTTGTCGAAGCGGTCGCTGCTGTCGGTCTCGAGCGTCATCGCCGACGCCTCGGCGCCCGCGACGCCCATGCAGCTATGGCCGGCGGCGTCGCCATAGCGGTTGCCGGTTGGCCCGGTGGCGCCGGTTTCGGATAGTCCCCAATCCGTGGAGAAGCGCTGACGAACCTGGCTCGCGAGTAATTTGGCGTAAGGCTCCGATGCCGAGCGGATGCCCTTCATCGCATCGTCCGGAATGTCCATCAGGATCCGCCGCGCATCGCGGGTGTAGACCACCGCGCCGCCGAGGAAATAGGCGGACGCGCCGGGCACCGCCAATAGCGATGCGGAAATCAGGCCGCCGGTCGAGGATTCCGCGACCGCGATGGTCTGGCGCCGCTCGATCAGCTTCGCGGCTATTTTTTCGGCGATCGCAACCAGTTCTTTCATCAGGTGCCTTTCTTGGTGGCGGGTTTGCCATCGTTCTTGTCTGCGAGCGAGTGGTAGACGACGCGAATGAAATTCTTGCTGGCGAGTTCATTCGGCGCCCATTTGGCGTCGAGATCGGCGAACGGCTTGGCTGCTATCACGTCGTCTTCGCTCTTGCCGTCCTTGACGAGCTTCGCCATGCGATCACGTGCGGTGATCAGCATGGTGCGGTATGCCACTAGCGCCGCCTTGTCAGCGAGCGGGCCGTGGCCCGGAACGATCCGGGTTTGGTCGTTCGCGAGCTTGAGGTACGAGGCGGTCGCCGCGATCATGCCCTTGATGTTGCCGCCATTGGCGAAGTCGATATTGGGGTAGCGGCCATTGGTGAAGGTGTCGCCGGTTGAGAGCACATTGGCGGTTTTGAACCAGACGTAAGTGTCGCCGTCGGTATGGGCGTTGGCGATGTGCTTGAGATCGGCGACGCGGCCGCGCATCCGGATGTGATAGGCGCCGGTATAGGTCTTCGACGGCAGCGCATCGGCCAGTGCCGGCGGCGTCTTGGCGCCGGTGAGGCCGTTGGTGGTCCCAGCCGCCAACCGGTTTTTGACGTTGATTTCGGAGACGATGGTGGCGCCGTCCCTGGCGAACGGCTCGTTGCCGCCGGTATGGTCGCCGTGGAAATGCGTGTTGATCAGATATTTGACCGGCTGGTTCGACACCATAGCGATCGCGGTCTTGATCTTGTCGTGCAGCGGCGCGAACTCGCCGTCCACCATGATGATCCCGTCCTGGGCGACGGCTACGGTGATGTTGCCGCCCTGGCCTTCGAGCATATAGACCTTGTCACCGAGGTCGGTGGTCTTGATCTCGACCTTGGAGAAATCAGGCGGCGGCGGTGCTGTGGGCGGCGTTTGCTGTGCGATCGCGGCACCCGCCAGCAGCAGGGCGGCAGCACCCGCCATCATCCCAATCCGAAGCATCCGACATCTCCTCCAGCCATCTGTTTTTGAATTCCTAGCATGCGCTCACCCGTTTGCCGAGTTGCGGGCGGCAGGCGACCCTGCTTGAATGGTGGCCAACAACCAAGCGGTGCGGCTTACAACATGCCGTGATGGCAAGAACTGGCGATAACGCCGCCTAGCGCACGAGGAAACCCGTCATGACCTCACCGATCGCGGGAGGCGTCGATTGCGATCTGCATCCGGCCGTTCCTCATCTGACCAGCTTGTTGCCTTATCTCAATGATTACTGGCGCGACCAGGTCACGACCCGGGGCATGGTCGACCTGGTGTCGCAATCCTATCCGTCGAATTCGCCGATCACGTCGCGGCCGGACTGGCGGCCTTCGAAAGGCAAGCCAGGGTCGAACCTCCTGGATATGCAGGCGCAGGCGCTTGATCCGTTCCGCGTCAGCTACGGCATCTGCAATCCGCTGTATGGCGTCCAGATGGTGTTTAGCGAAGACATGGCGGACGCGTTCTGCCGCGCCCTGAACGACTGGCTGGTGAAAGAGTGGCTCGACAAGGACGAGCGGCTGCGCGGCTCGATCGTGATTCCCGTTCAAAGCATCGAGAAATCGGTGGCGGAGATCGAGCGCTGCGCCAAGGACCGCCGCTTCGTTCAAGTGCTGATGCTGGTCATGGGCGACATGCCCTTGGGCAAACGCGCCTACTGGCCGATCTATGCCGCGGCCGAGCGGCTGGGCTTGCCGATCGGGGTCCACGCCGGCAGCAATTATCACAACCCGCCGAGTTCGGTGGGCTGGGGCTCCTATCACATCGAGGATTACGTCGCCCAGGCGCAGGCGTTCCAGACCCAATTGACCAGCCTGATCGTCGAGGGCGTGTTCGCGCGGCATCCGGGTCTGAAGATGGTGATGCTGGAATCCGGCTTCACCTGGTTGCCGTCCTATCTCTGGCGGCTGCATAAGTTCTGGCGCGGCATTCGGATGGAAACGCCGTGGGTCGACCGCGCGCCGCTGGAGATTGTGCGCAGCAACATCCGGTTTTCCCTGCAGCCGGTCGATGCGCCGCCGGATCCCGAGACATTAAATCGCTTGTTTGACCATATGCAGTCGGACGAATTGCTCCTATTCTCGACGGACTATCCGCATTGGCAATTCGACGGTGATTTTGCGTTGCCGGAGGGCATGTCAGCCGACCTCGTGCGCAAGATCATGATCGACAATCCGCATGCGACCTACCCGCGCCTGAAGCAGGTCGCGACGGCATGATCCCGAAAATTGGATCCCGGTTTTCGGACAAGATCATGTCTCTAAAAGTGGAGATCACGCGATGAACATGCAGTTCCGCCCCGGCGCTCAATCGGAAGCCTCCGCCGGCGTCAAGACCGCGATTGCCGATTGCGATATCCATCCGGCGCGCAAGAGCCCAAAAGACCTCTATCCCTACATGGCCAAACGCTGGCACGAACATCTGGAGACCTACGGCAAGCATCCCTATCAGGGCATGATGGAAGGCCCGCCCTATCCGAAGGCGCAGCCCAACGCGTCGCGCCGCGATGCCTATCCGCCGGAAGGCGGCCAGCAGGGCTCGTCGCTGTCGTTCATGCAGCAACAGCATCTCGATCCGAACAATGTCGCGCTCGGCGTGCTATGCCCGCTGCAGACCGGGCAGGGCATCCGCAACCAGGATCTGAGCGCGGCACTGGCCACCGCCGTCAACGAGTGGCAGATCGCGGAGTGGACCAGCAAGGACAGCCGCCTCCGGGGATCGATCGTGGTCGCCAACGAGGACGGGCCGGCCGCAGCCGCCGAAATCCGCAAGCGCGCCGGCGACAAGAATTTCGTCCAGGTGCTGTTGCTCAGCCGCAATGTCGAGCCGCTGGGCCAGCGCCGTTACTGGCCGATCTACGAGGCCGCTGCTGAGATCGGCCTGCCGATCGGCATCCACGCGTTCGGCTTCGGCGGCAATCCGATCACGGCATCGGGCTGGCCGAGCTATTACATCGAGGAAATGGTCGGCCATTCGCAGTGCCAGCAGACGGCGCTTGCGAGCCTGGTGCTGGAAGGCGTGTTTGAGCGGCATCCGACGCTCAAGATGGTGATGATCGAAGCCGGTTTTGGCTGGGCGCCGTCGCTGTCGTGGCGGCTCGACAAGAGCTGGCAGCGGTTGCGCAGCGAGGTGCCGCACGTCAAGCGGCCGCCGTCGGAATATATCCGCGACCACATCTACTGGACCACGCAGCCGATGGAAGACCCGGAGCGACGCGATCATCTGTTCGACGTGATCGACTGGGTCGGCTGGGATAAATTGCTGTTCGCGACCGACTACCCGCATTGGGATTTCGACGAGCCGTCACGGGTGCTGCCGCCGGGCGTCAGCGACATCAACCGCGAGGCGTTCTATCTCGGTAATGCCAAGAAGCTGTACGGGATCACATAAAGCAACATGGCCCGCCACGTCATCGCGCCGGTGGCCGAACTGCCGCCGGGCTCGCGTAAATTCCTCACCATCGATGAGCGGCCGATCGCGGTCTTCAACATCAAGGGCGAATTCTTCGGCCTGATGAACCGCTGCCCTCACCAGGGCGCCGCCCTGTGCGAAGGACCATTGATCGGGCTTGCGCAATCCTCCAACCCCGGTGAGATCGAATACACCAAGCTCGGCGAGATCTTGCGCTGCCCCTGGCACGGCTGGGAGTTCGACGTCCGCACCGGCCAGTCCTATTGCGACCCCAAACGCTTTCGCGTCAAAGCCTATCCCGCGCATGTCGAGCCCGGCGCCAGCGTGGTGAAGGGGCCCTATGTCGCCGAGACGCTCTCGGTGTCGGTCGAGAGCGACTACGTGGTGGTGGATTTGTGATTCCCCCGGCACCGTCATCATGAGGAGCGCGTTTTTGCGCGCGTCTCGAAGGATGCTGTTGTGGCCCGCGGTTTGGGACGGCGTCAACGGCGCCTCCTCACCATGAGGGTCCGTTGCTGCAAGCGAAGTCGTGATTCCGAGAACCTGACCGTAACTCGCTTTTCGTCGTGGCACCAAGCCGTGCAATTATGATTTCGAGCTTCGTGAGCGGGCCAATTGATGTCCGCTATTCGGTGCTTTGTGGATTCGAACCAGACGCCCAGACGTCGCCCGAAGTCCGAAATGTGCCCATGAGCGGGCATTCTGGTCCCTTCTAGGCGTACCAAAACCGTTTAGCGTTTGGATGGCTGCAACGGAAGTGTGGTAGTCTACCGGGAGCGGGCAGCAAGGGTGCCATCGCGCCAGACCCGTCTCGCCACCGAATCCGTGTGACCTCGGTTTTAAGGTGAACAAACGCTGGAACTGCTCAATCACTCGCCGTGACTTCGTGGCCAAGGCAGCTATCACAGCCTTTCGCGCCGCAATCACGACTAGCGGACCGGGTATGTAGGCTATGGCCGCGAATGCCGAAGATGCCGCCGCGCAACCCGTCGTCGAGGTGGCGCAGGGAAAGCTACTCGGATCGCGAATTGGCCGTCTATTCGCGTTCCGCGGTGTGCCCTATGCCATCGCCGACCGTTTCGGCCCGCCGCAGCCGGTACCCGCCTTGACGGGAATTCGAGAAGCCGTTCGCCCGGGGCCGATATGCCCCCAGCTCCCCTCTCGCCTCGAGATCATCATGGGGCCGCCGAAGCAAAGCCGCCAGATGTCGGAGGCGTGTCAGGTGCTCTCGATCTTCTCGCCCGATCTCAACGGTAAGAGACCCGTCATGGCGTGGCTTCATGGCGGCGCCTATGTCACAGGAGGCGGAGAGGAGGGTTGGTACGACGCTTCCCGACTGGCCGACGAAGGAGATATCGTCACGGTTACGATCAGCTATCGCCTCGGTGCCTTTGGCTATCTCCATACCGACGAGTTGGGGGCGCCGAATGTAGGTCTGCAAGATCAGAAGGTGGCCTTGCAATGGATTCGCGAGAATATCGCGCAGTTCGGCGGTGATCCTGAGATCATCACGGTGTTTGGGCAATCGGCGGGTGCCCACTCGATCGCGTCACTTCTTGCCACCAGTGAGCGTCCGTTGTTTCGACGTGCCGTCGTACAGAGCGGACCCTTCGGCACCATCATCGACAAAGCCGATGCCGAAGTCGTGGGCCGCCAATTCCGCACAGCCCTTGGGAAGTCGCCGGCCTCCGCCACAGTCGAGGAAATGCTTGCCGCGCAGAAGATGGTTCTTGCTAATTCGGACCGCGCGCTCGTGTTTGCCCCAGTCGAAGTCAACCCGTTACGCCCTGTTGTCGCCAAAGGGATCAAATTAGATATTATGGTCACCTGGACACGCGATGATGCCGCCCCATTTGTCGCCTTGCGGCATAAGGGAAAGCTATTCGGCGGAATGATCGACGACGTGACGACGATCGTGGCAACACGCAGGTTTATCTCGGGACCGAGCAGGACGCTTGCCACGACTTTACGCAAGGCCGGCCATCAAGTCTCGACATATGAGATTACTTGGCGGCCGCGAGGCAGTCCCTATGGCGCCACGCACTGCGTCGAGCTTCCACTGCTGTTCGGAGATTACGCCGATTGGGAGGGCGCCCCGATGCTCGGGACGACGCCTGCCGAACAAGTCGAGCGATTCGGCCGAGAAGCGAGAGCGCTGTGGGCGACCTTCGCCAAATCGGGTCGGTCTCCTCGTGCAACCGAATGGCTGAAACCATACAGCTAGCCGGGGACGAATGTGCCGTTGCGCGGTTCGGTGTCACCCCATGAGAAAGCATTTGGGATGTGCGCATATTGAACGTCCCGGCAAGAAACAATCAATGTCGCTGTTGGGTCAAAAGCCGAAGTCGCTGCCGGTGTGTTCCACATCCGTTTGCTTGATTTCGGTGACAGTGCATCAAACTGGTCGCTGAATGATCGAACGCGCATTCTTGCGCGACTCAGCGGCTGACAAGGGTGAACTACCGTTTTCGGCTGCGACCAATTGACCCGACGGGCAAATCACCAAAAGCTGTCCAGCCCGTCAGCGAAAAATTTTCCGCTTTACCTTGGTGCTAGACACACCTCAGAACAAATCCATACCACCCGACGAGAGGGGCGTTGCGCACGTCACGACACGCGGGGTGGGATGCGGTGGACGTGGAGTTTGCGTCAGACGAGCGCAAGCGTTCGCGGACGGCGAAGTCGTGTGGTCCTGACACCTCGACGCTGGTGTCAAGTTCTTGAGAAGCAAGCTTCTTAGGGGCGACGGTGGCAAGAAAGCCCGATCACCGGGGAGAGTACGAAATAAGCCGTAAAACCATTGCGCAGGGAAGGCCGGATTGCCTCCGCTGAACCTGTATGCTCGTGTGCGTTTTGCTATTCGTATCTATGCACGCGAGACCGCGGGTGCAGCGTGCACCCGGTCTTCCCTGCGCCCTCTTCCTGTTTGGGCGAACGAATTTGCAAAACTCGGGCGCAGCGTGCCGCGAGAATGCGGATGTGTATCCATTCGGCTGTTTGACAAGTGAACCAATCGACACCTTCCGCCTTGAGGGTGACGATGAGCTACTCCTCCCCCGCTCCATGCAACATCATCTGCCGCTCCCGCGCGTAACGCACCAGTGCGACATACCGATAGATGCCGTGCACGAATTTTCCGTAGGGCATCGTGATGAACAGCGCGAACACCACACCGAGATGCAAGGCCAACAGCGGTCCCATCCCGGCGGTGTCGCGCAGCAACAGCAAGGCGATGCCGGTCAAGGCGGTCAGGAACAGCATCGCGATGAAGGCCACATCCATGCCCATGCGGGCCTGATCGACCAGCACCGGATCGCGCTTCCATTTCTCGGTCAGTAGTCCGATCGGTCCGATCAAGAGCCCGATGCCGCCGAGGGTGCCGAGCACGACCGGCAGATCCCACCATGGGTAGGGCGCCTCGCGCGCCAACAGGTAATGATAGAGCGTCCCGACCGCCGTCGCAGCGAAGCACAGCCCGAAACCGTAGAAGGTCAGATGGTGATAGATCTTGCGCCGGTCGGTCGGATGATCGTCTTCATTGAAACAACCGACGCCACCGCCGTCGAGATAACGCAACTCACCGGCATCCCGCATCGCCTGGAACAACGAGCCCGCGTCGGCGCGCCCGCCCACGGGTTCGCCGATATCGCGCCAGAAGGCGCGGACACCCATCACCAGTGCAAGGATCGCATAGAGCAAGGCCGCGCCGAACAAAGCCGCCATCGCGTTGTGCGGCATCAATTGGTAGAACGCGCCCGGCCCGGTGTGGATGCCGTAGAGCACCTGGGGATCGTTGAAGGCCGCAAAGCCGAAAATAAATACCGCGGCGCTCAGCGCCGCGATGACGCTGATCGCCAGGCCATTGCGGGCGAACAGGCCCGAGAACGCGCGCGGCCATGCGTAGGCGGCGTAGGATTTGGCGCGCGCGATCGCCAGGTTCTGAGGAACGTTGACGTTGTACTCATGCGGCGGCGAGAACTGGCAGTCAGTGTAGCATGCACCGCAGCTATGGCAGAGATTGGCGAGGTAGTTGAGGTCGCCGTCGGAGAACGCGCGCCGCATTTCCATCGCCGGAAATACCGCGCACAGGCCTTCGCAATAGCGGCAGGAGTTGCAGACCGTCATCAACCGGTCGGCTTCCTCGAGGATCCTAGTTCCGTGCATTTTGCGCCGCTTCCCGTCCCGCGATCCGTCCGAATACGCTGCCGATGGTCATTCCGATGCCAGCCGCATAGCCCTTGCCCAGCACATTGCCGGCCATGATCTCGCCGGCCGCGAACATGTTGGCGGAAGGCTTGCCGTCCTTCATCAGCATGCGCGCCTGCTTGTTCACGCGGGTGCCGAGATAGGTGAAGGTGATGCCGGGCCGCACCGGATAGGCGTAATAAGGCGGCGTCTCGATTCTGCGCGCCCAATGGGTTTTGGGCGGCGTCAGCCCTTCGGTGCGGCAGTCGTCCAAAATCGTATGGTCGAAGGTGCCAGGCTGCACCGCGGCGTTGAATTCGGCGACGGTCTTTTCCAGTACCGCCGCTTCGAGCTCAAACTTGCCGGCGAGTTCCGCGATGGAGTCCGCCTTGATCGGTGGAAACAGCGTCGGCATGAAGCTGGTCAGCACGCTCGAGTCAAAGATGATGTAGGCGATCTGGTCGGGCTGGGCCGCGACCAGGCGGCCCCAGATCGCATAGCGCTTCGGCCAGATGTCCTCGCCTTCGTCATAGAAACGCTGCGCGTGCTTGTTGACGACGATGCCGAACACCACCGAATTGTGCCGGGTGATGATGCCGCCGTCGAATTTCGGCGCGCGCGCGTCGATCGCGACCGCGTGGCACTGGGTGGGGTCGCCGATCTCCTGTACGCCCTTGGCGAGCAGCATCTTCAGGATCGAGCCGCGATTATACGGCGTGCCGCGGATCAGGAAATTGTCGGCGGCCTCGCCCCAATATTCCTTCAGCCATTCGATATTGGCCTCAAACCCGCCGGCGGCCGCGACCAAAGTCGAGGCGCGGATTTCGGTGGCGCCGCCGATCGGCTGCTTCAGCGTCGCCGACAGGAACATGCCGTCTTCGATCTTGAGGTCGGTAACTTCGGCGTCATAGGCGATCTGGATGCCGAGCTGCTCGGCGGTCAGGTAAAGCGCGTTCAGCATCGCTCTGCCGCCGCCGAGGAAGAACGAATTGGTCCGCCCGAGGCTCAACGTGCCGCCGAGCGAGGGCTGCCAGCGCACGCCCTGTTCGACCACCCAGCCCAGGATGTCCTTGGACTCCCGGATCATGTGCTTGGCCAGTTCCTCGTCGGTCTGGCCGCCGGTCAGGCGCAACAGATCGTCCCAGAATTCCTGCTCGGTATAGGGCCCAGTGAGGATGTCGGTCGCGGCGTCATGGGCGCAGCGCATGTTACGGGTATGGCGGGTGTTGCCACCGCGGTAGAATTTCGGCGCGCCTTCCAGCACCAGCACCGACGCGCCGGACCGCCGCGCGCTGATCGCGGCGCACAACGCGGCGTTGCCGCCGCCGATCACCAGCACGTCAAATTTTTGAGTCAGATCAACCATGCGTCTTTTTGTCTTGTTTGCATGGAAGAAGCAATCGGCCGGAGCCGATTGCTGCGCGCGTAGAGCACAGAGGCCTATGCGGTGACGGCTTCCCGCGTTTCGATGGTTTTGCCGCCGCGATAGACGGTCAGCGTGGCGATAATGCCCAGCGCCGCGCCGAACATCAGCCAGTACGCAGGCGAGGCTTTGTCCTGGCCGGTCATGGCGATCAATTTGGTCGCCACAAAGGGGGTGGCCGTTCCAAAAATGCCCGCCGCCAACGCGAACGCGATCGAGAAACAGGTCGTGCGGACATGGGCCGGCACGATCTCGACGAGGCTTCCCAGCATCGCGCCGCTATAGGTGCCAAAATAGAAGGAGAACATCATCTGGACGATCAGCAACTTTTCCAGCGTGGGCGCTGACGAGAGCCAGGAAAGCGCGGGATAAGCGGTGACGAACGCGAGGATTGCAATCGTCAACAGCACGGCCTTGCGACCGACTCGGTCAGATACCGCACCGCCGACCGGATTCCAGATGAAGTTTGTCACCGCGACGAGAAGCGTCACCAGCAATGTCCCGGTCGGCGATAGGTTGAGTTGCTTGCCGAAGCCAGGTGCGTACACCGTGATGAAATAAAAGGTGGTGGTGGTCAGCACGGCGATCATCATGCCGAGAACGCAAATGCGCCAGTTCGCGATCGCCGAGGCGAATACCTCGCTGGCGGTCGGGTGCTTCTTCATGGCCAGGAAGGCCGGCGTTTCCTCGAGCGACCGGCGCAACATGAAGATGACGGGGATGATGATGCACCCGATAAAGAATGGGATGCGCCATTTGGCGATTCCACCCAGCGCTGCCAGGAAAGTATCTCCGGGAATGGCTTCTCTCAAAAAGAAGCCGATGGTCGCTGCAACAAAGATCGCGACCTGCTGGCTGGACGATTGGAACGAAGTATAAAAGCCGCGATTGCCAGGTGTGGCGATCTCGGAAAGATAGACAGAGACGCCGCCGAGCTCGACGCCGGCCGAGAATCCCTGGATCAGCCGGCCAAGCAGAACGATGATCGGCGCGGCGACACCGATCGCCGCGTAAGACGGGCAGAAGGCGATCACCACCGTGCCAAGCGCCATCAGCGCCAGCGTGACAATGAGGCCCTGGCGGCGGCCGATGCGGTCGATATAGGAGCCCAAGACGATGGCGCCGACCGGACGCATCAGCGCACCGAGCCAAAATACACCGTACGCATTAAGGAGCGCCGCGGTGTCGTTCTGGGCCGGGAAAAACGCCTTTGCGATATCCTGCGCGTAAAATCCGAACAGGAAGAAATCGAACTGCTCGAGGAAATTGCCGCTGGTGGCGCGCAGGATCGCGCCCATCCGCGACTTGAGCACAGGCGGTTGGGATGTGGATGTTGGCGACAAGGCGAATTCTCCCCCGTTTTGGAAATAGCCGGTGCGGAAAGGCTTCGCGCTAGCCGACAACTGATTTTTGAGGGGGCAATCTGCCATGTCCGCGCGGCGTAACCAACTGGAAAACACTAATTAGATCTGGATATGGCCTTCGCCGGCAAGGTGCGGATACTTCTTGCCGAGATAGTTGAGCGTACCTGCCGGCATGACGGTCAGGCTGCCCGGCATCACCGCGCTAAATCGGATACCGCCGGGCAGACGTCTTTCAGGGTTTGTTCTGCGCGGACGCAGCCAACCATTGCCGGAACGCCGACAGCTTTGGCGAATCGGCACGACCCTGAGGGGAGACGAGATAAAAACCCGCATCTGCCGGCAGCGTGATCTTGAACGGAACCACGAGGCGGCCCTTGGCGATATCGGCCTCGACATAGGAGGTCCGGCCCATCGCGACCCCGATGCCGTCGATCGCAGCCTGCACCGTCATCAGGATCAGGTCGAAGGTCAGCCCCGGTTGCTTGGAAATATTGGTCGGCAGCTCCGCGGCGGTGAGCCACAGCCGCCAGTCATCGTCATAGCCGCCGCTTGAATGCAGCAGCGTGTGGTGGGCGAGATCCTGCGGGCATTTGAGCCCCTTGCTTCCCTCCAGCAGCGCCGGACTGCACACCGGGAACAGTTCATCGGCCGTCAGCCAGTCGGCGCGCAGCCCCGGCCAATGGCCGCGGCCATAGCGGATCGCGGCATCGACATCGCCGCTCTTGAAATCGACCAGCGCGGTTGACGTGGTGATGCGGACATCGATGCCGGGATGGGCTTCCTGAAACGAGGACAGCCGTGGCAGCAGCCATTTGGCCGCCAGCGACGCCAGCGTCGAGACCGTCAGCACGTGTTCGTTGTCCTTGCGCAGCAAGCGGTCGGTCGCGAGCCGCAGATCGTTGAACGCGGCGCGAACCCCCGGCAGGTAATCCCTGGCCTCCGGGGTCAGCGTCAAAGCCCGGTTCTGCCGGACGAACAGCCTGATCCCCAATTCCTCCTCCAGCCGCCGGATCTGATGACTGATCGCGGTCTGCGTGACGTTCAATTCGCCCGCCGCATTGGTGAAGCTGAGGTGTCGGGCCGCCGCTTCGAACGCCCGCAGCCCATTGAGCGAGGGTAGCCTGGCGGTCATTTTCCGAGCGATCCATTCATGAATTTATCTCATCTGAAATGGAACAAAGTGTCGTTTGTGGGAAGGCCCAATAGGGCACATATTCCCTACAACAGATTAGCTTTAGGAGCTAAAAATGTCCATTTATTCACACCAACCGATGATAAATCATCATGGTTCCGGGTTTTGGGCCCAGGTTGAGGAAACCATTCACGTCTGGCGAGAGCGTATGCGCCAGCGCCGGGAATTGGCCCAATGGACCGATCGCGACCTGCACGATGTCGGTGTTTCCCGCAGCGACATCGTTCATGAGGCTGAGAAGCCGTTCTGGCGGGCATGAAGTGCCGCCCGGCCGGCGCCGCCTCTGAAGAGGGGCGCCGGCCCAGTTCTTTTAAGGGATTGGAGCGCGCCATGGCTGTCCTTGGTTTGGATGATCTGAAGCAATATTCGGACGTCTTGCAGGCGCGCGGTGGAGAGGTGGTGACGGCACGCTTTGTCGAGCCCCGCGACGCCGAGGAACTGCAGAACTACTTCCGCTCGCTGTCGACCCGGTCCCGTTACAACCGCTTCCTGGGTGGGATCAGCGAACTGCCGCGAAGCGTGCTCGACGATTTCATCCATGTCGGCGAACATGATCAGTTCACTATCGTTGCGACTATCGAGATAGACGGGTTCGAGACCGTGGTGGGCGAGGCGCGTTATGCGTTTCATGCCGACAGCGAAAGCATCGAATTCGGCCTTTCGATCGACGACCGCTGGCAGGGCCAGGGCATTGGCAAGGCGCTGCTCGGCAATTTGGAATGCCGTGCTGCTGCCTTCGGCGCCAAACGCATGTTTGGTGACACGCTACGCTCCAACGATGCGATGATCGGGCTCGCCCGCAAATCCGGCTTCGCCTTTGCAGCCAATACCGACGATTGGAAGCTGGTGCGCTTCGAAAAGCATATCGAGCGCGCACCAAAGGATATTCCCTGCGCCAGCTGGCGGCTCGCCGCCGCGAATGCCGCGCTGAGCGCTGCAGCGGCCAACTGAGGCCTTCGCTATTTTCCCGTGAATACCGGCTTGCGCTTGTCGATGAAGGCCTGCACCGCTTCGCGGTGATCGGCGGTTGTCGTCAGGCGAACCAGCCGTTCGGCTTCATGGTCTCGCGCGGTGGCAAAATCGAACAGCATGGCTTCGTCGAGATTGTCCTTCATATAGCGCAGCGCCAGCGTCGGGCCTTCGGCCATCGACTTGGCCATTGCGAAGGCTTCGCTTTGCAGTCTGTCGTCCGGCACCACGCGGTTGACGAGGCCGATCGCCTCGCATCTGGCGGCATCGACCTTGTCGGCGGTGAACATCAATTCCCGCGCCCGTGACGTCCCAACCAATCGCGTCAACAGCCACGCGATGCCGTAATCGCCGCTGAGGCCGACCCGCAGATAGCCGGTGGACACGAACGCCGATTGCGCGGCGATGCGGATGTCGCAGGCCATCGCGATGGCCAAACCCGCTCCTGCCGCGGGGCCGGGGAGGGCCGCGATGGTCGGCTTGCGCACCGAGACCAGTGCGCCGGTCAACAGGCGCTGGCGCTCCTGCAGATCGGCGACCTTCTCATCATAGGACATTTCCAGCTTCTTCTTGTCGCGATGCGCGCCCATGCCCTTGACGTCGCCGCCCGAGCAGAAAGCAGTGCCGGCGCCGGTAATCAGCAGCGCGCCAATTTCGGGGTTCTCGCCGCAGGTCCTGATCATGGTGCGCAAGGCCGGCGTCAAACGGTCGGACAGCGAGTTGCGCGCTTCCGGCCGGTTCAACGTGATGATCGCGACGCGGTCGCGGATCACGCACAGGAGTTCATCGGTGCCGGTGTCGATCGTGGTGTCGGTGCTCATTGTTTCTTCCCCAATTTTTTGTTCTCGTCATTGCGAGCCTAGCGAAGCAATCCAGGGCCGCAAGGAAGGACTGGATTGCTTCGTCGCTTCGCTCCTCGCAATGACGGTTGATCGGCTAGGCTACGATCGCTTCGTCGGCTCTAAAACTTCTCCACCCACGGGCGCACTTCCAGTTCCCAGGTCCAGGCGCTGCGCGGTTGTTGCAACACGTTCCAGTAGCTCAGGGCAATGGCGTCGGGATCGAGCATCGAATCCGGTTTGTCGGCGGGTTCGGTCCGCGCCGCGCTGCGGATGCCGCCATCGATGACGAAGTGTGCGACGTGAATGCCCTGTGGTGACAATTCGCGCGCCATGCTCTGGGCCAGGCCGCGCAGCGCGAACTTGCCCATCGCGAACGGTGCGGATTGCGGATAGCCCTTGACGCTGGCGGACGCGCCGGTGAACAGGATCGCGCCATGCTTGTTGGGCAGCATCTGCTTCACCGCCTGCTGCGCCACCAGGAAGCCGCCGAAGGCTGAGACCGCGATGGCCTGCGCCACTTCCGCCGGCACCAGATCAGTGAAAGCGCCGCGGGCCCGGCCGCTGGCATTGTAGACCACCACGTCAGGCGCTCCGATCTCGCGCTCGACCAGGCCGAACAGCCGCTCGACCTCATCGGCATCGGTGGCGTTGCAGGCGAAGGCGCGGGCGCCGGTCTCGGTGCAGAGTGCGCCGAGCTTTCCGGTCTGACGCGCGGCCAGTGCGACCCGGATGCCCTCGCGGGACAACAGCCGCGCCAGCGAGGCGCTGAGGCCTTCGCCGGCGCCGACGATCAGGGCGGTCTTGTACTTGGGTACTTCCATGCGCGTCTTCCTCGATTGGCCGCAGGCGGATTGGTTCCGCTGGCCCGGTTGGTGACGAAAATAGCGGCCGGCCCCCGAAGCGGGTAGGGCGACACCCCGGCCCCTGATATGCGATGATCAGGCGACGAGGAAACGAAACAAGAGCTAGTCATGCAGCCACTCAAGCACAACCGCAGCGACGATATTGCGGACAAACCCGGATTGCTGGCCCCCGATACCTCCGGCATGAATTTCTATCGCGCCGATCCGGCGCTGACAGATTTGCTGCGGCTACATCTGCCGGACGCGCTGTTCCGGCACATCGAGCCGCATCTCGACCGGCTGGGCGGGCTCGCCGGCGGTCATCTCGACGAATGCGCGCGGCTCGCCGATCGCCACGGACCGGTGTTGCATCAGCGCGATCGGTTCGGCCGCGACTCCCAATACATCGAGTATCATCCGGCCTATCGCGAATTGGAAAAGGCAGCGTTCGGTGAATTCGGCATTCACGCGATGTCGGTGCGCAAGGGTATTTTGGGCTGGCCGGACAAATATCCCGTCGTCGCCAAACACGCCTTTACGTTTCTGTTCAATCAGGCCGAGTTCGGTCTGGGTTGTCCGATCAATGTCACGGATGGTTGCGCCAAGCTGCTCAACAATTTCGGCAGCGAGGAATTGAAAGCCCGTTATCTCGACGGACTGACCCAGACCGACATGAGCAAGCTGACCCAGGGCGGCCAGTTCATGACCGAAAAGGAAGGCGGCTCCGACGTCGGTACGCTGACCACGTCTGCGGTGCAGGAAGGCGATCACTGGCACCTCACCGGCGAGAAGTGGTTCTGCAGCAATGCCGACGCCGAGGTGGTGATGCTGCTGGCGCGGCCTGAAGGTGCCGGGCCGGGCACGCGCGGCGTCGGCCTGTTCCTGATGCCGCGCCGGCTAGAGGACGGTTCGCAAAATCACTATCGCATCGTGCGGTTGAAAGACAAATTGGGCACCCGCTCGATGGCGTCGGGCGAGATCAAGCTGGAGGGCGCGATCGCCTACGCGGTCGGCAAGCTCGATCGCGGCTTCGTGCAGATGGCCGAAATGGTCAATTCCTCGCGGCTCTCCAACGGCGTCAAATCCACTGCACTGATGCGCCGTGCGCATCATGACGCGATGACGGTGGCGCGAAATCGCGTGGTGTTCGGCCAGCGCATCATCGATTTGCCGCTGGCGCGGCGGCAATTAATGAAGATCATGCTGGCCACCGAACAGGCGCTGTCGATGAGCTTCCTCACCGCCGATGCGCTCGACCGCGCCGAGGCGGGCAGTCAGGACGCGGCTGCTTTGTTGCGCATCCTGACGCCGACGCTGAAATTCCGCGCCACCCGCGACGCCCGCAAGGTGTGCGGCGATGCGTTGGAGATGCGCGGCGGCATCGGCTACATCGAGGAATTCGCCACCGCGCGATTGCTGCGCGACGCGCATCTCGGCTCGATCTGGGAGGGTACCGGCAACATTGTCGCGATCGATGCGCTCAAGCGCGCGGTGGGCCGCCATGGCGCCGACGCGGCGCTCGCCGCCGATCTGCATGCGCGGCTCGACGACAGCGCCAATGTTCCGCAGGCCTGGCGCGACCGTCTGCGCGGCCTGTCCGACCGCGCCATCGGTTTTGCCCGCGAGGTCGCCAGCCGTACCGATAATGAAGCAGAAGCGCGGCGCGCGACAAGCCTGTTGTATCATGTCGGCAGCGCTGTCGCGTTGGCCTGGGAAGGCGGCCGCATCCACGCGATGCGGGGCGATGCCAAACGGCTGTTGCTGTCGCGGATGGTGATCGATCACCGCGTCACATCAGGCGATCCGTTCCGGCTCACGGAAAGTAATACGCAACGCGCGATGACGAGCCATCTGCTCGGCGAGCACGACCTCGGCATGGCCGAGGTTGGCGAATTGCTTTCGGCAGCGTAGGCTTCCGCTGAGTAATGCGCTCTTACCTCTCCCATAGGGAGAGGTCGGATCGCTCTTGCGATACGGGTGAGGGGTTGCGGCCCAACGATTGGGCGTACCCCCTCTCCCCATGGGAGAGGGAGCAAGCCGACCGCTCTTTGAGTTCATAAGACAAACAAAAAAGAGGAAACATCGATGAAGGCCGCCGTCCTGCATGAAGTCAATAAGCCGCTGGTGATCGAGGATGTCAGCGTCCCGAATCCCGGCCCGCGCGAAGTGCTGATCCGCACCCGGGTCGCCGGGCTCTGTCATTCCGATCTGCACTTCATGGAGGGGCTCTATCCGCATCCGCTGCCCGCCGTACTCGGTCATGAATTGGCCGGCGTGGTCGAAAAGGTCGGCTCCGACGTTCACTATGTGAAGCCGGGCGATCACGTCGTGACGTGTCTGTCGGTGTTCTGCGGTACCTGCGATAATTGCTCCACGGGCCGCACCGTGCTGTGCACCGACACCACCGTTAAGATGCTGCCCGGTCAATCCAACCGGCTGTCGTGGGCGCGCTCGGAAAAGCTCAATCAGTTTCTGAATTTGTCATCGTTCGCCGAACAGATGCTGGTGCACGAAAACGCCATTGTCAAAATCCGCAAGGACATGCCGCTCGATTTGGCGGCCTTGATCGGCTGTGGCGTCATCACCGGCTTTGGCGCGGTGGTGAATACCGCCGGCGTCAAGGCCGGCGAAACCGTTGCCGTGATCGGTTGCGGCGGCGTCGGCATGGCCGCGATCAACGGCGCCGAGATCGCCGGCGCCGGCCGCATCATCGCGATCGACACCAATCCGGCCAAGCTGCAATTGGCGACCAAGCTCGGCGCCACCGATGTGGTCGATCCCCGCAACGGCGACGTGGTGCAGCAGGTGCGCGATCTCACCAATGGCGGCGTGCATCATTCGTTCGAAGTGCTCGGCCGCAAGGAAACCGCCGAACAGGCGTTCGCGATGCTGGCGCCCGGCGGCACCGCGACCATCGTCGGGATGATCCCGTTTGGTCAGAAGATCGAACTGCACGGTTTTGACTTTTTGCGCGAGCGCAAGATCCAGGGCTCGTCGATGGGTTCGAACCACTTCCGCGTCGACATGCCCCGCCTAGTCGAGTTCTACATGCGCGGCAAGCTGCATCTCGAAGACTGGATTTCAGCCAAGCTGAAACTGTCGGAGATCAACGAGGGTTTTTCCAACATGAAAGCCGGCAAGACTGTGCGCAGCGTGATCATGTTCGATGCGTGAGGGACGCACTGCGTCTTCGCGTTAAGCGATTGGTGTACATCATCAGCGTCGTCCCGGCGAACGCCGGGACCCATAACCCCTGGCATCGGTTGGTTGAAAAGGCCTTCGACGCAGCGCTCAAACGAGAAGACACGGCGTATGGGTCCCCGCGTTCGCGGGGACGACAAAGACGAGTTATCCAGACTTTACCTCGCCACATGCGCTGCCACCGCCAGCCAATTCCCGTTTTGCCTGACCCAGCAATCGGTGTAGCGGCCGTAGGCCTGCTGGCCATCGGCCGTGGTGTAACTAGTGCGGCCATGGATGATGGCAAAGTCACCGAGCACGCGAATCTTGACCTCGTCGGCGATCAAATTCCGGATCGTCACCGGCACGGCGGTCTGCTTGAGGAAGGCGGCGCGGTCGACCAGTGATTTGTCGGGATTGGTGCAGTAAAAATCCTGCGCCAGAATTTCGTCGAACCGTTTGACGTCGCAGTTCTGCACCGATGCGACATAGTCGCGGTTGAGGACGGTGAGTTCGTCGATGTCTTTGCTCATGCTTCCTCCTTTCTGGTTCCGAACGAAATAAACTGAGCCGTCATTCCGGGGCGTGAGCGAAGCGAACGAGCTATGATGTGCAATTGCACATCTGAGAATCCATAACCACGACAGGAAGTATGGATTCCGGGTCTGCGCCAAGGGGCGCATCCCGGAATGACGAGACTAAATTACATCAGTCATCAAACATCGGCGGCGGCACAAACCCGCCGAACTCGCGCTCGATCAGTTCGGCGAGCTTCAACGGCGTGCGGTCTTCCAGCCAGGGGCCGACGATCTGCACGCCGACCGGCAGTCCATCAGGCGCAAAGCCGGTCGGGATAGCGGTTGCGGGCAAGCCGGGCAGCGTCGCAATGCCGGGCCAGGCAAGCTGATCGGGATAGGCATGGTCCTTGCCGTCGATTTTGATGCGGCGGGCTTCCTGATCCGGCGAATGATCGTGCGGATAGGCGGGTGTCGGCATGACCGGGCAGATCACCGCGTCGAAAGACTTGAACAACTCGCGCCATTGCGCGCGCAGCCGCGTCCGCCCGGCGCTCGCGATCACCCAGTCGCGGTGGCTGAGTGCGACGCCGCGCAGGCGTTCGGCGCCGAGGCTGGTATCGTCGGGCGAAAGCTTGGCGGCGGCTGCGGCAGCGCCCGCATAGACCTCGGGCGGGAAGTTCGCGCCGAGGAACGATATCAGCATTCGCATATAGAGCCGTGAGGACGTCGCAAAATCCGGCAGCAGCGGGCTTGATCGCGACACCTTGGCGCCAGCCTTGTCGAGGCCGCTTGCGAGCTTGTCGATCGTGCCGCGGATGGCCTTGTCGGTCGGCAACACCGGATCGGTGTCGATCACGAGGATGCGGAAATCCTTCAGGGACGTGTGGCGCGCTGCCGGCAATGCAAGGTGATAGGCCTTGCCGGCCTCGAGCGGATCGGGACCCGCCATGACCTCAAGCAGCAGCGACAGGTCAGCCGCGCTGCGTGCCATGGGACCGACCACGGCGAGGTCGCGCTCGTAGGGCAATGGTGGCGCAGGCGGCGCGGTATGACCGCGAGATGGTAGCAAGTTGAAGGTCGGCTTATGCGCATAGACGCCACAGTGAAAGGCCGGCACCCGCAGTGAACCGCCGATATCGGAGCCCAGCGAGAGCGGACCGTAACCGGCTGCCAGCGCCGCCGACGATCCGCCCGACGATCCGCCCGGCGTGCGCCCGAGATCGTAGGGGTTGTTGGTGGTACCGTAGATCTCGTTGTAGCTCTGCCAGTCGGCCAGGCTGACCGGCACGTTAGTCTTGGCGAGGATCACACCGCCCGCGTCTTTCACGCGTGAGATCGGGAGCGCGTCATCCGGAGGGACGAAATCCTTGTGCGCCGGATAGCCCCAGGTTGTCGGCAATCCCGCGACATTATAGGATTCCTTTGCGGTCAGCGGAATGCCGAGCAGCGGCTTGTTCTCGCCACGCGCCAACGCGGCGTCTGCCGCGCGGGCAGCATCGAGGCCGCGGTCGAAATCGCGCACGCAGATCGCGTTGATCTTGCCATCATGGCGTTCGATGCGGCCGATCGCGTCCTGCGCCAGTTCGACGGCGGAGACCTGCTTTGCCGCGAGCGCCGCCGACAATTCGGTCGCGCTCTTGAAGCTCCATTGTGATTTCGCCAAGGCATTGCCTCCCGCTGCGGTTCCAACCCTGAGCGGATGATGCTCAGTTTGATCGCGGAGAACAATAGGCTTGGTACGTCAGCGAGGCTTGACCGCCATTGCTGCGGGATACCGAAAAATTATCCGGGCAGCATCCGCTGCATGACGCGGTTACGGTAGACGAAAAGATGCGCAAGCGCCGCCAGCACATGCAGCCCGATCAGGATCAACAGCGTCCATTCGAACTTCTGGTGCCAATGATTGATCGCCCGCAAGGCAGCGGTATTTTCCGACGAGAGCATCGGCAATGGCGTCAGGAAGAAGAACGAGATCGACCAGCCGCGGAACGAAGCGAACAGCCAGCCGGAAATCGTCGTCAACAGCACCAGCACATACAGCATCCAGTGCAAGGCCTCGGAACCCACGCGCTGCCACGGCGGCAGCGAGTTCTCAGGTGCGACCCGATGCGTCAACCGCCACATCAGCCGCAACACGATCAGCGCGAGGATCACCATCCCGACCGAGATATGCCAGGTCATGGCATCGCCGGGCTGCATGCCGCGATGGATATCGGGCATCAGCCAGCCGATCAGGTATTGCGCCAGCAGCAGCGCCACAACGAGCCAGTGCAACACCTTTGCGGTGGTGCCGTATTGGGTACGATCGGTCATGATTTCTCTTGGATCACGGCAGCTCCCATCAAGACCGGAGCAAGCCGTCTCTTATTCCATCAGCCGCGTAGTTTCAGCACGTCGTGGCGGGATCGCTGTTGGAAATGCTCTAATCATTACGCGATGGCAATGTGTGTGCGTTTTATGACGGCGCCTAAGCCGCGCCGATCAGAATGCCGACCGCAAGCACGATGGCGCCACCGAGCACGATCTGGAACACCGCCTGCAAAAATGGCGTGTCCATGTAGCGCGATCGGATAAAGGCGATCGCCCACAATTCGAAGAATACCACGACACCCGCGATCGAGGTCGCGATCCAGAACGCGTTCGGCCAGGAATCCGGCACCAGATAGGGCATCGAGTGGCCGAGCCCGCCGAGCGCGGTCATGATGCCGCTGGCAGCACCGCGCAGCCACGGCGAACCGCGGCCGGTCAGCGAGCCGTCGTCGGAAAGCGCTTCAGCAAAGCCCATGCTGATGCCGGCGCCGATCGAGGCGGCGAGTCCCACCAGGAAGGTCTGCCAGTTCTGATGCGTTGCGAACGCCGCGGCGAACAGCGGCGCCAACGTCGACACCGAGCCATCCATCAATCCGGCGAGACCCGGCTGTACATATTGCAGCACGAACATGCGCCGGCGGGTTTTGTCTTCGTCGGCCCGGACGCCCGGACTGAGGATCTGGTCGGTCAGTTCGGAGGCGAGCTTTTCATGACCCTTCTCGGCTTCCGCAAGGTCGCCCAGCAGCCGGCGGACTCCGACATCCTCGGCCTGCTCGGCCGCCTTGATGTAGAATTGCTCGGCTTCGAACTCCATCGTCTCGACTTCCTTGCGGATGGTGTCGAGCGACAGATTCTTGGTCAGCCAGATCGGACGCCGCTTCAGGAAACCGCGGACATTGTCGCGGCGGATTGGCGGCAGATGTTGACCGAAACGCTGTTCGTACAATTCGAGCAGCCGATGACGGTGGCCTCGTTCCTCTTCGGCCATCTCCTCGAATATCTTCGCCGAGTCCGGATACCGCCCGGCGAGGTCTTCGGCAAAGGTCATGTAGATGCGGCTGTCTTCCTCTTCCGAGGAAATCGCGACCGCCAGCACCTCGCGCTCGGTCAAATCGGAGAAATTCTTCACGGGGCACCCTTGTTAATCCAATTTAGAATTATTCTAAATTGTTATAAGGGCGAGTTCCCGGTAGGTCAAATGGCGTATTGCCGCTGCGCGGCCTGCAGGAATTCCAGCAAAAGCCGGCTCACTTCAGCGGGTTGCTCCTGCTGCACCCAATGGCCGGCGCCCTCGACCAGATGGCAACCGATCATATTGCTGCAGGTCTTGGTCTGCATCGTCTCGAACACGCCGGGGCGCTGATAGGTGCCCCAGTCCTGCTTGCCCGAGATGAAGCAGGAGGGCACGTCGATGCTGCGGCCCGACCAGGTCTGCAATTCCGCGGTAAATTCGCCCGCGGTGCCGCAGCGATACCATTGCAGGCCGCCCTGAAAGCCGATCCGCTCATATTCGCCGGCGTAGAAAGCCAGTTCGCGATCGGGCAGCCATTGGTTATCGGCGATCGCCTGTGCCGACGGCATTTCCTGCGCGACCGTCTCGGCCATGTTCTGCGCGAGGTCCATCATATAATAGGTCGGCAGCTTCGCCAGTTCGCCCGCGGACCATGATTTGAGCGGATACGGTCTGTTGTCTTTCCAGTCGGCGCTCTTGTGATGGTAGTAAGCGCGCAGGAAATCATGCACGCCCTGCGGCGCGTCATGCATGTCGGCGTTGGCCTCGCGCGTCGAGTAGTACCATTGATAATGTTTTCGCGGCCGCGGCAGGCCGGCGAGTTCGCGATGCACGGGATCGGCCGGCTTGGGCGAGGCCGGTGCATCAGCTGTGTTAAACGGCAGCGCCGGGGGCCCCGCAAACGGCGCGCTCATCAGTGCGACCGACCGAAACACGTCGGGCCGCACCAGCGCGCACCAGGCCGCGACGGAACTGCCGAAATCATGTCCCACCACGGCATCGATGCTCGTGTATCCGAACGCCGAAACCAGCCCGAGCGCGTCGCGCACCAGATTAAGCAGCCGGAACGAATTGAGGTCGCCGTCATAGTCGGCATTCCAGCCAATGGTGCGGCCGTAGCCACGCTGATCCGGCGCGATCACGTGGTAGCCGGCCGCCGCCAGCACCGGCATCACCTTGCGCCAGCTGAACGCGAGTTCGGGAAAGCCATGCAACAGCAGCACGCATGGCCGTCCCTTCGTTTCGAAGCCCGCCTCCAGCACATGCATGCGCAAGCCGTTGATGCCATCGACGAAGCGCGAGCGGATGGTGGCGGGTAACGGGATGTCGGGAAGTGCGGTCATTGTTTTTTCCTCGTCATGGCCGGGTTCATCCCGGCCATCCACGTCTTTCCTGTCGTGAAGTTGTAAAGACGTGGATATCAGGCACAAGGCCGGGCATGACGAATCTGTCGCATGCATGCGTCAGCGTGCCCCGGATGCGACGCAGCGCTCTTGCGGTGCGTCGCTGGTCCGGGGCCCATGATGAATCTGCTCCAGGTCTCGTGGGTCCCGGCTCTGCGGAGCGGCACTTCGTGCCGCACCGCGTCCGGGACACCGATCTCATCAGCTAGATAAACCGGAACTGCGCCCGCTCGCGTTTGGCGAGCTTCGGGATTGCCTGCTCGACGATGATGTCCTTGAAATGCCGGGTCTGCTGGTGATCGGCGAAAGCGGCTTCACCGGCGAACACTTCGTAGAAGAAGAATTCGTTCGGCTTGGCCGTGTTCTGGTGGATCTGGAATTCCTTCACGCCCGGTTCCTGCTGAGCCTGCGGCAAAAATTCCTTCAGCAGTCCGGCGATGGCAGCTTCCTCGCCGGGATTGACCTGCCAAAACGCCGTGATGACCAGGCTCTGGTTTGCGCTGTTGTCCATTGTGTTGCTCCTGTGTTTGCCAATCGGTGTCGATCGGCGATGGAGCGATCATGTCAGTTCGAGCTGCTACGATGCTTCGGTCAGTGTCGAATGATTGATGTCGGGGAAATTCCTCGGAGCCCGTCCCGACAAGCAGCCGGAGAGTTCGTTATGGCCGGGCTTCGTCCCGGCCATTCACGTCTTTTCCAACGTGAGTTCAGCTAAGACGTGGATGCCCGGGACATCTAGCGCGAAGACGCGCTTCGCGCTTTTACCCGGGCATGACGAGAGTGAACTCTATGCCCTACACCTTCACCGCCGTCTTCGGCCAATAACGGTCGCGCAGATGGCGCTTCACGAGCTTGCCGGTGGGCGTGCGCGGGAGTTCGGCTTCGAAGTCGATACTTTTCGGGCATTTGATCGGCGATAGATGCTGGCGGCAGTACACCATCAGCTCGGCTTCCAGTTGCTTGCCGGCGCGCGTCATGTCGTGCGGCTGCACCACCGCTTTGACCTCTTCGCCCATCTCCTCGTTCGGCACGCCGAACACCGCGACGTCGGCGACAGCAGGATGGGTGATCAACACATCCTCGGTCTCCTGCGGATAGATGTTCACGCCGCCGGAAATGATCATGTAGGACTTGCGGTCGGTCAGGTAGAGAAAGCCCTCGTCGTCGAGATAGCCGACATCGCCGAGCGTCGACCAGCCGCGCGAATTGTAAGCGCGCTTCGTCTTGTCGGGATCGTTGTGATAGGAAAACACCGGCGCATCGGCGAAATACACCGTGCCGATCTGCCCCACCGGCATTTCCTTATCGTCCTCGCCTAGAATCCGGACCTTGCCGACCACGGCGCGCCCGACGGTGCCGCGATGATCCAGCCATTGCTGCGAGGTCGACACCGTGACGCCGTTGCCTTCGGAACCCGCGTAATATTCGATCAGAATCGGTCCCCACCATTCGATCATTCTGGCCTTGACGTCGATCGGGCAGGGGGCAGCGGCATGGATCGCGCCTTTCAGCGACGACACGTCGTAGCGCAGCCTGACCTCATCGGGCAGCTTCAGCATGCGCACGAACATGGTCGGGACCAGCTGCGACTGGGTGACCTTGTGTTGTTCGACCAGCCTGAGGAATCCTTCGGCATCGAACGATTTCATGATCACCGAGGTGCCGCCGAGCACGATTGCCATCATGTTGAAGCGCAAGGGTGCTGCGTGATACAGCGGCGCCGGCGACAGATAGATGCTGTCGGCATTCATGCCGCACATGTCGGCGCAGAGAATCCGCAGGAACGGATTCGGCAGTTCGATCGGATTGTTCTCGGATTGCCGCTTGATGCCCTTGGGGCGGCCCGTGGTGCCCGACGAATACAGCATGTCGTAGCCGGCGACCTGATCCGCGATCGGCGTGGTCGGCTGCGCCATCACTTCCCGGTCCCAGGAGCGAAAGCCGGGTAAGGGATCGTCGAGCATGAAGAACAGCGGCTCGCCTGGTACACCCTTGACCAGCCCCATGATCTGCTCGGCGCATTTCGGCGAGGTGATGACAAGCTTGGCGCCGCAGTCTTTGACGATGTAGGCGATCTCGTCCTGGGTCAGATAGCGGCTGATCGCGGTGTAATACAGGCCGGCGCGCTGCGCCGCCCAGCAGATCTCCATGAACGCCAGCCGGTTTTCCATCAGGAAGGCGATATGATCGCCGGCCTTCAGCCCGAGCGTGCGAAACAGATGCGCGCCCTGGTTCGAAAGTTCATCGAGCTCGCGATAGGTGATCGCCTTGCCCGTCGCCGCCATCTGGTAGGCGATCTTGTCAGGCTGGTTTCGCGCGTGAACCGACGGGTGGGTCATGGAGTTTCCTCGGCCTCTCCGTCGTCCCTGCCTGGTGCGCAATTGCGCACGGGGCGCAGGGACCCATAAGCCGCAGCGTCGGCGAGATGATGTGGAGTTGACTCCACGCCTTTCTCTCTGACGCAGGTGGTTATGGGTCCCGGCGCAAGGCCGGGATGACGATGCTTTGTTATTTAGCTCTTACAACCGCTCGACGATGGTGACGTTGGCCATGCCGCCGCCTTCGCACATGGTCTGCAGGCCGTAGCGCTTGTTGCGTTGCTTGAGCGCGTTGACCAGCGTCGTCATCAGCTTGGTGCCCGAGCCGCCCAAGGGATGGCCGAGCGCGATGGCGCCGCCATTGACGTTGAGTTTCGCCGGATCGGCGCCGGTGGTCTTCAGCCAGGCTGTCGGTACCGAGGCAAAGGCCTCGTTGACTTCGTACAGGTCGATGTCGTCGATCGACATGCCGGCTTTCTTCAGCGCGCGCTCGGTGGCGGGCAGTGGTGCTTCCAGCATGATCACGGGATCACCGCCGATCATGGTCATGTGATGGATCCGCGCCATCGGCTTGATACCGAGCTGCTTCAAACCCTTTTCGTTGACGACCATCACGCCCGAGGCGCCGTCGCAGATCTGGCTGGCGCTGGCGGCGGTAAGCTTGCCGTTCTCCGCGATCAGCTTGACGTTGCGGATACCCTCGAGGCTGGCGTCGAAGCGGATGCCTTCGTCGATCGAGTGGGTGTCGGTCGAACCATCCGCGCGGGTGATCTGGAGCGGAATGATCTCGTCCTTGAACTTGCCGGCCTGGGTTGCCGCGATCGCGCGCTGGTGGCTGTCATAGGCATATTGATCGAGTTCATCTTTGGAGAGGCCGTATTTCTCCGCCATCATTTCCGCGCCAGTGAACTGGCTGAACTGGATGTGCGGATAACGCTTCTCGATGTTCGGGCTCTTGTAATGCCCAAAGCCGTTTTTGGCGGGCAGCGAGGACGCCAGCCCCATCGGCACCCGGGTCATGGCTTCGACACCGGCGGCGATCACGATATCCATCGTGCCCGACATCACCGCCTGCGCAGCGAAATGCAGCGCCTGCTGCGACGATCCGCACTGGCGATCGACCGAGGTGCCCGGCACGCTTTCCGGCAGCTTCGAGGCCATGATGGCGTTGCGCGCGATGTTGTTGGATTGCTCGCCGGCCTGCATCACGCAGCCCATGATGACGTCTTCGATCTGCGCCGGGTCCGCGCCGGTGCGTTCGACCAGCGAATCCAGCACCGAAGCCGCGAGATCGGCCGGATGCCAGCCGGCGAGGCGCCCTCCTTTGCGTCCGCCGGCGGTGCGTGCGGCAGCGACGATATAAGCCTCGGCCATCTCTGTTCTCCCTGACTTGTTTTTGAATGGGGGTTGGATTGGGCGGGATTTAAGTGGGGCTTGAGGATTTAGTCAATCAATCAATTAACTCTTGAGTACGGCCCCAGCTTCGGCTTATCTGCGCGCGGATTTCACATCAGGCAGGTTGATGGCGTCAGAGTTGAATACCAGCGTACCGGCCAGGCTTGAGCTTGGAAAAGTTCCGGGTGGACGAAATGCCACCGCGGAGAAGCTGATCGTGGCGGCGAGCGAACTGATGATCGAGCGTTCCTCGATCGAGATCTCGCTCAGCGACATCGCGCAGAAGTCGGGCGTCAACGCCGCGCTGGTGAAATACCATTTCGGCAACAAGGACGGCCTGCTGCTGGCGCTGCTCGCGCGCGACGCCGCCACCGAGATGGCGCAGCTTGAATATCTACTGGCGCAACCGATCACGCCGACCGCGAAACTGCGACTGCATATCGCCGGTATCATCCGGGCCTATCACCAGTTCCCCTATATGAACCGGCTGATCCATTATCTGCTGCACGAAAGCAGCGCTGAGGCCGCAGACGAAGTCTCGAAATTCTTTGTCGCGCCGCTGCTGGATTTTCATCGCCGCCTGCTCGCCGAAGGCATCAAGGCCGGCGAGTTCCGCCAGATCGATCCGGTGCTGTTTTACACCAGCCTGATCGGGGCCTGCGATCATCTGTTCTTCGGCCGCCACGCGATGTCACGCGCGACCGGCGTCGGACCGGTCACTGACGAAGTCTGTCGCCAATATATCCGCCACATGGAAGCGCTGATCTGTGGCGGCGTGCTCACGACCAATCAAGAAAAAGGCGCCGTGGCGGCCGGATAACGGTCGATTCGGACGCCTGCATAAAAGTCTAGAGAAGAAACGCCCAAGGAAAGGTTTTTGTCATGCAGTTGAAAGACGTTGCCGTTGTCATCACCGGCGGTGGTTCCGGTCTCGGCGCCGCCACCGCCCGCGCCATGGCCGCCAAAGGCGCCAGGATCGGCGTGCTCGACCAGAGCAAGGAGAACGCCGAGAAGGTCGCTGCTGAAGTGAAGGGCGTGGCGCTGCACGCCGACGTCACCGACGAGGAGCAGGTCAAGGCCGCGCTGGCCAAGGCTGAAAGTTCGCACGGCATCGCCCGCGTGCTGATGAACTGCGCCGGGATCGGCGGTTCGCAGCGCATCGTCGGCAAGGATGGCGTCTATCCGCTGGCCAAGTTCGTTCGCATCATCAACGTCAATCTGATCGGCACCTTCAACGTGCTGCGCCTGTTCGCCGAACGGCTGGCGACCGAAGCCCCCATCGGCGAGGAGCGCGGCGTTGCGATCAACACCGCGAGCGTCGCGGCCTATGAAGGTCAGATCGGGCAGATCGCCTATTCGGCTTCAAAGGGCGGTGTCGTTGGCATGACGCTGCCGGCCGCGCGCGATTTCGCCAGCCTCAAGATCCGCGTCAACACCATCGCGCCGGGTCTGTTCCTGACGCCGCTGTTGATGGGCCTGAACGAGGAAGCCCGTAAAAGTCTGGGCGCGCAGGTGCCGCATCCGGCGCGGCTCGGCGATGCGTCCGAATACGGCAGCCTCGCGGTTCACATCGTCGAGAACCCGATGATAAACGGCGAGACCATCCGCCTCGACGGCGCCATCCGCATGGCGCCGCGGTAGTGGTACCGCCGTCGTCCTCGCCTAGTGCGCAATTGCGCACGGGAGCGGGGACCCATAACCCCTTGCGTTCATGTTTCGGAAGGACTTGGCCATCATGCCCCAACGAGACGACACGGCGTATGGGTCCCGGCGCAAGGCCGGGACGACGATGCTTGGGAGCACCGCGTGACTCAACCGCTGCTGATCGAACATGATAACGGAGTCAGCCGGGTGAGACTCAATCGCTCTGTCGATGTCGGGCGATAAGAATAGGACCGTACTAACGACCAAGGATCCGCAACGGACCGAAATTCCGGGAGACGCAAAATGGATGGGAATGCGGCTGCGGTGATGACCAAGCCGGGCTTTCGCAAGATCAATTGGCTGGAGCGCGACATTGCGGTCGAGCGGCGGCCCGATGGCGTCATCGTCCTGAAGTCGCGGATTCCGCTCAAGGCCTATGAGAAACATATCCCGGCGTCGCTGGCGAAATGGGCGAACGAAACGCCCGATCGCATCTGGCTGGCGCAACGCACAGGGCCCGAGCGGCAATGGCGCAAGCTCTGCTACGGCGAAGCCAAGCGAACCGTCGATGCGTTGACCCAAGGCTTGCTCAATTTGAAACTCGAAGCGGGCCGGCCGGTCGCGATCCTCTCGGGCAATTCGATCGAGCATGCGCTGATGACGCAGGCTGCGATGCAGGCGCGGTTTCCGGCCGCACCGGTGTCGCCGGCCTATTCGCTGATGAGTCACGATCACGTTAAACTGAAATATCTGTTCGACCTGATCAAGCCGGCGCTGGTGATGGTGCAGGATGGCCCGACCTTCGAGAAGGCGTTGAAGGCGCTCGATCTCACCGGCGTCACAGTCATCCATGTCGCGCGACCCTGCGACGGCATCAAGAGCGTTAGTTTTTCCGAACTGGCGGCGACGCCGGTCACGCGCGAGGTCGCAGCCTCGATCGCGCAAATTACGCCGTGTACGGTCGGAAAGCTGCTGTTCACCTCGGGTTCGACGGGGATGCCCAAGGCGGTCATCAATACGCAGCAGATGATGTGCGCCAATGCCGCGATGATGATGCAGGTCCGGCCGCGTGATCCCAACGCGCCGCAGGCGACCTATCTGGACTGGATGCCGTGGAACCACACCATGGGCGGCAACGCGCTGTTCAATCCGGTGCTGATCGAGGGCGGTGCGCTCTATATCGACGACGGCCGTCCGATGCCGGGCCTGATCGACGAGACCCTGCGGAACCTGCGCGAGATATCGCCAACCTATTACGCCAACGTTCCGGCGGGTTACGCCGCGCTGGCGGCGGCGATGGAAAAAGACGACGCGCTATGCCGCAGCTTCTTCAAGAACCTTGGCTTGATGGCCTATGGCGGGGCGCGGTTGCCGGATGATCTCTATGAGCGGATGCAGGCACTGGCGGTGCGCGCCACCGGCGAGCGCCTGGTGTTTTATACCGGCTGGGGTTCGACCGAGACAGCGCCGACCTCAACCGGCACCTACTGGGACACCGAGCGCGTCGGCCTGATCGGATTGCCGTTTCCCGGCGTCGAACTGAAGATGGTGCCGGTCGGATCGAAATATGAATTGCGGCTGCGCGGGGTCAACGTCACGCCGGGCTATTTCGGCCGGCCCGATCTGACTAAAGCCGCGTTCGATGAGGAAGGCTTCTATTGCATCGGTGATGCCGGCGTGTTCGTCGATCCCGCCGACCCCGTGCAGGGCATCATCTTCGCGGGCCGGGTGGTGGAGGATTTCAAGCTCACCACCGGCACCTTCGTGCATGTCGGCTCGCTGCGCACCGACGCCATCGCCGCGGCGACACCCGTCGTGCAGGACGCGCTGGTGGCGGGACAGGACCGGCCGTATGTCGGCCTGCTGGCGTGGCCCAATCTACACGCGTGCCGGCAGATCGTCGGCAATCCCGAAGCCAGTTATGAGGACGTCGTCCGGCATCCGGATGTGCTGGCTTGCCTGAAGCAGGGCTTGCAGGCGCATAATAAATCGACCGAAGGCGCCAGCAGCATGAGAATCGCGCGTGCGATGTTGATGATTGAGCCGGCCTCGATCGACGGCAACGAACTCACCGACAAGGGCTACATCAACCAGCGCGCCAGTCTCGAGCGTCGTGCCGCACTGGTAGAACGACTCTATGCCGAGCGTCCCGGCGAAGACGTGATCGTGCTGCAATGAAAACCAGCTCCGCCAAATATTCGAACGTCATTCCGGGCCTGCGCCAAGTGGCGCATCCCGGAATGACGGTTTTCATGTTTTCGACTTCCTCACACCACAGAGTAGCGCCATGAACTTCGATTTCTCTGACGACCAGAAGCAACTGCGCGACGAGGCCCGCAAATTTCTCACCGAGAAATCTTCGCCCAAGGCGGTGCGCACCGTGCTCGACGGCAAGGAGCCGTATGACCGAGAGCTGTGGAAGGGGTTGGCCGCGATGGGCTTCCTCGGCGTTGCGATCCCGGAGGAATATGGCGGCGCCGGTGCGGGCCATCTCGAGCTCTGCGTGATCGCAGAGGAAATCGGCCGGTCGCTGGCGCCGGTGCCGTTTTCGTCGACGGTGTATCTGGCGGCGGAAGCGATCCTGCTGGCCGGCAGCGAAGCGCAAAAGCAGAAATGGCTACCGAAGATCGCGAGCGGTGAGGCGATCGGCACGCTGGCGCTATTCGAAGGCAAGGGCAATCCGTCGCCGCAGGGCATAAAGCTTTCGGCCGCCGGAGGCATCCTTAACGGCGTCAAGAAGCCGGTGCCGGATGGCGCCATCGCCGATTTTGCCGTCGTCGCGGCGCGCACCGGATCTGGCGGGCGCGAGGCCGACATCTCGCTGTTTCTGGTCGATATGAAAGCGGGCGGCGTTGAAGCCAGGACGCTGACCAATGTCGATCCGTCGCGCGGCCAGGCCGAACTCACCTTCAAAAATTGCAAGGCCGAGCCACTCGGTGCAGCCAATCAAGGCTGGGACATTCTCTCGCAGGTGATCGACCGGGCCGCGGTGCTGATGGCGTTCGAGCAGGTCGGCGGTGCGGATCGCGCGCTGGAAATGGGCCGCGACTATGCGCTGGATCGTATCGCGTTCGGCCGCCCGATCGGTTCGTTCCAGGCGGTCAAGCACATGCTCGCCGACATGTATGTCTCGGCAACGCTGGCGCGCTCCAATTGTTACTACGGTGCCTGGGCGCTCTCCACCAATGCCGGCGAGCTGCCGGAAGCCGCCGCCGCCGCGCGGATCAGTGCGACGCAGGCGTTCCAGCACTGCGCGAAGAACAACATCCAGGTCCATGGCGGCATGGGTTTCACCTGGGAGTTCGACTGTCACATGTACTACCGCCGCGCCAACGCCACCGCGCTCGGGCTCGGCAGCCTGTCGTATTGGGAAGACCAGTTGATCGAGCGGATGCGCAAGAAGAACGCGGCGTAACAGCGTCGTCCCCGCGAACGCGGGGACCCATACGCCGAGGAGTCGCAAGGGAGTGACGGAGCGAAAGCCCGAAACAAATATGTAGGTCAGTGGTTATGGGTCCCTGCGTTCGCAGGGACGACCAGCAAGGGACTTCAGAATGAACTTCGACGACACCCCGCAGGAGGCCGCATTCCGCGCCGAGGCGAAAGCCTGGATCGCGGCAAACGCGCCGAAGCAGTATGAAGAAGAACTGCGCAAGGCCTCGCTCGGCCGCACCGCGCTCAAGGGCGTCAACGTCCTCGAAGTCGCAAAGGCCTGGCAGAAGAAAAAGGCCGATGCCGGCTGGGCCTGTCTGCACTGGCCCAAGGAATATGGCGGCCGTGGCGCGACCCCGATCGAGCGCGTGATCTGGCAGCAGGAGGAGGGCGCCTTCGGCAAGCTCAGCGCGATGTTCATCATCGGCCACGGCATGTGCGGCCCGACCATGATGAGTTTCGCCGGCGAGGACCAGAAGCGCCATTATCTGCCGCCGCTAGCCTCGGGCGAGAAGATCTGGTGCCAGTTGTTTTCCGAACCCGCCGGCGGATCCGATGTCGCGGGGCTGCGCACCCGTGCCGAGAAGCACGGCGACGACTGGGTCATCAACGGCCAGAAAATCTGGACCTCGGGCGCGCATTATTCGGACTATGGGATTCTCTTGACCCGCACCGATCCCAACGTGCCCAAGCACAAGGGTCTCACCATGTTCTTCCTGGACATGAAGAGCCCAGGTGTTGAGGTGCGGCCGATCAAGCAGGCCAGCGGGCAATCCGACTTCAATGAAGTCTACTTTACCGACGTGAAGATTCCGGATTCGCAGCGGCTCGGCGAAGTCAATGACGGCTGGAACGTGTCGCTGACCACGCTCATGAACGAGCGGATGTCGATCGGCGCCGGCGTCGCCACCGGTTTCCCTGAGTTGTTCGAGTTCTGCAGCAGCCTGATGCTGGAAGACGGGCTCGCGATCGACAATCGCGGCGTGCGCACCAAGCTCGCGCATTGGGCGGTGCGCGCCAGTGGCTTGAAATACACGAGCATGCGGGCGATCTCGGCGCTGTCGAAAGGCGAGCGGCCCGGGCCAGAGAATTCGATCGGCAAGCTGGTGGCGGGATCGATGATCCAGGACGTGGCGATGTATGCGCTCGACCTGCAGGGCGCGGCTGGGGTGTTGAGCGGACCTGAAGACGCCGAAGCAACAGGCAAATTCCAGGCGATGCTGCTGCGCGCGCCCGGCACCCGCGTCGAAGGCGGCACCGACGAGATCATGCGCAATATCATCGCCGAGCGCGTGCTCGGCCTGCCCGGCGATATCAGGGTCGACAAGGATGTTCCGTTCAACAAGATCCCGACCAGGGGAAGAGGATAGAGGAAGATTCACTCCGTCATTGCGAGCGAAGCGAAGCAATCCAGAGCGGCACGCAAGACTGGATTGCTTCGTCGCAAGAGCTCCTCGCAATGACGAAAATTGATATCCGAACGATAACTCAAGAGGTCCGCCATGAATTTCGATGACACCCCGCAGGAAGCCGAGTTCCGCGCTACCGCGCGCAAATGGGTCGACGCCAACGCGCCGAAGGAGTTGGAGGCGGAGCTTTCCAAATCGTCGCTCGGCCGCATCCGGCTGCAGCATCACGACATGGTCGAGGTCGGCAAGGCCTGGCAGAAGCAGAAGGCCGAAGGCGGCTGGGCCTGCCTGCATTGGCCCAAGGAATATGGCGGCCGTGGCGCAACCCCGATCGAGAAGGTGATCTGGCAACAGGAAGAGGGCGTGTTCGGCAAGCTGACGCAGCCGTTCCAGATCGGCGAAGGCATGTGTGGCCCGACCGTGATGGCGTTCGGCAGCGAAGACGCCAAGCGGCGCTATCTGCCAAAGCTCGCCTCCGGCGAGGAAATCTGGTGCCAGTTGTTCTCCGAACCTGCCGGCGGCTCTGATGTCGCCGGCCTGCGCACCCGGGCCGAGAAGAACGGCGATAACTGGATCGTCAACGGCCAGAAGATCTGGACGTCGGGCGCGCATTATTCGGACTACGGCCTCCTGATCACGCGCACCGATCCGAATGTGCCCAAGCACAAGGGCCTCACGATGTTCTTCCTCGACATGAAGAGCAAAGGTGTCGAGGTGCGGCCGATCAAGCAGGCCAACGGCATGCAGGAGTTCAACGAGGTCTACTTCACCGACGTCGTGATCCCGGACAGCCAGCGGCTTGGCGCCGTCGGCGACGGCTGGAACGTGTCGCTGACCACGCTGATGAACGAGCGGATGTCGATCGGCTCCAGGCTCGCGACTGGTTTTCCCGAAATGTTCGAGTTCTGCTCGAACCTGATGACGGACGACGGACTTGCGATCGACGATCCCGCCACGCGTTCAAAACTGGCGAGCTGGGCGGTGAAGGCGAGCGGGCTGAAATACACCAGCTACCGGGCGATCTCCTCATTGTCGAAGGGCGAGCGGCCCGGGCCGGAGAATTCCATCGGCAAGCTGGTATCCGGCATGATGCTGCAGGACATCGCGACCTATGCGATGGATTTGCAGGGAGCGGCTGGCGTCTTCACCGGCGAAGCGGAAGAGGAAGCGCGCGGCCAGTTCCAGCAGATGCTGCTGAGTTCGCCGTCAATGCGCATCGCCGGTGGCACCGATGAAATCCTGCGCAACATCATCGCCGAACGCGTGCTGGGCCTGCCCGGCGATATCCGCGTCGACAAGAATGTTCCCTTCAACAAGATCCCGACCAAGGGGCGATGAGTTCTCATGTCCCGAACGCGGTGCGGCACGCAGTGCTGCTCCGCAAACCCGGGACCCAACCTTGATGGGCCCCGGCTCTGCAGCGCACCGTTACACGCTGCGCTGCGTCCGGGGCACGAAAGTGAGCCAAGCTATGGACGCTGCTACAAGCCAAAAACAAAACCGCATCGGCGTGCTCGAAGAACTCCTGAACGAGCGCTACTCCGTTCGTGCGTTCCTGCCGCAGGAAGTGCCGCGCGAAACCATCGAACATGTTCTCACCACAGCACAGCGCACGGCGTCATGGTGCAACAGCCAACCCTGGCAGGTGCTGATCGCGAGTGGCGAGGCCAAGGAGCGTTTCCGCAAATTGATCTATGCCGAGGCCGCGTCCGGCGCCAAGGATGATTCTGATTTCACCCCACCGCGCGAATATGTCGGCGTCTATCTCGAACGCCGCCGCGAAAGCGGCTTCCAGCTCTACAACACGCTCGGCATCGCGCGCGGCGACAAAGCCGCCTACGCCAAACAGGCGCTGGAGAATTACAATTTCTTCGGCGCGCCGCATGTCGCTATCATCCATACCGCCGAGCCGCTCGGGATTTACGGTGCGGTCGATTGCGGCGCCTATGTCGGAAATTTCATGCTGGCGGCGCAGGCACTCGGCCTCGGCACCATTCCGCAAGCGGCGCTGGCGCGCCAGTCCGGATTGATCCGGCGACACTTCAATCTCGGCGATGACCGCCGCGTGGTGTGCGGCATTTCGTTCGGTTTTGCGGATCATGCCCACAAGGTGAACAGTTATCGGACCTCAAGGGCGAGTGTCGCGGATACCGTGACGTTCGTGGAGGAGTAGGGCTTTACGTCGTCCCTGCGAACGCAGGGACCCATAACCCCTGGCGTTTATGTTGCTAAAGGCCTCTGCTGCATCGCTTAAACGATAGCACACGGCGTATGGGTCCCGGCGCCTTACGCGCAATTGCGCGCCTGGCCGGGACGACGCGAGGGGTTCTAAAACTTCGGCGGCCGTTTTTCCGCGAACGCCTTGATGCCTTCCTTGATCTCGGCGCCGCGCATGCTGTCGCGGGCGCGGTGGTCGGCGGCTTCCTCGTCGAGCTGGCCGCGCGCGAATTCGTTGATCGCGCGCTTCATGCCGCGCATCGCAACCGGCGCGTTGCCGGCGAGGATGCTTGCCAGACGATCGACTTCCTCGTCGAGCTTTTCAGCTGAAACCATCGCGGTGAGATAGCCGATCCGCAGCATTTCCTTGGCGTCGATCTTCTGCGCGGTCAAAAACAGTTTTTTTGCATTGTCGACACCGAGCCGCGTCGTGTAGCGCATGATGCCGCTCTTGTAATAATGCAGGCCCAGCCGCGCCGCCGGCATGAACATCTCGCCACTGTCGATGCCGATGCGGAAATCGCAGGCCAGCGCCAGATCGGTCGAGCCGCCATAGACCCCGCCATTGAGCCGGCAGATGGTGGGAACGCCGAGATCCTCGAGCCGGTTGGCCACCACCTCGAACGCCGATCCGGCACTTTTTTCCTCGACCGCGCTGGTAGCGCGCTCCGCCACCGAATTGAGATCATATCCGGCGCTGAAGGCGCGGCCGGTACCGGTGAGGACCAGCACCCGGACAGCCGGATCGCTCTCGATGCGGTCGAACAATTTCATCAAGGCGTCGAGGTCGTCAGGTTGCAGCCGGTTCAGATGCCGCGGGCGGTTGAGGCGGATGGTGGCGCGGGCGCCGTCGAGTTCGAATATCGGCGTGCTGGCCGCGTCGGTGGCTTCGGACATTTTTGTCTCCATTTTATTTGTTTTCCAGCTCCCGGCGTTTGGCTTCGGCGTCGATGGTTTCGGAAAGATCGGGATGCCGCGCCATCAACACGCGGAAATCGACGAGATCAAGTACCAGCAGCTTGGACACCCGCGTGGTCGTGATGTTGGCGGAGCGCAGATTGTTACCGAGCAAGGCCATTTCCCCGAAGAACGCGCCATCGCCGAGCTTGACCTGTTTGCCCGGCAAGTCGACCTCGACCTCGCCGGACGCGATGAAATACATGCAGTCACCGGTCTGGCCCTTGCGGATGATCGTGGTGCGCGCCGGCAGGTCCATGGTGCGCAGCATGTGGGTGACGTCGGCGATCGCCGCCGGACCGAGCGCTGCAAAAAACGGCACCTTGCTCACGGACTCCCAGGTCTTGAGAAAATTATCGCGGCGGGTCTCGGCGGCGAACCCGGTGGCGAGAATACCGGTCCAGAGACCGAACACGCCGAGGCCGCAGATCATCACGAAGGCCGCGACGATCCGGCCGAGCGGCGTGATCGGCACCACGTCGCCATAGCCGGTCGTGGTCAAGGTCGCGACCGCCCACCACAACGCGGCGGGAATGCTGCCGAAGGTGCCAGGCTGGACGTCGCGCTCCAGGAAATAGACCACGACCGAAGCCAGGAACAGCACCATCAGAAAGATCACCAGCACGCTCAATAGCGGTCCGGATTCCTGCACCAGCACCCGGCGCAACTGCCGCAATCCGCGAATGCCGGGGATCACCTTCAACAGCCAGAGCACGCCGAGCAGCCAGGCGGTCTTGGGCGTGGCGCCAAGCGCCAGCGCGAGCGGGATCGCGATAGCGCCAGCGCCGTCGACAAAGCCGCTGACCGACAGCAGATAACCCGCGATGCGTTGCGTGCGAACCGCCTGGCGCAACCGGATCACCCATTCGAAGATAAAGAAAAGCAGGCAGGCGAACAGCAGCGCATCGAGCCAGCCATGCAACGCGCTGTAGGCGGAATCGATCGAGAGCAGAACCATCAGCACGACGCCGGCCACCACCGCGACATAGGCCGCTTTGGTCATGTTGCGGCCCGCGGTCGCGGTCACAAACTGTGTGAAAGCTGAGGACTGAGGCGGCTCTGACATCGGAGGTGGTGTCTGTCGGTAAAGGATAAGGTCTATCCGGCCCAGCCGGGCATGAATAGGGTCGACAAAGTGCCCGGCCGGGGAGATGTCGTCAACGACCGCGAAAAGAGCGTTATCGCAGGACCCGGAAACGGGGGCGGGAATAAGACGCGCTGTCAAACGATATGGGAAACGGAGCCAGGGCGCCATTTTGGCAGGCATTGCCGGGATTTACGACAAAACGTCGCCCTTTCTCCGTATATCAAAACGCGGCGTGGGCATTATGATGATAGCGCACCCGCAATACGAGCCCGCGTAGCTGTTTTCAGAATTGGTTGGCCCCGATGGATACTTCACATCTCGCACAACACGCAGGAACCGCCAGCGCCGTTTTCGCGTCGGTCTTTGTGGTCGCCACCACCACGATGCGGACCATGATCCCGTTACGGATCTTCGGCATCCTCACCAATCTGGTTCTGATCGCGACCGCGATACCGGGCCATAATTATCTGGTCATTGTGGTGCAGGCCCTGGTGCTGGTGCTCAATTCCTATCGCTTGCATCAGATGCTGCAGCTGGTCCGCGACGTGAAGAAGTCCGTCAACAGCGACCTGTCGATGGATTGGCTGAAACCTTTCATGACCGAGCGCAAATGCGCTGATGGCGAGATCGTGTTCTACAAGGACGAGAAGGCCGATGAGATGCTTTACATCGTCAGCGGTCGGTTCAAGCTGATCGAATCAGGCATCGAATTGCCGGTGGGCGCCATCGTCGGCGAACTCGGCATGCTGTCGCCGTCGAATGTGCGAACCCAGTCGCTGGAATGCATCGGGTCCGGCGCGATCCTCAGCGTCAGCTACAGCAAGGTCGAGGAGCTCTACGTGCAGAATCCGGCGTTCGGTTTTTACTTTCTCAAGCTCTCCAGTGCCCGGCTGTTCCAGAACCTGGGAGCGTTGGAGCAACGGCTGGCGCAGCAAACCGCGTTGCTCTCCGCCGCGGCGAAACCGGCGTAAAGCGCCGGGATCGCCGGCGTGGCAAACTTCCTGTCCTCGATTCGCTATCTGCTCGCCGATATCATCGGCGATGACGACGAGCCGCCGCCCGCGTTGCCCGAGAATTTGCCCGAAGGTGCCGGGCCGATTGTCAGTGAAAGCATCCGGCTTTTGATCGACTATCAGGGCCCGAGCTACGCCCAGCTTTATATCGACCGGCTGCGCAAATTCGTCGGCCGCAGCGATGTGGATGCCGGCATGTTCGGCGAAATCGCGCGGCTGATGGCAGCCCGGATGAGCTATGAGGATCCGATCCGAATCGCGCAGTTGAAGCTTGCCGCGCACGCTGTGGCTCCGTCAGATCTGCAGCCCAAGATCGACGTCAGGAAGTTTCGCGTCGATGAGCTGGTCGGGGCGCTTCCCGCTATTGTCGCCGAACCGGTGCTCGATGTGCTGGACTGGGCGGATTGGACGCACAAGCCGGTTTCTATACGCTTCAGCGCCGCCAGCCGGTGGGGTGTTCGCCGCCTGAAGATCGAAGCAGCGTTGCGGCGATGGCGGCTGTTTTCGGTGCGCTACACCAAGGAGCGGGCCTGGGTCGAGCGCTGGCTACATATGATCGCCCGCAGCCTGACCAAGCAGCCACAGGCAGCGCCCGCGATCGTGCAGACCGCCAACATGATTCAGGGTTATGGCAGCGTCTATCGCCACGGCCTCGCCGACTGGCATGCCATCATCGACGGCCTGGTCAAGCCGACCTTCGACGGCGTGCTGCCGTTGTCAAATCTGGCCGGCGCCATCGCCGAGGCGCGTACCGCCGCGACGCCCGATCCGCGGCAGGTTGCGCTCAAGCGCAAGATTGCCGAGATCCGGGCGCGGGCGCTGGATGTGAATTCCAGTGCTGTCGTAAGGTGAACTCACGCGCTTTGCGCGCTCTTGACGATCACCACATTATCCTCTTGATCGGGGTGCTGCTTCAGATACTCGCGGCGGGTGCCGATCTCGTCGCGCACCAGCTGGTAACCGAGCTTGAAGGTGTCCAGCCCGTTGCTGCTGATGGTGCCGTCACGCAATCCGATCACCGCGCCGCGCAGAACGTCGTCGAGTTCTTCCTGCAACGCGTCGAGCGCCTGGGGTGAATTGGCCTGTTTTACCTTCTGGCCAATGTCGAGAACGGTCGTTGCCAACTCGCCCGCTCTTTCCGGCGCGACGCGGGTGATCTTGGTGTAGATGGCGGCGAAGATCGAGCCGATGATGCTCAGCGCAGCCACGGCGAGATACATCACGTCGCTGTAGCGGTCCATGAACGACTTGGTGTCATCATTGATGTATTCAGCCGCGCCCTGGTGCGCGACGATGAACGCATCCTTGTCGGTGTCGGCGGGTTCGATCTTCGAAGCAAAGCCGTCTTCCAGCGCAAGTCCGGCCTTGTCTTCGTAGATAGCGCGCGCCAGCTCGCCCACCGTTGTCGTCGACATGTTGGACTGCGCCACCAGAATCCATTGCAGCCCGATCGTATCGAGATCATCATCGGGAATCTGCGGCGCAGATGACAGCATGCCGGTCGCCAGCGTTTCCTCCGAAATGCCGGGGTTCCGCCGCGCCAGCGCCTTGGCTTCATCGATCGCGTTCAGGGTGAAGCCGCCGTTTTTGGCATATTGCTCGTAGCGCTTGCCCTTGACCAGGGTCGAGGTATGCGCGATGGCGATGACTGCGCTGTAGCCGCCGGAACTGAGCAGTTTGTCCAGCGTCGCATTCGGCGGCGCCGCCTGCACCCTTGCGGCGGCATCAGCATTGTCAGGTAGTTCAAGCATGCTGCGGACAAAGGCCGCGCTGTTATCGCCTTCGCCCAGCACCGCAATCTTCTTTTTCTTTAGTTCGGCGAGCGACTTTATCCTTTTGCCGCCCGGGCTGATCAGCAGCACGACATCATGCTCCAGGATCGCCAGCGCCCGGGCGCGAGACGGAATCTTCGCATCGGTGCGCAGCACCGCAAGATCGGCCTTGCGGCGATCGAACTCCGTCAGCGCCCTGGCATTGTCGGGATTGAACACGATTTTGAGGCGCAGCCGCGAGTTGTTGCTCTTCAGCACGGTTGCAAGGCGATTGGCAAAGCGCGCTTGCGGGCCCTGTGGGTCGCCGACCGCAAAGGTCAGCGTTTCGGAATTCCTCCACCAGGTGCGGCCACCTGCAACGGTCACGATGGTCAGGATCAAGGTCAACACGGCAAACAGCAACATCTGCCGGCGATTGCTGATGGCTTGCGAAGGCGCTTCCGGTTCTGGCTGGCGGATTTCAGCGCTCATGGCTCATGCCCTGGGCCGGTGCGTCACTGCCGTGATGGCCGCGAAGCTGCCCAAACCAGATCGTAAATATCTATAAAAGAACAATAATTTTCTGTCCGGCGATGGTATCCGGCCCGGATTGGATTGCAAACCGGCCGTTGCCGGTAACTCTATTCGGGGAGCGCGTCGGAACGTCGCGGTGCCGCTATCGCCGTTCGGCCACACTCCTGGTTTTTCGAGTTCCTCACAGGTGCATTCCGTCCCGGGAGGTGTCATAAATGATCCGCACCGGTTGAGTTGGCCGGATTTGGTAACACTGACGCCTTTAAGTTTCTCGTTTTCGTCTTGCCGTTTCAACTCAGTGCCAGCAAAGGGCGTCAGCTTTGTTGTTTCCTTCCATGTCCTCGTCCATTCCGGTCGGTGCGCTTGTCGGATGGATGCTCGTTCTCACCTTCAAGCACGTCATCGCCGATTTCGTCCTGCAAACGTCCTGGATGGCGCTCGGCAAGGACCAGAAGACGGGATGGGCCATGCCGCTGCTGGCGCATTGCCTGGTTCACCTCGCGGTGGCGCTGCTGCTGATCCTGATCATCGCGCCGCGGTTCTGGTTTCTCGCGCTGGTCGATTTCGTCATTCACCTCATCATCGATCGCGCCAAGGGGCTTTGCGCCTCAACCTTTGATGTGACCTTGGAACATCCATGGTTCTGGACGCTGATCGGCGTCGACCAGTCGCTGCACCACCTGACCGGGTTTGGACTTTCGATTTTCATGGCCGCGAATAGCTGACGGCAGGGGTCACTGACGTGTGACCCGACAGCGCCTCATCGCGGGCGGGCGAAGGTCCGGCGAATCAATCCTTAACGACCGAACGGGTTACAAGCCGCAAATCAGCCGGGGCGTGACGCTGATTCGCGTCACGCGATCAACTACCCCGGGTGACTACCGTCCCTGTTGGTTAACCTTTCGTTAGAGAATTGCACTGCATCCTCCCGGTTAGGGAGAACTGCCATGTTTTCAAGCCGCGAAGCCTTCGAGAACGATTTCTGCCCGGTCCGGGACGAATTGCTCGGTGAAATGTATCGTGCCAACGAAAATGGCCTGTCCAAACTCGTGGAGAGTATTTCCTCCGAAGTTCGGGCCATGCTGGCGCTGTTCTGTTATCGCCGCAGCCATCTGCATGCGCTGGCGCTCTCGATTGCGTCGCGCTGCAGCGAACGCGAGTTGACCCAGCTCGGCGGCCGCGTCGGTTCCACGCTGTATGCGTTGTCCCGCGAGTCGGCCGCGCGCTCCGCGCCGTCCTCATCCTACGGTCATCGCAAGCCGATCACGCTGTCGACCAAGCCGCTCAGCACGTTCGCGCCGCTCGAGGATGAACTCGATGATGAACTCGAGGTCGTGACGGCCTGAGTTCAAGCGATACCGCGTCGTCCCTGCGTGCGCAGGACGACGAGGAGCCCTGCTAACCCAACACCGGCAAGCCGTGCCGCCGCCGCGCCATGTCGCATTCGGGATCGCCCGGCATGCAGGTGCGGCAGACTTCCGGCCGCACGGCGTAAATCCCGCACGATGTCGCGACGCCGATCTTGCCTGACAGCGCCGAGCAGCGGTCGCCGTCGCAGCGCATGCCGGATAATCGCGCGTTGACGAATTTTTCCGGGATCAGGTCGAGCGCGGAATCGTCCTCGGTGGTGAAGCGCGGCCAGTTCGACGAATAGGCACAGCAGGCCCCGCACGCCTGGCAAGGACTTTCCACCGCAACCGCTGGTTCGCTGTTCTCCATGGCTCGCTTTAGCCGGTTATGCCGCGGCGGGCCAGTTGGCTGCCGCGTGGCCAACGGTTCCCGTGAAGAAAACGCGTCAAAACAAAGGCTCAGGTATCCGCCGGATGTTCCCAGACCAGGCTGCGCCGCCATTTCGCCCGTAGCGCGGCGCGCCGCTCCGGATAGGGATCATCGAGATAGTCGGCGTCGATGACGCGGTCGGTGCGAAAGCTGCGAAAATCCTTCCGCAGTTCGCACCATGCCGCCAGGATCCGTACCGCCTCGTGGTAACCGATCGCGATCGGCCAGATCGTGCGCTCGCTGTCGCGGCCGTGCTCGTCGCGATAGCGCAGCGCGATTTTCTTGCCTTCGTGAATTTGGGCCCGGGTTCGCGCCATGTCGATGCGGTCGGGCTCGCGGCGCCAGTCCGGCCGGGCGCGGCTGGCGGGTTCGAGCACAAAGGGCCGCAGGCGTTCCGGCACGGTGTCGGCGATCTTGGCGATCAGGTCCTGCGCGGCGCGTGACAGGGCCGGATCGGCATTGCCCGCCACCCATTGCGCGCCCAGCACCGCAGCCTCGATCTCGTCCGGCGTCAGCATCAAGGGCGGCAGGTCGAAGCCCTTCTCCAGAATATAGCCCATGCCGGCCTCGCCGCGGATCGGCACGCGCTGGCCGATCAGGGTGGCGATGTCGCGATAGATCGTGCGCTTTGAGGTTTCCAGTTCCTCGGCGATGGCGTCCGCGGTCAGCGGCTTGCCGGTGCGCCGGAGCACCTGGATGATCTGAAACAGCCGGTCGGCGCGTCTCATGGCGGTTCTCTTTTTTCAGGTCGCGATTTTCTCAAGGAAGCCTGTCTGCTGCTGACAGCATGTTGGCAGCAGGTGGCGGCTATACCTTGGACAACACTTCAACGGAGAAGGAATTTGTCCATGATGATTCTTCAAGCCTTCGGCGCCCGGGAAAATTTTGGACCATTGTGGCGCGCTTATGCCCAAGTTCATGCCCGAGTACACACCTTTGTATTGGCGCGTTTGGTCTCATTCAACCCCGGGGACCTCCGCTGGGCCGTCACCGCGATGGCTCTGCGCCTGCTCGGCGCCGTCTTGGCCTTTGCGGAACGGCAGTTGGCCCACTGGGCCCGGCGGGTGTTGCGCCGCGCCTGGCAGGGCGCCCGCTTTGCGGCCGAGATGTCCGATAGGTGGCTGCCATCCGATGCATCGATCCGGCCGGTTAACCGCGCAGAATATCGATTTCTGCACGAGCTAAGCTCTCGTTCGAAGCCGCTATGAAATCTGTTGTATTTTCGCTCGAGATCGAGAGGGCTCGTTGCGTCTTGGCGCGGTTGTTTCTGGTGCGAAGCTGATTCGGTATGCCTGTTCGTCTATGGTACTGGCCACAAGTGCTGCCCAACGGCTTCTGCTTTTTGGTGGGGCAAAGCGAAGGTCGGGAAAACGTGCCGGTCGTGGGCTACAGATCGGTCAGCCCGCATTCAGCGGCAAGCCGGACGAGTTGGGCATCCGTTCGCATGCCGGTCTTGGCCTTGATGAGATAGTGATAATTCTGAACAGTCTTCACGCTGAGATTGAGACTTGAAGCTATCTGTTTTGCGGTAGAGCCGGCCGCGAATTGCCGAAGGATTTCGACTTCCCTTTCCCCCAAATGATCAAGCGCCGATCGAGAGGGGGCGAGGCTCTCTGCGGCCAGAAGGTGGGCGACGTCGTCGCTCATCGCGCGTTCGCCCCGGGCAACTGAACGAACCGCTCGGATGAGCACCGCCGGTTCGTTACTCTTCGTAACGTAGCCGCCCGCGCCGGCATCAAAAGCGGCCTTCACCAGCAACGCTTCGGAGTGCATGCTGAAGACGAGAATGCGCGCGCGGCTGTTACGCAGGCGGATGTTCCGTATCGCCTCAAGGCCGCTTGCGCCGGGCATCGATATGTCCAGTACCACAATATTAGGGGAATGCTGTTTGAACGCGCTATAAGCGCTCGCGGCGTTATCGGCTTCGGCGACCACGTCGAAGTCGCTCTGATGCTCCAATACGCGGCGGTAACCTTGCCGCACCACCGGATGATCATCGACGAGCAGGATCGAAATTTTTTCTTTCGGTAAATCCATCATGCGCCAACAGTGTCAGGCAGCGATCGGGATTGTTGCGGCTACGCTTAGACCACGGCTCGCGCGCGCGAACGATAGAGAGCCACCAACGGCGGCCACTCTCTCGCGCATTCCGGTCAGACCGAAGCCGGCGGATTGCACAACGCTGATCGCATCGCCGCCGCCATCGTCTTCGACGCAGATCAAAAGCGCATTTTCAGTCCCACTGCGTCGCTCGATCCGGAGCAATATCTCGCGCGCTGCGCCGTGGCGCAGAGCGTTGGTCAGGCACTCCTGCGCGACACGATAGGCTGTGGCGGCGACGATGCCGCGCACGTCGGCGAGATCACCCTGCAGGTCGAGTTGTATCACCGGTCGCCTGGCATCCAGCGATCGCCAACTGTCGACGAGGCTGACCAGACTGGCCTCCAGTCCGAGTTCTTCGGCGGCGGGGTGGCGTAACCGGTCGAGCGTATCCCGCAGGCAAGCCATGATGCGGAGCGCGGCTTGCGAAATCATTCGCGCGTCCTGCGCGACACCTGTTCTGTCATGATCCTGTGCGCAATCTGCTTCGATGGTGCTGGCGAAGGCGAGAATCCCTGTCAGATTCTGCCCGAACTCATCGTGCAATTCGCGGGCGAGGGCGCGCCTTTCATCGCTGCGGATTTCAAGAAGGCGCCGGGTCATGACGGCGCGTTGCTCCCTGGCCTGCGCCAGACGGACGCCGAGATCGCCGACCGCCCGTCCAATCATGGAGAGCTCCATGGATCGGAAGCGCGGGAGGGATGTTCGGTATTGACCGTGCGCCATCCGCTGCAGTGCGGCAACAATCGACCACGCGGGTGCGAGGGTGTGAGCAATCGCGAGCGAGGCGAGGACGGCGATCGCTATGGCCATTAGCAATGCGACGTTGATGATATTCAGGATATGCTCCCAGGCCAGCTCTATGGCCGCGTCGGGATCGGCGACGGCTGATACGGTACCCGCGGTGGTCGCGCGAACGCTTATGGGTCGGGCAACCGCTGTGTGGCTTCCAAGAACACTCTGCACCGTCGCCGCGAACCAGCGCGGCGCAGGTTTGCCGATGCCCTTGCTCTGGCCGCAGAGCGGCTTCTCGAAGTCGCCCTTGGGCTCAAAATCGATGCAGATGCCCGGCGAAATAAACTTCATCGTTTCGATGGTACGCCATTCGGGTACTGGCAGGAGATGTTCGCGCCTTATGTTGCTGCGCAACAGCAATTCACGCCAATAGAGCGCTTCCAGTGCTTGCGAGACACGTTGGGCCGATGCGGCCGTCGCTCGATCGACGCTGTGATAGGCGTCGATCGTTGCCCAGATGGTCGCAGCTCCCAGGCATAAAGCGACGACGATAAGTAATCGCGCGACGAGCTCGAGCACAAGGCGCATACGATCATCCCCACGAGTTGCGGATCACCGTAACAACAGCCCTATTCGCCGCCAATTGCAAGCTTGGCACCCGGCGTTGATCGGGCAATTTTCCCGACAAGCTGCGGGCATATCTCTTTGGACCGCTCCTGCTACCTCTGATTTAACTGAGGATCGGAGGCTTGTTCGCATCTGGGCTCGGAGAAGCCTCCTCAGGGAGCCAAGGCAGCATGAGTTCCATCACGAGCGCGAAAACCACGCTACCCAGCATGGAAACTCCTGAACGCGGACCGCTGCTGCGATGGATGATCTTCACCGGTCTATGCATCTTTGCGGTCGTCCTGCTTTGGCGATACGGGTTGATCCGGCTGATGGTCACCTCCGATCGGACCTATATTTCCAGCGTTATCGCCGTTCTCTATATCGTCACGTCCTGCCATTGCCTTTGGCGGACACGGGCGATCGCACTGGAGAGCGAGGCTGCAAGACGCTGTCGCGCAATCCTGTCGGTGCCGGACGGCACGAAGACGAATATCGTTGCGGAGGTGATGCCGGCCGGCATGGTGGCAGACCACATCCGCAGTCTCCTCACGAAGGCCAAGGCACAGGGCGTCGGTCGCATCGATCAGACGCTGCTGCTGCGGTCGTTGGCCGATCGGCTGCGCGGCTCCAACGGGTTCGGCGCATTCGCTTCCGACACGCTCATGAAGCTCGGCCTTTTGGGTACGATCATCGGTTTCATCATCATGCTGGCGCCGATTGCCACGCTCGACGCGACCGACAAGGCCGCCATGAAATCGTCCATGGGGTTGATGAGCGACGGCATGGCGGTGGCCATGTACACGACGCTGGCGGGCCTGGTCGGCTCCATCCTCGTCAGAATTCAGTACTACATGCTTGATGCGGCTACCCAGCAGGTGTTTTCCGATGCCGTCACGCTGACCGAGACGCGCGTGACCCCGGTCCTGGAACGTCAGCATGATGGATGAGTTCGGTCTCTATCCGCGCGAAGAGCCGTTCGACCCGCTCGGCGTGATGCTGTTCAAGGCGTTGCAGGTGATCTCCTTGATGTTCTTCATTGTGCTGCTCGCGGTGTCGCCGGACTCGAAGGACGGCAAGATTGATTCCAAAGCCGAATTCATCATCACGATGGACTGGCCGGATAACCATCCGGACGACCTGGATCTCTTCGTGCAGGACCCTGTCGGCAATATCGTCTGGTATCGCCATCGCGAGGCCGGCTTCCTGACGCTCGACCGCGACGATCGCGGCGGCGGCAACGATTTCATCGTGGTCAACGGCAAGAAGATCCCGTCGCCGATCCGGGAAGAAATCGTCACCGTGCGCGGCATCGTCCCCGGCGAATATACCGTCAATGTCTCGCACTTCCAGGCGACCACGGCGCAGCCGGTGGAGGCGACGGTAAAGGTTCAGAAGCTCAATCCGACCGCGCAAGTGATCTTCGACGACAAGTTGACGCTCGATCACACCGGTGAGGAAAGGACCGCGCTGCGTTTCAGTCTGGATGCCGAAGGCAAGGTAATCGATGTCCAGCACCGGCAGAAATCACTGCTGGAAACGTTCCATAACGAGCGTAACAACGGCGCGGATCTCGATCCGAAAACACGCGTCAGGATGCCGCGCCGTGAATAGCCTTCAATCGGTTGTTCTCGCATTGTCGCTCAGCTACGCGGTCGTCGGTGCGCTGTTGCTCGTCGTGCTGGCATATGCGCGCGTGCCGTGGTCGGCCAAGGCTTTGGCCGTGGTCGTGACCAGCGCATTCTACGTCGTCAATTTCGTCGGCGTGCGCGGACTGCTGGGATGGGCCAGCGTCGATCAATTGCCTGCCACCTTTAAATTGCTGCAGTCGCGCATCGTGGAGCCGCATTCGCTCGAAGGCGATCCAGGAGCGATCTATCTATGGGTCGAGGCGCTCGACGACACCAATAGGCCGAGTGGTATCCCCAGGGCCTACCGCATTCCATACAGCGACTCGCTTGCCGAAAAAACCGACAAGGCTGCCAGTGAAATCGCCGCCGGCCACCCGCAGGGCGGTCGCGCCGCCGATTTTGGCAACGGCGAAGGCGGCCTTATCGAAGCCGTAAGGGAATACATCACGCCGAGCGTTGTCATGGAGATGTCGGGGGGTGATCCTTCCCCCGGAGCCGGATCGGCCGCGACCCCGCATGCTGGCAGTGAGCCATCGTTTACACCGCTTCTTCCACCACGAATGCCGCCCAAGGACGCGCAATAGACCCGAAAAATGGAACATCGGCGAGTTCCACGATGAACTGCTATAGGCGGCAGCCTCATCCGCGTGACCACGATACCCCGCTCAATCTGCAAAGCAGTCGGGAGGCTGCATCGCTCCACGGTAGGCAGTGCTTGAAGCGCTACGTGCGCTTGGAGTGGCAGGTATGGAAGTGCGTCTCCCCGACGCCCTGCAGAATGCTGACACCATGGTGGCAGCAGGGGGCCGCTAGCTTGCGGCCTCGTTTCGGGCGATCGCAGAAATTTAGGAGAACCGCATGATTACGCTCTATGGCTTTGGGGCAGGCTTTGGCTTGCCGGAAATCAGCCCTTTTGTGACCAAGACCGAAGTCCAGTTGAAAATGGCAGGTCTAGCCTATCGCAAGGAGCGGGCGATGCCGCCGGCCTCCCCGAAAGGGCAACTGCCCTATATCGACGATGACGCCCAGAGCATCGCGGACTCCACCTTCATTCGCGCCCATGTCGAGCGCAAATATGGCTTCGATTTCGACGCCGGGCTCGACCTGCAGCAACGCGCCCAGGCATGGGCGTTCGAGCGGATGATCGAACATCACGTCTATTGGGCGCTGGTCGGCGCGCGCTGGGTCGATCCGCAGAATTTCGCCAAGGGACCAACGCATTTCTTCGACGGCGCGCCGGAGCATGTCCGTGAAAAACTGCGGGAAGACGCGCAGTTTCGGGTCGCCGAAAACTATCTTTTGAGCGGCCTCGGCCGCCACGCTCCGGATGACGACGTCGATCTGGCGCTGCGTTCGCTGTTTGCGTTGTCGGTGCAGCTCGGCGACAAGCCGTACCTGATGGGAGACAAGCCCTGCGGCACCGATGCTACTGCTTTTGGTGCCATCGCCGGAATCCTGACGCCGTTCTTCGATTCGAAATTGCGCGAGCAGGTCGAGGGATTTGCGAATCTGACCGCCTATGTCGACCGCATGATGCAGCATTATTATCCGGGCTTTGCCTGGACCCCGCTGCGGCAGGCAGCGTGAGTACGCCAGCTGAAGGCCGCGTGTCCCGGACGCGGTGCAGCCTAGGCGATGCGAAGCATCGTCCGGTCTCTGCTCCGCAGAGCCGGGACCCACCAGCTACCGCGAGGACCCCGGATCAGCAGCGCACGCCGCTGAAGCGGCGCGCTGCACTGCATCCGGGGAACGCAGTCTGTTGCGCACTCCTTAATGCGCCGGCGCGGTCTCGCCCTTCAACGCCGCAAGCTCCGCTTCCAGTTCCAGTATCCGCTGGTCACGCACCGCCAGCGCTTGCGCCACATCGGCCGCGTCGAATTTTTGCGGGATGTGCTGTGGGCAATTGGTATCCCACGCCGTAATCTTGAACAGGATCACCTGCTCGGGCCGCGCCCTGTAGCCTTGCGGCATCAGCGATCGCGTCAGCGCCGGATCGTCATCGACCACGCGTGCCTCGCCCCAGATCTTGATGCGGCGGCGATGGGCGTAGTCCATCAGGAAGATATGCGCCTTGGGATTTTCGGACAGATTTCCTTGCGTAATGTATTGGCGATTGCCGACGTAATCGGCGAATGCCAGCGTGTTCTTGTCCAGCACTTTGACAAAGCCTTTCGGCCCGCCGCGATGCTGGATGTAGGGCTGGCCTTCAGCGTTGGCGGTTGCCAGATAAAAGCTGTTGGCCTCCGCCAGGGAGCCCGCGAGGCGCTCGTCGACCTCGGTGCGCCAGCCGCCGTTTTCCTCGACCTGGGCATAGCCATCGCGCGACCCCTTGCGGGCCTGAATTGCTTTCACTGCCGGGGTGAAAGCAACGTCGCTGGAATAGTGATGGGTGTCTGACATCAGAGTGTACTCCGAAGATTTAGGAGGCAAAAGCCTCGCTTCGCCTCATAAGATGAGCCTTTTCAAAA